>NZ_AP025480.1:0-1200000 GCF_024347435.1 Vibrio cyclitrophicus
GTGTCATCTTCGCTTTGGTTGCAGTGTTTGCAACAGCTTCAAGAAGAGTTACCAGCTACAGAATTCAGTATGTGGGTTCGTCCGTTACAAGCGGAACTCAATGACAATACTCTAACTCTATTTGCACCGAACCGTTTCGTACTCGATTGGGTTCGCGATAAGTATCTAAATAGCATTAACCGTTTACTGCAAGAATATTGTGGTAACGATATCCCACATCTGCATTTTGAAGTGGGAAGCAAGCGCGTGATTGCTCCTAAACCTGCGACACCAGCACCGGCGCGTACACGTACGGCAGCCGATGTGGCCGCTGAGTCATCCGCACCTGCGCAGTTACAAGCTCGTAAGCCTGTTCACAATATCTGGCGCGATGAAGAGCCTGTGGCGGTTGACCTTAACCACCGTTCAAACGTGAACCCAAAGCATAAGTTTAATAACTTTGTTGAAGGTAAGTCGAACCAACTGGGTTTGGCTGCGGCACGTCAGGTTTCTGATAACCCAGGAACAGCTTATAACCCGTTGTTTTTGTATGGTGGTACTGGTTTAGGTAAAACGCACTTGTTGCATGCGGTGGGTAATGCCATTGTCGATAATAAACCGAATGCTAAAGTGGTTTACATGCACTCCGAGCGCTTTGTTCAAGACATGGTGAAAGCGCTCCAAAACAATGCGATCGAAGAATTTAAACGTTACTACCGTAGTGTTGATGCTTTGCTTATCGATGATATCCAATTCTTCGCTAATAAAGAGCGCTCTCAAGAAGAGTTCTTCCATACCTTTAACGCACTGCTTGAAGGCAACCAACAGATCATCCTAACTTCTGACCGTTATCCTAAAGAGATCAACGGGGTAGAGGATCGCCTTAAATCTCGCTTCGGTTGGGGTTTGACGGTTGCGATTGAGCCACCAGAGCTTGAAACGCGGGTTGCTATCTTGATGAAGAAAGCAGAAGACCACCAAATCCACCTTGCGGATGAAGTGGCTTTCTTTATTGCTAAGCGTCTACGTTCTAACGTTCGTGAACTGGAAGGCGCATTGAACCGTGTTATCGCGAATGCGAACTTCACTGGTCGCCCGATTACGATCGATTTCGTACGTGAAGCACTGCGTGACCTACTTGCACTGCAAGAGAAATTGGTCACCATTGATAATATTCAGAAGACAGTAGCCGAGTACTACAAAATCAAAGTAGCCGATCTCTTGTCGAAACGTCGCTCTCGTTCTGTTGCTCGTCCACGTCAATTGGCGATGGCTCTGGCTAAAGAGCTAACAAACCACAGCTTGCCTGAGATTGGCGATGCATTCGGTGGCCGTGACCACACGACTGTACTGCATGCTTGTCGTAAAATTGCTCAGCTGCGTGAAGAGAGCCACGACATTAAAGAAGATTATTCGAACTTGATTCGTACCCTTTCTTCTTAATACACAGTATTCTTAACCTTAATAAGCAGAATCTTGGCCACGTACTATTACGCAGTGCCATTTAGACCGTAAGAGCAAGATATGAAATTTACCATTGAACGTAGTCACCTGATTAAGCCATTACAACAAGTATCTGGCGCACTCGGTGGCAGGCCAACGCTTCCAATTCTAGGAAACCTACTAATTAAAGTAGAAGATAACGTGTTGTCGATGACAGCGACGGATCTAGAAGTTGAATTGATCAGCCGTGTAACGCTTGAAGGTGATTTCGAAGCGGGCAGCATTACTGTGCCTTCACGTAAGTTCCTAGATATTTGCCGTGGTTTACCAGACAGCTCAGTGATCACTGTGGTATTGGATGGTGACCGTATTCAGGTTCGCTCTGGTCGTAGCCGTTTCTCATTGGCAACATTACCAGCGGCAGATTTTCCAAACATTGAAGACTGGAGCAGTGAAGTTGAAGTGTCTGTGACACAGGCTGAGCTACGCGGTCTTATCGAGAAAACCCAATTCTCAATGGCGAACCAGGATGTTCGTTACTACCTCAACGGCATGTTGTTTGAGATTGAAGGTTCTATCTTACGCAGCGTAGCGACTGATGGTCACCGTATGGCAGTATCTCAAGCGCAATTGGGTGCTGACTTTGCCCAGAAGCAAATCATTGTTCCCCGTAAAGGTGTTCAAGAGCTAGTGAAGTTATTGGATGCGCCTGAACAGCCTGTAACGCTGCAAATTGGCAACTCTAATGTGCGTGCTGAAGTGAACAACTATGTCTTTACTTCTAAGCTCGTTGATGGTCGTTTCCCTGATTATCGCCGCGTAATGCCGCAAAATACTACCAAGACACTTGAAGCCGGTTGTGATGAATTACGCTCCGCATTTTCTCGTGCAGCGATTCTGTCGAATGAAAAATTCCGTGGTGTTCGAGTTAATCTTGTGGATAGCGAGATGCGTATTACAGCGAACAACCCAGAACAAGAAGAAGCAGAAGAAGTGCTAGATGTTAACTTCGACGGTGACGCGCTAGAGATTGGCTTTAACGTAAGCTACGTATTGGATGTTCTGAACACACTGCGTTGTGAACAAGTTCGTATCTCAATGTCAGACGCTAATGCGAGTGCCTTGATTGAAAATGCACAAGATGACAGCGCGATGTACGTTGTTATGCCAATTCGTTTATAAGCTGCAATATGTTGACCTACCGAGTCGTGATTGAAGATTAATATGAAGACGTTATGCCTTTATCGCGCTTAATCGTTAAGCAATTTAGAAATATAGAAGCCTGTGACATTCAACCGTCATCAGGCTTTAACTTTCTTATAGGGGCTAACGGTAGCGGCAAAACCAGTGTCCTGGAAGCGGTGTATCTGCTCGGACATGGTCGCTCATTCAAAAGCTCATTAACCGGTCGTATCATTCAAAATGAGTGTAGCGAACTGTTTGTTCATGGCCGTTTTATGACCTCGGATCAATTTGAGCTGCCAATTGGCATTAATAAGCAGCGCGATGGCACGACAGAGGTTAAAATAAGCGGTCAAACTGGGCAAAAATTAGCTCAGCTAGCTCAAGTATTACCATTGCAGTTGATTCATCCTGAAGGGTTTGATTTACTGACGGATGGACCTAAACATCGCCGGGCATTCATTGATTGGGGAGTCTTCCATAGTGAGTCTGGTTTTTATGATGCATGGGGCAGGGTCAAGCGACTCAATAAACAGCGTAATGCATTATTGAAAACGGCAACGAATTATCGAGAGCTAAGCTATTGGGATCAAGAATTAGCCCGTTTAGCAGAAAGCATCAGCCAATGGCGCGCTACCTACGTTGAGCAGTTAAAAGAAGTGGCAGAGGAAATCTGTGCGACCTTCCTTCCTGAGTTTGAGATAAAGATTAACTACTATCGTGGTTGGGATAAAGACACCCCATACGCTGAGATATTAGAAAAGAATTTTGAAAGGGATCAGCAGCTTGGTTACACATTTAGTGGGCCAAACAAAGCGGATCTAAAGATAAAAGTGAACGGCACTCCAGTGGAAGATGTCTTGTCACGAGGTCAATTGAAGTTGATGGTGTGCGCGTTGCGCGTAGCACAAGGGCAGCACCTCACCCAAATGACAGGTAAGCAGTGCATCTATTTAATAGATGACTTCGCTTCCGAATTAGATAGCCAACGCCGAGCACGTCTTGCTGAGTGTTTAAAGGCGACTAAGGCTCAAGTTTTTGTAAGCTCTATTACCGCTGATCAGATTGCTGATATGCATGACGAAAATGGCAGGATGTTTCATGTGGAACATGGCAAAATAGAGCAAGGATAATTAGTCAGAGAGTAACTATGTCAGATAATTACGATTCATCGAGTATTAAAGTACTGAAGGGTCTGGATGCGGTACGTAAGCGTCCTGGAATGTACATTGGCGACACGGATGATGGTACCGGTCTGCACCACATGGTTTTTGAGGTGGTAGATAACTCTATTGATGAAGCGCTAGCTGGTCACTGTAATGACATTATTGTAACTATCCATGAAGATAGTTCTGTGTCTGTAAGCGATGACGGCCGTGGTATCCCAACAGAATTGCACCCAGAAGAAAACGTATCAGCAGCAGAAGTAATCATGACGGTTCTTCACGCTGGTGGTAAGTTCGATGATAACTCGTACAAGGTATCTGGTGGTCTGCATGGTGTTGGTGTTTCAGTAGTTAACGCACTTTCTAAGCAAGTTACTCTTACTATCCACCGTGGTGGCAAAATCCACACTCAAACCTACAGCCACGGTGAGCCTCAAGCGCCACTAGCTGTTATCGGTGACACGGATAAAACCGGTACAGAGATTCGTTTCTGGCCGAGTGAAGAAACCTTCACTAACATCGAGTTCCATTATGATATTTTAGCTAAGCGTCTACGTGAGCTATCATTCTTGAACTCAGGTGTGTCAATTAAGCTGATTGACGAGCGCGAAGAAGACAAAATGGATCACTTCGAATACGAAGGCGGTATCCAAGCGTTTGTTGAGCACCTTAATACTAACAAAACGCCAATCATCCAAAAAATCTTCCACTTTAACTCTGAGCGTGAAGACGGTATTACCGTTGAAGTTGCGATGCAGTGGAATGATGGCTACCAAGAAAACATCTACTGTTTCACCAACAACATCCCTCAACGCGATGGTGGTGCTCACTTAGCAGGTTTCCGTGCTGCACTAACTCGTACATTGAATAGCTTCATGGACAAAGAAGGCTTCTCGAAGAAAGCGAAGACTTCAACATCAGGTGATGATGCTCGTGAAGGTTTGACGGCGATTGTTTCGGTGAAAGTGCCAGATCCTAAGTTCTCAAGCCAAACTAAAGACAAGCTGGTTTCTTCAGAAGTGAAGTCTGCCGTAGAGTCTACTATGGGTGAGAAATTGTCTGAGTTCCTCATTGAGAATCCAGGTGAAGCGAAAATCGTTTGTTCGAAAATTATCGATGCAGCACGAGCTCGTGATGCAGCGCGTAAAGCGCGTGAGATGACACGTCGTAAAGGCGCATTAGATTTAGCAGGCCTTCCAGGTAAACTCGCTGACTGTCAGGAAAAAGATCCTGCACTGTCTGAACTGTATATTGTGGAAGGAGACTCTGCTGGCGGATCAGCTAAGCAGGGGCGTAACCGTAAGAACCAAGCAATCCTACCGCTTAAAGGTAAAATCCTTAACGTAGAGAAAGCACGTTTCGATAAAATGCTGTCTTCTCAAGAAGTCGCAACGTTAATCACTGCACTTGGTTGTGGTATTGGCCGTGACGAATACAACCCAGACAAACTGCGTTACCATAACATCATTATCATGACCGATGCCGATGTCGATGGTTCTCACATCCGTACACTGCTACTGACGTTCTTCTACCGTCAAATGCCTGAGCTGATTGAACGTGGTTACATTTACATTGCTCAACCGCCACTTTACAAAGTGAAGAAAGGTAAGCAAGAGCAATACATTAAAGATGAAGATGCGATGAACCAGTATCAAGTATCTTTGGCTTTAGACAATGCAGAACTGCACGTAAACCCTGAAGCGCCAGCGTTCGCAGGTGAAGGCCTAGAGAAGCTTGTTCAGCAATACAATGCAGGTATTAAGCTTGTTGACCGCATGAGCCGCCGTTACCCACGCGCATTGGTTCACGAACTGATTTACGTTCCTCGTCTAACGGCTGAGCAGTGTCATGATGACGTGGCAGTTGAAGCTTGGGGTAAGCAGCTTGTAGAACAGCTAAACGCGAAAGAAGTCGGTGCTAGCCAATACAGCCTTGAAGTTGAAAAACATGAAGAGCTAGGTTTGAGCGTACCTAAGATCGTGGTTCGTACTCATGGTGTAACTCATGAACACCTACTAAGCATTGATCTGATTAACTCGAAAGAGTTCGCGAAGCTGGCTGATCTATCT
Organism: Vibrio cyclitrophicus; assembly: GCF_024347435.1. NCBI lineage: Bacteria > Pseudomonadati > Pseudomonadota > Gammaproteobacteria > Vibrionales > Vibrionaceae > Vibrio > Vibrio cyclitrophicus. Next base: position 5,840 of record NZ_AP025480.1, read on the forward strand.
GAAGCCCTTGATGGCTTGATTGAAGAAGGCGCTTACATCAAGCGTGGTGAGCGTACTCAAGCGGTTTCTAGCTTTGTTGAAGCTCTGAACTGGTTGGTGAAAGAGTCTCGTCGTGGCTTAAGCTTGCAACGATACAAAGGTCTAGGTGAGATGAACCCTGACCAGCTTTGGGAAACGACAATGGATCCTGAAACTCGCCGTATGATGCAAGTAACCATTGACGATGCCGTTGGTGCAGATCTGTTGTTTACAACGTTGATGGGCGACCAAGTAGAGCCTCGTCGTAACTTCATCGAAGAGAATGCATTGAAAGTAGCAAACTTAGACGTTTAATTACTGCGATGCGTCGTTATTTCGCATGATTTCTGCGTTCGGCGTACTCACATACACTTGTATGCTGCGTGCGCCTTGCTTGAACTAATGCGAACTAACTTATCCTCGAAGCAATTAAATTGATGTCTTCGTTGTATTGATTAAGTTCATAAAATTATGAAAGCACTGCCTATTGGCGGTGCTTTTTTGTTTGCCCAGCGAAGCTGGCAAACCCGTCAGGTTGAAAGAAACCTGAATCACCCCGACTGAGGGGAAGATAATCCGAATCGCAAGGGCGTTGTTGGCTAACGGCAGGGTCTGAAGGAAGCGATAGGAAGTTAGCAGTACACAACGCAAGTAAACCTGCTTCGGCAGTATAGGTGGGTAAGCGTCCGAAATAGCGCGAAGCCCTATACTCAGTCAGACCTATGCTGTGCTTGAGGGTGGCATTGTTAACAGGGAGCCAGTGCAGTAACTGGGGAAGCCTGACACCACATCCAGACAGTCTGGAAGCACAAACTCGAAGCGAAAGCTAAGAGGTGTGTTGGTGCGAGGTGGCAGATGAATCCGTAGTAGTGAGTAAGGCTAAGCCAGAGAAGCCCAGTAATGGTGTGGAGGAGAAAACTTAGCTGACCAGCAGCATCAAGTCTGATGGAGCACTGAAATGCCAAAAGCACTCAGTGTTGCGAAGGGAGGAAGTACACTTTAAGTCTGTGATGAACAGATGTTTTTTTTTTCAGTGATACCCAAACCGAATCGCTATCGGGGTATTCCTAGTTTGGTTGATTGTGGAAGCAAGATACTGCGCTAAGAAACCGTATAGGGGAGTAACTCTGACTCACTTCAGTAAATTGCCACTGAGCTAGAAGGCTGAACAGCAGAGAGAAATAACACCCACGCTGAAGATGAAACACCTGTCCCCACACAGCACACAATCCAAGGAGAGAAAGTGCGAGTTTATTACAGCTTATATGGTCATCTACTCAACAAAGAGAGGCTGTATAAAGGGTTTAAAAAGGTAAAGAAAGCGAAAGGCGCGGCTGGAATAGATGAGCAGAGCCTGAGCAACTACGCCGAAAATCTGAGTGATAACCTCGATCAACTCCTCTCTGAACTTAAAACCAAGCAATACAAACCTCAGCCAGTCAAACGGGTAGAGATACCCAAAGAAGACGGAGGGGTGCGATTGCTCGGGATCCCAACAGTTAGGGATAGAGTTGTCCAACAAGCGCTCAACGATATCCTCACCCCCATCTTCGAAGAGCAATTTCACCCATCAAGTTTTGGGTATAGGCCGAATCGAAGCTGTCACGATGCAATCAACAAATCCACGATGTTCATCCGGCGTTACGGGTTACAACACGTTGTAGATATGGACTTGTCGAAGTGCTTTGACAAACTCGACCACGAGTTGATTATCAAAAGCATCAGAAAACGAGTCACAGATAGCAGTGTATTAGAGCTGATAAAACAGTTTCTAAAAAGTGGGGTGATGATAGACGGTAGTTGGCAGGAGACAGAGCTAGGAAGTCCACAAGGTGGTGTTATCAGTCCTTTGATAGCCAATATCTACCTTGATGCGTTCGATCAGGAAATGCGAAAGCGCGGCCATAGGATCGTTCGTTATGCGGATGACATACTCATCTTCTGTCGTAGCAAGGCAGGGGCAGAGAATGCCCTTGCACAAGCGACGAAGATCTTAGAAGGAGAGCTTAAACTCACAGTGAACCAGACGAAATCACATATAGCGCACAGCAGTGATGGCGTGAAGTTTTTAGGTGTAGAAATCGGGAGTCAATTTACCCGCATTCAAACTAAAAAACTGAAAGTGTTCAAAAGCAAGTTAAAGCGAATGACGAAGCGAGGGTGCGGTAAGCCACTTGAGCAAGTCATAAAAGATCTAAACCCAGTGTTAAGAGGGTTCAGCCAATACTTCAGGATCACCAATAGCAGCAGGGAGTTCTCAAGACTAGCAGGATGGCTACGAAGAAGACTGCGTAGTATCCAGTTGAAACTTTGGAAGAAGCCTCAACGCTTACATCGAAAGTTAAAACAGTTAGGGTATAAGCCGCCGTTCCAGCATATCTCAATGACAAGTTGGGTCAGTGCAGCGAGTCCACTATCAAGCTATGCGATGCCAAATCAATGGTTTAATGACCAAGGATTGGTAAATCTTGGGACAATAAGGACAGGGTATGTGTTCAGCCAATATGCTGAATGGAAGTGTGCATGAGCCGTATACGAGGTCCGTACGTACGGTTCTGTGAGAGGGATGAGGCGGTAACGCCTCACCCTACTCGATGTTTGCCCAGCGAAGCTGGCAAACCCGTCAGGTTGAAAGAAACCTGAATCACCCCGACTGAGGGGAAGATAATCCGAATCGCAAGGGCGTTGTTGGCTAACGGCAGGGTCTGAAGGAAGCGATAGGAAGTTAGCAGTACACAACGCAAGTAAACCTGCTTCGGCAGTATAGGTGGGTAAGCGTCCGAAATAGCGCGAAGCCCTATACTCAGTCAGACCTATGCTGTGCTTGAGGGTGGCATTGTTAACAGGGAGCCAGTGCAGTAACTGGGGAAGCCTGACACCACATCCAGACAGTCTGGAAGCACAAACTCGAAGCGAAAGCTAAGAGGTGTGTTGGTGCGAGGTGGCAGATGAATCCGTAGTAGTGAGTAAGGCTAAGCCAGAGAAGCCCAGTAATGGTGTGGAGGAGAAAACTTAGCTGACCAGCAGCATCAAGTCTGATGGAGCACTGAAATGCCAAAAGCACTCAGTGTTGCGAAGGGAGGAAGTACACTTTAAGTCTGTGATGAACAGATGTTTTTTTTTTCAGTGATACCCAAACCGAATCGCTATCGGGGTATTCCTAGTTTGGTTGATTGTGGAAGCAAGATACTGCGCTAAGAAACCGTATAGGGGAGTAACTCTGACTCACTTCAGTAAATTGCCACTGAGCTAGAAGGCTGAACAGCAGAGAGAAATAACACCCACGCTGAAGATGAAACACCTGTCCCCACACAGCACACAATCCAAGGAGAGAAAGTGCGAGTTTATTACAGCTTATATGGTCATCTACTCAACAAAGAGAGGCTGTATAAAGGGTTTAAAAAGGTAAAGAAAGCGAAAGGCGCGGCTGGAATAGATGAGCAGAGCCTGAGCAACTACGCCGAAAATCTGAGTGATAACCTCGATCAACTCCTCTCTGAACTTAAAACCAAGCAATACAAACCTCAGCCAGTCAAACGGGTAGAGATACCCAAAGAAGACGGAGGGGTGCGATTGCTCGGGATCCCAACAGTTAGGGATAGAGTTGTCCAACAAGCGCTCAACGATATCCTCACCCCCATCTTCGAAGAGCAATTTCACCCATCAAGTTTTGGGTATAGGCCGAATCGAAGCTGTCACGATGCAATCAACAAATCCACGATGTTCATCCGGCGTTACGGGTTACAACACGTTGTAGATATGGACTTGTCGAAGTGCTTTGACAAACTCGACCACGAGTTGATTATCAAAAGCATCAGAAAACGAGTCACAGATAGCAGTGTATTAGAGCTGATAAAACAGTTTCTAAAAAGTGGGGTGATGATAGACGGTAGTTGGCAGGAGACAGAGCTAGGAAGTCCACAAGGTGGTGTTATCAGTCCTTTGATAGCCAATATCTACCTTGATGCGTTCGATCAGGAAATGCGAAAGCGCGGCCATAGGATCGTTCGTTATGCGGATGACATACTCATCTTCTGTCGTAGCAAGGCAGGGGCAGAGAATGCCCTTGCACAAGCGACGAAGATCTTAGAAGGAGAGCTTAAACTCACAGTGAACCAGACGAAATCACATATAGCGCACAGCAGTGATGGCGTGAAGTTTTTAGGTGTAGAAATCGGGAGTCAATTTACCCGCATTCAAACTAAAAAACTGAAAGTGTTCAAAAGCAAGTTAAAGCGAATGACGAAGCGAGGGTGCGGTAAGCCACTTGAGCAAGTCATAAAAGATCTAAACCCAGTGTTAAGAGGGTTCAGCCAATACTTCAGGATCACCAATAGCAGCAGGGAGTTCTCAAGACTAGCAGGATGGCTACGAAGAAGACTGCGTAGTATCCAGTTGAAACTTTGGAAGAAGCCTCAACGCTTACATCGAAAGTTAAAACAGTTAGGGTATAAGCCGCCGTTCCAGCATATCTCAATGACAAGTTGGGTCAGTGCAGCGAGTCCACTATCAAGCTATGCGATGCCAAATCAATGGTTTAATGACCAAGGATTGGTAAATCTTGGGACAATAAGGACAGGGTATGTGTTCAGCCAATATGCTGAATGGAAGTGTGCATGAGCCGTATACGAGGTCCGTACGTACGGTTCTGTGAGAGGGATGAGGCGGTAACGCCTCACCCTACTCGATGTGTCGGTAAGGTCTTGAAAAATATTGAGTTGAAAAAATAATTGAAAATAATCCCTTGAAACTATTTTGCTCAATCCACATATCTAGTTGTGAAGAGGATGACTGTCTTGCTCTACAAGAGAAGAAACAGAACCTTCATAACCGTTGCTAGAGTATCGCTCAATAGAGGATAACTTTGGCAGCACACAATTTAAAAATTGATTCATTGTCATGTCCCAGCGTTGTCGCCAAAAGAGGCGAAACCCGAGGAATGCAAACTGAATCCCTTAGCTGTTTACTGGGTCACTCACAAGTTCGATCTTAGTAAAAATCACAGCTAAGACTATTGCTTACTAAAAGGATAGCATTATGAGAACTGTAGATTTTACTCCACTTTACCGCAACGCAATCGGCTTCGATCGTCTATTCAACATGATGGAAGCGAACACATCGAAAAATACTTCTGGCGGTTACCCTCCTTATAACATCGAGCAAAAAGACGAGAATAACTACCGTATTACTATGGCAGTCGCTGGCTTTGCAGATGACCAATTAGATCTGACTCAAAAAGAGAATACGCTAATTGTGAAAGGTGAGCGTAAAGAAGAAGTAGAGAAAACCTTCGTATATCAAGGTATTGCAGAGCGCGATTTCGAACGTAAATTCCAACTGGCTGACTATGTAAAAGTGGTAGGCGCAAGCATGGAAAATGGTCTCCTTCACATCGACCTAGAACGCGAGATCCCAGAAGCGATGCAACCGCGTAAGATTGCTATTAATGGTAATAGTCTTCTAGAAGGTTAAGCGTTATTAGCTCATTTGAGCTAATAAATATCGGAAAGTAAAAGTGAAAGAGCACCTTATGAGGTGCTCTTTTTTGTATGTGGCCTACAGTAACCTAAAAGCTTTGATTACTGTTCTGAGTAAGCCTTTTTCACTTCCTCTGCAATGATTGAAATGCCTTTCTGCATTGCTTCATCATCTTGCACGTAGTTCATACGTAAGCACTGGTGGGCATGATCCCACTCATCTTCTTGGCCGATAAAGAAGTATTCACCAGGAACAATCAATACGCCACGAGCTTTGAGGCGGTCGTACAGCTCCATGGTGGTAATTGGCAACTCATCAAACCATAGCCATAAGAAAATCGCGCCTTCAGGCTTGTGGATACGGAAGCGAGGGTCATCGATCGCTTCTTGTAAGAGCTCAACTGCACGTAGAGACTTATCTTTATAGAAAGGTTTGATTACCTCGCTACTTAAGCGCAGTAAATCGCCTTTTTCAATCATGTGGTTAGCAATCGCAGGGCCAACACTATTAGGTGCTAGGCTGATAATGCCATTCATGTTGGTCAGAGCTTGTGTTACTTCTTCGCTCGCAATCACGATACCGCAACGCACACCAGGCAAACCAAGCTTAGATAAGCTCATGCACAGAATGGTGTTTTCATTCCAGAACGGTTCGACATCTTCAAAGATGATGTTTGGAAACGGCAAGCCATAGGCATTATCGATCAGCAGCGGGATGTTGTTTTCACGCGCTAGCTTATCCAGTTTACGGACTTCTTCGTCGGTCAGCACGTTACCGGTTGGGTTGGTTGGGCGAGAAGCACAGATAGCGGCAACCGAGTCATCAACCTTGAGCTTCTCAAAATCAACGTGGTATTTGAACTGTCTGTTTTCAAGCAACTCTATTTCTGGGTGATATGAGATAAATATATCGTCATCAATGCCAGCATCGCCGTAACCGATGTACTCAGGCGCGATTGGCAGCAAGATTTTCTTGTGTGAGCCATCTGGCTGCTGACCTGCTAACAAGTTGAATAAGTAGAAGAAGCCACTTTGGCTACCATTAGTTAGGCTAATGTTCTTCTCACTGATGTCCCAGCCGTAAGTATCTTTTAGCATTGTAGCTAACGATTTGATGAAGCTGTCTTTGCCTTGCGGACCATCGTAGTTGGCGAGGGCGGCGATGAGTTCTCCACTGGCGAGCATGTCGGCACTGGCTTGGTTAAAGTAATCGAGCATGGCTGGGATAGCGGCTGGGTTGCCACCACCGAGCATGATTGCTCCAGGAGTGCGCAGGCCATCATTCAAATCATCCATTAAACGAGTGATTCCAGAGTATCGATTAAATTTTTCACCAAACTTAGAGAACTGCATTACTTATTTTACCTAATTCATTGTGATTGCTTGTTATGTGTCATTAAGGCAGACCTTATGTCTACCAACAGTGTATTCCTTGAACATACCGCAATGTTTTTGCGACGCATAGCGCCAAATGCTCTAACACGAAAAAAACTTCTATAAAGTTTAACTAATGAGTGTCTGCTTTCTTATTGAACGAGTGTTTCGTGATCAAAAAAAGGAGAAGCCTAAGCTTCTCCTTTTAATTCCTGTGGGTTATTTCAATCAGCGCTTACTTTGAGCCAGTATAAACGACTAATACCTTGTCATCTTGGTATTGGCGTTCGAACGCATAGTAGCCCTTGCTGTTACGGATGATGTGCTTACCTTGGGCTACCGCTGGGTGGCGTTGGCGGAATTGGCCAAGCGCTTGCCAGTGTTCTAGCAACTCTGCACGTTCGCCGGTGATTTGATCCCAAGGCATGTCAGAGCGAGTACCTTGCATTGGGTCTGAGCCTGTTGGGCCGAAATCACGAGCGATTTCATCTCCGTAATAGATCTGCACCGCACCGGGAGCCAGCATCAACGCGTTTGCAGCTTTGGTCTGTTTCGCAAAGTCGCTGCCATGTTGTGTCCAGAATAGCGAGGTGTCGTGAGACGAAAGGTAACTCAGTACGTTGAATTCGCTGTCGTTGTTGATCTTCTCTGCGTAACGAAGGTAATCAGCATCAAGATCGGATAGGCACTTGAGCGCCTTTGGTGCGATATCACTCTGGAATTCAAAGTTGATGATCGAATCAAAGCCGTTAGCAAAATAGTCTGATTTGACTACGCTGTGTGCCCATACTTCGCCTGTCATCCAAAAAGGTAGGTCATCCAGGGCTTTGTCTGGGTTGCTTTGCTTCCATTCTGCAAGCGCTTGGTTAGTGCTCTCTTTAAGCTCTGCCCACGCGTCTAACTCAACGTGCTTGGCGGTATCGACTCTAAAACCATCAACGCCATATTCACGTACCCAGTCAGACAACCAAGTGATTAGATGTTCACGAGGGGTTTGGAGTTCATCCGTGGCGCTGGTGGACTTGTTGCGATAGAAGTTAGGTAGCCCAGTGGTCTCTGTCGATTCTGTTTTGAAATCGGGTAAATGCGCCAAAGACATGGTGAGGTTATTGTAACCTGGAGAGTCATAGGCTCCGATATCACTGCGCAGCCAAGCTTTGCCCCACCACTTTTCCCATGCTTCTTTATCGCTGTATGAGATGTAGTTGTTGAAGTAGTGCCAGTTCTGACCTTTAGCGGGTTGCCAATCTGTCCAGTTTTCACCAAGCGTTTGTTTAGCTTGTTCATCGGTCAGGTTGAGTTTACCAAAATCAAACTCTTGCATGTCGGCAAGCGTGGCGTAGCCAGTGTGGTTCATCACCACGTCCCAAACAACACGAATGCCTTTGCTGTGCGCGGTATCGATGAAGGTTTTCAGCTCGTCTTCGGTACCCATGTTGTCATCAAGCTTGGTCCAGTCTTGATGGTAATAGCCGTGATAGCCATAGTGTTTGAAGTCACCGCGATCACCACCGCCAACCCAGCCGTGGATTTGCTCTAGTGGAGAGGTAATCCAGATAGCATTGGCCCCGAGCGATTCAATGTAGTCGAGCTTTTCGGTTAAGCCTGCTAGGTCACCACCGTGGAAGGTGCCGATTTCGTCTTGTCCATCTTGGCTGCGACCATAGCTGTTGTCGTTGTCAGGGTTGCCATTGTGGAAACGGTCAGTCATTACGAAGTAAACGGTGGCGTTATCCCAACTAAAATCGGCTTTGGTTTCTGGTTCTACTTTCTCTAGTAGCAGAATACCTTGGCTGTTTTCTGCAGGCTGCATGGTGACGCTGCCATTAGTTACTGTGATTTGTTTGCCTGAAAGGGCGTCTCTTACCAAGGTACCATCATCAAAGGTTTGAGCAACGTTGATGGTGGTTGGCTGGTCACTAGGTATTGGGCAGGCAAAGCTTTGAACTTGTTGCTGCTTTGGCTTTATCTGAACCGTGAGTTCATTGGTCTGTGGGTTGAGCGTAAATTGATAGGTGTTAGCGCGAAAGACTTTAATAGCGATTTCGGACTTTTCGGCGCAGTCGTCTAGGCGAAGGGGTTTATTGAATTTGATGCGACTCTCTTCAGCCAGAGCAAAGCTAGTACCACAGGTACTTTGAGCGTCGCTGATAGAGAAGGTATAACTACCTTTAGCGAGTTCCTGTTCTGCAATCACGGTGCCTTTACCGGATGATTCGAATACGACAGTGTCGTTATCAATTGTCAGCAGTAGATTGTTGTCATTGGTTTGGCTGCATGCGCTGAGTGCGAGTATTGAAAGCGCGAGTACTGTCTTTTTCATTGTTCCCTTCCCCTGAATAAACAGGTTATTTATAGCAAACAATACCCTCTACAGTCTGAGTGCTGTTTCATTCAGTTAATCAATAACACCTCTACAAACAAATGCTTGGTTCACAAAAACAAAAAGGGAAGCTTTCGCTTCCCTTTGGGTATTTACTGTTAGTTACTCAGAGTATGACTAAGAGCAACTGTCTCACTCGTGCTTATTTTTGCAGTAAAGAGATGTCAGCAATCTGTAGGAACAGGTTACGTAGGTTGTTCAGTAGCGTTAGACGGTTCTTCTTAAGCGCTTCATCATCAGCCATAACCATTACGTTATCGAAGAATGCATCAACGGGTTCACGTAAGTCAGCAAGTTTGCTTAGGGCTTCTTGGTAGTTGCCTGTCGCGAATGCTGGTTCTAGTGCTTCTGTCATTACTTCAACGTTTTCAGCCAGTGCTTTCTCTGCGTCTTCTTGAAGAAGTGCTAGATCGATTTCTGCTGGTAGCTCGCCATCGAATTTCGCAAGGATATTACCTACACGCTTGTTCGCTGCTGCTAGTGCTTCTGCTGCTTCCAGTTCACGGAAGTGAGAAACCGCTTTAACACGTTGGTCAAAATCAGCAGGTTTAGTTGGACGACGTGCTAGTACCGCTTGGATGATATCAACGCTGAAACCAGCATCTTGGTACCATGCGCGGAAACGACCTAGCATGAAGTCGATAACGTCAGCTTCAACGTTGTCGTTAGTTAGCTTGTCGCCTAGTAGCTCTTTCGCTTTACCGATTAGATCGGTTAGGTCTAGGTTGTAGCCGTTTTCAACGATGATACGTAGCACACCTAGTGATGCACGACGTAGAGCGAATGGGTCAGAACCTTTTGGTGCTTGGCCAATACCGAAGATACCTACGATAGTGTCTAGCTTGTCTGCCATTGCGACTGCAGAAGAAATACCAGTGCTTGGTAGTGTGTCACCCGCGAAACGAGGCATGTACTGCTCGTAAAGTGCCAGTGCTACTTGCTCGTCTTCACCATCGTGAGTCGCGTAGTGCATCCCCATCACACCTTGAGTATCCGTAAATTCGAATACCATTGATGTCATTAGGTCACACTTAGCCAGTAGGCCAGCACGCTTAGACTTTTCAACGTCAGCATCGATTTTCTCAGCAATGTAGCCAGCAAGTTCTGTGATGCGGTCGGTTTTGTCTTTGATAGTGCCCAGTTGCTTCTGGAAGATAGCTTGCTCTAGTTCAGCAAGACGGTCGATAAGCGGACGCTTACGGTCTGTGTTGAAGAAGAACTCAGCATCAGCTAGACGTGGACGTACAACCTTCTCGTTACCTTCGATTACGTGACGAGGCTCTTTAGACTCGATGTTCGAAACGAAGATGAAGTTTGGCAGAAGGTTCTTATCAGCGTCATACACTGGGAAGTACTTCTGGTCGCCTTTCATGGTGTAAACCAAAGCTTCAGAAGGGACTTTTAGGAATTCTTCTTCAAACTTCGCTGTAAGTACTACTGGCCATTCAACCAGAGACGTTACTTCTTCAACAAGGTCATCTTCTAGGTCAGCTTTACCGCCAACCGCTGCTGCCGCTTTTTGCGAATCAGCAAGGATGATCGCTTTACGTGCTTCGTAATCTGCCATTACTTTACCGCGCTCTTCTAGGATCGCAGGGTATTGGTCAGCAGAATCGATTGTAAACTCTTGTTCGCCCATGAAACGGTGGCCACGGATAGTACGAGCAGATGCTACACCTAGGATTTCGCCTTCAACAAGCTCATCACCTAGTAGTACTGTCAGTGTTTTTACTGGACGGATAAATTGAATGTCTGAGTTACCCCAGCGCATCGCTTTAGGGATTGGTAGGCCAGCCAGTGCTTTCGCAGCGATATCCATCACCAATTCTTGAACAGGTTTGCCAGCTACTTCTTGTTTGAAAAGAAGCCACTCGCCTTTGTCTGTTTTCAGACGGTCAGCTTGCTCAACAGTGATACCGTTACCACGAGCCCAACCTTGTGCTGCTTTAGTCGCGTTGCCTTCAGCATCGAATGCTACAGAAACAGCAGGACCACGCTTTTCAACGACTTTGTCAGCTTGGCCTTCAGCCAGTGCGGTTACTTTAAGAGCTAGACGACGAGGTGCTGCGTACCACTTGATGCCTTCGTGAGAAAGCTCAGCCGTTTTAAGACCCGCTTCAAAGTTAGAAGCAAAGGCTTCTGCTAGAGAACGAAGTGCCGTTGGTGGAAGCTCTTCCGTACCCAGTTCAATTAGAAAATTCTTCGCCATGATTATTTACCTTCCTTTTCTTCTACAGATCGGCACATTGGGAAGCCAAGTGCTTCACGTGACGCGTAGTACGCTTCTGCAACAGCTTTAGTCAGGTTGCGGATACGAAGGATGTAACGTTGACGCTCTGTTACAGAGATAGCTTTGCGCGCATCAAGGATGTTGAATGCGTGACCTGCTTTTAGAATGCGCTCGTAAGCTGGAAGCGGCAGTGGCTTCTCAAGCTCAAGTAGCTCTTTACACTCTTTTTCGCACTGGTCGAAGAAAGTGAATAGGAAATCTACGTCTGCGTGCTCGAAGTTGTATGTTGATTGCTCAACTTCGTTTTGGTGGAAGATGTCACCGTAAGTCACATTAGAACCGTCTGGTGCTACGTTCCATACAAGGTCGTAAACAGAATCTACTTCCTGGATGTACATTGCTAGACGCTCGATACCGTAAGTGATCTCGCCAGTTACAGGCTTACACTCAAGGCCGCCAACCTGTTGGAAGTAAGTAAACTGAGTTACTTCCATGCCGTTTAGCCATACTTCCCAACCAAGGCCCCATGCGCCTAGTGTTGGGTTTTCCCAGTTATCTTCAACGAAGCGAATGTCGTGAACAAGTGGGTCGACACCAAGAACTTCAAGCGAGCCTAAGTACAACTCCTGGATGTTATCTGGAGAAGGTTTTAGAGCTACTTGGAATTGATAGTAGTGCTGCAGGCGGTTCGGGTTTTCACCGTAACGACCATCGGTCGGACGACGAGAAGGTTGAACGTACGCCGTAGACATTGGCTCTGGGCCAAGTGCACGTAGACATGTCATTGGGTGAGAGGTGCCAGCACCTACTTCCATATCTAGTGGTTGAACAATGGTACAACCGTTTTGTGCCCAGTAATCCTGCAGCGCGAGGATCATTCCCTGGAAGGTTTTGATATCGTATTTTTGCATAGTCAGGTTCGCGCGATTCTTTTAAATGAATGATAAAAATAACCTCTGAGTATACCGAGATATTGGTAAAGCGAGTAGGGGTAATCTTGTTTAATTAGTGGTCTAAAATGTCGTTTAGTGGATTTTTTTGCCTTTAATGTTTGTTTTTCGGCACAAGTGGATATTTTGATAAGTTTGACACTTGTGTTTGAAAGCGTGGGTGATTAAAATCTCGCGGTCTTTGGGGAGTAGCTTACTTATTCATATCCTATTGAATGAGTTCGTCCGTCAACATAATTGATGCAAAATCATCATGGCGTTCGAGGCAACCACCACCTTGGTGGCGCTTAGCAAGACCTTAGACAAGCATCGTGAACCGGGATGGGGCGCGAGGTTTGTCTTTGGTTAAATATAATAATCTCCATCCCAAATGAGCATGTCGTGAGCGTTTTAGCTATTTCAATTACAACTGTCGCCTTAGCCGAGATCGGTGATAAGACCCAGTTGCTATCCCTTTTATTAGCCAGTCGATATCGAAAACCGATACCTATCATTGCGGCTATCTTCTTTGCCACCATTGCCAATCATGCCCTTGCTGCATGGCTCGGGGTTGTAGTCGCCGATTATCTTTCACCTGAAGTTTTAAAGTGGGTGCTGGTGGTCAGTTTCATCGCTATGGCGGGCTGGATTCTGATTCCCGATAAGTTGGATGACGATGAGCAGATCTCAAACCGAGGCCCGTTTGTCGCCAGTTTCATCGCGTTCTTCATTGCTGAGATTGGTGATAAAACCCAGATAGCGACCTCCATTCTAGGGGCTCAATACTCTGATGTATTAATGTGGGTGATTCTAGGTACTACGATCGGTATGTTATTGGCGAATGTGCCAGTGGTTATCATCGGTAAGTTGTCGGCAGATAAGATGCCGCTTGACCTGATTCGTAAGATCACGGCCTTATTATTCGTGGGTTTAGCTATCGCTGCGGCTTTCTATTAACAGGTAGTATTGAGTCTTATTATACTCAATCAGTAGAGTAATGTGTTGTAGGTCATACTCTTACAGTATTGTGGGGTTTATCGAGCGAATGGACATATAACTGTCATACTTGTCATGATATTTTAATATTGTGAGTTAAGAACACGAGGGCATGATTATGTTGACGCGTTATATGGGTATTACTCCACAAAGCCAAAGTTATCTATTTACTTTTGGTCTTGCTCTTACATTATTAGGCATGGTGTTGACGGACATGTGGCTACCAATGGTCGCGGGTGCCATCATCATGACTGCGCTTGCGGTAGAGGCTTGGATTCGGGTTGCGCATATTATTCCGATGCGCAAAGATATCCGAGAAATTCAGCATCAGCTCGAGCATCTGCAAAACAAGTCTAGAAACGAATAAACAAAAAGCCGCTCGTACTCTGAGTTCTGTTTAAGAACATAAGGTACGAGCGGCTTTTTTGATACTTGATACTCGGTGGGGCGTTACGCCTCCAATCCCTTTCTGATCAAATACTGGTAAGGCAAAGTTTCTGTCGCTTGGCCTACCAACTGATGATCCATGAATCGACAAAAGCTCGGAATATCTCGAGTTGTCGAAGGATCGTCAGCTTTTACCAGTAATACATCGCCATCCTGCATGTTTCTAATTGTCTTCCTGACCATCATTACTGGCTCCGGGCAACGCAGGCCTTCAGCTTCTAAAGTATGGGTTGCCAGTTCAGGTTTGAATGTCATGGTTTGTATCTCTATATCTATCTAACGAGTGAATAATACGTCTGCAGAAAAAATATGCAATAAGTGCTTGGCAAACGGAATTATTTCCTATAACTTAATTAACAATTTGATAACAACTTGAAACAAAGGCAACTAGCTAAGGAGTGGCGATGTTGACAGGATTAGATAGATTAACAATTTATTCGGTTCTCTGTTTTATTTCTTTTTGTGCGTTAGTACTACGCTCACCGACAGAGACTTCACTGATGCCTATCTTTGGCATAGTAGCAACGATTATTGGTATTTGGGTCGAGATGCGCCGTTGGCAAAGCATAGCCGAAGAGCAAGAGCACTAACCTTAATACAACAAGTAAATTCCGATACGACAACATTCCGACACTATCCCCAATTTTCTTGGGCTTCCCCGCGTAATTGCGGGATTTTTTTTATCTAAAGCATGCTATAAACAACGTAGTGATCAATGGTGATAGTATACAGCTAGGTAAGTGGCGTGGAATTAGAAGACATCTATCGTAGAGACCTGAACTTATTGGTCGCCTTAAAGGTATTGATTGAAGAAGGCAGTGTTAGCCAGGCTGCGCTTCGTCTCAATTTAAGTCAATCTGCAACCAGTCGTGTATTAGGGCGTCTTAGAGAGCTACTTAATGATCCTCTATTTACGCGCCAAGGTCAGCATCTTATTCCTACCAAGAAAGCACTTGAGATCAGCCAGCGTATTGATCAACCGTTAGAATCTTTCCGTCAACTGCTTAGCCCGAGTGATTTTGACCCTTACTATTGTAGTGAGCGTTTTTTAATTGCGACCACTGACTACGCGATGCAAACCATCTTGCCTTATGCATTGCCTAAGATTTATGAACAAGCGCCGAATATCTCGTTGGAATTTGCGCCGTTGCAGCATGAGCATTTGTTTAAGCAACTCAGTACTGAGCGCGTTGATATGGCGATTTGTCGTCCGAGTGGCAGCATCGCACCACTTCATAAAGACGTATTAGGGCCGGTTGGTGTGTCTTGCTTGTTATCCCAAAATCACCCATTGGCCGATCAACCATTAAGCCTTGAAGATTATGTCTCACTTCCGCACGCGATGATCGCGATCAGTGATGGCGTTAAAGCTTTACTCGATAACGCTTTAGCTAATCAAAACCCACGTAAAATGGTGTTGCGTGCTTATCACCTTGAGGCTGCATTGGCGATTGTCGATAGAATGCCGTTGGTGATCACTGTGCCTGCTGATTTAGCTTACTTGGTGGCTGAGCGTTATGACTTAGTCGTTAAACCGCTGCCATTCGAGTTTATGCCGTTTGATTACTCATTGATCTGGCACTCGCGCTGCGATTCTTCCGCCTCGCAACAATGGTTAAGAAGAGTGGTTAAAGAGGAGTGTGGCGAATTGATTCAAAAGCGTATTGCGGATGTTGGCTTAGGTTAACTGGGACTTAGCTTTGGTTTACTCGATCCTAATGACAAAAACACAAAAGGGCTGATTACTATCAGTCCTTTGTTATTTTGGGTTATCCAAGCCTAAAGCTGTTGCTTAAGGTTTGATAACTTAAGGTTTGATAACTTAAGGTTTGAGAATCTATAGCTTAATGACTACGCGACCAGTGATTTGACCGTTAGTGATGTCTTCTGCAGCTTGAATTGCGCCATCTAAAGACACTTCTTTAGTTGCTTGCGCGTAGAAAGACTCAGGTAGCAATTCCGCTAGTTGTTCCCACGCTTTAATACGTTTTTCACGAGGGCACATTACCGAGTCCACACCCTGTAGGCGAACGTTACGCAGAATGAATGGCATTACCGTGGTTGGTAAGTCAAAACCGCCTGCTAGACCACACATTGCAACCGCACCGTTGTAATCAATTTGCGCCAATACTTTTGCAAGTACTTTGCTACCTACCGTATCGATAGCACCAGCCCACAGTTGTTTCTCAAGTGGCTTCGCCGGTTCTTCTAGTTCAGCTCGCTCTACAATGCGTGTTGCGCCTAGTGATTTTAATAGTTCGCCATTTGCAGAAGCACGACCAGTTACAGCTGCGACTTTGTAGCCCAGTTGGTTTAGTAGAGTGATAGACACACTGCCTACGCCGCCACTTGCACCTGTTACTAGGATTTCACCGTCTTCTGGTTTGATGCCTGCATCTACGATAGCTTGCACACAAAGCATTGCTGTAAAGCCTGCTGTACCAATAGCCATTACTTTTTTAGCGTCTAGACCTGATGGCATTGGCACTAACCAATCACCGTTTAGGCTTGCTTTCTCCGCCATGCCGCCCCAGTGGCCTTCACCAACCCCCCAACCCGTTAGAACAACTTCGTCGCCCGCTTTGTAGCGTGGGTCATCAGATTGTGAAACCACACCAGAAAGGTCGATACCAGGAACCATAGGAAAGTTACGAACGATGCGTCCTTTACCTGTAATCGCCAAACCATCTTTGTAGTTCAAAGAAGAGTAGCTAACATCAATCTTCACGTTACCTTCTGGTAATTGAGACTCTTCAATTTGAGAAACTGACGCGATAGTTTTTTTGTCTTCTTGGTTTAGTACAAGTGCTTTAAACATGATCTGCTCCGTGGAGGAATATTAGGAAACTGAAGTAACTTTAGTTGAATCATTCAAGAAAAAATAATGAAACATCAACATTGAATATATGCGTTTTGTGCATAGACGTCAGTGTTGGTTTTTCTCTCTTAGAGTTTGCTGAACGAAATCGATGCATTGTTGGATGCCAAGTAATAAAAAGTGCAGCTATATAAATATAGCTGCACAAAAAATTACCCTTCAAGTATTACAGTCAGTAAACGCTATGGACGTTCAAATACCGTTGCAATACCTTGGCCTAAACCAATACACATGGTCGCTAAGCCGTATTTCACATCTTGTGCTTCCATCAGGTTGATTAGCGTCGTCGAGATACGAGAACCAGAACAGCCTAGCGGGTGACCAAGAGCAATCGCACCGCCGTTAAGGTTTACTTTCTCATCAACCACATCCAATAGACCTAGATCTTTCGCACAAGGTAGAGATTGAGCGGCAAACGCTTCGTTTAGCTCAATCACACCCATATCTTCAATGGTTAGGCCTGCACGTTTCAGCGCTTTTTGCGTAGCAGGTACTGGGCCGTAACCCATGATTGAAGGATCGCAACCTGCGATAGCCATAGACTTCACGCGAGCGCGAATCTTAAGGCCAAGTGCGTTGGCTTTCTCTTCGCTCATGATAAGCATTGCAGAGGCACCATCAGATAGTGCTGATGAAGTACCTGCTGTTACCGTACCGTTTGCTGGGTCAAATACTGGGCGAAGCTGAGACAAGCCCTCAACCGTAGTTTCTGGACGAATGACTTCATCGTAATCCAGAGTGAACAATGAACCGTCTGCTGCGTGAGCTTCTGTTGGTAGGATTTCGTTCTTGAAACGACCTTCAACCGTAGCTGCTTGAGCTCGAGCATGTGAGCGTGCTGCGAATGCGTCTTGGTCTTCACGGCTAATACCGTGCATTTTACCTAGCATCTCAGCCGTTAGGCCCATCATACCGGCAGCTTTCGCTACGTGTTTAGACATGCCTGGGTGAAAATCAACACCATGGTTCATTGGTACATGACCCATGTGTTCGACACCACCTATCAGGCAGATTTCAGCATCACCAACCATGATAGAGCGGGTTGCATCATGCAGAGCTTGCATAGATGAGCCACATAAACGGTTGACCGTTACCGCACCAATCTCAATCGGTAGACCAGCAAGCAAAGCAGCGTTACGTGCGACATTGAAGCCTTGCTCTAGCGTTTGTTGTACACAACCCCAGTAAATGTCTTCAATTTCGACAGGGTTTACTTCTGGGTTACGCTCTAAAATGCCTTTCATTAAATGTGCCGACAGATCTTCAGCACGAGTGTGACGGAAAGCTCCACCTTTGGAACGTCCCATTGGGGTGCGAAGGCAATCAACAACAACTACATTATTCATTTTGCTATTCCTTTTCCAAATGTGGGTTACAGAGAACTGGCTTGTTGGCCGTCGTAAAAGCTTTCGCCCTTCGCTGCCATATCAAGCAATAGTTGAGGAACTTGGTACATTGCACCTAAGTCTTGGTAGCTCTTCGCCATTTCAACGAAGTTACCAATACCCACACTGTCTAAGTAGCGGAATACGCCGCCTCTGAATGGAGGGAAACCTAAACCGTAAACCAGTGCCATATCCGCTTCTTGCGGTGTCGCGATGATGCCTTCTTCTAAACAAAGCACCACTTCGTTGATCATTGGAATCATCACGCGCTGGATAATTGTCTGGTCATCAAAGTCTTGTGGCTGTTGGCATACGTCAGCCAAGATAGGAAGAATGTCTTCAGAGAAGGTCTTTTTAGGGCGACCGCGTTTGTCCACGCTGTATGTATAGAAACCGCTGCCGTTCTTCTGACCATATTTTTCAGCGACGTAAAGTGCGTCAATCGCATCACGACCTTCTTTGCCCATACGTTCAGGGAAGCCTTGTGCCATTACTGCTTGTGCATGGTGTGCTGTGTCTAAACCTACAACGTCTAGCAAGTAAGCTGGGCCCATTGGCCAACCGAATTTGCGCTCCATGACTTTATCGATCTTTGTGAAATCAGCACCGTCGCGTAGCAACATGCTGAAACCGCCGAAGTAAGGGAAAAGTACACGGTTAACGAAGAAGCCTGGACAGTCGTTAACAACGATAGGGGATTTACCCATCTTCGCTGCGTAAGCGACTACGCGATTAATGGTTTCTTCTGAAGTGTGCTCACCTCGGATGATCTCAACCAAAGGCATGCGATGTACTGGATTAAAGAAATGCATGCCACAGAAATTTTCTGGGCGTTTCAAAGATTTCGCTAACAGGTTGATTGGAATCGTTGAGGTGTTTGATGTAAGAACTGTGTCTTCACCAACCAAACCTTCCACTTCGCTCAAAACTGCTGCTTTTACTTTAGGGTTTTCTACAACCGCTTCCACAATCACATCTGACTGCTCAACCCCAGCGTAATGTAGGCTTGGGGTAATAGAAGACAGAATGCCTGCCATTTTGAATCCATCTAGGCGACCGCGTGATAAGCGCTTATTCAACAACTTAGAAGCTTCGCTCATACCAAGATCTAGAGACGCCTGTGCGATGTCTTTCATCATCACTGGCACGCCTTTCAATGCTGACTGGTAAGCAATACCGCCACCCATGATGCCAGCACCAAGTACTGCTGCACGTTCAGTAGCTTTGTTGGCAGACTTACCCGCTTGTTTCGCTAGGCCTTTGATGTATTGGTCATTAAGGAATAAGCCGACCAATGCTTTCGCTTCCTCAGATTTTGCTAGCTTAACGAAGTGTTTACGCTCGATATCCAATGCAGCATCACGATCACTACGTGCTGCTTCTTCGATAGCGATAACAGAAGTGATTGGGGCTGGGTAATGAGGTCCTGCTTTTTGAGCTACTAAGCCCTTAGCCATAGTAAAGCTCATCATCGCTTCTAGTTTGCTTAGCGAAAGCGCTGATGTTTTTTGTTTACGGCGTAGCTGCCAATCAAGTTTCTCATTGGCTGCCAAAGAAACCGTGTTAATCGCTGATTCTAGTAGTTGGTCGGTTTCAACAATCGCATCTAACAAGCCAACTTTAAGTGCTTCATCTGCACGACATGCTTTGCCTTGCGTGATAATTTCCATTGCGCTGTCAGCACCTATAACACGTGGCAGGCGTACACAACCACCAAAGCCAGGCATGATGCCCAGTTTGGTTTCTGGGAGACCTATGCTGGTGGTCTTGTCACCGATACGGAAATCGGTCGCTAAGACACATTCACAGCCGCCACCTAGGGCATGGCCACGCATCATTGAAAGAGTTGGGACAGGAAGGTCTTCGAGCTTGCTGAAGATTGAATTCGCGAATCTTAACCATTCATCAAGTTCTGCTTCTGGCTTAGCAAATAGGCCAAGAAATTCAGTGATGTCTGCGCCTACGATGAACGCGTCTTTGTTTGAAGTTAAGATTAAACCACGTAATCCAGCGTGAGCATTAAGAGCATCTAACGCTTTATCTAGTGATTCTAAAGTAGCAAGGTCGAGTTTGTTTACAGAGGCTGGCGCACAGAAGCTAAGTTCTGCAATACCGTCTTGTAATTCCTTTACCTGTAAGGTGTTAGCTTGGTAAATCATTGTCTATCTCCATGACATACAATCCACGATTGTTTGAGAGAATCTTGTTATCTTTCTATTATTGTAGAATACCTGGTAAGACCAGTTATGTTAGTCTGTACCTCTGCTTGATTAATTTCAATACATTTTTTAAACAATTGTTTAACATTGTGCGATGGCACAGATCCTCTAACCGTTATTATTCACGCGTGATACACTTCGCTGCTCTTATTAATTAAGTTAGCGATATGAATGAACAGCCTTATTTAATACCGTCAGCATCGGCTCTGTTTGAAGAAGAGATAAAGAAGAGCGTTTTCATTACTCAGCTTGCTCATACACCAAGTGTAGAAGCTGCTAAACAGTTCGTAGAACAGGTAAAAAAAGAGCATTCTTCAGCTCGACATAATTGTTGGGGATTTGTTGCAGGGCGACCTGAAGACTCGATGAAGTGGGGCTTTAGTGATGATGGTGAACCTTCTGGTACTGCTGGAAAGCCTATCTTGGCGCAACTGTCTGGTTCGGGTGTTGGCGAGTTAACAGCTGTTGTGACTCGTTATTCTGGCGGAATAAAACTCGGAACGGGTGGTTTGGTTAAGGCATACGGTGGAGGGGTACAACAAGCTCTCAAGCTGCTTCAAACTATCGAGAAAAAAATAACCACAAAATTACGGCTAGAGTTAGACTATGGTTTCGTGCCAATTGCACAATCTATTATGGCTCAGCATCAGGCTGTTGAGGTCCAAGCGGATTATGGTGTTCAAGTTGAGTTTATCATTGAGATAGAGCTCCTGCAGGTAGATTCGTTTACTCAGACCATGATCAATAAAAGCGGTGCCAAGGCACTGGTAACGAAAGTTAAAGACAACTAGGAAGTTTGAAGCATTTAGCTTCGTTCAATAGCTCATGCAATTTCGCTCAATTATTCGAATCGTCGGATTATTATTAGCACTTTTTAGTGTATCAATGCTCGCACCTGCGCTCGTCGCACTTATCTATAGAGATGGTGCGGGTGTACCATTTGTGACGACTTTTTTCGTTCTATTATTCTGTGGGGCAACTTGTTGGTTCCCCAACCGACGTTATAAACATGAGTTGAAAGCGCGAGATGGCTTTCTTATTGTGGTGTTGTTCTGGACGGTAATCGGCAGTGCGGGCGCATTGCCGTTTTTGATCGCCGATAACCCGAACGTTTCGGTAACCGATGCTTTCTTCGAATCGTTTTCTGCATTAACGACGACCGGTGCAACGGTAATTGTTGGCCTCGATGACCTACCTAAGGCAATTCTATTTTATCGCCAGTTTCTACAGTGGTTTGGTGGCATGGGTATCATCGTATTGGCGGTCGCCATCCTTCCCGTTCTCGGTATCGGTGGTATGCAGCTATATCGTGCTGAAATCCCAGGTCCAGTTAAAGACAGTAAGATGACTCCGCGTATTGCTGAAACGGCAAAAGCGCTTTGGTACATCTATTTGAGTCTAACTATTGCTTGTGCGGTAGCGTTTTGGCTTGCAGGTATGAGTTTCTTTGATGCAATCAGCCACAGTTTCTCTACTATTGCGATTGGTGGCTTCTCGACTCACGATGCGAGTATGGGCTATTTCAACAGTCCGGCGGTTAACATGATTACGGTCGTGTTCCTTCTTATATCTGCGTGTAACTATTCGCTTCACTTTGCTGCATTTGCTTCTGGGGGGGTCCATCCTAAATATTACTGGAAAGATCCTGAATTCCGCGCGTTTATCTTTATTCAGGCGGTCTTGTTCTTAGTTTGTTTTTTGTTACTGCTTAATCACCATTCTTATGACTCTTATTACGATGCCTTTGATCAAGCCTTGTTCCAAACGGTATCTATATCTACGACAGCAGGCTTCACCACTACTGGTTTCTCCGAGTGGCCATTGTTCTTGCCCGTTTTGCTTCTATTCTCTTCTTTTATAGGTGGATGTGCAGGCTCAACAGGCGGTGGTATGAAAGTCATTAGAATCTTATTACTTACTCTGCAAGGTGCTCGTGAAATGAAGCGTCTTGTGCACCCGCGAGCTGTCTATACCATCAAGGTCGGAGGTTCTGCGTTACCACAACGTGTCGTTGATGCGGTTTGGGGCTTCTTCTCTGCATACGCATTGGTTTTTGTGGTTTGTATGTTGGCTCTTATTGCTACAGGGATGGATGAGCTAAGCGCTTTCTCTGCTGTAGCGGCAACATTGAATAACCTTGGCCCAGGCTTAGGTGAAGTGGCAATGCACTTCGGCGATGTGAATGACAAGGCTAAATGGGTGTTGATCGTATCCATGCTGTTTGGCCGTTTAGAGATATTCACCTTATTAATTTTATTGACCCCTACGTTTTGGCGTAGCTAAGGACAACATTGTGGCAAAAGCTCTATTTTTGTATTCAAGCCGTGAAGGGCAGACCAAGAAAATATTGAACTATATAAAAGAAGAAATGAATGAATTCGAATGTGAGCTGCAAGATCTGCACACCATTGATAATGTCGACTTTGCTCAATACGACCGAGTTTTGATTGGTGCATCTATTCGCTATGGGCACCTCAATAAGAAGCTATATCAGTTTATTGATGCCAATCTTGCTCAGCTGCAATCAAACAAGGTTGCTTTCTTTTGCGTTAACTTAACAGCTCGTAAAGAAGAGCAAGGCAAAGATACTCCCGAAGGTAGCGCCTATATTAAGAAGTTTCTTCTTAAGTCCCCGTGGCAACCAACTTTGATCGGTGTGTTTGCGGGTGCCCTCTATTACCCTCGTTATAACTGGTTCGATAAAACCATGATTCGCTTCATTATGAATATGACAGGTGGAGAAACGGATACAACCAAAGAAGTCGAGTACACAAATTGGGAAAAAGTCTCTTTATTCTCTAAGAAACTGCAAGAGATGTAAGAGAAAAGCTTACTTTTGAGGCGTTTTGAGTTCTTTTTAATCGAACGAATAAAAAAACGAGAAAAACTTCAAAAAGGGCTTGCCAGTGTGATCGAAATCTCTATAATGCGACCTCGTTGAAACGGGAAGGCTTCTTAGGAAACCAAAGCGAATCAACAAGCCAAATTAGCCAAGCTAAGCGCTTGAAAAAAGTTTTGAAAATAGTGGTTGACACTAAAACTTAAATCGCTAAAATGGCCGTCCGATTTGAGCGAGGCTCAAAAAGGAAAAGCTCTTTAACAATTTAAACCTATCAATCTGTGTGGGCACTCGTTGATGAATATCAAAACGTTATTACTTAGGTAGTAACAGTTACTTCGGTAACAAACTTGATTTCAATGAACTGAGTGACCAATACGTTTAACTACTTGTAGTTATTCGGCACAGTCAATTCATTACCATTCTGTTGGAATGGTAATAGCTTTAGAATTACATGTTCATCAATCTTTTTCGAAAGAGCAATGAATATTAGTTTTGAAGTCAGTATTCGTTGAGTCACAAAATCTTAAATTGAAGAGTTTGATCATGGCTCAGATTGAACGCTGGCGGCAGGCCTAACACATGCAAGTCGAGCGGAAACGACATTAACAATCCTTCGGGTGCGTTAATGGGCGTCGAGCGGCGGACGGGTGAGTAATGCCTAGGAAATTGCCTTGATGTGGGGGATAACCATTGGAAACGATGGCTAATACCGCATAATGCCTACGGGCCAAAGAGGGGGACCTTCGGGCCTCTCGCGTCAAGATATGCCTAGGTGGGATTAGCTAGTTGGTGAGGTAATGGCTCACCAAGGCGACGATCCCTAGCTGGTCTGAGAGGATGATCAGCCACACTGGAACTGAGACACGGTCCAGACTCCTACGGGAGGCAGCAGTGGGGAATATTGCACAATGGGCGAAAGCCTGATGCAGCCATGCCGCGTGTATGAAGAAGGCCTTCGGGTTGTAAAGTACTTTCAGTTGTGAGGAAGGGTGTGTAGTTAATAGCTGCGCATCTTGACGTTAGCAACAGAAGAAGCACCGGCTAACTCCGTGCCAGCAGCCGCGGTAATACGGAGGGTGCGAGCGTTAATCGGAATTACTGGGCGTAAAGCGCATGCAGGTGGTTCATTAAGTCAGATGTGAAAGCCCGGGGCTCAACCTCGGAACTGCATTTGAAACTGGTGAACTAGAGTACTGTAGAGGGGGGTAGAATTTCAGGTGTAGCGGTGAAATGCGTAGAGATCTGAAGGAATACCAGTGGCGAAGGCGGCCCCCTGGACAGATACTGACACTCAGATGCGAAAGCGTGGGGAGCAAACAGGATTAGATACCCTGGTAGTCCACGCCGTAAACGATGTCTACTTGGAGGTTGTGGCCTTGAGCCGTGGCTTTCGGAGCTAACGCGTTAAGTAGACCGCCTGGGGAGTACGGTCGCAAGATTAAAACTCAAATGAATTGACGGGGGCCCGCACAAGCGGTGGAGCATGTGGTTTAATTCGATGCAACGCGAAGAACCTTACCTACTCTTGACATCCAGAGAAGCCAGCGGAGACGCAGGTGTGCCTTCGGGAGCTCTGAGACAGGTGCTGCATGGCTGTCGTCAGCTCGTGTTGTGAAATGTTGGGTTAAGTCCCGCAACGAGCGCAACCCTTATCCTTGTTTGCCAGCGAGTCATGTCGGGAACTCCAGGGAGACTGCCGGTGATAAACCGGAGGAAGGTGGGGACGACGTCAAGTCATCATGGCCCTTACGAGTAGGGCTACACACGTGCTACAATGGCGCATACAGAGGGCAGCAAGCTAGCGATAGTGAGCGAATCCCAAAAAGTGCGTCGTAGTCCGGATTGGAGTCTGCAACTCGACTCCATGAAGTCGGAATCGCTAGTAATCGTGAATCAGAATGTCACGGTGAATACGTTCCCGGGCCTTGTACACACCGCCCGTCACACCATGGGAGTGGGCTGCAAAAGAAGTGGGTAGTTTAACCTTTCGGGGAGGACGCTCACCACTTTGTGGTTCATGACTGGGGTGAAGTCGTAACAAGGTAGCCCTAGGGGAACCTGGGGCTGGATCACCTCCTTATACGAAGATACCACGATGAGTGTCCACACAGATTGATTAGGTTTAGAAAAGCAAAGAGATGAAGAACTCCCAAGTTCTTCAAGGTTTGTTTCTACTTTTAAAAGTAGAGATAAATTAGCAGTGTCCCGTTCGTCTAGAGGCCTAGGACACCGCCCTTTCACGGCGGTAACAGGGGTTCGACTCCCCTACGGGATACCATTGGGTCGTTAGCTCAGTTGGTAGAGCAGTTGACTTTTAATCAATTGGTCGCAGGTTCGAATCCTGCACGACCCACCATTCTTTCTCCGCGTAAAGGATGGCTTTTATTTTCACTTTTATTAAAAGTGAAGACAAAAGAAACTATCGTGGGCGATTAGCTCAGTTGGGAGAGCACCTGCCTTACAAGCAGGGGGTCACTGGTTCGAGCCCGGTATCGCCCACCATTCTCTAAATATTCTTGGTTATTTACATATCCAAACCACTTCTTTTGTCGTTGGTTGGTATCTTTGACCCTGAGAGTCTTTAGAAAATGTGAATTTTAGAACACTGTTCTTAAAGTCTCATGCTCTTTAACAATTTGGAAAGCTGACTGATTGATTACTTACGAGTAATTCAATCAAATTTAAAAGTTCTCAATGTTTATCTTTCATTAGATAAACACAACAAACACATTCAAGTGTCTTGTATTCGATTCAAACTTGTTTGAATCACAATTGAGTCCGGCAAACAGTTATCAAGAATTAACCCTTCTTGATGACAACCAAAAACCTTGGTTAGTTGCCATACGCTAAGACCCTTTCGGGTTGTATGGTTAAGTGACTAAGCGTACACGGTGGATGCCTTGGCAGTCAGAGGCGATGAAAGGCGTAATAACTTGCGATAAGCCCAGATTAGGTAGTAATAACCTTTTGAGTCTGGGATTCCTGAATGGGGAAACCCACTTGCATAAGCAAGTATCCTGTTGTGAATACATAGCAACAGGAGGCAAACCGGGGGAACTGAAACATCTAAGTACCCCGAGGAAGAGAAATCAACCGAGATTCCGAAAGTAGCGGCGAGCGAAATTGGATTAGCCCTTAAGCTTTTAATGATGCAGGTGAAGAGTCTGGAAAGTCTCGCAACAAAGGGTGATAGCCCCGTAACCGACACATCATAATCAGTGAAAACGAGTAGGGCGGGACACGTGATATCCTGTCTGAATATGGGGGGACCATCCTCCAAGGCTAAATACTACTGACTGACCGATAGTGAACCAGTACCGTGAGGGAAAGGCGAAAAGAACCCCTGTGAGGGGAGTGAAATAGAACCTGAAACCGTGTACGTACAAGCAGTAGGAGCACCTTCGTGGTGTGACTGCGTACCTTTTGTATAATGGGTCAGCGACTTAATTTTAGTAGCAAGGTTAACCGTTTAGGGGAGCCGTAGGGAAACCGAGTCTTAACTGGGCGTACAGTTGCTAGGATTAGACCCGAAACCAGGTGATCTAGCCATGGGCAGGTTGAAGGTTGAGTAACATCAACTGGAGGACCGAACCGACTAATGTTGAAAAATTAGCGGATGACTTGTGGCTAGGGGTGAAAGGCCAATCAAACCTGGAGATAGCTGGTTCTCCCCGAAAGCTATTTAGGTAGCGCCTCGGACGAATACTACTGGGGGTAGAGCACTGTTAAGGCTAGGGGGTCATCCCGACTTACCAACCCTTTGCAAACTCCGAATACCAGTAAGTACTATCCGGGAGACACACGGCGGGTGCTAACGTCCGTCGTGGAGAGGGAAACAACCCAGACCGCCAGCTAAGGTCCCAAAGTATAGCTAAGTGGGAAACGATGTGGGAAGGCTCAGACAGCCAGGATGTTGGCTTAGAAGCAGCCATCATTTAAAGAAAGCGTAATAGCTCACTGGTCGAGTCGGCCTGCGCGGAAGATGTAACGGGGCTAAGCTATACACCGAAGCTGCGGCTACGTACCTTAGGGTATGTGGGGTAGGGGAGCGTTCTGTAAGCCGTTGAAGGTGGTCTGTAAGGGCTGCTGGAGGTATCAGAAGTGCGAATGCTGACATGAGTAACGATAAAGGGAGTGAAAAACTCCCTCGCCGGAAGACCAAGGGTTCCTGTCCAACGTTAATCGGGGCAGGGTAAGTCGACTCCTAAGGCGAGGCCGAAAGGCGTAGTCGATGGGAAACGGGTTAATATTCCCGTACTTCTTACAATTGCGATGGGGGGACGGAGAAGGCTAGGTGGGCCTGGCGACGGTTGTCCAGGTTCAAGTATGTAGGCGGGTGGTTTAGGTAAATCCGGACCGCTACTAACGCTGAGATACGATGTCGAGCTACTACGGTAGTGAAGTCATTGATGCCATGCTTCCAGGAAAAGCCTCTAAGCTTCAGATTGTAAGGAATCGTACCCCAAACCGACACAGGTGGTCGGGTAGAGAATACCAAGGCGCTTGAGAGAACTCGGGTGAAGGAACTAGGCAAAATGGTACCGTAACTTCGGGAGAAGGTACGCTCTTATCAGTGAAGTCCCTTGCGGATGGAGCAGACGAGAGTCGCAGATACCAGGTGGCTGCAACTGTTTATTAAAAACACAGCACTGTGCAAAATCGTAAGATGACGTATACGGTGTGACGCCTGCCCGGTGCCGGAAGGTTAATTGATGGGGTTAGACTTCGGTCGAAGCTCTTGATCGAAGCCCCGGTAAACGGCGGCCGTAACTATAACGGTCCTAAGGTAGCGAAATTCCTTGTCGGGTAAGTTCCGACCTGCACGAATGGCGTAATGATGGCCACGCTGTCTCCACCCGAGACTCAGTGAAATTGAAATCGCTGTGAAGATGCAGTGTACCCGCGGCTAGACGGAAAGACCCCGTGAACCTTTACTACAGCTTGGCACTGAACATTGAACCTACATGTGTAGGATAGGTGGGAGACTATGAAATTGCGTCGCTAGATGTGATGGAGTCGTCCTTGAAATACCACCCTTGTAGTTTTGATGTTCTAACGTTGGTCCCTGAATCGGGATTACGGACAGTGCCTGGTGGGTAGTTTGACTGGGGCGGTCTCCTCCCAAAGAGTAACGGAGGAGCACGAAGGTGGGCTAAACACGGTTGGACATCGTGTGGTTAGTGCAATGGCATAAGCCCGCTTGACTGCGAGAATGACAATTCGAGCAGGTGCGAAAGCAGGTCATAGTGATCCGGTGGTTCTGAATGGAAGGGCCATCGCTCAACGGATAAAAGGTACTCCGGGGATAACAGGCTGATACCGCCCAAGAGTTCATATCGACGGCGGTGTTTGGCACCTCGATGTCGGCTCATCACATCCTGGGGCTGAAGTCGGTCCCAAGGGTATGGCTGTTCGCCATTTAAAGTGGTACGCGAGCTGGGTTTAGAACGTCGTGAGACAGTTCGGTCCCTATCTGCCGTGGGCGTTGGAAAATTGAAAGGGGCTGCTCCTAGTACGAGAGGACCGGAGTGGACGAACCTCTGGTGTTCGGGTTGTCATGCCAATGGCATTGCCCGGTAGCTAAGTTCGGAATCGATAACCGCTGAAAGCATCTAAGCGGGAAGCGAGCCTTGAGATGAGTTTTCCCTGGCACTATAAGTGTCCTAAAGGGTTGTCGTAGACTACGACGTTGATAGGCAGGGTGTGTAAGTGCTGCGAGGCATTGAGCTAACCTGTACTAATTGCCCGTGAGGCTTAACCATACAACACCCAAGGGGTTTTGTGGACTCAAAGAAAGACAGACCTTGAATGCGTTTGAAGAGACATAACTTTTAAATACAGTTTTCCGAATTTTAAAATTTGCTTGGCGACCATAGCATTGTGGACCCACCTGATTCCATGCCGAACTCAGAAGTGAAACACAATAGCGCCGATGGTAGTGTGGGGCTTCCCCATGTGAGAGTAGGACATCGCCAGGCTTTAAATTAAATCTTTAGGTTGACCAACCTGGAGATATGGACGCTCACTTAGTGAGTTGACCACTGCGGAGTGGTAGTTCAGTTGGTTAGAATACCGGCCTGTCACGCCGGGGGTCGCGGGTTCGAGTCCCGTCCACTCCGCCACTTATTCGATAACCTCGCCTAGTGCGAGGTTTTTTCGAATCTGAAGCAAGATAAAGTTTTAGGGGTGTAGCTCCAATTGGCAGAGCAGCGGATTCCAAATCCGCGTGTTGGGAGTTCGAATCTCTCCACCCCTGCCATATTTAAAGCTCCAGCAGAAATGCTGGAGCTTTTTTGTATCTGTCACTTTTTCAAAGTGACGTTGAGGACCGGAGTGTCAGCCAAGTCGACTATATTGATCCCCATCGAAGCAGAAATCCTAGAGTCTTTTTGATTTATATTTGTTCGATTTTTAATTGATAATTACCTACCTTGAATAGAATATTGTCTTAGAAATGTAAGTGCTTACTTATCTCAGTCTCTTTTATAAGCAATTAACAACACAATCCACACTTCTTTATGAGAATTATTCTCAATATTTTGTTACATTTTGGTCGTTATTACTAAAAGGCAACAAATATGGATATTTCCCGTCGTAAGTTTATTCAATCATCTCTCGCTATATCTGCATTAACAGTACTACCCGCTTGTTCAATGAAGCGGTCTGCTGATGAGCAAGGAAAGTATGTTTATGACTTAACTGCTGAGCCCTCAACAGCAGAGTTAGTGAAGGGATTTAATACCAATATTTTGGGTTTCAATGGCCAGATTCCAGCGCCAACGATTCGATGTCGACAGGGTGAAAAGGTCACGATCCGCTTTACGAATAAGCTATCAGAGCCGACGACTATTCATTGGCATGGTTTAAGAATTCCTATCGAAATGGATGGGGTTCCCTTCTTAAGTCAGCCACCAATCATGCCAGGTGAAACATTCATTTATGAGTTTACGCCGCCAGATGCCGGTACGTTTTGGTATCACCCACACATGAATAGCGTGAAGCAGCTTGGTATGGGCTTAGTTGGTCTTATTATCGTAGAAGAGAGCAATCCAGTACGGTTCGATGAAGAACACGCATTGATGCTTAAGCATTGGCACATCGACAAGCAGGGTCAATGGAAAGATTTAATGATCCCACGACTCAGTGCTCGTATGGGCACTCCTGGGGAGTGGAGTAGTGTTAATGGAGTCCATGAACCCGTATATCAGTTGAAGCAGTATGCAGCGACTAGACTGCGTATTGCTAATGTCGATAATACGATCACTTACCCTATTGCTGTCGAAGGGGCTGAAGCATGGGTTATAGCCATCGATGGTAATCCTGTAAAAACGCCTTATAAACTGACTCAACATAAAATTGGTCCGGGTATGCGTGTTGATATCGGACTGATCGCTCCTAAAGCTGGTGAGCGAGTTAACGTTCTCCATATGAAGGGGCGTTTCCCATTTTCTTTGTGTGAATTTGAAGTCGTAGATTCAGCATTTGCTCAAGGACGTTCGTTGCCATTACTACCATTGAATCCAGTGCCCAACCTAGATCTTGCTAATGCTGAAGAGATCGACTTTTTATTTGAATGGGAAGGGGCTGTTTCTCCAGTATCCAAAGATGGAAAATCGATGCCTAAGTTTTGGCTAACAAATAAAAGAGCATGGGAAGGAATGAGCAAAGACAATATTCCTGAACCATTGGCGACTTTAGAGTTGGGTAAGACTTACATATTCGATCTTAAGAACGTCACTCAATATCATCACCCGATTCATATTCATGGTCATACATTTACTGTATTGGAACTTGATGGTAAAAAAATTGAAGAGCCTTTCCATACCGATACAGTGTTACTTGGAAAAAATGGCCGAGCTAAAGCTGCATTTGTTGCAGACAACCCCGGACGCTGGATGTACCACTGTCATGTAATTGAGCACATGAAAACAGGATTGATGGGATATATTGAAGTTAAGTGACACCTGTAACGTTTAATATTTGCGCATGCATTCTTAGTTTCTACCCTCGCTTTTATCGACGGTAAAGCTAGAATATAGGGACTATTGTTTGGGAGGATTCATGGGTCAGTTATCTATTTTAGGTTTTATTGCCATTGGTGGCGCATTTGGTGCTTGTTCGCGTTATTTGATTTCAGAGTTATGTGTGGTGATGCTAGGGCGTGGTTTCCCTTACGGTACGCTAACTGTTAACGTGATTGGCTCTTTAATTATGGGCTTACTCATCGCAGCGTTTGAGAATGAGATGGTTGCAACAGAACCATGGAGACAAATTATCGGTCTTGGCTTCCTTGGAGCACTGACTACATTTTCTACATTTTCGATGGATAACGTGCTTCTTATGCAGCAGGGTGCTTTCTTTAAGATGGGACTCAATGTGCTACTCAACGTGGTTCTCAGCATCTCAGCAGCATGGATCGGCTTCCAACTTTTGATAAAGTCTTAAAACTTTCTTACGATTTGTTAACAACTCGGCTTGGTTTATCCGAGCCATTTTTATATACTCGATCGAACTTGTCGGAGTGCCATATGGCTGAGACCGTTAACTCGGGATCCGTTGAACCTGATCAGGCTAATACCTGCGAAGGGAACAAGAGTAGATATCTAACTAGAGTCCTTCTAGAGATCTATCTCCAGATCACAACTGTATTTTCTTGTTGTGATCCCTCTTGTAGCATCAAATCCGTCAAGCATTTTTATCCCTATAAATAATGGCTAAAAGCCAAGGAAAAATGCTATGTCGAGTCGTAAACAAGCAAGACTGGAAGCGAAGAATTTCATTGATTCTTTATCCGTACAACCTTATCCAAATTCAAAAAAAGCTTACATTCAAGGATCTCGAGCGGATATTCAAGTCCCTGTCCGAGAAATATCACTCGCTGATAGCCTTGTGGGTGGCAGTAAAAAAGAGCCTGTATTCGAACCTAATGCACCCATTCAAGTTTACGATACCTCCGGTGTTTACACAGATCCTACACACGAAATAGACCTGTATAGCGGTCTTCCTAAGTTGCGAGAGCAATGGATTGAAGAGCGTGGTGATACGGAACTGTTAGATGATGTAAGCTCTGTTTACACCAAAGAACGTTTACAAGATGAAACCCTAGACGACCTTCGCTACGGCAACCTACCTAGAATTCGTCGCGCGACTGGCGATCAATGTGTTACTCAGCTGCACTATGCTCGTCAGGGAATTATTACTCCTGAGATGGAGTACATTGCGATACGTGAGAACATGGGACGTCAGAAATTCGCTGATGAGCAGCTGAACCACCAACACCCTGGCCATAACTTTGGCGCAAACCTGCCGAAAGAGATCACCCCTGAGTTCGTACGTAAAGAAGTCGCTGAAGGCCGAGCTATCATCCCGTCGAACATCAACCACCCAGAATCAGAACCTATGATTATTGGCCGAAACTTCTTAGTGAAAGTGAACGCCAATATCGGTAACTCTTCAGTAAGCTCTTCGATTGAAGAAGAAGTTGAGAAGCTAGTCTGGTCGACTCGCTGGGGTGGCGATACCGTGATGGACCTTTCCACCGGCCGTAATATCCACGAGACTCGCGAATGGATCTTGCGTAATAGCCCAGTACCAATTGGTACGGTTCCTATGTATCAGGCACTTGAAAAAGTGAATGGCGTTGCGGAAGACCTTAACTGGGAAGTGATGCGCGATACCTTGATTGAACAAGCAGAGCAGGGTGTTGATTACTTTACTATCCACGCAGGCTTATTGCTTCGCTACGTTCCTATGACCGCTAAACGTGTGACTGGTATTGTCTCTCGTGGCGGCTCCATCATCGCGAAATGGTGTCTTGCTCATCACCAAGAAAGTTTCCTTTATACCCACTTCCGTGAGATCTGTGAGATCTGTTCGAAGTACGATGTTGCTCTATCATTAGGTGACGGTTTACGTCCGGGTTCTATTGCAGATGCTAATGATGAGGCTCAATTCTCGGAGTTACGGACCCTAGGTGAGTTGACTAAAGTGGCTTGGGAATACGACGTTCAGGTGATTATTGAAGGCCCTGGACATGTACCAATGCACCTGATTAAAGAGAATATGGACGAGCAGTTAGAGCACTGCCACGAAGCACCTTTCTATACTTTAGGTCCACTGACGACAGATATTGCCCCTGGTTACGACCATATTACCTCTGGTATTGGTGCCGCCATGATTGGTTGGTACGGCTGTGCGATGCTGTGTTATGTAACCCCTAAAGAGCACCTAGGCTTACCAAACAAAGAAGACGTGAAGACTGGCTTGATTACTTATAAGCTGGCAGCGCATGCAGCAGACTTGGCAAAAGGACATCCGGGCGCACAGATCCGCGACAATGCATTATCAAAGGCGCGTTTTGAATTCCGTTGGGAAGACCAATTTAATCTAGCTTTAGATCCGGAAACCGCGCGTTCTTTCCACGATGAAACCCTGCCACAAGAGTCGGGTAAGGTTGCTCACTTCTGCTCTATGTGTGGACCTAAATTCTGCTCGATGAAGATCTCTCAGGAAGTACGAGAGTATGCGAAAGACACCGAACAAGTGGCGGCTGATCAGGCTATCGAAATTAAGATGTTGGATAACCCGTTGGAAGGGATGCGTCAGAAATCACAAGAGTTCCGTGATACCGGCTCTGAACTTTACCACCCTGCAGTAGGTGCAAAAGAAGCTCAATTAGAGGAATAATGACAGTGAAGATACTCATCCCATCTCAAAATATTGAGTTAACGGGAGAGGTGCAGAACTGTCTATTGGTTGCTAAGCGACAAGGTTTGGCAACCGATACAGTTGAGTTGGGCGTAAGCCCAACTCAATACTTCTCTATCGTTGATGCTCAGCAGGCGTTATCTATTGGCTTCGTTCATGATGTTGATTCATTGGCGGAGTGTAAGTTAGCGGAACTGAATCATGTTGTTGATTACAGTCATTCTGTCGCGCTAACTGACGTTTGTGGTGCCTTTACACAATCTCCAAACACTATCTATATTGGTGTCTCAGATGATTCATCTGTAATGGATATTTGGTCTCACCTAGATGCTAATCGTGTCATTAAGAGTGAAACTACAGCTCATCAAGAATTAGATAGTAGTGGTCATTTTGCTTGGTTACTTACTTTGTTGGCGCTGGAATTCCCATTAGAAGACGCACTAGTTTTAGCTCGCGCTGCATCGAATGTTTCACGTGGAACATGGCCAGCACATTATCAAGACTTTCCTATCCCTGTTCTTGAAGATCAACGGTTGGACATAAGCGTAGGTTGGGCTAACCAAGGAACATCACTTTATTTTCCTGAATTGAATAAGAGTAGCCTCGGTTTATACCCCGTAGTTGATGATGTTGAGTGGATCGAAAGATTACTCAAGCTTGGAATCAACACTGTCCAACTACGTATTAAGAACCCGCATCAAGCGGACTTAGAACAACAAGTCACACGATCTATCGAGCTTGGTCGAGAGCATAACGCTCAAGTTTTTATCAATGATTACTGGCAGCTTGCACTCAAGCATGACGCTTTTGGTGTTCACTTGGGGCAAGAGGATATTGAAGAATCAAACCTCTCACAGTTGAGCCAAGCGGGTATTAAGATCGGACTCTCGACTCATGGCTATTACGAGTTGCTACGCATTGTTCAAATCAACCCAAGCTATATTGCGCTAGGGCATATCTTCCCAACAACAACTAAACAGATGCCATCGAAACCTCAGGGTTTAGTTCGTTTATCTCTGTATCAACAGCTGATTGATACTATCCCATACACAGAAGAACTTACTGGCTATCCGACGGTTGCTATTGGCGGTATTGACCAATCGACAGCCGAGCAGGTGTGGGAGTGTGGGGTATCGAGCTTGGCGGTGGTACGTGCGATTACATTGGCGGAAGACCCACAGAAAGTGATCGAATTTTTCGAAAAACAGATGACGTCTAAACCTTCAACTCTCAAAGAAGAGGTTATGTCGGAGCCTAGCTATGCTGAGTGACTTTGAATTCATTCGTTATCAACGACAAATTGCGTTATCTGAAGTGGGTGAGCAAGGGCAACGCAACTTACTAAATAGTCATGTGTTGTTGATTGGTTGTGGTGGCTTAGGTAATGCCGCGTCTCTTTATCTAGCTGCTTCTGGTGTTGGAAAGATCGTGCTGGTTGATGATGATTGTGTCGATTCATCGAACCTGCAACGGCAGGTCGCGTTCAGGGAAAGTCAGTTAGGTTCGCTTAAGGTTGAAGCGTTAAAGCAACAACTGAGTGAGCTCAATGGTCGCAGCCAAGTAAGAACCATCAATCAACGAATGAGTGAAAGTCAGCTTGAGCTTGAAGTGATGCTAGCTGACTTAGTGTTGGATTGTACTGACAACTTCGCGTCACGCCAGCAGGTTAACCAAGCATGTTTCAGCACGAAGACCCCTTTGATTTCTGGTTCTGCAATTGGCTGGAAAGGCCAGTTTATTGTATTTGATTATCAGAATCAGAAAGGGTGCTATCACTGCTTGTTCCCGTTCAGACAGCATCCACAAACGACGCGTTGTAGCGATAGCGGCATCATAGGCCCAGTTGTTGGCACCATAGGTAACCTTCAAGCTTTGGCTGCTATTCAACGTCTAACTCGTGGTGAGTTTCAGGTCGCAACACATCAACTCAAACTGTTCGATGGCCAGACGATGAATTGGCAAAACCTTATGGTCACTCAAGATAGTGAATGTCTTGTGTGCAGTGCGTCTGTAGTTAAGCATTTAGAAGAAGAAATCCAATGAGCCATATAACTATCTCGATAAACGAACAATCAGAACAAGTAGCACACTCGTCGTCTCTAGCGGACATTATCCAAGTTCTAGCATTACCTGATCTAGGTTGTGTGTTTGCAATCAATAATGCGGTTGTCCCGCGTAGCCAGTGGCAACAAACAGTCGTTAATGAAGGCGACGCTATATCTCTTTTCCAAGCCATTGCAGGAGGCTAACCATGTTAACTATCGCAGATAAAACGTTTCAATCACGACTCTTCACTGGAACGGGTAAGTTCGCCAATAAGCAATTGATGGCGAGTGCTATCGAGGCCTCAGGTTCGGAATTGGCAACTATGGCGCTTAAGAGAGTTGATATTCGCTCTGAGCAAGACGACATTTTACAACCCATCATTGATGCTGGCGTGAACTTACTACCGAATACGTCAGGTGCTAAGAATGCAAAAGACGCCATCTTTGCTGCGCATTTGGCTCGTGAAGCTCTAGGCACAAATTGGCTCAAACTGGAAATTCACCCAGATCCAAAGTACTTGATGCCAGACCCAATTGAAACGCTTAAAGCTGCTGAGCAACTGGTTAAAGATGGCTTTATTGTGTTGCCTTACTGTCATGCCGATCCAGTATTGTGTAAACGCTTGGAAGAGGTGGGTTGTACTGCGGTTATGCCGCTAGGTGCCCCAATTGGTTCAAACAAAGGTATCGCTTCGGCAGACTTCTTAGAGATCATTATCGACCAAGCGAATGTCCCTGTGATTGTGGATGCAGGCATAGGTGCACCATCTCATGCTGCTCGCGCAATGGAAATGGGCGCAGATGCAGTGTTAGTGAATACGGCGATTGCGGCTTCCCAACAACCTGTTGATATGGCGATTGCTTTTAAGTTGGCAGTTGAAGCAGGTCGTATGGCTTACCTTGCTGGTCTCGCTGGTCAGGTATCTCACGCGGTTGCTTCCAGTCCGTTAACTTCATTTCTAGACGAGTAATATTGCCATGACGTTTGTTGATCGATTTAAACAGCTCAACTGGGATGACATTGGTATGTCTATCTTCAGTAAAACGGCAGCGGATGTTGAACGTGCTCTGAGTAAACCCAAACGCGACCTAGAAGACTTTAAGGCTCTGATCTCTCCGGCGGCAGAACCTTACTTAGAGCAGATGGCACAACAATCGTTGGCGCTAACTCGTAAGCGATTTGGTAATACAATGTCGCTTTATATTCCTTTGTATCTCTCGAATCTATGCGCGAATGCATGCACGTATTGTGGTTTCTCAATGGAGAATCGTATCAAGCGCCGCACGCTTACTTTGGATGAAATTGATGCCGAAAGTGCGGCTATCAAAAAGATGAAGTTTGATAGCGTTTTGTTGGTCACCGGTGAACATGAAACTAAGGTCGGGATGAATTACTTTCGACAGGTGTTGCCGACTATCAAAAAGCAATTTAACTACCTTGCAATGGAAGTGCAGCCGCTTGATCAACATGATTACGCAGAGCTTAAATCTCTCGGTTTAGATGCTGTTATGGTTTACCAAGAGACTTACCAGCCAAGAACTTACGCTGAGCATCATCTACGTGGCAATAAAATGGATTTTGAATATCGTCTTGAAACTCCTGATCGCTTGGCAAAAGCGGGGATCGATAAGATAGGTATTGGTGCCTTGATTGGTTTGGAAGATTGGAGAACCGACTGCTTCTTTGTTGCTGCTCACTTGGATTACCTGGAGCGCACTTATTGGCAGACTCGCTATTCAATTTCATTCCCGCGTCTTCGCCCGTGCGAGGGTGGAGACGGTAATGGAGGCTTGCAGCCTAAGTCGGTCATGAACGATAAACAGTTGGTTCAGCTTATCTGCGCATATAGACTCTTAAACCCTGAGGTCGAGTTATCTCTATCTACTCGTGAGTCAGCAACCTTCCGCGACAATGTGTTGCCATTAGGAATCACCAGTATGTCGGCTGCGTCAAAAACCCAACCTGGTGGTTATGCTTCGGGTGAGGAAGAACTCGAACAGTTTGAGATAAGTGATGAGAGAAGTGCTGCCGATGTTGAGTCGATGATTCGTCAGCGTGGTTTCGACCCAGTGTGGCGAGACTGGCACAGTGCCTATTCTGGTTAATCAACGTTTGGTTGATGTTCCACGTGAAACATCGATGGGATGCTATCGACAAACAAAAACGGCTACCTTTAGGTAGCCGTTTTTATATCTAATTTAGCGAGCTTGTTTTGGTTAAGTAAACAGCCTAGAAAGCTATTAAGCGTGAGCTAATGGTGTCGTTGATTGACGTAGCCATTCCAACGTATCACCTTCAACTAATGGGCTAACGTCGCTCCATACTTTTTGATGGTAGTCGTTCAGCCATGCCAGTTCAGGTCGTGTTAGCAAATCAACATTGATGTTGCGCTTATCGATTGGGCAACGAGTTAGTGATTCAAACGTCAATACAGAGAAGTCACCCTGAGTTGGCAGCTCAACAACCAGTTCTAGGTTCTCGATGCGGATACCAAATTCATCAGCACGGTAGTAACCTGGTTCGTTTGATAACACCATACCTTTAACTAGAGGCACGTCGATTAACTTCTTAGAGATACTTTGTGGGCCTTCATGAACACTTAGGAAGTGACCTACACCATGACCAGTACCGTGGTCGTAGTCGAAGCCTTCAGCCCATAAGTGCTGGCGCGCTAGGATATCCAGTTGGAAACCACGAGTGCCTTGTGGGAAACTAGCTCGTGCGATGCCGATATGACCTTTAAGTGCGAGAGTGAACTGTTGAATCATTTCGTCGCTTGGTTGGCCAATCGCGATAGTACGAGTGATGTCCGTTGTACCATCTAAGTACTGACCGCCTGAATCGACTAGGTACAGAGTATTCAGTTCTAGCTTACCTGGTTCAGGTTGGTTCTCATGGTTGTAGTGACACATAGCTGCGTTTCCGCCTGCAGCTGAAATCGTGTCAAAACTTAGGTCCATCAGCGTCGGGTCTTGCTCGCGGAATGATTGTACTTTGTCTGCTAGTACAGCTTCGTTGTGCAGGTTACCTTGCGCGACTTCTGCATCAATCCAAGACAGGAATTTCGCCATCGCCACGCCATCTCGAATGTGACACGCTTTCATACCTGCAATCTCAGTTGCGTTTTTAGCAGCTTTTGGCATTAGGCATGGGTCTGCTGCTTCAATGATGTGAGCGCCAGCGTTTTGCAGAACAAGCGTGTACCAAGCATTGCTCGTGCTTGAATCTACAGATACATTTCTATTTTCTAAAGACTGAAGGCGCACTTCAAGCTCTGATGGGTGAGAAACTCGAATACCATTACCAACGTGTGCTTCAAAGCCTGCTGGGATGCGTGCTGGGTCTAGGAAGAAATCGACGCTTTCATCAGCGTGAATGATTGCATTAGACAGTACAACAGGTAGGCGAGATACGTCCAAACCACGAATGTTAAGCAACCAACAGATCGAATCGAGCTCGGTAAGGATAGCGGCGTCCGCACCTTTTGCTTTTAGTAAGCCAGCAATCTCCGCACGTTTGCTTTCACTTGATTGACCAACGGCATCTGTTGCCATTAGGCGAACATCAGATACAACAGGCTCAGGACGGTCAGACCAAAGCGCATCAATCGGGTTTGCTGATAACGTTGTTAGCTCAACTTTCTCCGCTAGTTTTGCTTGTGCGCCTTTCAACCAAGCAGCGGTGTGCATGCGTGGGTCGAATGCAACCTTACTACCTTGAGGCAATGAGTTGATGATCCAATCTAAAGCCGGTTCTTCAATAAGGTGGCGATACTCAAATAACTCTGCTGGTACCTGCTTACGAACCTGAACGGTGTAGCGACCATCAACAAAAATAGCAGCAGTTTCACGAGTGATAACAGCGGCACCTGCAGAGCCAGTGAAACCTGTTAACCAGTGAAGTCGCTCGTTATGAGCAGGAACGTATTCACCTAGATATTCGTCTTCGTGTGGAATGATAACGGCATCTAGGTTGTTTGTTTCAAGCCAAGTTCGAACCGCAGCAACGCGTTCAGCAGTGATATTGTGCATCTGTGTTTTATCCTTATTGTTAGGGTCCTTGTTAACACTCACAGTCGATATACAGGTGAGGGGACTTATTAGGTCAATAAGCTAGCGCTTTTGTTCGTTTGCTGCAAACGCTGTACGCCATTTTTATCTAAGGTGCAGAGTTTTTTCTTTGATGATATCTCGCAACCAAGTTAAGGCTGGGTCATTTTCTCTGTCACGGTGCCAAAACAAAGTGTATGCCATCGGTGGGAACTCCATTGGTAAAGGAACAACCACTAAGTCGAGTTGCTTAGCGACGAGATAAGTAAAGTGGCTTGGTGCGGTAAACACAAAGTCGGTGTAGGTACATAGGCTTGCAGCGCTATTGAAGTCTGGAACAGAAATCGCGATATCGCGTTGATGGCCAAGATCGGCAAGTTTGTAGTCGAGCAGCCAGCGGTCGTTACCATCGCACCTTACCTGTACATGACGTTGCGCAAGGTAGGTTTCCAGATCCCATTTACCACTCAGAGCAGGGTGGTTGCGTCTTAGCACACACATCTGTGCGTCGCGGTAGATCTCTTGTTCGCAAATGTCGTCTGGCGGCAGCATAGTTAAACGCGCATCGTTGATGTCGATGTCTTTGCCAGTGAGTCCGATATCTAGTTCGCCAAGCTGCAGCTTCTTAAAGGTTTGTTCTGTCCACGCGTGGGTGTTGATATTGACCTTAGGTGCTTGTCGAAATATTGCCGGTAAGAAGTGCGGAAGAATCAGCGGGTAAACACTCTCAACGGCAGCAATGTGAAAGCTATGGTCGCTGTTGTTGGGAATGAAAGTTTCCGGTTGGGTAAGCATATCAAGTTGATTGATCAGCGTTTCTAATCGAGGCTTGAGGAACACAGCTTTCGGTGTCGGTCTTAGGCCATGAGCACTTCGCGTAAAAAGGGGATCATTAAATTGTTCACGAAGCTTGGCTAGCGACTTGCTCACTGCTGATTGGCTCAAGCACAGCCTATGTGCGGTGCGAGTGACACTCAGCTCTTCCATCAACACTTGTAAACAAACTAATAGGTTTAGGTCGATGCGTGACAGTTTCTCGATATTCATATGAATTTCCAATTTGGAATAATACTAATGAGTATATGCCATTTCTATTCATATCTTTAGTCCGTTATTATGCACCCAAATTAATTCATTCGGAGAATCTTGTGCCTTCTAACGCGCTTCCAAATCCTAGCAAATTGCAGGTTGCACTACTTGCAATGCTGGTTCTATTTAGCCCTTTGGCTATTGATATTTATCTACCAGCACTGCCACAAATTTCGACAGCGTTTCACGTGGAACATGCACTAGCACAAGATACGATTACTTGGTTTTTATTCGCCATGGGTGTCGGGCAATTATTTGCAGGCCCTTTGGCTGATAAGTTAGGACGTCGAACCGTTGCATTGGGAGGTGTTAGTATCTATGCACTGAGTGCTTGCTTGGCGTGGGCAGCTCAGTCGATTGATATGATGCTAATAGCTCGGCTGTTACAAGGCTTAGGAGCTTGTGCGACTTCTGTAGCAGCCTTTGCAACGGTTCGCGATCTATTTGGCCCGCAGAAGAGCGGGCGAATGATCAGTTACCTTAACGGTGCAATTTGCTTTATTCCTGCATTAGCGCCGATCCTTGGTGCTTGGTTGACTCAACAGTTTGGTTGGCGCTCGAACTTCAGTTTCATGGCTGGCTTTGCGATTGTGGTCGGCACCATTTTGTTTTTCCAAATGAAAGAGTCTAACCCTGCGACAGAAAAGGTTGCAGTTTTTAAGCTAGAGCGATACTGGTCGGTATTGAAAACACCGTCATTTATCTTCCATGCCACTTTATGCTTGATGGCGATGGCGGTAATCCTTGCTTACGTTACCTCTGCACCTGTTGTGTTGATGGAAAACCTAGGTTTGACGATGAACGAATTTACCTTTTGGTTTGGTGTAAACGCGGCAATTAATATCATCGCAGCATTCACAGCGCCGAAGTTTATGGATCGCTTTGGTACCTATAAAGCCCTGGTTGTTGGTATATCCACACTTGGCTTAGCTGGGGTGATTATGTTGGTGCTTGCTGATCAAGCGACAGCGTTCGCATTTATGTTGCCTATTTTCTTATCTTCGGTTGGTTTTGCATGGATTCTTGGCGCTGCTGCGGGTAAGGCATTAGAACCTTTTGGTGACCGTGCGGGTACAGCTGCTGCGCTGCTTGGTTTGTTCCAAATGAGCGGTTCAGGGCTACTTGTTGGTACCATGCAACGTCTTGATTTAACGTCTCAAGTGATGATTGCGCTACAAATGTTCCTTATTGTGCCAGCATTGTTGGTACTTGCGAGCAAGGCGGGTAAGTCGTGGCATACGACGTTTGCAAAGGCATAAGTTACAAGGGTGATAAAATATACAAATGGCGGTTTTCGAAACGTTAAAACATGGTATATTTGACACTCATTGAAACGTTAGTACCACAACGGAAAATACTGTAATGTCATTAACAACCTACGAAATGGCGCGCATCTTAGAACAAATGGAAGATGCACCTGAAAAGGTCATGTTTGGTAAACTGCTTAAAGAGCTAGGAAACCAAAGTGAAGAGCGTATTCGCAGTGCGGCAAAACAAGTTCCAATCGATACTTTGCGAGATATTATTTACCAATTCCAGCGTGTGGTAGAGTCTCGTAAAGGTGAACAAGTTCAGCTATTAGCAAAAGAGTTAGCAGAACAAGGTATCTCTGCTGAAGAACTACAAGCTTTTCTAAACAAGTAGTTTATCCCAGATAAAAAGAAACCACTCGATTGAGTGGTTTTTTGCGTTTAGGGCTAGGTTAATTTAAGGACGATGCAAAATAGATCTAGCTTGCGAATTGTTTTCTTAATATTCGATCAAGCGACATAGGTCCGGCTCCCCATACGACGACGACCAGTATCATTAATCCCCACAACTGATGATCATAGAAACCTTGCTCCCACAACACAGGGTATGACACGACAGCCATGATGTTGAATACGAATAACGCTGCTGCCATCGGTCGTGTTAATAGGCCTAGTGCTAAGAAAACAGGCAGAATCAATTCTGCGGCAGTACCCATGTAAGCTGCTAATTCCCAAGGCAGCAATGGCACCTGGTATTCCAACTCAAACAAATAAAGGGTGCTATCCCATGTGGCTATTTTGGTGAGTCCTGAATTGAAGAATACCCAAGCCACCCATAAGCGACAAAACAAAAGTAGCAGAGGAACAAAAAGTGATTGTGACTTCTCAATCAATGCATCGTATTGAGCCATCATGTTTGTGACCGTGTTGTTATCCATTTTATGTCTCCAATTCATCATTGAGTGAGAAGCCTGAGATGACGTCGAGAGCCATTACAGTATTAAGGTGTTGTAGTAGTGAAGGGTTAATCTGAGCGAGTGCTTGACCCGATTGCAATTCAGTTAATAGTTGGTGGCATTCTTCCGTCAAACGATAGCTCTCAACCTGTGAATTCTCGGTTCTGATTAACACTCCTAATTCAGGTTGGTTGATGTCTAACCCGTCAAGTTGTTGCTGGTAGATAGCTTGCTCAAGCGCGATAATCGTATAGCTAGAATTAACTAGCGTTATTGAATCTTTGAGATGGAAGACCAAAGCGCCTTGCTGTTCTTGTGGCACATCAGCTAAACAAGAAAGGGGGCGTTGGTCGACATGTGATTCTGAAATACATCTCACCAAGCTATCTTTTTTCCATTCATACAAAGCCACTTCAGCGAGATAAGGAGCAGCCTCAATAACGGTAGGAAAGGTTTGGATAGTCTGTTCAAAGTGTTCCCCATAACCGCTGACATCACCAGAGGTTGATGGATAACTTAAGACATGTTGGCGAGCCATTTGTTGGAAGCACTCTTCACCAACCAGCATTTCAGTCAGTGGGTACGTCGCTGCCAGTACTTCGCTCAAGCTGATCACAAAGTTATTTCGGTAAATTTGGATTCGCTGTTCATCCGTAAAATGGTCGCTCACTATGTCGCAGTGATCACCATTGTTTTGGTAGCGCAGGGCGTTAGCAAACTCCGACTGAACGTCAGCTAGGGAGTGGCTCATGATGCGCGACTCCTTGGGTTGAACTTGTCGTGTTGATACAAAATATCACTGGCTTTGGTTGCTTCAGCCAATAAGACTTGTGGTTCTGGGATGTCTAGATCCCACTCAATCAAGGTATGGCGCAAACCATGTTGTGCTATCCATTGTGTGTAGAGTTGCCACACTTCGTCACAGACTGGTTTACTGTGGGTATCTATCCAGATCTCACCTTGTTCGAGTTTCTTTTTGGTAAAACCTGCCAAGTGAATCTCTTCCACTTTGTCTGCAGGAATTCCGCTTAAGTACTCTTCACAACTGAAACCATGGTTAAAAGATGAGACAAAAATATTATTGAAATCGAGTAATAAGCGACACTCGGTACGCTTCTGTACTTCAGCCAAAAATTCCCACTCTGGGATAGTTGAATGCTTGAAGGCAAGGTAGCTCGATGGGTTTTCAATTAGCATAGGGCGTTGCAAGCTGTCTTGGACCTCGATGACATTGCGGCAGAAGACCTCTAATGCCTCTTCGGTATACGGCAGTGGTAATAAATCATTGAAGTAGTGACCACCAATCTGACTCCAACTTAGATGGTCAGAAACCAAAA
This sequence comes from Vibrio cyclitrophicus, assembly GCF_024347435.1. Taxonomy (NCBI): domain Bacteria; kingdom Pseudomonadati; phylum Pseudomonadota; class Gammaproteobacteria; order Vibrionales; family Vibrionaceae; genus Vibrio; species Vibrio cyclitrophicus. The sequence continues at coordinate 50,452 of NZ_AP025480.1, forward strand.
ACGGCTCTATGTCATTGATGAGTTCTTTTAGCTGCAGTAAGTGATTTGGGTTAATACGCTCAAAAGAACCTAAAGACAACCCAGCGCCGTGGCAACTTATACTGTGGTCATTACGTATTACTCTGAGCTGCTGACGCGATTTTGATTGAGGCTGAAAGTAGTTTTCGCTGTGAACCTCTAACCAACTTATTAAAGCTGGATTTTGGCTAAAGAAGTCTAAGTGAGGTGTTCTAAGGCCAACCCCTGTATTGGGGTGAAGAGTTTGAGTCACAACGATTCTCCTAATAGAAAGTGGAGGTGAGCTGGATATCAGCTCACCATACTTATCAGCTCAATTATGATGATTGAGTGTTACCACCAGATAATTTGCCACAAAGTCCTTTAGGTACGACTACGAATGCATCGGATTGGTTGTCTTCTTTTGCTGTACCTGCACATGAACTTGTTTTGGTTGCACAATCATTTTGGCCAGCTTTTGCCACGCCGTAGCATTTTTCTTTTGCTGCTGCCTCTGCAGGCGCTGATGTAAGAACTGCACCGCCGAACGCTAGTACACTTGTGATTGCAGCTGTAACAGCAAGATTAGAATTTTTCATAGTCATTCCCTCTAGGACTTAATAGTATTTTTATATCGCAGGTTAATAAGTTGTTAACTTGCTTACTAAAAAGGATAGGAAGAACTCGGAAATAATTTCACTGCATTATAAAAAATATCAATATTAATGATGTGTTATCTATTAAGTTACTGATTACATGATGTTATTTTTTGATTGTTTTTTCTTCTTATTATCCTAAACGCAGCCTAGTGTTTAGGTTATAATCGACTTTTATGTATAAATACCCAGTAGTGAGCATATCCAATGATAGATCCTTCGCTTTTACTCGATGGCCTAAACGACAAACAACGTGAGGCGGTCGCAGCACCTTTAGAAAACCTACTTATTCTGGCAGGTGCTGGCAGTGGTAAAACGCGAGTGTTGGTGCATCGTATTGCTTGGCTGCAAAGCGTAGAGCAAGCATCGCCGTTTTCTATCATGTCAGTCACCTTCACCAATAAAGCGGCAGCAGAGATGCGTGGTCGTATTGAAGAGTTGATGATGGGTAGCTCGTCAGGTATGTGGAACGGTACCTTCCATGGTATTTGTCACCGTATTCTTCGAGCTCACTACCTAGATGCAAAACTGCCAGAAGATTTTCAGATCATTGATTCAGATGATCAAATTCGTTTACTACGTCGCTTAATCAAGGCGCAAAACCTTGATGAAAAGCAGTGGCCAGCCAAGCAAGCTTCTTGGTGGATTAATGGTAAAAAAGACGAAGGGCTACGCCCAAGTCATATTGACGCCTACCATGATCCAATCACTCAAACGTGGTTAAAGATTTACTCGGCTTACCAAGAGGCATGTGATCGTGCTGGCTTGGTCGACTTTGCTGAAATCTTGTTGCGATCGCATGAACTATTGCGCGATAAGAAACACATCCGCGAGCACTACCAAGCTCGCTTTAAGCACATTCTTGTCGACGAATTCCAAGATACCAACAACATCCAATACGCTTGGCTTCGCATGATGGCAGGCCCGGATTGTCGCGTGATGATCGTGGGTGATGATGACCAATCTATCTATGGCTGGCGTGGCGCTAAAATTGAAAATATTCAGAAGTTCTTGGATGAATTCCCAGGCGCTTCAACGGTTCGACTCGAACAAAACTACCGTTCAACCAAAACCATTCTTCAGGCGTCGAATGAGCTTATCTCGAACAACACTGAGCGTATGGGTAAAGAGCTGTGGACCGATGGCAACGATGGCGAACTAATCTCAGTTTACTCGGCTTATAACGAGTTAGATGAAGCGCGCTTCACGGTCAGCAAAATCAAAGAGTGGCAAGAGAAAGGCGGTGCGTTAGAAGATACCGCGATGCTTTATCGTAACAACGCCCAATCTCGTGTGCTTGAAGAGGCGCTTATCCAAGGTGGTCTACCTTACCGAATCTACGGCGGCATGCGATTCTTCGAGCGTCAGGAAATCAGAGATGCTTTGAGCTACCTGCGTTTAATGAGTAACCGAAGCAATGATGCGGCATTCGAACGTGTCGTAAATACGCCAACGCGTGGCTTGGGTGATAAAACCTTAGAAACGATTCGTCTTGCAGCGCGTGATCGTGGTGCAACCATGTGGGAAGCCAGTGTTGCTCTGATAGAAGAACAAGTGTTACCAGGCCGTGCTGCAGGTGCTTTGAGCCGCTTTATTGAGCTTATCAATGCACTTGAAGATGACACCATAGAACTGAGACTTCATGAGCAAACCGACCACGTAATCAAATCGTCGGGCTTGTTTGCGATGTACGAGCAAGAGAAAGGTGAAAAGTCGAAGGCACGTATTGAGAACTTGGAAGAATTGGTAACGGCAACGCGTCAGTTTGAAAAGCCAGAAGAAGCGGATGAAATGAGCATGCTAACGGCGTTCTTAACTCATGCGGCTTTGGAAGCAGGTGAAGGTCAGGCTGACGAGTTTGATGATGCGGTTCAGCTCATGACTCTGCACAGTGCCAAAGGCCTAGAGTTCCCAATGGTATTCATGGTTGGCGTTGAAGAGGGTATGTTCCCAAGCCAGATGTCTGCAGAAGAGGCAGGGCGCTTAGAAGAAGAGCGTCGCCTGTGTTACGTAGGCATGACGCGTGCGATGGAGAAGCTTTACATAACTTACGCAGAGATGCGTCGCTTGTACGGGCAAGACAAGTACCACAAACCGTCACGCTTTATTCGTGAGCTGCCTGAGACATGTCTGGATGAAGTGCGTATGAAAGCGCAAGTGAGCCGTCCTGCAAGCAGCGGTCGCTTTAGCCAAACCGCCGTGAAAGAGAACTTTAACGAAACAGGCTTTAGTTTGGGTTCTCGCGTTAAGCACCCTAAGTTTGGTGAAGGCACTATCATCAACTTCGAGGGAAGTGGCCCGCAGAGCCGAGTTCAAGTCGCGTTTAATGGTGAAGGCATCAAGTGGTTAGTAACGGCTTATGCTCGTTTAGAGCAGCTTTAACCTGTTACTTCGACATCTAAAAACCGTCCATTATTAAAAACAGAAAGAGCAGCCAATGGCTGCTCTTTTTATTGCTTTATACTGACCTAAATTAGGTTAATACGAGCCTAAGGCATTGCTGCCTTAAAGTAAGACTTACAGTGCTGCAAGTGCCGCTTCGTAGTTTGGTTCTTCAGTGATCTCTGCAACTAACTCGCTGTGTGTTACCACACCGTTTTCATCAACACATACAACTGCACGTGTTGTTAGGCCAGATAGTGGGCCTTCAGCGATCGCTACGCCGTAGTCTGATGCGAAAGTAGGAGAGCGGAAAGTCGAAGCGTGTTGAACGCCTTCAATGCCTTCTAGTTCGCAGAAGCGACCCGCAGCAAACGGAAGATCAGCAGAAATACAAACAACAACCGTGTTCTCAAGCTCTGCCGCTTTTGCGTTGAACGTGCGTACGCTCGTCGCACAAGTTGCGGTGTCGATGCTTGGGAAAATGTTTAGAACCACTTTCTTGCCTTCAAGAGAAGCAAGAGTCAGTTCAGAAAGATCGCCTGCAGTCAGTGCAAAGCTTGGAGACTTTTCACCCGTTTTTGGGAATGTGCCTGTTAGAGCTACAGCAGCGCCTTTGAAGGTAACGTGTGACATGAATTGTCCTTAGTTTAATTATGGTTATGAAACTAGTTGAGCCTAGTAAAGCTTACGTTACTCGGAAGTGGTTAAGAAGTGAATGATTTAAATGTCAGAATTGTAATTAAACGTATGTGATGTTTGGTGAGGTTTAGAGCGGAAAGGTTAATTGGAAAGTAATAAATAGAAGTATGGATAAAGAAAAACCCCGAGAGCTTGCGCTCATCGGGGTCTGTAGTCTTACTCGCAGCAATCCGGCTACTAAGTGTGCTCCATGCATCAAATCCATGATAGTGTGCTGTTATCCTTCAGCGTATTCCTTTCATCGCCTTCCTAGCGGTGTCCTTGATCTTATCCTGATCTGCCAACAATCCTCGTTAGCGCGCGTCACTTGTTCCTTGAGCGGTGTCCTTTACATCATCCTGATGTTCAGTCCTTTCCTCGTCCAGAGGTGTCCATTGTCTTTCCTTAGTAGCAACCATCCTAGTTACTATTGCGTCCATTCAATGTCCATTTCGCTATCCATGCCGATTATTCATCCTGAGTAATCGAATCTTCATCCTGAAGATAACCAAGTCCTTGGCGTTTCCTGTTCCGTGTCAGCATCCTTCCGACACCATTCATATTACCGATCTCCCATTTATCAGCAATGGTGCATAAGAGAATTTCTATATAATTATTTGAATGATAAATGTACGTTTTGTTTTATTTCAAATAGTTAAGATTATTAAGTGCTTATTTTCTCAGTTAAATAGAGATATTTACTCACTGCCTTGTGAGAGATCTCGCACAAGGCAGCGAGTAAAAAGGGAGGATTATTCCCTATTGGCCAATCGCAGCACCTTCACGACGAGGGTCTGCAGCACCTTCTAGGCCATATTTTGTGATGCGAATGGCGTGTAAACCCGAGTTAAGATCGCGAACGTTGACTTCAAATCCCATCTTTTCTAGCTCAGGTTTGAAGTTTTCCGCTGATGTTCCTTTTTCCAAATCTAAGCTACCGAAGCGGTTTAGGAAGTGCGGTTGGTTGATCGCTTGCTGAATATCCATGTCCCATTGGGTATGCGCAATGATCGCTTGTGCTACATAACCTATGATACGGCTGCCGCCTGGAGAACCAATCGCCATGTAAGGTTTATCATCTTGCATAATGATGGTTGGAGCCATCGAAGAGCGTGGACGCTTACCCGGTTCAAGTCGGTTCGCGATAGGTTTGCCATTATTGTGCGTTTTGAATGAGAAGTCCGTTAGTTCGTTATTGAGCAGGAAGCCTCTCACCATTAGGCGTGAGCCAAATGCGTTCTCAATGGTGGTGGTCATTGATACGACATTGCCATCGCTATCAACAATGTTGAAGTGGCTAGTGGACGGCAGTTCAATAGAGACATCTTGGCTTCTTTGCATTACATGATCCCACGGTGGTGTGCCTGAAGGTGCGTTTGCTAGTGCCTTACCTGCGGTAATTAACTGAGCTCGTTCCTGCAAATAGTCAGTATTGACTAACCCTTGGGTTGGCATAGGTACATAATCTTGATCTGCCATATACATACCACGGTCTGCAAAGGCTAGGCGAGAAGCATCCGCTAATACTTGCCAAGACTTTGCGTCGTTTGGTCCCCATGATTTGAGGTCAAATTGCTCGGTCATCGCTAAGATTTGCCCAACCGTTAATGCACCTGAACTTGGTGGTCCCATTCCACAAATATCGTAGCTCTCATAAGCGGAACAAACGGGTTCACGTTGCTTGATTGAATAGGCGTCGAAGTCTTTCTGTGCCAATACGCCCGGATTGCCTTTGGCAGTTTGCACAGCATTGATGATGTCGGCAGAGATCTCACCCTGATAGAAGGCTTTAGCGCCATCCTTTGAGATAGCGTTTAACGTTGCCGCGTATTCTGGGTTCTTAAGTTGCATGCCAGCTGCTTTCGGGCTGCCATCGGCATTAAAGAAGTAGGCTTTAGTGGTGGCAAAGCGGCTTAGACGTTCTTGGTCGTTCTCGATCAAGGTGGCTAAGCGTGGGCTGATGGTAAAACCTTTTTCAGCCAGTTGAGCGATAGGCTTGATGAGTGAGGCCCATTCTAGCTTGCCGTATTTCTGGTGGGTATCCCACAATAATTGAACCGTACCGGGTGTACCAACTGAGCGACCCCCAACTACCGCATCATAGAATTTAAGCGGTTGGCCGTTTTCGTCTTGGAATAGACGTGGTGTAGCATCAAGTGGTGCAGTTTCACGACCATCGTAGGTTTTGAGTTGCTTGTCCTTGCCATCAAAATAAACAAGGAACGCGCCACCACCAATACCTGATGACTGAGGTTCTACCAAGCCAAGCATAAGCTGTACCGCTACCATGGCGTCAATCGCGTTACCACCTCGGGCGAGGATGTCTGCGCCTGCTTGTGTCGCCAATGGGTTAGCTGCGGTGACCATCCAATCATTGGCTTTGACGAGTTGTTTAGTTTCTAAACCACTGCTTTGTTCAGGCGCGACGGCATCGGCAGCTTGATTTGCCCAACTGACATGGGAGGCAAAAAGTAGGGTAGAAGTAGCGAGGGTTGTTAGTTTTGTTTTCCACTGCATGATCTTCTCCTTTTAATATGCAGAGCTAGATTGACAGTGGAAATAACATTTAGCCAGTGTATTGTTAATTAATTGTAATCTTTGTTCTAATTTAGAGCAGTAGTGATGAGGCTGATTGCCACAAAATACTGACGCCAATAATGGTGAATACAGCGCCGCACAAGCCATCGATATAGACAGTCGCTTCATGTAATTTTTTCTGTAAGGCTTTAGTAGATAGCATCCAAGCTAAAAGTGAAAACCAAAACAGCGACAGGCCAAATAAGATAAGCAGAGCAAAACCTTTACCTGAAAGAGACATGTCAGCAGGCACTAGGCTCGACATTAAACTAATGAAAAACACCAAAGCCTTTGGGTTGAGAATGTTAGTGGCAAAACCCTTAGAAAACGCCTCACGCTTGTTGGTAAGAATGAGATCTGTGGAATGAACAGAATCAGTGTCGTCATCGTGATGCTGGATCGTATACCAAGTGGCTTTCAAAGCGCCATAACCTAGGTACAACAAGTAACTACCACCTGCTAGTTGGATTATCGCAAATAGAGTCGGTTGCTGGTGGACCAAGTAACTTATCCCCGTTAGGCTCAGCAGTGAGTGCAGTAATATCCCGCAAGACAATCCTAAAGCAATGTACAAGCCTGTTTGTCTACCATGACGTGTCGCGTTTTGCACGACTAACGCAAAGTCAGGGCCGGGACTCATCAAAGCGATGAAGTGGATAGAGGCTAGGGTGATCAATATGGTGACTTCATTCATTGTTCGTTCTCAATAACCTTGCAGCTATTTTAAAATAAGTAATCGTATTGAGCGTAGCTTACCGTGATTTGAAATGGAGCAATTGTAAATTATCAACACTTAGTTGATTTGTGATGGTGGGACACCGAATGTGGTTTTGAAGGCCTTGGAGAAATGGGCTTGATCATAAAAGCCAACTTGGTGTGCAACCATGGTGCCACAGATCCCTGATTTAATAAGGCGCATACTCTGTTCCATACGTAAACGGCTTAGCCAAGCATAAGGAGTGATACCCATCTTATTTTTGAAGTGGCGTTGGAACTGAGTGGTGGTTAAGCCGCATAGGTCTGACAGTTGTTCTAAACGAACTGGCTGGTCCAAATTCGCCATCAAATAGTCTTTTAGCGTATCAATCGATTGATTACCCAGTTTGATGTCGCTTTTCGATCCAAACTTTGCATAACGATCGACAATCGTAGAAAACCCTTCGAAAGGTAAGCAGTCTTGAGCGAGTTGGCTGACGTTTTGAGTTATTAAAAGACGGTGTAGGTTACACAATTGTGAAAAAGCGGCTTGATCGGAGAGGATCAACTCAGAAAAGCCTAATGTATGACCATTTAGCTTGGGATCGGCAAGATCTTGAAACCATTGAGGAGAAATCGCAAATACGCTGACTTGATAACCTGAATCGAGTTTGGAGTGCCCATCATGAAGCTCATCAGGCGGCATGATAACAACTTGGCCAGCTCCGACATGGTGACTCGCACCTTGATAGACAAACTTTTGTTGGCCTTTTGTTATTAAGCCAATGTGAAAGTCCAAATGATAGTGACGCTGAAACGCGAACTCTTGGTATTGAGCTTTAATCAGGCTGATATCTTCTGTCGGTGTAGAGTAATAGTGGACTTTATCCATGGTACAAAAAAGCTTGGTCAAATAGTCATCAATTCAACCAAGCTTATCTTCGTCACTCGCAGTTGTCTTGTAAAAAACGATCAGTTCTTTTGTTTAGCTTGTTTGTTCTTTTTGTTGTTACTCAAACCATCAAAGCTGAATACCACTAATGCCCCCCAAATAAAGGCAAAGGTAACAGCTTTGTCTGACGTAAAGGCTTCACCATAAATCAGCACGGCCAATAAGAACATTAAGCTTGGACCGATGTACTGGAAGAAACCCAGTGTCGATAGTTTTAATCGCGTAGCTGCACCCGTAAAACACAGTAAAGGGATGGTTGTAATCACACCAGCAGCAACCAGTAATAGGTTGAGCTGCATCGGGTTCATTGATAAGTCTGAGGTTGGACTATCGGCAATAAACAGTAAGTACGTTGCAGCGAGAGGCAACATTACTAGGGTTTCAATGAACAAACCTGTTTGTGCCTCTAAGCTAACTTTCTTACGTAGCAAGCCGTAGAAACCAAAACTAAAGGCTAATGCGATAGCGACAATAGGAATTGAGCCAAAGGCTATCAATTGGATAAGGACTCCGACAGCCGCTAGCGCAACCGCACACCACTGTAGTCTGCGTAAACGTTCGCCAAGGAACAGCATCCCAAGCAAGACGTTAATCAGTGGGTTGATGTAATACCCTAAGCTGGCATCGAGCATATGATTGGAATTAACCGCCCAGATAAAAATGAGCCAATTGGCACCCACCAAGATCGAAGTCGCCACCAAATAAAGCATTTTTGGTTTTGAGGTTAAGGTGTCACGAACCTTGCGCCAGCTGCGACCAATATGCAGTAAGAAAGCGAGTAGGAAAAAAGACCAAACTACACGGTGGCTAAGGATCTCTAGCGGGGAGACGTCACTTAAAGATTTGAAATATATAGGGGCGATCCCCCACATGGTGTAAGCGCCGACGGCAAGCAAGATTCCTTGGCGAGTACGTTGTTGTTCTTCAGGGGTCATACAACTTTCTCTAGCATTGAGTGCTTATTAATAAGATTTATAAGAGAGTTGGTCAGTATAGGAGCGTTAACCCTTTTCACCTAACAATTTGCGGTTTAATTCACCAGCGTTCCCCTCTACAATGTGCGCCTTGCTTGCGAATGATGCTGGCTGATTTTATACCTCGATTAGGAACCACAATGACCGCCACTCTGATTGCTGAGCAAATACCGACTCCCGCGAATGATGCGCAAAACATCTTACAAGATGTCTTTGGTTATCAAAGTTTTCGCGATGGTCAGCAAGAGGTCATCGATCTTGCCGTTGAAGGCAAAGATAGCTTGGTGATTATGCCAACTGGTGGCGGTAAGTCGCTGTGTTATCAAATTCCGGCCTTGGTTCGTGAAGGGTTAACTTTGGTTATCTCACCACTGATCTCGCTAATGAAAGACCAAGTTGACCAATTGAAGGCCAATGGCGTCGCTGCTGAGTGCATTAACTCGTCGATGCCAAGAGAAAAGCTAATCTCGGTGTTTAATCGCATGAACTCAGGCCAATTGAAAATGGTCTATGTTTCGCCAGAGCGGGTGTTGATGCGTGACTTTATCGAGCGTCTACAAGGGCTTCCTCTTTCAATGATCGCAGTCGATGAAGCGCACTGTATCTCTCAGTGGGGACACGACTTCCGCCCTGAATATGCATCATTGGGGCAACTTAAACAGTACTTCCCGCATGTACCTTATATGGCGCTAACGGCAACCGCTGACGATGCGACGCGCAAAGATATTATCTCGCGTTTGCAGTTGGTGGAGCCGCACACTTATTTAGGCAGCTTCGATCGTCCTAATATTCGTTACAACCTTGTAGAGAAACACAAGCCAGTGTCTCAGGTGGTTCGCTACCTAGAAACACAGAAAGGTAATTGCGGCATTATCTACTGTGGTAGCCGTAAAAAAGTGGAAATGGTGACCGAGAAGCTGTGCAATAACGGTCTTCGTGCGGCGGGTTATCATGCCGGAATGGACACTGATGAGCGTGCTTATGTGCAAGAGGCCTTCCAACGCGATGATATTCAGATCGTTGTGGCGACTGTGGCGTTTGGTATGGGTATCAATAAACCCAATGTACGCTTTGTGGTGCACTTTGATATTCCACGTAACATCGAATCTTACTATCAAGAGACTGGCCGTGCGGGTCGTGATGGCTTGCCTGCTGAAGCTATGATGCTGTTTGACCCTGCTGATATGGGGTGGCTGCGTCGCATGCTGGATGAGAAAGAAGAAGGCCCACAGAAACAAGTTGAAATGCACAAGCTGAACGCGATGAGTGCCTTTGCTGAAGCGCAAACTTGTCGTCGTCAGGTTCTGCTTAATTACTTTGGCGAATATCGTGAGAAGCAATGTGGTAACTGCGATATTTGCTTAGATCCACCAAAACACTTTGACGCGACCCAAGAAGCGCAAAAGGCGTTGTCTTGTGTGTACCGCGTAAATCAGTCATTTGGTATGGGTTACGTGGTTGAAGTGATGCGTGGTATGCAGAACATCCGTGTGCGCGATAATGGTCACGATAAGTTGTCTACTTACGGTATTGGTCGCGATCACAGCCACGACTACTGGATCAGTATCTTCCGTCAGTTAATTCACAAAGGCTTGTTGTTCCAGAACATCACTCGTAACTCGACTTTGCAGTTAACCGAAGAAGCACGCCCGCTGTTACGCGGTGAAATGTCTTTGGAGTTGGCAGTGCCTCGTTTGGATACCGCAGTTCGTAATGCTAAGTCCGATAAGTTAAGTAGCAAGAACTACGATAAGAAGCTGTTTGCCAAACTGCGTAAGCTGCGTAAGTCGATTGCTGATGAAGATGGCTTACCACCTTATGTTGTCTTCAGTGATGCGACCTTGATTGATATGGCCGAAATCCTACCCACATCTTACGGAGAGATGTTGGCAGTGAATGGTGTCGGTCAACGCAAACTCGATAAGTACGCTGATCCATTCTTAGATTTGATTCAAGAACACATTACCACCCACGGCTAATTGGCTGATTGCTAGTTTTCAGAAGCGTTTAGCTTATAAGAACGGTTAGTTCATAGAAAAAGAATAAGGTTGATAGGGACATGACAACAAACACAGAATTTGGCTTAAGAGAGTATTTAGCTGAGGAAGGGCGTTTATTGATTACGTCTCCAAGTTTTGATTTTGATTCTTACGAAGTGTTAGGTGAAAAGCTGGTGGCATTGCTGTCCGCTTCTGTTGTAGAAAAGCAATGGGACGCTGACATGCATTCTTGGTTGATCGATTTTGAAGACTGTCGAATGTTTTTAAAGTCTGAACATTACAGTGAATCAATCTGGTTTGAGTCGTTAAACGCTGAAGAAAGCCGAGAAGAGTTTGATTATCTCGCGACGCTTTTCAAGCGTGGCTTCTAACTTCAAGCGCATTTCTAATTTTAGGTATAGAACCTAAAAACCTCGCTTTAAAAAACATAGCTTTTAACGTCATTCGCCAATAAATGTGAGGATAAACGTTTGCGTCTATTCTCACCGTTGCAGCCAATATTGATTAATGTATAATCGCCCGCCGCTCAATAGAGCAATTTATAGATACATTTTTAATTCACATTATTGGTAAGAGCTTTCTTGGTTTATTCGAAGAAATGACTCGATTTGGGTTCCCTCACCCCCAAACCAAACTAAAAAGGTACAGCATGAGTAACTTTACCCTTGCGCAACAGCGCAAAGCCCTAGCACTATTAGTTTTGTTCCATTTGGTGATTATTGCGTCAAGCAACTATCTGGTTCAGCTACCTTTTACCGTCTTCGGTATGCACACCACTTGGGGTGCTTTCACTTTCCCGTTTATCTTCCTAGCGACCGACCTAACAGTACGCATTTTTGGCGCGCAGCTTGCTCGTAAAATCATTTTCTTAGTGATGTTGCCTGCACTAGCCGTTTCTTATTTATTGTCTGTGGTGTTCTTTGAAGGTTCATTCCAAGGCTTTAGCCAATTAGGTGAGTTCAACTTGTTTGTTGCACGTATCGCCGCGGCGAGCTTCATGGCTTATTTACTGGGTCAGATCTTGGATGTGCATGTTTTTAACCGCTTACGCCAAATGAAGCAGTGGTGGGTAGCCCCAACGTGTTCAACGCTATTTGGTAACGCGCTCGATACCATCGCGTTCTTTGCGATTGCTTTCTACCAAAGCCCAGATCCATTCATGGCTGAGCACTGGACTGAGATTGCATTGGTCGATTATGGCTTCAAGCTTATCATCAGCTTAGGTCTGTTCGTACCTATGTACGGTGTGCTACTTAATTACGTGGTTAAGAAGTTAACCGCAGTGAACCCTGACTTTAAAGCGACAGGTGTTAACGCTTAAGTTTGAGATTTGTAACGCAAAGCATTAATGCAGCGGTAAGAAAAAGCCCAAGTTAGTCAACTAACTTGGGCTTTTTTAATTTCTAGCGACAGATAATTAATATCACAGGCATTCTATATTGAGCGGCCAACCAATATCAGTTTGGCGGTTCGACTCAATTTCTAGCTCAGCAGCCGTAAGAGGGTTGGCCTCCAACCATTGCTTGGACAGATTTAATGTTAGCTTGTCATCTTGTGCTGTTAACTTCACTTGCGCGACAAGGTCAGGGTTACGGCGATGAGTTAGCAAAATGGCTAAGCGTAGAATACGTAAAATACGTTTGCTACTAGTACCTGATACGGCGTGTTGCTCTGGCAGTGATGTCAGTTGCTCACGGTAGCGACGTACGAGTTCACCGAGGTAGTGCTTCTGTGCACGTGTAAAACCAGGCAAATCCAAGTTTTGTAGTAAGTATGCGCTGTGTTCGCCACCTTTTTTTAAATCGATGGTTAAACCAATTTCGTGCAGTTTAGCTGCAGTTTGCAAAAGGATACCAGCTTGAGGTTCTGATACCCATTCCTCAGCGCCCGCTTGTTCAAATAGATATTGTGCTAACGATGCAACTTGCTCACCGTAAGTGACGTCCATTTGATAGCGAGACTGAACGCTAGCTACCGTACGAGCCCTAATATCTTCTTGGCGTAACTCGTCAACCATCTCATAAGCAAGGCCTTCACGGAGTGCACCGCCGGCGAGTGTCATTGAATCAATCTCAAGCAGCTCAAAAATAGCAATTAGAATCGATAGGCCACTCGGGAATACAAGTGCGCGTTCAAGGGTTAACCCTTCAATCTCTAGCTCTTCGAGTCGCTCTGCTGCCATTGCTTGTTTTTGTAGGCGTTTAAGCTTGGCGTGAGTGATGACCTCATCCATGCCTTGTGCCAACATGATTTCTTGCAAAGCTTGAACTGTGCCACTTGCACCAACACACACATCCCATCCTATATCCGTGTAGCTATCAAGGATTGGTGCCAGCGTAGATTTAGCCGCTTCAATGGCGTTGTCAAAGTTGGTTGCGGTTAATTGGCGATCTTTAAAATGACGCTCAAGCCAAGTAACACAGCCCATCTTCAGGCTAGTTAATGCTTTCGCTGAGAAGCCTTCACCGATGATCATCTCGGTACTCGCGCCACCAATGTCAACAACTAGTCGGCGACCACTGCCACCAGAAGTGTGTGCTACGCCTTTATAGATAGTCGCAGCTTCTTCTTCACCAGAGATAACATTGATATCGTAACCAAGGATCTGGTTCGCTTTCTCTAGAAAGATACCCACATTGGTCGCTGTACGCAGGGTCGCGGTACCTACAATGCGGATATTTTCTTTAGGAATGTCTTGCAGTCGCTCTGCAAAGAGACTCAAACAGTCCCAGCCTCGCTGCATCGCTTCTTTACTAAGTGCGTTATTTTCATCTAAGCCTGCGGCTAAACGAACTTTACGCTTAATCTTAGCCATGGTTTGCACGCTGCCATCGATATGGCGCACAACGAGCATATGAAAACTGTTCGACCCGAGGTCGATTGCAGCGTAAAGCGGGGATGACACTGTTTGGCTCATAAGCGACTAAGCTTCCTTGTTATGACGCGGTTGGCGTGGGCGACGGTTCTGGTTTGGTTTACGGTTACCGTTACGTGGACCATTGTTGTTTGAGCGACGTTGTTGCGGGTTACGTGTACGTAAACGCAATGGTGCCGGTAGATCTTCTAGTAGTGCAGAAGCATCGTAGTCAGACATTGGAATAGCGTGCTCGATGTATTCTTCGATTGGTGGCAAGTTGATTGCGTAATCTTCACAAGCAAAGCTGATCGAATGACCGCTTTCACCAGCACGACCTGTACGGCCGATACGGTGAACGTAATCTTCGCAATCGTCTGGCAGGTCAAAGTTGAATACGTGTGTTACTTGAGGAATGTGTAAGCCACGTGCTGCAACATCGGTTGCTACAAGTAGGTCAACATCACCTTTAGTGAACTGTTCAAGAATCTTTTCACGTTTCTTCTGTGGAACATCACCTGTTAGTAGACCAACACGATGACCATCGGCAGCCAAGTGACCCCAAACTGATTCACATTTGTGCTTCGTGTTAGCGAAGATGATTGCGCGATCTGGCCATTCTTCTTCGATTAACGTTTGTAGAAGGGCCATCTTATGTTCGTTAGAAGGGTAGAAAAGCTCTTCCTGAATGCGGTGACCTGTTTTGCGCTCTGGCTCAACAACAACATGCTCTGGGTTGTGCATGTGTTCGAACGCTAGCTCTTGTACGCGGTAAGACAGCGTCGCAGAGAACAGCATGTTCAGGCGATCTTTTGGCTCAGGCATACGGCGGAACAAGAAGCGGATGTCTTTGATGAAACCAAGATCGAACATGCGATCAGCTTCGTCAAGAACAACAGCTTGAATATGGTTAAGGTTAAATACCTTCTGCTTGTAGAAATCGATGATACGGCCAGTTGTACCAATTAAGATATCTGCGCCTTCTTCGATCTTACCTAGTTGCTTGTCGTAGCTTTCGCCACCGTAAGCAAGTGCTGCTTTGATACCTGTGCTTTCAACCAGAGAGTCAGCATCGTTGTAGATCTGAATCGCGAGTTCACGTGTTGGTGCCATAATAATCGCACGTGGCTGGTTAGGCTTGCGCCCTTCATGCTCAGGTGTTTTTAGCAGGTGATTAAAAGTAGCAGTAAGAAACGCAAGCGTTTTACCAGTACCCGTTTGGGCCTGGCCTGCAATGTCTTGGCCGGTGAGCAGTACCGGGAGCGCCAAGGCTTGGATAGGGGTACAGTAATCGAACCCTTTTTTCTCCAATCCTTCAATGACTTGCGGGAGTAAATCCAAGTCGGCGAACTTTTGCTCTGTGATATGCGTCTTTTTCATTGCTATAGAATATCAGCTTAAGCTTGCAATACGAAAGTAAATACATTCCAATAGGGCATCTATTTACTGGTTATCATCCAACCAGTTCTAAAAAATACATTGGAGTGGAAGATGAGTGATAAGATTTTGCAGCTAACTGATGACGGTTTTGATAACGATGTGATCAATGCTGCAGGCCCGGTTCTTGTTGATTTTTGGGCTGAATGGTGTGGTCCTTGTAAGATGATTGCTCCGATTCTTGATGAAATCGCAGACGAGTACGAAGGCAAGCTCACTATCGGTAAATTAAATATCGACCAAAACGCAGGAACTCCACCAAAATTTGGTATTCGCGGTATTCCAACGCTACTTCTTTTCAAAGATGGTGGCGTAGCAGCAACTAAAGTTGGTGCATTGTCTAAAACTCAACTTAAAGAGTTCCTAGACGCTAACCTTTAATTAGGTGAGCATTTGAAAAGAAACCGCGCAGTTAACAAATGCGCGGTTTTGTTTTTTCTAAGCTATGGACTAGTCTTAGTTTTAGTGCTAATTTATCGCACGTTAATTGAACGAATTTCTCTTCTTGGTCGATCCTGCGTGACCAAATCCTTCTTAACTTAAGAAAACAGATCCTATTTTGACTAAACAAACTTCCACCACTATGAATCTTACTGAACTGAAGAACAGACCAGTGTCTGAACTTGTTAAACTTAGCGAAAGCCTAGGTCTTGAAAATCAAGCTCGCTTAAGAAAACAAGACATTATCTTCTCCATCCTTAAAGCGCATGCAAAAAGTGGTGAAGACATCTTTGGTGATGGTGTTCTAGAAATTCTTCAAGACGGTTTTGGTTTCCTGCGTAGCGGCGACAGCTCATACCTTGCTGGGCCAGATGATATTTATGTATCACCAAGCCAGATTCGTCGTTTTAACCTTCGCACAGGTGATTCTATTGGCGGTAAAATCCGCCCACCTAAAGATGGCGAGCGTTACTTTGCACTACTTAAAGTAAACACGGTTAACTACGACAAGCCAGACAACGCACGTAACAAAATCCTTTTTGAAAACCTTACTCCTCTTCATGCCAACGAACGTATGGTGATGGAAGCTGGTAATGGTGCGACTGAAGATATCACAGCCCGAATCCTTGACCTTGCTTCACCAATTGGTAAAGGTCAGCGTGGTCTGATTGTTGCTCCGCCTAAAGCGGGTAAAACAATGCTGCTGCAAAATATCGCTCAAAGCATTGCTCGCAACCATCCAGAGTGTGAACTAATGGTTCTACTTATCGATGAGCGTCCAGAAGAAGTAACAGAAATGCAGCGCCTAGTTAAAGGTGAAGTAATTGCATCGACTTTCGATGAGCCAGCATCTCGCCACGTACAAGTAGCAGAAATGGTAATCGAGAAGGCGAAGCGCCTTGTTGAACACAAGAAAGACGTGGTTATCCTACTGGACTCAATCACTCGTCTCGCTCGTGCTTACAACACCGTGATTCCTTCATCTGGTAAAGTTCTTACTGGTGGTGTTGATGCGAATGCTCTACATCGTCCAAAGCGCTTCTTTGGTGCGGCACGTAACGTAGAAGAAGGCGGTAGCTTAACTATCATCGCAACAGCACTGGTTGATACTGGTTCTAAGATGGATGAAGTTATCTACGAAGAGTTCAAAGGTACAGGTAACATGGAACTGCACCTTAACCGTAAGATTGCGGAAAAACGCGTATTCCCAGCGATTGATTTCAACCGCTCTGGTACTCGTCGTGAAGAGCTTCTTACTAAGAACGATGAATTACAGAAGATGTGGATCCTGCGTAAGATTGTTCACCCAATGGGCGAAATCGACGCGATGGAATTCCTTATCGACAAGCTAGCAATGACTAAAACGAACGATGAGTTCTTTGACGCAATGCGCCGTCAGTAACCTTGACGGGTTTATAGTTATCAAAAAGCGCTGCCTTCGGGTGGCGCTTTTTATTTGCATTTTACAGCGCTAGCTTGCAGAATGACCAAAAGTGTTAAAAGGAAGTTAAAATGCAACATGGACTGTTGTCATCATTACTCCTGTCTACTTCACTGTTATTTTCACCGGTTGGTATGAGCTATGCCACCGAGATGTCTCCACTTACAGTTGAGTCTTGGCTTGAGAATGATCAAGTAAAACTGAAAACTGCTGAATTACTCGAGCTTGTTGTGCGTGATGAAGTCAATTCGTTACGTTTCGCGCTTGAGCGTCTGACATTTCCTCAGCAAGAGGTAGCTCGTTACCAACTTTTGAAGAAGATTGAGCAACAAAAAATTGCACTCACTCCTAAGATGTCTATCTTCATCGAGCAACAACTTGATCTCACGCCGACTTACCAAGTTTTAGAGCGTGGTGATGGATATGAGTTCACGGTACCTGCCTTTAATTACCCTTCGATTGCTAATCGATTAATCAAACAGTGGCACCAAGACCAAACAACATTGGTATTTGTGTTAGATGCAGAAAAACAAGAGCTCGACCTAAAAGAGTGGCTATCTGGCCCTGAGCATCAAGTTCAAACGCGAGAGGCTCTGTTAATAAGAGAGCTAGATAGTTTGTCACCTGAAGCGGTTGATTATCTGACTAAGCAACTCACCGCATCTTCTATTGTTAGTTGGTTACCTTCTACAGAGGTGGTGGTTCGGTTAGCGCAAGTCAGCGAAGACCCGGAGGTCTACAAGATTCTATGGCGAATGAAGGCCGATTATCATAGTCAAGCCGAACTAGTGCGCCTTGCTGAAACTAAACAAACGTTCGCGCTTGAACAGGTAATGGCGGCGACTAAGAATCCGCGCTTGAAAGATGAGGCGATAACTTTGCTTACCAAGGTTAATCCGTTATCAGAAGAAGTGAAGCAGTTCCTTGTCTCTCGGATGGCGATTGCCGATGAAGCGCCATTAGTCGCGCGTGAACTGGCCAAACAAGGTCACACTCGCTGGTTGCAAGACCTCGTCAATGATAACCCTCAGGTGAAGAGCTCTTTGATCGAGCAAGCATTACCGTAAAGTGGATTTTGCCTCTCAATAACCACATTAAAAAGGGGGATCTCAGCGTCACCCTTTTTGATATACTGAGCGCAGAATAATCAGCATGTAGAAGTCCTATGAGTTTTAAAGATTTACGTGATTTTATCGACCATCTTGAAAGTATTGGTCAGTTGAAACGCATTTCTCACCCTGTCGATCCAGACTACGAAATGACCGAGATTAGCGACCGTACTCTACGTGCTGGTGGCCCGGCTCTTTTGTTTGAAAATCCTGTAGGCTATGACATGCCTGTTTTGACTAACCTATTTGGTACACCTAACCGTGTGGCTATTGGTATGGGTCGTCAGGAAGTAAAAGAACTGCGTGAAGTGGGCAAGTTGCTTGCTTACCTAAAAGAGCCTGAGCCCCCAAAAGGCTTTAAAGACGCTCTTGATAAGCTGCCAGTGTTTAAGCAAGTCTTAAACATGCCGGCTAAACGCCTTCGCAAAGCGGCTTGCCAACAAGTGGTTTGGCAAGGTAATGAGGTCGACCTAGATAAAATTCCTGTGATGAGTTGCTGGGCCGACGATGTCGCGCCATTGCTAACATGGGGTTTAACGGTTACTCGTGGTCCAAATAAAAAACGCCAAAACTTAGGTATCTATCGCCAGCAAAAGATCGGTAAAAACAAAATCATCATGCGTTGGTTAGCCCATCGTGGTGGTGCGCTTGATCTACGCGATTGGATGGAAACCAACCCAGGTAAACCATTTCCGATATCTGTAGCATTTGGCGCAGACCCTGCCACCATTCTTGGCGCGGTGACACCAGTACCAGATACCTTATCGGAATACGCATTTGCAGGATTGCTGCGTGGTAGTAAAACTGAGGTCGTTAAATCAATCAGTAATAACCTAGAGGTACCAGCAAGTGCGGAAATCGTAATGGAAGGCTACATCGACCCGAATGAGTTCGCGGACGAAGGCCCATACGGAGACCACACGGGTTACTACAACGAGAAAGAAAAGCACCACGTATTTACGATTACTCATGTAACCATGCGCGAGAACCCTATTTATCACAGCACGTATACTGGCCGTCCGCCTGATGAGCCAGCGGTATTGGGTGTTGCACTAAATGAAGTGTTTGTTCCTATTCTTCAAAAGCAGTTCCCTGAGATCGAAGATTTCTACCTGCCGCCTGAAGGTTGTTCGTACCGAATGGCGGTAGTGACAATGAAGAAGCAATACCCAGGTCACGCTAAGCGAGTGATGATGGGTGTATGGTCTTTCTTGCGTCAATTCATGTACACCAAATTTGTATTGGTGTGCGATGAGGATGTGAACGCACGTGATTGGTCTCAAGTAACCGCTGCGATGTGTAAATATATGGATCCGTCACGCGATAGCTTGATGATAGAGAACACACCGATCGACTCGTTAGATTTTGCGTCTCCAGTGGTTGGATTGGGTTCTAAGATGGGCTTAGACATCACCAAGAAGTGGGATGCGGAGTTAGCATTATCGCCAGACGTTGAATCTGCGCCTGTAAGTAGTGAACATATCGAAGGTAGCCTGGCTGAGTTAACTAAGGCTCACCCTGAAATTATTGATATTCATCTACAGAACGACAACGCCAGCATGGTTGTCGTGTCTATTGATAAGCAAGCTGCAGGTAACGGTAAGAAAATCATGGAAGCGGTTTGGTCTCAATTTGATGAGAATAAATTTGTTATCGTGTGTGATGGTGATGTCAACGTGAGTGATTGGAATGACATCATTTGGGCGGTGACCACAAGAATGGACCCGGCCAGAGATACATTGTTCCTACAGAATGAAACTGGACACTCAAAAATGGGTCTAGATGCGACTAATAAATGGGAAGGTGAATGCCTTCGTGAGTGGGGGGTGCCAATTACAAAAGATCCTGGGCTCGTCAAAAAGATTGATAGCATTTGGGAACAGCTAGGAATTTCATGAGCTACCAAGTAGTCTTATATCCAGAAAACATCAGTTTCACAGTAGGAAAAGGGCAAACGATCTTGGATGCTGCGCTCAACAGCAATATCAATTTCCCGAATCGTTGCCAAGTTGGCGCATGCGCGATGTGTATGTGCAAAAAATTAGAAGGCCAAGTGAGTTACCACCTTGAACCCATGCTCACAGAGAAAGAGCAGTTACAAGGTTGGATTTTTGCTTGCCAAGCATTTGCAGAAAGTAATTTAGTTCTAACCTTTGCCGATTAAGGGTTAGTGAGAGGAAGAACATGACTATTAAATGTAAAGTGAAATCTATCGAGCCTTTGGCTTGTAACACTTACCAAATCCTACTTCACCCAGAAACACCGGTCGCTTTTAAAGCGGGACAATACTTGATGGTTGAAATGGGTGAAAAAGACAAGCGCCCATTTTCGATTGCAAGTAGCCCTTGTCGCCATGAAGGCGAGCTTGAGTTACACATTGGTGCTGCTGAGCACAATGCTTACGCGTTAGAAGTTGTTGAGGCGATGAAAAAAGCACAATCTGAAGATGGTGATATTGCTATTGATGCTCCTCACGGTAACGCGTGGGTTAAAGAAGAAAGCGAACGTCCTCTATTATTGATTGCTGGTGGTACTGGTTTCAGCTATGTACGTTCGATTCTTGATCACTGTATTGCACAAAACAGCAAGAAAGAGATTCACTTATACTGGGGCGCAAAAGATGAGTGCCAGTTATATGCGAAAGAAGAGTTAGTCGATATTGCAGAAAAACATAGCAACGTACACTTTGTACCTGTTGTAGAACAAGCTCCTGAGGTTTGGCATGGTCAAACAGGTAATGTGCTTGAAGCTATTACGCAAAGCTTCGAATCATTAGCTGATTTCGATATCTATATTGCAGGCCGTTTTGAAATGGCGGGTGCAGCAAGAGACTTATTTACTCAAAACAAAGACGCAAAGCGCGACCATATGTACGCTGATGCTTACGCGTTTATCTAACAATACCTTTAGATTTTGAGTAAAAAGAGAGCAGAAATGCTCTCTTTTTTACGTTTAGGTGAACTATTAGGCAGTTAACCCCTATTTATTAATTTTTTATGAAAAAGTAGTTGCTAAGCTGAGAGGGTTCCCTATAATGCGACACCACTGAGACGGCAGACGCCACAAGGCTTCAGCAAGAATCAGTAAGACGGAAAGCGACAAAAAATTAATTTTCAAAAAGTGTTTGACACTGAATGTTAATTCGCTAGAATGGCCGTCCACTTCGAGAGGCACCTTACTTAAAAGGAGCGCTTGAGAAGTAAAGCTCTTTAACAATTTAAACCTATCAATCTGTGTGGGCACTCGTTGATGAATATCAAAACGTTTTATCCTTTTGGATAAAACAGTTACTTCGGTAACAAACTTGATTTCAATGAACTGAGTGACCAATACGTTTAACTACTTGTAGTTATTCGGCACAGTCAATTCATTACCATTCTGTTGGAATGGTAATAGCTTTAAAATTACATAGTAGTTTTGAAGTCAGTATTCGTTGAGTCACAAAATCTTAAATTGAAGAGTTTGATCATGGCTCAGATTGAACGCTGGCGGCAGGCCTAACACATGCAAGTCGAGCGGAAACGACACTAACAATCCTTCGGGTGCGTTAATGGGCGTCGAGCGGCGGACGGGTGAGTAATGCCTAGGAAATTGCCTTGATGTGGGGGATAACCATTGGAAACGATGGCTAATACCGCATGATGCCTACGGGCCAAAGAGGGGGACCTTCGGGCCTCTCGCGTCAAGATATGCCTAGGTGGGATTAGCTAGTTGGTGAGGTAATGGCTCACCAAGGCGACGATCCCTAGCTGGTCTGAGAGGATGATCAGCCACACTGGAACTGAGACACGGTCCAGACTCCTACGGGAGGCAGCAGTGGGGAATATTGCACAATGGGCGAAAGCCTGATGCAGCCATGCCGCGTGTATGAAGAAGGCCTTCGGGTTGTAAAGTACTTTCAGTTGTGAGGAAGGGTGTGTAGTTAATAGCTGCGCATCTTGACGTTAGCAACAGAAGAAGCACCGGCTAACTCCGTGCCAGCAGCCGCGGTAATACGGAGGGTGCGAGCGTTAATCGGAATTACTGGGCGTAAAGCGCATGCAGGTGGTTCATTAAGTCAGATGTGAAAGCCCGGGGCTCAACCTCGGAACTGCATTTGAAACTGGTGAACTAGAGTACTGTAGAGGGGGGTAGAATTTCAGGTGTAGCGGTGAAATGCGTAGAGATCTGAAGGAATACCAGTGGCGAAGGCGGCCCCCTGGACAGATACTGACACTCAGATGCGAAAGCGTGGGGAGCAAACAGGATTAGATACCCTGGTAGTCCACGCCGTAAACGATGTCTACTTGGAGGTTGTGGCCTTGAGCCGTGGCTTTCGGAGCTAACGCGTTAAGTAGACCGCCTGGGGAGTACGGTCGCAAGATTAAAACTCAAATGAATTGACGGGGGCCCGCACAAGCGGTGGAGCATGTGGTTTAATTCGATGCAACGCGAAGAACCTTACCTACTCTTGACATCCAGAGAAGCCAGCGGAGACGCAGGTGTGCCTTCGGGAGCTCTGAGACAGGTGCTGCATGGCTGTCGTCAGCTCGTGTTGTGAAATGTTGGGTTAAGTCCCGCAACGAGCGCAACCCTTATCCTTGTTTGCCAGCGAGTCATGTCGGGAACTCCAGGGAGACTGCCGGTGATAAACCGGAGGAAGGTGGGGACGACGTCAAGTCATCATGGCCCTTACGAGTAGGGCTACACACGTGCTACAATGGCGCATACAGAGGGCAGCAAGCTAGCGATAGTGAGCGAATCCCAAAAAGTGCGTCGTAGTCCGGATTGGAGTCTGCAACTCGACTCCATGAAGTCGGAATCGCTAGTAATCGTGAATCAGAATGTCACGGTGAATACGTTCCCGGGCCTTGTACACACCGCCCGTCACACCATGGGAGTGGGCTGCAAAAGAAGTGGGTAGTTTAACCTTTCGGGGAGGACGCTCACCACTTTGTGGTTCATGACTGGGGTGAAGTCGTAACAAGGTAGCCCTAGGGGAACCTGGGGCTGGATCACCTCCTTATACGAAGATACTTACGATGAGTGTCCACACAGATTGATGGTTTAGATTTAGTTAAAGCCAGAGCTTTAATTAATAACGTAAGTTATTGATTAAAGCTTTTTGCTTTATGCTCTTTAACAATTTGGAAAGCTGACTGATTGATTTACTTACGAGTAATTCAATCAAATTTAAAAGTTCTCAATGTTTATCTTTCATTAGATAAACACAACAAACACATTCAAGTGTCTTGTATTCGATTCAAACTTGTTTGAATCACAATTGAGTCCGGCAAACAGTTATCAAGAATTAACCCTTCTTGATGACAACCAAAAACCTTGGTTAGTTGCCATACGCTTATTTGTCTTCATTTTTTAAAGTGAAAGCAAATAGAAACCCTTTCGGGTTGTATGGTTAAGTGACTAAGCGTACACGGTGGATGCCTTGGCAGTCAGAGGCGATGAAAGGCGTAATAACTTGCGATAAGCCCAGATTAGGTAGTAATAACCTTTTGAGTCTGGGATTCCTGAATGGGGAAACCCACTTACATAAGTAAGTATCCTGTTGTGAATACATAGCAACAGGAGGCAAACCGGGGGAACTGAAACATCTAAGTACCCCGAGGAAGAGAAATCAACCGAGATTCCGAAAGTAGCGGCGAGCGAAATTGGATTAGCCCTTAAGCTTTTAATGATGCAGGTGAAGAGTCTGGAAAGTCTCGCAACAAAGGGTGATAGCCCCGTAACCGACACATCATAATCAGTGAAAACGAGTAGGGCGGGACACGTGATATCCTGTCTGAATATGGGGGGACCATCCTCCAAGGCTAAATACTACTGACTGACCGATAGTGAACCAGTACCGTGAGGGAAAGGCGAAAAGAACCCCTGTGAGGGGAGTGAAATAGAACCTGAAACCGTGTACGTACAAGCAGTAGGAGCACCTTCGTGGTGTGACTGCGTACCTTTTGTATAATGGGTCAGCGACTTAATTTTAGTAGCAAGGTTAACCGTTTAGGGGAGCCGTAGGGAAACCGAGTCTTAACTGGGCGTACAGTTGCTAGGATTAGACCCGAAACCAGGTGATCTAGCCATGGGCAGGTTGAAGGTTGAGTAACATCAACTGGAGGACCGAACCGACTAATGTTGAAAAATTAGCGGATGACTTGTGGCTAGGGGTGAAAGGCCAATCAAACCTGGAGATAGCTGGTTCTCCCCGAAAGCTATTTAGGTAGCGCCTCGGACGAATACTACTGGGGGTAGAGCACTGTTAAGGCTAGGGGGTCATCCCGACTTACCAACCCTTTGCAAACTCCGAATACCAGTAAGTACTATCCGGGAGACACACGGCGGGTGCTAACGTCCGTCGTGGAGAGGGAAACAACCCAGACCGCCAGCTAAGGTCCCAAAGTATAGCTAAGTGGGAAACGATGTGGGAAGGCTCAGACAGCCAGGATGTTGGCTTAGAAGCAGCCATCATTTAAAGAAAGCGTAATAGCTCACTGGTCGAGTCGGCCTGCGCGGAAGATGTAACGGGGCTAAGCTATACACCGAAGCTGCGGCTACGTACCTTAGGGTATGTGGGGTAGGGGAGCGTTCTGTAAGCCGTTGAAGGTGGTCTGTAAGGGCTGCTGGAGGTATCAGAAGTGCGAATGCTGACATGAGTAACGATAAAGGGAGTGAAAAACTCCCTCGCCGGAAGACCAAGGGTTCCTGTCCAACGTTAATCGGGGCAGGGTAAGTCGACTCCTAAGGCGAGGCCGAAAGGCGTAGTCGATGGGAAACGGGTTAATATTCCCGTACTTCTTACAATTGCGATGGGGGGACGGAGAAGGCTAGGTGGGCCTGGCGACGGTTGTCCAGGTTCAAGTATGTAGGCGGGTGGTTTAGGTAAATCCGGACCGCTACTAACGCTGAGATACGATGTCGAGCTACTACGGTAGTGAAGTCATTGATGCCATGCTTCCAGGAAAAGCCTCTAAGCTTCAGATTGTAAGGAATCGTACCCCAAACCGACACAGGTGGTCGGGTAGAGAATACCAAGGCGCTTGAGAGAACTCGGGTGAAGGAACTAGGCAAAATGGTACCGTAACTTCGGGAGAAGGTACGCTCTTATCAGTGAAGTCCCTTGCGGATGGAGCAGACGAGAGTCGCAGATACCAGGTGGCTGCAACTGTTTATTAAAAACACAGCACTGTGCAAAATCGTAAGATGACGTATACGGTGTGACGCCTGCCCGGTGCCGGAAGGTTAATTGATGGGGTTAGACTTCGGTCGAAGCTCTTGATCGAAGCCCCGGTAAACGGCGGCCGTAACTATAACGGTCCTAAGGTAGCGAAATTCCTTGTCGGGTAAGTTCCGACCTGCACGAATGGCGTAATGATGGCCACGCTGTCTCCACCCGAGACTCAGTGAAATTGAAATCGCTGTGAAGATGCAGTGTACCCGCGGCTAGACGGAAAGACCCCGTGAACCTTTACTACAGCTTGGCACTGAACATTGAACCTACATGTGTAGGATAGGTGGGAGACTATGAAATTGCGTCGCTAGATGTGATGGAGTCGTCCTTGAAATACCACCCTTGTAGTTTTGATGTTCTAACGTTGGTCCCTGAATCGGGATTACGGACAGTGCCTGGTGGGTAGTTTGACTGGGGCGGTCTCCTCCCAAAGAGTAACGGAGGAGCACGAAGGTGGGCTAAACACGGTTGGACATCGTGTGGTTAGTGCAATGGCATAAGCCCGCTTGACTGCGAGAATGACAATTCGAGCAGGTGCGAAAGCAGGTCATAGTGATCCGGTGGTTCTGAATGGAAGGGCCATCGCTCAACGGATAAAAGGTACTCCGGGGATAACAGGCTGATACCGCCCAAGAGTTCATATCGACGGCGGTGTTTGGCACCTCGATGTCGGCTCATCACATCCTGGGGCTGAAGTCGGTCCCAAGGGTATGGCTGTTCGCCATTTAAAGTGGTACGCGAGCTGGGTTTAGAACGTCGTGAGACAGTTCGGTCCCTATCTGCCGTGGGCGTTGGAAAATTGAAAGGGGCTGCTCCTAGTACGAGAGGACCGGAGTGGACGAACCTCTGGTGTTCGGGTTGTCATGCCAATGGCATTGCCCGGTAGCTAAGTTCGGAATCGATAACCGCTGAAAGCATCTAAGCGGGAAGCGAGCCTTGAGATGAGTTTTCCCTGGCACTATAAGTGTCCTAAAGGGTTGTCGTAGACTACGACGTTGATAGGCAGGGTGTGTAAGTGCTGCGAGGCATTGAGCTAACCTGTACTAATTGCCCGTGAGGCTTAACCATACAACACCCAAGGGGTTTTGTGGACTCAAAGAAAGACAGACCTTGAATGCGTTTGAAGAGACATAACTTTTAAATACAGTTTTCCGAATTTTAAAATTTGCTTGGCGACCATAGCATTGTGGACCCACCTGATTCCATGCCGAACTCAGAAGTGAAACACAATAGCGCCGATGGTAGTGTGGGGCTTCCCCATGTGAGAGTAGGACATCGCCAGGCTTTAATTTCGACTTTGTCTATTTAATAGACAAGTCACCATAGAGTTCTAAGTTTTCTTAGTATTTTATGTTGACTTTCAAAGTGGAAAGCGTATTATACGCGTCCTGCTTAAGTGCTAAGGCACTGAAAGCGTTCTCTTTTTAGAGAACAAGCTCTTTAACAATTTAAACCTATCAATCTGTGTGGGCACTCGTTGATGAATATCAAAACGTTTTATCCTTTGGATAAAACAGTTACTTCGGTAACACAATGATTTCAATGAACTGAGTGACCAATACGTTTAACTACTTTCTCTTGTAGAAAGAAATTATTCGGCACAGTCAATTCATTACCATTCTGTTGGAATGGTAATAGCTTTAGAATTACATGTTCATCAATCTTTTTCGAAAGAGCAATGAATATTAGTTTTGAAGTCAGTATTCGTTGAGTCACAAAATCTTAAATTGAAGAGTTTGATCATGGCTCAGATTGAACGCTGGCGGCAGGCCTAACACATGCAAGTCGAGCGGAAACGACACTAACAATCCTTCGGGTGCGTTAATGGGCGTCGAGCGGCGGACGGGTGAGTAATGCCTAGGAAATTGCCTTGATGTGGGGGATAACCATTGGAAACGATGGCTAATACCGCATGATGCCTACGGGCCAAAGAGGGGGACCTTCGGGCCTCTCGCGTCAAGATATGCCTAGGTGGGATTAGCTAGTTGGTGAGGTAATGGCTCACCAAGGCGACGATCCCTAGCTGGTCTGAGAGGATGATCAGCCACACTGGAACTGAGACACGGTCCAGACTCCTACGGGAGGCAGCAGTGGGGAATATTGCACAATGGGCGAAAGCCTGATGCAGCCATGCCGCGTGTATGAAGAAGGCCTTCGGGTTGTAAAGTACTTTCAGTTGTGAGGAAGGGTGTGTAGTTAATAGCTGCGCATCTTGACGTTAGCAACAGAAGAAGCACCGGCTAACTCCGTGCCAGCAGCCGCGGTAATACGGAGGGTGCGAGCGTTAATCGGAATTACTGGGCGTAAAGCGCATGCAGGTGGTTCATTAAGTCAGATGTGAAAGCCCGGGGCTCAACCTCGGAACTGCATTTGAAACTGGTGAACTAGAGTACTGTAGAGGGGGGTAGAATTTCAGGTGTAGCGGTGAAATGCGTAGAGATCTGAAGGAATACCAGTGGCGAAGGCGGCCCCCTGGACAGATACTGACACTCAGATGCGAAAGCGTGGGGAGCAAACAGGATTAGATACCCTGGTAGTCCACGCCGTAAACGATGTCTACTTGGAGGTTGTGGCCTTGAGCCGTGGCTTTCGGAGCTAACGCGTTAAGTAGACCGCCTGGGGAGTACGGTCGCAAGATTAAAACTCAAATGAATTGACGGGGGCCCGCACAAGCGGTGGAGCATGTGGTTTAATTCGATGCAACGCGAAGAACCTTACCTACTCTTGACATCCAGAGAAGCCAGCGGAGACGCAGGTGTGCCTTCGGGAGCTCTGAGACAGGTGCTGCATGGCTGTCGTCAGCTCGTGTTGTGAAATGTTGGGTTAAGTCCCGCAACGAGCGCAACCCTTATCCTTGTTTGCCAGCGAGTCATGTCGGGAACTCCAGGGAGACTGCCGGTGATAAACCGGAGGAAGGTGGGGACGACGTCAAGTCATCATGGCCCTTACGAGTAGGGCTACACACGTGCTACAATGGCGCATACAGAGGGCAGCAAGCTAGCGATAGTGAGCGAATCCCAAAAAGTGCGTCGTAGTCCGGATTGGAGTCTGCAACTCGACTCCATGAAGTCGGAATCGCTAGTAATCGTGAATCAGAATGTCACGGTGAATACGTTCCCGGGCCTTGTACACACCGCCCGTCACACCATGGGAGTGGGCTGCAAAAGAAGTGGGTAGTTTAACCTTTCGGGGAGGACGCTCACCACTTTGTGGTTCATGACTGGGGTGAAGTCGTAACAAGGTAGCCCTAGGGGAACCTGGGGCTGGATCACCTCCTTATACGAAGATACCACGATGAGTGTCCACACAGATTGATTAGGTTTAGAAAAGTTAAGAGACGATATTGGGTCTGTAGCTCAGCTGGTTAGAGCGCTCGCCTGATAAGCGGGAGGTCGGTGGTTCAAGTCCACTCAGACCCACCAATATCGACCTAGATGGGGCTATAGCTCAGCTGGGAGAGCGCCTGCCTTGCACGCAGGAGGTCTGCGGTTCGATCCCGCATAGCTCCACCATCTTTAAGTATTCTCTTAAGAGAGTCTTTAAAAATGGTTCATTTTATTGAATCAAGCTCTTTAACAATTTGGAAAGCTGACTGATTGATTACTTACGAGTAATTCAATCAAATTTAAAAGTTCTCAATGTTTATCTGCTCTTATTTAATAAGAACGGTATAAACACAACAAACACATTCAAGTGTCTTGTATTCGATTCAAACTTGTTTGAATCACAATTGAGTCCGGCAAACAGTTATCAAGAATTAACCCTTCTTGATGACAACCAAAAACCTTGGTTAGTTGCCATACGCTTATTTGTCTTCATTTTTTAAAGTGAAAGCAAATAGAAACCCTTTCGGGTTGTATGGTTAAGTGACTAAGCGTACACGGTGGATGCCTTGGCAGTCAGAGGCGATGAAAGGCGTAATAACTTGCGATAAGCCCAGATTAGGTAGTAATAACCTTTTGAGTCTGGGATTCCTGAATGGGGAAACCCACGTGCATAAGCACGTATCCTGTTGTGAATACATAGCAACAGGAGGCAAACCGGGGGAACTGAAACATCTAAGTACCCCGAGGAAGAGAAATCAACCGAGATTCCGAAAGTAGCGGCGAGCGAAATTGGATTAGCCCTTAAGCTTTTAATGATGCAGGTGAAGAGTCTGGAAAGTCTCGCAACAAAGGGTGATAGCCCCGTAACCGACACATCATAATCAGTGAAAACGAGTAGGGCGGGACACGTGATATCCTGTCTGAATATGGGGGGACCATCCTCCAAGGCTAAATACTACTGACTGACCGATAGTGAACCAGTACCGTGAGGGAAAGGCGAAAAGAACCCCTGTGAGGGGAGTGAAATAGAACCTGAAACCGTGTACGTACAAGCAGTAGGAGCACCTTCGTGGTGTGACTGCGTACCTTTTGTATAATGGGTCAGCGACTTAATTTTAGTAGCAAGGTTAACCGTTTAGGGGAGCCGTAGGGAAACCGAGTCTTAACTGGGCGTACAGTTGCTAGGATTAGACCCGAAACCAGGTGATCTAGCCATGGGCAGGTTGAAGGTTGAGTAACATCAACTGGAGGACCGAACCGACTAATGTTGAAAAATTAGCGGATGACTTGTGGCTAGGGGTGAAAGGCCAATCAAACCTGGAGATAGCTGGTTCTCCCCGAAAGCTATTTAGGTAGCGCCTCGGACGAATACTACTGGGGGTAGAGCACTGTTAAGGCTAGGGGGTCATCCCGACTTACCAACCCTTTGCAAACTCCGAATACCAGTAAGTACTATCCGGGAGACACACGGCGGGTGCTAACGTCCGTCGTGGAGAGGGAAACAACCCAGACCGCCAGCTAAGGTCCCAAAGTATAGCTAAGTGGGAAACGATGTGGGAAGGCTCAGACAGCCAGGATGTTGGCTTAGAAGCAGCCATCATTTAAAGAAAGCGTAATAGCTCACTGGTCGAGTCGGCCTGCGCGGAAGATGTAACGGGGCTAAGCTATACACCGAAGCTGCGGCTACGTACCTTAGGGTATGTGGGGTAGGGGAGCGTTCTGTAAGCCGTTGAAGGTGGTCTGTAAGGGCTGCTGGAGGTATCAGAAGTGCGAATGCTGACATGAGTAACGATAAAGGGAGTGAAAAACTCCCTCGCCGGAAGACCAAGGGTTCCTGTCCAACGTTAATCGGGGCAGGGTAAGTCGACTCCTAAGGCGAGGCCGAAAGGCGTAGTCGATGGGAAACGGGTTAATATTCCCGTACTTCTTACAATTGCGATGGGGGGACGGAGAAGGCTAGGTGGGCCTGGCGACGGTTGTCCAGGTTCAAGTATGTAGGCGGGTGGTTTAGGTAAATCCGGACCGCTACTAACGCTGAGATACGATGTCGAGCTACTACGGTAGTGAAGTCATTGATGCCATGCTTCCAGGAAAAGCCTCTAAGCTTCAGATTGTAAGGAATCGTACCCCAAACCGACACAGGTGGTCGGGTAGAGAATACCAAGGCGCTTGAGAGAACTCGGGTGAAGGAACTAGGCAAAATGGTACCGTAACTTCGGGAGAAGGTACGCTCTTATCAGTGAAGTCCCTTGCGGATGGAGCAGACGAGAGTCGCAGATACCAGGTGGCTGCAACTGTTTATTAAAAACACAGCACTGTGCAAAATCGTAAGATGACGTATACGGTGTGACGCCTGCCCGGTGCCGGAAGGTTAATTGATGGGGTTAGACTTCGGTCGAAGCTCTTGATCGAAGCCCCGGTAAACGGCGGCCGTAACTATAACGGTCCTAAGGTAGCGAAATTCCTTGTCGGGTAAGTTCCGACCTGCACGAATGGCGTAATGATGGCCACGCTGTCTCCACCCGAGACTCAGTGAAATTGAAATCGCTGTGAAGATGCAGTGTACCCGCGGCTAGACGGAAAGACCCCGTGAACCTTTACTACAGCTTGGCACTGAACATTGAACCTACATGTGTAGGATAGGTGGGAGACTATGAAATTGCGTCGCTAGATGTGATGGAGTCGTCCTTGAAATACCACCCTTGTAGTTTTGATGTTCTAACGTTGGTCCCTGAATCGGGATTACGGACAGTGCCTGGTGGGTAGTTTGACTGGGGCGGTCTCCTCCCAAAGAGTAACGGAGGAGCACGAAGGTGGGCTAAACACGGTTGGACATCGTGTGGTTAGTGCAATGGCATAAGCCCGCTTGACTGCGAGAATGACAATTCGAGCAGGTGCGAAAGCAGGTCATAGTGATCCGGTGGTTCTGAATGGAAGGGCCATCGCTCAACGGATAAAAGGTACTCCGGGGATAACAGGCTGATACCGCCCAAGAGTTCATATCGACGGCGGTGTTTGGCACCTCGATGTCGGCTCATCACATCCTGGGGCTGAAGTCGGTCCCAAGGGTATGGCTGTTCGCCATTTAAAGTGGTACGCGAGCTGGGTTTAGAACGTCGTGAGACAGTTCGGTCCCTATCTGCCGTGGGCGTTGGAAAATTGAAAGGGGCTGCTCCTAGTACGAGAGGACCGGAGTGGACGAACCTCTGGTGTTCGGGTTGTCATGCCAATGGCATTGCCCGGTAGCTAAGTTCGGAATCGATAACCGCTGAAAGCATCTAAGCGGGAAGCGAGCCTTGAGATGAGTTTTCCCTGGCACTATAAGTGTCCTAAAGGGTTGTCGTAGACTACGACGTTGATAGGCAGGGTGTGTAAGTGCTGCGAGGCATTGAGCTAACCTGTACTAATTGCCCGTGAGGCTTAACCATACAACACCCAAGGGGTTTTGTGGACTCAATAGAAAGACAGACCTTGAATGCGTTTGAAGAGACATAACTTTTAAATCAGTTTTCCGAATTATTAATTGTCGCTAACGCGTCAATTAAACAAAATTTGCTTGGCGACCATAGCATTGTGGACCCACCTGATTCCATGCCGAACTCAGAAGTGAAACACAATAGCGCCGATGGTAGTGTGGGGCTTCCCCATGTGAGAGTAGGACATCGCCAGGCTTTAAATTAAATCTTTAGGTTGACCAACCTGGAGATATGGACGCTCACTTAGTGAGTTGACCACTGCGGAGTGGTAGTTCAGTTGGTTAGAATACCGGCCTGTCACGCCGGGGGTCGCGGGTTCGAGTCCCGTCCACTCCGCCACTTATTAGAAAGCCCTGCTAGTAATAGCAGGGCTTTTTTACATTTGAAGAAAGTGTTTTGCTTTTAGATTGTATGGGTGCGGTAAAGGCATCGAGCCCCTGCACTTAACGCTATGCCGGCACATATTAGAAAGCCTAGTCTGACGACTAGGCTTTCGTCGTTTACGACGTATGAGTTTGAATATTCGTTTCCGAGTTCTGTCGAAGTGTTGTTCGCTGATCATGACCTTTCATTGGTTAACCTTTCAGAGTGTCTAAGAACGGCTTACTTATTATTAAGCTGAGCGTCGATAAAAATAACAAGCTTTTAACGTTCTATAGCTGGATATGGATAGTTACTTAATGGCTAACTTACCGTGGTTTGAATTTACTGGTAAATATCTTTAAACATCTTCTGTTACTCTCGAAATGAACGTCATTCACTGTGGGGGTATAGGTATCACTTCATCAACTAAGCTTCTTGAATCTCTTTTAAAGAGCTTGCTCAAAAAAACCGAGACACAGCTAAAGTAGCTTTCCGTGTGTTTAGGTGCCTCTATTGAATAATACTTGTTTTGGTTATTTTGGGTGTGTAGGGAGGTGGTTTATAGATAGTGTAGAGGCGATCTTGGGATAAACAGAAGATACAAAAAAGCCGATGCTAGGCATCGGCTTCGTGTTAGTTATTATTAGCTTAAGATGGTTGAACTAAAGTCAGAGCTTTACGAGAAACTTCGTGGGCTGCTTTCGTTAAGTTCTGTTTTTCTAACGCGTCGGATAGGTATCCGTAATCTGATACGTTTGAGCGAAGTGCCAATGCCTTTTCAAAATGGTTTTGTGCTTCCGCCCATTTCTGTTCTCTGAGGTAGAATTGAGCTAATGCGCTATGCGCTTCAGCATTGCTATCATCCTTACTGATAGCACGTTCTAACATCACTACTATTGGGTGGTGATCGGCCAGGTTAAGCTCAGGTAAAAGCATGTAAAGCTCATTTGAACCATTCTTCGCAATGTTCTCTTTAATCACTGTGAACGCTTCTGAGTCAGCTTTACGAGCTATCAGTTGTTTAACAAAACATGACACTAAGTGTGAGCTTTGTTTCTGTTTTCTAGAAAGCCTATTCCAATGGCTGATTAAACCTTCGCTGCCTTGTTGTTGTGCGACATCGTGAAGCAAACCACACTGAGCTTTCTGTTCTAACTCAACTTGCTCATCAGCCGTAAGAAGCTTGTTTTTAGCTAGCTTAGGCGTTAACTCTAGTAATGGCTGCCAGAGTTTAAGCTGCGTGTAAGTGGCTTTTAGTAGGCCAAGTACAGCCGTGTTGTTTGGGTAGGAGCCTTTTAGGGTAGAAAGTGTATCGAATGCGGCTTCGTAGTTCGACTCACTGATCTGTTGTTTTGCTTTAGTTAGCTCAACGGCTAGTAGAGAGTCCTCTTGTTGGCTAGCAAGTTCGATATACTTATCACGGTCACTGGTATTACCTTGTTCATGAGCAGCTTGAGATGCGACTAAATAACAAAGCAGAGGCATGTCGTGATGGTTAGCCCAACGAGTCACTTTTTTCTCTGCGCCTTTCCAGTCACCTTCCAGAAGTTTGATGATTCCTTCATTGGTATAACGACGAGAGCGTTTTAGCTTGCGTACGCTGAACCAGTTCCAAGTTGTTGAGCTTGCGTAAATTAGCTTTTTAAATAGGTACTCTAGGCCGAATAAAGCGGCTAAAAGAGCAATCACAAAAATAACCAGGGTCGTTACACTCATCTCGATAGTCTTATTAGCAATCGAGATCAATACATAACCTTGTTGACCTGAGAACTGGGTACCAACAAACAGACCTGCACCCAGTATGAGAAAAAGAAAAATCCAACGAATCATTATTTTTCCTCCGTGGTCATAACGGTCATTTCACGACGCAGACGTTCGCGTATTACATCTGACAACTCATTTTGAGACTCAAGTTTCACTGGGTATTTTACAGAGATGTTTTGTTCGCTTAACTGTTTGATAGCCTTCTCAAACTCGATTACCGACTGGTTGTCTTGGTTTAGGTAAGCCGTCGACCATTCGTTAGCCGTTTTAAGCGCTGCGTTATAAACATCACCTTGTTCTTTGTACACAGCACGAATAGCGGTTTCGAGTTTGCCTTTAATGTTTTCACGTAGGTAGAAGTGTTGTTCTGGAGACAGTAGTGGTATTACTTCGCCATCACGGCTACGAAACGTAATAAAGTTTTCTGAGAAGTCTTTCATCGACGTCATTAGGTTGTTTTGCCAATCATTAATATCACCTGATACCGCTTTTTTCTTAACAACGGCAGCCTCAGGCAGGATTGCATTGGCAAGCGGTAGGTGGTCGACTTGTTGTTGAAGACTTGTAATTCGCAATACTAGGCCATCACGATCGATCAGAGGGATCGTACGAAGCTTGGTAATGTCATTAGTCATTGATTGACGGAGAGATACTAAGCTAGGGTCATTTAACGCTGCGATACGTTGATCGGCACTTTCCATGAGTTTGGTTGCGCTAACGGCATCATGTTCGAGAAACAACTTGCGGCCAGCAAGTTTCACAAGGTAATCGGCTTCGGCAAGTAACCAGTCATTAGGGCGACGGCCTTTTACATCAGCAACGGCTAGTTGAAGGCTTTGAATGCTCTTTTGCTGTTGGGATTGCACTACCTGAGTTTTCTCTACTGCATGTGATGCTTCTTGGATGGTCTCTTGCTTGATAGTTTGGAGATCTTTATTTACTGCAGACTGAGTATTTTTCAGTTCAACTTGTAGGGCTGCAATTTCCGCCGAGTATTCAGCACTCTTTTGCTGCATTTGAAATGCGATACCGCCACTGAAAATAATAGAAATAGCGATCGCAATTGCGCCTAATTTGACACCGCGCTTACCTTGTTTCTCGGCTTTTTCTATTTGCTCTTGGTGCTCTGCTTGAGTCTCATCATTTTGAGCTACATTTGACACTGAGCCATCAAGCTTATCTTCTGGCTGTTTTGTCTCTTCAGATTCAGCTTTTTCGTTTTCAACAACTACTGTCTGAGTCTCTTGTTTCTTTTCAGGTTCAATATGCTCGTTATTTTTTTTGCTTGTCATGCTTATTTCCTGTTTCTAGCTAAGGCCGGAGAGCAGCCAGTAATATTTGGTTCGTAGCACTGTGAGTATTAGTTACGTCAGCGAAACCGAGTTGTTGTGCTCGTTCCACTATGCGCTGGCTTGGGACAAATAGTTGTCTTGTTGAAAGCCAAGCCAAATACTCATCAGGAGTAATTGAGCGGAGATATTCCAATTGCTCCTGACTAGTGATGACAACTTTGGATGTTTTTTCGTTTATCCATGCTTGATAGGTATTGTGGTCGCTAATAGGAATATATTCTCTACGGTAGGTCTCACAATAAGAGACTTGTGCGCCTCTGTTAAGTAAAGAGTCTCTAATGAGCTCGCGTCCACCATTACCACGCAGTATCAAAATGGATTTATTATTTACATCATTAAGTTCAGTAAGTTTAAGAAGATGTTCACTATCACTAACTTGAGGATAGTTTACTTTTTGTTTACAGACTTTGCTTAAAACGTGCGCAGTTTTTTGACCAACGCCAAGATAAAGCGGCGAAGATGGCCAAATAGATGCAGTTTTAGAAAGGATGTTTTGGGCCGCGGTCACAGCGTGATAGCTGACGGCGATGATAATATCGCTGTTCTTAAGCAGGGTGCTTAAATTCGATGAGGGTGGATTATCAACGATGCGAATAAGCGGATGGTGGATTGCTTGAATCCCTTCATCCGCTAGTTGTTGGCAAAGCGATTGTCCCTCTGGGCCGGGACGAGTTACCAACACTGTCATGGCTAATCTTGGTCTGCGTATAGTTTGGTTAAGATTTCTCTCGCACCGTCATCCAGCAATTGATTTGCCAGAGTAACGCCAAGTGCTTCTGCATCTTTGCGAAGGCCAGAGATCTCACCACGAACCATTTTAGAACCATCCGGTTCGCCAACTAACGCACGTAGCCAGATATTATCGCCATCTAGTAGTGAGTAGCTGCCAATAGGAACCTGACAACCACCTTCTAGGGTAAGGTTCATTGCACGTTCGCATAGCACGCGATCAGCGGTATCTTTGTGGTTTAGTGGTTCAAGAAGCTTAATTAGACGTTCATCATCAAGACGGCATTCAATACCGACAGCGCCTTGGCCCACTGCTGGTAAAGACTGCTCTGGTTCGATAAAGCTACGGATACGCTCTTCTAGCTCTAGTCGCTTAAGACCAGCTGCCGCTAGGACGATAGCATCGTATTGGCCGTCATCGAGTTTACCTAGACGAGTTCCTACGTTGCCGCGTAGTTCTTTGATGATCAAGTCAGGGCGGTATTCCAGTAGCTGACATTGACGACGCAGGCTGCACGTACCAACGACAGCGCCTTGTGGCAATTCATCAATGTTGTTGTATGTGTTTGATACGAAAGCGTCACGAGGATCTTCACGTTCACAAATCGTCACCAGACCTAGACCTTCAGGGAAGTCGACAGGCACATCTTTCATTGAGTGAACCGCTAGGTCAGCACGACCTTCTAGCATGGCTACTTCGAGTTCTTTAACGAACAACCCTTTACCACCTACTTTCGCAAGAGGAGTGTCTAGGATGATGTCACCTTTGGTCACCATAGTTACCAACTCAACCTCTAAACCAGGGTGAGCAGCTTGCAGTGCATCCCTTACAAAGTATGCCTGCCAAAGGGCAAGAGGGCTTTTTCTGGTTGCGATACGGATTGGTGCTGAATTTGTCATGGTGTTTCCGATATAGGTTCTGTAATAACCTAATCCTACCATTGTGAGGCGAAAATTCTTACTGTTTGATCGCTTCCCCCTTTTATAGCTGAGGGATTTTCACTAGTTCACCAAAATAGTGTGATTGGTATCTCATTTGAAACATGGGCTATTATTAGAAATAGTCAATACAGAGGACACTACGGCGCCGTGAGTTTAACTTTTTGTCATTAAAGAATTGGCCAGCATGACAAGCTCCTTTGCTTTACCATTAGGGGTAAAAGTGTTAAATTGATCACGTTTTGTTGCTCCTTTCGTTCAGTAACTAAACAGAAGTGCATTTAATCTCAAACCAAGGACTTACCTTGCAGGCTTACACTCAGACTTTGATTCAACGATTAGACAATCTAAATCAGCAGCGCATTGATCGTGCGTTGGCGTTGATGAATGTCCAAGGTCAGCGAGTTTTTAACCTTATTCCCACACTGCTTCATTTCAATCATCCCATGATGCCTGGTTATTACGACCAGCAAGTTCCTTTTGGAATTCATAGCTTCACGCTTAACTCATTCCAAAAGCAATTTGTCTCAGATACTGAATTAACACTTGGTGGCAAGCTGACCAAAGCGGCTGAACCTGCAATTCTTGGTCTTTACACCATGGGTAGCACTTCTTCTATTGGCCAAAGTACCTCAAGCGACCTCGATATCTGGGTTTGTGTTTCTCCAGATATGGACGGTGCATCGCGCGATAGCCTGACTAACAAATGTTTGCTTATTACCGATTGGGCTGAAACCTTAGGGGTTGAAGCAAACTTCTTCTTAATGGATGGAGAACGTTTTCGTTCAAATCATTCTGAAGAGATGACTGGCGATAACTGTGGTTCTTCACAACATTTGCTATTACTTGATGAGTTTTATCGCTCTGCAGTTCGTTTGGCTGGCCAGCGTTTGTTATGGCAGATCATTCCACCAGAAATGGAGGAGTGTTACGACCAATATGTTCAAGGTTTATGTCAGGATGGTTATCTTGATTGCTCGCAGTGGATCGACTTTGGTAAGTTGAATCGCATTCCTGCCGAAGAGTACTTTGGTTCAAACCTATGGCAACTTTATAAGAGTATCGACTCACCGTATAAATCGGTTTTG
This sequence comes from Vibrio cyclitrophicus, assembly GCF_024347435.1. Taxonomy (NCBI): domain Bacteria; kingdom Pseudomonadati; phylum Pseudomonadota; class Gammaproteobacteria; order Vibrionales; family Vibrionaceae; genus Vibrio; species Vibrio cyclitrophicus. The sequence goes on from NZ_AP025480.1 coordinate 88,902, forward strand.
AAGGCTATTCTGTTAGAAGCTTATTCATGGGAGTACCCACATACTCAACTGCTTAGCATTGATACCAAGCGTCGCTTCTTTGCGGACGAACCTGATCTTTACGGCATGGATAGCTATTATCTGATGCTTGAGAAGGTAACGCGCTATTTAGAACGCATTAACGACCATACTCGATTGGATTTAGTTAGACGTTGTTTCTACCTCAAGACCCACGAAAAGTTGTCGCGCGAAGCAGGTAATGGTTCTGTTGCATGGCGTCGTGAAGCCTTGACCGAGATGACTAAATCTTGGAATTGGGGACATGAAACGATCGCTGAGCTCGACAACCGCCGTAACTGGAAAGTTGAGCAAGTTAAAGTGGTGCACCATGCACTGCTTGATGCCTTGATGTTGAGCTACCGTAACCTGATTCAATTTGCACGTCGCAATGACATTACTTCAGCTATCAGCCCACAAGACATCAGTATTTTAGCTCGCAAGCTCTATGCTGCGTTTGAAGTTTTACCTGGCAAAGTGACGCTATTGAACCCTCAAATTTCCCCTGATTTACATGAATCGGATTTGAGTTTTATTGAGGTGCGCCAAGGCCAGGCGAACAAAGCGGGCTGGTACTTGTATAAACAACCATTGATTGCACACCGCATTCTTGGTCAGCCATCTTTAGAGCATCATGAGTACTTGAGTAAGTTGGTTGCTTGGTCATTCTTTAATGGTTTGATTACCGAATCGACTCGTTTACATTCTGTTGTTCGTGATGCTCATATTGATATTGATAAGTTCTATCAAATGGTCAGTGACCTGAGAAATACTTTTTCTTTGCGTAAGCGCCGCCCAAGCATGCAAGCGCTGGCCAGTCCATGTGAAATAAGCCAGCTGGCGATGTTCATCAACTTTGAGAATGATCCGACTTCTGAGTTGAGTCCTCGTGAATTGAAGCTTGATCTTAAGAATGCCGATATCTTCAGTTTTGGTGAAGAAGGTAAGAGCTTGGTTGGGAGTGTTGATCTGGTTTATCGTAATTCTTGGCATGAAGTGCGTACGCTTCATTTTCAAGGTGATACCGCGATGTTGGACGCCCTTAAAACTGTACTGGGTAAAATGCACCAAGATGCTTTACCGCCAGAATCAGTTGATGTGTTCTGTTACAGCAAAAACCTACGTGGTGTGATGCGTAACATGGTGTATCAGTTGTTGGCTGAGTGCATTGATTTGCGATTGAAACCGATTGAGCCTGAAAAGCGTCGTCGTTTTAAGGCTATCCGTTTAGCTAACAAAATGTTTGGTCTGTTCTTTGAACGTCGTGGTGTCTCGGTACAGATGCTGGAAAACTCGGTTGATTTCTATCGTAGTATTTCAACCAACAAGCTGAAGGGCTCGCCTTTACAGATGCTAGATAAAGAGCAAGAGTATCAATTACCCGAAGTGGTTGATGGTTTTGCTAGTGAGGGTTTAATCCAGTTCTTTTTTGAAGACACGGATAAAGGCTTCAATATTTATGTATTGGATGAATCGAATCAAGTTGAGGTGTACCACCAATACAGTGGTGAAAAAGATGAGATGATCGCAAGCGTGAACTCTTTCTACACTTCAGTAAAAGATGAAACGAAGGTGTCCTCTAGGTTGATTAATTTCAATCTACCTCAGTACTATCAAATTGTTCATCCGGAAGAAGGCAACTCTTATGTCGTGCCTTATCGTAACGATGCTACTTTGTCTTCTCGTAGCTCGAAGATAGTCAATATCTAAGTTTTTGAGCCGACAGATATTAAAAAGGAGTGATTGATTCACTCCTTTTTCCTTTCGCTTACAAATGATTAGACCCAATTGATCTCTTCACCTGCATGTTTCACGCATTCTTCTTTCACCATCTCAAACAATTCCATGCCTGTTTTTGAGCATGTCCATTTGTCATCAATTAACTTGAAGTGAAAGCCACCAGATTTAGAGGCTAACCAGATTTCACGCATTGGTTCTTGGCGGTTGATAATAATTTGGCTGCGGTTTTCAAACTCTAGTGTCATCACGTTACCAGTCACTTCGTAATCAACATCTGCCTCTGATTCATCGATAGCTTCTTCGATGTTTTGCATCTGTATATCGACCAGTTGATGAAATTCAGTATCGTTCATCCTTTCTATCCTATTGCTTTTCCTGAGTGTGGTGCGATTATAGGGGGCATTGAGTTAATAATCACGATATGCAAAATGAAAAAATTAATTACCGCTCTGTTTATGGTGTCCGTTATTGGACTTTCTGGTTGTGGTCAAACGGGTCCGTTGTACGATCCTGAAGATGTTCAACAGACCGAACAACCACAATAAGTGAAAACACGCAGAAATCGTTATTTATAAGGGATAAGAACTTTGGATTACTTCAACTATCAGGAAGATGGCCAGCTTTGGGCTGAGGACGTCGCACTTTCACAACTAGCAGAGCAATATGGTACGCCGCTGTATGTATATTCTCGTGCAACATTAGAACGCCACTGGAATGCGTTTGATTCATCGGTTGGTGAGCACCCACACTTAGTGTGTTATGCCGTTAAAGCTAACTCAAACCTCGGCGTATTGAATACTTTGGCTCGTTTGGGCTCTGGTTTTGATATTGTTTCTGGTGGTGAGTTAGAGCGTGTGGTTGCTGCAGGTGGCGATCCAGCTAAAGTTGTGTTCTCTGGTGTTGGTAAGACAGCCGCAGAAATGAAGCGTGCGCTTGAGTTAAACATTAAGTGTTTCAATGTAGAGTCTGAGCCAGAACTAGAGCGACTAAATAAAGTGGCAGGTGAACTTGGTGTTAAAGCGCCGATTTCTCTGCGTATCAACCCAGACGTTGATGCGAACACTCACCCTTACATTTCTACAGGTCTGCGTGACAACAAGTTTGGTATTGCGTTCGACCGTGCCCCTGCCGTCTATGCTTTTGCAAAAACACTCGATAACTTGTCTATCCATGGTATTGATTGTCACATCGGTTCTCAGTTAACCGATATCGAACCTTTTATCGATGCCACTGATCGCCTGCTCGCGCTGATTGATCAGCTGCGTTCTGATGGGATTAACATCAAACACCTTGATGTCGGCGGCGGCCTTGGTGTGGTTTATCGTGATGAATTACCACCACAGCCTTCAGATTACGCAAAAGCTTTATTGGCTCGCTTAGACAATCATTCTGATCTAGAGCTGATTTTCGAGCCTGGAAGAGCGATTGCTGCTAACGCTGGTGTATTATTGACGAAAGTCGAGTTCCTCAAGCCAACAGAGCATAAGAACTTTGCCATCATCGATGCGGCAATGAGCGACCTGATGCGCCCAGCACTTTATCAAGCTTGGCAAGATATTGTGCCAGTCAGCCCTCGTCAGGGTGAAGCCGTGACTTACGACTTGGTTGGTCCGATCTGTGAAACGGGTGACTTCTTAGGTAAAGATCGTGACCTTGTTCTCGAAGAAGGCGACCTACTAGCAGTTCGTTCAGCTGGTGCTTATGGCTTCGCGATGTCATCTAACTACAACACTCGTTCGCGTGCGGCTGAAGTGATGGTGGATGGCGATAAAACTCACTTGGTTCGTCAGCGTGAAGAGCTTACGAGTTTGTGGGAACTTGAAAACATTCTTCCGGAGTAATTTTAAGCGTTATGCACTTCCATTTTTCTAAAATGCATGGTTTGGGCAATGATTTCATGGTCGTGGACTGCATTACTCAAAATATTTTCTTTTCTCCAGATTTGATCCGTCGTTTGGCGGATCGTCACACTGGTGTGGGGTTTGATCAGCTACTTGTGGTTGAGGCTCCTTATGACCCAGAAACTGACTTCCATTACCGCATATTCAATGCGGATGGCAGTGAAGTGGAGCAGTGTGGCAATGGTGCTCGTTGTTTTGCACGATTCGTTCGCATGAAAGGCTTAACGAATAAGTACAGCATCAACGTAAGCACTAAGAAAGGTAAAATGGTTCTTAAGATTGAAGACAATGACCAGATCACCGTAAACATGGGTGTTCCTGAGTTCGAACCAGGCAAGATTCCATTCAAGGCGAAACAGTCAGAGAAGACATACATCTTAAGAACGGATGCCCACACTTTATTCTGTGGTGCCGTTAGCATGGGTAATCCACATGTGGTTACCGTTGTTGATGATGTTGATACCGCTGACGTAGACACCTTGGGCCCACTTCTTGAATCGCATGAGCGTTTCCCAGAGCGAGTGAATGCTGGCTTTATGCAAGTGATCAGCCGTGATGAAATTCGTTTGCGTGTTTACGAACGTGGTGCGGGTGAAACTCAAGCATGCGGTAGCGGTGCATGTGGCGCCGTTGCGGTTGGTATCACTCAAGGCTTATTGGCTGAGAATGTGAAAGTTCGTCTGCCTGGAGGTGATTTACAGATCAGCTGGCAAGGTCCGGGTAAGCCTTTGTTTATGACTGGCCCTGCAACGCATGTGTTTGATGGTCAACTTTCTTGCTAAGAACGATTCATCACTCATCGATTCATAAAACATAAAGGATAGGTTTTGTCTTACGTTGAAGCCGACGCACTCACCGCAGAAGTGGTCGCGGAATATTTACGTGATAACCCAGATTTTTTTCAAGACAGGAAAGATTTGGTTGATCGCCTTGCTATCAATAACGTTGAGCAGGGGGCTGTTTCTCTGGTTGAGGTTCAGCTAAAACGCCAACGCCACAGAATCGAAGAGCTCGAAGAAGAGATCACCGGTTTGATGTCGTTGGCTGCAAATAACGATAAGACCTTCTATGAATTTATGGATCTGCAAGCGCAGGTGCTGAAATGCAGTGACTTCATGCAGGTGATAAAAGCTGTTGAGCAAAAAGCGTTAGATCTAGGGCTTAAGGCTCATGTTCGAATCCTTTCGCAATCAGGTTTTTATCAGCTCAATGAAGAGCGTTACTCTAAGTTCTCACTTAACCATTTCAATGGTAAAGATGCTTACTTAGGGCGTTTGAGAAAAACCGACAGACACGATTTGTTTGGTGATTTTCCCGTTCCAGAGCTAGGCTCTTATGTAGTACTACCGCTCGCTAAGCTGTCTCCATTGGGTTTGCTCGCCTTTTCTAGTGAAGATGGCGGACATTTCCAACCCCATATGGACACGCTCTTTTTACGCCATTTAGCGCTGGTAGTAGCTCATTTGGCGGATACCTTACCTTGGCAGATAAATAATGAGCCTAGAGCCCAAAACACCTCTTCCTAGCAGCCTTCAAAAGCCACTTTCTCGCTTCTATGAATATCTCAGAAGCGAGAAGGGACTCAGCCTACACACCCAACGTAATTACAAACAACAGCTTGAAACCATGGCCGCTCATTTAGTAACTCTTGGCCTAAAAGACTGGGGCCAAGTCGATGCGGCGTGGGTAAGACAACTTGCCAGTAAAGGCATGCGAGAGGGAATGAAGGCGAGCAGTATTGCGACGCGCTTATCTTCACTGCGCAGCTTCTTTGATTTCCTTGTGTTACGTGGTGAAATGAACGCTAACCCAGCAAAAGGGGTTTCAGCTCCACGTAAACAACGCCCTTTACCTAAGAACCTCGATGTTGATGAAGTGGGTCAACTGCTTGAAGTGAACGGAGATGACCCATTATCGATTCGTGATCGAGCGATGATGGAAGTGATGTATGGTGCAGGCTTGCGACTCGCTGAATTAGTCGGAATCAACCTTAAAGATGTATTAGGCCGGCAGGGTGAAATCCGAGTGATTGGTAAAGGTGACAAAGAACGTAAAGCGCCGTTTTCTGGTTTAGCTAAAGAGTGGGTCGATAAATGGCTTAAAGTTCGTGGTGAATTGGCTTCACCGGGTGAAACCGCCCTGTTTGTGTCAAAACTAGGGACCCGTATCTCTCATCGCAGCGTACAAAAGCGTATGGAAGAGTGGGGTAAGAAGCAATCCGTCGCGAGTCACATTAGCCCACATAAATTGCGTCACTCTTTTGCAACACATGTGCTTGAGTCGAGCCAAAATCTTCGCGCAGTTCAAGAGTTACTTGGACATGAAAATATCTCGACGACCCAAGTGTATACCCACTTAGATTTCCAGCACCTGGCACAAGCTTATGATCAGGCTCATCCGAGAGCTCGTAAGAAGAATAGAGATTAGATTAAAGGGTTTACTATGCGAATTTATCGAGGGTTAAAGCCCATCAAAGCCATGACCTTTGACTTAGATGACACCTTGTATGACAACTGGCCTGTGATCATGAAGGTTGAGAAGGAGATGGCACAGTGGCTTTATCAAAAGCACCCAGTGTCGGCTTCTTTATCGCTCGAAGAGTGGCAGGGCATCAAGCAGCAAGTCGCATCTGAAAATCCAACCTTAAAACATGATGTCACTGTGTGGCGTGAAACTCAGATTAAAATTGGTTTGCTGCAATTGGGCTATTCTCTGCGGCAAGCAGAACAAGCGGCTCGAGAGGGTATTGAGCATGCCTTGTGGTTGCGTAATCAAGTCGATGTGCCTCAAGAAACACACCGAGTGATGACAGAACTCAGCCAGCGTATTTCGCTCGTTGCGATTACTAATGGTAACGTCGATCCGCATAAAATAGGGTTAGGACAGTACTTTCAGTTAATCCTCAAAGCTGGTCCTGACGGTAAAGCAAAGCCTTACCCTGATATGTTTGATACCGCTCAGCAGTACTTAGGGTTCGATGCTGAGAATATCCTTCATGTTGGTGATCATCTCAGAACTGACGTCTATGGGGCGAAGCGAAATGGCTTCCAAGCATGCTGGTTTAATGATACGGGTTCCAATTTATATCTATCTTCTAAGGCAAGTGTGTTACCTGATGTTGAAATAGATCAGCTCAGCGACCTTATGCGACTCATTTAATCGCCACTATAAGCTTATCGTGTCGCATTTATGATAATGAATTGTTACAGTAGGCGCCATTAAAAGCCGGTTTAGGCTAGGATAATTGGCGGCTATTTTTATAGATTCATTTCAGTCAAGCAGAGGTTGCGGGTTATTCAATTCACTCGATTTTGAACAAGGGTTGGCATGCAAACATTTACATTTCTCGCAAATACTGAGGAGTTATTTAAGTCTCAATTTAATCTGCGAGAGTGGAGTGACAACAAACAATACCTTATCCAGCTCTTTTCTGCTCAATCTTCTGATGTCGCTCGTGGAATCGCGAGTATTGCCTTAAAGCGTTTAAATCGTGCGACGCTAATTGGGCAAAGTGCACGCCATGTTATTTGTGACAACTGCCTTGAAAGTACGTGTACGTTAATCATTATCAGTGAATTTAACGAAACTCGTTTATCTACTGCTGTTCAGCCTTTTACTGGCAACCCTAGTCATGACAGCCAAGCGTTAACTGCTCAGTTAAACCTATCTGAAGATACCAAGACCGTGATCAGTCTATGTGATCAGGTTGAAGGTCGTGATTACCCTATCTATAACGCCTTTGAGAATCTGCCTTACGCTTTGCCGGTGGCTGGTGGGTTATGTCATGAGAATGAATTTGGTCGTTGGGTGATGCACAACGAAGAAATTTATCAGCACGCTTGTGTCGCTGTTGCTTTGAGTAACCCTAAATTAAAAGTTTGGTCAGATGCTTATTCTGAGTGGAACCCGATCGGGATGAAGCTGCGAGTAACGCGCGCTGAGGGTCATCGCTTATATGCATTAAATGATAAGCCTGCCATCGAGGTTTTCAAACATTACCTTGCCGATGGAAAAGATCTTCCCTTTAGTCAACTGATGAGCTTTCCACTTTATCGAGAACTTGGCAGAAAGAAGGGTATCTCAACGCCGCTACGTATTAATGATGATGGCAGTATAGAGTTTGATAGCCCTTGGCATGTCGGTGAAGAGGCGCAGTTTTGTTATAACCACCCCTCTTTGACCGCGGAAAAGGTGCGCCACGGTGCCGAGATGCTGGCCATCCATCAGCCTGAGTCTGTGATTATCTATAACTGCGTCTCTCGACTTGAATTCATCGATAGTAAACTTGAACTGAAGCCATTCGAAGGAATCGTGAATACGTGCGGAGCATACTGCATGGGTGAGCTATATCGCAATGAAGATCGCCAAGAGATACTTCATCATAGTCTTACTTATATTGCGATGAGAGAGTCGGACGAGATCGATGAGTTTCGCTGTGGGGGTTATCAGCGTGACTCTACAGTATCACCATTGCTTAATTTAGTAAGAAATGCCGTTGCTGATCTCGATCGCATGAATATTCAGATGGAGGAAAAACTTCATCAACAGGCACGTCGTTTAACGGAAAGTTATCGTATTGACTCTCGTACCGGGCTGCCTAATCGCATTGTATTAAAAGAACGCCTCAATATGATTCTCTTCACTGAGCACCTGTTGACGCTCAAACTGACCAATTTCCACCAAGTGAACGAGAAATATGGCTACCAAGTAGGGGATCAGTTATTACAGGATCTCTCTAATTACTTTGTAGAGCGATTGCACCTTCGCGTGGTTAAGGAATCCAAGGTAAAGGTAGAGCTGTTCAGTATTGGTGTTGGTGAGTGGGCTATCATCTTTAATGCAAGTGTTGATAGTACAAAGATAGAGCAACGTTTCGTCGAGTTCGCTGATGATATCGAACACACCAACTTTGAACCCTATGGACTCACTGATATTGATTATCTCTCAGTATCGTTATGCGGTGGTTTTGCGAGCCGTTGTGATTTCTTAAGCGACAGCGGTGATCAGATCTTATTAAAGGCCATTGAAGCTCGTCGTTATGGTGTGCGAAATAATACTCACATTACTAATGCTAAGAATATTCAAGTCAGCGAAGAAGATCGTAAGGAGCAACTTGGTTGGTTGAGTTGTGTAAGCCGAGCGATCTTAGATCAGAACATAATTACCTACTCACAACCTATTGTAGCGGCGGGGACTCATGAAATGATCGCTCAAGAGTGCTTGGTCAGAATCATGGAATCAGATGGCTCGATTATCCCTCCTGGTAAGTTCTTACCTATCATTGCTGATACGCATCTTTATACTCGTCTTAGCCGACATATGATTAAAAGCACCATCGGTTATATGGCGGATAAGCAGAGCTCGTTCTCTATCAATCTATCCCCGCAAGATTTATTGAGCGATAAGACGCTTGAGGTTCTTGAGGCGGCGATTAGCGGTATGAATGATCCGACTCGACTTGGTTTAGAGGTTTTAGAATCAGAGCAGATTAAAGACTATGGCCGAATGATTGAGGTATGTGATCACTTCCGTGCTCTAGGGACGAGAATCATTGTCGATGACTTTGGCTCAGGCTATTCCAATATTGATGAAATCATCAAGCTTGAACCGCAAGTCATTAAGTTGGACGGCAGTTTGATTCGCAACATTGATAAGGACGAAAAACAGAGAAATATCACCTCTCAACTGGTGCGTTTATGTCAGGTGTTTAATGCTAAAACAGTCGCTGAATTTGTTCATAACCAACAGGTTTGTGATATCGCGGAGCAAATGGGTGTCGACTACCTACAAGGTTATCACTTTGGTGAGCCTAAGCGATTGTTTTAAAATACAAAGGTCAGGCTGTTATACGATATATCTATTGAACGGCGCGCAATCACAGCTCACCGCCTGGTTTTATTGAAATGAATGATGTTTAACTAACGTCACATTATTAGTACGACGATCGTAATTATTCCGTGCAAGCTGTATTTATACTAAGCACAATGACGAATCATTAACGTAACGATTAATGTGAATATGCAGTCGACCTCTCTCCTGATACAAGACATAGAACAAACCCAACATGAATTGGACAAGATAGATTTTCATAAACATGAAAGTTTGCTGATTCAGGTGTTTTCTTCTTTCGAGAAAGGTTCGGTTTTGGCTGCCTGCCAAGTGATTAAATCGATTTTCCCCAACGCCAAACTCATTGGTTGTAGTGCAAACCACTACATCAGCCAAGGTGTCATCCTGCATCAAGGCCTTTATCTTATTGTCACTCGCTTTGACGCGACGTCTTACACTTGCGGTATTGTGGAGTACAGTGAGCAGCCTCTACTCGATAGTGGAATGATGGCGGAGCAACTGCAGTGTCATGCCGAAACTCAAAGTATCATCTGTTTCGCAGATCGCTTGCAGATAAACAACCGAGCTCTGTTTGCAGCGTTTGAGCAATCGAGATACTCATTACCTATTTGTGGTGGTGCCTCTACCATTACAGAGGGGGGCCGATGGGTAATGCTCAATGGTGTCTGTTATGAAAATGCCTATGTGATGGTGGCGTTGCACAGCTCAAAGCTTGCCATTACCAAAGGTTATTACACTGAGTGGAATCCAATCGGTCGAACCTTTCGAGTGACGGGCGCTCAAGATAATCGGTTAGCAGAATTGGATGGAATGCCGATTCGTGATCTTTATAATCGTTACCTTGCTGATGGTCTGGAGGTCCCTTTTGAACAGTTGCACAACTTCCCTTTGATGGTTGGCGACCCAAAAGAGCAAAATATTCACCTGCCACTTGAGGTCATGGAGTGCGGAGAGATAGAGTTCAGTGGTCAGTTTCAGGTGGGCGATGAGGTCAGATTTTGTTATGACCACCCCTCATTGACTTTAGAGCAAGTTAGGCTTGGCGTTCAACAAATTGCCTCACATAAACCAGAACAGCTCTTTATCTATAACTGCACTTCTCGAATCGACTTTATCGATGGTAACCAAGAGGTAGAGGTTTTCCAAAAGCTGGCGGATACTTACGGTGTTTATTGTATGGGCGAGCTTTATCAAGATACGGGTCAACAAAGAATCTTGCATCATAGCTTAACTTATCTCGCCCTAAGAGAAGGGGAAGGTAAGGCTGCGTTGCCACTCGAAACACAACCAGCAACCAATATATCCCCGCTATTTTCACTGATTCGAAACGCACTGCTTGATGTCGATGATATGAACAACAGTATGGCCAGTAAGATTCAACAGCAAGCGACTGCATTGACTGCGAGCTACCGAATTGATCGCCGTACTGGCTTACCCAATCGAAGTGTTCTGCGTGAAGCATTGTCGACAATGAGTTTTTATAGCCATTTATTAACGCTGAAGGTCACCACCTTTGGTCAAATCAATGAGAAGTACGGTTATCGAGTAGGTGATAAGCTTCTGCATGATTTGAGTGAATACCTTCAAAAAGCACTTTTGAAGTTCTTTGATGAGAGTTGCCAACTTTATAGTATTGGCATTGGCGAGTGGGCCGTGGTTTTTGACAGTTGGGCTAGTCAAGAGCAAATCCACCAGCGTTTCTCTGAATTTGCAGATCAAACCGAGCATGTCAACTTTGAGCCAATGGGGTTACCGGATATCGATTATCTTTCGGTTTCAGTCTGTGCTGGTGTCGCGAGTCGTCGCGATTTCCCTACGACCTCCATTGATGATTTATTACTGAAAGCGATTGAAGCTCGACGCAGCGCGGTGAGTCAGAATAAACATCTGGTGAGTGCTAAGGCGTTAATCCAATTAGAGAAGCATCGCCAAGAACAACTCGGTTGGCTATCGTGTGTCAGCCGCGCGGTGCTCAACCAAAATATTGTTGCTTGCTCGCAACCCATTGTGTCGGCACATAGTCATCAATTAGAAAGCTACGAGTGCTTGGTTCGAATCGAAGAAGATGGCCAGCTGATCGCACCGGGTAAGTTCTTACCTATTATTGAGGGTACCCACCTCTATACACGCTTAAGTCGCCAAATGATAACGCGCACCTTTGATTTCATGAGCCAGAGAACCGATTCGTTCTCAATTAACTTAGCGCCACAAGATTTCAGCAATGAGAAAACCATTTTACACCTTGAGCAAGCCATCAAAAAAATTAGCCACCCACAGCGTATTGGTTTAGAGGTGTTAGAAACTGAGCAAATTCAGGATTACGGTCGCTTGATCGAGGTGTGTAATCACTTTCGCGATCTTGGGGTGAATATCATTGTCGATGACTTTGGTTCTGGCTATTCGAACATCGATGAAATATTGAAACTGGAACCACAAGTGATAAAGCTCGATGGCAGCTTGATTCGCAATATCGATAAAGATAAGAAGCAACGCAAAATAGCTCAACAACTCGTCAGTCTGTGTCATATCTTAAACGCTAAGACGGTAGCGGAGTTCGTACATAATGAACAGGTATGTCGAATAGCAGAGGATATGGGGGTTGATTACTTGCAGGGGTATCATTTTGGTGAACCCAAGCGTCTGTTTTGATGGGGCGATTGACGTAGCCGATCGTTTCACGTGAAACACTCATTGGTTCAAAAACTAAAGTGCGATGTAAAAAGGGTGAGCTTATGGCTCACCCTTTGTTTTTAGCTATTTATCTCCAGCATCTGCACTCAACTATTTGAGTGAGTGGCCACACTTATCGGCTTGGAATACTTTTAGATAATGTTGGAAATAGTCATCAATCTGTCGCGCTTGCTCTTCTTCACCTAATGCCTTGAGCAGTTCAACGCCAACCTCACAGGTACACAAATGACCACTGTCTTGGTTGCGGCGCAGAGTGTATGAGGATTCACTGGTAATGTTGAGGTGAGCTTGTGGAATCGCTTGTAACCAAACACTCTTGTTGAGTATTTTCTTCGCTTCTTGCCATGTTCCATCCAAAATAATGAATAGCGGCTTACGATCTCCAGCTACAGATGACACGGCTTGCTGACATTCGATGCTTTTATCACTTGGAAACAATAGAAAAGGCTGTCGTGTTTCATCTTCAAGTAATGCCATTAGATCGGCAGGTGGTGTCTTTCGTTGCCACACGAACGCCTCGCACTTCTCAAGCGATTGTTGCAGCAGTTTCCCTGTATTAGTGTCTCGCGAAAACTCATTCTCGTGAGTCAACAGTACAAGGTCGACTTGGCTCTTAATACTTGGTATTAAATGACAAACGCATTGGTGAGTAAAACCACAACCACCACAAGCTTGTTGGTTACTCATGTTTATAACTTAACTCCGATTTTTGCTGGTGAGATACCATCCGCGAACAAAACCACATCGCTGATATTAGCATTATCTGCGACTGGCGCTACGCTTGGGTTAAGTGGGTAGCTGACACCAGAGTAAGACAGTGTATGTTTCGCCGGTGTTGCCCCACCTCCGCTGACATTGAAGATAAGATCGTGCCAGCCGTGGCTTTGTGATTTGCCAAGGCGGATATCCCCTTTGACCAATGTTACCCGGCTGTTGAAACGCCAGTTGTCTTGATGGTTTTCAAAAATGAGTAAAGTACAGCCTCCAGAGCCACACCAGTTGAGTTGAGCGAGTAACTCTTCTTTACCGTCACCGTTAAGATCGTAAGTCAGCCAACGATACTTAGTGTTGTCCGGTGAGGTGTTATTGATCTTGAAATACTCACGGATCGCTTGGTCGACTTTTTGATCAAGTTGATCGCTCGAGTTAACCTGTTTTGCGGTTAGATCCACGGCCGTGGTCGTGTTTACTTGCGCCTGTTCACTCTTGGCTTCAAATAACACCAAACCGCCATTGGCAATCGGGTAGACAACGTTGCCTACTTTCTCTTTTTCAGCGACCAGCTTGCCGTTGTCGAGCGTGAAGATACGTTCAGAGATTAAGTATTGTTGCTGGTGGCGAGTCATTACCACTTGTACTTGATTTTGGTTCAGTTGCTGCCAGAAGCCTTGTTCAACAATTGAAGGGTCGCCATTGCTGTACGAGTATGTGGTCACAGCGCTGTGATCATCGTTGAGTTCAAGGTTGATAGAGAACCCTGTGTTCTTCGTTGAACTTGCGAAGTAGAGCCCGCTCCAGTTCAGCGTTGGATCTTGATTTGATAATGTCGCACAGCCACTGTAGCTACTGTCATTGAGATTGAGCTTGGCTTCCAAGCCGTAGATTGAGTCGCTCATGCCATCGCTACAGCTTTCTTTTTTGAGATTGAGTTTTCCTTGCGCCGTTTTACCTTCTAATTGGTAATCACGACTGTTTGGTGTGGTGCGGCTTGATTCAATATTTAGGCGTTGTGGTTCTTCGCCCATCTGAGCGTATTTGAGTTGGTCTTTATCGAAGGCTGCGGACCAGAAAGGTTCATTGCCAAATACGCGTGTTGAACGTAGGGGTTGGTCACAACGGTTAGGGTTTTCTGCGGTTAGGATATTCACTTGATCAACCACGAAACGTGCCGTGAAATCTGCGTTATAACCCGTTTGGCTCGGCACAGTTAGGTATCCAATCAGCTCGCCATATAAAGCTTGGTAAGGTCGGGTTGCTAGCCCTTGAGCTTCCAGTGCTAATTCTGGTGATAAATCTAACCAGTATTGTTGTTGGCTACCGCAAGGAGTGAAGGTTCGGCTTTCATGGCCAACCACAACCTGACCACGCATGATGAAGGTTTGCGGTTGGATGCTCAGTGGCTCATCCAAGGTTGCTGGTGGTAGTTCTGGCTTTTGGGGGACATCTGGCGCTGTGACACAGCCTTGTAGAGCGAATGCGACTAGCCATGTCACTGGGTTTTTTATTACCTTCATGTTATATCTTCCTCGGAGCAACCGTTAATTGGATTTATTATGGCATATTGGTTATTTAAAACAGAACCTGACACCTTTTCTATTCAGACTCTGAGAGTACAAAAAACCTCTTGTTGGGAGGGTGTACGCAACTATCAGGCTCGAAACATGATGCGCGATGAAGTTAAGCTTGGAGACCTAGTGATGATATACCATTCATCATGTAAGAAAGTTGGCGTAGCAGGGATCGCCAAAGTAACCAGAGAAGCCTACCCAGACCACTTTCAGTTCGACCCAGAGAGTGATTACTACGATCCTAAGTCTTCACCAGATAACCCGCGCTGGATAATGGTGGATGTCGAGTTTGTTCGAGTGACTGAACGCTTGATTCCCTTAGCAACGCTTAAAGCCATGCCTGAACTATCAGAGATGTCATTGGTGAAGCGCGGTAATCGCTTATCTATCATGCCGGTTACCGAACAAGAGTGGCAGGCAATCTTAAGCAAAGAAGTGCTAGATTCTCGATAGCATTAGAGAGAGCTTTTTACGTAAGGTTCAAAAAGGCAGCCAGTTGGCCAACACCTATCATTTAAGGTGTTTAGATCGCACAGTGTAGCGAGTCTTACTAAAACGAACGGTCCTACCTTTGGGCCGTTTTTGTTTTTCGGGCAAAATATAACGTTTCACTCGCTCTCTCATAGCTCGCAGCTTTTTGGGAATAGAACCTGGAGAAGCGATAGCACACCACATTAGCTCATCTTGAATATCTCGAAGTGCCATCGTAAAGCTTATCCTAAGTGGTGAGACTTCTGCCTCTTTTGCTATTCGGCTAATCTCCAGACGGATTAAGTTATACGCGATAAGGATACCCCATACCTCTTGCTTTACACCCTCTACAGATTGACTGCGGAGCAGAATTTCATCTTCAAGCATGTCATGCTTAATCTCGCCATAACTCTTCTCGATTTCCCACCTTTCGAAGTACACGTCTAATAATGATTTTAAACTGTATTTTCTATCTGTTAGAGAAGTCAGCAGCCCTTGTATATGATTGGGTTGTTGTTCACCATCATCGGGGTATAGAGCCAGCCTCGCTTTCCACGTTTCCGGGAGGCTCGGGTCTTGCTTTCTAGCTTGTGGAGAGACTTTCATCTCTACAATCAGATCTCGCCCATCATCATCGAGTTGCTCGATGGTTTCATACTTCACATTCGACTTTATGGGCGTCATCCAGTGACTTGTCCCATGCTCTCGTTGCCAGTTAAGCATAAGCTCTGCGCTCAGGTAGCAACGGTCAAAAATGGTCAATGAATTCGGGACAGCTGATGAAATTAAATCTTTTGCATAGCTAATTTCACCTTTAGAACTTTCCCCAAAAGCCACATCATGAATAAGTCGACTCCGTAGGGATGTGAGTGCGCACATTCGAACGATTGGATATTCAGTGTGCCTGTCTTTTCGGTAGTAAACATATTGATAATGCTCAGCTAAGCTTGGGTTATCGTGCGTTCTAAACTGTGTGCCATCAATTGAAAATAGGCTCAAACCATTCCATTTATCACCCGCATCTTCCGACTGTGTCCAGTGCTTTGCTGTGATTGAGAATAATGACTCTAAAGGTTTAGCGGTGAGGCGCTTTCTCGCCTGGGGAATCGCACTAGGTGCAATAGACTCACCCAATGAGTTAGACAATTTGAGGTCGAGTTTATCGAGTACATCGGTAATCGGTCTATCTCGATAGAGACCAATACCAACGACTAACCATACAACAAGTTCGGCAGGTAACTTTCTACGACGCATACTCGCTTTGTTCGTTTCAGATAAAGCTTGGTTTATCCAATCTAGCGGAAGGTCTTTTTGGAACAAAGAAAGAGATTCTGGATTAGCAAAATCGTCAACATCGATTAACCAGTGTGACAGCATAAAAAATACCCTTAAACAGAAGTGCTTAAGGGTATTGTCAACCATCTGCAGGATCGTTCAACTGATCAGGAAAATGCTTAAATGATCAGTGTTAGCCAGTTGGCTGCCTTTTTATTTATTAAGATGGCTTCGACGAGACAAGGTTAGAGCAGATGTTTTTCTAAGTAGTGTGCAACCGCATCGTCGGCGTTGCTGCCAATCACTTCATTGTGTGGCAAAGCTTTGAGGACCTTCTCATGCGATGTACCCATCACTAAGCCTTTTCCAGCCATTGAAAGGAGTTCGACATCGTTCATGCCATCACCAAAGGCAATACAGTTCTCAAGTTCTAGGTCTATAGATTGTGCAACGGCTTGTAGCGCATCACCCTTAGACACTTCTGCTGCCATCACTTCTAAACACCAAGGCGTTGAGAATGCGATATTCAGCTTGTCACCAAACTGCTCGTTCAATTTATCTTCGAACGGAACAAGGTGTTCATGTTCTTGATTTGGGTGAGTACAGAAGATTTTAGCAATGCCTTCGGTCGGCGCATTGTCGACGTCATACAGTCGGTATGTAAAACCAGTTTGATCGTGGAAATTCTTCATGGTTTCGTCTTCACGGTTTAGCAACCATTCGTCGTTCATGTAGATATGAATAAAGATCTCAGGGTCTTGTTTGAGAACATCAACTACGCTTTGTACAAGATCCACTGGCAGGTTTTTGGCATACATCAGGTTGTCGTCTTGATCATGCACACGCGCGCCGTTCGAGGTGATCATGTAAGCGGGGATGCCTGTTTGTTTACGAATGCCTGCAACATCAACATGGTGTCGGCCAGTAGCGAAGATAAAGGTATAACCTTGTCCATGTAACTTCGTGAGTGTCTGCTTAGTAAAGTCGCTGAGCTGATGGTTTGGCGCTAACAGCGTACCATCTAAATCGGAGGCAACAATTTTCACGGAATCTTTTAGTGCAGGAATAGTCATTTAACCCTCATTGCAAAATGCTTAACTAAAATCGACACTAGCTAACGCTAGTATTCTCTTTAACTACAATATCTGTACTTGGAAATTGTATGCCAAATTTGCGTAAGAAAAGAGGGCAAAGCTCGCCTACTTCTCTTCCTCTTTAGCACCTCAATTCTTAAAGGCTTGCCCTCTTAATCGTCCTCGTTAAGCAAAGAATTGATTGATGGCGTCTAGTGTTTGATTACGGTATTCATCTTGTTCAAACAATACTTCATGCCTAGATCCTTCAATGACCTTAAACATGCAATCTGAGTTGGTTTTCTTCAATTTATTGATGAATTTTACTTGAGCATCGTTACTGACAATTTTTTCTTCCCCTGCCTGAATCAATAACAGCGGGATTTTTATTTGACGAGTTTGTTGTATCGCCTGTTTAGCGGCCATTAACCCTTGCCATACCCAGCGTGTGCTTGGTCCGCCAACCTGCAAAGAGGGGGAGCCGTCATACAGGCAACGAAACCACTGATAACGCACCTTACTGTGGCTTAGTAGGTTGTTTTCAAAAGGCTTTGAATAATAGGCCTGTTGGCCCGGAGCATACGTTGGTTTAGCGTGAAAAGCCGTTAACGCTTGTCCAACGAGCATCGCGATAGGTTTAAAATACCACTCGGTGTTGATACCAAACATTGGAGCGCACAGGGTGACTTTGTCAAACGGGTGAGCTGGATGAGTTTGCAAGTATCGAGTAGCTATAGTGCTACCCATTGAGTGTGCGAGCAGGTAGCGATTGGAATATCGGCTTAGATCAAAACTGGCAATGACGTCAGACATATCTGAAACGTAATCATCAAACTCATGAATGTGACCAATGTCAGAGTCTGTTACCATGCGTTCAGACTGGCCTTGACCTTGGTGGTCAAATGAATAAACGTCATAGCCTTGCTGATAGAAATCATAAAAGAGTTCTTGGTATTTCAAGCAACATTCAATGCGGCCATTTGAAATAACAATGGCTTTGGTGTGCGTTGGTGAGGTTAAGCTACACCAGTACAGCTTCTTTTTGCCAGATGTTGTTAGATACCCATCTTTTCGTTGTTGCCAAAGGGTGGGGATAGGGTGTTTAATCGCTTGTTCGAACTGAGGTTCTTGCGTGTAAGAAAACGGGGCTTCACTGTGGTTTTCCATGGGAAATTACCTGAACTGATGCATGTGAGAGCTTTATTGCTACTAATGTTGTTAGATTAAAGAACTAGTAAGGAAATGCAAATGGATACTCATGTTTGGCTTGCTTATGTCGTCACTGCGATATTGTTTAGTTTGGCTCCGGGCTCAGGTACCGTTAACTCGATCAGTAATGGACTTAGTTATGGCACTAAGAAGTCACTTGCGTCGATCGCAGGCTTACAGCTTGGCCTTGCATTCCACATTTTGTTGGTGGGGGCGGGTATCGGTGCATTAGTGGCAAAATCAGCGCTGGCATTCACCATTATCAAATGGGTTGGTGTAGTTTACCTGGTTTGGTTGGGCATTCAAAAATGGCGTGATAACTCTAACTTGGTGGCTTCAGAAGAGAGCTCTACGCTATCGAGTAGTAAGTTACTTAGAAATGCTGTGCTTATTAATCTAACTAACCCGAAATCTATCGTGTTTTTAGTGGCTCTGTTTCCTCAGTTTATCGACCCGACACAACCTCAAGCACCACAACTGTTAGTCCTCGGTGTGACAACGGTATTCATTGATAGCGTTGTTATGTTGGGTTACACCTCATTAGCTTCACAAATGGGACGTTTTATTCGCTCTGATCGCATAATGGGTAAGATAAATAAAATATTTGGTGGTATGTTCATGGGTTGCGGCGCTTTGCTAGCTGCTGCCAAAGCTTAATGAAAGTAATAGAGTTATAGTTAAATCAATTAGAGTTATCAATAAATGACCGCTACGTACGTTGCTCGACAACCTATCTTAAATCGTAACAAGAACACGCTCGGTTATGAGCTGTTGTTTCGCGATGGAGAGAGGAATGCCTATCCAGCGCATATTGAGTCTAATCGAGCAACGTATCGTCTGATTGTTGAAAACTTTTTGTCGGTAGGGCTTAACCCTTCGATCTCATCTTCGCGCTGCTTTATCAATTTCCCATACCAAAGCCTGATTCGTCGACTTCCTTTAAGTTTACCGAAAGACAAGGTGGTGGTAGAGATCCTCGAGACCTGTAAACCAACCGATGAGTTATTAGATGCGGTAAAAGAGCTTTACCAAGCTGGCTACATGATTGCTCTTGATGATTTTACATCGACGCCTGAATGGGAACGCTTCCTGAGATATACGCACATCGTTAAGCTCGACATCATGCAAATGGGTTTGGATGAGGCGTGTGATTTGGTTAAAGCCCATCAAGGGAAGAAGTTTAGCTTTCTTGCTGAACGCGTTGAAACCGAACAAGAATTCAAGCAAGCGAAAGAGGCCGGTTTTAAGTTCTTCCAAGGCTACTTCTTTAGTAAACCGCAAATCATCAAGACCAAGTATATTAGCCCAGAGCAAGTGATTGCCATGGAGTTATTTCAAGAGGTGTGTAAACCGGACGTCGACTTCCAACGTGTTGAAAGCATTGTCGCGAAAGATGTTGCTTTATCTTATAAGTTACTGCGGTTTGTAAACACCATGTCGCCTCGTCTTGAGGTGACTATTTCTTCGTTCCGTCAGGCCTTAGTGTATCTGGGGCAAGAGAAACTGAAAATGTTTGTCTCGTTGGCGGTGGCATCTTATGTCTCTGATAAAAAACCAAAAGAGTTGTATGGCCTGTCTTTACAGCGTGCTCAATTTTGCCAGCGCATGTCTCGTTACCAAGCATTTGCAGGGCACACTGAGCAGGCGTTTATGATTGGTTTGTTTTCATTGCTTGATGCGCTGCTTGATCTGTCGTTAGAGAATCTTGTAGAGCAGTTGCCGTTGTGTAAAAGTATCAAGGTTGCTTTGCTTCGAAGAGAAGGGCCATACGGGACTCTACTGGCACTTGAAGAGAGTTTTGAGCATGCAGATTGGCAACAAATTGATGAGCATTGCGCTGATCTAGGACTTAATGTCGAGCAAGTAAAAACAGAGCTTACCGAAGCGCGACGCTGGAGCCATACCGTTACTAACCAGCTTTGATTTATCTTTGTTAAACTTTAATGACAATTGAAACGCACGCCTTGACGTGCGTTTTTTTATAATTAAGATATATGCATATCCATATATGAGTATGTAATTATGCTTCCTCACCAATTTTTTAAATTACTGTCTGATGAAACGCGAGTGCGTTGCTTAATGCTGATTGTGCGCAATGAATGCCTTTCTGTTGGTGAGTTGACTCAAGCATTACAAGAAAGTCAGCCAAAGATTTCCCGTCACCTAGCGCAGTTGCGCTCAAATGGTATTTTGACGGATGTTCGCCAAGGGCAGTGGGTGTTTTATCGTCTGTCACAAGATTTACCCGGTTGGATGCTCAAGTTAATTGATGACCTTATCGCATCGAACTGTTTGAAAACGGAATACCAGCAAGATATTGAGCGTTTAGAAGCAATAACTTCACGCCCTCAATGTTGCGTTTAATTGAATATTTTTAGATTCACCACTGACTGAGAGAACACACAATGACAGTTAAAGTAGGTATTAATGGTTTTGGCCGTATCGGCCGTTTAGCACTTCGTGCCGCATTCGATTGGGCTGAGCTAGAGTTTGTTCAGATTAACGATGTTGCTGGCGATACATCGACATTGGCTCACTTGCTTGAGTTTGATTCTGTTCAAGGCCGCTGGAACCACGCAGTGAATGTTGAAGGCGATGAGATGATCGTCAATGGACAGCGTATCAAGACGACTCAAGAGCGCGATATTGATGCTGTTGATTGGTCAGGTTGTGATGTTGTTCTTGAAGCGACTGGTGTTCACCGTAAAACCTCTTTCCTTAATAAATACCTTGAGCAAGGCGTGAAGCGTGTTGTGGTATCGGCTCCAGTGAAAGAAGACGGTGTCGCCAACATCGTAGTTGGTGTAAATGACGCTATCTTCGATCCAGCGGTACATAAGATTGTGACAGCTGCATCTTGTACTACTAACTGTCTTGCGCCTGTTGTGAAGGTGATTAACGAGAAGTTAGGCATCGAGAACGCAGCCTTTACCACTATTCACGATCTAACCAATACACAAACTATATTAGATGCGCCGCACAAAGACCTACGTCGTGCTCGTGCATGTGGTATGAGTCTTATCCCGACAACGACAGGCAGCGCTAAAGCGATTGTTGAGATCTTCCCAGAGCTTGAAAACCGCATCAACGGCCACGCGGTTCGTGTACCACTAGCGAATGCTTCTCTGACAGATATCATCTTTGAAGTGAAGCAAGACACCACAGCCGAAGATGTTAACGCGATGCTGAAAGAAGCGTCTGAGAATGAACTTAAAGGCATTCTTGGTTTTGAAGAGCGTCCACTGGTTTCTATCGATTACAAAGGTGACCAACGCTCAACCATCGTGGATGCACTATCAACTATGTTAGTGGGTAAGCGCATGGTCAAGATTTACGCTTGGTACGACAACGAGATGGGCTACGCAACACGTACTGCTGAGCTAGTTCGTACTGTTGGTCTGGCTTAATTTACAAGATTTTTAAGAGATAGATGACGATGACAAACTCTCAAGTACATCCAACATGGCAACTAGATTTAGAAACTGGTGCGTTAGTGCTTACTCCATGTCCAGGTACCAAAGGTGCTGACTTAGATGCATCTCTAGCGCAACTGAAAGCACAAGGCGTGGAAGCGATTGTGACGGCTCTAGACAGTGAAGAACTGGCGAGCAAGAACGTATCTGAGCTAGGCGAGAAAGCGCAAGTACTAGGCATGCAGTGGTTCCAAATCGAAATCGAAGACGATTGTGCTCCGGGTGCTGATTTTGCTGCGAAATGGCAGGCGGCTAGCCCTGCGCTACACCAAGTGGTGGATAACGGCGGCAAGGTAGCAATGCACTGCATGGGCGGTTCTGGCCGTACTGGCTTGCTTGCTGCACACTTGCTGTTAGAGAAGAGTTGGGATCTGAGTAAGATTGTTCAAGAAGTACAATCACTTCGTCCGGGCGCCTTCACTAAACCGATCCAGATTGAGTACATTAATGGCGTAGCGAACGGCTAATAAGCCATGGTTGTTATACAAGGAGCTTTTGGTATCTGGAGTGTTGAACTTATCATGATCCAAAAGCTCTTTTTGTTTAGATTGCAGAGATAGCATTATGTTTTCAAACCTAAGTAAGAGCGTTCGCCAATATATGTTGGTGACATTCAACTATTGGAATTTCACCATTACGGATGGTGCACTTCGTATGCTGGTGGTTCTGTATTTCTATGACCTTGGCTACAGTTCGTTAGAGATCGCCTCACTGTTCCTTTTTTATGAATTCTTTGGTGTAGTGACTAACCTAATCGGTGGTTGGTTAGGGGCGCGTCTTGGCCTCAATAAAACCATGAATATCGGCTTAGGGATGCAGGTTGTCGCCTTGAGTATGCTCGCGGTGCCAAGCGCAATGTTGACCATCCCTTGGGTAATGGCGGCGCAGGCGTTGTCTGGTATCGCTAAAGACCTCAATAAGATGAGTGCCAAGAGCTCAATCAAAACTTTAGTCCCTGATGAACAGCAAGGTGCGCTTTATAAGTGGATTGCGGTTCTAACCGGATCTAAGAATGCACTGAAAGGTGCCGGGTTCTTTATCGGTGGTTTACTGCTTTCGATGATTGGTTTCCAGTACGCTGTGCTCGCGATGGCTGCTGTGCTGACATTGGTCTTCATTGGCAGTTTGGTGAGCTTAGAAGCGGACATGGGGAAAGCGAAAACTAAACCCAAGTTCAAACAGATTTTCTCCAAATCTGAATCCATCAATATCTTATCGGCTGCACGTATGTTCCTATTTGGTGCTCGTGATGTGTGGTTTGTGATTGCTCTGCCGATTTATCTAGGCAGCGTGTTTGGTTGGGATCACTCATGGGTTGGTGGCTTCTTAGCGGCTTGGACCATCGCTTACGGCTTTGTACAGGGCATTGCACCAAAGATTACCGGTAAAGCGCAAGGTAAGGTACCTGATGGCCATGCAGCGCTATTGTGGGCGGGGGCGTTGGCTATTGTGACCGCTGGTATTGCCTATGCGGTGCAAATTGGCTGGCAACCAGAGTTAGTGATCATCGGTGGCTTGATGGTGTTTGGTGCCGTTTTCGCGGTGAACTCATCATTGCACTCATACTTGATTGTGAGTTATGCGAAAGGCGATGGTGTGTCGCTTGATGTCGGCTTCTACTACATGGCGAATGCGATGGGCCGTTTGATTGGTACGATATTATCAGGCTTGGTTTTCCAAATGGCCGGCTTGTCTGCGTGTCTTTGGGTCTCCTTCGCGTTCTTAGCGATAACGACACTGATCTCTTTGCGTTTACCGAAAGTGCCACAAATCTCAGCGGCATAAGCTTCAGCCGCATGAGCCTTAGTCGTAAGAGCGAGGCTTGTATAGCCTAAAGTCGAATGAACTTAATTCGCGATAAGCCTCTCCTTTAACACTAAGCTGACTTGGTATTTATTCCGGTCAGCTTTTTTATTGCTATAGTAGAATGATTGAATATTAATCAGGCATTTACATGAAGCAGCGAATTCTCTTTTTTGATTTAGCACGATGTGTCGCGGCCGTAGCGGTTATCGCGATTCATGTTTTGGCTCCTTATCGTAATGAATTGAACACCATTCCTTTCGGCGAATGGCTTACCGCCATCACGGTGAACAGTTTCAGCCGCTGGGCGGTGCCGGTGTTCATCTTGATTACTGGTGCCCTGATGCTCAGTGACCAACGCCCGTTTGATGCGAAATACTACCTTAAGCGTCGATTGGGCAAGGTACTGATCCCTTTCATTGTCTGGTCGCTTTTCTATACCTACCTATCTGGTTGGTCTGCGATGGGTTTTGATGCTGATGTGAGTTGGGATATTTTGCTCAATAGTTACCATCACTACACGTACTACCATCTTGGTTTCTTCTATTACTTTATCCCGCTCTACTTTGTGATTCCTTTCTTACAGATCATGGTTAGAAAGTATGGGGACAAAGCGGTTTATGGTTTCACTGCAGTGTGGCTATTTACCACTTTGTTGTTCTTACTCAGGATAGATGGCCCATGGAGTCACGAGCTGTGGCTTTACACTGGGTACCTACCTTTGGGGTATATGCTGTATAAAATCGTTCCGCTTAACAAGGTGACGGTCGGTGTGAGTGTTTTACTTGGTGGGTTAGCATTACTAACCACGGTCTACATGGTGGTTGATGCAAGCCTGATAGCTGAGGAATACACGGTAGGTCGTTGGTTATCTTACAAAACATTGAATACGGTATTAGCTGCAAGCATGGTGTTCATGCTGTGTCGTTATTACGGAGAGGGTTTATCTGATAAGAGCAATCAAGTGGTTGGTTTTATCAGTAAACACAGTTTAGGTATTTACCTGCTGCATCCTATCTTTTTGTGGCCAATGAAAGAGTTCGGTTGGTTCCAAGGACATCCTGCTTGGGTGATTCCATTATGGATCGTGGTTAGTGGTGCAGGGGCTTTATGGATGAGCTGGTTAGTATCTAAGTCAGAGAAGACACGTTGGCTTTTACCTTAGCGATTAGTACTAAGGCTATTCTTGCGAACTGTGCTTGGCTTGCTTTGATGACAGATGGTTGAGGCGGTTTATGACTAGCGTTTCAAAGCAAAGTGCAAAAATTTATCGCCTTGGTAAGTTAAGGTTCCTTTATCACCAGGATTAAGTGCGTGGAAATAGTGGATACCGACTTGGAATTCTCGCTTCGGACCAACAACCCCACGTTGAACGTAAATCCAGTATTCTTGATCTTCTTGGCCCGGTTCGGCGTCAGGAAGATCGATGGATTGTTTGTCTAACACAGTGGCATTCACTTTCTTTTCTGGCGCATTTTCACCTTGCGTGTGTTTTCGATAGAAACCAAGAAATACCCAAGCTGCTAGACCGGCGAGTGCAAAGATGGCAAAAAAGAGTGAATTAGGCATATAACCTCCATGTAGTCGTGATGGTTATTCTAGTCTTTCAAGCAATAGGGATATGTGTTTGAAGCCGTTATTCGTGAAGTGTTGTAAGCCAAGCTGATTATTTTTCGGCTGATATCACATTTAATGGCTAGTTTGGGATAAAGCGTTGTTATTTATTGTCTCTTTCTCTCGTAAATAACAATGATTTTGTATAAGAATAAGGAAATGCTCGACTAGAATTATAGTGTGGAGTGGGAGGGCCAAGATGACCGATATTGAAAAAGTGGTGAATAGAACTCGCAATATAGAAAAATTATTGAGACTTCAATATCACGCTGAAGGCGAAGGATTGCATGAGCTTGTAACAAGCTGTGAAGAAAGGCTACCGCACGATATGGTAATCAAGCTGCGTTATATCGCAACGTGTCGTAACAAGGTAGTGAATGAACATGAGGCTCAGCTGGAAGACCAGCAAAAATTTATAATGATGTGTAACGACTGTGAGAAGGAACTGACACCTCGTAGCGGTCGTTTTATTTGGCGAGTTGCGATCTTACTGATGATGGTAATGACTTTGGCTGCTGCTGGTTTCTATTATGCGAACTGGGATGTATTAACATTACATTTGTTTTCGAAGTGAAAAATCTGAACAAAAAAAGGGACGCTCATGGCGTCCCTTTTTTTATCTGTAACTTGCTTAGTACATCATCGGTAGTGTCATTAGACCTACAACTACCGCGATCATTACAAGTCCTTGTCTTTGCGAAGATGAAATCATAACACTACTCCTAAATTTGGTTGTCTCTCGCTATGTTTAAAAGAATAGCACTACTTATGGCTTTAGATCAAGTATTACTTTCGAAAGCTTTAAAAGTAGAAGAAAAGTGCCAGTTTTTAAGTTGTAAATCTCGATTTAACTGTATTTTTTGGTGTGTTCTTATTTTGTTCGTTGTGATTCATGTTTGTTCTTATTACATTTAAGTTGTTGTTTTTGTTGTGGTGTATTGTGTAATTGATATTGTTAAAAGTTGTTAAACTGTATTAATAGGGGTTGGGTATGTCCAGGTTGTTTTTGGCTGTGTTTTCTATTTTTTGTTAGGTTTTAAGTGGTAATTTTTACATAGGTATAGGGTTGTTCTGACAATTAGACGTTAAATCAAAGCAAACCTCTTACTTTAGTGGGCTAGTGCTACTTGGCCTTTTGTTTTTCTGTTTTATTTTTGTTTTTTTGTTTTAAGTTGCTGTTTTTAATTGCTTAATTTATTTTTGGTTTGTATTTAATATCATGATTTTAGCCGGTTTTTGCGCATTTTTGACAGTTTCGTTAGACTAGAATTGTCCAAATGACAAGTTGAAGGGCTGGAGTCGAGCTTTAAAGAGGTTTTGTATGAAAGTGTTCTAGTTTTAAACAAATATCAATGAGAGCTAAGGGATTTCTTATTGCTTGGGGGAAAGAGGTGCTTTTTTAGTGGAAGCGTAATCAAGATCCAATTTTGAAAGGCTTAGGCTTTACATCAACACTCGTGTGCCTAGACTGGCGACGTTTTAAAGCAATAGGGTAAATGATATGTGGAGTTGGTTAGCGGTTTCCTTGTCTGGTATTGGAGTAATAGCAGGAACGAAACATGGACATATCGGTCAGGCCTTATCGTATAAGGTTTTTACCTTTGTATTATTAGCGATCATTGCTTTAACTCAATCTGTTGTTGCTGATTTTACCTATTGGGTAGTGGCTGGGTTGGCTATCTCTGCGATTGCAGATGTTCTTCATACTTTCACTCAAAAACGTTCTCTACATTTTGTTTGTTTCTTGGTTGCTCAACTTTGTTATAGCAAAGCATTTTGGTTACAGTTGTCAGGAGAAATGGTCTGGTGGCTGTTCGCTTTGTTGTTAGCGGCATGTATTGTTGCTTTCTTCTTATTATTGCCTCGCTTAGATAAACTTGTCTTTCCTGTTGTTATCATGGGGATGGTGCTTATTCAGCTGGCATGGGCTTCTGGTGAGGTTTGGTTGCTTGATCCTAAACTGTCCCATGCGGTGGGCTTTGCTGGCTGTAGTGTGTTGCTGCTTTCTGCATTGGCTTATGCACTGAACTGTTATCGTAGCCCAATCAAAGGTGCTTACTTTTGGGTGACGGGCAGTTATTTATTTGCACATGCACTTATTGTGGCATCTCTGACCATTTAGGGTAGAGCTTACTCAATTCTGAGCTACATCAAGGCAGCCTTGTTGAAAGTCTGTACTCTACGCTTAATTCATTAAACATGAGATTGAGTTATGACTATCGAAATTCACGCACACAACGTTTTAAATTTGCTTAGTGAAAAACCACTGACTCGTGAAGAGCTGACACAAGAACTGGCTCTGACGTATGGAGCAAAAGCTCGCTTTCACACTTGTAAGCTAGACGGTCTAGATTTGGATGCTTTGTTGAAGTTTTTTCTGAAGATGGAAAAGGTCGTGATTGTTGATAACAAGCTTTGTACCAATCGCGAGCGCGTGTGTAATCATTGATCTTTAGTAGGTACTGAGTTTTAGATATTTTTGGTTTCAGAGCCTTTTGATCTTCAGATATTGGGCGAGTGGATGAGAGGTTTTGACTCCACTCCTATATTTATTTCCGTATCACTTCCCTCTGTAAATTCCCTCTTAACGATGCCAACTACTGTGTTCGAAAATCAATGTGAGGCTGTTATACTCCGCGCACCTTCGCTTTTCGAGATCAACTTATGGAAATCTTATCTGCAGCAACCATGCTGTTTCTTATTATGGACCCGCTTGGTAATCTACCAATTGTGCTCTCTATCCTTAAGCACCTCGATCCGAAGCGTCGCCGTATTGTTCTTGTTCGTGAACTGATGTTTGCACTGATTATCTTGCTGTTGTTCTTGTTTGCTGGACAAAGCATTATGAACTTCCTGCACGTACAACCTGAAACCTTGAGTATCTCAGGTGGTATTATTTTGTTTATCATCGCGATTAAGATGATTTTCCCAAGCGCAGGTAGTATTACAGGCCTCGCGGCAGGTGAAGAGCCGTTTATTGTGCCTATGGCGATTCCGATGATTGCAGGCCCGTCAGTGATTGCGGCATTGATTCTGTTGTCGACCCAGCATCCTGACAACATGCTAGAGCTCTCAGCTGCTGTGATGCTGGCTTGGGGCGCGACCTTCTTTATTCTGATGTTTAATGGCTTCTTCCTGCGAGTACTGGGAGAGAGAGGTCTTAAAGCCATCGAGCGCTTGATGGGCTTGTTGCTGGTTATGCTGTCGACGCAAATGTTCCTAGATGGTGTAAAGGGCTACATGGGCTAACATCAGTATCAACGATGAATAAAAAAACGCCGCTCAAATGAGCGGCGCTTTTGTATCGACTGTTTCTGTCATGATGTTTTCTGTAGTTCAGTATTTTGTATCTGAGCTTAAGCTTGATTACATCATGTGTTTGCGTCGGATATCGAGTAGGGCAAAGACTCCGAAAATCAGTATTGACCATTTCTCCCAACGTGACATTTCGATCTTATCGCCAAAAGCACCGATGAAAATCAGCATCTGCAGGCCGTGCATGAAGAACAAAAATGCTGTCATGATATAAAGCGCAATCGCAGCATTACCCGGGAATGGGTAGAAAATATTGGCGATTAAGATAAACCAAACAAAGGCGATGGCTGCTTTTGCTAGTGGAAGCAAGAACTTCATTCAATAACTCCTATTCTTCAGTGATTCGATTGAACAGTCGGTAGCTAGACTGGCCAGTGGTCTTATCGCGATGCAATTCCCAGTTATCTGGCATAGCTTCGAGTTTCAGTTCTTTCTCTGTTTCAACGTAAATGATCGCATTGTCTGCAAGCCAACCATTACTCTCAAGCAGTTGTACTGTTTCTGCCAGCAAGCCTTTACGAAATGGTGGATCAAGGAAAACCATATCGTAAGGAGTGCCAGGCTTCTTAAGGAAAGAGATAGCATCAGTATTCACGACACTGATGTTGTCTGCTTTGAGCTCTTTCGCGTTATCAGAAAGCTGTTTGGCTGCCTTTTGATTCATTTCGAGCAGTGTCACCATTTTTGCTTGGCGAGAAGCGGCTTCAAAACCTAGACCGCCAGAACCGGCAAATACATCCAAGCAAGTTGAATGTGGGATATCTTGAGCCACCCAGTTAAAGAGTGTCTCTTTTACTCGGTCAATGGTTGGGCGTAATCCTTCTAAATCATGAACGGGCAGTTTTCTACCTCTCCACGAGCCACTAATAATTCGAACAAAGCCTCCGGATGGCTTTTTTTGTGATGTGTTTTGCTGGCGACGTCTTACCATAGATTTTTTGACCGCTAATAAAGTGATACTATACCGAGCCCAATTTAAGTGGGTTCGTGTATTAAATAAATTTACAATGACAAAGTGTATCAAGCTAAAAGCAAACTTATCACTGCTTTGTCATTTTTCTTTACTATTCGTTTATACAAGCTTGTATTGTATAACAATAGCAAAGAGTCGACGTGTATTAAGTCAATACAGCTAATTAGTAGATCTAGGAAACTCCTCTGATGACGGAAAAAAAGAAGCGCGGATTATTATCGTGGCTTGGTTTTGGTGAAGAAGAACAAAGCCCAAAAACTCAGAATGAAGCGAACGTAGAAAACGTTGAAGATCAAACTGAAGTTGAATCACAAGTTGAGGCTGAACAGGTCGCGCCTGAAGCTGAACAAGCTAAGCCAATTGAATCTAAGTCAGTTGAACCTGAGCAAGCGCTTGAAGAGATTCAACAAGAGCAGCAATCTGTCGAAGTAGAAGCTGAGCAGGAAGAAGTGGCAGCTCCTCAAGCTAAGGTTGAAGAAGTACAAGAAAAGCCGACAGAAAGCTTTTTTGCACGCCTTAAGCGTAGCCTTAGTCGCACCAAAGCCAATATTGGTGCTGGCTTCTTTGGTTTATTTAAAGGTAAGCAAATCGATGAAGATCTATTTGAAGAGCTAGAAGAGCAACTTCTGATTGCTGACGTGGGTATGAATACCACCGTAAAAATCATTGAAAACCTAACAGAAAAAGCATCTCGCAATGACCTAAAAGATGGTGAAGCTCTATATGGTCTGCTCAAAGAAGAGATGGCCGATATCCTAAGCCAAGTTGAACAGCCTCTTGTGGTTGATACAACAAAAACACCTTACGTTATCTTAATGGTCGGTGTGAACGGTGTCGGTAAAACAACCACTATCGGCAAACTGGCTAAACAGTTCCAAGGTGAAGGCAAGAAAGTGATGCTTGCTGCGGGTGATACCTTCCGTGCAGCAGCGGTTGAGCAACTTCAAGTTTGGGGTCAGCGCAATGATGTTCCCGTTATCGCTCAACACACTGGTGCTGACAGTGCGTCTGTTATTTACGATGCGATTGAAGCAGCGAAAGCTCGTGGTGTTGATGTTGTGATTGCAGATACTGCAGGTCGTTTGCAGAATAAGAGCAACTTGATGGAAGAGCTACGCAAGATTGTTCGTGTAATGAAGAAGATTGATGATTCTGCACCACACGAAATCATGCTAACACTAGATGCCGGTACTGGTCAGAATGCTATCAGCCAAGCAAAGCTGTTCAGTGAAGTTGCACCAGTAACGGGTATTACGCTAACGAAGTTAGATGGCACTGCAAAAGGTGGTGTGATTTTCTCAATCGCGGATCAGTTCCAGATTCCAATCCGCTACATCGGTGTGGGTGAAGGTATTGACGACTTGCGTCCGTTTGAGTCGAAAGACTTTATTGAAGCACTATTTAGTCGCGAAGAGTAACGCGCGTAGCAAAGTGGTTTATCCTTAACCTGCTACCGTTTTAAATTTGATATGAGTGATCGTAAGAGGAATTTTCGGTGATCAAATTTCAGCAAGTGAGCAAAGCCTACCGAGGTGGGCGACAAGCGCTCCAAAAAGTGGATTTTCATCTTAAACGTGGAGAGATGGCTTTTTTGGGTGGTCACTCTGGAGCTGGTAAAAGTACCTTGCTGAAGTTGATCTGTGCTATTGAGCGTCCGACTGATGGCCGTGTTTGGTTCAATGATCACGATATCACTCGGATTCCAGCCAAAGACATTCCTTTTTTACGACGTAATATTGGGATTGTTTTTCAAGATCACCGCCTGCTGATGGATCGCTCGATTTTCGATAACGTCGCTCTGCCTATGCGTATTGAATCTATTTCTGAAAACGAAATAAAACGTCGAGTTAGTGCTGCGTTGGATAAAACCGGATTACTTGATAAGGCGCGTTGCCTACCAAGTCAGTTATCTGGTGGTGAACAGCAACGAGTAGGTATTGCTCGCGCCGTGGTTAACCGTCCAACGCTGCTGTTAGCGGATGAACCCACAGGTAACCTCGATCCTGAATTGTCTAACCGTGTGTTGCGACTCTTTGAAGAGTTTAACCGCGCGGGCGTCACCATTATCCTAGCGACGCACGATATCGGGTTAGTAAACACTCGCCCTCAATATCGTCACCTTGAATTAAACCAAGGATTTTTGAGCGAGGTTGAAGACTATGGCCGCGAATAAGCGTATCAAGAAACCTCAATCTAACCGAGCAGCAAACCGCGCTTCAAGTGACGGCTTTTTTGTTATTCATTGGAAGCAAGCAAAATCATCTTTCACGCAAATGTGGCAACGACCTTTGGGTAACTTGCTGACGCTTGCGGTTATTTCAATGGCTTTGGCGATGCCAGCTTGTTTATACCTACTGGGTAAAAATGTTGGTGAAGTAGCGCAAGATGTCACTAGCCCGTCACAAATAAGTGCTTATATAGAGGATGGCATTCCTGAGCCTAGAGTTATGGTGCTTAAGGATGAAATCGAAAGTTGGGATCAAGTTGAGTTGGTGGAGTACATTTCTCCGCAGCAAGGACTTGAAGACCTTAGCCAATACTCTGGTTTTGAAGATGCTCTGACTATCCTAGACGATTATTCATTACCAGGCGTGTTGGTGATTACACCAAGCGTACACAGCGATACCCTAATTAAAGAACTGGCAGGCACAGTTAAACAACAAGAATTAGTGACCGATGTTCGTTTAGACGAAGATTGGTTAGCGCGATTAGATGCGATCAAAGCATTAGCGGCTGTCATCGTGATTACCTTAACGGTATTGATGTTGGGCGCGGTGTTTTTAATTATCGGTAACACATTGCGATTTAATGTATTGGCGCATAAAGAAGAGATTCAAACCATGAAGCTGATTGGTGCGACCGACAGTTTTATTCTCCGACCATACCTTTATGCAGGGATGTGGTTTGGTGTTTTAGGTTCGATTAGTGCTTGGATCATGACGGCATTGATTACCATATTGCTCAACAGCGCAGTAGATGACTTAGCTCAGCTTTATGACAGCCACTTCCGCCTAATTGGCTTGAGTTGGGATGAATCCTTACTGCTTTTGATCGTTGGAACCCTGCTTGGTAGCGTGGCTGCGAAGCTTTCTGCGCAGCGTCACCTAAAAGAAATTGAACCTGTTTAGGTGAATAGAGTCATAATTAGACGAAAAATAGGCACTTCTTAACCAGTTTTAGCCTTGTATAGACGAATTGATTATGCATAATTACTTCCCCCTCCTTGAAACCTGTTCATTTTAGGTTCAAGATTGTTGGGTTTTAATAGATGTATTACTCCAGATCAGAGATTGATGAGGAACCGAATGGCAAACCAAGCGTATCAAATGGCTTTAGTCACACAAGATAGTTTAGATAGCTATATCCGATCAGCGAACAGCTACCCAATGCTGACCCCTGAAGAGGAACGTGGACTTGCAGAGCGATTACATTACAAAGGTGAGATCGATGCTGCGAAAGGCTTGATCCTTTCCCACTTACGATTCGTGGTACACGTTGCAAGAGGGTATTCTGGCTACGGGTTACCAATGGCTGATCTTGTCCAAGAAGGTAACATCGGCTTAATGAAGGCTGTTAAGCGCTTCAACCCAGAAGTTGGTGTTCGTCTAGTATCTTTTGCTGTTCACTGGATCAAAGCTGAGATTCATGAGTACGTATTGCGTAACTGGCGTATTGTTAAGATCGCAACGACTAAAGCACAGCGTAAATTGTTCTTTAACCTACGTAAGTCTAAAAAGCGTTTAGGTTGGTTCAATAATGGTGAAGTCGAGACTGTTGCTCGTGAATTAGGTGTCGAGCCTTCAGAGGTTCGTGAAATGGAATCTCGTTTAGCGGCTCAAGATGCTACGTTTGAAGCGCCTATGGATGATGACGACGGTGGCTCTGCTTATACTGCACCAGTTTATTACCTTGAAGACAAAGCATCAGATGTTGCTGAGACAGTTGAAGCCGCTAACTGGGAATCTCATACCAACAATCGTTTAGGTCTCGCATTGAAGAGCTTAGATGAGCGTAGCCAACACATTGTTCGCTCACGTTGGTTAGATGACAACAAAGCGACACTGCAAGACCTTGCCGATACTTACAGCATTTCTGCAGAACGTGTTCGTCAGTTAGAAAAGAATGCGATGAAGAAGTTGAAGCAAGCTGTTGGCGACTTTTAAAGGCAGATAAGCCAGAAGCGGTAAAATAAGCTGAATTTGAAAAGGCCGAGATCGAGAGATCTCGGCCTTTTTATTTTCGATCGATTTCTCAACTTTTGCGATCGAAATTTGCAAAATGATTTTGTGGATAACTCTGTGAGAAGTTTATTCGTCAGTTGTCTAAAAGCAGGGTGTAGTAAGGCTTTGTGAGGGTTTTTGATGTGGGGATATTTTTCATAACACCCACAGTTAGATCAGGATCATCACTACATGTTGTGGATCTATTTTAAAAAAAACACTTTATTCACGCAATCCACAGATTTATCCACAAACGGTGTAAAAGTGATCGCTGGTGGATAACCTTATTAAGTGGATGTGATTGTTAGCCTTGGGATAGGTTACAATGGCAGCAAAGTAAATCAGCATAAAAGAGAAAGTCATGGACCAGTTTAAACATATCGATGTTAAAAGCGCTCAAGCCCTTATAGAACAAGGCGAAGCAAGACTTGTCGATATTCGTGACCCGCAGTCTTTCGCGGTGGCTCACTCAAAGACAGCTTATCACCTTACCAATGATACGATGGTGTCGTTCATGGATGAGGTAGAGTTCGAACAACCTATTTTAGTCATGTGTTACCACGGTATTAGTAGCCAAGGTGCTGCACAATATTTAGTGAACCAAGGCTTTGAAGAGGTATATAGTGTTGATGGTGGCTTTGAAGCTTGGCATCGTGCTGAACTTCCAGTGATCGCTGGGTTATAGCCTTTAGCACTTTAGCCACTTCAAGCCTTTCTAATAGCATGAATAGGAAATAACAATGATTAGACTGATGGTGTTAGACAATCCTCGTCTTGCGCAAGCATTTATTGATTATATGGCTTCTCGTCAGATCCCTATTCAAATGTCTGCTGAGGGAGAGGGACGTTTTGCTCTTTGGCTGATAGACAGTCAATACCAGGTGGAAACTGAGGCGGAGCTGAATCGTTTTCTTGCGGAAGCCAATCATAAACGCTATCAAGCGGCCTCTTGGGACATGGCAGAGACTAGAAAGAGCAACTTCCATTACCATACTCCAAGCTTTATGGGCATGATCAAAGCGAAAGCAGGCCCTGTGACACTAAGCCTGATGTTGGTGTGTGTTGTGATTTTTGTGCTGCAACAGATCGGTTTTGGCCAAGCTATTTTCAATGCTCTGCATTTTCCCGCAGTCGATGGGCAGCAATGGCAGCTATGGCGCTGGTTGAGTCATGCCGTTTTGCATTTCTCTGTTATGCACATCGCATTTAATATCTTGTGGTGGTGGCAGTTAGGTGGAGACATCGAGAAAAAGCTAGGTAGCCTCAAGCTACTTCAGATATTTGCTATATCTTCTGCGCTTTCTGGCGCTGGACAGTATTGGGTTGAAGGAGCAAACTTCGGCGGCTTGTCTGGTGTTGTTTATGCTCTGGTTGGCTACTTATGGATTTTAGGGTCGAAAGCCCCTCAGCTTGGTTTGAATATCCCAAGGCAGATCGTAGGCTTTATGCTGTTGTGGTTAGTGCTTGGTTACATGCAGCCGTTCATGGCTATCGCGAATACTGCTCATTTAGCCGGTTTGGCGGCAGGTTTAATTATTGGTTTAATTGATTCAATGAAAGCACCTCGCTCTGCAACAAGCTAACTCTTGTATCATCGAGAATAGACAAGTGCTAGAGACAAAAAAGCGGCCAGATGAGCCGCTTTTTTATTTGGATTCGTTTTCACATCTTCATTATTGATAAAGGTATTTGGTAAACAATAAGTCAGCAATGAGGGTTTTACCTGTCTCAGGAAGCAGAATCTTGTTGAGATGTTCAACTAAGGATTTTCTTAAATCTTCGCGACCAGACAGAGATTTGATGGTTTCTTCGTTTTGTTTGCCAAGCAATTCAATCACTGCATCGCGAATCAATGGTTGGTGATGCTCAATGGCCGCCAAGTCATCGCTATTCGCGACCATGATATCGAGGCGAACTTGAATATAGCCCAGCTTTTTACCTTTGGTGTAAAAATTAGTGGTCAGGTCTGGCTCTAGCGTGAAGTAGGCTAGTTTGGGCCCCGACTCCTCTTCTGCGAAGCTAGATGCTGAAAAGAGTAGAGTAATCGCAAGAAATATTTGGGCTACATAACGTTTGTGCATATTTGTGACTTTTCTTTAGTTTATTCGCGATATTCGAAACGCATTAGTCTTGTTACAATGAGCGGTCTAAATCTAAATACGTTTACGATTCGAAGAACGCTTTAATTTTGTTCGAAAGTTGAAGCTTTATTGTACGTGTAAAGTCACCTATTGAATACTAGTATGAATCAGCCAATATCGCTGTATCTTAATTCGTTAATGAATGTAGATTGGCAAAGTACAGAAACATTTGATTTTCCTAATAAAACCACCAAAGAGTGGCTTATGGAGCAAGGTTCTCTTTCCCGCAAGTTGGGGAAGTGTTGTCAGCACCTGTCTGTTGAGTTGCTTCATAATCAAGTTGTAGAACGCTCAATGTTG
The DNA here is from genome assembly GCF_024347435.1 of Vibrio cyclitrophicus. Lineage (NCBI taxonomy): Bacteria > Pseudomonadati > Pseudomonadota > Gammaproteobacteria > Vibrionales > Vibrionaceae > Vibrio > Vibrio cyclitrophicus. Next base: position 125,275 of record NZ_AP025480.1, read on the forward strand.
CAACAAGACGAGGAACATCTTTTATCATCATTTGATTGCTTGCTGCGTAAAGTGATTTTGAAGGGTGATGATGCCCCATGGGTGCTAGGTCGAACCTTGATTCCCCGTGTGACGTTAGAAGATCATCAACACTCCGACCTTTCTCAACAAGGAAATGTCCCGCTTGGACTAACGGTGTTTAGTGCTGAGAATGTCGAGCGGGATGCGCTGCAAGTCGGTTGGGTTATCGCAGGTGATGAGTGTTTACTCGCGCGTCGCTCTCGATTATGGATGAACCATAAACCGATGCTTGTGGCAGAACTGTTTTTACCAACATCACCCATTTACTCTAAGGAGAGTGTGTAAATGTTTGCCACCAAAGCGAAGGCGTACTGGCAATTAACGCGAATGAATCGCCCGATTGGTACTCTGTTACTCCTTTGGCCGACTTTGTGGTCGCTGATTATCGCCGCACAAGGTATGCCTGATTTTGATGTCTTGGTTGTTTTCGTACTCGGCGTCGTGTTGATGCGTTCAGCTGGCTGTGTGATCAATGATTTTGCGGACCGTAAAGTGGATGGCCATGTTAAACGCACCAAGCAGCGTCCATTACCCTCAGGTTTGGTTTCCAGTAAGGAAGCGATTCTGCTCTTTTTAGTGCTAGCCGTAGTTTCATTTTTGCTAGTACTCACCATGAATCCACTGACCATTAAGCTCTCATTTATTGGTGTGGGTCTGGCGTTCATTTACCCTTTCATGAAGCGTTTTACACATCTTCCACAGTTGTTCCTCGGCTTAGCGTTTAGTTGGGCGATACCAATGGCATGGGCTGCACAAACCAATGAACTACCAAGTATTGTTTGGTTTATCTTCGTTATTAATGCTTTGTGGACGGTTGCTTACGACACGCAATATGCGATGGTAGACCGAGATGATGACCTGAAGATTGGTATTAAATCGACGGCTATTTTATTTGGTCGCTTCGATAAGCTTATCGTCGGCTCTTTGCAACTTGTTACTCTAGCGATGCTGATTGTGTTAGGTATGCACTACCAATTGGGTGATACTTTCTATTGGGCATTGTTAGCCGCAGGCAGCTTGTTTGTGTACCAACAACATTTGATGCGGCATCGTGACCGAGACTTATGTTTTCAAGCTTTTCTAAATAACAACTATGTTGGTATGGCCGTAACGGTCGGTTTGTTCGTTACCTTCTGGTAAGCATCAGTTTTTATCAAACGAATATTCAAGAAAAAGGCACCCAGTGGGCTGTCTCTTGATCACAAGTCTGGTTAATCAAGAGACTTAGCGAGTTCATACCCTTCAAGGATGGTTTGTAACCTGAACCATCCTTGCCATAACGTCTTTATGGAAGCGCGACCCGTTCGCTTGGTATTCTTCCAGCCACCTAACCGAGCAATACCATTGTAAGCCCATGATATATTGGGCGCTTCCTTCGGCAGCTGCTTTTTCTCCAACTTTAGCCACATTAACTTCCATGCTTTGCCTTTTAATACCTGCTCACAACTGGTCTTAGATAACTCATCGGACTCATTCATGAACCTCAACTGGAGTAAGCGAGTCGCGATAAAAGCTAAAATGACGCTGAGCCTTTCTAAGTTATCTTTACTCTGCATTCTCAGTTGCTCAACTTCAGTCCCTTCACTTTTCCAGACTTTATGAAAATCTTCTATTAGCCAGCGCCGCTCATAATAACTGACCATTTTGAGGGCCTCTTCTTTGCTCGTTATCGGCTCCGAAGTCAGTAAGTGCCAGGCTAGCTTATCGTTATTCTCTCCTTGTTCTATACATCCCACGTAGTAAAGCGGAATGTTATCGAACTCTTTCTTGTTTGCAGGAGACTTGAGTGTCACGGGGGCATATTTAATATCTAAATGAGCCTTGCGAGCTTTGCGACCGCCTTTTTGCGGTATTTCGAGCACTTTCTCCCCGGCTGATGACAGAGTAGATGCATAGCTATAAAGACGATTATCATGCTCTTCAATACAGCGGCTTTGCATGGAACGAACGAGGAATCTTTGTTGTTGCTCTCGCTTGTAAGTGAGGTATTCAAAGAGGTCGGCTTCTCTATCGCACACCGAAATGACATCCGACATTTTATCGCCAAGTCGCTCAGCGACATAGCGAGAGGCTTGTTCCCACTTATAACTTTCTTTCTCTTTGTATGGTCGAGTCGCATGCTGGTGTCTTTGACCTCGCTTTTCTATATCACGAGTCCAGCGCTGTTGTTCAATTAAACCAATCACAGATTGAGTGTCGGGCGCAAAAAGTAAGGTAGAGTGTACGAACATCGCTCGATGTCGATTGCCTTGATTGGAGTGTCCGAGTTCATCTCGAATACTGCGATGGGCGTAACTCAGAGAAGTCGTGTCTTCTAAGGCAAGAAGTGTTTGTTGCTTTAACGCTTCTTGCGCAGTGACATAAAACCCTGCCTCTGCGATATCTTCTGCTTTGATTTTCTCATTACGGATGAAGCGATAAGCCCCTTCCATTTCAGCCGGTGAGATAATGAGTTTCGAGACAGGTACGCCAGGTTGCTCGGCCAGTGAAGCTGCGAGAGCAACGAGTCTTTGAGTACGTCTTGGGTCATTAAGGTGGGCTTGACCGAACTGTTTTTGTGCCCAAAGGGTTGGCTCTATATAGGTCATGATAATCATCCTTGTCATTGCTTAGATGATCAGATCATAGAACCTAAAAATAGTTCAAAAAAAATCCCTAAGCATAGCTTAGGGATTTGTGTATAAGAGACAGCCCAGTGGGTGCCTTTTTTGATCGCGTTGAATCTGCTATCAGAGCCCTGCTATATACAGGAATTACTCGACTTGGTGAATACTCTCTTGAATAGTCAGACGGACTTCTGGGTAAAGCATCGAGTAAAGAAGCTTAGCGAATTGCTGAGTCTTCTCTAAATCGCAGTTGCCGTCGTTATCTAGGTACTGTTGCTGCTTCAACGTTGCGAACATAGAAGCAAACACACCTTTATCGAAGAATTCGGGAGCATTGATACCATGCAATCGACCAAGTCGCTGTGCGATGTCTTGGCTTTTCTGCTCAAGGTCAGATTTGTCCAGTTCCGGATTCTCTGCCAGCAAGTTTAGAGCAATAGAGTAGCGCTGTAGCGTTTCTGAAATCGTACGGCCTAACAGCATAAGAGCTTGGCTGTTCGATTGGTTGATCGTCACTTCATTGTCAGACACAACAATCATGCCCTGGCTAACAAGTTCATCAATGATGTTTGATACTACGCCTTCAAGCTGTGATTCGTCGTAGCTTAAGAACAGCTCTTTCTTTAAGAACGGATAAATTGCTGCAACATTCTTTTGAATCGCTTCAATCGATAAACCGCGCTGACGAATGGTCATCTGGGCAATTAAAGATGGCAGAGCGAACAAGTGAATGATGTTGTTTCGGTAGTAGGTCATCAGAATTGACTGGTGACGGTCTAGCGAAATAATGTCGCCCATTGAGTCTGATTCAATTAGGAACTTGTTCAGCGATTCAGCGTGTTTTACCAGATCTTCAGCACTGTCTTTTGGTACCGTAAATGTATCAGAGTAAGGTACGTTCTTAAGCAGAGACAGGTAGCAATTGATCTGAGAAACCAAAGAGTCACGAGACAATGCGCGCTGTCTTGAGGCTAATAGCGCGGTTGCACAAAGGGTCAATGCGTTGGTCGCCGCGGCATCGTTAATGTGCGTCATCATTTTGGTCGCCAGGTCATTAACCACTGGATTCATCCATTGTGGTTTACTGGTGCCCATTGGGTCGATGTCTTTGGTCCACTCAGGTGAGTGTTCATTCAGGTATTGGTTCAGTTGAATAGGCTCACCGAAGTTCACGTAGCCTTTACCAAAGTTACGTAGCTTACGAATGGTACGAATCACTAAGCTCGCGTTTTCTTTCTCTTTACGCTTGCCACGAAGTTCTTTCGCGTAAGTCGCCACTTCCATCACGTGTTCATAACCAATGTACACAGGGACCAAAGTAACAGGGCGGTTCATACCACGTAGCATTGCCTGAATGGTCATCGCTAGCATGCCCGTTTTTGCCTGCAATAGACGACCTGTACGAGAACGACCACCTTCACTGAAGTACTCTACTGAGTAACCTTTAGCGAACAATTCCGCTAGGTATTCACGGAAAATCGTCGAGTACAGCTTGTTGCCTTTGAAGCTACGACGAATAAAGAATGCACCACCATGACGGAAAATAGGACCGGCAGGGAAGAAGTTGAGGTTGATACCCGCCGCGATATGCGGAGGCACCATGCCTTCGTGGTAAAGCACATAAGAAAGCAACAAGTAATCCATGTGGCTACGGTGACAAGGCACATAAACAATCTCGTGACCATCTTGAGCCAATTTACGAACCGTTGAAGCGTTGCTGATATGCAGGCCTTGGTAAAGCTTATTCCACAACCAACCCAGAATCTTCTCACCACGCTTGATCAGCGAGTAAGAGAAGTTTGCAGCAATCTCGTCCATGATGTCTTGAGCTTCTTTGCTCGCTTTCTCGATCGAGATGTTCTTTGCTTGTGCTTCGTCTTCAATTGCTTTCTTGATCGCTTCTGATTTGAGTAGGCGATCAAACAGCGCTTGGCGGCTGGGAAGGTTAGGGCCTGATGCAGCAAGTTTTTGGCGAGAGAAGTGGATACGCGCTACACGCGCCAGTTTGTGCGCGATGGTGCTGTCGGTACCGTGTGAGTTTGCCATGTAGCGAAGAGATACCACAGGACTAAAGCGAACCAGACAGTCACGACCTGCGAGCAATACCGCTTTTGATTTTTCTAAGCCATTCATTGCTTGTAGGTAAGGTTTCTGGTTAGTCTCTTTACCTGGTTTACGTCCCCAAAGCACAGTGGCAGGGATAACTTGAACATCGAGCTCAGAGTCTTCAGCATGCAGTGAAAGCAACTCAGAGAACACTTCAATTGAAGAGCTTGGTACATAATCATCGTCTTGAAGCAGAGTTTTGCGAGAAGAGATAAAAACGTAGCGTTGCAGTGATTTGCCGTTGATTTCAAGCTTGCTTAATGGATCAGGTAGACCTAATTCAAGTGCATGTTTTTGCAATGTAAGAATGTCGACACTTGAGCGAAACGGTAAGGCGTATACAATCGGTTTGCTCAAATCAATGTTCAAATCTTCAACAGGGTTTGAAGGAATTGATGTGCCCTTTACCAATACGGATAAAGGTAGCTTCATTAATGAACGTGAAAAAGATTGTCCAGAAGACATATAGGTTCACTGCCTCAATAGTTATTTCAATGTGCTCAAGCGTATCTCTATTTCTATGATGAAAAAGGATAAATCCTATGAGTGAAATAGGGATAAGCCTAGGCGTAAATTTAATCGATGCAAGAATACCAGAAACTGGTCTAACCTTTTAATGGAAATAGTCATATTGCCGTTAAGTTTGTGGAAAATCATTCATCGACTGATTGAGTATAGAGTTAAAAATGACCAAAAAATCAAACACCGGATTCAAACGCATCATAAAAGCAGCAGGCTTTTCATGGCAAGGCCTCACAAGTTCGTTTAAAGGCGAGGCTGCATTTCGGCAAGAAGTGTTCATGGCAGCAATACTGATTCCGTTGGCATTCTATTTGGACGTAAGCCAAGTTGAGCGAATCTTGATGATCTCAGCTGTTGTGTTAGTGATGGTTGTCGAGTTAATCAATACCGCGATTGAAGCAGTTGTTGATCGAATCGGTAGTGAGCATCATGAGCTTTCTGGGATGGCGAAAGATGTCGGCTCGGCGGCTGTTCTCATCTGTCTAATACTAGCGGGTTACGTGTGGCTAGAGATCCTATTTTTGTGATTCTTGAAAAATGAACTAAAAACAACCAATTGCTTTGCTTTTGTTCAGTTACTGGATATACTCACAGTCAACTGTATAAAAAGACAGGTGAATCATGAAGCCGTTAACGCCGCGCCAACAACAAGTTTTTGATCTTATCAAAAGTAAGATTGACGATTTCGGTATGCCACCGACACGTGCAGAAATTGCACGAGAACTAGGCTTCCGCTCTGCTAATGCTGCAGAAGAACATTTAAAAGCTCTTGCTCGTAAAGAAGCGATAGAGATTATCCCGGGTGCGTCTCGTGGTATTCGTATTTTGCTTGAAGATGCAGCAAATGAGGAACAAGGTTTACCATTAATCGGTCAGGTTGCCGCTGGTGAGCCTATTCTGGCTCAAGAACATGTAGAAATGCATTACCAAGTAGACCCAGGTATGTTTAAACCTCAGGCTGACTTCTTACTTCGTGTAAATGGCGAAAGTATGAAAAACATCGGTATTATGGATGGTGATCTACTGGCTGTTCATAAAACACAAGACGTACGCGACGGTCAGGTTGTTGTAGCTCGTGTTGATGATGATGTAACGGTAAAACGCCTAGAACGCAAAGGTTCAACGGTTCTGTTACATGCTGAAAATGAAGAGTTTTCTCCAATTCACGTCGATCTAGAATCTCAACATTTGTCTATTGAAGGGCTGGCTGTTGGTATTATTCGTAACACCGACTGGATGTAGTCATTGCAAAAAAGCTTATTGATATTTATTCTCAATAACTTGTTATTGTAATTGATATTCATTATCATCTTCTTTGTCTAGATACAAGGAAGATGATGATGCCAAATCCAACCAAACCTCAAATGAAGCCGCTTATTCGTAAGCCGCGCTCCTCTGTTCAAAAGGCTTCTTCTAATCAAGGGTCTGCACATCAAGAATTCCAAGTTCCGACGAATCTCGTTCAACATCTTTGGTTTCGCAGCCGCGAAAGCCTTGCCGATGACGGCCTAGTCTATGACCCTATCGCAGCTCAAGCCTGCAAACGCTGCCAATTAGCACCAGAATGTCTTACTGGTGAACTCGACCAACAACAACTCCTTTACGCGACACTGACTCAACTTTGTGATTCTCAAGTTCAACAGTTTTTATCTCATAACCCAGATGCTTGGATTATTAACGTGGGAGCAGGGCTCGATACCCGTTTCTACCGTTTAGATAATGGCCGCTGTCATTGGGTTGAGCTGGATGTAACCGAGAATCTGCTTTGGCGACAACGCCTGTTCCACAAAAATGAACGCTATCGTTTAGAGTGTGGCTCTGTTGACGACTTAACTTGGTTAGATGAACTTAACATTCCAGAGCAAGCTTCTGTGATGGTGGTGTGTGAACATGCTCTGCTTGATTGTAATGAACAGCTGACGGCGCACTTTATTCAGTCATTGAGTCGTTACTTTACTCATGCACACGCGTGTTTAGTGTTAGCTGGAGACAAAAGCTCGAGTGCTCTTGGGCAAAAGCTCGGTTCTGGAAAGTATGCTCACGGGTTGTCTTCACCAATAGACAGTGTTCTCAATTGGTTGCCATGGGCGCAATGGGTTAAGTCATTTTCACCATTAGAGCAGCAATGTAATCGTTGGAAGTTGTGGCAGCGATTGTTGTGTAAGATTTCTCAGTTTAAAAAGCGTTTAACTCCTCAATTAGTACTAGTTAAATGGTAGCGTTAGCTTCTTCTATCAACACATAGTTTGGTAAAAGCTAACCAATACACAAAGTACACAACATAGTGAAAGCCCACCCACTAGGTTAAACTATCGCCTCTAAGCTAAGAGGTGATCGTGAAGCTATTTAATCCCCAAATTATTTTTCAAACGCTATCCAATCAGGCGATGCACAAAAAAGTGTTGTTGCTCGCGATCCCGATGGTTCTCTCTAATATTACGGTTCCACTGCTGGGCTTAGTCGATGTGGCGGTTATTGGTCATCTAGAGCATTCTTGGTATTTAGGTGGTGTGGCATTAGGTGGCACTATGATCAGTGTGACCTTTTGGTTGCTTGGCTTCCTGCGTATGTCGACAACAGGGCTAGCCGCACAATCCTATGGTGCGAATGATGGCAAGCAACTTGGCTTAGTCTTTGTGCAAGGCGTGACTATGGCCTTAGGGTTTGCTGGTGTCTTTTTGCTTTTACACAGTCTAGTCGCCGATTTAGTTTTCTCATTGAGTAGCGCCAGTGATCAAGTTAAGCACTATGGTCAGCAATATTTCTCAATCCGCGCTTGGAGTGCACCTGCTGCGCTAACTAACTTTGTAATTTTAGGTTGGTTACTCGGAACTCAAAATGCCAAAGCGCCAATGTGGATGGTGATTATCACCAACATCACCAATATCATTTTGGATATCGTTTTTGTTATCGGTTTAGGGTGGCAAGTGGAAGGTGCTGCATTGGCATCTGTAATGGCGGATTATGCTGGTCTAACATTTGGCCTGATTTGTGTTTACCGAATCTGGGCGAAGAAACAGTTACCATCGCCATGGGATCTGCTTAAGAAAACTAGCCAAGGTTTGAGTCGTTTCGTGAAACTGAATCGCGATATCTTTCTTCGTTCATTGTGTCTACAAGCGACTTTCACTTTCATGACTTTCCAAGGTGCAAGCTTTGGCGATGATGTTGTTGCGGCCAATGCCGTGTTGATGAGTTTCTTGATGATCATCTCTTATGGGATGGATGGCTTTGCCTATGCAATGGAAGCTATGGTCGGTAAGGCGATTGGCGCGAAAGACAAAGATGAACTAAACCAGTCATTGATTGGTACTTTCTTCTGGAGCTTCAATACTTGTTTAGTACTGACCATAGCGTTCGTAATCGCTGGCTCTAGCTTAATCAATATGATCACCACAATCCCAGACGTGAAGAGCCAAGCCGAGGTGTATCTGCCATGGCTGATTGCGATGCCATTGGTATCTATGTGGTGCTTCTTGTTGGATGGTATTTTCGTTGGGGCCACTAAAGGCAAGGATATGCGCAATAGTATGTTTGTTGCGACTTGCAGTTTTTTCGCGATTTTCTACTTAGCATCAGGCTTAGAAAACCATGCACTGTGGCTAGCGATGCTGAGCTTTATGGCAATGCGCGGAATTGGTCTTGGTGTGTTGTTTGTTTCTCAGTGGAAAAAGGGTGAGTTTCTCGCTTAGCTTACTTAGATAGCTCAGTTCAGGGAGCAACAAATAGAGGCTGTACAGGAAAAGGGGTATTTAGAACATCATGATCTAATTACTATTAATGCTTTAATGTTCAATATCTTAAATAAAAACAGCAAGCGCGCTGCTTGCTGTTTTTGTATTTGGCCTATGGGTGGTCAAATACTCCTATTGGTGCTTTGTCTAGAATAAACGGTTAAGCCCGTTGAGTGCTGCAACACGATAAGCTTCTGCCATCGTTGGGTAGTTAAAGGTTGTATTTACAAAGTACTCGATGGTATTCGCTTCACCTTTCTGCTCCATAATCGCTTGTCCGATATGGATGATTTCAGCGGCACGCTCACCAAACACGTGGATACCTAAAATCTCTTTGGTTTCGCGATGGAACAGAATCTTCAAGCTACCAATGTCTTTACCCGCAATTTGAGCACGAGCTAGGTGCTTGAAGGAAGAACGTCCCACTTCATACGGTACTTTAGCTGCGGTAAGCTCTTGCTCAGTTTTACCAACAGAGCTGATCTCCGGGATGGTGTAGATACCTGTTGGAATGTCTTCGATAAGGTGGCGTTCAGCTTCACCTTTCACTATTGCTTGAGCCACAAATCGACCTTGGTCATAAGCAGCGCTTGCTAGGCTAGGGTAGCCAATCACATCCCCGACAGCATAAACATGATCAACATTGGTTTGGTAATTGGTATTTACTGAGACTTGCCCACGAGAGTCCGATTCTAGCCCAACAGCACCAAGGTTTAGTCTGTCTGTGTTACCTGTTCGGCCATTGGCATACAGTAGGCAATCAGCACGCATTTTCTTACCTGACTCTAGGTGAATGATTACACCGTCATCAGTGCCTTCAATTTTCTCAAAGGTTTCATCGTTACGAATGACTACGCCACTGTTCCAGAAGTGGTAAGAAAGCGCATCTGAGGTTTCATTGTCTAAGAATGACAGTAAGCGGTCTCGAGTATTGATGAGATCGGTTTTTACGCCCAAACCACGGAAAATCGACGCGTATTCACAGCCAATAACGCCAGCACCATAGATGATGATATGTTGCGGGTCGTGTTTAAGAGAAAGAATCGAGTCGCTGTCGTAAATACGTTCATGCAGAAAATCGACATTATCTGGTTGATAAGGACGAGAACCTGTCGCGATAACAAATTTGTCCGCACTGTAATGTTCTTCAGTACCATCGCTTTGCATTACCGAGACAGTGTTAGTATCGATAAAACGTGCAGTACCAAACACTAGCGTACACTGGTTGCGGTCGTAGAATCCTTGGCGCAAGCGAGTCTGTTTGTCGATGACTGATTTAGCATGCCCCAAGATGTTAGAGAACGTTGAGTGAATGCTTTTGTTGTTCTGACAAAACAGCGGATTGCTGTTGAATTCGATAATACGACTAACAGCGTGACGCAGTGCTTTTGACGGAATGGTTCCCCAGTGAGTACAACCACCACCAACGCTGCTTTCTTTCTCAATGATTGCAACGTTCAACCCGGCTTTGGTTAATCCCATCGCTGCCCCTTCTCCTCCGGGGCCACTACCAATTACGATTACATCAAAGTGGTTGGAGTGTGGCATAGCTATCTTCCTTGTTATATTTGATTAACATTGCTTTAGCGAGATTTTAACTGATTCTGTTCTTGGGTACATGAAAAGGGTATCAGAGAGTCGGTGAGATCACGCCGAGTCATCGAAAAAAGAATATTTGGTATGTCGTATGTCTCCAAATGACAGTGTGGATATTGAAATTTTTTCTTCGAACGTATTTACTTCGATACGTGAACAAAGAGGTGTGTTTAGTGTCTTATATAACCAGAGTGCCTTATATAAAGAAGTGATTCGCGTTATATTAACCAGAGAATCAGACATGCCTGTTTAGGCTGTAAAAGAAGAAATTGATAAAGTATGAAACCAATGGGCATTCGCGCACAGCAAAAAGAAAAAACTCGTCGTAGCTTAATTGATGCAGCATTTAGCCAACTCAGCGCCGATCGTAGTTTTTCCAACCTAAGCTTGAGAGAAGTCGCTCGTGAGGCTGGAATAGCACCGACTTCCTTTTATCGTCACTTTAAAGATATGGATGAGCTCGGCTTAACCATGGTTGATGAAGGTGGTTTATTATTACGCCAATTAATGCGTCAAGCTCGTCAGCGTATAGTAAAAGAAGGCAGTGTGATTCGCACATCGGTTGAAACCTTTATGGAATTCATTGAAAGCAGCCCAAACGTATTCAGACTGTTATTACGCGAGCGCTCAGGAACTTCATTTGAGTTTCGTGCAGCGGTAGCTCGTGAGATACAACACTTCTCTGTTGAATTAACCGAATACCTGATAACGACAGGCATGACAAGAGATGAAGCTTTTACTCAAGCAGAAGCCTCGGTCATATTGGTTTTCAACTCAGGGGCAGAAGCATTAGATTTAGATCGACGTCAGCGAGATGAATTGGCTGAACGCTTGATCATGCAATTACGAATGATGGCCAAAGGGGCTTTTTGGTATCGTAAAGAACGTGAACGTAACCGATTAAAAGGCGGGATTGAATAATGTCGAATGAAAATAATACTGTAAACCGTGGTTCTGAAAGAAAGACACTCGTACTTGCTGTTGTTGCAGGTGCGTGTGGTGATGCACTGTTATCTTGGGTAACAATGAGCGAAGTGGGCTTCTCTATTTTCCCGTTGATTGCTTTAGTTTTGGCTGTACAAGCGCTTTACCAAGAATACCTAACTAATCCAGTATCTGAAGATATTCCGTTAGTGGGTTTGGCTTGTTTCTTTGTAGGTGCATTTGGCCACTCGGCTTTTGTGAAAGCACAGCACCCTGATGCAGGTTCAAACTTCTTTGCGATTATTGTCGCGATGCTGCTTTTAGCTTGGGTAGGTAAGAAGTTAGGCTTTATCGGCAAGACAGCTTAAGCCAACCTATAAATAAAAAAACGAGCCGATTGGCTCGTTTTTTTGTATCTGCTGTTTGTCTTAGGTCGAGAAAGCGTGTTTTATGCTTTATGTTCTAAGAACACACCTGCTTCCATGTGGTGCGTGTAAGGGAACTGGTCGAACAGAGCAAAACGAGTGATATCGTGGGTTTCGCTTAAGATCTCTAGGTTCTCTTTCAGTGTTTCAGGGTTACAAGAGATGTACATGATGCGCTCGTAGCCTTGCACCATCTTACAAGTATCAACGTCCATACCTGAACGCGGTGGATCAACAAAGATAGTGTTGCAGTTGTAGCTCTTTAGATCGATGTTTGCTTGCTGTAGGCGGCGGAATTCACGCTTACCTTCCATTGCTACGGTAAAATCTTCCGCAGACATACGAATGATCTGAACATTATCAATCTTGTTCGCCGCAATGTTGTATTGAGCAGATTCTACAGATGGCTTCGCTAGCTCTGTTGCAAGTACACGCTCAAAGTTTTGTGCCAGAGCTAATGAGAAGTTACCGTTACCACAGTAAAGCTCAAGCAAGTCACCTTTGCTGTCTTGAGTACAGTCGACAGCCCATTCCAACATTTTCTCTGCTACTTTGCCGTTTGGTTGAGTAAAGCTGTTCTCTACTTGCTGGTATATATAGCTATCACCATTCACATCTAGCTTTTCAATGACGTAGTCGCGATCCAGTACGATTTTCATCTTACGCGCACGGCCAATCAGGTTTAGGTTAAAGCCTTCATCATTTAATTGCTGCTTAAGCGCTTTAGCATCTTGAATCCACTGTTCACCTAATTGACGGTGGTAAAGCAGTGACACCAAAATCTCACCGCTTAACGTAGAAAGGAAGTCTACTTGGAATAGCTTGTGGCGTAGAGAGTGGTTGCTCTTCATTGCATCCGTTAATAGAGGCATTAGATCGTTGATAAGACGACTAGCCGCAGGAAACTGGTCTACGCGGTATTTTTCTTTGGTCTCTTGATTGAACATGACGTAATACATATCGTCACCTTCATGCCACACGCGGAATTCAGCACGCATGCGGTAGTGTTGTTCTGGAGATTCATACACTTCCAGCTCAGGCACATTGTATTGTGAGAACATTTCAGTAAGACGTTCAGTCTTTTCTGCGAGCTGTTCTTGGTAGCGTTGCGGGTTTACATCTAAATTCGCCATTGTTATGCCTTTTGCTGTCGTGCTTTTAAATCAAGAGCGCAGATTTTATTCAATCACAGGCGCTTGTCCAGTGTTGAGAGCTATTCAATGTAAATCGACCTTGAAAACTATAGCTTATAACTATCTTAGACTAGACAAATGATTCATAGGTTAATACTATCTCCGACAAGCTGGTGCCATTTGGATGTATAGATGGCTGAAGAGGGAATCTGGTGTGAATCCAGAACTGACGCGCAGCGGTAAAAGAGAACGAATATTCATAAGACACTGCAAATAGCTTTTTGTGGGAAGTCGAATATTAGGTAACCATAAGGTTGTGCTCTTGAGTCCGAATACCTGCCAGCGGCTAAGCCACACAATGTGGTTTGGTAGGACTTTACGCGATTTAGGATCACAACATGAACAAATCCCTTTTAGCGGTTGCTGTAGCATCGCTGCTTTCACCTATCTCCAATTTACATGCCCAAGAAGCCACTGCCGACGAAACCGTGGTCGTTACAGCTAACCGTTTTGAGCAGTCTGCCACGGCGACATTAACTGATGTTGAAGTTGTTACCCGCCAAGATTTTCAAAGAACACAAGCTAAAACAATCCCAGATGTGTTGAGAAGATTAACAGGGATCCAGATTACTCAAAATGGTGGTAGGGGACAGCTCGCTTCTATATTTGTTCGCGGAACAAGTTCTGATCAAGTCCTCGTTTTAGTTGATGGTGTTCGTTTTGCTCGTGCAGCAAAAGGTGCGGTAGATTTCAACCAGATTCCATTGAGTTATGTTCAGAGGATCGAGTATGTACGAGGAGCTCGAGCTTCTTTATACGGTTCCGAAGCTATTGGTGGTGTAATCAACATTATTACGATTGCTCGTGCGACGGATGAGTCAACAACATTGAGTGCTGGTTTGGGTAGCCTAGACTATCAAGAACTTAGTCTAGCATCCGGTGTTGCGACTTCTGAAAATGGTCAGCTAAACCTTGCTATTAGCCATGAAAGCGATGAAGGCTACAATGTTAAGCCCGTACCAGGCTTAAATGATGGCGACCGCCATGGCTTCGAGACGTTGAACGGTTTGATTGGTTATACTCATAAGTTGAATGAACAATTCAGTGTATTTGGTAATGTTCGTGCCTATGAGAATATTTACCAGTACGACAATACATACAGTACACGTAGTTATATGGAATCTGAAAAAGACGATTTATCAGTGTCGATTGGTGGTACTTATCAAGGCCTTCAATTACGCTCTGAAATGCAAGCTACAGTACAAAGCCAAGATTCTTGGAACTATCAATTTGGTGAAAGCAAAACCTCTGGAACTCAAGACGAGTTAGAACAAAGCAATGTTCAGTGGATTAATAGCTATAAATTAAACAAGAATGTTGTGTTAGCTGGTGGCGTTGATTGGCGCGATGAGTCATATGTAGATAAGAATGCGAATAAAACATTCGACCGTTCTAACTTGGCAGTATTCGGTCTATCTTCGGTCACTGTTGATTCTGCAACTTTAGAAGCAAGTGCAAGAGTCGATGACAATGAAGAATTTGGTACAGAAACGACATATAACGTCGGGGCTGGTTATCAATTTATTCCAGAATTTGGTATGAAAGCTTCATACGGTACAGCTTTTAAAGCTCCAAACCTTTACCAACAGTATGATCCGTCTTACGGAACTCAAGATCTTAAGCCAGAAGAATCTGATGCGATTGAGGTAGGCTTCTATGGTCTAGTGAAAGACGTATATTGGACATTAACTGGATACGATTACAAAATCACCAATCTAATCGATTACCACCCAACAACATATAAATACATCAACGTTGATGGTGAGACGCATATTCAAGGTGTAGAGCTGACTGCCGAGTTTGATACGGGCATTGTTCAACACCAGCTGAGTGCTGATTATAAAGATGCAGAAGGTGATGATGGCAAGCAGTTGCAACGCCGAGCAAAAGAACTGTATAAGTGGAATGCATTGGTGGCATTTGACGTCGTCGATTGGTCTATAAGCTATCAATATGTAGGTAAGCGACCTGATGTTGATTACGGGACGTGGCCATATAGTGATGTAACTCTCCCATCTTATTCATTGGTCGACACTGCTGTTAGCTATTATGCTAATGAGAACACTACGATCAGTGCTCGTGTTGATAACTTACTTGATGAAGACTACGAAACGGCTTTAGGGTACCCAGCCGCAGAGCGTGCTTACTACCTGAACGTAGCTTATCAATTCTAATTTACACCTAAACCGCCTCCGGGCGGTTTTTTCTTATTGGGTATATCAATGAAAAAGAAAGTCATCATAAGTTGGTCGTCAGGTAAAGACTCGACATTAACGCTAGAACGTCTACTTGAAAGCTCCGAATATGAAGTTGTTGCTCTCTATACGACATATGTTGGAGATGAGGTTCCTTTCCAAGTGACTCCGATTGATGTTGTTGCCATGCAGGCGCAATTAGTCGGTTTGCCATTAATCACGATTGAGCTTCCAGAAGTGTTTCCTAGTAATGAGATTTATCAAAGTACTATTGTTTCCGCACTTAAAGGTTCTGGCTTATCAATTGATGCGGTCGCGTTTGGAGACATGTTTTGTAATGGCATTGCAGATTATCGAAAGAGCTATATAGAACCAGCTGGTTGGGAGTGCGTGTTCCCTCTAATGGGAGAGAGCAGTCAGGCATTAGCGACTGAAATAATAGACAGAGGCATCGAAACCTTTCTCGTCACGGTCGATAGCGATGCATTAGATATGAGCTATTGCGGGAAGGAGTACACACTTGAGCTCATAGGTAGCTTACCGAGTCATGTCGATCCATGTGGCGAAGATGGTGAGTTCCACACCTTAGTGACGTCAGCGCCATGCTTTAAAGGTAAGCTCAAGATAGATCTAGAAAATTTAGATCAAGGTGAGCGCTTTGTTCATCAACGCTACCGAGCTTGCATTATGTAGAGTGATGATTGGCGAAAACTAAGTGAAGGGGTATCATTGCTGCGGAACTTATTATAGGTAATGGTTGTGGCGGAAAGCATACAAAAAAACATATTGATCTTTGATTCTGGAGTTGGTGGCCTGTCTGTATATAAAGAGATAAGTCAGTTGCTACCAAATCACAATTATATCTATGTATTCGATAACGAGGCTTACCCATATGGCGAGCTCGATCAGCAAGTTCTTATTCAGCGAGTCCAAAGTATCGTCGCTAGCTTTGTGGTGAGTCACGCTATTGATATTGTAGTGATAGCTTGTAATACGGCCAGTACGATAGTCTTGCCTACACTTCGCGCTAATAATCTAATCCCAATTGTTGGCGTTGTTCCGGCAATTAAGCCAGCATCCCTACTTGCCAATAAAGCGTTGGGTCTCATTGCTACTCCTGCAACGATTACGCGAGAGTACACACACGAGCTCATCAACAATTTCTCGAGTAATAAAAGAGTCGAACTTTTAGGTTCTACTCGGCTGGTGGATATGGCCGAAGATAAACTCAGAGGCGAGGAAATTTGTATTGAAGAGTTGCAGCAGATTCTTCAACCGATGATCAACATGGTTGATGTGGCCGTATTAGGGTGCACACATTTCCCGCTGATAAAATCTGAGATTCAACAAGTCTTGGGTAAGAGTGTTTTATTGGTTGATTCCGGTAAAGCGATTGCGAAGCGAGTTCAAGATTTGTTGGATTTGGATAGTGGTGATAAAGAGAGAGGATTGCGTGAAGTTTTTTGTAGTGCACCTCCTAAAAAAGAAAGTGCACTAAATAGTATGTTAAAGCAGTTAGGGTTTAGCTCAGTTCAGATTCGTCCGTTTCAGGATGTTTAGGATCATTTGCAACTCGTACTTTTAAAGTTCGTTGCATGTAATCTTTATCGTTAAGTGCAGAGATTGCATGATTCACATCATCACTTGCCATAACAACAAATCCAAAGCCTCTTCTTTTACCAGTACGTTTGTCTTTCATTAAACGTACTGCAAATACTTCACCATGCTCTGAGAATAATTCACGTACATGTGATTCATTCGCTTTGTATGGAAGGTTACCCACATAAAGTGTTTTTGTTGAAGCCTTAGGTTCAGAATCAGATTTTGAGTCGGTGCTTGAAAAGTTAACAACAAAAGCGGAAGCCAAGACACCAAGGATAAAGGTAATTGCAGGCGATATATCTACCTGAGAGAAAACAATGCCGCCTAATACAGCCAGTGCGACAATTAACAACATCGATTTTTTTGAGTTCATATCGGAATACTACATATTAATAAACGAAATAGACGCATCTACTATTAACAAAATAGACACATGAATCTTACGTTCATGGCTTCCATATTTCCAATGTATTGCTGTGATACGTCTCAAATGTTTAGTTTTTATTCGAAAAATGCGAATCTGGTGGCTTTTTAGACGAACGAAATTTTTATTTGAAAAAGTCCTTGTGCTCCATATCAATCTCTCTATAATGCCGCCTCACCGATACGGAGTGAGACGAGAGTCACACAGCGAAATCGGTAGAGAAAAAGAGTTTGAAAATAACCCTTGACTCTCAAAGTGGTGCAGGTATAGTACGCACCCCTAGCGACTGAGATGTGAATCACAAAACGCTAGCGCTCTTTAACAATTTAAACCTATCAATCTGTGTGGGCACTCGTTGATGAATATCAAAACGTTTTATCCTTTTGGATAAAACAGTTACTTCGGTAACAAACTTGATTTCAATGAACTGAGTGACCAATACGTTTAACTACTTGTAGTTATTCGGCACAGTCAATTCATTACCATTCTGTTCCTATTTATTTAAGAAGAGAGGGGTAATAGCTTTAGAATTACATGTTCATCAATCTTTTTCGAAAGAGCAATGAATATTAGTTTTGAAGTCAGTATTCGTTGAGTCACAAAATCTTAAATTGAAGAGTTTGATCATGGCTCAGATTGAACGCTGGCGGCAGGCCTAACACATGCAAGTCGAGCGGAAACGACACTAACAATCCTTCGGGTGCGTTAATGGGCGTCGAGCGGCGGACGGGTGAGTAATGCCTAGGAAATTGCCTTGATGTGGGGGATAACCATTGGAAACGATGGCTAATACCGCATGATGCCTACGGGCCAAAGAGGGGGACCTTCGGGCCTCTCGCGTCAAGATATGCCTAGGTGGGATTAGCTAGTTGGTGAGGTAATGGCTCACCAAGGCGACGATCCCTAGCTGGTCTGAGAGGATGATCAGCCACACTGGAACTGAGACACGGTCCAGACTCCTACGGGAGGCAGCAGTGGGGAATATTGCACAATGGGCGAAAGCCTGATGCAGCCATGCCGCGTGTATGAAGAAGGCCTTCGGGTTGTAAAGTACTTTCAGTTGTGAGGAAGGGTGTGTAGTTAATAGCTGCGCATCTTGACGTTAGCAACAGAAGAAGCACCGGCTAACTCCGTGCCAGCAGCCGCGGTAATACGGAGGGTGCGAGCGTTAATCGGAATTACTGGGCGTAAAGCGCATGCAGGTGGTTCATTAAGTCAGATGTGAAAGCCCGGGGCTCAACCTCGGAACTGCATTTGAAACTGGTGAACTAGAGTACTGTAGAGGGGGGTAGAATTTCAGGTGTAGCGGTGAAATGCGTAGAGATCTGAAGGAATACCAGTGGCGAAGGCGGCCCCCTGGACAGATACTGACACTCAGATGCGAAAGCGTGGGGAGCAAACAGGATTAGATACCCTGGTAGTCCACGCCGTAAACGATGTCTACTTGGAGGTTGTGGCCTTGAGCCGTGGCTTTCGGAGCTAACGCGTTAAGTAGACCGCCTGGGGAGTACGGTCGCAAGATTAAAACTCAAATGAATTGACGGGGGCCCGCACAAGCGGTGGAGCATGTGGTTTAATTCGATGCAACGCGAAGAACCTTACCTACTCTTGACATCCAGAGAAGCCAGCGGAGACGCAGGTGTGCCTTCGGGAGCTCTGAGACAGGTGCTGCATGGCTGTCGTCAGCTCGTGTTGTGAAATGTTGGGTTAAGTCCCGCAACGAGCGCAACCCTTATCCTTGTTTGCCAGCGAGTCATGTCGGGAACTCCAGGGAGACTGCCGGTGATAAACCGGAGGAAGGTGGGGACGACGTCAAGTCATCATGGCCCTTACGAGTAGGGCTACACACGTGCTACAATGGCGCATACAGAGGGCAGCAAGCTAGCGATAGTGAGCGAATCCCAAAAAGTGCGTCGTAGTCCGGATTGGAGTCTGCAACTCGACTCCATGAAGTCGGAATCGCTAGTAATCGTGAATCAGAATGTCACGGTGAATACGTTCCCGGGCCTTGTACACACCGCCCGTCACACCATGGGAGTGGGCTGCAAAAGAAGTGGGTAGTTTAACCTTTCGGGGAGGACGCTCACCACTTTGTGGTTCATGACTGGGGTGAAGTCGTAACAAGGTAGCCCTAGGGGAACCTGGGGCTGGATCACCTCCTTATACGAAGATATTTACGATGAGTGTCCACACAGATTGATGGTTTAGATTTAGTTAAAGCCAGAGCTTTAATTAATAACGTAAGTTATTGATTAAAGCTTTTTGCTTTATGCTCTTTAACAATTTGGAAAGCTGACTGATTGATTTACTTACGAGTAATTCAATCAAATTTAAAAGTTCTCAATGTTTATCTTTCATTAGATAAACACAACAAACACATTCAAGTGTCTTGTATTCGAATCAATGTTTACATTGATTCACAATTGAGTCCGGCAAGCAGTTATCAAGAATTAACCCTTCTTGATGACAACCAAAAACCTTGGTTAGTTGCCATACACTAAGACCCTTTCGGGTTGTATGGTTAAGTGACTAAGCGTACACGGTGGATGCCTTGGCAGTCAGAGGCGATGAAAGGCGTAATAACTTGCGATAAGCCCAGATTAGGTAGTAATAACCTTTTGAGTCTGGGATTCCTGAATGGGGAAACCCACTTACATAAGTAAGTATCCTGTTGTGAATACATAGCAACAGGAGGCAAACCGGGGGAACTGAAACATCTAAGTACCCCGAGGAAGAGAAATCAACCGAGATTCCGAAAGTAGCGGCGAGCGAAATTGGATTAGCCCTTAAGCTTTTAATGATGCAGGTGAAGAGTCTGGAAAGTCTCGCAATAAAGGGTGATAGCCCCGTAACCGACACATCATAATCAGTGAAAACGAGTAGGGCGGGACACGTGATATCCTGTCTGAATATGGGGGGACCATCCTCCAAGGCTAAATACTACTGACTGACCGATAGTGAACCAGTACCGTGAGGGAAAGGCGAAAAGAACCCCTGTGAGGGGAGTGAAATAGAACCTGAAACCGTGTACGTACAAGCAGTAGGAGCACCTTCGTGGTGTGACTGCGTACCTTTTGTATAATGGGTCAGCGACTTAATTTTAGTAGCAAGGTTAACCGTTTAGGGGAGCCGTAGGGAAACCGAGTCTTAACTGGGCGTACAGTTGCTAGGATTAGACCCGAAACCAGGTGATCTAGCCATGGGCAGGTTGAAGGTTGAGTAACATCAACTGGAGGACCGAACCGACTAATGTTGAAAAATTAGCGGATGACTTGTGGCTAGGGGTGAAAGGCCAATCAAACCTGGAGATAGCTGGTTCTCCCCGAAAGCTATTTAGGTAGCGCCTCGGACGAATACTACTGGGGGTAGAGCACTGTTAAGGCTAGGGGGTCATCCCGACTTACCAACCCTTTGCAAACTCCGAATACCAGTAAGTACTATCCGGGAGACACACGGCGGGTGCTAACGTCCGTCGTGGAGAGGGAAACAACCCAGACCGCCAGCTAAGGTCCCAAAGTATAGCTAAGTGGGAAACGATGTGGGAAGGCTCAGACAGCCAGGATGTTGGCTTAGAAGCAGCCATCATTTAAAGAAAGCGTAATAGCTCACTGGTCGAGTCGGCCTGCGCGGAAGATGTAACGGGGCTAAGCTATACACCGAAGCTGCGGCTACGTACCTTAGGGTATGTGGGGTAGGGGAGCGTTCTGTAAGCCGTTGAAGGTGGTCTGTAAGGGCTGCTGGAGGTATCAGAAGTGCGAATGCTGACATGAGTAACGATAAAGGGAGTGAAAAACTCCCTCGCCGGAAGACCAAGGGTTCCTGTCCAACGTTAATCGGGGCAGGGTAAGTCGACTCCTAAGGCGAGGCCGAAAGGCGTAGTCGATGGGAAACGGGTTAATATTCCCGTACTTCTTACAATTGCGATGGGGGGACGGAGAAGGCTAGGTGGGCCTGGCGACGGTTGTCCAGGTTCAAGTATGTAGGCGGGTGGTTTAGGTAAATCCGGACCGCTACTAACGCTGAGATACGATGTCGAGCTACTACGGTAGTGAAGTCATTGATGCCATGCTTCCAGGAAAAGCCTCTAAGCTTCAGATTGTAAGGAATCGTACCCCAAACCGACACAGGTGGTCGGGTAGAGAATACCAAGGCGCTTGAGAGAACTCGGGTGAAGGAACTAGGCAAAATGGTACCGTAACTTCGGGAGAAGGTACGCTCTTATCAGTGAAGTCCCTTGCGGATGGAGCAGACGAGAGTCGCAGATACCAGGTGGCTGCAACTGTTTATTAAAAACACAGCACTGTGCAAAATCGTAAGATGACGTATACGGTGTGACGCCTGCCCGGTGCCGGAAGGTTAATTGATGGGGTTAGACTTCGGTCGAAGCTCTTGATCGAAGCCCCGGTAAACGGCGGCCGTAACTATAACGGTCCTAAGGTAGCGAAATTCCTTGTCGGGTAAGTTCCGACCTGCACGAATGGCGTAATGATGGCCACGCTGTCTCCACCCGAGACTCAGTGAAATTGAAATCGCTGTGAAGATGCAGTGTACCCGCGGCTAGACGGAAAGACCCCGTGAACCTTTACTACAGCTTGGCACTGAACATTGAACCTACATGTGTAGGATAGGTGGGAGACTATGAAATTGCGTCGCTAGATGTGATGGAGTCGTCCTTGAAATACCACCCTTGTAGTTTTGATGTTCTAACGTTGGTCCCTGAATCGGGATTACGGACAGTGCCTGGTGGGTAGTTTGACTGGGGCGGTCTCCTCCCAAAGAGTAACGGAGGAGCACGAAGGTGGGCTAAACACGGTTGGACATCGTGTGGTTAGTGCAATGGCATAAGCCCGCTTGACTGCGAGAATGACAATTCGAGCAGGTGCGAAAGCAGGTCATAGTGATCCGGTGGTTCTGAATGGAAGGGCCATCGCTCAACGGATAAAAGGTACTCCGGGGATAACAGGCTGATACCGCCCAAGAGTTCATATCGACGGCGGTGTTTGGCACCTCGATGTCGGCTCATCACATCCTGGGGCTGAAGTCGGTCCCAAGGGTATGGCTGTTCGCCATTTAAAGTGGTACGCGAGCTGGGTTTAGAACGTCGTGAGACAGTTCGGTCCCTATCTGCCGTGGGCGTTGGAAAATTGAAAGGGGCTGCTCCTAGTACGAGAGGACCGGAGTGGACGAACCTCTGGTGTTCGGGTTGTCATGCCAATGGCATTGCCCGGTAGCTAAGTTCGGAATCGATAACCGCTGAAAGCATCTAAGCGGGAAGCGAGCCTTGAGATGAGTTTTCCCTGGCACTATAAGTGTCCTAAAGGGTTGTCGTAGACTACGACGTTGATAGGCAGGGTGTGTAAGTGCTGCGAGGCATTGAGCTAACCTGTACTAATTGCCCGTGAGGCTTAACCATACAACACCCAAGGGGTTTTGTGGACTCAAAGAAAGACAGACCTTGAATGCGTTTGATGAGACATAACTTTTAAACACAGTTTTCCGAATTTTAAAATTTGCTTGGCGACCATAGCATTGTGGACCCACCTGATTCCATGCCGAACTCAGAAGTGAAACACAATAGCGCCGATGGTAGTGTGGGGCTTCCCCATGTGAGAGTAGGACATCGCCAGGCTTTAATTTCGACTTTGTCTATTTAATAGACAAGTCACCATAGAGTTCTAAGTTTTCTTAGTATTTTATGTTGACTTTCAAAGTAGAAAGCGTATTATACGCGTCCTGCTTACGTACTAAGGTACTGAAAGCAAAGCTCTTTAACAATTTAAACCTATCAATCTGTGTGGGCACTCGTTGATGAATATCAAAACGTTATTACTTAGGTAGTAACTGTTACTTCGGTAACAAAATGATTTCAATGAACTGAGTGACCAATACGAATAACTTCGGTTATTTGGCACAGTCAATTCATTACCATTCTGTTGGAATGGTAATAGCTTTAAAATTACATAGTAGTTTTGAAGTCAGTATTCGTTGAGTCACAAAATCTTAAATTGAAGAGTTTGATCATGGCTCAGATTGAACGCTGGCGGCAGGCCTAACACATGCAAGTCGAGCGGAAACGACAACATTGATTCTTCGGAGGATTTGTTGGGCGTCGAGCGGCGGACGGGTGAGTAATGCCTAGGAAATTGCCTTGATGTGGGGGATAACCATTGGAAACGATGGCTAATACCGCATAATGCCTACGGGCCAAAGAGGGGGACCTTCGGGCCTCTCGCGTCAAGATATGCCTAGGTGGGATTAGCTAGTTGGTGAGGTAATGGCTCACCAAGGCGACGATCCCTAGCTGGTCTGAGAGGATGATCAGCCACACTGGAACTGAG
The DNA here is from genome assembly GCF_024347435.1 of Vibrio cyclitrophicus. Taxonomy (NCBI): domain Bacteria; kingdom Pseudomonadati; phylum Pseudomonadota; class Gammaproteobacteria; order Vibrionales; family Vibrionaceae; genus Vibrio; species Vibrio cyclitrophicus. Next base: position 149,000 of record NZ_AP025480.1, read on the forward strand.
ACACGGTCCAGACTCCTACGGGAGGCAGCAGTGGGGAATATTGCACAATGGGCGAAAGCCTGATGCAGCCATGCCGCGTGTATGAAGAAGGCCTTCGGGTTGTAAAGTACTTTCAGTTGTGAGGAAGGGTGTGTAGTTAATAGCTGCGCATCTTGACGTTAGCAACAGAAGAAGCACCGGCTAACTCCGTGCCAGCAGCCGCGGTAATACGGAGGGTGCGAGCGTTAATCGGAATTACTGGGCGTAAAGCGCATGCAGGTGGTTCATTAAGTCAGATGTGAAAGCCCGGGGCTCAACCTCGGAACTGCATTTGAAACTGGTGAACTAGAGTACTGTAGAGGGGGGTAGAATTTCAGGTGTAGCGGTGAAATGCGTAGAGATCTGAAGGAATACCAGTGGCGAAGGCGGCCCCCTGGACAGATACTGACACTCAGATGCGAAAGCGTGGGGAGCAAACAGGATTAGATACCCTGGTAGTCCACGCCGTAAACGATGTCTACTTGGAGGTTGTGGCCTTGAGCCGTGGCTTTCGGAGCTAACGCGTTAAGTAGACCGCCTGGGGAGTACGGTCGCAAGATTAAAACTCAAATGAATTGACGGGGGCCCGCACAAGCGGTGGAGCATGTGGTTTAATTCGATGCAACGCGAAGAACCTTACCTACTCTTGACATCCAGAGAAGCCAGCGGAGACGCAGGTGTGCCTTCGGGAGCTCTGAGACAGGTGCTGCATGGCTGTCGTCAGCTCGTGTTGTGAAATGTTGGGTTAAGTCCCGCAACGAGCGCAACCCTTATCCTTGTTTGCCAGCGAGTCATGTCGGGAACTCCAGGGAGACTGCCGGTGATAAACCGGAGGAAGGTGGGGACGACGTCAAGTCATCATGGCCCTTACGAGTAGGGCTACACACGTGCTACAATGGCGCATACAGAGGGCAGCAAGCTAGCGATAGTGAGCGAATCCCAAAAAGTGCGTCGTAGTCCGGATTGGAGTCTGCAACTCGACTCCATGAAGTCGGAATCGCTAGTAATCGTGAATCAGAATGTCACGGTGAATACGTTCCCGGGCCTTGTACACACCGCCCGTCACACCATGGGAGTGGGCTGCAAAAGAAGTGGGTAGTTTAACCTTTCGGGGAGGACGCTCACCACTTTGTGGTTCATGACTGGGGTGAAGTCGTAACAAGGTAGCCCTAGGGGAACCTGGGGCTGGATCACCTCCTTATACGAAGATACCACGATGAGTGTCCACACAGATTGATTAGGTTTAGAAAAGTAAAGAGACGATATTGGGTCTGTAGCTCAGCTGGTTAGAGCGCTCGCCTGATAAGCGGGAGGTCGGTGGTTCGAGTCCACTCAGACCCACCAATATCGACTAGAAACAAAGATGGGGCTATAGCTCAGCTGGGAGAGCGCCTGCCTTGCACGCAGGAGGTCTGCGGTTCGATCCCGCATAGCTCCACCATCTTTAAGTATTCTCTTAAGAGAGTCTTTAAAAATGGTTCATTTTATTGAATCAAGCTCTTTAACAATTTGGAAAGCTGACTGATTGATTACTTACGAGTAATTCAATCAAATTTAAAAGTTCTCAATGTTTATCTTTCATTAGATAAACACAACAAAACACATTCAAGTGTCTTGTATTCGAATGATCAGAAATGATTGTTCATTTTTTGATTCTACTTTTTATTAAAAAGTGGAAACAAAAAGTAAATTGAGTCCGGCAAACAGTTATCAAGAATTAACCCTTCTTGATGACAACCAAAAACCTTGGTTAGTTGCCATACGCTTATTTGTCTTCACTTTTTAAAGTGAAACCAAATAGAAACCCTTTCGGGTTGTATGGTTAAGTGACTAAGCGTACACGGTGGATGCCTTGGCAGTCAGAGGCGATGAAAGGCGTAATAACTTGCGATAAGCCCAGATTAGGTAGTAATAACCTTTGAGTCTGGGATTCCTGAATGGGGAAACCCACTTACATAAGTAAGTATCCTGTTGTGAATACATAGCAACAGGAGGCAAACCGGGGGAACTGAAACATCTAAGTACCCCGAGGAAGAGAAATCAACCGAGATTCCGAAAGTAGCGGCGAGCGAAATTGGATTAGCCCTTAAGCTTTTAATGATGCAGGTGAAGAGTCTGGAAAGTCTCGCAATAAAGGGTGATAGCCCCGTAACCGACACATCATAATCAGTGAAAACGAGTAGGGCGGGACACGTGATATCCTGTCTGAATATGGGGGGACCATCCTCCAAGGCTAAATACTACTGACTGACCGATAGTGAACCAGTACCGTGAGGGAAAGGCGAAAAGAACCCCTGTGAGGGGAGTGAAATAGAACCTGAAACCGTGTACGTACAAGCAGTAGGAGCACCTTCGTGGTGTGACTGCGTACCTTTTGTATAATGGGTCAGCGACTTAATTTTAGTAGCAAGGTTAACCGTTTAGGGGAGCCGTAGGGAAACCGAGTCTTAACTGGGCGTACAGTTGCTAGGATTAGACCCGAAACCAGGTGATCTAGCCATGGGCAGGTTGAAGGTTGAGTAACATCAACTGGAGGACCGAACCGACTAATGTTGAAAAATTAGCGGATGACTTGTGGCTAGGGGTGAAAGGCCAATCAAACCTGGAGATAGCTGGTTCTCCCCGAAAGCTATTTAGGTAGCGCCTCGGACGAATACTACTGGGGGTAGAGCACTGTTAAGGCTAGGGGGTCATCCCGACTTACCAACCCTTTGCAAACTCCGAATACCAGTAAGTACTATCCGGGAGACACACGGCGGGTGCTAACGTCCGTCGTGGAGAGGGAAACAACCCAGACCGCCAGCTAAGGTCCCAAAGTATAGCTAAGTGGGAAACGATGTGGGAAGGCTCAGACAGCCAGGATGTTGGCTTAGAAGCAGCCATCATTTAAAGAAAGCGTAATAGCTCACTGGTCGAGTCGGCCTGCGCGGAAGATGTAACGGGGCTAAGCTATACACCGAAGCTGCGGCTACGTACCTTAGGGTATGTGGGGTAGGGGAGCGTTCTGTAAGCCGTTGAAGGTGGTCTGTAAGGGCTGCTGGAGGTATCAGAAGTGCGAATGCTGACATGAGTAACGATAAAGGGAGTGAAAAACTCCCTCGCCGGAAGACCAAGGGTTCCTGTCCAACGTTAATCGGGGCAGGGTAAGTCGACTCCTAAGGCGAGGCCGAAAGGCGTAGTCGATGGGAAACGGGTTAATATTCCCGTACTTCTTACAATTGCGATGGGGGGACGGAGAAGGCTAGGTGGGCCTGGCGACGGTTGTCCAGGTTCAAGTATGTAGGCGGGTGGTTTAGGTAAATCCGGACCGCTACTAACGCTGAGATACGATGTCGAGCTACTACGGTAGTGAAGTCATTGATGCCATGCTTCCAGGAAAAGCCTCTAAGCTTCAGATTGTAAGGAATCGTACCCCAAACCGACACAGGTGGTCGGGTAGAGAATACCAAGGCGCTTGAGAGAACTCGGGTGAAGGAACTAGGCAAAATGGTACCGTAACTTCGGGAGAAGGTACGCTCTTATCAGTGAAGTCCCTTGCGGATGGAGCAGACGAGAGTCGCAGATACCAGGTGGCTGCAACTGTTTATTAAAAACACAGCACTGTGCAAAATCGTAAGATGACGTATACGGTGTGACGCCTGCCCGGTGCCGGAAGGTTAATTGATGGGGTTAGACTTCGGTCGAAGCTCTTGATCGAAGCCCCGGTAAACGGCGGCCGTAACTATAACGGTCCTAAGGTAGCGAAATTCCTTGTCGGGTAAGTTCCGACCTGCACGAATGGCGTAATGATGGCCACGCTGTCTCCACCCGAGACTCAGTGAAATTGAAATCGCTGTGAAGATGCAGTGTACCCGCGGCTAGACGGAAAGACCCCGTGAACCTTTACTACAGCTTGGCACTGAACATTGAACCTACATGTGTAGGATAGGTGGGAGACTATGAAATTGCGTCGCTAGATGTGATGGAGTCGTCCTTGAAATACCACCCTTGTAGTTTTGATGTTCTAACGTTGGTCCCTGAATCGGGATTACGGACAGTGCCTGGTGGGTAGTTTGACTGGGGCGGTCTCCTCCCAAAGAGTAACGGAGGAGCACGAAGGTGGGCTAAACACGGTTGGACATCGTGTGGTTAGTGCAATGGCATAAGCCCGCTTGACTGCGAGAATGACAATTCGAGCAGGTGCGAAAGCAGGTCATAGTGATCCGGTGGTTCTGAATGGAAGGGCCATCGCTCAACGGATAAAAGGTACTCCGGGGATAACAGGCTGATACCGCCCAAGAGTTCATATCGACGGCGGTGTTTGGCACCTCGATGTCGGCTCATCACATCCTGGGGCTGAAGTCGGTCCCAAGGGTATGGCTGTTCGCCATTTAAAGTGGTACGCGAGCTGGGTTTAGAACGTCGTGAGACAGTTCGGTCCCTATCTGCCGTGGGCGTTGGAAAATTGAAAGGGGCTGCTCCTAGTACGAGAGGACCGGAGTGGACGAACCTCTGGTGTTCGGGTTGTCATGCCAATGGCATTGCCCGGTAGCTAAGTTCGGAATCGATAACCGCTGAAAGCATCTAAGCGGGAAGCGAGCCTTGAGATGAGTTTTCCCTGGCACTATAAGTGTCCTAAAGGGTTGTCGTAGACTACGACGTTGATAGGCAGGGTGTGTAAGTGCTGCGAGGCATTGAGCTAACCTGTACTAATTGCCCGTGAGGCTTAACCATACAACACCCAAGGGGTTTTGTGGACTCAATAGAAAGACAGACCTTGAATGAGTTTGAAGAGAAATAACTTTTAGATTAGCTTTCCGAATTTTAAAATTTGCTTGGCGACCATAGCATTGTGGACCCACCTGATTCCATGCCGAACTCAGAAGTGAAACACAATAGCGCCGATGGTAGTGTGGGGCTTCCCCATGTGAGAGTAGGACATCGCCAGGCTTTAATTTCGACTTTGTCTATTTAATAGACAAGTCACCATAGAGTTCTAAGTTTTCTTAGTATTTTATGTTGACTTTCAAAGTAGAAAGCGTATTATACGCGTCCTGCTTACGTACTAAGGTACTGAAAGCAAAGCTCTTTAACAATTTAAACCTATCAATCTGTGTGGGCACTCGTTGATGAATATCAAAACGTTATTACTTAGGTAGTAACTGTTACTTCGGTAACAAAATGATTTCAATGAACTGAGTGACCAATACGAATAACTTCGGTTATTTGGCACAGTCAATTCATTACCATTCTGTTGGAATGGTAATAGCTTTAAAATTACATAGTAGTTTTGAAGTCAGTATTCGTTGAGTCACAAAATCTTAAATTGAAGAGTTTGATCATGGCTCAGATTGAACGCTGGCGGCAGGCCTAACACATGCAAGTCGAGCGGAAACGACAACATTGATTCTTCGGAGGATTTGTTGGGCGTCGAGCGGCGGACGGGTGAGTAATGCCTAGGAAATTGCCTTGATGTGGGGGATAACCATTGGAAACGATGGCTAATACCGCATAATGCCTACGGGCCAAAGAGGGGGACCTTCGGGCCTCTCGCGTCAAGATATGCCTAGGTGGGATTAGCTAGTTGGTGAGGTAATGGCTCACCAAGGCGACGATCCCTAGCTGGTCTGAGAGGATGATCAGCCACACTGGAACTGAGACACGGTCCAGACTCCTACGGGAGGCAGCAGTGGGGAATATTGCACAATGGGCGAAAGCCTGATGCAGCCATGCCGCGTGTATGAAGAAGGCCTTCGGGTTGTAAAGTACTTTCAGTTGTGAGGAAGGGTGTGTAGTTAATAGCTGCGCATCTTGACGTTAGCAACAGAAGAAGCACCGGCTAACTCCGTGCCAGCAGCCGCGGTAATACGGAGGGTGCGAGCGTTAATCGGAATTACTGGGCGTAAAGCGCATGCAGGTGGTTCATTAAGTCAGATGTGAAAGCCCGGGGCTCAACCTCGGAACTGCATTTGAAACTGGTGAACTAGAGTACTGTAGAGGGGGGTAGAATTTCAGGTGTAGCGGTGAAATGCGTAGAGATCTGAAGGAATACCAGTGGCGAAGGCGGCCCCCTGGACAGATACTGACACTCAGATGCGAAAGCGTGGGGAGCAAACAGGATTAGATACCCTGGTAGTCCACGCCGTAAACGATGTCTACTTGGAGGTTGTGGCCTTGAGCCGTGGCTTTCGGAGCTAACGCGTTAAGTAGACCGCCTGGGGAGTACGGTCGCAAGATTAAAACTCAAATGAATTGACGGGGGCCCGCACAAGCGGTGGAGCATGTGGTTTAATTCGATGCAACGCGAAGAACCTTACCTACTCTTGACATCCAGAGAAGCCAGCGGAGACGCAGGTGTGCCTTCGGGAGCTCTGAGACAGGTGCTGCATGGCTGTCGTCAGCTCGTGTTGTGAAATGTTGGGTTAAGTCCCGCAACGAGCGCAACCCTTATCCTTGTTTGCCAGCGAGTCATGTCGGGAACTCCAGGGAGACTGCCGGTGATAAACCGGAGGAAGGTGGGGACGACGTCAAGTCATCATGGCCCTTACGAGTAGGGCTACACACGTGCTACAATGGCGCATACAGAGGGCAGCAAGCTAGCGATAGTGAGCGAATCCCAAAAAGTGCGTCGTAGTCCGGATTGGAGTCTGCAACTCGACTCCATGAAGTCGGAATCGCTAGTAATCGTGAATCAGAATGTCACGGTGAATACGTTCCCGGGCCTTGTACACACCGCCCGTCACACCATGGGAGTGGGCTGCAAAAGAAGTGGGTAGTTTAACCTTTCGGGGAGGACGCTCACCACTTTGTGGTTCATGACTGGGGTGAAGTCGTAACAAGGTAGCCCTAGGGGAACCTGGGGCTGGATCACCTCCTTATACGAAGATACCACGATGAGTGTCCACACAGATTGATTAGGTTTAGAAAAGCAAAGAGATGAAGAACTCCCAAGTTCTTCAAGGTTTGTTTCTACTTTTAAAAGTAGAGATAAATTAGCAGTGTCCCGTTCGTCTAGAGGCCTAGGACACCGCCCTTTCACGGCGGTAACAGGGGTTCGACTCCCCTACGGGATACCATTGGGTCGTTAGCTCAGTTGGTAGAGCAGTTGACTTTTAATCAATTGGTCGCAGGTTCGAATCCTGCACGACCCACCATTCTTTCTCCGCGTAAAGGATGGCTTTTATTTTCACTTTTATTAAAAGTGAAGACAAAAGAAACTATCGTGGGCGATTAGCTCAGTTGGGAGAGCACCTGCCTTACAAGCAGGGGGTCACTGGTTCGAGCCCGGTATCGCCCACCATTCTCTAAATATTCTTGGTTATTTACATATCCAAACCACTTCTTTTGTCGTTGGTTGGTATCTTTGACCCTGAGAGTCTTTAGAAAATGTGAATTTTAGAACACTGTTCTTAAAGTCTCATGCTCTTTAACAATTTGGAAAGCTGACTGATTGATTACTTACGAGTAATTCAATCAAATTTAAAAGTTCTCAATGTTTATCTTTCATTAGATAAACACAACAAACACATTCAAGTGTCTTGTATTCGAATCAAACTTTAGTTTGATTCACAATTGAGTCCGGCAAACAGTTATCAAGAATTAACCCTTCTTGATGACAACCAAAAACCTTGGTTAGTTGCCATACGCTTATTTGTCTTCACTTTTTAAAGTGAAAGCAAATAGAAACCCTTTCGGGTTGTATGGTTAAGTGACTAAGCGTACACGGTGGATGCCTTGGCAGTCAGAGGCGATGAAAGGCGTAATAACTTGCGATAAGCCCAGATTAGGTAGTAATAACCTTTTGAGTCTGGGATTCCTGAATGGGGAAACCCACGTGCATAAGCACGTATCCTGTTGTGAATACATAGCAACAGGAGGCAAACCGGGGGAACTGAAACATCTAAGTACCCCGAGGAAGAGAAATCAACCGAGATTCCGAAAGTAGCGGCGAGCGAAATTGGATTAGCCCTTAAGCTTTTAATGATGCAGGTGAAGAGTCTGGAAAGTCTCGCAACAAAGGGTGATAGCCCCGTAACCGACACATCATAATCAGTGAAAACGAGTAGGGCGGGACACGTGATATCCTGTCTGAATATGGGGGGACCATCCTCCAAGGCTAAATACTACTGACTGACCGATAGTGAACCAGTACCGTGAGGGAAAGGCGAAAAGAACCCCTGTGAGGGGAGTGAAATAGAACCTGAAACCGTGTACGTACAAGCAGTAGGAGCACCTTCGTGGTGTGACTGCGTACCTTTTGTATAATGGGTCAGCGACTTAATTTTAGTAGCAAGGTTAACCGTTTAGGGGAGCCGTAGGGAAACCGAGTCTTAACTGGGCGTACAGTTGCTAGGATTAGACCCGAAACCAGGTGATCTAGCCATGGGCAGGTTGAAGGTTGAGTAACATCAACTGGAGGACCGAACCGACTAATGTTGAAAAATTAGCGGATGACTTGTGGCTAGGGGTGAAAGGCCAATCAAACCTGGAGATAGCTGGTTCTCCCCGAAAGCTATTTAGGTAGCGCCTCGGACGAATACTACTGGGGGTAGAGCACTGTTAAGGCTAGGGGGTCATCCCGACTTACCAACCCTTTGCAAACTCCGAATACCAGTAAGTACTATCCGGGAGACACACGGCGGGTGCTAACGTCCGTCGTGGAGAGGGAAACAACCCAGACCGCCAGCTAAGGTCCCAAAGTATAGCTAAGTGGGAAACGATGTGGGAAGGCTCAGACAGCCAGGATGTTGGCTTAGAAGCAGCCATCATTTAAAGAAAGCGTAATAGCTCACTGGTCGAGTCGGCCTGCGCGGAAGATGTAACGGGGCTAAGCTATACACCGAAGCTGCGGCTACGTACCTTAGGGTATGTGGGGTAGGGGAGCGTTCTGTAAGCCGTTGAAGGTGGTCTGTAAGGGCTGCTGGAGGTATCAGAAGTGCGAATGCTGACATGAGTAACGATAAAGGGAGTGAAAAACTCCCTCGCCGGAAGACCAAGGGTTCCTGTCCAACGTTAATCGGGGCAGGGTAAGTCGACTCCTAAGGCGAGGCCGAAAGGCGTAGTCGATGGGAAACGGGTTAATATTCCCGTACTTCTTACAATTGCGATGGGGGGACGGAGAAGGCTAGGTGGGCCTGGCGACGGTTGTCCAGGTTCAAGTATGTAGGCGGGTGGTTTAGGTAAATCCGGACCGCTACTAACGCTGAGATACGATGTCGAGCTACTACGGTAGTGAAGTCATTGATGCCATGCTTCCAGGAAAAGCCTCTAAGCTTCAGATTGTAAGGAATCGTACCCCAAACCGACACAGGTGGTCGGGTAGAGAATACCAAGGCGCTTGAGAGAACTCGGGTGAAGGAACTAGGCAAAATGGTACCGTAACTTCGGGAGAAGGTACGCTCTTATCAGTGAAGTCCCTTGCGGATGGAGCAGACGAGAGTCGCAGATACCAGGTGGCTGCAACTGTTTATTAAAAACACAGCACTGTGCAAAATCGTAAGATGACGTATACGGTGTGACGCCTGCCCGGTGCCGGAAGGTTAATTGATGGGGTTAGACTTCGGTCGAAGCTCTTGATCGAAGCCCCGGTAAACGGCGGCCGTAACTATAACGGTCCTAAGGTAGCGAAATTCCTTGTCGGGTAAGTTCCGACCTGCACGAATGGCGTAATGATGGCCACGCTGTCTCCACCCGAGACTCAGTGAAATTGAAATCGCTGTGAAGATGCAGTGTACCCGCGGCTAGACGGAAAGACCCCGTGAACCTTTACTACAGCTTGGCACTGAACATTGAACCTACATGTGTAGGATAGGTGGGAGACTATGAAATTGCGTCGCTAGATGTGATGGAGTCGTCCTTGAAATACCACCCTTGTAGTTTTGATGTTCTAACGTTGGTCCCTGAATCGGGATTACGGACAGTGCCTGGTGGGTAGTTTGACTGGGGCGGTCTCCTCCCAAAGAGTAACGGAGGAGCACGAAGGTGGGCTAAACACGGTTGGACATCGTGTGGTTAGTGCAATGGCATAAGCCCGCTTGACTGCGAGAATGACAATTCGAGCAGGTGCGAAAGCAGGTCATAGTGATCCGGTGGTTCTGAATGGAAGGGCCATCGCTCAACGGATAAAAGGTACTCCGGGGATAACAGGCTGATACCGCCCAAGAGTTCATATCGACGGCGGTGTTTGGCACCTCGATGTCGGCTCATCACATCCTGGGGCTGAAGTCGGTCCCAAGGGTATGGCTGTTCGCCATTTAAAGTGGTACGCGAGCTGGGTTTAGAACGTCGTGAGACAGTTCGGTCCCTATCTGCCGTGGGCGTTGGAAAATTGAAAGGGGCTGCTCCTAGTACGAGAGGACCGGAGTGGACGAACCTCTGGTGTTCGGGTTGTCATGCCAATGGCATTGCCCGGTAGCTAAGTTCGGAATCGATAACCGCTGAAAGCATCTAAGCGGGAAGCGAGCCTTGAGATGAGTTTTCCCTGGCACTATAAGTGTCCTAAAGGGTTGTCGTAGACTACGACGTTGATAGGCAGGGTGTGTAAGTGCTGCGAGGCATTGAGCTAACCTGTACTAATTGCCCGTGAGGCTTAACCATACAACACCCAAGGGGTTTTGTGGACTCAATAGAAAGACAGACCTTGAATGCGTTTGAAGAGACATAACTTTTAGATTAGCTTTCCGAATTTTAAAATTTGCTTGGCGACCATAGCATTGTGGACCCACCTGATTCCATGCCGAACTCAGAAGTGAAACACAATAGCGCCGATGGTAGTGTGGGGCTTCCCCATGTGAGAGTAGGACATCGCCAGGCTTTAAATTAAATCTTTAGGTTGACCAACCTGGAGATATGGACGCTCACTTAGTGAGTTGACCACTGCGGAGTGGTAGTTCAGTTGGTTAGAATACCGGCCTGTCACGCCGGGGGTCGCGGGTTCGAGTCCCGTCCACTCCGCCACTTATTAGAAAGCCCTGCTAGTAATAGCAGGGCTTTTTTACATTTGAAGAAAAGTGTTTTGCTTTTAGATTGTATGAGTGCGGTAAAGGCATCGAGCCCCTGCACTTAACGCTATGCCGGCACATATTAGAAAGCCTAGTCTGACGACTAGGCTTTCGTCGTTTTAAGCGTATGTGTTTTGGAATTTGGCTACAGATCCTTATCACTAGCTCTGGTACTTCACTCGATATCGGGACGTGCTGCTTGGGAATATAGGTGGTTACTTCTAACTCTGGTCGTTAAGCTAAAATAGAACAGAACATCAAATTTGGCTTATCTTATTGCTTTATTATGTGAGATTTCCTATCGCTCACGTACTTTGCTGTAGGGAATGACGACCATTATTGCTTTTAATACGTAGAGGGTAATTGTCGATTATGTTCGTATTGGTACTCGTTTAACTGTTCTCTATATCATACCGGATACAGGTATCCGGAACTCTTAGACTAACTAAGGAAAAGTTAGGGTACTTAGCACTTAGATCTACCACACTCACTGTGAATAAATAGAGATGTTGACTCGTTACCTCGTAGATACAAAAACGCCTAGCGTTTGCCAGGCGTTGATAAATAGTGTTTTTAATACATCTACTACAGTATTTGCTTAAGCACTCTATCGGCTTTCACGCGAGTGATCTTTCGAATCAATTTCTGAACTTCGACCGGGTAGGTATCGACTTTATCTAATTGTTTGTAAGTGCAGATAAGTTGCGTATGTTGAAGGATGTTATCAACTTCGGCTTGGAACTTATCCGTTAGGTGATGGTAGTTATCTTGGATAAAAATACCATTCTCTAGATCTAGTTTCCATGCGCGAGGGTTGAGATTATTCCCCGTTAATAGCATATAGCGCTTATCGACCCAAATACCCTTAAGGTGGAAGCTATTAGAGTCGTGTTTCCAAAGCCGAATTGATAAATTGCGACTGGCAATGTTGGCTTCATTGGCTTTAGCAAAACGACGTAAGTTCAATTCGTAAAGGTAAGGCAGCCCGCCAATGGTTTTAAACTCTTCTTCTGGTGAAATGAAGAAGTCGTTCGCGGTCTTATCACCAACAACAATGCTGACCTTTACACCACGCTTGAGCGCTTTCTTTACTTCCTTTGCTAAACTAGGTGGGAAGTTAAAGTAAGGAGTACAAATGAATATCTCATCTTTCGCTTGAGCAACCAGCTGATTAATTCCTTGATTCAGGCGATTACGTCTTTTACCTATACCGACCAGTGGCGTTATGGCAACTTGTTCAGGTGAAACTTCTTGTCCATCGAACTGATATTGAGATCTTGCTAATGACGAACGGAATTGGCGAATAGCTGGTTTGAGTTCTTTGGTAGCAGGCTTGTTCTTATCAGCTAAATCATAAACAGCACTATCTGCGATCATTTGTTCTTGTACATAAGTGAACATTGAATCAGCCAGTGTTGGGTTGTTTAAAACATGGTAGCGATCAAAGCGATAGCGGTCATGATAATTCAGATAAATATTATTAAGACTTGCACCGCTATAGATCACGTTATCGTCGACAATAAATCCTTTCAGATGTAAAACGCCAAAGACCTCTTTACCGCGAACAGGGATGCCATAGACAGGAACAGAGAGCTGATATTTTTCAGCGAATTCTTTGTACATTGCTGCATTGCCTTCAGAAGATTCTGCACCAATTAATCCGCGTTGTGCTCGATGCCAATCGACACAAACACTCACGTCCAAATCTGGGTTCTTTTGCTTTGCTTCATATAAGGCAGTTAGGATCTCACGGCCAGCCTCATCATCTTCAAGGTACAAAGCGACTAAACTAATACGAGTCGTTGCGCGAGATATCTCGTCAAGTAAACGAGTTCGAAACTCTTGCGCTGATAGTAGTACTTCAAACTTGTCAGGATTCTGCGCTATGGTTGGCAATTGTATGAATGGATTCCTACTGGCAATCATATTGACTGTTTTACCTTAAAAATATGCAAAATTGCGAACCTTTAATTTTACCAAAGGCATAGCATCAAATACTAGATAATCGAGGCATTCTCTAACAATTTTGCTGATAATGCATAGGAATGAGATCTTTTCCGCTATTCGAATATCGCTCGTATAAAACTCTCAAACCATTAGGTAGTTGTTTTGGGTCTATTTGTATAAATTGGTGTCGTGTATAAAAGTTTATGAGATGAGCGTATGTAAAGCAGTAGTCTTTTTCTGTGAGTGTATGTTGCTCACAGTACTCCATAAGCTGGGAGCCTAATTGCTTGCCTCTATGCTGTTTTGAGATAGCCATGCCGGTAAGCAAGCGGCTATCTTCTATCGTTCGAAAACGCACGACACCACAAAGCTCGTTATCCAGTAACAATGAATAAATCAGTTCACTCTTATTAGCTTTTCCTGTTGGGTAGTGTTCTTTATAGAAACGTTTAACGAGAGGAACCTTTACGGGGTCTAATTGGGTAATGATGACATTGTTCATTCTGTCACTGCGCCACTTGTTTATCTACGGTAGAATGGCTGCAGTGTAAGTTAATTGAATATCATCATGCAATTCCATCTCAATGCTAGTTTAAAAAATGTTCATACATTTTCCATCGATCAGACGTGTGATGCGTTGGTTGAAGTGACAACCATCGAAGAACTGATTTCTGTTTATAAAGACTCTAAATGGTCGGCCTTACCTAAGTTAATACTGGGAAAGGGCAGTAACATGCTTTTTACTGATCATTTCGCGGGCCTGATCATTGTGAATCAGTTGACGGGGATTACTTTGACCGAGATAGATAGCCATCACTTACTGCATGTTAACGGTGGTGAAGATTGGCCTAGCTTGGTTGAGTGGAGCGTTGGAAAGGGGCTTGGTGGCCTCGAAAATTTAGCAATGATACCGGGCTGTTCAGGTTCTGCACCTATTCAAAATATTGGTGCATATGGTGTTGAACTGCAAGACGTGTGCGAATATGTCGATACTCTTTGCCTGGATACTTATACAGTTAAACGATTAACCAAAGAGCAATGTCTCTTTGGTTATAGAGATTCTATTTTCAAACACGCTTTATACGGTAAAGCGATTGTTGTTGCGATCGGCTTAGCATTACCTAAAGAGTGGAAGCCGTGTAATCACTACGGTCCGTTAAAAAGCCTTCCTATAGAGACCCTTTCTCCTCGTACTATATTTGATGAAGTATGTGCCATTCGTTCGAGCAAGTTGCCAGACCCTGCTGTGCAAGGTAATGCCGGCAGCTTCTTCAAAAACCCAGTGATCACCAAAGATCATTTTGATCGATTGCTATTGCTGTACCCGAGCATTGTAGGTTATGAGAATAATAACATGATCAAAGTTGCTGCTGGATGGCTCATTGATCAATGTCAGTTCAAAGGTGTAATCGAAGGTGGTGCTCAAGTTCACCCAAACCAAGCGTTGGTTATTATCAACTATGACAAAGCCACTGCTTTGGATGTCATTAAGCTAGCTGAGCGAGTACGTCAATCTGTCTTAGATAAATTTGATATTCAATTGGAACATGAAGTCCGTTTTATGGGACGACAAGGTGAGACAAACTTAGATAAAGCATTGGAGATATTAGTATGAGAGAACACAGTACTAAGCTTGCCTTATTAAGATGCCTTGCTGATGGTGAGTTTCATTCTGGAGAATTCCTTGGTGAAATGATCGGAGTATCACGAGCTGCGATCAGTAAGCATATTAAAGGTATTCAAGAGTGGGGCTTGGATATTTATCGAGTGCAAGGGAAAGGTTATAAGCTAGCCAGACGCTTAGAAATGCTTGACCAAGGGCGATTGTCTGCTGTTAGCCGTGATGCTTCCCTTGAACTGATTCCAATCATAGGTTCAACAAACCAGCATCTGTTAGAACGCACCAACGACCTCGAATCCGGTTCAGTCTGCATTGCTGAATATCAAGCAGCAGGTCGAGGACGTCGCGGGCGCGAGTGGGTGTCACCATTTGGCGCTAATCTGTACCTTTCGATGTACTGGCGACTTGATGCGGGTATGGCTGCTGCTATGGGATTAAGCCTCGTAGTTGGTGTTGCCGTTGTTGAAGCTTTGGAAGAGATGGGAGTCGAAGGCGTTAAGCTTAAATGGCCGAATGACCTTTACCATAATGACAAAAAGCTAGCAGGAATATTGGTAGAGTTGTCAGGGCAATCTGGTGGTGCTGCTCATATTGTAATTGGTTTGGGCCTTAACTTATCTATGGACCCGACAACATCAGGTATTGGCCAGCCATGGACCTCTCTCAAGGAGGTGTGTGATGGACAAGTACCGGATCGTAATCAGCTTGCACAGGCTCTGATTAATGCCTGGGACAAGTCTCTTGTCGACTATGAACTAACAGGGATGTCGAATTTTGTCGAACGTTGGAATCGCTTAGATAATTTCTTAGGTCGCAATGTCAAATTGATTATTGGACCTAGAGAAATTGAAGGTGTCGTTCAGGGGATCGATGAACAAGGTGCCGTGTTACTCAAAACAGAGAACGGCATCGAGAGCTATATTGGTGGAGAGATATCGTTAAGAAAAGGAGACTAAGGCGTTACTATTTTCTAAGCAACACTTCTTCAACCATATGATCTGCGCCTTTACGTAGAATCAGATGTGCCCTTTCTCTTGTCGGAAGGATATTTTGTTCTAGGTTCAAGCCATTAATTGAGCTCCATATACCTTCCGCTTTATCGAATGCTGCTTGATTCGACAGACGGGTGTAATGACTAAAGTACGAACCGGGCTTGGTAAACGCGCCATCACGAAATTTCATGAAACGATTGATATACCACTCTTTGATCTGCTTGCTGTCCGCATCAACATAGAGTGAAAAATCAAGGAAATCAGATATGAAGACACGATGTGGTTCGTGTGGGTAGTTCATGCCACTTTGCAAAACGTTAAGTCCTTCAATGATAAGAACATCTGGTAGATCCACACACTTCACATCACCAGTAATATTATAAGTCAGGTGAGAGTAAACTGGCGCAGTGACATTTCTTTTACATGCTTTAACATCTGAAACAAAGTTGACTAAGCGCTTGATGTCGTAAGACTCAGGAAACCCTTTCTTACTCATCAACCCTTTCTCTTCTAACACCTCATTTGGGTACAAAAAGCCATCTGTGGTCACGAGTTCTACTTTGGGATGGTTTTCCCAGCGGGATAAGAGAGCTTTAAGCAGGCGTGCGGTTGTACTTTTACCTACAGCAACACTTCCAGCTATGCCAATAATAAAAGGTGGCGCTTTCTCTTTTTTATCTAGGAATTCATGAAGCACTGAATTTCTGTTTTGTCTTGCGGCAACATAGAGATTCAATAGACGAGATAACGGTAGATAAATCTCTACAGCTTCTTCCATTGTGAGTTTTTCATTGATGCCTTGAAGCTCTTTTAAGTCGCTTTCAGAAAGTGTCATCGGAACTAAATTCCTTAGCTCAGACCAACGTGCGCGGTCGAATGACATATATGGACTCATACTAAACTCTATAGTGGATGACAAAACAAGTGCATGGAAAATACATCATGCGCTAGATAAATAAAATATCTTCCTGTACTAGATGCGGGTTAAAGGCAGAAACCTTGAGCTAAATAGCTGTATATAGGAATTTGAGATGAGATTTTTCCATTTTTTTTCAATTTACTATTGCAAGGTGGAAAATCATTCAATAAAATGCGCCCCACTTGTGCCGACTTAGCTCAGTAGGTAGAGCAACTGACTTGTAATCAGTAGGTCACCAGTTCGATTCCGGTAGTCGGCACCACTTTCTCCCTTCCTATAAGGCAGCGAGAGAAAGCTCAAAATTTGGAGGGGTTCCCGAGTGGCCAAAGGGAGCAGACTGTAAATCTGCCGGCACTGCCTTCGATGGTTCGAATCCGTCTCCCTCCACCATATTCTAAAGGTTAAATAGCTCAAGCAGAGTTACGTGTTGCGTGCATCGTATAATGGCTATTACCTCAGCCTTCCAAGCTGATGATGCGGGTTCGATTCCCGCTGCACGCTCCAACTCATTTTGTGTGCTGATATAGCTCAGTCGGTAGAGCGCACCCTTGGTAAGGGTGAGGTCCCCAGTTCGACTCTGGGTATTAGCACCAGTCTAAAGCTTCTTCTCCTTTAATAAAAAACCATTTTTTTGGTTGCGTGGTCTTATGTTAAGCCACCTAATCCGTACCTAGAGGGACACCCCATGTCTAAAGAAAAATTTGAACGTACGAAACCGCACGTAAACGTTGGTACTATCGGCCACGTTGACCACGGTAAAACAACTCTAACTGCTGCTATCTGTACTACTCTTGCAAAAGTGTACGGCGGTGTTGCTAAAGATTTCGCATCTATCGATAACGCTCCAGAAGAGCGTGAGCGCGGTATCACAATCGCAACTTCTCACGTTGAGTACGACACTCCAGCACGTCACTACGCACACGTAGACTGTCCAGGACACGCGGATTATGTTAAAAACATGATCACTGGTGCTGCACAAATGGACGGCGGTATCCTAGTTGTTGCTGCGACTGACGGCCCTATGCCTCAAACTCGTGAGCACATCCTACTTGGTCGTCAAGTTGGTATCCCTTACATCATCGTATTCATGAACAAATGTGACATGGTTGATGACGAAGAGCTACTTGAGCTAGTTGAGATGGAAGTTCGTGAACTTCTTTCTGAATACGACTTCCCAGGTGATGACCTACCAGTAATCCAAGGTTCAGCACTTGGCGCACTAAACGGCGAGAAGCAATGGGAAGACAAGATCGTTGAGCTTGCAGAAGCACTAGATTCTTACATTCCTGAGCCAGAGCGTGCAGTAGACCAACCGTTCCTACTACCAATTGAAGATGTATTCTCAATTCAAGGTCGTGGTACTGTTGTAACTGGTCGTATCGAGCGCGGTATCCTACGTGTAGGTGACGAAGTAGAAATCGTTGGTATCAAAGAGACTACTCTTACTACTTGTACTGGTGTTGAAATGTTCCGTAAACTGCTTGACGAAGGTCGTGCAGGTGAGAACGTTGGTGCACTTCTACGTGGTACTAAGCGTGATGACGTTGAACGTGGTCAAGTACTTTCTGCGAAAGGTTCTATCAACCCACACACTAAGTTTGAGTCTGAAGTATACGTACTTTCTAAAGACGAAGGCGGCCGTCACACTCCTTTCTTCAAGGGTTACCGTCCACAGTTCTACTTCCGTACAACTGACGTAACAGGCGACATTACTCTACCTGAAGGCGTAGAAATGGTAATGCCAGGTGATAACGTTCAAATGACTGTTGAGCTAATCGCTCCAATCGCAATGGACGAAGGTCTACGTTTCGCAATCCGCGAAGGTGGCCGTACAGTTGGTGCTGGTGTTGTAGCTAAAATCTTTGCATAAGATTTGACGAACCACTAGTAAAAAGGGCATCATTTGATGCCCTTTTTCTGCGCTGAAAAAAGAGTTGGATGTTTTGACATCGATTTTCGCTATTAGCAAAGAATTAAACGGTCTTTTTGACTAAAATGACTGTTAGATGTGTTGTTTTGCAACGCAAAGGAATGTGCCCTGCAACAGCGGGGTTATTGTCGTCTATATTTAAGACTTATCACAGGTTGGTTTTATGAAAGCAAACGCTGAAACTCCTGATAGCTCAGGTGCAGCAGATACAATGAAGTGGATCGTCGCTTTTGTTCTGTTGGCTGCTGCTGTTGTGGGTAATTACCTGTATGGTGAATTGTCTGTTGTAATTCGCGCTGCAGGTGTAGTTGTGCTGATTGCTGCCGCACTAGGCGTTGCAGCAACAACAACTAAAGGTAAAGCTGCGATCGATTTTGCAAAAGAATCTCGTATGGAGATTCGTAAAGTTGTTTGGCCTACTCGCCAAGAAACTATGCAAACTACATTGATCGTTTTAGCTGTATGTATTGTTATGTCTCTAGTGCTTTGGGGAATTGACGGCATTATGGTCCGTCTAGTTTCTCTAGCAACTGGGGTGTAGAGGGTTCTGATTCATGAGTGAAGCTCCAAAAAAACGTTGGTATGTAGTTCAAGCCTTTTCTGGCTTTGAAGGTCGTGTTGCACAATCGCTACGCGAGCATATTAAAATGCACAACATGGAAGAACTATTTGGCGATGTGCTAGTACCTACTGAAGAAGTAGTGGAAATGCGTGCAGGTCAACGCCGTAAAAGTGAACGTAAGTTCTTCCCTGGCTACGTATTAGTTCAAATGATCATGAATGATGAATCATGGCACTTAGTACGCAGCATTCCGCGTGTTATGGGCTTCATTGGTGGTACCTCTGATCGTCCTGCACCAATCACTGATAAAGAAGCTGATGCTATCTTGAACCGTCTAGAGAAAGCGAGCGAGTCTCCACGTCCTAAGACAATGTTCGAAGCGGGTGAAGTGGTTCGTGTGAACGATGGTCCATTTGCTGACTTTAACGGTACTGTTGAAGAAGTAGATTACGAGAAAAGCCGCATTAAGGTATCTGTATCGATCTTTGGTCGTGCAACACCGGTTGAGCTTGAATTCGGTCAGGTTGAAAAACTGGACTAATACTCGAACCTTTGATCAAGCTGTGGATAAATACTTCATAAGCTGTTCAAAATAAAAGAGTATAAAAAATCACCTTTTTAGGGTTGTTAAAGGCGCGAATTATGATTATAATTTCGCGCCTTTTTGCTTCTTCGGAAGTAAAAAAGAGTTAATTTAATTTGTGGGGAGCTTGCCTTACGGTTAGCGCACGTACCCAAAATATTAGGAAATATCATGGCTAAGAAAGTTGAAGCTTATATCAAACTGCAAGTTGCAGCTGGTATGGCAAACCCAAGTCCACCGGTTGGTCCTGCTCTAGGTCAACACGGCGTGAACATCATGGAATTCTGTAAAGCGTTCAACGCAAAAACAGAATCTGTTGAGAAAGGTCTACCTACTCCAGTAGTTATTACTGTTTACAATGACCGTTCTTTCACGTTCGTAACTAAGACTCCACCTGCTGCTGTTCTTCTTAAGAAAGCTGCTGGCGTTAAGTCTGGTTCAGGTCGTCCAAACACTGAGAAAGTTGGTACTGTAACTGACGCTCAAGTTCAGGAAATCGCAGAAACTAAAGCTGCTGATATGACTGGCGCTGACATCGAAGCAATGAAGCGTTCTATTGCTGGTACTGCTCGTTCAATGGGCCTAGTGGTAGAGGGATAAGATCATGGCAAAACTTACTAAGCGTATGCGCGTAATCCGCGACAAAGTTGACTCAACTAAAGAATACGAAATCAACGAAGCTGTTGCTCTTCTTAAAGAACTAGCTACTGCTAAATTCGTTGAGTCTGTAGATGTTGCTGTTAATCTAGGCATCGATGCTCGTAAATCTGACCAAAACGTACGTGGCGCAACTGTGCTACCTCACGGTACTGGCCGTGAAATCCGCGTTGCTGTGTTCACTCAAGGTGCAAACGCAGAAGCAGCTAAAGAAGCTGGCGCAGATATCGTTGGTATGGAAGATCTTGCTGAGCAAGTGAAAAAAGGCGTAATGGACTTTGACGTTGTTGTTGCTTCTCCTGATGCAATGCGCGTTGTTGGTCAACTAGGTACAATCCTAGGTCCACGCGGTCTAATGCCAAACCCTAAAGTTGGTACTGTAACTCCTAACGTTGCTGAAGCGGTTAAAAACGCTAAAGCTGGTCAGGTTCGTTACCGTAACGACAAGAACGGCATCATCCACACTACTATCGGTAAAGCATCTTTCGAAGCTAACCAGCTTCAAGAGAACCTAGAAGCTCTTCTAGTTGCTCTTAAGAAAGCTAAACCTTCTTCAGCGAAAGGTACTTTCCTGAAGAAAGTAAGCATCTCTACTACGATGGGTGCTGGTGTTGCTGTTGATCAAGCTAGCCTTGATACTCAAGCAAACTAATTTGCTTAGGCGCAGATTTAGTGTATACTTCTGCGCCTAATATTTGTGGTTGGGTGGTTTTTGAAGCAATTCAAAATCATCTATCCCAAGACCGTAGGCGCTAAATCTTTTTAAGATGAAGCTTAATAAAACCTACGTAGGCGATGTTGTTGTTTGAAGTGAATTTATTTGCTTTTAAATAACATCGTAAACGCTCAATACATTTTGTACTGAGTGCTGTAATCACAACCAGAGGTTAATCCAAATGGCTTTAAATCTTCAAGACAAAAAAGCAATTGTTGCTGAAGTCAACGAAGCTGCCAGTGGTGCACTTTCTGCAGTTGTAGCTGATTCTCGTGGCGTTGAAGTTGGCGCAATGACTTCTCTACGTAAACAAGCTCGCGAAGCGGGTGTTTACATGAAAGTTGTTCGTAACACACTAGCACGCCGTGCGGTTCAGGGTACAGACTACGAGTGTCTAGTAGACACTTTCACTGGTCCAACTCTGATCGCATTCTCTAATGAGCACCCAGGTGCTGCAGCGCGTCTTTTCAAAGACTTCGCTAAAGAGAATAAAGATTTCGAGATCAAAGCTGCTGCATTTGAAGGCGCAGTTACTGATGCTGAAGTACTAGCGACACTACCAACTTACGACGAAGCTATCGCACGCCTAATGATGTGCATGAAAGAAGCTTCTGCTGGCAAGCTGGTTCGTACTATCGCTGCTGTTCGCGACCAAAAAGAAGAAGCTGCGGCATAAGCCTTGCTTTTCACTGGTTGCTATTTAAACTTATTGTTGACTTAAAAGAGAATTGTTATGTCTATTACTAACGAGCAAATCCTAGACGCAGTTGCAGAAATGTCTGTAATGCAAGTTGTTGAGCTTATCGAAGCTATGGAAGAGAAATTCGGTGTTACTGCTGCTGCTGCAGTTGTAGCTGGTGGTGCTTCTGCTGAAGCTGCTGCTGAGCAAACTGAATTCGACGTTATCCTTACTGCTGCTGGCGCTAACAAAGTACAAGTTATCAAAGCTGTACGTGGCGCAACTGGCCTAGGTCTTAAAGAAGCTAAAGGTCTTGTAGACTCAGCTCCTGCAGCGCTTAAAGAAGGCGTTGACAAAGCTGAAGCTGAAGCTCTTAAAGCACAGCTAGAAGAAGCTGGCGCTTCTGTTGAAATCAAGTAATTATTACTTAATTTCTTAGCCGCAAGGCTAATGGCTGGTGGTTAATTAACCACCGGCCTTTTTGCGCTGTAGGGCTATGACGAATTTTCCGCTGTTTAACCGTCATAATCCGAGCAAAAAAACAGTCATTTTTTCGAAATGATTGTTCACTACAGTAAACAGCTGTTTGTCACCGCCCCCTCTGAAGAGTGTTTTGGGTGGTTTGGGTCACTTATCAGCGAGCTGAGGAACCCCATGGTTTACTCTTATACCGAGAAAAAGCGCATCCGTAAGGATTTTGGTACTCGTCCACAAGTTTTGGACATTCCATACCTGTTATCGATCCAGCTTGATTCTTTCGATAAATTCATCGAACAGGATCCAGAAGGTCAATACGGTCTTGAAGCTGCTTTCCGTTCTGTATTTCCAATTCAGAGCTACAACGGCAATTCTGAGCTGCAATACGTTAGCTACCGTCTTGGTGAGCCAGTTTTTGACGTTAAAGAATGTCAAATCCGCGGTGTTACTTACTCAAAGCCACTACGCGTAAAACTACGTTTAGTTATCTTTGATCGAGATGCACCAGCAGGTACTGTAAAAGACATTAAAGAACAAGAAGTCTACATGGGCGAAATTCCGCTTATGACAGACAATGGTACTTTCGTAATTAATGGTACCGAGAGGGTTATCGTATCCCAGCTGCACCGAAGCCCAGGCGTGTTCTTCGACAGTGATAAGGGTAAGACCCACTCATCAGGTAAAGTTCTTTATAACGCACGTGTAATTCCTTACCGTGGCTCATGGTTAGACTTTGAGTTCGATCCTAAGGATAACTTATTCGTACGTATCGACCGTCGTCGTAAACTACCTGCATCGATTATTCTTCGTGCACTTGGTAAATCGACAGAAGAGATCTTAGATCTGTTCTTCGACAAGGTGAACTTCGAAGTGAAAGACCAAACTCTACTTATGGAGTTGGTCCCTGATCGTCTACGTGGTGAAACTGCGTCATTCGACATCGAAGCAAATGGTAAAACTTACGTTGAGACTGGTCGTCGTGTTACTGCTCGCCACATCCGTCAACTTGAAAAAGATGGCGTTGAGCACATCGAAGTACCAGTAGAGTACATCGTTGAAAAGATTGCTGCGAAAGATTACATCAACGAAGCAACTGGCGAGATAATTGTTGGTGCAAACCAAGAGATCAGCCTAGAGGCTCTTGCTAACTTATCTCAAGCAGGTCACAAGACTCTAGAAGTTCTGTTCACGAATGACCTAGACCATGGTCCATTCATGTCAGACACTCTACGTGCAGATAGCACAGTAGATCGCATTTCTGCATTGGTAGAAATCTACCGCATGATGCGTCCTGGCGAGCCACCAACGAAAGAAGCTGCAGAATCATTGTTCGAAAGCCTATTCTTCTCTGAAGATCGTTACGACCTATCAACTGTAGGCCGTATGAAATTCAACAGCTCTATCGAGCGTGAAGAAGAAGAAGAGCGCGGTACTCTGGATGAATCAGACATCATTGAAGTGATGAAAAAACTGATCGGCATCCGTAACGGTAAAGGCGAAGTGGACGATATCGACCACCTTGGTAACCGTCGTATCCGTTCTGTAGGTGAAATGGCAGAAAACCAATTCCGTGTTGGTTTAGTTCGTGTAGAACGTGCCGTTAAAGAACGTCTAAGTCTTGGTGATCTTGACGCAATTATGCCTCAAGACCTTATCAACGCTAAGCCGATCTCTGCTGCAGTTAAAGAATTCTTTGGCTCTTCACAGCTTTCACAGTTTATGGACCAAAACAACCCATTGTCAGAAGTTACGCACAAACGTCGTATCTCTGCTTTAGGTCCTGGTGGTCTTACTCGTGAGCGCGCAGGCTTCGAAGTACGTGACGTTCACGTAACTCACTACGGTCGTCTATGTCCGATCGAAACGCCTGAAGGTCCAAACATCGGTCTGATTAACTCGCTATCTGCGTTTGCACGTTGTAACGATTACGGTTTCCTAGAAACTCCGTACCGTCGTGTAGTAGATGGTGTTGTAACAGAAGAAGTTGATTACCTGTCTGCAATCCAGGAAGGTCAATTCGTTATCGCACAGGCGAACACGGTTCTTACTGAAGAATCTACGTTTGCAGATGAGCTAATCACTGCTCGTCAAAAAGGTGAATCTGGTCTTCACCCACGCGATCACGTTGACTACATGGACGTTGCGACAAACCAAGTAGTATCTATCGCTGCTTCGCTTATCCCGTTCCTAGAACACGATGATGCGAACCGTGCATTGATGGGTGCCAACATGCAACGCCAAGCGGTACCAACACTTAAGGCTGATAAGCCTCTAGTAGGTACTGGTATCGAACGTAACATCGCAGTTGACTCTGGTGTTACAGCGGTTGCTAAACGTGGTGGTCAAGTTCAGTCTGTTGACGCTTCTCGTATCGTAGTTAAAGTTAACGAAGATGAATTGGTACCTGGCGAAGCTGGTATCGATATCTACAACCTAACTAAGTACACGCGTTCGAACCAAAACACATGTATTAACCAACGTCCAACTGTACTTCCTGGTGAACCAGTTGCACGCGGCGATGTTCTTGCTGATGGTCCTTCAACTGACCTTGGTGAACTTGCTCTTGGCCAAAACATGCGTATCGCATTTATGCCTTGGAACGGTTACAACTTCGAAGACTCGATCTTAGTATCTGAGCGCGTAGTTCAAGAAGACCGTTTCACGACAATCCACATTCAAGAACTATCTTGTGTGGCTCGTGATACTAAGCTGGGTTCTGAAGAGATCACAGCTGATATTCCAAACGTAGGTGAGTCTGCTCTGTCTAAACTAGACGAGTCAGGTATCGTTTACATTGGTGCTGAAGTTAAGGGTGGCGACATCCTAGTTGGTAAAGTAACCCCTAAAGGTGAAACTCAACTGACTCCTGAAGAGAAGCTACTACGTGCTATCTTCGGTGAGAAAGCATCTGATGTTAAAGATACTTCTCTACGTGTACCAAACTCTGTTTCAGGTACTATCATCGATGTACAAGTCTTCACTCGCGATGGCGTAGAGAAAGACAAACGTGCACTTGAAATCGAACAGATGCAGCTTAAAGAAGCTAAGAAAGACCTAACTGAAGAGTTCCAAATTCTCGAGGGCGGCCTTCTTAACCGTGTTAAAGCTGTACTTCTGTCTGGTGGTTACTCTGAAGCTAAGCTTGATACTATCGGTCGTAAGCAATGGCTAGAGCAAGTTCTAGAAGACGATGCGCTACAAACACAGCTTGAGCAACTTGCTGAGCAGTGGGATGAGCTAAAAGCTGACTTCGATAAGAAGTTTGAAACTAAGCGTCGTAAAATCACTCAAGGTGATGATCTAGCGCCTGGCGTTCTTAAGATTGTGAAAGTTTACCTAGCGGTTAAACGTCGTATCCAGCCTGGTGATAAGATGGCCGGTCGTCACGGTAACAAAGGTGTAATCTCTAAGATTAACCCTGTTGAAGACATGCCATACGATGAGAAAGGTCAGCCTGTAGACATCGTACTTAACCCACTGGGTGTACCATCGCGTATGAGCATCGGTCAGATCCTAGAAGTACACTTAGGTTTGGCTGCGAAAGGTATCGGTGACAAGATCAACCAAATGGTTAAGGAACAACAAGAGCTGCATAAGTTCCGTGAGTTCCTACAGAAGGTTTATGATCTTGGTGATACTCGTCAGAAAGTTGATATTGCTGAACTGTCTGATGATCAAGTTCGTACACTGATTAAGAACTTACGTGGCGGTCTACCGATTGCTACCCCTGTGTTCGACGGTGCTTCTGAGTCTCTAATCAAAGAGCTATTAAAACTGGGTGATCTGCCAGAATCTGGTCAGCTTAAACTGTTTGATGGTCGTACTGGTGATTCGTTTGAGCGTCCTGTAACTGTTGGTTACATGTACATGCTGAAACTGAACCACTTGGTTGATGACAAGATGCATGCTCGTTCAACTGGTTCTTACAGCCTAGTAACTCAGCAACCACTTGGTGGTAAAGCTCAGTTCGGTGGTCAGCGTTTCGGTGAGATGGAAGTATGGGCACTAGAAGCATACGGTGCTGCATATACTCTACAAGAAATGCTAACAGTTAAGTCGGATGACGTTAACGGCCGTACTAAGATGTATAAGAACATCGTAGACGGTAACCATAGCATGGAACCTGGTATGCCAGAGTCGTTCAACGTACTGTTGAAAGAGATTCGCTCGCTAGGTATCAACATCGAGCTAGAAGACGAAGAGTAATCCCTCTTTTTAAAAAGATTGGATTACTTGGTAAAGGGGGCTCACTTTAGTCGGTGAGCTCCTTTAACTCCTTACAGGAGCTGAACGTGAAAGACTTATTAAACTTTCTAAAAGCACAGCATAAGACCGAAGAATTTGATGCAATCAAAATCGGTCTATCTTCACCAGACACGATTCGTTCGTGGTCTTTTGGTGAAGTTAAAAAGCCAGAAACAATTAACTATCGTACGTTCAAACCTGAACGTGATGGTCTGTTCTGTGCACGTATTTTTGGTCCAGTTAAAGACTACGAATGTCTTTGTGGCAAATACAAGCGCCTGAAGCACCGTGGTGTTATCTGTGAGAAGTGTGGCGTTGAAGTTACACAAACTAAAGTTCGTCGTGACCGCATGGGCCACATCGAACTAGCTTCACCAGTTGCTCACATCTGGTTCCTAAAATCACTACCGTCTCGTATCGGTCTACTAATGGATATCCCTCTACGTGATATCGAACGTGTTCTTTACTTCGAAATGTACGTAGTAACTGAACCGGGTATGACTGATCTAGAAAAATCTCAGATGCTTACTGAAGAAGAGTATCTAGATCGTCTAGAAGAGTGGGGTGACGAATTCACTGCTAAGATGGGTGCTGAAGCGATCAAAGATCTGCTTTCAACAATGGACCTTCATCAAGAAGTGGAAGAAATGCGCGAAGAGTTAGAAACGACTAACTCTGAAACTAAGCGTAAGAAAGTTACTAAGCGTTTGAAGCTAGTTGAAGCGTTCATCTCATCAGGTAACAAGCCTGAGTGGATGATCCTAACTGTGCTTCCAGTGCTACCACCAGATCTACGTCCTCTAGTACCTCTAGATGGCGGTCGTTTTGCGACTTCAGATCTTAACGACCTTTACCGTCGTGTGATTAACCGTAACAACCGTTTGAAGCGTCTTCTAGAGCTAGCGGCTCCAGACATCATCGTACGTAACGAAAAACGTATGCTGCAAGAGTCTGTTGATGCCCTTCTAGATAACGGTCGTCGCGGTCGTGCGATCACGGGTTCTAACAAGCGTCCTCTGAAATCTCTTGCTGATATGATCAAGGGTAAACAAGGTCGTTTCCGTCAGAACCTTCTTGGTAAACGTGTAGACTACTCTGGCCGTTCTGTAATCACAGTAGGTCCATACCTTCGTCTACATCAGTGTGGTCTTCCTAAGAAGATGGCACTTGAGCTATTTAAGCCGTTCATCTACAGCAAGCTAGAAACTCGTGGTATGGCTACGACAATTAAAGCTGCTAAGAAGATGGTAGAGCGCGAAGAAGCTATCGTTTGGGATATCCTAGACGAAGTAATCCGCGAACACCCAGTACTGCTTAACCGTGCACCTACACTTCACCGTCTAGGTATCCAAGCGTTTGAACCAGTACTAATCGAAGGTAAAGCGATTCAGCTTCACCCACTAGTGTGTGCGGCATACAACGCCGACTTCGATGGTGACCAAATGGCGGTACACGTGCCTCTAACTCTAGAAGCACAGCTTGAAGCTCGTACTCTGATGATGTCGACGAATAACATTCTGTCGCCAGCGTCAGGTGATCCTATCATCGTACCTTCTCAGGACGTTGTATTGGGTCTTTACTACATGACACGTGACAAGATCAACGTGAAAGGTGAAGGTATGTACCTTGCTGGCCCTGCTGAGGCTGAAAAGGCATACCGTACTAAGACTGCTGAGCTACACGCTCGTGTTAAAGTACGTATCACTGAGACTGTAGTAGATGAAGATGGTAACAGCACTACTGAAACGAAGATGGTTGATACAACTGTCGGCCGTGCAATGCTATGGCAAATCGTTCCAGCTGGCCTACCGTACAGCATCGTTAACCAGAAGCTAGGTAAGAAGCAAATTTCTAACCTACTAAACGAGTGTTACCGTAAGCTTGGTCTTAAAGATACAGTAGTATTCGCTGACCAAATCATGTACGCAGGTTTTGCATACGCTGCACTTTCAGGTGTTTCTGTTGGTATCGACGATATGGTTGTACCTCAAGCGAAATACGATGAAATTGAATCTGCTGAAGAAGAAGTTCGTGAAATCCAAGAGCAATTCCAATCTGGTCTTGTTACTGCGGGTGAGCGTTACAACAAAGTTATCGATATCTGGGCATCTACGAATGACCGCGTTGCGAAAGCAATGATGGATAACCTATCTTCTGAAACAGTTATCAACCGTGATGGCGAAGAAGAACAGCAAGAATCGTTTAACAGCATCTACATGATGGCCGACTCGGGCGCACGTGGTTCTGCAGCTCAGATTCGTCAGCTTGCAGGTATGCGTGGTCTGATGGCGCGTCCAGATGGTTCAATCATCGAAACGCCGATCACAGCGAACTTTAAAGAAGGTCTAAACGTCCTTCAGTACTTTATCTCAACGCACGGTGCTCGTAAGGGTCTTGCGGATACAGCACTGAAAACAGCTAACTCGGGTTACCTAACTCGTCGTCTAGTAGACGTAGCACAAGACGTTGTAGTACACGAACATGACTGTGGCACGCATGAAGGTATCGACATGATGCCTCACATCGAAGGTGGTGACGTTAAAGTTGCACTTTCTGAGCTTGCTCTTGGTCGTGTAGTTGCTGAAGATGTTCTTAAGCCTGGTACTGAAGATGTACTGATTCCACGTAATACTCTGATTGATGAGAAGTGGTGTCAAATCATGGAAGACAACTCTGTAGATAGCATGAAAGTGCGCTCAGTTGTTACCTGTGATGCAGACTTCGGTTGTTGTGCACAGTGTTACGGTCGTGACCTAGCACGTGGCCACCTAGTAAACCAAGGTGAAGCAGTCGGTGTTATCGCTGCACAATCTATCGGTGAACCGGGTACACAGCTAACGATGCGTACGTTCCACATCGGTGGTGCGGCATCTACTGCTGCGGCAGAGAACAGCATCCAAGCTAAGACAACTGGTACTGTGAAACTTCACAATGCTAAGTTCGTAGTGAACAAAGATAAGAAACTGGTTATCACTTCTCGTGCATCTGAGATGACGATTATTGATGAATTCGGCCGTACTAAAGAGAAGCACAAACTTCCTTACGGTTCGATGCTAACCAAAGGCGACAACGCAGCAGTTACTGCTGGTGAAGTTGTAGCTAACTGGGAAGCGCATACTATGCCAATCATCACTGAAGTGGCAGGTCGTATCCAATTCGTAGATATGATCGATGGTATTACAGTTTCTCGTCAAACTGACGATCTAACGGGTCTTTCTTCAAGTGAAGTAACAGACGCAGCAGCTCGCCCAGCAGCGGGTAAAGATATGCGTCCAGCTATCAAACTTGTTGATGAGCAAGGTAACGACGTAATGATCCCTGGTACAGATATGCCAGCTCACTACTTCCTACCTGGCAAAGCGATTGTAAACATCGAAGATGGCGCTGAAGTTGGCATTGGTGACACACTATCTCGTATCCCTCAAAAATCGAGCGGAAACAAAGATATCACTGGTGGTCTACCACGCGTAGCTGACCTATTCGAAGCTCGTAAGCCTAAAGAGCCTGCGATTCTTGCTGAGCACACAGGTACTGTGTCTTTCGGTAAAGAAACGAAAGGTAAGCGTCGTCTAGTGATCACTCGTGAAGGCGGTGACGCTTACGAAGAGATGATTCCTAAGCATCGTCAATTGAACGTGTTTGAAGGTGAGAAGATTGAACGTGGTGATGTAATCGCCGACGGTCCTGAAACTCCACACGATATCCTGCGTCTACGTGGTATCCACGCTGTGACTCAGTACATCGCGAACGAAGTTCAAGAAGTTTACCGTTTACAAGGCGTTAAGATTAACGATAAGCACATTGAGACTATCGTTCGTCAAATGCTACGTAAGTGTACAATCACCCATTCTGGTGACTCTCAGTTCCTACCTGGCGAACAAGTTGAGTACCACAATGTTAAGATTGCTAACCGTAAACTAGAAGCTGAAGGTAAAGAACTAGTACGTTTCGAACGTGATCTACTAGGTATTACTAAAGCATCTCTTGCAACTGAGTCATTCATCTCAGCTGCATCGTTCCAAGAAACGACTCGCGTACTAACAGAAGCTGCGGTTTCTGGTAAGCGTGATGACCTTCGCGGCCTGAAAGAGAACGTAATTGTTGGTCGTCTGATCCCAGCTGGTACTGGTTTCGCATACCACCAAGAGCGTCAAAAGCAACGTGAAGAAGAGCAAGAAGGTCCTTCAGCTGAACAAGCTACTGACAATCTAGCAGCACTTCTAAATGCTGGTTTCTCTTCAGAAGAGTAAGCTCTACGAGTAGTCTCTAAGAGATAAAAAAAGGCACCTTCGGGTGCCTTTTTTGTATCTGAAATATAAGTGAATCATGGCGACTGCGAGCAGTCTTAACTCTTTAATACCAATCACAGTAAGTAAATGATCAGAAATAGCGCAGGAAAAAGATTTGAGAACAAGGCGAATTTTTTTGATAAGTAGTTATTTTACAATCAAAAACTCTAACTCAGTTATCGAGCGTTGGCTGGTGGATGCTGATTTTGGAATGTAGTTTTGTCCAGTATCGAACATTAAGGTACTGGGGGATCTTAAAATCTTCCACTGAACGTGTAGGGTGGGTTATATAATCTATAGACAAAACGAAAAGCTTGCACAGAGGCAAGCTTAGAAGATGTTAAGCCAATTATGCCCCTGGTGGAACGGCTAAGCTATCGGCAATTTGTTGTATCAGTTGATCTTCCACTTCAAACCTTGCCTCAATAATCTCACCAATTAGAGACAAATCACTATCAAAACTTTCTAGCGCATCACTCGCTTCAATTGCAGCGTACTTATCGGTAAAGTTAAGTAGTGGCTCAGTGGTAAGAACGATATGACCATAAGACTGGTTAATTTCGTCTGTTGCTTTGAAGCCAGTAGACTGCCATTTATCCATCACCATGTCATATATTTTGAAATGACCTTCAGAGATGTAATCAACAAGATGTTGGCTGAATTTTTGGAGCGCTTCTGGAGATGGTAGTTCAGTGATAGCAGGTGTTTTTGACGATGAAGGCTTTAGAGCGGCAAGCTTACAATACTCAACGATTAGAGACTGTCGAGTTTCGAGCCAATGATCGATGACCTCATTAGAGCCACCCCATTGTTCTTGTACTTGTTTGAATTTATTTAGCATGACCATGTCCTCATGATCTGATCACAACCTTGTGATCAAGTAATTGCCTAAGCAGGGTCCATTTTATTGGTAGCTACTAAAAGTAATAGTTTGAATTATTCTCTGCTACAACTCTAGTATGAAATTAGATTGCCAGTAAAATGAACGAACTGCAAGCAATGAGGTATAGGGATGTTAAAAAAAAGTGATAACAAAATGACAGAGCAAGCTTATTGGTGCGTCGTTTCAGGTAGTGATATTTGGGTTAATAATGATCAGTTTCCTTATGGGTCTGCTGATGAGTTAGGGCTGAGTGTTGAACACGCGATCTGTATCGGTCAGCATCAAGGTCGTAAAGTGTATTGGCTCAACGACTGTGATGTTGAGAGTGAACTAACCATGGTTAACCTGAGGGAGTTACTTCATTGGCCTGAATCTAGTTTCCTTACCGCAAGTAAAGCTATCCAATATGGGCACATGACACAAAGTATGCGTTTCTGCCCGCAATGTGGTGGTCGTAATCACCTCAACCATAATCAGGTGGCGATGCAATGCGGAGACTGTCGAACACTTCATTATCCTCGTATCTTCCCGTGCATCATTGTTGCTGTACGTAACGACAACAAGATATTGCTTGCACAGCACCCTAGGCATAAAACTGGTATGTATACCGTGATAGCGGGCTTCCTAGAAGTTGGAGAAACCCTAGAGCAGTGTGTTGCAAGAGAGGTTAAAGAAGAAACGGGCGTTGATGTGGATGATATTCGTTACTTTGGCAGTCAACCATGGGCTTTTCCATCGAGTATGATGATGGCCTTTCTCGCTGACTACGCTGGCGGTACGCTCAAGCCAGATTACAGTGAACTGTCGGATGCCCAATGGTTTGATGTAACAAGCCTGCCTGATATAGCTCCAGTAGGAACGATTGCGAGACAATTGATTGAGAAAACTGTGGGTGACGTGATGAAAAATGGTGTGGCAGAGCAGACGATAGAGTACTAATTTACCTATGATAGTATTTGGTCTATAGGTGGTCAAAAGCTAAAAAAAACCCTCCACAAGTGGAGGGGGTAAGTAAGATGTCGTTATGAGATGCTGAGTAGTGACTACTCAGATGTTATAATTGTAATTTTCGCTAGCGAACAAATTTTTAACATGCTCCTGCAATTGGGTGCAAATTAAGCATTGATTTAAAAGTTAATAACTTGATCTAGGTTGCAAAGCACACAGCTTTTACCCTTCAATCAGTGTTAGAATACTTGCCATCAAAACTAGACAAGATTGAATTGGAATTTAACGGAATGACCGAATTAAAAAACGATCGCTATTTACGCGCACTTTTAAAACAGCCTGTTGATTACACACCAGTATGGATGATGCGCCAAGCTGGCCGCTATCTTCCAGAGTACAAAGCAACGCGTGCTGAAGCGGGCGATTTCATGTCTTTGTGCAAAAACGCTGAACTAGCATCAGAAGTAACACTTCAACCTTTACGTCGTTTCCCGCTTGATGCGGCAATCTTGTTCTCTGACATCCTAACTATCCCTGACGCAATGGGCTTAGGCTTGTACTTTGAAACTGGTGAAGGTCCTAAATTTGAACGCCCTATCACATGTAAAGCTGACGTAGAGAAGATTGGCCTACCGGATCCCGAAGGCGAGCTTCAATACGTAATGAATGCTGTTCGTCAGATCCGTAAAGATCTGAAAGGCGAAGTGCCATTGATTGGTTTCTCTGGTAGCCCATGGACTCTAGCGACCTACATGGTTGAAGGTGGAAGTTCTAAGGCATTCACTAAGATCAAGAAGATGATGTACGCAGAACCACAAACGCTGCACTTGCTTCTAGACAAGCTGGCTGACAGTGTTATCGAATACCTGAACGCGCAAATTAAAGCGGGTGCTCAATCGGTAATGGTATTTGATACATGGGGTGGTGTGCTGACTCCTCGTGACTACAACCTATTCTCACTGCAATACATGCACAAGATCGTTGATGGCCTAATCCGTGAAAACGAAGGTCGTCGAGTACCGGTTACTCTGTTCACTAAGAACGGGGGCATGTGGCTTGAGTCTATCGCAGCAACAGGTTGTGATGCGGTAGGTCTAGATTGGACAATCAACATCGCAGATGCAAAAGCTCGCATCGGCGACAAAGTGGCACTGCAAGGTAACATGGACCCTTCTATGCTTTACGCTCAACCAGAACGTATTCGTGAAGAAGTGGGCAGTATTCTGGAAGGCTTTGGCGACGCAGGTACAGGCCATGTATTTAACCTAGGTCACGGTATCCATTTAGATGTGCCGCCAGAAAACGCTGGTGTATTCGTTGACGCTGTTCACGAACTGTCTAAGCCTTACCACAAGTAATCCTGTGTAAGACGATTGAAAGCGCTGCTGGGCAACCTACAGCGCATTTTTATTGCCTGAAGATTTGTTGAAATTCGTTGTGTGCAGTTAATTAGGCGTTTGGAACATGGTAGGCCAAATGCTCTGAAATGTGTTTCCTGATATAAGGAATGACTTCACTTTCGAACCAAGGGTTCTTCTTGAGCCAGATATTATTGCGTGGTGAAGGGTGGGGAAGTGGTAAAAACTCTGGTGCCCAAGCCTGCCAGTTCTTGACTGTCTCTGTCAGTGTTTTAGTTGTCTTTTCCTTTAAATAATAGTTTTGCGCATACTGACCAATCAGCAGTGTCATTTGAATGTTGGGTAGGGATTGCAGCACTTTCTGATGCCACAACTCAGCACATTCTGGTCTTGGAGGGAGGTCGCCACTTTTTCCTTTCCCCGGGTAACAAAACCCCATAGGCACAATCGCCACTTTTTGCTCGTCATAAAAGGTATCGCTGTCTATCCCTAACCATTCTCTCAATCGTTCACCACTGGCATCGTTCCAAGGGATGGATGACTCATGCACCTTGATGCCCGGCGCTTGACCTATGATCAGCAAGCGCGCGTTTGGGTGTGCTTGAATCACAGGATTAGCCCCATGTGATAGATGAGGCTCACAAGCGGTGCATTGTCGTATCTCGGTGAGCAGTGATGAGAACATCAGTAACCTTTGTCGAAGTCGATAGTGTGGTTCAGTTTAAAGCCATCTCGCCACTGTTGGTAATTCTCGGCGAAGATTTCTACTACTTGCCTTGGCTCGCTCAGTGCTGCAATGTGTGGAGTGATGGTCACTTGCGGCAGTTTCCAGAAAGGGTGATCTTTGGGTAGAGGCTCATTTTCAAACACATCTAGAAATGCGTGCTCCACCCACTTATTTTTAATCGCTAACAGTAAGGCTTTGTTATCTAGGCTTTCCCCCCTGCCAACATTAAACAGCAGTACATTAGAGCAATAGCCTAGGGTAGTTTCATCCAACAGTTGATAGGTTTCAGCAGTTGATGGCAAGGTGTTGACCACAATATCCGCTTGTTTAAGGGCGGCTTCTATCTCATTGATGTGGAAAGTTTGTTTAAAGGTCTCTTGCTTTGATGGGATACCCGTACGGTTGACTCCAATGGTATAAATACCAAACGCAGCGGCAGTTTTCGCTAAATGACTTCCAATTGAACCTGTCCCTAAAATCACCATAGTTTTGCCAGCTAGGCTAGTATAAAGCTGTGGATGCCAATTCTTCTCGGCCTGTTGCTGGTGGTAATGAGGGAAGTGTCTGAAGTGACTGATCGTGTAACCCAACACGTATTCAGCGATCGCCGGGCCGAAAATACCTTTCACATTGGTGAGTGTATAGTCTTGGCGAAGATCTGGTTGGGTGAGCTTGTTAATTCCAGCATAGGTGCTTTGAACCCAGTCGAGTTGTTTAAACTCATCAAGGCGTTCAGCTATGAGTGGAGGCGATGCCAAGACAACCTCGGCTAACTCGGGGTTTTGAGTGATTTCTAGGTCGGGTAAATCCTGGTTTAGAATTAGTTGCGTATAGGTATCGTCATGCTCAGTAAGAATATAGAGCTTATTCGTAAAATTGTTCATCGGCTTACCTTTTCCCCCTAGGGTTTATCAAGTACACTTTCGCTGTCTTTTTCTGCAATTATTGAGTGACTATGCTTCAGAATCCACTGCAGGTTCGTCTTGAAAAGTTAGAACCTTGGCAACAAATTACTTTTATGGCGTGTCTATGTGAGCGTATGTATCCTAACTATGCCATGTTTTGTGAGAATACAGAATTTGCGGAAGCTCGAATCTATCGTGACGTGTTGGATAGCATCTGGGAAATCTTAACGGTTAAAACTGCAAAGGTGAATTTTGAGCGTCAACTTGAGAAAGTTGAAGAGCTATTCCCTAGCGGTGATGATTTTGATTTTTATGGTGTTTACCCAGCCATGGATGCATGCCAAGGCTTAGCAACATTAATTCATGGTCTACTTGATCGTGAGCATATGTTGGAAGCTGTAATTAAAGTGAGTCAACAATCGGTGAAGACGGTTGCTGAGCTTGAGTTTGCTCAAGGCGCTGACGAAGTGACGAACGAAAACCAGAAAGAAAATGAAGCGGTGTGTGAAGAGTGGGATGTTCAGTGGGCGATCTTCCGACCATTACGTGAAACGGCAGAGCGCGACCTAGAATTGATTAAAGACTTACGCCACGAACTGCGTGAAGACCCTGTGAGTAACATTGGTGTTGCGTTGTAATTCGCTTTTGCGTCAAAGTATGAATAAAACAAAGGCTCCCTAGGGAGCCTTTGTTTTATCTGATGGTATGAAGCGTGGATTAAGAATCTTTTTTATCTTCGTTCTGCGCTTTGTCCTTTGATGAGCCGTTATCTGATTTTGAATCTGATGAGTTGTCGTCTACTAGAGTTTCCTCTGGCTCGTCCTCTTCATCGCGGTTTTCGATAACACCGTGTGTCTCTTTCCACGTTTCCCAGCGTTGGAACGCCAGTTCTTGCATATCGGTGGTTTTGTCCGCTTCATCGACGATCTCTTCACCAACTAAGTGTTCAAAGATATCTTCTAGGGTAATGATGCCTTGAATCGTACCGTATTCATCAACCACTAAAGATAGTTGAAGGCGGTTTGCCATCATCTGGTCAAAGGCTTTAGCCAAACCCATATTGTTCAGCAACACGTGGATAGGGCGCATAACTTCACCCAGAGCTTTTTCGCCACAACCTGCTTGCTGCAATCTAAATAGCTCTAAGCGGTGTACAAAACCAATGATGTTGTCACTCTGCTCGCTGTAAATCAACGGACGTGAGAATGGCGTGTCTTTATGTTGTTCTAGGAACGTATTGACACTCATTTCCGCATCAACACGGAATACCACTGGACGTGGTGTCATTACCTGAGTCACGGGTACATCTTGAATACCCAGTAGGTTGCTCAGAATTTTTGACTCACCTTCTGCAAACTCGCCGCTCTCTTTTGCCAAAATCGCCATTGCAGATAACTCATCACGCATTTTTGGTGCTTGGTGGCCACGAGCAAGACGTTTGGTGATCTGTTCTGAGAACCATACAAACGGTGTTAGGAAGAATACCATCCAGCGCAGCACGCTTGCCGAAGCAGGAGCAAGTTGACGCCAGTAGGTTGCACCAATGGTTTTTGGAACAATCTCAGACAACACCAAAATACCTAGCGTTAGCACGGCTGAGAAGACACCTAACCATTGGCTACCAAAAACAACAGCCGCTTGTGCACCTGCTGTCGCAGCACCGATAGTATGCGCGATGGTGTTGAGCGTTAAAATTGACGCAAGCGGGCGGTCAATATCTGTTTTCAGTTTGTCTAATGACTCTGCTGCAGGGTGCCCATTTTGTTTTAGTTGAGCAATATAGCTCGGACTAATACTCAAAAGTACAGCTTCCAAAACAGAACAAATAAAAGAAACTCCAATGGCAATGGAGACGTAAATAGTTAGCAGCAGCATGTTTGCCCTTAAATTAAATTGTACGCTTTAGCAGCGATTCAGCGTGGATTATAGAGATAAAGTAGTGGTTAGGTCATCATTAATTTTGCTCTCAGCCCCTTTTAAACAAGGGCTTGCCATCGAAATTCAGTAACAAATTGTGAGTTATTACTCATATTATGGCTAAAACTCCGTCATTAGAGCTAAAGATCGACGACAAACCTTTGCCAGATGGGGCATTTATGTTTTAGAGTGAATTGAATTCAAAAATACAAAGAAGGGAAACCTAAAATGAACAAGACTCAATTAATCGACTTTATTGCTGAAAAAGCGGACCTTTCTAAAGCACAAGCTAAAGCTGCTCTAGAAGCGACTCTTGGTGGTGTTACAGATGCTCTTAAAGACGGCGATCAAGTTCAGCTAATTGGTTTTGGTACTTTTAAAGTAAACCACCGTGCAGCTCGCACTGGTCGTAACCCAAAAACTGGTGATGAGATCCAAATCGCTGCGGCAAATGTTCCAGCATTTGTTGCAGGTAAAGCGCTGAAAGATTCAGTGAAATAATCTAAACTGTACCGAGGTAGTCGTATTCCACCTCGGTACAGGTTTTATGAAAAAAGCATTTCTTCTCGTTTCACTGTTATCTACATTTCTCATTGGCTGTTCTTCAACCAGTCCTCGCACCAACCTAGAGCAATTTGAAACCCACACCGGCGGCCAAGTTATGGGCGATGCGACGAGTTTCTACTGGGTCACTAACAAGCTAACGCAACCTCATACCTCTGCTGACTATGTCACTATGGGCGATTACGGCTGGTACAAAACTGACTATGCTTGGTCAGAAGATGTGCTTCGTGAATTTGTCCGTGAAGGCGAGCTACGCGATGACTCACTCTCATTAGTTCCGTATCGTGTGCATGTGCGTTTCAATCAATCTGGTGAAGCGGTATACCAGCAATATCGCCTTGATGGAAAAGTCCTACCGCTACAGTCGGTTCAACTGGACAGATTTAAACAGGAAGCGACATCTGCTCTCGACGTTACTGAGAAGCAAAATGATGCAGGGTTAGAGCTTTTACAGGGTTACTGGAATGGTAAAGTGTTTCAGACTTGTTCTGGTCAGCAATTTACTGACATTGAGTTCAACCAAACATTGCCTAATTTTGTGATTAACCGTTTGTCGTCTGTAGAAAGCTATGGTGCTTTTGTCGGCAAGGGATCTCTTAGAAAATTATCAGTCGCTGAATTCTTGATGTTGGCAGATGATAACCATCAGTGCATCGCAAGACCATCTTTACTGAAAGAGTAAAGAATATTGAAAAGATATAAGAGTATTTGGCCTACTATAGGCCAAGTGCTGATTAGTCAGTACAAGTACCACTAATCGGTAAAAAAGGCGCCTGTTGAGGCGCCTTTTCTTTTATTCAATTGCAGTTATTCATTTGCTGATATTCGAATCTAGCCGAATGATGATGTTGATTACTGCTCTTGTTCGCGCGCAATCGCACGATAACCGATGTCATTGCGGTGAAACATACCATTCCAGCTAACTTGCTTAGTCAACGCGTAAGCGCGTTCCTGAGCCTCAGAAACCGTGTTACCGAGTGCAGTCGCACAAAGTACACGACCACCGTTTGTCACCACATCGCCAGCTTGGTTATTTGTCGTACCTGCATGGAAAACCTTTTGGCCTTCAACTTCGCTTGTTGGTAGTGAAATAACGTCACCTTTTGCGTAGTCAGCAGGGTAACCGCCAGCTGCAAGAACGACACCAATAGACGCGCGTGGATCCCACTTAGACTCTGCTTCGTCGAGTTTCTCGTCGATAGCCATTAGGCAAAGCTCAACAAGATCCGATTCCATACGCATCATGATAGGTTGCGTCTCTGGGTCGCCGAAGCGGCAGTTGTATTCGATAACCTTAGGTGTGCCGTCAGCATCGATCATTAGTCCAGCGTAAAGGAAACCAGTGTAAGGTGCACCTTCTGCGTCCATACCACGTACCGTAGGGTAGATAACTTCCTCAAGGATACGGTTGTGGATTTCAGGCGTTACCACTGGGGCTGGAGAGTAAGCACCCATGCCACCTGTGTTAGGGCCTGTGTCTTTGTCGCCAACACGTTTGTGATCTTGGCTGGTGGCCATAGGAAGGACGCTAGAACCGTCAACCATTACGATGAAGCTTGCTTCTTCGCCTTCAAGAAACTCTTCGATAACCACGCGGCTGCCCGCTTCGCCAAATGCGTTGCCTGCTAGCATGTCTTTGATTGCGTCTTCTGCTTCTTCAAGGGTCATCGCAACGATAACG
This sequence comes from Vibrio cyclitrophicus, assembly GCF_024347435.1. Lineage (NCBI taxonomy): Bacteria > Pseudomonadati > Pseudomonadota > Gammaproteobacteria > Vibrionales > Vibrionaceae > Vibrio > Vibrio cyclitrophicus. The sequence continues at coordinate 188,596 of NZ_AP025480.1, forward strand.
CCTTTACCTGCTGCAAGGCCGTCCGCTTTTACTACGATTGGAGCGCCTTGCTCACGTACGTAAGCGAGAGCTGGCTCAATCTCAGTGAAGTTTGCGTAGTAACCTGTTGGGATGTCATGACGAGCTAGGAAATCTTTAGTGAATGCTTTAGAGCCTTCAAGCTGTGCTGCCGCTTGAGTTGGACCAAAGATAGGAAGACCTACTTCGCGGAATGCGTCAACGACCCCAATAACTAATGGCGCTTCAGGGCCAACGATGGTCAGTTCGATTTTTTTCTCTTGAGCAAACGAGACTAAACCAGCGATGTCTTCAACGCCGATGTTTACGTTCTCAAGTTTCGGCTCAAGTGCAGTACCTGCGTTACCTGGAGCGATGAATACCGTTTCGACATTTGGGTTTTGTGCCGCTTTCCAACCCAAAGCATGTTCTCTACCGCCAGCACCGATGATTAATACGTTCATGTTTCAATCCTTAAGTCTTTAATTCTTAAAAGCCCCTCAAAATTGAGAGGCTCGATAGCTACTAATCGTTTAGATAAACTAAATATTAGTGGCGGAAGTGACGCATGCCCGTAAAGATCATCGCCATGCCGTGTTCGTCTGCTGCTGCGATAACTTCGTCATCACGCATAGAGCCGCCTGGTTGGATAACACACTTGATGCCAGCTTCTGCTGCCGCGTCGATACCGTCACGGAATGGGAAGAACGCGTCCGATGCCATTACACAGCCTTCAACCTGTAGACCTTCGTCTGCCGCTTTGATGCCTGCGATTTTCGCAGAGTAAACGCGGCTCATTTGGCCAGCGCCGACACCAATTGTCATGTCGCCTTTCGAGTAAACGATAGCGTTAGATTTAACGTATTTCGCTACTTTCCAGCAGAATAGGGCATCTTTTAGCTCTTCAGCTGTAGGTTGGCGCTTAGAAACCACTTTAAGGTCATCTTCAGACACCATGCCTTGGTCGCGGTCTTGAACTAGCAAACCACCGTTAACGCGTTTAACGTCAAAGCCGGTTGTCTTCGTTGTCCACTCACCACACTCAAGTAGGCGAAGGTTTTTCTTAGCCGCTACGATTTCTACTGCTTCAGCAGAAACTGATGGTGCAATGATAACTTCAACGAATTGACGCTCTGTGATAGCCGTTGCTGTTGCAGCATCTAGTTCACGGTTGAAAGCGATGATGCCGCCAAATGCAGACGTTGGGTCTGTTTTGAATGCACGGTCGTAAGCTTCTAGGATGTCTTCACCTAGTGCTACACCACATGGGTTAGCGTGCTTAACAATCACACATGCTGGCTGGTCGAACTCTTTCACACACTCAAGTGCTGCGTCAGTATCAGCGATGTTGTTGTAAGAAAGGGCTTTGCCTTGAATTTGGCGAGCAGTAGACACTGACGCTTCTTCAGGGTTTGCTTCAACGTAGAATGCGGCTGCTTGGTGGCTGTTCTCACCGTAGCGCATGTCTTGTTTTTTCTCGAACTGTTGGTTGAACGTGCGAGGGAATTTAGACTCTTCGTCGCCTTCTTTGTTCTCGCCGTAGCTAGGAACCATAGTGCCGAAGTAGTTTGCGATCATACCGTCGTAAGAAGCCGTGTGTTCGAATGCTGCGATAGCTAGGTCGAAGCGAGTCTCTAGCGTTAGAGATTTCTCGTTCGCGTCCATTTCAGCGACAACGCGCTCGTAGTCGTGTGCGTTTACAACGATAGTCACGTCTTTGTGGTTTTTCGCTGCGGAGCGAACCATTGTTGGACCACCGATGTCGATGTTCTCAACTGCATCAGCAAGGGTACAACCTTCTTTAGCAACGGTTTCTGCGAATGGGTATAGGTTTACAACAACCATATCGATAGGGTTGATACCGTGAGTTTCCATCACGTCATCATCTTGGCCACGACGGCCTAGAACACCACCATGAACTTTTGGGTGCAGAGTCTTAACACGGCCATCCATCATTTCTGGGAAACCAGTGTAGTCAGATACTTCTGTAACAGAGATGCCTTTTTCAGCAAGCAGGCGAGCAGTGCCACCGGTAGATAGGATATCTACACCACGGTTAGCAAGAGCTTGTGCAAATTCAACGATACCAGTTTTGTCTGATACGCTGATTAGAGCGCGGCGAATTGGACGAGCGTTATTCATGCTTCCATCTTCCTCAAATTCATGGGGTTAAAATAAAGATATTTGCCAAAAAAGAACTTGTTTCTACCTTCTTAACATGGGTTATCTTAGATACCGGTAAGAGATAAAATATTGGCCAGTTTTGGTAAAGACCTTTTGGGGTCGTCTTATGATTAAGCTATAAGATAACCAACTCCAAATTTGATGGCGCAGATTCTAACTAATTTATTACAAAAAAGCTCGCGCAATCGTTTGGCATCTCAAAATTAATTATGAAAAGTGTCATTTCAACCTGAAAAGTAACGATAAGGTTAATTATGGAATGGACGAAGGAATAGGAAAAACATGTTTCAGATCGGTGAATTAGCGAAACGATGCGGTGTGACAGCCGATACCTTACGGTTTTATGAAAAAAATAACCTGATCGCACCTGCCAGTCGCAGTGAATCAGGTTATCGACTATATGATGAAAATAATCAGAAACAGGTGACCTTTATTCTAAAATCTAAAGAGTTAGGGTTGAGTTTGGATGAGATCAAAGAATTACTCGAGATTCGCTTGGAAGCGACGCAGCACAGTTGTGCCGAAGTTAAATCGATTACAACAGCCAAGTTGGAGATGATTGATGAGAAAATTACAGAGCTCACTAAGATTCGCACTGCTCTGAGGAAGATTAACGATGCGTGCTGTGGCCACATAGACGACAACGCAAGCCATTGTTCTATTTTAGCCGCCTTGGACTCTGCAAACATTGATAAAGGACGCTGTTGTCGCTCTGGAGACTAACCTGCGGCTAATTGAAGAACCATAAGCCAAAAAAAAGCCAAACTCAAAAAATGAGCTTGGCTTTCATTCAAAAAATTACGAAAGAACGATTAGTTCATGCCGTATTTTTTAAGTTTCTTGCGAAGAGTACCGCGGTTAATACCCATCATGGTTGCTGCGCGAGTTTGATTACCGCGAGTGTATTGCATGATAGTGTCTAGTAGTGGCTGTTCAACTTCAGCTAATACTAATTCGTATAACTCGCTGACTTCTTGACCGTTTAATTGAGCAAGGTAATTTTTCAATGATGCTTTAACTGAGTCACGTAGTGGCTTCTGCGTGATTTGGTCTTGTGATGTAACTGTAGTTACTGTCAATGCTTCTGAAGTCAGATTTTGTTCGAACATATTCGGTCTAGCTCTTCTCGTAATTATGGTGCAACGTTATCAAAAAAACCTTCTAGCGCCTCAAGCTGCAGATCACCTGCTTCGAATGCGTTGAAGGTACGGCGAAACTCACTCGCTTGTTCATGTTCTTTTAGGTACCAACCCACATGCTTACGAGCGATGCGAGGGCCTAAAAACTCTCCATAAAATTCATGTAGAGCATGCACATGACCAAGCATGATGTCTTTCACTTCCGAAATCGGGAGTGTGTCCATCGTGGTACCGTTTTCCAAATAGTGTAGGATTTCGTTAAAAATCCAAGGACGTCCTTGGGCAGGTCGACCTATCATTAAAGCATCAGCGCCAGTGTACTCCAGCACAAACTTCGCTTTTTCCGGACTATCGATATCACCGTTAGCGATGACCGGAATAGATACTGCTTGTTTCGCTGCTTTAATGTGTTTGTATTCTGCCTCACCTTTGTACATACAAGCGCGTGTTCTTCCATGGAGGGCAAGAGCTTGTATGCCGCAGTCTTCGGCTATTTTAGCAATTTGGACACAGTTTCTATTGTCTGTATCCCAGCCTGTTCGCGTTTTCAACGTTACTGGAACGTCGACAGCATTTACCACAGCTTTCAGAATTTCTTCAATGAGTTCTGGATGCTGAAGTAGGGCTGAGCCCGCAAGCTTCTTATTCACTTTTTTGGCTGGACATCCCATGTTGATATCGATGATTTGCGCACCGTTATCCACATTAAATTGAGCAGCCTCGGCCATAAGCTGTGGATCTGCACCAGCGATTTGTACTGAACGAATGCCCGATTCGCCTTCATGTACCATACGCTGCTGAGACTTTGACGTTTTCCAAACTTTCGGATTGGAGGACATCATTTCACTGACTGCCATCCCCGCACCGTAGCGAAGACACAACTCACGGAATGGTCTATCCGTTACGCCAGCCATAGGAGCGACGATTAGATTGTTCTTAAGTTGATAATTTCCGATTTTCAAAAATGTCATCACAGTTCTGTACCAGCAAGGGCGCGCATTTTACGCATTTTTTCGCTGCGTGAAAAGACTAATATTTGAGCATTTACAATTTGTTTTTGTAATTCGCTTAAATTTCAGTCAATTAGCGCCCAAAGTCTTGTCTAGCCTTGCTTGCGACCTGAGATGCGACACCATTCTTGTTGTTCAATGATCGGATCAATGTGAAGTTCATCACGATAATAAGTCGCTACATCTTCCGCTTGTGTATCTAAAACACCCGACATCGCTAGTACACCATTTGGCTTAACTAGGCCTTTGATGATGCTTGAAAGGTCACGTAATGGACCTGCAAGAATGTTGGCAACCACAACGTCAGCTAGCAAACCTTCAGGTTGATCTTGTGGTAAGAATACGTCTAATTGGTCTGCCACGCCGTTGCGCTGTGCGTTGTCTTTTGAAGCCAGCAGAGCTTGAGGATCAATGTCGATCCCGATAACTCTTGCTGCGCCAAGTTTGATTGCAGCGATCGCAAGGATGCCAGAGCCACAACCGAAGTCGATTACGGTTTTTCCCGTTAGATCTAGGCCTTCAAGCCACTCAAGACACAATGCGGTGGTTGGGTGAGTACCCGTACCAAACGCTAGACCAGGGTCCAGCATGACGTTTACTGCGTCTGGTTCTGGGATATCACGCCAGCTAGGGCAAATCCAAAGACGCTCACCAAACTTCATTGGGTGGAAGTTATCCATCCATTCACGTTCCCAGTCTTTGTCTTCGATTTGCTCTACTTTATGAGCAAAGTCAGTAGGGAACATGTTGCTAGCTTTAATCTGTGCTAGGACGACACCTGTATCAGTCTCAGCGTCATAAAGCGCGAGAATGTCAGTATCACCCCAAAGGCGAGTTTCACCCGGCAGAGGCTCAAATACAGGGGTATCTTGTGCATCAAGGAAAGTTACGGAAAGAGCACCAGTCTCTTCCATTAACATGTCGCCGATCTGTTCGGCATTTTCATTGGTAGCATTAAGCTTGATTTGAATCCAAGGCATGGCTGCATCTTCTATATGAGAAAAATTGGATGGCGAGTCTAGCAGAAAATATGAGCAAATTCACCAAAACCCCATGGAATATAAAAGGGATTATCGATTGATTTTTTCGAGTGCTCTAAAAACAAAAAATGCCCACCGAAGTGAGCATTTTACCTGTTCTTAAAAGAACGAATGATAGAGGCTAGCTTCTATTGGAGACCAAGCTTCTTCTCAAGGTAGTGGATATTTGCACCACCATGTTGGAAGTTTTCGTCGTTCATAATAGCCAATTGAAGCTCAGTATTAACGTTAATGCCTTCAATAATCATCTCACCCAATGCGTTCTTCATACGAGCGATAGCAACATCACGGTTCTCACCGTAAGTGATCAGCTTACCAATCATTGAATCGTAGTGTGGTGGTACTGTGTAACCCGTATAGATATGAGATTCCCAACGTACACCCATGCCGCCTGGAGCGTGGAAGCGTTGAATCTTACCTGGTGAAGGTAGGAAACGAACAGGATCTTCCGCGTTGATGCGACATTCGATTGAGTGACCACGCAGCTTAATATCATCCTGTGTAAATGATAGAGGCTGACCTGCAGCAATACGCAGTTGCTCTTTCACTAGGTCTATACCTGTTACCATTTCAGTAATCGTGTGCTCAACCTGGATACGAGTGTTCATTTCGATGAAGTAGAACTCACCGTTCTCGTATAGGAATTCAAATGTACCTGCGCCACGGTAACCAATCTCAAGACATGCACGAGTACAGCGTTCGCCGATGTATTTACGCATCTCTTCAGTGATACCTGGGGCTGGTGCTTCTTCCACAACTTTCTGGTGACGACGCTGCATAGAACAGTCACGTTCACCTAGGTGGATAGCATTGCCTTGGCCATCTGCAAGTACTTGTACTTCAATGTGACGTGGGTTTTCTAGGAATTTCTCCATGTAAACCATATCGTTGTTGAAACAAGCTTTTGCTTCTGCACGAGTCATTGCGATAGCTTCTGTTAGTTCTGCTTCAGAACGAACAACACGCATACCACGACCGCCGCCACCGCCAGATGCTTTGATGATAACTGGGAAACCAATGCGCTTAGCGTGCGCTTTGTTTTTTGCATCGTCATCATCAAGAGGGCCATCAGAACCGGGTACACAAGGTACGCCAGCTTTCTTCATTGACGTGATAGCTGACACTTTGTCACCCATCATGCGAATGGTTTCAGCTTTAGGGCCAACGAAGATAAAACCACTGCGTTCTACCTGTTCTGCAAAGTCTGCATTTTCAGATAGGAAGCCGTAGCCTGGGTGGACAGCGACTGCACCCGTTACTTCAGCTGCGCTGATGATACGAGGAATGTTCAGGTAGCTATCGATACCACGAGCTGGACCGATACAAATGGTTTCGTCTGCAAGTAGTACATGCTTAAGATCACGGTCAGCAGTTGAGTGAACCGCTACCGTTTTAATACCAAGTTCTTTACATGCACGCAGAATACGTAGTGCAATTTCACCACGGTTCGCGATTACTAATTTATCTAACATAATGAGTGCTCTCTATTATTCGATAATTACTAGAGCTTGGTCGAATTCTACTGGCTGACCGTCTTCAACAAGGATTGCGGTTACCACACCAGATTTATCAGCTTCGATTTGGTTCATCATTTTCATTGCTTCAACGATACATAGCGTTTCGCCAGCAGTTACAGATTGACCAACCTTAACGAATGGTTTTGCATCTGGGCTTGGAGCGCCGTAGAAAGTACCAACCATTGGAGAAAGAACTTGGTGACCAGTTGGAACTGCAGGAGCCGCTGCTTCTGCTGCTACAGGTGCCGCCGCAGGAGCTGCTGCCGCTGCTACAGGAGCTGGAGCTGCTGCATATTGAATCGGTGCAACAGGTGCAGTACTGTTACGACTGATTCGTACTGACTCTTCACCTTCAGAGATTTCTAGCTCAGAAATACCAGACTCTTCAACCAATTCGATTAGCTTTTTGATTTTGCGAATATCCATTGTTTCTTTCTCTTTATCTGTTAATTGAACTTACTCTATGACTGAGTAGGTTAGTAATAGTTCGTTGTTTATGTTTACTTTGAGTTGAGCTTGCTGAGCGCAGCGGTCAAAGCAAATTGATAACCTTGAGCACCTAAGCCACAAATCACACCTTCTGCTTTATCAGATAGGTATGAGTGGTGACGGAATGGTTCACGTGCGTGAACATTCGATAGATGAACCTCAATAAATGGGATAGCTACACCAAGTAGTGCATCACGCAGTGCCACACTGGTATGTGTAAAGGCTGCTGGGTTGATAATAATGAAATCAACATTTTGATAAGCACTATGGATAGCCTCAATCAGCTCATACTCACGATTTGACTGTAAGTGAGATAGCTCAACATCGTGTGCTTTCGCTTGCTCTGTCAATGAGCTAATAATCTGGTCAAGTGTTTGAGAACCGTAGTGTGCAGGCTCTCTAAGGCCTAACAGGTTAAGGTTTGGGCCATTTAAAACTAGAATGCGAAACTTTGTAGACATCGTGGGGCTATCTTCCTTTATCGTGTTTACGAACGTGAATGTTGCCATTTTATTGAAAATTTGGGGTTAATTTCCAGTGAGAAAAACCCAAAATTAAAAATTAGAACCAGATTATAGCTAATTCAGCGCAAATCGCAGCAATTTACTGGTCTAATCTCCTATTGATACAACATGGAATTGTTACCAACTTAACAAAAAACCGTTGTATCCTTAATTTTGTGGGAGATATTTGAGATCAAGATCAGCCATAAAAAAACCGCCACATAGGTGACGGTTTAGGATGAGCCTGTTTTAAACGGTAATTAGCTCGTGTTGCTGGTTGATTATGCCAGTTCGGCTTTCTCTGCGATGAGCTTATCGACCACACTTGGATCTGCTAGTGTCGAAGTATCACCTAAGTTCCCCGTGTCGCCAGTGGCAATCTTACGCAAGATACGGCGCATAATTTTGCCTGAACGCGTTTTCGGTAACGAGTCGGTCCAGTGCAGGACATCGGGTGTTGCGATTGGGCCAATTTCTTTTCGTACCCAGTCTTTCACTTCTTTATGAAGCTCTGCGGTTGGGAACTCGCCATCATTCAGTGTGATGTAAGCATAAATTGCTTGGCCTTTAATATCATGAGGGATACCCACAATCGCAGCCTCAGCGATCTTATCGAATGCCACTAGAGCCGATTCAATCTCAGCGGTACCCATACGGTGACCTGATACGTTAAGTACATCATCGACACGACCAGTAATCCAGTAGTAGCCGTCTTCATCACGACGAGCACCGTCACTGGTGAAGTACATCCCTTTAAAAGTAGAGAAGTAAGTCTGTTCAAAACGGTCATGATCGCCATGAACGGTACGCATTTGACCTGGCCAAGAGTCCAGAATAACTAGGTTGCCGTCGGTTGCACCCTCAATGATATTACCCATGTTGTCAACCAACGCCGGTTGCACACCGAAGAATGGACGAGTTGCAGAGCCTGGTTTTAAGTCTGTTGCGCCCGGCAGTGGTGCAATCAAGATACCGCCCGTTTCTGTTTGCCACCATGTATCAACAATTGGCGATTGCTCATCACCGATTGTTTTGTAGTACCACTCCCACGCTTCAGGGTTAATAGGTTCACCCACTGACCCCATGATTCGTAAACTGTCACGAGAGGTGCCTTCAACGGCTTCATTACCTTTCGCCATTAATGCACGAATCGCGGTTGGCGCAGTATAAAGAATATTGACTTGGTGCTTATCAACCACTTCGCTCATACGACTGGTATTAGGGTAATTAGGCACACCTTCGAATAGGATTGTTTTTGCACCATTGGCTAGTGGTCCGTAAACAAGGTATGTGTGACCGGTAATCCAACCCACATCGGCAGTACACCAGAAAGTCTCGCCTTCTTGATAGTCGAATACGTATTTGAAGGTCATTGCTGCATAAACAAGGTAGCCACCTGTAGTGTGCATAACGCCTTTAGGTTTACCTGTTGAGCCTGACGTATAAAGAATGAATAGTGGATCTTCTGCGTTCATCTCTTCTGGTGGGCAATCTGTAGATACATTAGCAATAGCATCGTGCCACCACACATCGCGGTGTTCGTGCCATGCAACATCACCGCCAGTGCGTTTGAATACAACAACCTTCTCGATGTTTTTCACTTCAGGGTTAGTCAGTGCTTCGTCGACATTCTTCTTCAGTGGAACCGCACGGCCGCCACGCACGCCTTCATCGGCAGTGATAACGACTTTAGAGTTGGAATCGATAATACGACCGGACAGTGCTTCTGGTGAGAAACCGCCAAATACCACTGTGTGAACCGCACCGATACGGGTACATGCCAGCATGGCAACTGCAGCTTCTGGAACCATTGGCATGTATAAACAAACCACATCCCCTTTGCGTACGCCTTGCTCTTTTAAAGCATTAGAAAACAGGCACACTTCTTTGTGCAGTTCGTTGAAGGTTAGGGTTTTATCATCAGTAGGGTCATCGCCTTCCCAGATGATAGCAACCTCATCACCTCGTTCAGCAAGGTGACGGTCGATACAGTTAGCCGAAACGTTAAGCGTGCCATCTTCAAACCATCGAATATCAATGTGGCCAGGGTCGAAAGAAGTATTTTTTACCTGTGTGAAAGGCTTGATCCAATCAACGATTTTTCCGTGTTCACCCCAAAAGCCTTCAGGGTCAGAAACAGATTGCTGGTACATGGCTAGGTAAGTGTCATTATCCGCGTGTGTGGTTGATTTAATATTTTCTTTTACCGGATAAACGTGGGCTTCACTCATTGCATCTCTCCTTGTGCCTACATTCTAAATGAACTGGCAACTTCCTTTGTGTTCAGTTTTTAAGTCTATTACAGGACTGTCGTTGTGTTATCACTCTCGGCTAGGACGACGATTTCCACAATTAGACTTTAGGATGAGACGCCGCTTTTCACTTACAAAATAGCAAGTTAAGTTCATTTTTGAGATGTTGCTCTCTATGTGGAAAGCTTGCAGTTGAATTACGAATAAGAAGAGTTGAAGCGGGGCAAGTCGCCGTGCTTAAGGCGGACAAAGATCAGTGCTGCGGAGATAGCGTCTTGTAATGCATCATGTTTATTGACCGGGATAGGTAAATCGAGCTGGCGACAAATCGCATCCATGCTGAGGTCGAAATAAGCGTTGGGTAGCTGTCTTTCGAGTTTGTCTTGATAGAGTTGGCTCACTTCGACTAATCGGTTAGGCAGTGGAAATCCAAGCTGTTTTAAACAGGCACGATCGAGGATTTTCTTATCATAACGAATGTGATAGCCGACTAAAGGACGATTTCCGATGAAGTTTAGTAGCTCAATCAGGGCTTGTTTTTCTTCTAGACCGTGCTTTAAATCTTGGTGACGAATACGGTGAATCTTGATGGAATTGCAATCGAGCGATTGTGGCGCTCGAAGCCTAACTTCAAAAGGCTCACTGGTAATAATTCGATTGCCAATGATTTTTGTGGCGGCAATGGTGACTAATTCGGCCTGATTGGGGTCGAGGCTGGTGGTTTCACAATCTAAAGATACGTATTCATTATGGGCAGGCGCAACAAACAGAGGCTGATAAGGGGACCCTTTGAGTTTGTGGTGCCAGAAATAACGAACCAATCTATTCATCGCTCAATTGCCTCAATCTCTTATCTGATAATGATAGCCGAGCCATTGCTTGAACTTTTTGACCACATGCAGGCTATGGCGAAGCAGATCTCTATCTGCTCGCTCCATCAATTTAACGTTAATTTTATTGCTGCTGTGCTGTTGGGATAGTCGCTGAGATAACCGCCACTTAAAGAACTGCTTGAGTGCCTCGTTAAGGTTGTCAGCGGTGCTTTGTTCTAATACATTTTTATTGACGAGCTGTTCAATACGCTCAAAGGTGTTGTTTACGGTGACTCCATGCTCAAGGCTGAGTGCCCGAATACCATGGACTAGAGGAAAAATACCGCCTCGTTTGATATCGAGCCCTGACTTGGACTGTTTAACATTGCCAAACAAAGTGAGGGGAACCGAAAAGCTAAGGGCAGGGCGACAAAACTCAGTGAGGATTAACTCCTGTCCCAACATCAAATTACTCAGGTGCTGCTTGACCGGTTTTAAAAGTTCTCTGTTACCCGCAACGGCGTGTGCATCCGCCATGATAGCAATATCCATGACGGTTTCTGGCGTGGCTTTTCTTACCCAACTCGTGAGGGTTTGTTTCCATTCTTGCTGAGAGTGCACCCATTTAGGGTTGTTGACCATTACGTTGCCTGGGCACAGTGGGTAACCTAATTGTTGCAGAGTGTGGGTGAGCTCGTTCATGGCACTTTGGCATTGATGCCACTCCAAGCCATCTTGAATGATGAGCGCATTATCTTGATCGGTTTTGAGAATCTGCTCTCCACGGCCTTCTGACCCCAGAACAATTAGACAGCAGTGATTATGCAGCGCGGGTGGAATCGTGAGTTCAAAGGCTTTCTCAATTATCTGCTCGTTGACCGCTGAAATGAGCTCCATGATAAAGCGCGTGCGAATGCCATTACCGAGCAGGCTTTCGACCAATTGACGTTGTTTGTTGGAGGCCATTGCCAATTCTTCAACGCTGGTAGCTCGCGCAATACGTAAAGTGAGAACGTGTGAATGAGTGGAAAACGCACTAAGAATCTGAGTCATGTCCACCATACCAACTGCATTTAAACCATCACAAACCATCAACCTTTTTACGCGATTTCTGGTCATGGTAATCATGGCATTAAACAGGAAGTCACCTTGATTGACATTCATCACTGGAAAGGTCGCTATGTCACCAACAGGCGTATCCAGAGGGCGGTTATCTAACATTACAGCATGTAATAAATTGGTTCTTGTGACAATTCCATACGGTAAGGTACATGATGATCTAAAAGCTTTTTGATCATAATGTTCTAAATGAACCAAGGCCGAGTCCAGCCCTTGTTCTTTAAGGGTTTGAGTGACTTGGTTGATAGGTTGGTTTGGTTCAAGTATCAGTGGAGGGTGATAGATCGACTCGTCTACTTTGGTCAGTATGAACTCGGCAAGATTCTGTTGCTGTTGAGCGGCTTCAATTAGCGCTTTTCTTGTCGAAAGGTTGTTATCAAAGTATGCGGCAAACTGGCCATTGGCGTGGTACAGCTCGAGAAAGACATCGGTTGGTAGTAGGTAGCTTAAAGTATCTTCTAGCGCGATATATTGGTGTTTGGTATGCGCGTCGAATTGGCTGCGGACATCAAAAATATCGTCATTGGCATAGTGAGCATAGATCTCACCATCACTGCTTGCCCGCTCTTCGACTGCGCCTTTAATCAGAATATGCAGGTGACGACTTGGTTGGTCAGCTTCCAAAATCACCTCGTGCGCTCGGTAGTAAACCACATCCAATGACGAACGCAGTGTTAACTGCTCCGTATCGGACAGGCTATCGAAAGGTGGGTGCTGCATATTAAATTTATCAGGCATAAGCATCGAAACAATTGGGAGTCTTTACTTAGTCTGGCAAATTACCAGCGAAGCTCCAGACGACTTTAGTCTAAATGCGAGAATGGGTATCGATGAGAGTGAGATATTTCATTGAAATGCGACATTCAAACTAATTGAATATGGGAATACTATCCCAGTAATAATTCCCTTTTTCATCGTATGCGAGATAGGCATAATTAGTGCTGCCTTTTTCCGCACATTTTTATAGGTTATTTATGTTTAGCCCTTCCCCTTATGGCTGGATCTCTCAGTATTTTCTTGGTTTCTTTTTTGCGTATGGCGTGTACTTGCCATTTTGGGCATTGTGGTTTGAAGACCAGGGCGTGTCTGCTGGTGATATTGGCGTATTAATTGGTATCGGTTTTGCGACGCGTTGTGTTGCCAACCTAGTGATTACTCCACGAATCCATAAAGTGGAACATCTAATGCCAGCTCTGCGTTGTTTGAGCTTTGCAGCCTTATTGTTTGTCGGTTTCCATTTCTTTACTGGTGGTAGCTTCTTATTGATGTTGCTAGCCACAGTATTGTTCAATCTATGTTGTGGGCCGATCATTCCTCTTTCTGATGCGATGGCGAACCATTACAGCTGCTTGAAAATGCTCGACTACGGCCGTACTCGTTTGTGGGGGTCGATTGCTTTTATTGCAGGTTCAACCGTGGTTGGTTTCCTAGTGGCCAAATTTGGCACTGATATGATTCTGTATACGGCTCTTGCGGGTGTGCTGCTGTCATTAGTTTTAGCGATGAGAAATCCTAACGTGATGCCAGTGACGTTATCGGAACAACAAGCGGAACGACCTAAATTAGCTGAACTGTTGCGTGAATCATCTGTGGTTAAGTTTTTGGCTTTGATGGCACTGCTACAAGGTAGCCACGCCGCTTATTACAGCTTTAGTGCTATTTATTGGAAAGAAGCAGGGCATTCGGAAGCGGTTATTGGTTATTTGTGGAGTTTAGGTGTTGTCGCAGAAGTTGCGGTGTTTGCTTTAAGTAAGCGACTTTTCTCTGGTCTTACTCTTCGCACTCTGTTTGTGATTGCTGCATTCGGTGTGATGGCTCGTTGGGGTATTACAGCATCAACGACAGCGATTTTTGCACTGGTTATGGTGCAACTGCTGCACGGTGTGACGTTTGCGATGGCACACATCGCAGCGATTCAATACATCCAGTCTGAAGAACCGAATAAGATGGTCGCACTACAGGCTCTGTATAACGCGATTCCATTAGGTGCTTTTATCGCACTAATGACCACCTTTAGTGGTTGGGGCTACGAGCTTTGGGGCGCCAATATTTTCTGGGGTATGGCTGCTATGGGTGCACTTGCTCTATTCATTAAGTTGGATGAGAGAAGTTCAGTGGTTGAGATTAATCAATTAGATTCGGAACAGTCAGAATCTCAAAGCAAATGCTGATAATTAGAGTCTGAAGCACAGAATTTAAGCGATGCGATTGAGTTAATGCCCCATCCTTAGTTAAATAAAACCTCTCCCTTATGGAGAGGTTTTTTTATGGATGAAAAAGGGTTTTTAATGCAAGGATGGATAGTAATTCCAGTCTCTTTAGCCTACTTGGGTGTGTTATTTCTGATCGCTTGGTATGGAGACAGGCAGGTTCGTTGGCTATCGAGTTGGCGCCCGTGGATCTATAGCCTCTCAATTGCGGTGTATTGTACTTCGTGGACATTCTATGGAACGGTCGGGCAGGCCAGCAATAACCCTTGGTCCTTTTTACCCATTTATCTCGCGCCTATTTTGGTATTTACACTTGGGTGGCGGATCTTAGCGCGGCTGATACTCATTGCGAAACGTGAACATATCACCTCAATTGCTGACTTTATTGCGGCTCGTTATGGCAAATCTCAAGGGCTAGCGGTTGCCGTGACCATCATTGCTGTGGTCGGTATTCTTCCTTATATCGCATTACAACTTCGCGGTATTACCATGGGGTTAGATATTGTTGCCCCAAATCTGGCGGCTGATTTCGGCTATCAAGATTATCACGTGTCTTGGTTTGTGGTTGGTGCTTTGGCTATTTTTACGATGCTGTTTGGTACTCGGCACATCGATAACACAGAGCATCACCGTGGCATGATGATGGCGGTGGCATTTGAATCCATCGTTAAGCTCGCGGCTTTTTTAATTGTCGGTCTGTTTATTATTTATCTGGCGATGAGTAGCGATAAAATCGACCTACTTGATGTTGCAGCCTCCACCTATAAATCACCTAACATTCCGACCTTAATCATTCATACCGTTTTAACCATGCTGGCGATTGTTTGCTTACCTCGTCAGTTCCATACCATGGTTGTTGAGAACGAGCGCCCACAGGATTTACATACCGCTCGTTGGTTATTCCCGGTTTACCTAATCTTGATGGGGCTGTTTGTTCTGCCCATTGCTTGGGCGGGTCAGGGGTTACTCACCAACATGCCTGCCGATACTTATGTCATCAGTGTACCAATGGCTGAAGGAGCGAATCACATTGCCTTGTTAGCCTTTCTTGGCGGTACTTCAGCGGCCAGTGGTATGGTGATTGTTTCGACTATTGCACTAGCGATTATGGTGTCGAACGACTTAGTGATGCCATTGCTGCTGCGCCGGATGCGTTTGACTCAAAGAACCCATAAGCATTTTTCTGGCCTGTTATTGGTGATTCGTCGTGGGTTAATTCTACTGCTTTTACTTGGCGCTTGGGTGTTCTATCAGGCGCTAGATACGATCCATTCTTTGTCGGCGATCGGTTTTCTCTCCTTTGCTGCTATCGCGCAATTTGCACCGGCATTATTAGGTGGTTTGTATTGGCGTCCAGGTAATCGCAAAGGTGTCTATGTCGGTTTGTTAGTCGGGTCAGTCGTTTGGCTTATTACCTTGATGAGCCAAACCAGCATGTTGGCAGGTGATAGCGAAAGCAACCTATTGTTATGGATAATCACGCCACCCGAATTGCTCAGTAGCTGGGATATCAGTAGCTCAAACTGGGGTATTGTATTGAGTATTACGCTCAATACTTTGTGTTATACCGTGGTGTCAATGACGACCAGACCAAGCCTAAGTGAGCGCTTACAATCAGCGGCATTTGTTGGCACTCCGCTGCCTGAAAATGAAAATATAAGCCTCTATCAGAGCCGTGTCACGGTAGCTGAATTGGAGATGTTGGCGTCTCGTTTTGTCGGTCGTAAACGGGCAAAAAGTGCCTTACACAGTTACTGGCAACAACATGGTCAACCGCTACTTCCGAATCAACAAGCGCCTGCAAGTTTGATTCGACATGCAGAACGCGTGCTTGCGGGTGTGTTTGGTGCATCTTCAGCTAAGTTAGTACTTACTTCCGCTTTACAAGGCAGAAATATGCAGCTTGAAGAAGTGGCGACCATCGTTGATGAAGCCTCTGAGCTATATGACTTTAGTCGTGGCTTACTGCAAGGTGCAATCGAGCATATTGGCCAAGGTATTGCGGTGGTAGATAAACAGATGAGGCTGGTGGCATGGAATCAGCGCTATTTAGAATTGTTTGAATTTCCTGCGGGGTTGATTCAAGTCGGTCGACCAATCGCTGATGTCATTCGTCATAATGCTGAACAAGGTTTGTGTGGTCCAGGCGACCCAGAGGATCACGTTCGACGTCGTGTTTATCACCTTGAGCAAGGCACTCGACATACATCTTCTCGTATTCGTCCTGATGGTCGAGTCATTGAAGTTCAAGGTAACCCGATGCCAAGTGGTGGCTTCGTCATGAGTTTTACTGACATCACGGTATTTAGACAAGCCGAGCAAGCGCTGAAAGATGCCAATGAAAGTTTAGAATCAAGAGTCCATGAACGAACCCAAGAGCTCGAAAAACTTAACCATCGCTTAGTAAAAGCAACGCAAATATCTGATCAAGAATCACAATCTAAGAGTCGTTTTTTAGCAGCGGTTAGCCATGATTTAATGCAACCACTGAATGCTGCTCGTTTGTTTGCTTCTTCACTCTCTGAAGTGGCAAAGGAACAAGAGGTGAAGCAGCTTTCATCCCATATCGAAAGTGCACTTGGTGCTGCTGAGGACTTGATTGGTGATTTATTAGATATCTCTCGATTGGAGTCGGGAAAGTTAGAAACCAATGTTCATGCGATTGCCGTGCATGATGTTCTTATCCATTTGAATGCTGAATTTAGTGCTTTGGCGACACAACAAAAAATCCAGTTCAAGATGATCCCTTCATCTCTGTTTATTCATTCTGACCCCAAATTGTTAAGGCGTGTTATTCAGAACTTTTTGACCAATGCTTTTCGTTACAACCCGGAAGGGAAAGTAGTACTGGGTGCGAGACGAGTTAACGGCCAGGTGCGAATTGATGTGTGGGATAACGGAACGGGTATCGACGAAGATAAGCAGCAAGAGATCTTTGAAGAGTTTACTCGTGGTAGCCAAGTTCGTGCCGATCAAGGCTTGGGGTTAGGGCTCGCGATTTCTAAAGGCATCGCTCATGTTTTAGGTCACCAAATATCAATGCGATCATGGCCAGGGCAAGGCAGTGTTTTTTCTATCACCTTGGCTAGAGCCGAACACGTTACTCCAATTGTACAAGTTTCAGCGCCAATGGCGACCAGCGACATCGAACACCTGAAAATATTGTGTGTCGATAATGAGCGCGAGATTTTGGTCGGGATGGAGAACTTGATTGGTCGCTGGGGCTGTGAGGTTAAGACGGCCGTCGACTTAGTCGAAAGCTTGAAGTGTCTCGATGATGATTGGCATCCGGATGTAATTTTCTCTGATTATCGCCTCGATAATGGCCGAACGGGGCTGGAAGTTTTGCAACAGTGTCGTTTACGTCTTGGCGACTCTTTTGAAGGTGTCATCATCAGTGCTGATAGAACCGATGACATGTTGGCTGCGATAAAGGCTAACAGCTTCAGCTTTATTGCTAAGCCAGTGAAACCGCTAAAACTCAGAGCAGTCTTAAATCGGGTGAGTTAATTAGGAATAATAAGCTCTAATTCCTAATTAATGAACGGATGTAAAAAGGCCTCGGGTGAGGCCTTTTTTGTTTCAGTAAGGCTCGTTAATACCTATTTATTTACTAATTTAATAATTTGCTAACGAGCTAGCCCGCAATGCCGCCCTGCGTCAGTGTGCTTGGATCAAGCAGCTTGCTGAGTTCTTCTCGGCTTAGGTCTGTTTCTCGCTCTGCAACATCGAGGATCGGTAAACCTTCTTTATAGGCCTTCTTGGCAATATCTGCCGCTTTTAGGTAACCAATCACAGGGTTTAGCGCTGTGACTAAAATCGGATTCTTTGACAGTGCCAAATCGAGATTGTCTTGGCGTACAGCGAAGGAAACGATGGCTTTGTCTGCCAAGGCGACAGAACTATTTGCTAACAATTCAATACTTTCTAACACGTTATGAGCAATCACCGGCAACATCACATTCAGTTGGAAGTTACCAGATTGCCCAGCCAGCGTAATGGTGGTGTCATTTCCTATCACTTGCGCTGCAGCCATTGCTGCGGCTTCTGGAATCACTGGGTTTACTTTTCCAGGCATGATAGACGACCCTGGCTGTAGCGCCTGTAATTCAATCTCACCTAAGCCCGCCAACGGCCCGGAGTTCATCCAGCGAAGATCGTTTGAGATCTTCATGATCGCAACTGCTGCAGTTTTAAGCTGGCCAGACAATGCGACGATCGCATCTTGGCTGCTGAGGTTAAAAAAGAAGTTTTCACTCGAGGTAAAACTGATCTTTGTCGATTGAGAAAGGTTACTCGCAAATTTATCGGCAAAGCGCGGGTCAGCATTGATCCCTGTTCCTACCGCTGTGCCACCTTGAGCAAGTGCCTTGGTTGCTGGCAAACTGCTTTCAATGGCTTGCTTGGCATGCTCAATCTGAAACTTCCAACCACCTAGCTCTTGAGCAAAGGTAATTGGCATCGCATCCATTAGGTGAGTGCGGCCTGTCTTCACTACCTCAGCAAGCTCCTGTTGCTTGATAGTGAGAGCTTCAGCAAGGTGAGTTAGTGCTGGCAACAACTTGTTTTCTGCCATCAAAGCAACGCTCACTTGAATGGCGGTTGGTACCACATCGTTGCTGCTTTGGCCCATGTTGACGTGGTCATTCGGGTTCACGTCACCTTGTAAACTTCTTGAAGCGAGCGTTGCAATCACTTCATTGGCATTCATATTGGAGCTAGTGCCAGAGCCGGTTTGGTAGACATCGATTGGGAATTGATCGAGGTATTTACCATCAATGATCTCTTGGCTTGCTTCGGAAATCGCGTTGGCAATATCACCTTCCAATAAACCTAACTGAGCGTTGGTGTCAGCGGCGGCCTGCTTAATGAATGCTAGTGCTTGAATGAAGCTAATTGGCATTTTGTGTGAACTAAAAGCAAAGTTATCTGCTGCACGCTGAGTTTGTGCTTGGTATAGCGCATCGGCAGGGACTTTCACTTCTCCCATGCTGTCTTTCTCAATTCGATATTGTAGGGTCATCTTCTATCCTTGTTAGCCAAGTGGGGCTTGGACTTGTTGTAGTGTTTGGCTGAGATTCAAAAAACGCGCTTGGCCTTGAGGTAGCTGGCAGTAGTGGCGTTTCAGATAAAATAGCGGTGAGTGAATAGAGTCTAGGCAGATATGACGAAAGGCGAAACTGCGCTCAGGAGACTCAATCGCTTCAATTAAATGGAAGAAAACTTGGCGCAGGTAAAGCTCGCACAACAAGATGTTTTCTTGGGCGGCGTGTTTTTCATAGTAAGCAGAAAGCGTGAGTGCACACTCTATATACTCTCTAATCACAAAAGGCTCATGGCCTTGTACTTGTTCTAATGAAGCAAAGCGATCCTGTGCTTTGTAAAATCTCGAATAGAGACTTTGCTGTTCTTTCATCATAATCTGCATCTCTTTATTGGATGTTAATGATAATTATTATCAAATGAGATTTTAAAAACAACCCTTTGTTTATCTTTCTATAAAATGAAAAGAAAAAGCCGATACATGAATGCATCGGCTTTCTTGGAGTCAGTACCTAATCCCTACAATGTAAGCACTGATTCATTTTCTAAGTACTTCTTATCCTAGTCACTAAGTCGCGAGCTTCTTAGTGGTCGTGAGCTTCACCAGCACCTTTAGGATAACGGATAGACTCAACCATCTCTTGTACATCTTCAGGAACTTCAGCGGTCACTTTGTTCACTGCAATTGATACTACAAAGTTTAGACACATACCTAGCGTACCGATGCCTTCTGGGCTGATACCAAACCACCAGTTTTCCGGTGTGCTTGCTGCTGGGTTAATGAACTTGAAGTAGATGATGTAGCTTGCTGTGAAGGCAATACCTGACAACATACCTGCAATAGCGCCTTCCTTGTTCATCTTCTTGTAGAAGATACCTAGGATGATGGCAGGGAAGAAGGATGCTGCGGCTAGGCCGAAGGCAAACGCGACTACCTGTGCTACGAAGCCTGGTGGATTAATACCTAAGTAACCCGCGCCGACAATGGCGACCATAGCGGCTAAACGAGCGGCTAATAGCTCCTGCTTGTCGGTCATGTTTGGTCTGAAGCCTTTCTTCAATAAGTCATGTGAAATCGACGTTGAGATGACCAATAGTAGACCCGCGGCTGTTGATAGTGCGGCTGCTAGGCCACCAGCTGCAAGTAGTGCGACAACCCAGTTTGGTAGTTTTGCTAGCTCTGGAGAAGTCAGTACGATGATGTCACGGTTAATCTTCATCTCGTTACGTTCATCGCCCGAGTAGAACATTTTGCCATCGCCGTTCTTATCTTCCCAACCTACAAGGCCAGTGCTTTCCCAGTTTTTGTACCAGCTTGGTGCGTCTGCTGCTGCGACACCTTGCATGTCTGGGCCGTTAATGGTTTCGATCATGTTTACACGAGCGAATGCTGCAACGCCAGGTGCTGTTGTGTATAGCAATGAGATGAACAGTAGTGCCCAACCCGCTGAAATACGAGCATCACGTACTCTTGGCACAGTGAAGAAACGAATGATTACGTGTGGAAGACCTGCTGTACCTACCATTAGAGCCGCACAGATGAAGAATACATCTACCATGCTCTTGTTACCTTCGGTATAGGCGGTAAACCCGAGCTCTTCGGTTAGACCATCCAGTTTATCAAGTAGGTAAACGTCGGTGCCAGAGAGAGTTGAACCCATACCAACCTGTGGAAGCGGGTTACCTGTCATCATGATCGAAGTAAAAATAGCTGGAACAAGGAAGGCGAAAATGAGGACACAGAATTGAGCTACCTGCGTATAAGTGATGCCTTTCATGCCACCAAGTACTGCGTAGAAGAACACAATACCCATACCGATGATGATGCCGAGGTTAATGTCGACTTCTAGGAAACGTGAGAATACAACACCAACCCCACGCATTTGACCAGCAACGTATGTGAATGATACGAAGATTGCACAGAATACCGCTACCATACGTGCCGTTTTCGAGTAGTAACGTTCGCCGATGAAATCAGGAACCGTAAACTGACCGAATTTACGTAGATAAGGTGCTAAACATAGTGCAAGCAGTACGTAACCACCTGTCCAACCCATTAGGTAAACTGCACCGTCGTAACCAACAAATGAGATGATACCTGCCATTGAGATGAATGATGCTGCCGACATCCAGTCAGCCGCTGTCGCCATACCATTGGCTACTGGGTGTACACCGCCGCCGGCTACGTAGAACTCACTGGTTGACCCTGCACGAGCCCAGATTGCGATGCCGATATATACTGCAAAAGTAATACCGACGAGAATAAACGTCCAAGTTTGAATATCCATGTTCTAGCCTCTAGTCTTCCTGTACGTTGTATTTTTTGTCGAGCGCATTCATGCGAACAACGTAAATAAATATCAGCGCCACGAAGGTGTATATCGAACCTTGCTGAGCGAACCAAAAGCCTAGCTTGAACCCGCCAAACTGAACGGTATTGAGGGCATCCACAAATAAGATGCCAGCGCCGTAAGACACTGCAAACCAAACCGCGAGCAGTGTTCCCATAATTCCCAAGTTTTCCTTCCAGTAGGCTTGAGCATGTTCCGTAGATTCGAACGCCATTGCCTTCTCCTTTATTCCGTTTTCGTAGAAACCGTTTTTGTAAAATAGCCGTGTTAACGTAATGTTACGATTTAGAATGTAGCAAGGATAAGTCAAGGGATCTGTGCAACTTTAGTCTGGACGGTATTGAGACTAAAGTGCTGAAATATGGGGGCTAGAGGGCATAACCATAGAAAAGTGTGATGTTGCAATGTTGTTAAATTAGCCAAAGGTCTAACAAAATAGAGCGAATTAGAGTGCGAGTCATAAAATTTAACAACTAAATCACCGATAAATGGTATTTAGTCCTGCATATGACACGAAGCGAAACATAAGTTTGTTATAGTATCTAAGGCACTTTCACCGACCGTGCTCTGCTAAACGGCAGAAGATCAACAGGCTTAAAGCTCGGGTTTATTATTTGGGGGAACGAATTGGACGCAATAACTATCAACCACTTATTCTTAACTGGTGCTGTACTCATCGCCATCAGTGTACTCTTCTCGCAAGTGTCCTCTCGATTGGGCGTACCTATTCTTTTGATCTTCCTTTTCGTTGGCATGTTAGCCGGTGAAGATGGTCCCGGTGGCATCAATTTTGATGATTACTCTCTGACATACTTAGTGAGTAACTTGGCTCTTGCCGTGATCTTGCTAGATGGCGGTATGCGAACTAAGGTGGCGAGTTTCAAGGTTGCTTTTTGGCCATCGCTCTCCCTAGCAACGATAGGCGTGGCATGTACTGCAACCTTAACGGGCTTAATGGCCGCATGGCTGTTTGAGCTGTCACTGATGCAGGGGATTTTGGTTGGGGCCATTGTAGGCTCAACCGATGCTGCGGCGGTATTCTCTTTACTTAAAGGGCAAAGTCTCAATGAGCGTGTAGGCTCAACCCTAGAGATTGAATCGGGTACCAACGATCCAATGGCCGTCTTCCTTACGGTAACCCTAATCGCGCTGTTAGGTAACCCCGAACCTGAAATGGGAATGAATTTCCTACTGAAAAGTTTCGCAATGCAGTTTGGTATCGGCACCCTTGTAGGTATCGGTGGCGGCTGGGTTTTATGGAGCCTAATCAATCGAGTTAAGTTGGCTGATGGTCTCTACTCTATTTTGGTGCTGAGTGGTGGCGTAGCGCTGTTTGCGTTCTCCAACATGCTTGGCGGCAGCGGTATTTTATCTATTTACTTAGTGGGCTTGTTCATCGGAAATCGTCCGACTCGCTCTCGACACTCTATTCTCAATGTTCTTGATGGCATGACGTGGCTTAGCCAAATCGTGATGTTCTTAGTGTTAGGTTTGTTGGTGACACCATCGACACTAATGGACATTGCGATACCGGCGCTTGCGCTTGCTTTCGGTATGATTTTGTTTGCTCGTCCAATCTCTGTTTGGCTCGGTTTATTGCCGTTTCGACGTTTTACCACCAAAGAGCGCTGGTTTGTTTCTTGGGTGGGTTTACGCGGTGCAGTGCCGATCATCTTGGCGGTTTTCCCGATGATGGCAGGCCTGCAAAATGCTCAGTTGTATTTCAATATTGCCTTCTTCGTGGTTATGGTTTCGCTGATTGTTCAGGGCGGCAGCTTAATGAAAGTCGCTAGACTCGCGAAAGTGACCTTACCGCCAACGCCGACACCGATTTCTCGTACCGGCATTGAGATCTACCCTACCAGTGAGTGGGAGATGTTTGTCTATAAGTTGAAAGAGGACAAGTGGTGTATTGGCGAACCGCTTAAACGCTTGTCTATGCCTGAAGGGACGCGAATTACCGCGTTATTTAGAAAAGATGCTTTGCTCCACCCATCGGGCAGTACCGTGTTAGAGGCGAATGATATCTTATGTGTACTTGGGCAAGATAAAGACCTAGATAGCTTAAGCGAACTGTTCAGTGAGGCTCCTTTGGCTGAAGATACCGCTCGATTCTTTGGCGACTTCTTCTTAGATGTTGGGCTATCGGTCGCTGCCGTCAGTGATTGTTATGGTATAGAGTTGGGTTCCGAGCAGGAGCGAGAAATGACGCTAAAACAATTGGTTGTTCAAGAGCTTGGTGCACACCCTGTATTGGGCGATAACTTCAAGTGGAATGGCATTAATTGGGTGGTGGCAGAGATAAATGATTATAAAGTCGTCAAGTTGGGTTTATGTTTGCCCAAGACGACTTTAGGAAAGGATATTGACGAAGTTTAATTGTGGACTTCTTGTAGCAAGATAACTGCTTGAGTTCGGTTTTTCACATCCAATTTACGGAAGATGGCTGTCATATGTGCTTTGATGGTCGCTTCCGAAACATTTAGTTCATACGCGATTTGCTTGTTAAGTAAGCCGTCAGAAAGCATCCCCAATACTTTGTATTGCTGAGGTGTCAGTGTGGAAATCTTTTCTGCAAGGTCGGTGCAGGCAGCATTATTGGTGATCAGTCCTTCAGGGAAGAACGGGTCGCCATTGAGCACTTGATTGAGTGCACTCACTAATTCGCGCATATCACTCGATTTTGGAATAAAGCCAAAAGCACCATGACTCTTCACTTGGCTGACGACGCTCGCTTCTTCACTGGCTGAAATCACGACTATAGGTAAGTCGGGGTATTCTGCGCGCAGTTGAATCAAGCCTGACATCCCATTCGCACCGGGCATTTTAAGGTCGAGAAGCAACAGATCGGGTTCATCTTCTTTTTTTAGTAGAGTCAGTAAGGCATCGAGAGAATCAGCCTCAAGCAGGTTCGCACCACTGATCGCCATATGAACTGACTGAAATAGGGCGTTGCGAAAAAGAGGGTGGTCATCAGCAATGATGATGGTATAGGTCGAGTCCATGACGTTCATACTTTTAACAATTTAGTTAATATTTATTATCATCCTGATTGAGTATGTGGACAATATTTATGCATTAAAAGTCTGAACCATATCGACTTTTATTGCCAGAACAGGAATCCGTTGCTTTCATTAACAAAAAAGCCGAGCAACCATCCCACTTAGGGAGAAGTTTACTCGGCTTTCAGGTTTACTTTATATAACTGAATAGCTTAGAAGTGGTCAGTTATTGCTTTCGTTACTGCTTTAGCAAGGTTATAGCTGGTGGTCTTGCATGTGTTTTAAGAATACATCTGCAGGCATAAAGCCAGTGACACGAGCATTTGGAACATGGTTACCCTCGCCATCCCAGAACTCTATAGTTGGCAAACCGAGCACTTGTAATTGTTTAAGCAGTTCAATGTCTTGAGGCATGTTTCTCGTCACGTCAGCCTGAAGCAGGACGAAATCAGAAAGCTTGTTCTCAACATCAGCTCGGTGGAAGGTGTACTTCTCAAACTCTTTACATGCCACACACCAATCGGCGTAGAAATCGAGCATCACTGGCTTTCCGAGTTTCTTGGCTTCGATGATCTGGATTTCTAACTCTTCAACCGTGTTGACGCGTGCAAATTGGATTTGTTGTTCAACCACAACGCTCTTTTCTGCGAACCAGTAATTCAATGCTGGTTGCGCTGAAGCGAACAGGCCGAGCATCGCGATGATGCCCACTGCGCTCTGTTTCCAGTCGCCGAATGGCAGTGCATTCTTGCTGTGGTAAAGCCAACCAAAGGCGATGAAGCCAAGGCCAGACCAAAGCACGGTTGCCCACAACTCAGGGATAATACGCTCTAGTAGGAAGATAGGTGCAGCCAGCAAGATAAAGCCAAATACTACCTTCACCTTGTCCATCCAGCTACCCGCTTTCGGCAGCAGCTTATTACCAAACACCGCAACCAAGATCAGTGGGATACCCATACCCATCGCTAAGGCATACAGAGCAATCGCACCCGTTAATAGGTCACCACTTTGAGCGACATACAGCAGCGCACCTGACAATGGAGCCGTGGTACAAGGTGAACACACCAAGCCAGAGATAGCACCCATCGCGAACACGCCCAAGGTATTACCACCTTGTTGCTTGTTACTTTGGTTGTTGAGCCAGGTTTGGATGCTGCTTGGCAGTTGCAGGTTATAAACGCCAAACATCGACATCGCTAAAGCCACGAACAGAACGCTTAGCGCGATTAGCACATAGGGGTGTTGCATGGCAGCTTGGAACTGCATACCCGCAGAGGCAACCACTAGACCTAATAAGGTGTAGGTTAACGCCATACCTTGCACATAGATGAAGGACAGCATCAGTGCACGGCCTTGGCTGAGCTTGCCACCACCTAATACGATACCCGTTAGAATTGGGTACATCGGCAGAACACACGGTGTAAAGGCTAAGCCAACACCAAGTGCTAAGAATAATAATGGCGTCCACCAACTGTCACCGAGCTTATCGGCTAGGCTCGCTTCTTTTGAAACGGGTGCGCTTGATTGTGGAGTGGTGTTATTGGCAACGTCTGCTTTTGGAGAAGCCTGTTGCATTGAAGCATCGGCCTCATTGTTAACAGCCGATGACTCTTGCGACACGGCATTGGCTTGAGAGTCGCTTGAACCTGAAGCCGTAAATGGCTCAATGTCGATGATTCGAGTTTCGGGTGGATAGCAGAAACCCGCATCCGCACAGCCTTGATACTTAACGACCAGCTTTGAGCCATCTTGGTAACTCTGTAGAGGAACTTGCACGAATAACGGCTGAGTATAAATGCTCACCTCACCGAAGAATTCATCTTGGTGTGGTTGGCCATCTTCCATTTCAACATTGCCGATAGCGAGATTCTGGCCAGTGAACGATAGGCTGTGTTGATAGAGGTAGTAGCCCTCTTTTACTTGCCAGTCTAGAAGGACCTTACCGTCTTGCTGGTAGTAATTGAAAGGGAAAGCCTGGTCTACAGGGACAAAACCGTTGTTATTGCCTCCGAAGCTTGGCTCGGCGTTGTTGTTTCCAAAAAGCGCCCACGCAGGCTGGGTGTACAGGGAAACACAAACAAAAAGTAATGTGGCAAGTCGTCGCATACTATTTAGTCATCAAAATGGAGTTGAAGGTATCTTAACTCAATCAGACCGTAATAGTTTGTGATTAGTTTCATCGACCAGCAAATATCCGCTAGGGCGGGTGAGCCACTTTTTTAGGCTGTCGAGAGAGGGTTAGCTGCGCAACTGCAGTAACAGCCCTTGCCAATAAGACATTTAGGCAACACCTAAGCGTGCTCTTACTACTTGTTCACAAGCATCAATGTTCATCGTGTCTTTCGGGATAATTAGCACGGTGTCATTGCCGCCAACCGTACCGATAATCTCGGTATGTGGGTCGATATCGACTAATCTTGCGACCAACTGTGCGCAGCCAGGGTTTGTTTTTACGATCACCATCGCTTGGTTGTGAGTAATTAATTCGATTTGTGATGAGATTGAGGCATCGACACGCACAGGCGCGCTTTCAACCGTGATGCAGTAAACCTTTTTACCACAGGCATTCTGAATTTTGACAACGCCAAGCTGTGACAAAATGCGAGAGACGGTCGATTGGCTGATACCTGTATAGCCAATGTCGACCAGTTTCTCGCGCAGTTGGTTCTGGGTCGAGAAGCTTTGTTGTTGTAGTAAGCGTTTGCACGCGGCAGTCAGTGTTTTATCTTCAGCTGAATACAAGCAACCGTGCTCAGTGATTTCGTTCATGAACAACTCCTTAAGGTCAAACTGTGGATATCGCTTGTCCATAGCGCTGAGCGCACTCCCAAAGCCGTAGAGTACGATGATTAATTAGGCTTACCGATGAATCCCGAAGTAGAGAAGGAAGGGTATGCGAGATGTATGATCATCTATACATTGAGTCTACCACTAAAGAATAGTTATCTTTTTGAAGGTGATCACCAAACAAAATTCTGGTTAATTGCTTTTTTTGTGGGGTTTTATTCTTTGACTAAATGGATATTTATTCCGTGTTGGGAATAAATATCCATAAACTTTAAATGGTTTTTGTTGCGGAGGTAGTAGCGCTAAGGGTTAGCGAATTTCACTCATGATCTCGCGAGAGAATACTTTTTCACAATAGTGACATTTTAGCTGTACGTTTTCGTGTTTTAGCTGCACTTTAAAGCTACTTTCGACAGGTTCACCGTGTGAAATACAGTTGCTATTTGGGCAGGCGAACACACTGTTGATTTGTTCTGGCAGAACAAGTGTGAGCTTGTTGACCACTTTGTACTCTTCAATCTGATTCACAGTCGCTTGTGGAGCGTACAGAGCCAATTGATTGGCTTGTTCCTTGGTCAGAAAGATGTTCTCAATCTTGATTAGGTCTTTGTTGCCGAGCGCTGATGATGGCAGATTTAACCCCATGGTGATGCGTTGCTCTGTTTTATGCAGCTTGAACAGTTTGAGAATTTTAATCCCAAGATGAGCAGGGATGTGGTCAATCACGCTGCCGTTACGGATCGCTTCTACTTGTAGCTGAGTTTGTTTAACCATGACTGTATCTCCTGCTTATAAAGTGTCGTTTAGAACTAGGGCTAATAAAGCTTCACGTGCATACACACCGTTTTCAGCTTGTTCGAAGTAGTAAGCGTGTGGCGTTTTATCAACGTCAGTGGTGATTTCGTCGACGCGTGGCAGTGGGTGAAGTACCTTCATGTTTTGACGAGCGTTTTTCAATGTATCGGCGGTTAGGATGTAAGCCGACTTCATGTGTGCGTATTCCGATGCATCAAAGCGCTCTTTCTGTACGCGAGTCATGTACAGGACATCCAGTTCAGGCACCACCTCTTCAATGCTGCTGTGGGTGCTGTATTGGATACCCATCTCTTCTAATTCTTCACAGATATAATCTGGCATCGCTAACACTTCTGGCGCGATAAAGAAGAAACGCACGTTATTGAATTTTGATAGTGCTTGCGTCAATGAGTGCACAGTTCGGCCATATTTTAGGTCGCCGACGAACGCCACATTGAGGTTATCAAGCGTACCTTGTGTTTCGTAAATCGAGAACAGATCCAACAAGGTTTGAGTTGGGTGCTGGTTGGCACCGTCGCCGCCATTCACCACCGGAACACCGTTTGAAAATTCTGAGGCCAAACGTGCTGCGCCTTCTTGTGGGTGACGCATCACAAAGGCATCGACATAAGATGAAATAACCTGCACCGAATCGGCAAGCGTTTCACCTTTCTTCGCTAGTGAGGTGTTGCCGCCATTATCAAAACCGATGACGGTGCCGCCAAGGCGCTGAACCGCGGTTTCGAATGAGAGGCGAGTTCGAGTTGAAGGCTCAAAGAAGCAGCTCGCAACGACTTTATTTTTCAGCAACTCAGGGTTTGGCTCTGCCTTGAGCCTTGCTGCGGTGTCGACGATAAGCTCCAGTTCATTACGAGTGAGCTCAGGTATGGAGATGATGTGCTTGTTAAATAACGAATGCGCCATAACGGGTCTTCCTTCTATGCATACAGTCAAATTGCGGACAAAAAAAAGCCCCCTAAAAATAGGAGGCTTCGAAACGATCAATAGAGCAAAATAAAAATGACACCACCGCCACTCTTTGGCGTGTAGTTTGACAATAATGTGCGACAGAATTGCGGTTCATTTTTTGCTCTCTTAAGACAAATTGCGGAGGATTATACTCAGATAAAAACGCCATGCAATACTTTCTGTAAAGTATTCATTTAAGGGATTTTTATGCGAAATGATGTCCGTTTTTAACTTCTATTTAAGCCTTTGTTGAAACAGAAAAACTTGTGTTTTTTGGGGTGATAACTTCGTAACTATTCACCCGCGAGCTATTGACGTCGGTTTATGCTAAGAATACTGGCGTCTGATAGTCCTCTTTAAGCATATGGTGCTCGACGATTTTACGTAGCCACTTATAAGCTGAGATTTTCTGAAGCTTGGCGGTTTCTATCAGTGAGAACATTCGCTCACGGAACAGATCTCCTCGATATGAGCGAGTCACGTAACAGCACTTTCTCATCAATATATAATTACGCAGGACTCGCTCTGCAGCGTTGTTTGTTAACGGGCACTCGGAGTCATCCATAAAACGCCAGACCATAGTGTCATCAGCGATGAGGTTTCGACATCTACCTCGATATCGTTTTGAGCATTGATAACTGCCCAATTTGAGCCAATGAAGCCAACTCTTTCGTAACCGCCGGAGTCGGCGGTAATACTGGCTTTCGGTAACTTTTCCTTCGATATACCGGTGGTGACACCTGAATACGCTATGAGCGATTAAAGCGAGTTTTTCTCCGATTTTTTGGTTTTCAGGACAAACGCTCTCCTCGATTGCAATGACGTTCCTTAATATGTGAGCCCAGCATAATTGCCGCTTAGATTCGTCGATATATTTGTAGGCAGAATATTGGTCCGTCACTAAAAGGTGTAAAACCGCTTCACCAAGTAGTCGTTTGGCTGCATGTTGGCTTCTTCCGCTGTTAATTTGGAAAAAGGCGACATCATTGCTTAGTGCGGCCCACATCCAGCTTTTATCCTTATTGCGCTGATGCGAAGTCTCATCAGCCATAATCAGTTTAGATGCTTTGACTGTTTCATGGATTTGAGCATGCGTATCGGCTAAGTATTCCGTGACTCGCCCTTGTGCCGCTGATATTGCACCAGTTGAGAAGTTAAGTTGGAAGACGTCTTTCAACATAGATTGTATTTTACCTATGCTTTGGTGGTGCTGGGTTGCTTGGATTCCGATAAAGCTATGTAGATTTGGCCCCATTTGAACATCAGGCACATACTCTGGAAGCTCCGCTTGATGCTTATCACCACACCATGAGCACTCGCCTTTAAAGACTTGATGCTCAATAAGTGTGTACGAAATATCAGGCAAATCGAAGATTTGATGTCGTTTGTAGGGATGTCGATTTGGAACAACACAGCCACCGCAATGGCATGTCTTGTTTGGTAAGTATTGCTCAACCGAGGCACTGTCTTCAACGGGGTGAAGCAGTCGGCGATGGCCTTTATGACCTGGTTGAGCTCCTTGCTTTTTTCCTGATTTCTTCCGATTAGGTGAAGTATTCTTAGCTTTATTATGCAAAGGCTGCTGTGATGATGGCACAGAAGAGTTTCGACTATTTTGATTTAGTCGGTCTTCAAGTTCAGCCAACTTATTCCATAAAAAATGGATGATATCTTTCGCTTCTTCAGGCGAATCGAAATCTGGCGGAGGTGGTAATGTTTTCTTATTCATACCTCCAGGTTGCCACCGAAAAAAGATCACTCAAGTTGAATGTGGGATCAAGTTAACCCGGTCACATAACTTTAGTGTCAAGGCCTCGCGGGTGAATAGTTACATAACTTCTTCAGTCGAATGAAAAAAAATACGGGCTTTATCCAAGGGTTAAATCCCAAGTATGCCACCCGCATTTCCCTGCTATTACACTTAACTTGTTAATGTCTTGCGAACAAGTGAGTGCTTAACTATTTAGATTATTAGTTATCTAGATTCTTAGTTGTTCAGCTTATTAACTGCCTAATGTCGCAACCATTACTGCTTTGATGGTGTGCATGCGGTTTTCAGCTTCATCGAACACGATAGAGTATTCAGACTCAACCACTTCATCTGTTACTTCAACGCCGTCTTTTAGTTGTGGGTATTCAGCAGCAAGCTGTTTGCCTACTGTTGTGTCTTCGCCGTGGAAAGCGGGTAGGCAGTGCATGAATTTTACATGTGGGTTGCCGGTCGCTTTGATCATGTCCATGTTGACTTGGTAAGGCATCATTAGGTTAATACGCTCAGCCCATGCTTCTTTTGCTTCACCCATGGATACCCAAACGTCGGTGTATAGGAAGTCGCAACCTTGCACGCCTTCTTGAACATCTTCAGTCAGTGTGATTTTGCCGCCAGTGTGCTCTGCAATTTCACGACATTGAGCCAATAGCTCTTCTTGTGGCCAGAATTGTTTTGGAGCAACAAGGCGAATGTCCATGCCCATTTTCGCCGCGCCAATCATCAGAGAGTTGCCCATGTTGTTGCGAGCATCACCTAGGTAAGCAAAGCTGATTTCATGCAGTTGTTTACCACGGCTGTATTCCGTCATGGTTAGGAAGTCAGCCAGGATTTGTGTTGGGTGGAATTCGTTAGTCAGACCATTCCATACAGGAACGCCAGCGTAAGCGCCTAGTTCTTCAACGATTTCTTGACCGAAGCCGCGGTATTCGATGCCATCGTACATACGACCTAGAACGCGAGCGGTGTCTTTCATTGATTCTTTGTGGCCAATTTGAGAGCCAGATGGGCCTAAGTAAGAAACTCGAGCACCTTGGTCGAATGCAGCAACTTCAAATGCACAGCGAGTACGAGTTGAGGTTTTCTCAAAGATAAGCGCAATGTTTTTGCCAGTCAGTGTTGGCTGTTCGTAACCGTTGTACTTCGCTTTTTTTAGCTCCATAGAAAGATCTAACAAGTGTTGAATTTCGCGTGGAGTGAAATCTAGTAGTTTTAGGAAGTTACGATTGCGTAGGTTAAAAGCCATGATGTATTCCTTCTTAGATTTAGGCGCTTTCCTGTTACAGGGAAAGAAAATTCAAGAAAGCGCGATTCAATTTTTAGTTAAATTTGTTCGGTTCGGTTTGTTTCGTTTAATCTGTTTTCGCAAGCTTTAAAAGCTCTCAAGGTTTAAGGTTCTCAAGATGATAAAGCTCGCTAGTACGTTAACCTTTGGTGATATTGGTGCCCGCTTGGCCTTGCAGAATTTGCAAGCCATCTTCGAGTGCACCGATACCTACAACTTTGCCGCCTTGCTGAATGAATTCGCACGATGCTTCAATTTTTGGCCCCATAGAGCCTGCGTCAAATGTGAATTTCGCCAATTCGCTTGGTGTGGTGCTGCGCAGTGCGTGTTGAGTTGGTTTGCCCCAGTCAAGGTATACAGCGTCAGCATCAGTCAGAATAAGCAGTGCATCTGCATCCAATTGTTTTGCTAAGAAAGCCGCTGACATGTCTTTGTCGATAACCGCTTCAACACCCACTAATTTGCCATTTTCTTTTTTCACTGGGATGCCACCACCGCCAGTACAAATCACGAGATGACCTGCATCGATAAGTTGGGTGATCGCGTCGTGTTCAACAATCCCGGTAGGGCGTGGGCTTGGTACTACGCGACGGAAATGTTGGCCGTCGGGTTTTACGATCCAGTGGAATTTCTCTGCCAATTCACGCGCTTCTGCTTCTTTGTAGATCGGGCCAATCGGTTTGGTTGGATCCGCAAATGCAGGATCGTTTGGATCGACTGTCATTTGCGTCAACATGCATGAGATGTTGCGGTTGGGAAGATAGTTCTTGAACTCTTGCATCAGCATGTAGCCGATCATGCCTTGAGTCTCACTGCCCAATACATCCAGCGGGTACGGATTTACTTTCTTGTACTCCAAGCCTTGCAGAGCAAGTAAACCAACTTGTGGGCCATTACCGTGCACTAACACCACGTTGTACACTTTTGCGATTTCAGAGATGGTTTTAACCGCGGTTTCAATATTACGGCGTTGAACATCGGCTTCTAACGGCTCACCGCGACGAAGTAGGGCATTACCGCCGAGTGCAACAACAACAGTTTGCTTAGTCATAATTGTGTTCTCTCATTTTGGCCAAGCTGAGGTGATTTAAGATTCATTCAACCTGGCCGTTTCGTCTTAGTGATTAAATACCATCACGCTCAATTGGGCAGCTCATGCAGCGTGCGCCACCGCGACCGCGACCAAGTTCGTCTCCTGGAATCGGAAGAACCGTGATGCCTGCTTTGTCGTATTTTTCGTTGGTGTATGTGTTGCCTTCGTAGCCAATAACGACGCCAGGTTTAACCGTTAGAACGTTGTTTGCATCGTTCCACTGTTCACGTTCTGCATGGAAGTTGTCGCCACCCGTTGTGATTAGGTTTAGCTTGTCTACGCCAAGTGCTTTTTCGATAGCCGTTACGAAGTAGCCTTCTTCTTTCACTTTCACAGCGCCTGACTCATCACCAGTTAGGTTCCAGCACTGCACATCCTTACTCACCACTTCAGGGTAAACAGAGAACGTATCTTCGTTCATGTGCGTCATAACGGTGTCTAAGTGCATGCAAGAGCGGTGTTTTGGTAGCTGCATTGCGATAACTTGTTTCGCTTGACCGTGTTTGAATAGGTTCGATGCTAAGTGCTCAACACCTTGTGCTGTTGTACGCTCAGACATACCGATAAGCACCGTGCCACGACCGATAACAAGAACGTCACCACCTTCAATTGTTGAGTTGTCGTAGTTGATGTTTTCTTCATCGCCAAAGTATTTAATGAAGTCTTGACCTGCGAATGTTGGATGCCAGCGATAAATAGCACGAACGTGGTTGGTTTCACGTTGACGAGCGGGTTTCGCCATTGGGTTGATAGATACGCCACCGTATACCCAGCAAGATGTGTCGCGAGTAAATAGGTGGTTTGGTAAAGGCTCGATTATGAAGTCGGTTGGTGCGTGCATGCCTTGCATCATTGAAGATGATTTCATTGGCATCTCAGCGTAAGACAAACCGCCCGTTAAGATTTTTGCTAACTCTAGGGTTGGTAAATCGCCCAAGTAGCAGCGCACATCATTGGCGAATGTTTTACCCAAACGGTAATCAGATACTTGGCAGTTTAGTAGCCAATCTTTCGCTTCTGGCACGGCTAGCGTGTCTGCTAGCAGGTCTGTAAGAAGAAGAACCTCTACACCTTGATCACGTAGCGTTTGAGTAAATGCGTCATGCTCTTTACCCGCACGCTCAACAGCCAATACGTCATCAAACAGCAAATCGTGACAGTTAGAGGGTGTTAGGTGAGTCAGTGCGCGTCTTGGGCGGTGAACTAGAACGCGGCGTAATTGACCTATTTCAGAACCTACATAGAACTTACTCATGATCGTCTCTCTCTTATATATTTGAATTACTTTTATCGCTAAGAGTAATTATTTATTTTCAGTTGAGAAGAATGAATTATTTATTCATGTCTCTTGTCTGGAATTAATATTACGCCTGCTAGTCAGGTATTCTTAGAGATCTATCACAAATCGTTTTTTATCCCGCAGCCCTTTAAAATCAAGGGTTTTAACAAACTTTATGCACTTTCAACTATTGCCAACCTTTTCTAAATAGTTAACTCCTTGGGAATATTATGCATGCTTTTTTAACTCAACTTACTAGAATCTAATTTATGAGGGATTATATGCAGAATAGTTTTATTGATAAGAATGTACTTAGATTGGAAGTATGCAGAGTTTCTATTTATATATTTAATTTTGGATGTGAAATTAATTAAATTTTAACAAAATAAATTAGAATAAAGCTGTTGTGGTCACATTTTAAAATCGTCTGTTTAAGTGTGTTTTTTGATAAAAAAGAGCGTTAATCCTCGTCTGTTTATTAGACTGTAAATTACTTTAAATATAATTAGCTCTAATAAGTGACTAACTATCTGGATAAATATCATGGCTGCTAATTGAGTGTTATTTCATCAAGCTAATTTGATGTCTATAAGTAGGGTGTTTCTTTAGTGATGAGTACTTTTGGTTACGCTGAGCCTTAGTAGGAGCAGGAGGTGTCTTGAATGTCGCGTGTATGGCTTTGAGGACCTATTTTAGCAGCAGAGGGTCACATTGGGAGAGGGATTAATAAAAAAGCCGCTATGGGAAGCGGCTTTGGATGAGAACAGAGTGAAGCGTTTTGAGTTAGATCAGAGCACCAATACTCAGTACCACAATACAAAATACCATTAAGATGCCGACTAATGGCATCACCCATTTAACCCAGCGTACATATGGAACGCGAGCAATCGCTAAGCCACCCATCACAACCGCAGAGGTTGGGGTGATTAGGTTTACCAAGCCTGATGCGGATTGGTAAGCGGTAATCACTAGGTCTCGACCTACACCTGCAAAGTCAGCCAGTGGTGCCATGATTGGCATGGTGAGTACCGCTAAGCCAGAGGTCGATGGCACTAAGAATGACAATAGAATTTCTAAGAAGAACATCACGTTAATAAAGATAACTGAAGAAAGTCCGGTAACCATTTGTTCTGCAGAGAATAGAATTGTATCGGTGATCATACCGCGGTCCATTACGACCACGATACCACGTGCAATACCTATGATAAGCGCAACACCCAGTAGATCACGGGCACCGTCAATGAAGCTCGTGGTAAACTCTTCTTCGCTCATGCGAGCCACAATACCAACGATAATAGTTGCAGCTAGGAACATCGCTGAGATTTCAGCCATCCACCATCCAGCAACGGATACGCCGTAAATCATCACAGCGAACGAGCCACCAAAAATAGTCAGAATCAGTTTACGAGTCATGGTGAATTCAAGTTTTTCGCCGCTCGCATTACCTAAGAAGTGCGCTTTGTTCTCTTCGTATTTGTCGAACACAATGGATTTCGAAGGATCTGCTTGAACCATTCTGGCGTAGCGCATGACGTAAGCGACACAAATAACCCAACCAATAATCAACATGGCAATACGCAGCACGATACCGTCAGTAAATGGGATACCAGAGGCGTTGGCAGCGATCACGGTTGCGAATGGGTTAATGGTGGAACCTAGCACCCCAATCCCTGCGCCAAGCAGTACGGTCGCAGCGGCGACAAGCGGGTCAAAACGCGCCGCCATCATTACAGGCACTAGCAATGTATAGAATGGCAGTGATTCTTCCGCCATGCCGTAAACGGTACCGCCAGCAGCAAACAATGCCATCAGTATCGGTATCATCAACTCTTCTCGCCCTTCTAGGCGGGCGGTGACGCGTTCGATACCGGCATCAATGGCGCCAGTTTTGGTTACTAGCCCTAAGAAGCCACCAATGATTAAGATGAACAGTGAAACGTCGATTGCTGCAGCTTCATAGCTATTGTGGTCGTAGAAACCGTCAATAGGCGCGAGTAGTACGTCAATCACACCTTGAGGATTACCTTCTACTGCTTGATAGGTGCCGGTTACCGGTACTTCTCGACCTAACTCTTCATTCATTGCTCGGTCGTATTGGCCTGCTGGAACAACCCAGGTAAGCAGGGCTACGAATGCAATTAGAATAAATAGAATGGTGTAGGCAGAAGGGAATTTAAAGTTGGCAAAGAAGCCACCCTTTTTTGTTTCGCTTGGTATCGTCTGAGTCGTCATAGCTATCTCCTTACACCATCTTAAATAGAATTGATGTGAATTAGCGACTAATGATTTATAGATTGTAAACACAGTGACATTTATAAAGTATTCAAAGATATAAAACTATTGCCATTATTAAGCAGTTAACTATATAAAACTTCCGAATTTAAACTAAAAATGTTTATATATTTACATGTCCGAATGAATATAGATCCAATTTAACTACGGTTATTTTATGCCTTAAGTAAGCATTTAAGTTTGGTGCTGTTCACAAAAATAGTGGCCAATAAGATGGCTTGAAAGTGGCATAAAAGCAGCAAGGTTTTTTGGTTAGTTAGCTTGGATTAATATTCGATGTGGATTAGGTGGAAGCGAGGGGGGATTGATTTGGTAAGTGTTGTTATTAGTTGGGTTGAATAATCTTGGAATTTTATTCAAATTTTATTTTTGGGCGGATTTTAAAGTTTATAATAGTTATTTGATGTGTATCAAATAACACATTGAGTAGAAAACAAAAAAGGAAGCCGAAGCTTCCTT
The DNA here is from genome assembly GCF_024347435.1 of Vibrio cyclitrophicus. NCBI lineage: Bacteria > Pseudomonadati > Pseudomonadota > Gammaproteobacteria > Vibrionales > Vibrionaceae > Vibrio > Vibrio cyclitrophicus. The sequence goes on from NZ_AP025480.1 coordinate 225,991, forward strand.
TTAAAGTTTTAATCATCAGCGAATGTTAGATAAACAGACCGCCGAATGCGAAGCCGAGTGCTACCGCAGTACTGATTGTTGCCACACCAGGAATGAAGAATGGGTGGTTAAATACATACTTACCAATACGCGTTGAACCTGTGTCGTCCATCTCAACTGCTGCCAGTAGCGTTGGGTAAGTTGGAAGTACGAACAACGCACTTACTGCAGCAAAAGAAGCGACAGCTGTTAATGGTGCCACGCCAATCGCCAGAGCGGCAGGCATCAGTGCAACCGTTGTTGCACCTTGAGAATAAAGCAGCATAGAAGCGAAGAACAGAACAAGCGCTAGCATCCACGGGTAGTCAGCCAATAGAGCGCCTGCTACGTCTTTGATCTCAGCAACGTGTGCGTTTACAAACGTTGAACCTAACCAGGCCACACCCAGTACACATACACATGCTGTCATACCTGAGCGGAATGTTGGTGCAGAAGAAATCTTCGCAGCATCAATTTTAGTGAACATAACAATTGCCGCTGCTGCTGCCAGCATCACAGACATGATCGCTTCGTTACGGCCTAGAGCTGGGTTTTCAATTAGGCCGACAGAGCTAGAGATAGCCGCTGCGTAGCAAACCACAAAACCAATCGCTGCTAGAAAGATGTAAGTCGCTCTCTTTGCCGTTGGTAGAATTTCGCGTTTCTCTTCAGTTGCTAGCTTGATTAGACCTTTCTCAAGACGCTCTTGGTAAACTGGATCGTCTTTCAGTTCGCTACCCATGTAGTTAGCAACAACCGCACCAACCATACAAGCGATGAAGGTTGTTGGGATACAAACCATGAGTAGCGTTAGGTAATCAACACCAAATGGTGCAAGCATCGCAGCGAAAGCCACAACTGCTGCCGAAATTGGCGAAGCTGTGATAGCAATTTGAGATGCCACAACTGCAATAGAAAGAGGACGAGAAGGACGAACACCTTGGCCCTTCGCTACTTCAGCGATAACAGGCAGTGTAGAGAATGCTGTGTGACCTGTACCTGCCATTAATGTCATTACAAAAGTAACGATAGGCGCATAGAAGGTAATGCGTTCAGGATGTTTACGTAAAAAGTTTTCTGCAATTTGTACTAACCAATCCATACCACCGGCAACTTGCATCGCAGCAATTGCAGTGATTACCGACATGATGATCAAGATGACATCGATCGGAATGAAAGATTGGCTTGTTGGAACACCAAGAATAAGTGAAAGGGCAATAACACCAGCACCACCGGCAAAACCGATACCGATACCGCCAATTCTAGCCCCCAAAAAGATAAAGAGTAGGACGACAAATAGTTCTACTGCAATCATAAGTAACACCTCATTTTAGATTTTATTATGTGAACATTCACCGATGGAATGTTCACATAATAGTTCTATTGTTTAGATTCTATTGAGCAAAAGTGCAACCAACATAAGCCCACAAAATAAACATGGTTAACCGTATTGGAGCCTAAAAAAGGGCTCCGTTTGGAGCCCTATTTGCTAGATTTACTCGTAGCGTTTTGCTTTATACTGAGGATGCATCAAATTTTCAACAGAGAAAATGTCATCAAGTTCTTCTTCGGTTAATAAACCACGCTCTAGAACCACGTCACGAACGCTCTTACCTGTCTCAGCACAGATCTTACCAACGATGTCACCTTCGTGGTGGCCAATGTATGGGTTTAGGTAAGTCACGATACCGATAGAGTTAAATACGTGAGATTCACACACTTCTTTGTTGACCGTAATGCCGTCTACACACTTGTCGCGTAGGTTCACACATGCATTAGTTAGAATGTCTAGAGACTCAAACATGCTTTGTGCAATAACGGGTTCCATTACGTTCAGTTGAAGTTGACCGCCTTCTGCAGCGAAAGAAACCGTGTTGTCGTTACCTAGAACTTTAAAGCAAACTTGGTTCACTACTTCAGGTACAACTGGGTTTACTTTAGCAGGCATGATTGAAGAACCCGCTTGCAGTTCCGGTAGGTTTAGCTCGTTGAAACCAGTGCGTGGACCTGAAGAAAGCAGACGCAAATCGTTACAAATTTTAGACAGCTTAACCGCTAAGCGTTTAAGTGCGCCGTGCGTCATTACGTAGGCACCACAGTCAGATGTTGCTTCGATTAGGTCTTCCGCAGGAACACATTCTAGGCCAGTTACTTCAGCTAGGTGTTTAACTGCTAGACCTTGGTAACCCGGTGCTGCGTTCAGACCAGTACCGATAGCTGTTGCGCCTAGGTTAACTTCAAGCAGTAGTTTTGAAGTGTATTCTAGGTTTTTGATTTCTTCATTGATGGTTACCGCCCAAGCGTGGAACTCTTGGCCAACCGTCATTGGAACTGCATCCTGAAGTTGAGTACGACCCATTTTCAGGATGGTGTTGAATTCTTGGCTCTTAAGTTCGAATGCACCTTTTAGGTATTCAATCGCATCGATCAGTTTCAGTACGCTGTTGTAAACAGAGATACGGAAGCCCGTTGGGTAGGCGCAGTTTGTCGATTGGCTGCGGTTTACATGGTCATTTGGGTTGATGAACTCGTATTGACCTTTTTCTTTGCCCATAAGTTCAAGTGCCACGTTCGCAACCACTTCGTTTGCGTTCATGTTTACAGAAGTACCTGCACCACCTTGGAATACATCCGATGGGAATTGATCCATACACTTGCCAGTATCTAGAATTAGGTCACAAGCTTGAATGATGTATTTAGCCACTTCGCTTGGAATTACACCTAACTCTTTGTTTGCTAAAGCCGCAGCTTTTTTAGTCATCACCATACCGCGAACGAATTCAGGTACATCTGAGATCGTTACATTTGAGATGTTGAAGTTTTCAACTGCGCGTAGGGTGTGGATGCCGTAGTAAGCATCAGCTGGAACATGACGTTGACCTAAAAGATCTTCTTCGAGACGAGTAGCTTGAGGAGCATCAACTTGAGCTTCTGATAGAGTAGCCATAACAGGATCCTTAGATAATTATTCTGATTATATAGTTAGTTATTAGCCTATTCTGTGTGCAAATACTCCGTTCGCTAGAATATTGGGCTGATAAATCCGTCCTGACTTATGTGGCACATGATACTGTACTTAGCGCATAAAAATAGTAAGTTGATCACCTTTTTCGTTTTTGTTTCGTCAATATTTAGCAAACTTATTCCGGGTCAATAAACACGCTTATTTACAGGATAAATTTGAGATTGGTAGGGCTTTCAGCGTAAACTGGATGTAACAAAGGAGTGCGTGTGTTTCCTATCTTATTATTACTATTTATCTTCGTACCGATCATTGAGATTGGACTATTTATTCAAGTTGGTGGCTTCTTAGGGTTGTGGCCAACGATTGCGTTGGTTCTGATCACTGCATTTGTCGGTGCATCACTTGTTCGTAGCCAAGGCATTCAAACATTAATGTCTGTTCAAGGCCGATTACAACAAGGCGAAATGCCAGCTCAACAGATTCTTGAAGGCGTGATGCTTGCGGTTGCAGGCGTATTGCTGCTGACTCCGGGCTTTATGACGGATGCACTTGGTATGTTGGTATTACTGCCTGCACCAAGAGCGATGATTGCTAAGAAAATGATGGAAAAAATGGTGGTTACCAATATGTCTGGTGGTTTCCAAGCAGGTGGACAAGGTGGTTTTGGGCAGAGCCCATTTGGACAAGACCCATTCAATCGAGATCCATCTGATCAATCAAAAGACGGCAACACCTTTGAGGGTGAGTTTGAAAAGAAAGACGACGACAACGATCGTAACCGACTAAACTAATCCGTTTTCTCTCTTCTTTATATAGAGGGAAAAACAGAAAAGGCTCTTACCTTTATCTTTCACATGAAAGCGATAATGGTAAGAGCCTTTTTTATTGCGTGTCGCTTGTTGTTACTTACTGTTTATTATTGATAACAGATAACAGATAACAGATAACAGATAACAGATAACAGATAACAGATAACAAATAAGTTTGAGCGCTCAGTTATACCGCGCCTTCGAAACCCATTTGACGCCATGCTTCAAAAGCAATGATTGCCACAGCATTAGATAGGTTTAGGCTGCGCGCATCTGGCATCATTGGAATACGAATGCGTTGTTCCATTGGCATGCTTTCGATGAGCTCAGCAGGTAGGCCGCGTGTCTCAGGGCCAAACATCAATACATCACCTTGTTGGAATTTAGCATCAACGTGGTGGCCTGTGGTTTTTGTGGTACATGCGAAGATACGGAAGTCACCTTCACGTTCATTCTCTAAGTACTCAAGAAAGGCTTCTAGATTCTTGTGGCGTTTTACTCGCGCTAGGTCGTGGTAGTCCAAACCGGCACGGCGTACTTTCTTCTCTTCAAAGTCAAAACCAAGCGGTTCAATTAGGTGTAGGTTCGCGCCACAGTTAGCAGATAGGCGGATGATGTTACCCGTATTGGGTGCAATTTCTGGTTCGTATAGAGCGATATCAAACATGTTGGTTCACAAGAATAATCAAAGATAGCCAGAGTATACGGTGGCAAGCAGAGTGAGTACAGTTCGCCACCGTCACCATTTGCTTAAGCTTGGTTCGCTAGTGCTTGTGCGTAGTTTTCAGATACCGCATTCCAATTCACCACGTTCCACCATGCATTGATGTAATCAGGGCGACGGTTTTGGTAGCTGATGTAGTAGGCGTGCTCCCAAACGTCGAGCGCAAGAACCGGTTCTCCGTTACTGGCAATGGTATCCATCCATGGGTTGTCTTGATTCGAGGTCGAGACGATGTTCAGCTGTCCTTTTTCCACCACCAACCAAGCAAAGCCTGAACCAAAGGTATTGATTGCCGCTTGAGCAAACTGGTCTTGGAAGGTTTTGAAATCTCCGAATGTACTTTTGATCGCTTCACCTAGTTCGCCCGTAGGTTCACCCCCACCGTCTTGCGACATGCAGTTCCAATACAAGATGTGATTGTAGTAACCGCCACCATTGTTACGAACGGCTGGACTGTGCTGAGAGATGTTAGCGAAAATCTCGGTGAGAGACTGGTGCTCAAGCTCGCTACCAGAAACCGCAGTAATAAACTTATCGTAATAGGTTCGATGGTGTTTGCTGTAATGCACTTCCATTGTTTTTGCATCAATGTAAGGTTCTAGGGCATCGTAAGCGTAGGGTAGATCTGGGAAAGAGTGTGACATGGTAAATCCTCCTTAATTAGAGGATTTACCATAATGATAATAACTATCATTATCAACTGTGATCTTTGTAGGGGTATTACGCTGGTAGGATTGGCAGAGTGATCTCTAGTTGTAATCCACCTAGTTTACTGCGGCTTGCTGTGATCGAACCACTGTGTTGACGAATCGCACTTTCTGTAATAGTTAACCCCAATCCTGTTCCGCCTGAGTTTCGATCTCTTGCCGTTGAAACACGATAGAAAGGTCGGAAAATTGAATCTAATTCGTCATCAGGAACGCCTTCACCGTTGTCATTTACGCAAATCGTCAGTTGGTCTTGTTGAACACTAAATTGAACATCAACTTGGTCTCTACCATAGTAAATGGCATTGCGAGTAATATTGTCGAGCGCGCTCATCAATAACTTCGGATTACCCGAGATAGAACGATTAGGAATTTTTGAAAACCTCATCTGCTTGCCCATTTGCTCTGCTTCAAACTCTGCGTCTTTTAGGATCTCTTCCCACAGGCTCGATAAGGGTTGCACTTCACGTGTGATGTGACTATCGACCTGCATACGAGACAAAGTTAAAAGTTCACTGATCATCTGTTCTAAACGCTGCGCTTCAGTATCGATACGCTCTAGCTCTTGGCTGTCGCCTTGCTTACGAATGGCGAGTGCATTCGCCATGCGTAATCGAGTGAGTGGAGAACGTAATTCATGAGATATATCAGACAATAAACGTTGCTGCCCTGAAATCATCTGGTTTACTGCTTCGACCATCTGGTTAAAGCTCTCACCGGCTTGTCTGAATTCTGATGTGCCTTTTTCCAGTTGAGGGTCAACCTCAAATTGACCTTTAGCAACGCGTTGTGCAGCAAGTTCTAGCCTTCGTGCTGGTTGACTTAGCGCCCAAGCTAACCAAAGCAGCAGCGGGGTACTCGCCAGCATCACGGCAAGTAATAACTGTAATGGTTTATCAAACAGTCGCAGTAAAAATGGTGGTGGCTGATCCCATTTAACTCCGATGTACATCATCAGGTCTTCACCGGCGAGTGAAACTGGGATTGGGCCTGCCACCATGTAATGCCCATACAGCTTTTGTTTTGGCACTTCAGGGTTATCAATCGTAGTCACGAAATTGCGAATTGCTTTCACTTTGTAATCTGAATGCTTTTTAGTCGTTAGTACTGAGCCTTCAAGGTCAGTCAAATACATCCGAGGGCGTGTGTCTTTTCTGCTGCGGGTTGGGCCTTCCAGTTGGAAGACAATCTTGCCTAAGTTGTCTTCTTTGGCGAATCGCTTCTCTGTACTTTTCGCAATGCGTTCTAATTTCTTGAGGTGCTCGACCGGTACATCGCGAGCAACTCGAGGATCTAAGTGTGGCAGTGATAGCACCGACAAAAGCACCAGTAACATGGTGAACCAAAAGATAGCAAAGATACGTCCATATAAGCTGGTGATTTTAGGTATACGCATTAATCCTCCTCTACTAACAAGTAGCCACGACCTCGTAAGGTTTTAATGCGAGATTTCCCGTCGCTGCGTTCTGGAATCTTCTTGCGCAGGTTAGATATGTGCATATCAATCGCACGGTCAAACGCCGCTAGCCTTTTACCTAACACGTCTAAACTCAATGCTTCTTTGGTGATCACTTGTCCAGGGTTCTGGATTAGGTGACTCAAGAGAGCGAACTCGGTAGTGGTGAGATCGATAATCTGACCATTGCAATAAGCTTCTTGTTTGCCAGGGAATACTTCAATGTCTTGGTATTGAATCCTATCACTGGCCGCTTTAGGCACTGTGTTGGTTTGCGTACGACGCAAGATGGCACGAATACGAGCGAGCAGCTCTCGATCACTGAAGGGCTTTGGCAAGTAATCATCCGCACCAAGTTCAAGGCCAATAACACGATCTATTTCTTCGCCTTTCGCTGTCAGCATTAGTACCGGCGTTTCCCAATTTTCTCTCAGCTTTTTTAGCGTTTCCATGCCATTAAGGCGCGGCATCATCACATCCAAAAGGACCAGATCAATCTCATCATTGATCGCTTCAAGCCCGGCATAGCCATCATTGGCTTCGGAGATAGTGAAGCCCTCAAAGCTCAAAATGTCTTTAAGTAAGCTGGTTAACTCTGTGTCGTCATCAATAAGAAGAATGTTCGCCATTGGGAAGCCTTAATCATTTAGTTAGGTTAATAATACTGCTAATTATTCGTCAACTTTCACTCTTTACGATTCTTTACGCTTTCTAAACGTCACTTTACGAGGGAAAGACTAATCTATATTCAAGCGCTGAGAAACAGACGCAACACATGACTTATTATACCGAATTGAGGCAACAATTATGAAAATGACTAAGAAACTTGTACTAGCAGCTGCGGCACTTCCACTTATTTTTGGTACAGCAAGCGCGTATGCTTACGGTGGTGGTGATAAAGGTGACCACAAAGGTATGCACGACAAGTGTGGCGGTTTCGATAAAAAAGTAATGCGCCAACTAGACCTAACCGACGCTCAAAAAGAACAGTTAAAAGAGATGCGTGAAGCAGACCGTGCTGAGATGAAAGCAAAGCGCGGTGCAAACAAAACGGCAAAAATGGCGCAAATGAAAGCGCATCACGAAAAGGTTCAAGCTCTAGTATTGGCCGACAACTTCGATGAAGCCGCTGCAAACGATCTAGCAAGCCAAATGGTTGCTAAGCAAACTGAACGTCGTGTCGCAATGCTGAAGAAACAACACGACATGATGAGCGTTCTGACAGCAGAGCAAAAAACTCAATTGAAAGAGATCCAACAAGAGCGTATGAGTAAGTGCGCTGACAAAATGGAAAAACGCATGAACAAAGACAAATAGTCTTTCATCTAATCTGGTGTTTAATCCCCAGAATAATGTGAAAAAGCGGCCGTGTGCCGCTTTTTTTGATCCCTTAAAATGAATCTCTTACATCATGTCTGTCATATTCAATTGATTGTTTGCAGGTTATACTTTGTGCTATCAGTCATTTTATAGCCAAATTATGAAACAAGAATACGCACGTTTAGTTACGCTCGCCGCTTGGGCAGCCACTACCATCGCCACAATTTTATTGATCGTGAAGGTCGCAGCATGGTGGGTGACCGGCTCTGTGAGTCTGTTGGCTTCCGTGGTTGATTCCTTGTTAGATATTGCGGCGTCAGTCGTGAACCTAATCGTCGTTCGATACTCTCTCCAGCCTGCCGATAAAGAACATACTTTTGGTCATGGCAAAGCTGAATCTCTTGCAGCACTAGCACAGGCGATGTTTATTTCCGGCTCCGCTTGTTTCCTTATACTTAATGGTATTGAACGCTTCTTTAGGCCTCACGAACTGAACTCTCCTGAAATTGGTATCTACGTCAGCTTATTCGCGATGGTGATGACTTTTGGTTTGGTTCGATTCCAAAAACATGTCGTGAAAAAAACCGGTAGCCAGGCTATTGCGGCGGACTCACTGCATTATCAATCGGATCTCTATATGAATGCGGCCATTATGCTGGCATTGGCGTTGAGCTGGTTTGGTATTGGGCAAGCGGACTCGGTATTCGCGATTGGTATCGGTATCTACATTCTTTACAGCGCTTATCAAATGGCAAATGAAGCGATTCAGTCATTGCTTGATAGAAAGCTACCGGATGAAGAGCTTAAACAGATTAAAGAGACGTCGTTGAGTATCGAAGGTGTATTGGGTGTGCATCAATTACGAACGCGTCGTTCGGGCCCAATTCGCTTTATTCAATTGCATTTGGAGCTTGAAGATAATATCCCACTTATTGAAGCGCATCGCATTTCTGACGAAGTAGAAGACAAGCTTATCTCTGTTTTTCCTGATGCTGATGTATTAATTCATCAAGATCCGTATTCGGTGGTATTTGGCCCAGAGAAACAGCAGAAGTTTCATTCTTGGTAATGAGTGATAAAGCTGAGAGCAAATGGTAAGTGGCCGGCTTTTGAACTAGAGTGAGTAAAAATTACTAACTCAAAGGTGATTCAAAAATCACCTTAGTAACAATTAATGTTGATTCTGATGTGAATCAACAAAGTTACTGAGTAAAACTGTAATACTCTTACAGAAGTAGAAATGTTACATAATTTTACGCGATTTGAGTGCTATTCCTGTTGAGGAAATGTAACATAACGCACAAATATAGATTTAAAATCTTGTTGATATACAATCAGCAAGAATAAGAATTGAATAATAGATTCCCAAAAATCGAGGGTGAGCATGATTAAGAAGATCGGTGTTTTGACCAGTGGTGGTGACGCTCCAGGCATGAACGCAGCAGTTCGCGGTGTAGTTCGTACAGCGCTATCAGTTGGCATTGAAGTTTACGGTATTTACGATGGCTACCAAGGCCTTGTTGAAGACCGTATCGAAAAGCTTGACCGTTCAAGCGTATCTGACGTGATCAACCGTGGTGGTACTTTCTTAGGTTCTGCACGTTTCCCTGAGTTTAAAGATGTTGCTGTTCGTGAGAAAGGCATTGAGAACCTTAAAAAGCACGGTATCGAAGCACTTGTTGTTATCGGTGGTGACGGCTCTTACATGGGCGCTAAGAAACTGACTGAGATGGGTTACCCATGTATCGGTCTTCCAGGTACTATCGACAACGATATCGCAGGTACTGATTACACAATCGGTTACCTAACAGCGCTTAACACTGTTATCGACTCAATTGACCGTCTACGTGACACGTCTTCTTCTCACCAACGTATTTCTATTGTTGAAATCATGGGCCGTCACTGTGGTGACCTTACGCTTATGTCAGCAATTGCAGGTGGTTGTGAATACATCATCACTCCTGAGACTGGCTTAGATAAAGATCAGCTGATCAGCAATATCCAAGATGGTATTGCGAAAGGTAAGAAGCACGCAATCATCGCTCTAACAGAGCTTATGATGGACGCGAACGAACTTGCGAAAGAGATCGAAGCTTCAACAGGTCGTGAAACTCGTGCAACGGTTCTTGGTCACATCCAACGTGGTGGTCGCCCGACTGCATTTGACCGTGTACTGGCTTCTCGCATGGGTAACTACGCAGTTCACCTTCTTCAAGAAGGCCACGGTGGTCGTTGTGTTGGTATTGAGAAAGAAGCGCTTGTTCACCACGACATCATCGACTGTATCGAGAACATGCAGAACCCAGACCGTTCTGAGCTATTCCGCGTTGCAGAAGAGTTGTTCTAAGCAACGCTTAGCGTTCGCTTAAAATATTAAAAACCGCTGATTTATCAGCGGTTTTTTTGTGCCTGTTGTTTGAGGCTTTAGAACTGACAGGTAATAAAAAAGGCCAACCTAAGTTGACCTTTCATTCAATCTAAACGGTGACGTTTAAATTAAGCTTTTGCTTCAGCTGCTGCTTTAGCGATAGCTGCGAAGCTTTTCGCGTCTAGCGCTGCGCCGCCAACTAGAGCACCGTCGATGTCTGGTTGTGCGAAGTAAGCTGCTGCGTTTTCTGGTTTAACAGAACCGCCGTATTGGATAACAACTTTCTTAGCAACGTCTTCAGATTTCTCTGCGATGTGTGCACGGATTTGAGCGTGGATGCGTTGTGCATCTTCAGCTGTCGCTGCTTTACCAGTACCGATAGCCCAGATTGGTTCGTAAGCGATGATAGCGCCTTCAAGAGCTTCAACACCTTGAGTGTTGATAACAGCGTCAAGTTGACGAGCACATACTGCAACAGTTTCGCCTGCTTCGTTTTGTGCTTCAGATTCACCGATACAAAGAACTGGAGTTAGGCCGTTCTCTTTTAGGAATGCGAATTTCTTAGCAACGAATTCATCTGATTCGTTGTGGTATTCACGACGCTCAGAGTGACCGATGATGATGTGAGATGCGCCGAACTCTTTAAGCATTGCTGGAGACATGTCGCCAGTGAATGCACCGCTGTTGTTTAGGTCAGAGTTTTGAGCACCTAGGATGATTGCGCTGCCCGCTTCAGTAAGCGTACGTTCTGCAAGATCAACGAAAAGTGCTGGTGGAGCAACTGCTACGTCTACGCCTGTTACGCCTTCAAGTTCAGCGTTAAGACCGTTTAGTAGATCAACAACCATTTCTTTGCTGCCGTTTAGTTTCCAGTTACCCATAACTACAGGATGACGCATAGGAATATCTCCAAAGTATTTAAATAAATCGAATGTAAAAAAGTAAACTTTATTACGAAATAATATAACAGATTAATATCAACAGATCATGACTGTGGTCATGACTTTCTTGGATCTTACTCAATGGTCAGAGTAGATTCTGAGCAAATATCAGTGATCCGGCAGACAGAATAATAGCTAACTTCTCGGATTTTTCATCGTTAGTTGCTATTAAGGGACAAACGATTGCGTTAACAATAAGGAAGTAACAATGCCGAACCTAGTTCTAGAGTACTCAAATTCAGTGGATGAGCGTGTGAATATCCAAGGTTTACTAGAAGATCTTCATCAAGTTACATTAAACTGTGGTTTGTTTGATGTTCCTTCTGTGAAGTCTCGTTCACTGCGCTGTCATAACTGGCTAGTCGGTGATGAAGAAGATAATGTGGACTTTGTTCATATTAGCTTTGAGTTACTTTCAGGGCGTACCGAAGAGCAAAAAAGAGAATTGTCCCGTCTGTTAATGCAAACCTTACAAAAACAGGCAAGCCATATCCGAAGCCTAACGGTCAACATACGAGATATGGATAAAAGTTGCTTTCAGAAAGTGATTAATTAGCTAAAAATAATCAACGATCTAAAAGTGATTAACCAACTATTTGCTGCTAACTTTTGGTAGCGTATTAATTTTTGAGTATTTTAAGATGTCGATGAAAGATTTACTGCTCTCTTTCAAAGGGAGAATTGGTCGTAAGACTTACTGGATTTGGAATGTTTTCTACTATGTAGCGATTACTGGTTTTGCTTCCGGTATTTCTGTTCTGTTCCCTGCATATTCCTATATCCTGCTACCAATCTTCCTACTGTTGCTGGTTATCCCAGATCTTGCAATTACCGCTAAACGCTGGCACGACCGCAATAAGTCGAACTACTGGTTGCTGTTGAACGTGCCACTGGTGCTTGGGCGTTTGGCTTCGCCAATGGTCGCAACGACAACAGAGTCGGTATCGCCAGTTCACATGGCAGCAACGGTTGCAGCATTAGTATGTGGTTTATGGATTTTGATTGAATGTGGATTGCTCAAGGGAACTGAAGGCCGTAATGATTACGGTGACGACCCAGTGTAAAGATTGAATGATTGAGAAATAAGAAGGGAGCATTGTGCTCCCTTTTTTTGTTTGCCCAGCGAAGCTGGCAAACCCGTCAGGTTGAAAGAAACCTGAATCACCCCGACTGAGGGGAAGATAATCCGAATCGCAAGGGCGTTGTTGGCTAACGGCAGGGTCTGAAGGAAGCGATAGGAAGTTAGCAGTACACAACGCAAGTAAACCTGCTTCGGCAGCATAGGTGGGTAAGCGTCCGAAATAGCGCGAAGCCCTATACTCAGTCAGACCTATGCTGTGCTTGAGGGTGGCATTGTTAACAGGGAGCCAGTGCAGTAACTGGGGAAGCCTGACACCACATCCAGACAGTCTGGAAGCACAAACTCGAAGCGAAAGCTAAGAGGTGTGTTGGTGCGAGGTGGCAGATGAATCCGTAGTAGTGAGTAAGGCTAAGCCAGAGAAGCCCAGTAATGGTGTGGAGGAGAAAACTTAGCTGACCAGCAGCATCAAGTCTGATGGAGCACTGAAATGCCAAAAGCACTCAGTGTTGCGAAGGGAGGAAGTACACTTTAAGTCTGTGATGAACAGATGTTTTTTTTTTCAGTGATACCCAAACCGAATCGCTATCGGGGTATTCCTAGTTTGGTTGATTGTGGAAGCAAGATACTGCGCTAAGAAACTGATGTATGGAATCCAATCCCTCTCTGCCAGTCTACACTTAGCAGAGCGACGTTATAACGAGGGTTCCAATATGTTGACTAAAAATGTTATCGCTATCGACTTAGCAAAAAATGTTCTACAAGCGTGCCATATCAATGTTCACGGTGAGCTACTATCGAACAAGCCTTTGAGCCGTCAAAAAATGAAAGAGTTTCTGGTTAAGGCTAAACCTTCTATCGTTGCAATGGAAGGTTGTTGCGGTAGCCACTATTGGGGACGATTAGCCGAAAGTTTTGGCCACGAAGTTAGGGTAATCAACCCTAAGAAGGTGAAAGGGTATTTGGAAGGTCATAAAACAGATCATAATGATGCACTCGCCATCGCTAATGCTGCTCTTCAAATCGGTATCAAATACAGTCAACCCAAATCTCTCGAACAGCAATCTATGCAATCTTTAGAAAGCAGTCGCCGTTTCTTATCACGCAGTGTTGTTTCATTGGGGCAGCACATTCGAGGCACCATTTTAAGCTATGGGATAGCAAACCCTAAGGGTGAAAAAGGTTTAAAAGCGTCGGTTCAAACTGTGCTCGATGGGGAAACATCAATACCAGCCAATGTCGTATCTGTCCTGTCTATGTTGTGGGAGCAATATAAGGAACTGAAGGCAAAACTCATCGCATTCGAAAAAGAGAAAAATGCTTTAACCCGCCAGATAGAGCCGTGCCAACGATTAATGGACATTGAAGGTGTTGGTGAAACAACTGCTGCGATGCTCTATTCAACTCTTGGTGATGGAAAGCAGTTCAAGAATGGAAGACAAGCTTCTGCATTTGTTGGTCTTACACCAAAGCAACACAGTTCGGGCGGTAAGGTATTTATGATTGGGATCGATAAATGCGGCGGTGTGAAGGAACTACGCTCTCTTCTTTATCTTGGTGCCATGTCCTATGTTGGACGGCTACCCGAAAAGCCAAAAACTCAGAAAGACGCTTGGCTGAAGAGTATCATTGAGCGTATTGGTTTCAAAAAAGCTTGCATAGCACTAGCTAACAAGGTGGTACGCACTGCATGGGCGATGCTTCGATATGAAACCGAATATAAACCAGTATTACTCAACGATTAATCGATAAATCAATTTCTAATATTTTACAAAATGATGATGCATAAAAGATAAGACCAACCTACTGAAAACCTGACCTTTATGTAACGCTTTAAGAGGCTGAGAAACTGACAAGGACAGTAGGTGCGCAAACATCAAAGGCTAGAAGGTAGCTCCTTCAATAAGAAGCCGAATATACGAACGCATCTTAACTTTTATTTATGTTATCACTTTGTAAATACGTGGATTCCATATACGTATAGGGGAGTAACTCTGACTCACTTCAGTAAATTGCCACTGAGCTAGAAGGCTGAACAGCAGAGAGAAATAACACCCACGCTGAAGATGAAACACCTGTCCCCACACAGCACACAATCCAAGGAGAGAAAGTGCGAGTTTATTACAGCTTATATGGTCATCTACTCAACAAAGAGAGGCTGTATAAAGGGTTTAAAAAGGTAAAGAAAGCGAAAGGCGCGGCTGGAATAGATGAGCAGAGCCTGAGCAACTACGCCGAAAATCTGAGTGATAACCTCGATCAACTCCTCTCTGAACTTAAAACCAAGCAATACAAACCTCAGCCAGTCAAACGGGTAGAGATACCCAAAGAAGACGGAGGGGTGCGATTGCTCGGGATCCCAACAGTTAGGGATAGAGTTGTCCAACAAGCGCTCAACGATATCCTCACCCCCATCTTCGAAGAGCAATTTCACCCATCAAGTTTTGGGTATAGGCCGAATCGAAGCTGTCACGATGCAATCAACAAATCCACGATGTTCATCCGGCGTTACGGGTTACAACACGTTGTAGATATGGACTTGTCGAAGTGCTTTGACAAACTCGACCACGAGTTGATTATCAAAAGCATCAGAAAACGAGTCACAGATAGCAGTGTATTAGAGCTGATAAAACAGTTTCTAAAAAGTGGGGTGATGATAGACGGTAGTTGGCAGGAGACAGAGCTAGGAAGTCCACAAGGTGGTGTTATCAGTCCTTTGATAGCCAATATCTACCTTGATGCGTTCGATCAGGAAATGCGAAAGCGTGGCCATAGGATTGTTCGTTATGCGGATGACATACTCATCTTCTGTCGTAGCAAGGCAGGGTCAGAGAATGCCCTTGCACAAGCGACGAAGATCTTAGAAGGAGAGCTTAAACTCACAGTGAACCAGACGAAATCACATATAGCGCACAGCAGTGATGGCGTGAAGTTTTTAGGTGTAGAAATCGGGAGTCAATTTACCCGCATTCAAACTAAAAAACTGAAAGTGTTCAAAAGCAAGTTAAAGCGAATGACGAAGCGAGGGTGCGGTAAGCCACTTGAGCAAGTCATAAAAGATCTAAACCCAGTGTTAAGAGGGTTCAGCCAATACTTCAGGTGTAGTGGTCAACTAAAATTGGCCACGGTTTTAGAGTTTTCCCAATATAATCGTTCTGATTCATTGGGAGTTAGACCACCGTTATACTGATGTGGTCTGAGTTGGCAGTAGTATCCGATAATGTAACGGGTAATCTCTTGTTGAGCCTCAGCGAAGCTACGATAACCCACAGTTGGCACCCATTCCGTTTTCAGACTTCTAAAGAAACGCTCCATCGGCGCATTATCCCAACAATTTCCTCGGCGAGATAAACTCTGTTTTATTTGAAAACGCCACAGCAATTGACGGTATTTACGGCTAGTATAATGACTGCCTTGATCGCTATGGAACATAACACCTTTAGGCTTACCACGTGACTCATAAGCCATCGAAAGAGCTTTGCCTGTTAGTCTAGAATCAGGTGATAGAGACATCGACCAACCAATCACTTTTCGGGCAAAAAGATCGATAACAACGGCTAAATACATCCACCGATTACCTGTCCAAATATACGTCACATCACCAGCCCATACCTCATTTGGGGCGGTAACCGCAAACTGACGACCTAAGTGATTTGGAACGTCAATATGTTCTTGTGAAGCCTTTCGGTAACGATGTTTTGGCACTTGGCAACTCACTAAACCAAGCGTTCTCATAAGTTTTGTTGCTCGGTATCGGCTCAGCTTTCCCCCCTGATTTGTGACTATATCTGCAATGGTTCTCGCTCCCGCAGAGCCATTGCTTGCAGCGTGAGCCTCACTGACCAAGCTGCGCAATTTTACTGTTTCAGCGTTAATTACCGTTGGGCGTTTAAGCCAATAGTGATAACTACTTCGATGAACATTGAAGACTTCGCATAATGTTTTTACGCTGTAGCTCTGCTTGAGTTTCTTGATTATCAAGAATTGTTCAGTGAGTCCGACATCAACAGAGCCGTGGCTTTTTTTAATATTTCATTATGCTCTTCAAGGCGAGCCAACTTCTTTTTTAATTCCCGAATTTCTATTTGTTCAGGGGTCATCGGTGAAGCTTTCGGTGTTTTTCCTTGGCGCTCTTCTCTAAGCTGGCGAACCCACTTATCCATCGTGGACTTGCCCACATTCATGGCTTGGGCTGCTTCAGTCACTGAGTAATTTTGGTCTAGGACTAACTGAGCTGCTTCTAACTTAAATTCTGCGCTAAATAGTCGTCTTGTACGTTTTGTCATAGTGTCACCTGTTAACTTATGAGGTGATGATATCACCTCTAACTAAGTGACCAAATTCACCGTACCACTACAAGGATCACCAATAGCCGCAGGGAGTTCTCAAGACTAGCAGGATGGCTACGAAGAAGACTGCGTAGTATCCAGTTGAAACTTTGGAAGAAGCCTCTACGCTTACATCGAAAGTTAAAACAGTTAGGGTATAAGCCGCCGTTCCAGCATATCTCAATGACAAGTTGGGTCAGTGCAGCGAGTCCACTATCAAGCTATGCGATGCCAAATCAATGGTTTAATGACCAAGGATTGGTAAATCTTGGGACAATAAGGACAGGGTATGTGTTCAGCCAATATGCTGAATGGAAGTGTGCATGAGCCGTATACGAGGTCCGTACGTACGGTTCTGTGAGAGGGATGAGGCGGTAACGCCTCACCCTACTCGATGTTTTTGGTCTCTAATATCTTGCTACTGATGCTTGGGCGTTTGAGTAACGATTTTTTAATACATTTTCGGTTCTGTGTTCGGCCTAAAAGGAACCACATTTTCAGATTCAGGCTCTTCAAAACTACAGCGGCCTTGAAGCGCATCTTGAAATTTACAGACCTGACAGCGTAGCTCTTGCATCAGTACAACATTAGCATGGTGTGGATTCTTGCAACGGCTGACCACTAAGTCGAGGTGACTTTGTTGGGCTCGAAGTCGATCTTGCATCACCTCAGAGGCAGAACAAATCATTTGTTCACACATATCATGTTTGAATTGATTAAATGCTTCAGGATCACTTTTCGCTAGTTGGACGAGTTCGTCAAAGGGGGGCAGTTTTTGATCCGACTGTGGATATGCCATGTTTCTTTCCTTAGCGTTAAGCATGTTTCATATGCTTTAAGCTTAAGAAATAAATTAGTACAAATTTTAATCAATTTGTATTTTCTCAATCTTGAGACAAGATCAATGACTTGGCGTCAGCCTGCTGGACTTGGACTTGGTATTGATACAGAGGCTACGTTAAAAGTGCTGGTGTTAAAGTATAAGTACAGCGTCGCTCACCAGCGATAATGTGTTCAGTGCGGCTTACATGACACTCACCTTTGAGTAACTCAGTAAATACATTGAGCTCAGATTGACAGAGGCTTGGACAGCGAGTCGCTGCTTTACAGATAGGACAGTGATTTTCGATCAAGATATAGTTATCACCTTGTTCTTGAAGTTCTGCCATGTAGCCTTCTTCTTCGCGAAGTTGGGTGAGTTTTTCAAGTTTACTGATCAGATTATTACAGTCGGATAGAGCGGCTTGATATTGCTTAAGAGTGTGCTGTTCACGTTCAGCTGCAACTTTAGCTAAGCCTTCTTTGCCAAATAGGTTTTCGACAGCGTCAATCACCTGAATGGTGAGTTCACCGTGTCGGTCTGAGAATTGACTATGCCCTTGCTGAGTCAGAGACCAGTGGCGGGTAGGGCGTCCCACTTTTACTTTTACGTCATGAAACGCAAGAATACCGTCATCTTCCAAACTTTGCAGGTGCTGTCTTGCACCCATTGTCGTCATGCCAAATTCTTCTGACAATTGTTTCGCGGTTACCGCGCCTTGACGCTTAATGGTTTGTAAGATTTTGTCGCTCGTTTTCATACTATCCCTACCTCTGAACCTTACTATTATGGGGCAAGGTGTTTATAAAGCAAACCATTTACTATATTGATAACCATTTACTATATTGATTGTAAATGGTGCCATTCTCGTAGGACATAAAACAAAAGGCTGATACTTGGTATCAGCCTTCGAATGTTTTGTTTAACCGAGCTTAGGTTTACAGGATATGACCCACTACTTCTGGGTCTTTACGCTCTAGATAGTGGATAGACTTGATACGACGGATCGTACGGCAGCGACCACGGATAAGCAGTGTTTCTGTGGTTGCGATATTACCTTTGCGAGAAATACCTTCTAGTAAGTCACCCTTAGTGATACCTGTTGCTGAGAATACAACGTTGTCGCTGCGCGCCATGTCTTCCATTTTTAACACGATGCCCGCTGTTACGCCCATTTCAGCACAACGTTCTAGTTCAATTTCGCCGTGTTTACGGTTTTCTTCTGTGTCGCCTTTGACTTCATGACGAGGGAGAAGACGGCCGTGCATGTCGCCGTCTAGTGCGCGAATAACCGCAGCAGAAACTACACCTTCAGGTGCACCGCCGATGCAGTACATGACGTCTACTTCGCTATCTGGCATACACGTTAGGATTGAAGCAGCAACATCACCATCAGGCACTGCAAATACACGGACGCCCATTGCTTGCATGTCAGCGATGATTTGATCGTGACGAGGTTTAGCAAGCGTGGTTACTACTAGAGTATCGAGTGTTTTACCTAATGCTTTAGCGATGTTTTCGAGGTTCTCGGTCAATGGAAGCTCTAGGTCAATCACGCCTTTAGCGCCAGGGCCTACTACCAATTTTTCCATGTACATATCAGGCGCTTTAAGGAAGCTGCCTTTTTCGCCTGCAGCAAGTACTGCCAATGCATTTGATTGACCCATTGCTGTCATGCGTGTCCCTTCAATTGGGTCAACTGCGATGTCGACAGCGTCGCCGCCTACACCTACGTTTTCGCCGATGTATAGCATGGGTGCATCATCGATTTCACCTTCGCCGATAACAATCTCACCGCTAATTTCGGTTTTGTTTAATAGGCTACGCATTACTTCTACAGCAGCGCCATCTGCAGCGTTTTTATCGCCACGGCCAAGCCACTTGTAACCAGCTAGTGCTGCACCTTCTGTGACACGAGAGAATGACATTGCTAAATCGCGTTTCATGCGGACTCCAAAATTTTCAAAGGGGGAATAGAAATTTCGCGGCGAATTTTACCATATCCAAAAGGAAACGTTTGCCTTTTTGTTTTTTGGGGATTGCTCTTGATCAATTTGCGGTCGAAAACCGGTAATATTCATCAAAATAATCAGTCTGTTGTTGCGTTGGTAATAGTTCACGTCAATATTCGGTAAAAAGCGCTGTTTTTTTCATCGAATGGCGCAAAATATCGAATATATTGAGTGTTTATCCTTGCTCTGCTGAGTAGAATGGGGAAATAAGTGGAGTGAACCTTCACCATCAAACGAATAACTTAAAGGTAGGCCAGAATGTCTTTTGAAGTACTAGAGCAGCTAGAAGCAAAAATTCAAACAGCAGTAGATACAATTGCACTTCTTCAAATGGAAGTGGAAGAGCTTAAAGAAGAGAAACAAGCACTAGCAACTGAAGCTAGTGAGCTTAAAGCAAGTCGTCATGAGCTAGAGCAAAAAACTCAGCAAATGCAGGAAGAGCATTCTGCATGGCAAGATCGTATCCGTAACCTTCTTGGTAAAATGGATGACGTAGAGTAATTGACTCTTCGGATTTAAAAAAACGCCCGCTACTGATTAGCGGGCGTTTTTGTTTGTGTTCTAATGCTTCGTACTCTTATGCTTTGTTTTATTATTCAAAGCTGAGTTACTCGACCTCTTCTTCTTCAACATCCAGATCAAGTTCTACATCCAGAGGCTCTGCAGAAAGGATGATGCCGGTGTTGTCTGCGTAGAGGTAATCTTCCGGTAAGAAGGTCACGCTACCAAAGTTAACCGGTACATCAATCTCACCTACTCCACCTTGGCTTGCGCCGACAGGTATAGAGGCTAGGGCTTGAATACCTAGGTTCATATCTTCAAGCTCATCGACTTCACGCACACAGCCGTAAACCACAATACCTTCCCACTCATTGTCTTCGGCAAGTAGGGCTATCTCCGCATCGATCAGCGCTTTACGTAGTGAGCCGCCACCATCGATTAACAACACTCGCCCCAAGCCATCTTGCTCTAATACGGAGCGAATCAAAGCGTTGTCTTCAAAACACTTTAATGTCGTGATCTGTCCGGCGAAGGATGCTCGTCCACCGAAGTTGCTGAACATTGGCTCCACGACATCCACTTGATCCAGATATATGTCGCACAGTGCTGAAGTGTTGTATTCCATTTGCGTACCTTTTGAACAATGAGCTTAGTTTGAGTATATCGGTGCTTGATCCCTTTGCAATGATTAGTCTCAATTAACTCAGTAGAGTTTGAGCTACGACAACCCCTGCAAACAATAGGTTAGTGACCAGTGAGCATTTCACAATGACAGGCATCATCGGCGCTATTTGTGCTGGCTTCTCTGTTTCCCACACGGCCTTGCCATGCTTATAGACAATAATAATGCTGAGTAAAAACGGTAGACTGATCCAGACTGGTTTTTCTTGAATGAGTAGGTACAGAGCGAAAGACGCGAGAGCCAATCCAAGAAGTGCAAAGTGGTATTGCTTAGCTTTGCGTTGTCCTAGACGAACGGCCATGGTGCGTTTCCCGCATTCACTGTCGTTTTCGATATCACGCATGTTATTGATATTGAGTACCGCAACCGCCATCATTCCGCAGCCTAACGCTGGAAGAAATAGACTTGGTTCAACATGACCAGTGTGTAAGAAGTAAGTACCAGAAACACCTAACAAACCAAAGAAGATAAAGACAGATAAGTCCCCTAGGCCAATATATCCATAGGGTTTGTTGCCTACGGTATATGCGATAGCCGCGACAATCGCTAATACGCCGAGTGCGATGAAAGACAGAATGCTTTCAATTGATGTCAGCGCATGGAAAATCAGAATGAGCCCTGCGATAACGGTAAACACGATATTGAGGATGATCGCTTGCTTCATGGTTGTTGCCTTCACCGCGCCAGATTGCATTGCGCGTGTTGGTCCTAGACGATTTTCGTTGTCGGTGCCTTTAGCCGCATCGCCATAGTCATTCGCTAGGTTCGATAAAATTTGTAAGAGTGTGGCGGTTAAAAAAGCCAGTAGTGCTATCGATAAAGAAAAGTGATCGCTGGAGAACGCTAAACTACTTCCTGTAAGAATAGAGACGAGTGCGAGAGGCAGAGTTTTCGGTCGTGCGGCATCAAGCCAAATCAGTAGAGATTGTTTCATCGTAGGTCTATTTCTTTGTAAGTCTTCGTTTCAAACTGTGATTTGAGTATACGCCCATTCTTCAAGTAATAAAAAGCCCACTCGAAAGTGGGCCTTGAATTCGCTTATTAGCTGCTATTTCTTTGAGATAGAGCAATAAGTTGGAGTTTCGTGTGCTACAGGATGAAGCGGCTTAGGTCTTCGTCTTCAACGAATTCACCGAGCTTCGACGTTACGTAAGCTTCATCAATGACGAGTTTGCTGCCGGCTTTTTCTGTTGCGTCGAATGAAATCTCATCCATTAGGCGTTCCATAACAGTATGTAGGCGACGCGCCCCGATATTCTCCGTGGTTTCGTTAACACGCCATGCCGCGTCAGCAATCTGATTAATGCCATCTTCAGTGAACTCAATGCTCACATCTTCTGTTTTCATCAGGGCAATGTATTGCTCTGTTAAAGATGCTTTTGGCTCAGTAAGAATTCGTTTGAAGTCATGTGCAGAAAGCGCTTCAAGTTCTACACGGATTGGTAGACGACCTTGCAGCTCAGGGATCAGGTCAGATGGCTTAGCCACTTGGAATGCGCCTGATGTGATAAACAAGATGTGATCAGTTTTAACCATGCCGTGTTTCGTTGATACTGTGCTGCCTTCGATAAGAGGCAGTAGGTCACGTTGAACACCTTCGCGAGATACGTCTGGGCCTGAGCTGTCACCACGTTTACAGATTTTGTCGATCTCATCGATGAACACGATACCGTTGTTTTCAGCGTTGAAGATCGCGTTCTCTTTTAGCTCTTCCTGGTTCACAAGCTTCGCAGCTTCTTCTTCTGTCAGTGCTTTGAATGCGTCTTTGATTTTCATCTTACGCTTTTTCTTGGTGTCGCCAGCGAGATTTTGGAACATGCCTTGTAGCTGGTTAGTCATCTCTTCCATACCTGGAGGTGACATGATTTCAACACCCATTTGCGGTGCCGCTACATCAACTTCGATCTCTTTGTCGTCTAGCTTACCTTCGCGCAGTTTTTTACGGAAAATCTGACGAGTGTTTGAAGAGGTTGTGTCTTCAGTTGATTGCTCATTCTGACCCCAAGCATCACGAGCTGGTGGTAGAAGGGCATCAAGAATGCGTTCTTCAGCTTGTTCTTCAGCGCGGTATTGTACTTTTTCCATCGCTTGTTGGTGCGTCATCTTGATCGCAACGTCCGTTAGATCACGGATGATGGTTTCAACTTCTTTACCAACGTAACCCACTTCGGTGAACTTAGTCGCTTCTACCTTGATGAAAGGCGCGTTTGCTAATTTCGCTAGGCGGCGAGCGATTTCAGTTTTACCTACACCCGTTGGGCCAATCATTAGGATGTTCTTTGGTGATACTTCAACACGCAGGCTTTCTTCAAGCTGCATACGACGCCAGCGGTTACGCAGGGCAATAGCAACTGAACGCTTAGCGTTGTCTTGGCCGATAATGTGGCGATTGAGTTCGTGAACAATTTCGCGAGGAGTCATCTCAGACATGGTTTTTCCTTAATTCTTTAATCACTGTTGAATACAACGTTATTGATGGAAGCGGTCGTTACTCTGGCTTTGGCAGCTCAACGGTGCTTTCTAGTTCTTCAATAGTGTGGTGATGGTTGGTGAAGACACAGATATCGCCGGCAATGTTCAGCGACTTTTCTGCGATTTCACGCGCATCTAAATCAGTATTTTCTAATAGTGCAGTAGCTGCTGCTTGAGCGAAGTTACCGCCCGAACCGATCGCAATCAGATCATTCTCAGGTTGAACTACGTCACCGTTACCAGTGATGATCAGTGAAGCGGTCTCATCCGCTACTGCAAGCAATGCTTCTAACTTACGTAGAGCACGGTCGCTACGCCAATCCTTCGCTAGCTCAACGGCAGCTTTGGTCAGGTGGCCTTGGTGCATTTGTAGCTTGCTTTCAAATTTTTCGAATAGCGTGAAAGCATCAGCGGTACCGCCAGCAAAACCTGCCAGTACTTTGTTGTTGTATAGGCGACGTACTTTACGGGCATTGCCCTTCATTACAGTATTGCCTAGAGATACTTGTCCATCACCCGCGATGACGACTTTATTATTACGACGTACAGATACAATGGTAGTCACGAGTAGGGCCTCTTAATATTTCTTATCTTTGGGTATAAAAAGTATATGAGGATGGCACTCGGATAATTCAAGGAACCACGAGTGATGTCGTGCAACTTATCGACGGAAGTTGTAAGGAAAGTTGGAGAAAGGGAGCGAATAAAAGAAAACCTCCACAATGGGAGGCCTTCAGTGTTTGGTTTTTTCTGCTTCTGCTAAATCTGTAACTACTCGGTATCTTTCCAAATAGCACAAGGTTCTATTTTCGCTCGTTGCAGCTTATGGCGATCTCGCTCAGCGTCGCGCTTCAACTTGTATGGTCCAAGAACCACACGATACCAACTGCTGCCATCTTTCTTGCGGATTTCGCTTGAGATACCTTGGAAGGCAATATCTAACTTACGAGCTTCAGCTTGTGACGAGGTTTTGTAAGCACCACACTGCATCACGTAAGGGATTTTTGAGATCTGTTGCTCTTTTGCTTTGACTTCAATTTCGCGGCTTGGCAGCGTTTCGACATAATCCCATTTCTCTTCAGGAGGTGGTGGAATCATTTTCGCAGGTTTTGGCTTAGGTTTTGGTTTGGTTACCACAGGAGCGGGAGTTGGCGGCTCAGGATCATTACTCAGTAAGTAAAGTCCATAACCAAAACCACCGGCAAGGAGGATCGCCAAAAGACCACTGCGCCAAGGCTTACGGCGAGGGGCTTGTTTTTTAGTCGTTTTTTTTGTGCCACGACCGCGCTTTACATAATCTCTATTAGCCACAAGACAATTCAATAGTTGATGATTCTGCTCTCATGGTAATCCAGATTGCGCGAGGATAATAGTGCAGAAATGGAAGCGGCACGTCAAAATGTACCGCCACTTTGTATAGGTATTTTGTGCTATTAAATTCGCGGTGGTGCAGTACTGCCTCGAACCACGAGTTTAGCTTCAAGCAGACGTGAACCAGCTTGAACATCGTTACCTTTAAGGAGATCAAGCATCATTAGCATGGCTTGACGTCCAATCTCGTAACGAGGCTGAGAAATTGTTGTCAGTGGTGGATCGCAGTATTGAGCGAATTGGATGTCATCAAAGCCAACAATTGATAAATCTTGAGGGACGCGTAAACCTAGCTTCTTCGCTTCTTGAATCGCACCAATCGCCATTGCATCGTTATGACAGAAAATAGCAGTAGGTTGCTCGGGCAGAGCTAGAAGTTGACGAACCGCTTGAGCACCAGCTTCAAAGGTAAAGTCACCGACCGTGCTATAAGCTGGGTTCATTGATACACCCGCACGGCGCAATGCTTGTTGGTAGCCTTGTTGGCGGAGTTTACACAGTGTCGCTGATATTGGGCCAGATATTTGAGCGATACGCTTATGACCTAATTGGGCTAGGTAGTTAACCGCTTCAAATGCAGAGGTTAAGTTATCGATGTGTACTGTCGGTAATTCGAGCTCAGGGGCGAATTCACATGCCATCACCATCGGCGGTAAATTCTTTTGTTCAGGCTTGCTGACATCAAACGGATGGTCAGTGCCAAGCAGCAGCATACCGTCAGCTTGCTTGGTGAAAACCAAGTTAACAAAAGAAGACTCGCGCTTCTTTTGCTGGCCGCTATCACCCAGTAGAACAAGGTAATCATTTTCTACTGCGGCGTCTTCGATACCACGAATGATTTCAGCAAAATAAGGGTCACAGATATCAGGAACGATAGTGATGATGGTTTTTGATTCGTTGCGACGTAAGTTTCTAGCTAATGTGTTGGGTGAGTATCCAGCTTCTAGCACTGCCGCTTCGACTCGCTTACGAGTAGAAACAGAGACTTTTTCAGGGTTCATCAATGCACGTGATACCGTTGCTGTTGAGACGCCTGCTAGCTGGGCAACATCCTTCATTGTCGCCATAAATTAAACCCTCTTGTAAGTTCCTTTGCTGCCTAAGTATCTAAGGCATGAATAATAAATTTAATCGAATAGATATTGTGAAAGTGTTGCTAACACTTTTTTTATTGCAATATTTTATTCGTTTAATCTGTGTAAAGTTACGGCTAGATTAACAAAAATCACATGACTAGTGTGAAGTTGCTCACGAGAAATATGAAAGATTTGTGAACAAACTTATCATTAGTTTTAACCCGATGGGATTTAGCTCAAATCTTGAGGCTCTATATCGAGTGACCAGCGGACTTTTTTTGCAGCGGGTAACATATTGATTGCCGGTTTCGCGCTCATTAATAGCTTCTGCATTAATGAACGCGTCTGAGTTTGTAAGATTAACTGCCAGCGCGACTTGCCCGCTCGTTTTGCTAACGGGGCAGGGGTTGGCCCTAACACCATACAATATTGGTCAAACAGCGGGTGCGATTCTAATGTATGACGCACTTGACGTAGAAACTCTTCCACTAAGCGCGTGTCGTTAGCTTCCGCTCGGAATAACGTCATAAAGGTATATGGCGGTAACATCGCCTGTTTGCGTTCGGCTAAGGCAGTCTGAGCGAAGTGGTTATAGTCTTTATGTAATAGTGCTTGCAGTAATCCGTGTTCAGGGTGGTGAGTTTGTAAGATGACTTCACCCGGTTTACTTGCACGACCGGCGCGTCCCGCTACTTGAATGAATAACTGAGCAAGGCGTTCTGAAGCTCTAAAGTCACTACTATATAAAGAGCCATCAACATCCAATAACGCAACAAGTGTGACATCTGGGAAGTGATGCCCTTTAGCAAGCATCTGTGTACCAATCAGGATTTGGTATTCACCTTTGCGAATCGACTCTAATGCATTTTCTAGGCTGCCTTTACGGCGAGTACTATCGCGATCAATGCGAATGGTTTTGTATTCAGGGAATAGTTGGCCAAGTTGAGCTTCTAGTTGCTCGGTACCGACACCCACGGTTACTAAGTTCGCTGAACCACAGCCTTGGCAATTATGTACGATATGCTGTTGTGAACCACAATGGTGGCAGCGCATCTCATTACTGTATTGGTGATAGGTGTAGTAAGCGTCACAGCGTTTACATTCTGCAGTCCAACCACAATCGTGACACATCAGTGCTGGAGAAAACCCACGGCGGTTGAGGAACAACATCACTTGGTTACCCGCCTTGAGATGCCTTTGCATTTCTGCAATCAACGACGCAGATAAGCCGCTTTCTAGGTATTCCCCCTTAACATCCAATACTTTATTGGTGGTCGGCAGAGCGACCCCCGCGCGTGAGGTGAGAGTGAGGTAGCTGTATTTACCGATCTGAGCATTGTGCAGTGTCTCAAAGGCCGGAGTAGCTGAACCAAGAACAACCGGAATCTGTGCTTTGTGAGCACGCATGATCGCCACATCACGAGCGTGGTAGCGGAGGCTGTCTTGCTGTTTATATGAAGCATCATGTTCTTCATCGACAATAATGATGCCCAGATCGGCAAAAGGCGTGAATAGAGCCGAGCGTGTACCAATCACGATACCCGCAATTTTATCACGCGCCGATAACCAAGCATTCAATCGCTCAGAATCGTTTAACCCTGAATGGATGACCTCAACGGGTACATTAAAGCGTCGTTTAAAGCGGTTAATCGTTTGAGGTGTCAGGCCTATTTCAGGAACCAAGACTAACGCTTGTTTACCTTGGTCTAGAATCGGCTTGATCATATTAAGGTAGACTTCAGTTTTACCTGAGCCCGTGACACCTTCTAATAAGAAGCAACCAAAGTCGGTTTGGCTATTTACCGTTGCTATCGCGATAGCTTGCTCTTCGTTGAGCTTAGGTTTGTCTTGGTCGTTTTCGAGGTCAGTTGACCACGGTTGGCGTTTCGGTTTTTTCTCAGCAGATTCAATCCAACCTTTTTCTTCGAGTGTCTTGAGTACAGCACTACCGACTTCTTCATCGATGAACTCTTGATGAGGAACGGGACCGTGCTCAAGCATGTGCATCACTTTGGCTTGCTTGACCGCACGACCAAAGCCTTGCATCAGCTGATCTCTACCTGATGGGGTCAGTTGCCACTCGACAAGTGTTGCGAAGTCGGCCGCTTTTCCTTTTCGTAAAGCGCTTGGCAGAGCGTTAGCCAAAGTTTCACCCAATGGATACTGATAAAACTGGCTACACCACATTAAGAGTGAGTAGACTGATTCTGGCCAAACGGGTTGGTTATCTAATAAAGCTTTGATTGGCTTGAGCTTGTCTAGCTCGAATTCTGATTCGTTAACCAGAGCCGTGACGATGCCAGTTAAGGTTTGTCGTCCGAATGGCACAGACACTCGACCGCCAATGATAGGAAATAGGTGGTTGGGAATCTTGTAATCGAACTGCTTGTCGAGTGGAACAGGCAGTGCCACACGGGCAATCATTGGACGCATAAAGGGACGGCTTTATCTGAGTTGACGAGAGCGAACAGTCTAAAGGATAAGCCAGTTAAATTCGAGAAGCAGTTTGGATGAGAAGGCTGAGTTAGCGTATGAAGCCAACTAGCACGTCTAAATCCCACTCGATGTAGAAAATAAAGATACGATTGGTGAAAAATGTATCAAATTAGTTGATCCTATCTCACAGATTCATTACTATACTGCGCCTTAAAGGTATGGCTTTATCTCTATTTAGTGATACAGCGGTGTCTTTATTTATTTTTTTAACTACGTGTGGTGTGCGGCTTAGAATCGTATAGCGACACGGCCTACTTGAGGTTATCCCATGAAAGCTGGAATCCACCCAGAATACAAAGCAGTTACTGCAACTTGTTCTTGCGGCAACACATTTGAGTTCAACTCAACGCTTGCAAAAGAATCTATCCACCTAGACGTATGTGACAAATGTCACCCATTCTACACTGGTAAGCAACGTATCGTAGATACGGGCGGCCGTGTTGATCGCTTCAACAAGCGTTTCGGTGCTCTTTCTAGCAAGAAGTAATTCTCGCTATTTAGAAACAAAAAGGACACTTCGGTGTCCTTTTTTGTTTTCTGGCGTTTGATAAACAGATCAATATTATTCCGTTCTTAACCTATTCTTATACTCTTTCGCCAACTAAGCTTAACTCTCATCGTTCCGCCTGAATCATGCATGATTGAAATCTACTCGAAAGTGCAACAAGCGACAGTAAATTCAACTGCTCACTGGTCTTATTAGTAGTGAAATCTCGTTTTTTAATGAGACAGAGGCTTCAACCATCTAGGAACTTTGAAGTACATCCATTAACATGAACAAGATCCCCCAAATAATAATATCCTAGGAACCTACACCTATGTCTGAAGACAGCAGCCAAGCTCAATCCTCTCAAGAATTATCGCCTCAAGAACAATTCCGTCAGCAAGCTCTTGATTACCATGAGTTCCCAATTCCTGGCAAAATTGCCGTAGAACTGACGAAGCCTGCAAACTCTGCAGAAGACCTAGCACTTGCATACAGTCCTGGTGTGGCTGAGCCAGTCCGAGAGATCGCACAGAACGTCGATAACGTTTACAAGTACACAGGTAAAGGCAACATGGTTGCAGTTATCTCTAACGGTACCGCGATTCTTGGCTTAGGTAACCTTGGCCCTATTGCTTCTAAACCTGTTATGGAAGGTAAAGCGTTACTGTTTAAGCGTTTTGCTGGTTTAGATTCTATCGATATTGAAGTAAAACACCGCACAATCGATGAGTTCGTTGATACGGTTGCGAATATCGCAGATACATTCGGCGGTATTAACCTAGAAGACATCAAAGCACCAGACTGTTTTGAAATTGAACGTCGCCTGATTGAGCGTTGTGATGTACCTGTATTCCACGATGACCAACATGGTACTGCGATTGTAACTGCCGCGGGTATGCTGAACGCAAT
The DNA here is from genome assembly GCF_024347435.1 of Vibrio cyclitrophicus. Taxonomy (NCBI): domain Bacteria; kingdom Pseudomonadati; phylum Pseudomonadota; class Gammaproteobacteria; order Vibrionales; family Vibrionaceae; genus Vibrio; species Vibrio cyclitrophicus. The sequence continues at coordinate 255,531 of NZ_AP025480.1, forward strand.
CGAGCTTCAAGGTAAAAAACTCGAAGAGTGTAAGATCGTTTGCTTAGGCGCTGGAGCAGCCGCAGTTGCTTGTATGGAATTACTGATTAAGTGTGGCGCTCAGCGTGAGAAGATCTACATGCTTGATCGTAAAGGTGTGATCCACACTCGTCGTGATGACCTGAATGAGTACAAAGCACTGTTCGCAAACAACACCGACAAGCGTACGCTTGAAGATGTTATTGAAGGTGCTGATCTTTTCTTGGGCGTATCGGGCCCTAATTTGCTACCAGCAGAAGCACTAACGCTAATGGCTGATAAGCCAGTTGTGTTTGCATGTTCAAACCCTGATCCAGAGATCAAGCCACAGCTTGCTCACGAAGTTCGTTCTGATCTAATTATGGGTACAGGCCGCAGTGATTACCCTAACCAGGTAAACAACGTACTTTGTTTCCCATTCATTTTCCGTGGTGCACTAGACGTACGTGCGAGCGAAATCAATGACGAAATGAAGCTAGCGGCGGTTAAAGCTATTCGTGAACTAGCGAAAGAAGAAGTTCCAGCTGAAGTACTAGCAGTTGCAGGTGAGACTGCACTGAAGTTCGGTAAGGGTTACATCATTCCTAAGCCAATGGACCCACGTCTACTTCCTCGTGTAGCAAAAGCGGTAGCCGTAGCGGCAGTTGAATCTGGCGTAGCTCGTATTGAGATGCCTGCTAACTATATGGCATAAAAGCATATGGCATAAAAGCGTATGGCATAAAAGCGTATGGCATAAAAGCGTATGGCATAAAAGCGTATGGCATAAAAGCGTATGGCATAAAAGCGTATGGCATAGATACTGGATGGCGTAATCGCTTGTTATAGCGGTTGCTCGATTGAGCAAAAAAGAATAATAAAAAACCGACTCATCAGGAGTCGGTTTTTTTATGTCTATCATTTACAGCACACGCCTAGATAAGATAGTGGCTGATGTGACAAATAGGGTTCAGCTATAGCGGATCAATACTGAAGGCAGCGACTGAGTTATTGTTATTCTTCGTCAAATGCTTCGAACTCGATACCCATTGCTGTCATCAGTTCTTTCACTTCAGCAGGAATATCATCTGGGCGATCTTTACGAAGGTCTTCATCCGTTGGCAGTGGCTGGCCTGTGTACGCATGTAGAAAGGCTTCGCACAGTAGCTCACTGTTTGTTGCATGGCGTAGGTTGTTAATCTGGCGGCGAGTACGCTCGTCAGTGAGAACCTTTAACACTTTTAGAGGGATAGAAACTGTAATTTTCTTTACTTGTTCGCTTTTCTTTCCATGCTCAGCATATGGGCTTATGTATTCACCATTCCAGTCGGCCATTGCGTACCTTCATCACTTTAGTTGTTAGAATAAATTAATAGTGGTGATTTTAGCGGGATTTACTGCCATAAGCAAAGACATATAGACGTCTAGAAGTGTTGACGTCTCACGTTTATGAAAGTAAAGTGAATAACATATATCTAACACAGCCGCAAAAACCCCACAAGCTGCTGTGATACCCAGACGCCAAACTTGTAAGGAAGCACCTATGAGCAGCCGGAAGCCAGCAACCATCGCCGTACGTACTGGCATCGAGTCAGACACTCAACATCATGCCGTAGTTCCACCTATTTATCTGTCGACTAACTACGGTTTTCCCGCTTTTGGTGAAGTGCCAAAGTACGATTACACCCGTTCTGGTAACCCAAACCGTGGTTTATTAGAAACTGCTCTGTTTGAACTGGAGTCTGGTAAAGGTGCCGTTGTGACTAACTGTGGCACGTCGGCGCTTAACTTATGGGTGTCTACTTTCTTAGGTGGTGATGATCTTATTGTCGCACCACACGATTGTTATGGTGGTACTTACCGTCTATTTAACACGCGTTCGCTTAAAGGCGATTTTAAAGTGCTGTTTGTTGATCAATCGGATCAAGCTGCGCTAGATGCGGCGATCGCACTTAAGCCTAAGCTGATCTTATTAGAGACTCCATCGAACCCACTGGTTCGCGTGGTTGATATTGCTGAAACTTGCCGTAAAGCAAAAGAAGTGGGTGCATTGGTTGCTGTTGATAATACGTTTTTGACGCCTGTGTTCCAAAAGCCGTTAGAGCTAGGTGCCGATTTTGTTATCCACTCAACAACGAAATTCATTAATGGTCACTCAGACGTGATTGGTGGTGTGGTCGTTACCAAGACGGAAGAGCACGCTGAAGAGTTAGCTTGGTGGGGCAACTGCATCGGTGCGACCGGCACACCGTTTGATAGCTACATGACGCTACGTGGTATTCGTACGCTTGGGGCTCGTATGCGTGTTCATGAAGAGAGCTCGCGTGAAATCTTAACTTCGCTACAGCAGCAAGATCTTGTTGGCACTATTTATCACCCAAGTTTATCTGACCACCCAGGTCATGATATTGCGAAGAAACAGCAGTCTGGCTTTGGTTCAATGCTGAGCTTTGAATTTTCAGGCTCATTTGAGGCGCTTAAATACTTTGTTGGCGAGTTAGCGCTGTTCTCTTTAGCTGAGTCTTTGGGCGGTGTTGAAAGCTTGATTTGTCACCCTGCGTCGATGACTCACCGTGCAATGGGTGAAGAAGCCTTGGCAGAAGCGGGGATCTCTCAGCAACTATTACGCCTTTCGGTTGGTTTAGAAGACGCTGAAGATTTGATTGACGATCTCAAGCAAGCCTTTGAAAAGACAAAACGCTTTATCGCTGAAGGGGAGGGTTAATAATGACAACCTTTCGCCAGCTACATAAATTTGGTGGTAGCAGCTTAGCGAACCCTGAATGTTACCAACGCGTTGTGAACATTCTTAGAGAATATTCATCAGCAACCGATTTGGTTGTGGTATCTGCCGCAGGTAAAACAACCAACCGCTTGATAGAGTTTGTTGAAGCTCTCGATAAAGATGGTCGTATTGCCCATGAGTGCCTACAAACTCTTCGTCAGTTCCAACTAGAGCTGATTGAAGTGCTTCTTGAAGGTGAGCTCGCAGTGCAACTAACGGCAACCATCCAACAAGAATTCACCGCTTTAGGAGAGTTAACTGCTCCTCTAAGTGAAGTGCAAAAAGCGCAAGTGCTTGGTCATGGCGAAGTTTGGTCTTCACGCTTGTTGGCGGCTTTGTTGTGCCAAAATGATTTACAAGCCGTCGCTCAAGATGCGCGTGCTTTTTTACGAGCAGAAGTGGGCGCTCAACCTGAAGTTGATCGCGCACGTTCTTACCCTCTGATTAAAGAAGTTTTGGCTCAGCATACGCATTGCCGTGTAGTGATTACTGGCTTTATGGCTCAGAACTGCGAGGGCGAAACAGTGCTGCTCGGCCGCAACGGTTCGGATTACTCGGCGACCGTGATTGGTGCTTTGGCAGAAGTTGAACGCGTAACGATTTGGAGTGACGTGGCTGGTGTATACAGCGCTGATCCTCGTTTAGTTTCAGATGCGTGTTTGTTACCTTTACTTCGTCTTGATGAAGCGAGTGAACTGGCTCGTCTAGCGGCTCCTGTGCTTCATAGCCGAACGCTACAACCTGTGGCTCAAAGTGCTATGGATCTGAGCTTACGCTGCAGTTACCAGCCAGAGGCGGGCTCTACACAGATAGAGCGAGTACTGGCTTCAGGTCGTGGTGCAAAAATTATTACCTCTTTAGATGAAGTTCTTATCGTGCAACTGACGTTTGGTCACGGACATGATTTCGACCGTCTAGAAAGTGAAGTGTTGGAAGGTCTTAAGCGTGCTCAACTAGAGCCACTTGCTTATGAACTTGAACCGGATCAACATTGCTTGCGTCTTGCTTACACAGAAGAGATCGCTGGTGGTGCTCTGGAATACCTACAAGACCATGCGATTGAAGCTGAAATCAAACTAAAGGAAGGTTTCTCTCTGATTGCTGCAGTGGGTGCGGGTGTGACTAAAAACCCGAACCATTGCTACGGCTTCTACCAGCAACTAAAGAGCTCACCGGTTGAATTTATCTCAGAAGCGAATTCAGGCTTAAGCTTGGTCGCAGTGATTCGTAAGAGTGAAACCTCAAGCTTAGTGAAAGGCATTCATTCTCAATTGTTTCAAGCACAGAAGCGTGTGGCGATTGCCTTATGTGGTAAGGGCAACATTGGTTCAAGTTGGTTAAGCCTGTTTGTTGAGCAAAAGGCTGAACTTGAAAAGCGTCGTGGAATGAACTTTGAGTTGGTTGCGGTGGTTGATAGCCAAACCTATTGGTTCGACGATCAAGGCATTGATGCGACGTCTGTTAGTAAGCGTTTTGATGATGAAGCGATTGCTAATAATGGTAACGATTGGTTAGAGCGCTTAGGTTCGATTCAGGGTTACGATGAAGCGGTGGTTCTTGATGTTACAGCGAGCCCAGTGCTTGCAGCAAAATATCTGCAAATCGCACAACAAGGCATTCATTTGATCTCGGCCAACAAGGTTGCAGGCTCTGCATCAAGTGAGTATTACCATCAGGTGCAAGATGCGTTTGCTAAGATCAGCCGTCACTGGTTATACAACGCGACCGTTGGTGCAGGTTTGCCGATTAACCACACGGTACGCGACCTGCGTGAGAGTGGCGATGACATCATTGCGTTGTCTGGCATTTTCTCAGGCACGTTGTCTTGGTTGTTCCAACAGTTTGATGGCACAGTACCGTTCAGTGAGTTGGTCGACTTAGCATGGCAACAAGGCCTTACTGAACCAGACCCACGTGCTGACTTAGATGGTTCAGACGTAATGCGTAAGTTGGTGATTCTAGCGCGTGAATCTGGTTTAGAGATCGAGCCTGAAAACGTAAAAGTCGAATCGCTAGTACCTGAAGCGCTGCAAGATTTATCAGTGGATGATTTCTTTGATAAGGCTTCTGTGTTGAGTGAAGAACTGGCCGAGCGTTTAGAAAAAGCGCACTCTCAGCAGAAGGTTTTACGTTACGTAGCGCGTTTAGAGAAGAACGGCAAGGCAACGGTCGGTGTGGAGGCGTTGTCGAAAGAGCATGCGCTGGCTAACTTACTGCCTTGCGATAACATCTTTGCGATTGAGAGCAAATGGTACAAAGATAATCCATTGGTTATTCGTGGCCCAGGAGCGGGGCGTGAAGTGACGGCAGGTGCAATTCAATCTGATCTAAACAGAATGTCTAGCCTGTTTTAAATTCTAAATAGCATACTATTCACTAAGATAAATAAGGCTGGAAGCACGATGTGTTTTTCAGCCTTTTTTTTACATTATTTCTTCTTGGCAACTCACCTATCGACTTGAGTTTTTCTCACGATCTACTTGAGAAAAATTCATAATGGATCTATTGACATTAAATCGTATTCAATACATTCTACAGACATATAGACGTCTAAACGTCGTTTAAGGATTTGAGTTTTAGTGGTTGTTTTTGCCACAGGGAGAGTAAGATGGGATACACACACGCAGGCCATATCGACGCTTTAAATCAGAATATCGCTGAGCTTTCTGACAGCATCAATGTGTCATTTGAGTTTTTTCCACCAAGCAGTGAGAAGATGGAAGAGACCTTGTGGAATTCTGTTCACCGTCTTAAAACACTCCAACCAAAATTTGTATCAGTAACCTACGGTGCAAACTCGGGTGAGCGTGATCGTACCCACTCAATTATTAAAGAAATTAAGAACCAAACAGGCCTAATTGCTGCACCACACTTAACGTGTATTGATGCTAGCCGTGAAGAGCTGATTCAAATTGCTGATGATTACTGGGCAAATGGCATTGAGAGCATTGTTGCGTTGCGTGGTGATATCCCAGCAGGCGGTGGCGCTCCAGATATGTATGCATCTGACTTGGTTGAGCTGCTTAAATCTCGCCACGACTTTGATATCTCTGTTGCAGCTTTCCCTGAGGTTCACCCTGAAGCAAAAAGTGCTCAATCAGACCTTATTAACCTGAAGCGTAAAGTGGATGCTGGCGCTAACCGTGCCATCACGCAATTCTTTTTTGATGTAGAAAGTTACTTACGTTTCCGTGATCGCTGTGTGGCGGCAGGTATCGATGTTGAAATCGTACCGGGCATCTTACCTGTTTCTAACTTCAAGCAGGCGTCTCGCTTTGCTGCGATGAATAACGTGAAAGTTCCGGGCTGGATGGCCAAGCAATTTGAAGGTTTGGATGATGATCCAACGACTCGCCAGTTAGTGGGTGCTAGTCAAGCGATCGATATGGTTCGTACGTTGAGCCGTGAAGGTGTGAAAGACTTCCACTTCTACACGCTAAACCGTGCAGAAATGACTTATGCACTTTGCCATACTTTGGGTGTTCGTCCATAAGTCGCTGCCTTGTAGTTAAGCTCAGGCTCGGATAAAAAGCCATCGGCTGTACCTCTCAAATCTTATAGATACAAAAAAGGCTTGGACTCTAAGAGTTCAAGCCTTTTGCTTTTCAGCTTCTAGCTTAACTTAAGCAAGAGCGCCAAGTTCAAGCAGTACTTCTTCAGCCCATACAATCCATGCTTCACGGATAAGTAGGTTACGACGAAGCGTTAGGCGTTCAAGGCGTGCTTGCTTGTCTAGCGTCGATGGCGTTGCGTAGTAAGCTGCTTCGATTTCTTTGTAGTGAGAAACCAGTTTGCGAGACTCTTCTACTAGCTCAGCAAGTTGTACGCGGTAAGCGTCAGAAGGTTGCACAGCACAAGCCATTAGCTTAGCTGAGAACTCGTCACGAACAGTTGGGTGTGCAGTTGGTTGTTCAAACCATTCACCTAGCGCGCCACGGCCTGCATCAGTGATAGAGTAAACTTTACGATCAGGTTTGCCTTCTTGAGGCTCAAGCACGCAAGTTACCTGGTCGTTCTGAGCCATTTTATTTAGCTCGCGGTAAACTTGTTGGTGGCTAGCTTTCCAGAAGTAACCAATGCTTGCGGAGAATTCTTTTGTGATATCGTAACCAGTAGCATCGCGTGTACTTAAAACGGTTAGAATTACGTGTGGTAATGACATGTCTGAAATCCAAATGGTAAACAGTAAACAAATACTTAAACAACAAGTGTGCTTCTAATGGCACGTTATATTGGTTATGTCTAAGTAGCACCAACTCATCGGTTGGTTATGTCACCTTACAAAGCCGTTTATCACCTAGGTTGACCAGTTTATTGGTCAAGTTGCTGCAGATTATTTTTTTGGAGTATTTCCGCAGCGGAGCAGTAGTATATCTAAATAATAAGCATAAAGTAGAATACATGGACAAAATAACCCGAAAAAATGACAAAATACTCATTAATTGTTTTATGACAAAATAAAAAGGTCGCACATGGCGACCTTTTGTTCTTTTTTTAGAGGTAAATGCTACTCAGATTATAGTAGGGTTCGCTAATTAACCTGTATTTCGCATACCAGCAGCAATACCTGCAATCGTCACCATTAGTGCTTCTTCTAGCTCTGCTGGTGGTGTCTCACACTTACGAGTTCGGTAAAGCAGCTCTGCTTGAAGCATGTTTAGTGGCTCAACATAGATGTTACGTAGACGAATCGATTCAAGCCCCCAAGGGTCGCTTTGCATCAAGTTCTCGTTATTTTCTACATTCAGCACTGCTTTGATGTCTTTTTGCAGCTGTTCACGCAGTAATTCACCTAGAGGTAACAGTTCTTCGTCAACAAGACGTTGATCGTAGTACTTGGCAATTTCCATGTTGCACTTAGAGTACACCATTTCTAGCATGCCAAGGCGAGTCGAGAAGAATGGCCATTCACGACACATCTCTTCAAGTAGCGCTTGATGGCCTTGGTCTACTGAGTATTGAATCGCTTCACCAGCGCCTAACCATGCAGGAAGAACTAAACGGTTTTGGCTCCAAGAGAATATCCACGGAATTGCACGTAGGCTTTCTACGCCTCCGTTCGGGTTGCGTTTTGCAGGGCGAGAACCAAGAGGTAGTTTACCTAGCTCCAGTTCAGGCGTCGCTTGACGGAAGTAAGGTACGAATTTCTCTTCACCACGAACCACGTTGCGGTAAGCCTCGCAAGAGACTTGAGACAGAACTTCCATTAGGTCGCGCCACTCTTGTTTTGGCTCAGGTGGCGGCAGAAGGTTCGCTTCTAGAATCGCACTTGCGTATAAGTTGAAACTGTTTACGGCAACATCTGGTAGGCCAAGCTTAAAGCGAATCATTTCGCCTTGTTCTGTTACACGTAAGCCGCCTTTTAAGCTCTTAGGTGGCTGAGAAAGTAGGGCTGCGTGCGCTGGAGCACCACCACGACCAACCGTACCACCACGACCGTGGAATAGAGTCAGTTCAATACCTTCTTCTTCACAAACCTTAACTAGCTTGTCCATTGCGTCATACTGAGCCCAACCTGCAGACATTACGCCAGCATCTTTTGCTGAGTCAGAGTATCCGATCATTACCATTTGGTGGTTTTGGATAAAGCCACGGTACAAGTCGATGCTCATTAGCTGTTTCATTACGGCTTCTGAGTTGTTCAAATCGTCTAGCGTTTCGAACAATGGACAAACGTCCATGCGGTACGGGCAACCACATTCTTGCAGAAGCAAATGAACAGCCAATACATCAGAGGCTGTACGAGCCATTGAGATTACGTAAGCGCCGAAGGCTTCACGAGGTTGAGCTGCAATTACCTTACAGGTGTCTAAAACCTCTTTAACCTGTTCAGATGGCTCCCAATCGCGTGGTAGCAGTGGGCGTTTAGAACTTAATTCATTGGTTAAGAAAGCAATCTTGTCTTGCTCGCTCCACTGGTCGTAGTCGCCAATGCCTAGGTAGCGAGTCAGTTCAGATAGCACATCTGAGTGACGTGTACTTTCTTGACGAACATCGAGACGAACCAGGTGTACACCGAATGCTTTTAGACGGCGCAACGTATCAAGCAGAGAACCGTCTGCGATTACGCCCATGCCACATTCGTGTAGCGATTGGTAACACGCGTAAAGTGGTGTCCAAAGTTGGTCGATGTTCTGTAGTGTTTCTTTCTTTGGCACTTCAGTGTCATGCAGTTTTGCATCGAGCACTTCTAGTGTGTTGTTCAGCAGAGTGCGTAGGCTTTTGAGGATTGCACGATAAGCTTCGTGTTCATCGCCAGCCAATTCACGAACGGCATCATTACACTTAGTCATCGACAGTTCAGTAATCAGTTCGTTTACGTCACCTAGATAAAGGTCAGCGGCTTTCCAGCGAGATAGACGCAGTACTTCTTTAGTGATGGTGTGTGTTACGAATGGGTTACCATCTCGGTCACCACCCATCCAAGATGAGAAGTGGACAGGGCGAGCATCAATTGGCAAGCCTTCATCCAGATAGCCTTTTAGTCGACCGTCCATTTCACGTAGGAAATCAGGCACAGCTTCCCAAAGCGAGTTTTCGACAACCGCAAAGCCCCATTTAGCTTCATCAAGTGGTGTTGGGCGTTGCTGGCGAATCACATCTGAGTGCCAACCTTGGGCGATAAGTTGTTCTAGGCGACGCTCTGTTTTCACACGCTCTTTGTGTGATAGATCGCTTAATTCTAATTTAGACAGACACTCGTTGATCTTAACTAACTTGTTGATCATGGTGCGACGAGTAATTTCTGTTGGGTGAGCTGTCAAAACGAGCTCAATATTCAGATCGCGAACAGCTTGAGCAGCATCTAACTTGCTGATGTCATTTTGATTTAATTTGGAAAATAGAGACTGCAGCACGTCAGGTTCGCAAACATGCTCCTCACAGTGGCGAGAGATTGTGTGGTATTGCTCTGCCATGTTGGTGAGGTTGAGAAATTGGTTAAATGCACGAGCAACAGGAGTGAGTTGTTCGTTCGGCAGGTTTTTAATTTCTTCAACTAGGCTGTCACGGTCAGCTTTGTTGCCTGCGCGGGCGGATTTGGAAAGTTTACGGATAGTCTCCACTTTCTCTAAGATAACGTCACCATGTGCATCTTGGATTGTGTTACCTAGCAAGCGTCCTAGCATGCTTACGTTACTCTTGAGAGCGGCGTATTTCTCGTTCATTGTCATCCTGCCTCGTAAAAAAATTACATCCATTGTTCCTTGTTAAGTACACAATCTAGCGAAAAGTGCTGTATCTAGTCAAATAAAGCATTCTAAGTTTGCAATTATTAGTTTTAAAAATGCGGGAGAAGTAAATTTTCCAAAACTTAGGTAAAAAGTGAAATTTAATTACAAGATTAAGGCTAAACGAGGAATCGCAGAATAAAAGCCACCTTTTCGGGCGGCTTTTATCGGAAAATATCGAATGGATAGTGGGTAACTAGAAACAATATTTACGGATCGATTTACTTAGAACATCAATCGTTGGGTTAATAAAATCGAAGCTCAGGAATTCGTCGGGTTGGTGAGCTTGATCAATTGAACCTGGGCCCAGTACTAAGGTTGGACACAACTCTTGAAGGAAAGGTGCCTCTGTGCAGTAGTTCACGGTTTGAGATTCAGTTTCACACACCGATTCCATTCCACCAATAAAGGGATGATCGTGCTGACACTCGTAACCCGGAATAGGTTCGTGCAATGGAGTAATCTCAATTCTGCCCGGCCATTTTGCTTCGACTTCTTTAAGTGCGCTACGCAGCATGTTATCCAAGCCATCTAAGCTGATGCCTGGTAAAGGACGAACATCATAGTGCAGTTCACAACAACCACAGATACGGTTGGCGCTGTCGCCACCGTGGATATGTCCCAGGTTTAGAGTAGGGCTTGGAATCGCAAAACCAGGGTGATGATACTCTTTTACTAACTTGTCACGCAGTTGCATTAAAGCAAACAATACCTCATGCATGATCTCGATGGCGTTGACGCCTAAAGCTGGATCTGAAGAGTGGCCTGATTTGCCCGTTACTCGCACTGCATTTGCCACGTGACCTTTGTGACCGCGAATCGGCACTAGGCTGGTTGGCTCACCAATAATGCAGTAATCCGGCTTAAATGATGCATTTTCCGTGAAATGACGAGCACCTAGCATGGTGGTTTCTTCGTCACAGGTGGCTAATACATAAAGTGGTTTGGTTTGTTTGCTCCAATCCATTTTCTTCGCAGCTTCATAAACGAAAGCGAAAAAGCCTTTCATATCTGCGGTGCCTAGTCCGTAGAAGCGATTGTTGTGTTCAGTAAGCGCATGAGGGTTGAAGTTCCAACGTCCTTCATCGAAGGGAACCGTGTCGCTGTGTCCCGCAAGTAGCAAGCCACCTTCACCAGAACCCATCTTCGCAACCATATTATGCTTGCCGGGTTCGACTTCCACTACTTCAACGCTAAAGCCCAGATCTTTAAACCATTGCGCCATTTTTTCTATGACTTTTTCGTTGCCATGATCCCAGCTTGGATCGGTAGAGCTAATAGAGTCTGTGGAAATTAGGCCTTTATAGACCTCAAGAAAACTCGGTAATTGCATATTATCTTCACTTCTACTATTGACAGGAAAACCATAAGTCGGTAAAACACATATTAAATCATATTTAATGCATAAGAAATCAAATAAAGCTAAAAATTAAGTATGAATAGTCAAATTTGAAATGTTACTTACCTCAAGAATGGATGTGTTGAGATGCTGAAAACCACGATCATTGGCGCAAGCGGCTACACAGGAGCAGAACTGGCTCTAATGATAAACAGACACCCTGAGCTCACGCTATCAGGTTTATATGTCTCAGCCAATAGTGTAGATGCAGGCAAACCTATTGCAGCATTGCACGGTAAGTTAGCTGGCTTGATTGATATGCCAGTACAGCCGTTAACCAATCCTGAAGAAGTGGCAAAGCAGTCTGATGTGATTTTCTTAGCAACCGCGCATGAAGTCAGTCACGACCTAGCACCCATCTTTCTTGAAAATGGGTGCCAAGTATTCGATCTGTCAGGTGCCTTCAGAGTGAAAGGTGAAAATTTTTACGAAGAGTTCTACGGCTTTGAGCATCAACACGAACAATGGCTAGATAAAGCGGCTTACGGATTAGCTGAGTGGAATGAGCAAGAAATTAAAGAAGCTCAACTTGTCGCAGTAGCGGGTTGCTACCCAACGGCCTCCCAATTGGCGATTAAACCTCTTGTGGAAGCAAAGCTACTTGATACAAACCAATGGCCAGTGATTAACGCGACCAGTGGTGTAACTGGTGCTGGTCGAAAGGCGAGTATGGTTAACAGCTTCTGTGAAGTAAGCCTGCAAGCCTATGGTGTATTTAACCACCGTCATCAACCTGAAATGGCTGCCCATCTAGGATGTGATGTGATTTTCACACCGCACCTAGGGAATTTTAAGCGCGGTATTTTGGCAACCATTACCATGAAGTTGGCTGAAGGCGTGACAGAAAAACAGATACAAGAAGCCTTTGAGAAAGCTTATCAAGGTAAGCCAGCAGTGAGATTACTCGAAGAGACACTGCCAAGAATTCAAGATGTAGAACAGACACCTTTCTGCGATTTAGGTTGGAAGGTTCAAGGTCAGCACATCATCGTTGTTTCAGCGATTGATAACTTATTAAAGGGTGCATCTAGTCAAGCGATGCAGTGTTTAAATTTACGTTATGGTTTTGCACCATTAACTGCGTTAGTGTAAAGGAATCCAGATATGAGCCTGAATAATCAACCATTAATCATAAAGTTAGGTGGCGCTGCGCTATCTTGTGGTGAAACACTTAGCAAGTTATTTGGTGCAATTTCTGCTTACCAACAACAGGCACAACGACCAATCGTGATTGTGCACGGTGGCGGCTACCTTGTTGATGACTTGATGAAGAATTTAAACCTAAAGACGGTGAAGAAAGAGGGGCTACGTGTTACCCCTTACGACCAAATCCCTGTGATCGCCGGTGCATTAGCGGGCACGGCTAACAAACTACTTCAAGGTCAGGCGATTAAAGATGGCATCAACGCTGTTGGTTTGAGCCTAGCAGATGGCGGCTTATGTAAAGTGAGCGAACTGGATCCTGAACTGGGCGCGGTAGGCAAAGCGGAGCCGGGAGACTCAACTGTTCTACAAGCCATTCTTAATGCTGGCGCATTGCCAATCATTAGCTCGATTGGTTTGACTGAACAAGGCCAACTGATGAACGTCAATGCAGACCAAGCGGCGGTTGCCGTTGCTGGCGCACTCGATGCTGAATTGGTGCTACTTTCTGATGTCAGTGGTGTGTTGGATGGCAAAGGTCACCTCATTCCAAGCCTTAACCAAAAACAAGCCGATGACCTGATTACCGGTAAAGTGATTACCGATGGCATGATCGTCAAGGTACAAGCCGCACTAGAAGCTGCTAACGACTTAGGACGACCTATCGAAGTTGCTACTTGGCGATATCCAGAAAAACTAACACAACTTTTTTCAGGTAAAAGTATAGGAACACAGTTTTTACCTCAGTAGGCCTCACAACGAGTTACTACTTAAAGAATTTAGACAAAAAAATTTAGTACAAACATATAACTATTAAAGTCATTTCCAACGCTGACCGCCATGTGCAGTATGGAAACTAGGAGAAAGAAAATGAGCAAAGTTAACGTAAAGAAAGTTGTAGTAGCCTACTCTGGCGGTCTAGACACATCAGTAATCATTCCATGGTTGAAAGAGAACTATGATTGCGAAGTTATCGCATTTGTTGCTGATGTAGGCCAAGGTGATGAAGAGCTGATTGGCATCGAAGAAAAAGCAAAAGCGTCTGGAGCATCTGAATGTTACATCGCTGACCTTAAAGAAGAAATGGTCGCAGACTACATCTACCCAACGCTAAAAACAGGTGCTTACTACGAAGGTAAATACCTACTAGGCACTTCAATGGCGCGTCCAATCATCGCGAAGGCACAAGTTGAAGTTGCGCGTAAAGTTGGCGCTGACGCACTTTGTCACGGTTGTACAGGTAAAGGTAATGACCAAGTTCGTTTTGAAGGCGCATTCGCTGCACTGGCTCCAGATCTACACGTAATTGCGCCATGGCGTGAGTGGGATCTAGTGAGCCGTGAAGAGTGTCTAGATTACCTAGCTGAGCGTAACATTCCTTGTACAGCTTCTCTTACTAAGATTTACTCACGTGATGCAAACGCATGGCACATCTCTACAGAAGGCGGTGTTCTGGAAAATACATGGAATGCACCTGATGAAGATTGCTGGGCTTGGACGGTAGATCCAGAGCAAGCACCAAACGAATCTGAAACAGTAACGCTGAAAGTTGAAAAAGGCGAAGTGGTAGCGGTAGATGGCGAAGCAATGACGCCATACAACGCACTGGTTTACCTCAATGAGAAGGGTGCTAAGCACGGTGTTGGTCGTATCGATATCGTAGAGAACCGTCTTGTTGGTATGAAGTCTCGTGGTTGTTACGAAACTCCAGGTGGCACAATCATGATGGAAGCACTGCGTGCAGTAGAGCAACTGGTTCTTGATAAAGCGGCATTCGAATTCCGTGAAGAGCTAGGTGTTAAAGCTTCTCACCTTGTATACGATGGTCGTTGGTTCACTCCGCTATGTAAGTCAATTCTTGCGGCGACAGATGAACTAGCACAAGACGTAAATGGTGAAGTGGTTATTAAGCTTTACAAAGGCCATGCAACGGTGACTCAGAAACGTTCTGACAACAGTTTGTACTCAGAAGAATTTGCAACCTTTGGTGAAGATGAAGTTTACGATCAAAGCCATGCTGAAGGCTTCATCCGTCTTTACTCACTATCAAGCCGTATCCGTGCTTTGAATAGTCAAAAGTAATCCTAACTATGAGTTAGTGAGCTAGCCTCCGCGAAAGGTTGAAGGCCAGTAAACAGACATTATTATGCAAAGCCCATTCACTATTGATTAGTGAGTGGGCTTTTTGCTTTCTGTTTGTTTAATAAATCAGCTTCGGTTTTTACTATCGAATGGCATATAATTCGCGATCCACAATGAAATAATCAATGGATTGAACTTTTTGTGAATAAATATGTGAAAATAATGAATTAATACTTTATTTTCATTTTGAATTGCCGTAAGTTTAAACCATCAGAAAAATACTGAATCTTAATCAGAATTATCATTTGCAAAAACAGTGAGCACTGTGCAATTAGGAGATACACAATGGCATTATGGGGCGGTAGATTTACCCAAGCAGCAGACACCCGGTTTAAAGATTTTAACGATTCTCTTCGTTTTGATTACCGATTGGCTGAGCAAGACATTGTGGGCTCAATTGCCTGGTCAAAAGCTCTACAATCGGTCAACGTATTAACAGAAGAAGAGCAACAGAAGCTTGAGTTAGCGCTGAATGAGCTAAAACTTGAAGTGATGGAAGACCCTGAACAGATCTTACGTTCTGATGCAGAAGATATTCACAGCTGGGTTGAGCAACAACTTATCGGCAAAGTCGGTGATTTAGGTAAAAAGCTCCACACTGGCCGTTCTCGTAACGACCAAGTGGCGACAGACCTTAAGCTATGGTGTCGTCAACAAGGCAACCAACTGTTGCTAGCGCTTGATCGTCTGCAGAGCCAAATGGTGAATGTTGCTTCTCAGCATCAAGAAACCGTGCTTCCTGGCTACACTCACTTACAGCGTGCTCAGCCGGTAACTTTTGCTCACTGGTGCTTGGCTTACGTTGAAATGCTTGAGCGTGACTATTCACGTTTGAATGATGCGATTAAGCGTCTAGATACATGTCCGCTGGGTTCTGGTGCCCTTGCAGGAACTGCTTACCCGATGGACCGTGAAGAGTTAGCTCACAACTTAGGTTTCCGTCGTGCAACGCGCAACTCTCTAGATTCAGTTTCTGACCGTGACCATGTGATGGAGCTGATGTCGATCGCTTCTATTTCAATGCTTCACCTTTCACGTCTTGCAGAAGATATGATTTTCTACAACTCAGGTGAATCAAACTTCATCGAGTTAGCGGATACCGTGACGTCAGGTTCATCTCTGATGCCACAAAAGAAAAACCCTGATGCGCTAGAATTGATTCGTGGCAAAACTGGCCGTGTTTATGGCTCATTAGCCGCAATGATGATGACAGTGAAAGCTCTGCCTTTGGCGTACAACAAAGACATGCAAGAAGATAAAGAAGGTCTGTTCGACGCTTTAGATACTTGGAATGATTGTATGGAAATGGCGGCATTGTGTTTTGACGGTATTAAAGTGAACGGCGAGCGTACACTTGAAGCGGCAAAACAAGGCTACGCGAACTCAACTGAACTGGCTGATTATCTAGTAGCGAAAGGCATTCCTTTCCGTGAAGCTCACCACATTGTCGGTGTAACGGTAGTGGCGGCGATTGCAAAAGGCTGCGCATTAGAAGAATTAACCATCGCAGAGATGAAAGAGTTCTCTGAGGTGATAGAAGAGGATGTGTATGACATCCTAACCATTGAATCGTGTCTTGAAAAACGTAGTGCGCTAGGCGGTGTATCACCACAGCAGGTGGCTTACGCGGTTGACCAAGCAGAGAAACGTTTATCACAGCGTGACACTTCTATTGTGAAGGTTCGTCCTGCTCGTCTGACCGATATTGAAGCATTAGAAGGCATGGTGGCCTACTGGGCGAATATGGGTGAAAACCTACCTCGCTCTCGTAATGAACTGGTGCGTGATATTGGCTCGTTTGCGGTCGCAGAACATCATGGTGAAGTCACTGGTTGTGCATCACTCTATGTGTATGACTCTGGCTTAGCAGAAATTCGCTCACTTGGTGTGGAAGCTGGCTGGCAAGGCCAAGGGCAGGGTACGGCGATTGTGCAACACTTGGTTGATAAAGCACGACAAATGGCCATCAAGAAGGTGTTTGTACTGACGCGCACTCCTGAGTTCTTTATGAAGCATGACTTCTTACCAACTTCAAAATCTTTGTTGCCAGAGAAAGTACTGAAAGATTGTGACCAGTGCCCTCGTCAACATGCATGTGATGAAGTGGCCTTGGAAGTAAACTTGGTAGAGCAGATTATCGCAAAGGTTAATGTGGCATAACGCATTGATTTTGTAGCTCCCTAAAAAAAGATCAAAAATCTGATCTTTTTTGGGAACAAATTAAGAAAAGTCCGGTCTATTAAAGTACCACTGCTTTTTCTTAGAATTTTCTAAGAAAGCCCTAGAATCGATTGGTTCTGGGGCTTTTTTCTATCTGTTGTTTGAGAAGTGATGATAACTCGAGTTGAGATTAATTCTTTGTGTATTGAATCTAGCACTTAGCCGTTATCCTCTATCCAACCAATCTCGTTATTAATGCTTTTTGTTCCTTAAAGGCAGCACGACAAACTTCATGAACCAATGCAGCGACAACAAACCACTGAACGCGAAAGCGGCCATCATCAAAGCGATGGCATTGATGGTTTTTGGATCTTCTCTGAAAAATAGCCACCATACTCCCCAACTCAAAATCGACAACACCATCAGCTGATTTATGCAACGCTGGCAGCGACCGAGTTTGTTACGGATTTTTTCACTTTTATTGCAATGAATGCATGTCATCTTGGGTTTGATTCGCGTTATGCTTGTTGCCCTGATAATAACACGTCACAAGATATTGGATCACGGTGACACAGAGAGAGAAAGTCGATGATTGAGCGCCAAGACACCAAACAACGCATGAGCCGTATTGTGAAACACAACGGCACTATCTACCTATGTGGCCAAGTGTGTGCTGATGCAACCAAAGACATCACTGAGCAAACACAGACGATGCTAGATAAAGTAGAAGCGCTACTTGAGCAAGCAGGCAGCGACAAAGAGCACATGCTGTCAGCAACGATTTACTTGAAAGACATGAAAGATTTCCAAGAAATGAACGCAGTTTGGGATGCATGGGTACCAGAAGGTCACGCTCCAGCTCGCGCATGTGTGACTGGCGATATGGCTCGCGAAGCGCTACTTGTTGAAATCTCTGTGATTGCTGCTGAGAAGTAACTGCTAAGTATTTAGCGACAGGCTATGGCTTCAAGAGACTCCAGATACCTCGTCCCTCGGTTCTGGAATGACGTAGAGGATTTTGTTCCTACCATATTGTGAAAATTATCGTCATTTCCGATAGTGACGAAGGAGTGTAATAGGGAGTCTGTTATTTGCTCGTTGCAAAAAAAGGAAAGCCAATGGCTTTCCTTTTTAGTATCTAGTGTTTGCTAACTGCTAACTGCTAACGATAATCTGAGATTAACAGCCCGGTCCGCAATCTAGACAGTGTTTCACCGTCTCTGGACCTAGGTGCAGTTTCGCATTCAAGTCACGTAGTGCTGTCCGTACACCTTCTTCAATCACTGGGTGGTAGAAAGGCATGTCTAGCATTTCCGAAATCGTCATCTTATTCTGATGTGCCCAAGCTAATAGGTGCGCCAAGTGTTCCGCATTTGGTCCCATCATCTCAGCACCAAGGAAGCGACCAGTGCCTTGTTCGCCGTAAACGTGCAGGATACCTTTGTTGCGTAGCATCACTCGTGAACGACCTTGGCTCTCAAACGACACTTCACCTGTTGCGAAACAACCACATGTGCCCAATCGTGTTGTGATCTCTTTGTACGTTTCACCAACCATCGCGATTTGCGGGTCAGAGAATACCGCTGAAATTTTAGAGCGGCGTAAGCCTGCTCGAATTTCAGGAAAACGACCTGCGTTGTCGCCCGCAATACGAGCTTGGTCTGCTGCTTCATGTAGTAGAGGCAGTTGGTTGCTTGCATCACCTGCAATGAATACTGATGGTAGCGATGTTTGTAGCGTGTAGTGGTCTGCGATTGGAACACCACGCTCATCAAGTTCTAGAGAGGTATTTTCTAGTCCAAGCTTGTCTGTATTAGGACGACGACCTGTTGCTGCCAGTACGAACTCAACGATGTTGGTTTCTAGTTCACCTTGCTTATTGATGAACTGGATTTCGACGCGAACTTCGCCTGATTCAGTCATAATACGCTTCATGCTTTCGATTTTTACGTCAGCATCTAGGTAGAACTCTTCATTGAAAGCTTTGTCTGCGTAAGCCATGATCTCTGGGTCGGTTACTGGGCCTACTTGACCACCTAAACCGAACAGTTTTGTTTTTACACCCAAGCGGTGCAGTGACTGACCAAGCTCAAGCCCAATAACACCAGGGCCAAATACTGCGACTGATTCCGGTAAATCATCCCAGCTGAACACGTCGTCGTTAATGATCAGACGGTCACCAAGCTCATTCCAAACTGCAGGATATGCAGGGCGAGAACCGGTTGCTATAACAATACGTTTAGCGGTGACAACCGTGTGATCATCAATTTGTAGCGTGTTGTCATCTAAGAACTTTGCGTAACCAGAGATCTTGTCTTGCTCTGGGATTTCATCAACACCTTCTAAAACAAAACCAACAAAACGGTCACGCTCAAACTTCACTCGATCCATCACTTCACGGCCGTTAATCACGATATCACCTTGTGGGTGAACGCCAAAAGCCGGAGCTTTCTCTATTTGGTGTACGCTTTCTGCAGCTGCAATAAGCAGTTTCGATGGCATACAACCAACACGAGCACAGGTTGTACCGTAAGGGCCGCCTTCAATCATCACAACACTGTCAGTGTGTGCTTTTGCAGCGCGGTAAGAACCTAGACCTGCCGTACCGCCCCCGATAACTGCTACATCTACATTGACTTGTTTCATAATAATCTTCTCGCAATGGCTAAATTTAGTTTGAACAAACCCCTCCAACTCTGGTGATTTGTTGAGAGTCAGGATAGCGGTTCAGTTTTGTGATTCTGTTTTATTAGGTTTAGCTTGTGATTCAGCTTTTTGTTACTAACTGCTTCTTGTTACTAACTATAGGTTAGTTAAAAGTTCGCGAGTCAGAAGCTTTATCTTTTCCAAAGCTCATATAAGAGTGATTTGGAATAGCTAACCCACAAGAGGTTGGGTTAGCTGGTATTACTTAGGTTATTTAATTGCTAGGCGTTTATTAGCGACTAAGTGATTAACCTAGGAAAGCTTCTAGTTCTTCGCTGCCACCGATGTGTTTGCCACCGATGAATACTTGAGGAACGGTAGTGCGACCAGAGATTGCACGTAGGCTTACTGTTGTTGCGTCTTTACCTAACACCACTTCTTCGTAGTTTAGACCTTTGTCGATTAGGTTTTGTTTCGCTTTCATACAGAAAGGACAGCCTGGCTTAGTGAATACTGTGATCGACTCTTGCTCTTTGTGCTCAGGAGCAATGTAGTTAAGCATAGTATCTGCATCAGAAACCTTGAACGGGTCGCCTGGTACATCTTCTTCGATGAACATTTTTTCTACCACGCCGTTTTTAACCAGCATGCTGTAGCGCCATGAACGTTTGCCGAAGCCGATGTCGTTTTTCTCAACCAGCATACCCATGCCGTCTGTGAAGTCACCGTTGCCATCTGGGATGAATGTGATTTTTTCAGCTTCTTGGTCTGCTTTCCATGCGTTCATTACGAACGTATCGTTTACTGAAACACAAAGGATGTCATCAACGCCGTTTTCTTTGAACACTGAGTGTAGTTCGTTGTAACGAGGTAAGTGGCTTGAAGAACATGTTGGTGTAAACGCACCTGGCAGGCTGAATACGATAACTGTCTTATCTTTGAATAGTTCTTCCGTCGTTACGTTAACCCATGCATCACCTTGGCGAGTTGGGAATGTTACTTGAGGGATTGATTGACCTTCTTTAGATGCAAACATATTGATTTCCTTAAATAGTATTTTAATTTTGTTCTATCAGAGCTTAACGTTTTTCTTTGCTCTGTTTCGTTTCGTTGAGCCCATTATTAGATAAAACCTTTGATAGTTCTAATCGTTTGATGTTATGGTTTTGATAGGTAAATTCTATCAAAAGTATTTTATTCCAAAATATTTATATTCAGACCTTTGTTCTTTTTAAAACTTGAGGTAAGAGACAGATCATGAACATTCGTGACTTTGAATACTTAGTGGCTCTTGCAGAGCATAAGCACTTTAGAAAAGCGGCAGAAGCGTGCTTTGTCAGTCAGCCCACCTTGAGCGGACAGATACGTAAACTAGAAGATGAAATTGGACTTCAGTTAACCGAGCGTAGCCCAAGGAAGGTAATATTTACAGAATCGGGTTTACAACTTGTCGAGCAGGCAAAGCGCATTCTTAATGAAGTGAAAACTTTTAAAGATATGGCGAGCGGGCATGGTGA
Organism: Vibrio cyclitrophicus; assembly: GCF_024347435.1. NCBI lineage: Bacteria > Pseudomonadati > Pseudomonadota > Gammaproteobacteria > Vibrionales > Vibrionaceae > Vibrio > Vibrio cyclitrophicus. The sequence goes on from NZ_AP025480.1 coordinate 276,549, forward strand.
AGCGATGACGGGGCCAATGCATATTGGTTTTATTCCGACCGTTGGCCCATACATCTTGCCGAAAATTATTCCTCATCTGAAAGAGTGCTTTCCAGATCTTGAGCTTTACTTGCATGAAGCACAGACAAATCAATTAGTGAGTCAGCTAGAAGATGGCAAATTGGATTGTTTAGTACTGGCTGCGGTTGATGAAACGGCTTCTTTTAAAGAAATTGATGTTTACGATGAGCCATTGAGTGTTGCCGTGCCATGCGACCATGAATGGGCGAATCAAGACAGTGTGGACATGTTGCAGCTTAACGGGAGAACGGTACTGGCTTTGGGCGATGGGCATTGTTTACGAGACCAAGCGTTAGGGTTTTGTTTTGCCGCAGGTGCAAAAGATGATGAACGCTTTAAAGCGACCAGTTTAGAGACGCTTCGTAACATGGTCGCCGCAGGGGCAGGCATTACCTTGTTACCTCAACTTTCCGTTCCAAAGGAAAAAAAGAAAGACGGTGTGTGTTACGTACCGGCTGTTAATCCAACACCTTCACGTCGTATTGTGGTCGCATATCGACCGGGCTCTCCATTGAAGGGACGTTTTGAGCAACTGGCGGACACTATCCGAGTTCAATTAGAGAAAGCAGTTTAGCGGTTTGTATTAAATAATAGATATAAAAAAGGGTTGATATGAATTCATATCAACCCTTTTTGTTGGTTCATGTTGCTAGGTTCAACAAACCCTAGTTAGAACAGCTCTTCTACGGCTTCACCTGATGATGTTGAGTAGATGTCATTGAAACGTTCAGTGATGTATTCGGTTGGCTCTGTGCCTTTCTCGAAGTACTCGAACATTGATGAACTATCGAACTTGTTTGTCAGTAAGCCAGTTTCGCGGTCGATACGAACACGGATGATGTTTTCCGGAAGTTCTTTACGTTGTGCTGGCACGCCAGCTAACGCTGTACCCATGAAATCTACCCATGCAGGCTCTGCTGTTTTAGCACCAGCTTCTGCACCTGTAATCTGGTTCTTGCCAAGGTTTGAGTTCGCTTTGGTTCTACCTAGGTTGCGGTTGTGGTTATCAAAACCCACCCATACCGTTGCAACCATGCCTGGGCCGTAGCCGCTGTACCAAGTATCTTTTGAATCGTTAGTGGTGCCAGTTTTACCGCCAATGTCACGACGCTTCAATGGCTGAGCACGCCAGCCTGTACCGTTCCAACCAGTACCAGCACTCCAATCTCCGCCACCCCAGATGTTGCTGTACATCATTTCACGAACAAGGAAAGCGTTCTGCTCAGAGATAACTTGAGGCGCGTATTGTACTTTCGCGTCAACATCTTGCTCTGCAAACTCATCGGCCATTGGGTCTGTAGCGACGTTCTGCTCGCAATTATCCTTACACACCACTTTTGGTGTCGCTTCAAATTCAATTTCACCAAATGGCGTTTCAATACGACTGATGTAGAAAGGCTCTACGTAGTAGCCGCCATTCGCAAATACTGAGTAACCTTGCGCTACTTTCATTGGTGTTAAGCTGCCAGCACCTAGAGCAATAGTTTCTGAGCGAGGTACTTCATCAATATCAAAACCAAAACGAGTTAGGTAATTACGAGTGTCATCCAACCCCACTTCACGTAGTACACGGACAGCCATTACGTTTTTAGATTGAGCTAAGCCAATACGTAAACGCGTAGGACCCACGTATGTCGGTGGTGAGTTCTTTGGTCGCCATGCCGTACCTTGGCTCTTATCCCATTGGTTGATAGGCGCATCGTTGATCAGTGATGCCAGCGTTAAGCCTTTATCAATCGCCGCCGAGTAAATAAATGGTTTGATACCAGAACCGACTTGACGAATAGATTGCGTCGCGCGGTTGAATTTGTTGTGAACAAAGTTAAAACCACCGACCATCGACAATACCGCGCCGTTATTTGGATTCATTGCAACAAAAGCGGTATTCGCATTGGGTACTTGGCTTAGTCGCCATACAACAGGTTTTGCAGGTTCAGTTATCGCTGATTCTTCTTTAGGCTCTTCAGATACTTCGTCGCCTGTAATTGCTTCATGGCGAACCCAAATTTGTTCACCAACAGCCAGAATCTCTTTTGCTTGAGAAGGCGCAGGTCCTTGGCGGTTGTCGGTTAGGAATTTACGCGCCCAATTCATACCCTGCCATTCGATAGAGCCTTCACCTTGGTTCTTAACCCAGATTTGTGCGCTTTTTGCATCGACGGCCGTAACCACTGCTGGGACTAGGTCGCCATAGGTTGGTTGAGATTTAAGGTGCTTAACGATTTGTTCATGCTCCCAAGCCGATTGCTCAGTTTGCCACAACACTTTTTCAGCACCGCGGTAACCGTGACGCTCATCATAACCAAGTAGGTTTTTAATCGCAGCTTGGTTTGCGGCTTTCTGCAGCTTTGAATCAACAGTCGTATAAACCTTCATACCTGATGTGTAAGCGGCTTCACCGTATCGCTCAACCATCCAAGCACGTGCGACTTCAGCAACATACGGTGCACTGAGTTCAATTTCGGCACCGTGGTACTTAGAGATAAGTTCTTCACTGCGAGCGTCATCGTACTCTTCTTGAGTGATGTACTGTTCGTCTAACATACGACGCAATACAACGTTACGACGATGAGTTGCGCGCTCTACCGAGTAAATAGGATTCATGGTTGACGGTGCTTTTGGCATACCAGCAAGCGTAGCGAGCTCACTGAGTGTTAGTTCTGGAAGGTCTTTACCGAAGTAAACACGAGCTGCGGCGCCGAAACCATATGAACGGTGGCCTAAGAAGATCTTGTTTACGTACAGCTCCATGATCTCTTCTTTGCTAAGCAGTTGCTCGATATGGATCGCAATGAAGATCTCTTTGATCTTACGCATAATCTTTTTCTCATTAGATAAGAAGAAATTACGCGCAAGCTGCTGAGTAATGGTACTCGCACCTTGTTTTGCAGATCCTGACATCGCAACAACGATCGCGGCACGAGTAATACCAATTGGGTCAATACCCGGGTGCTCGTAGAAACGACTATCTTCAGTAGCAATTAGGGCTTCAACCAGGTGGCGAGGTATCTCGTCATAAGTGACTGGGTTGCGACGCTTTTCACCAAATTGAGAGATCAATTTTCCGTCTTGACTGAAGACTTGCATCGGGGTTTGGAGTTCTACGTCACGCAAAGTGGCAACATCAGGCAACTCTGGTTTTACGTAATAATAAAACCCAAAAATTGTACTGACTCCAAGAATCATGCAAATCAATGTAAATATGAATAATCGCTTTATGAACTTCACCGGATAATCCCTGATTAGTTAAGGCTGATAAGCAGCAAACCCTTGTACTCTAGGCTAAAAACTTAGCTTTCGTTTATTAACGCTTATTTAACTAATAATCACAACCCCTAGATAATCAACGAAATGCTTGGCACTTCAGGAGCTAGGTCACATGGGTTCATCATTAATTACAGGTATAGATATAAATCACCACAGCATCAAAGCCGTGGTACTAAAACCCGTTGGGGAGTCGTATGCCCTGGTGGGATACAAAGAGCTGCCGATTTCGGACGACATTTTTACAGCTAACCATACTTTGGAGTATCAGAAAACTGTTAAGAAACTCAAAGAACTTAGGAAAGGGCTGCCTTTTGGAAGCCGCAACGTCGCTATTTCGGTACCGGATAACACGGTGATCAGCAAAGTACTGCAAATAGAGAGCGAATTAGAAGATAGAGAAAAGGAGTTCTCGATCTATCAAACCTTTGCTCATCAATCTCCCTTTCCTATCGAGGAGCTGAGTTTAGATTTTGTAAAGCTAGAAGACAAACGATTTGGTAAAGGATCAACAAGCAGCTATCAAGTGTATGCGACTCGTAAAGAGGTGGTTGATAGCCGAGCTGACGCGCTAACGAAAGCAGGGTTTAAGCCCATCGTTGTCGACACTCAGGCCCATGGTTTACTCAACATTTGGCAATTGGCTTCGCATTTGTATCCAGAAAAAAAGAATTGGCTGTTGGTGGATGTTGGCGTTGATCAAACTTCATTAGGCATTATTCCCCAAGGTTCAGCGCCATTTTATAAAGATATTGCCTTTGGCATTCAAGATCTTTGCAGTACGGGTAACTCGATGGATATGGAGGGTGGGTTTAGTAACGTTGAGGAGAAGCATAAGTTTATTGTCAATTTGATTGAAAAACTCAAGCGTCAGTTACAGCTCTATTCATCGGTCAATGCGCTTCAACCTATCTCAGGAATTTGGCTAATGGGCGAAGGAGCAAGTATGCCGATGGTCGTTGAAGAGTTAGAGCGACATTTTCAGTTAAGTTGTGAGTCTTTGAACCCCCTATCTTTGTTTGAGAATAAGGTCGCGAAAAAACGTCGATTACCCATGGATTGGCAACATTTTGGTATTGCAGCAGGCATGGCGATGAGTGGACTCAAGTGGCAGGGAGAAAAGCATGTTGCATCAAATTAACCTGTTGTCGTGGCGTGATGAGATTCGCGCTCAGCATAAAAAGCGTTTCATTCATCTGGTCATTCTTGGCGTCATCATTGCGCTTGCCGGGCAATGGGCGGTGGGACACTATTTTCATGACCAACAAGCCAAGCAGCAAGCGCGCCTCAGTTATCTCGATAAGTACATCGCAGTGCTCGACCGACAAATCCAGTCATTAAAAGTCGCAGAGCAAGAGCACAAAGCCATCCTTACACGACTTGCTGTCGTGGAGTCTTTACAGTTCGGGCGCAATAAAACCACCGACTTTATGAACCTGATGCCGGAGCTGATTCCTGAGGGCGTGTATGTCGACAAGATAAAGATGAATGGTCAGGAGATTGAAATGTCGGGCATCAGCGACAGCACCGCTCGTCTAGCCACCATGTTGGACAACCTAGAACGTTCTGACTCTCTTAAAGAAGTTGAGATGCACTCTATTGTTCATAACCGTAAGCGCTTCAATAAAGAGTTTCAGAGCTTCAAGGTCTCTTTTGTGTTTAGCCCTGTTTCTTTAGAAAACACAACCGCAGAGGGCACAACTGCGAACATAAAAGAGAAGGGGGCGAATCATGGCTAACCTTCAAAATAGGATTAGTTGGCAAAATAGGATGAGCTTGCAAGATCTTGATGTTGATGAAATCACCGAATGGCCGTTACTGCCTCAATTACTGGTGATTCTGTTGTTGATGGTGCTTATCCAAGGATTAGGGACTTGGCTCTATATTCTGCCTTTGGACGATGAGCTACAGAAAATGAAACAACAAGAGCAAACCTTAAAAGCGACCTTGAGAATAAAGGCCAATAAGGTTGCAGCCTTGCCTAAGTTGCAGAGTCAGTTAGATGAATTAACTAGCCGTTACGACTACTTGTTAGAGCAACTACCGGTTCAAAAGGAGCTGGCCAGCATGTTGGCCTCAGTGAATGAACTTGGCTTGGATAACAAGCTGACGTTTACACGGATTGATTGGGGGCAGAAGCAAAACAAAGCGTTTCTGTATCGGTTACCTCTCAATATTGAGTTGACGGGTGACTACCATGAGATTGGTGATTTCTCGGCGGCCATCGCTAAGCTGCCACGAATTATTAGCTTTGATGATGTGAACTGGCAGCGAGTCAGTCAAGAAAGTAGCACGCTGCACTTTAGGGTTCGCGCTTATACCTACCAGTTTAAGTCGGAGGTGAATGATGAAACCCAGTAACGCGCTTTATTCGATCTTGTTATTACTTTTATTGTCGGGCTGCAAAGCAAATGAGGATTCGTTAGAAGACTTTGTTGTGCAAGTTGAGGCCAAGGCGAGGAAAGAGGTGGAACAGCTTGTTCCTGCCTCTGAGTTTGCTGCTGCCACTTATCAACGCCGAGCTTTTCGTCCTCCTTTTGAACTTCCTCAGGAAGCTATTGTGCAGAATCAACCTCTGGTTAAAAAAAACTGTTGGCAGCCCAGTACTCGTGCTCGTAATGGAAAATTAGAAAAGTACCCGCTAAATCAGTTGCGTTTAAAAGGTGTAATGGGAAGTGACTCAAGTGTATTTGGCCTTGTGCAGACGCCTATAGGTAACGTTGTGAATGTTAAGAAAGGTCAGTTCATCGGCTTAAACAATGGTCGAGTTACCAAGGTAACAAGCCAGTACGTTCTGATTAATGAAACTCTTCCAGATGGCTTAGGTTGTTGGCACAAGCGCAACGTTAGGCTGGCTCTGAAGTAAACCAATGTCACATGATGTGGATATGAGATGTAACTATGATTAAAGGAATAAGTGAGACAATGAACAGAGGGCTGCAAGGCATTGTGTTGTCGGTGGTGTTGTTTTTTACGGTGATGAGTCATGCAGAGACCTCCAACAAGCTGGAGAATATTGATTTCAGGGTCAACAAGGACAAAGAAGCGGTCATCATTATTGAACTGGCAACGACTACTGCGGTTGTCGATGTTCAGCGAGTGCAAGAAGGGTTGAGTATTGAACTGATCAATACTGAGGTTGACGACGATAAACTGTACCTACTGGACGTAAAGGACTTTGCGACTTTAGTTGAGGGGATTGAAGTCTTTAGGGAGTTGCCGAGCACTCGGCTGTTGGCAAACATCTCCAATGACTACCAATATGAGTACAACCTCAAAGGACGTTTTATTGAGGTTGTTGTGAGTCAGCCTAAGATCGATGAAGCTGCGATTGAGAAAAGTATCTTAGAAAAAGAGGGCAAACTGATATCGATTAACTTCCAAGATATCCCGGTACGAAATGTCTTGCAGCTGATTGCCGATTACAATGATTTCAATCTAGTCGTATCTGATTCGGTGGCAGGTAACCTAACTTTACGTTTAGATGGCGTACCTTGGCAGCAAGTTCTCGATATTATCTTGCAAGTTAAAGGCTTAGATAAACGTGTTGATGGCAACGTTATCTTGGTCGCACCGAAAGCGGAACTCGATCTTCGAGAGCAGCAAGCGCTCGAGAAATCGCGTTTAGAAGAGGAGTTGGGTGAACTCAAATCTGAAATCATCAAAATCAACTTTGCTAAAGCGACCGACATTGCCGACATGATTGGCGGTGAAGGTGCGGTGAGTATGTTGTCTGATCGAGGTTCAATTACCATTGATGAACGAACCAACTCAATGCTCATTCGTGAGTTGGAAGAAAACATTGCGGTGATCCGAGGCATCATTGAATCGCTAGATATTCCGGTGAAGCAAGTTCAGATAGAGGCGCGCATCGTAACTGTCACCGAGGGTAACCTGGATGAGCTTGGTGTGCGCTGGGGCGTTTCCTCAAACAACGGAAGCTTCACCGTTGGCGGTTCAATTGAAGGCAACCACCCATCGCAAATTACGCCGTATGACGATAATGGTGGGAATAGTGCGATTGATGATTATCTCAACGTCAATTTAGGGGCAACATCGCCGAACGCATCGAGTATTGCGTTTCAGGTTGCTAAGTTGGGTTCGGATACGCTGCTCGATCTTGAATTATCAGCGCTACAACAAGAATCTAAAGCCGAAATAATTTCGAGCCCACGCTTAATCACCACCAATAAAAAACCGGCTTATATTGAGCAAGGTACGGAAATTCCTTATTTGGAGTCCTCTTCAAGTGGTGCAACGTCGGTCGCATTTAAGAAAGCGGTATTAAGTTTGAAGGTGACACCGCAGATCACGCCAGATAACCGCTTAGTGTTGGACTTGAGTGTGACTCAAGATAGACCTGGGCAGGTAGTGAAAACAGGAACGGGCGAAGCAGTGGCCATTGATACTCAACGAATAGGAACGCAAGTGCTTGTTAATAATGGTGAAACAGTCGTACTTGGCGGGATTTTTCAACATAGTGTCAGCAGTACTGTCGACAAAGTTCCGCTGTTGGGCGACCTGCCAGTTTTAGGCGCATTGTTCCGTCGCAGCTATGAAAATGTAGGCAAAAGTGAACTGCTTATTTTTGTTACACCTAAAGTTGTGATTCAGTAATGAACAATTAGATTAAAAATAAAGTTGCATTAGTGGCACCTAACCTTGATAATTTCGGGTCTTATCACGAATTATCTGTGAGGAATCGGTGCCACGGGCCTTTTAATTTCAGTACTTGTACTGACCTACCTTGTGGCGATGTCATTGAATTAACGTTGTAAATTACTGCTAAAAACATGGCTGAGAAACGCAATATTTTTCTTGTTGGCCCAATGGGCGCCGGCAAAAGTACAATTGGTAGACACCTAGCTTCCCAACTTCATATGGAGTTTTTAGACTCCGACACTGTGATCGAAGAGCGCACTGGCGCAGACATCGCATGGGTTTTTGATGTTGAGGGCGAAGATGGTTTCCGTAAGCGCGAAGAATCTGTAATCAACGATCTGACAGAAGAACAAGGTATTGTTCTTGCGACAGGTGGTGGTTCAGTGCTGAGCAAAGAAAACCGTAACCGTCTATCTGCACGAGGCATTGTTGTATACCTAGAGACAACAATTGAAAAGCAACTTGCTCGCACTAACCGCGACAAGAAACGCCCTCTACTTCAAACAGACAACCCGCGTGATGTGCTAGAAGATCTAGCTGTATCTCGCAACGCACTATACGAAGAAGTGGCGGACTACACAGTTCGTACTGACGACCAAAGTGCAAAAGTGGTAGCCAACCAGATCGTAAAAATGCTAGAAGAACGTTAAGTTCATTTTTCGGAGAGCAAACCCATGGAACGGATTACGGTCAATCTAGCTGAGCGTAGCTACCCTATCTCTATTGGCGCCGGGTTATTTGAAGACCCGGCGTACCTTTCTTTTTTATCAGGCAAACAGAAAGTTGTTGTTATCAGTAATGTAACAGTAGCGCCCCTTTATGCTGATAAAATTTTATCGTTATTGGATCAAGTTGGTTGTCAGACTTCTCTTTTAGAGTTGCCAGACGGCGAGCAGTATAAAACCCTTGAAACATTCAATTCAGTGATGAGCTACATGCTTGAAGGAAATTACAGCCGCGATGTGGTGGTAATTGCTTTGGGTGGTGGTGTTATCGGTGATTTGGTCGGTTTTGCTGCTTCTTGTTACCAACGCGGTATTGATTTCATTCAAATCCCGACGACACTTCTTTCTCAAGTGGATTCTTCTGTAGGCGGTAAAACTGCAGTGAACCATCCTCTTGGTAAGAACATGATCGGCGCTTTTTACCAACCAAAATCTGTCATCATCGATACTAACTGTTTAGCCACACTTCCTGAGCGTGAATTTGCAGCGGGTATTGCTGAGGTCATTAAATACGGCATCATTTATGATGAAGCTTTCTTTGATTGGTTGGAACTGAATCTAGAGAAACTTTATCAACTTGATGAACAAGCACTGATCACTGCTATTGCTCGTTGTTGTGCAATTAAAGCTGAAGTGGTTGCTATCGATGAAAAAGAGTCAGGAATCAGAGCGTTATTGAACCTAGGTCATACATTTGGTCATGCGATCGAAGCTGAACTAGGCTATGGTAATTGGCTACATGGTGAAGCTGTGTCTTCAGGTACTGTAATGGCAGCGAAAACTGCTCAATTACAGGGGCTGATTTCTCAGCAGCAACTTGAGCGAATTATTTCTATACTCAAGAATGCGAAACTGCCAATCCATACGCCAGAAAGCATGTCTTTTGAAGACTTTATGAAGCATATGATGCGAGATAAAAAAGTGCTGTCTGGTCAGTTACGTCTGGTATTGCCAACAAGTATTGGTACTGCTGAAGTGGTTGCTGATGTGCCTCAGGACATCATTAAACAAGCGATTGATTTCTGCCGTACTCTTTAAATTTGGTTGTGATGTTGCCTAGCTAAACCCTAGGCAACTGAAGCGTTTTACTGATCGGTCTTATTCAGTAGGGATCCCCAATGAGTTTGGCTCATGAATTAAGAGTATTGGAGTTAGAGTCTCAAGTTGAGCTACTAGAACGCTTACAACTTTTGACGAACTTTGGTTCAAACCTTGTGACGGTAGCTGGTAAAGCTGGCTCTGGCCGTTCTTGGTTAGCTCAGCGTTATCTTGAAGCGTGGTCCACAGAAAAAAATCAGTGTTTACTGCTTTGCCATCCGAGCCAAGATGATCAACAACATCGAGCGCTTATTCTTAGCCAAATTGTTTCTGATCCACTGTTTAACCAACATGATTCCTTGTCAGATAGCCTTACTAGGTTACTTGACGGAGACTCGTGCAATGTGGTTATTGTTGTTGATGATGCCCACCGACTCTCAGAGCTATTAGTATCCGAATTATGGATGTTGGTACTTGAGGCTCAATCAAACCCTCAATGGACGATCAATATCGTTCTCTTTTCGGAAAGTGGCCACTTAGATACGTTATTAACACGTCTGAGTTACGGTCAGCAACACAAGCCTATCGATCTCGAGATCGATGACCTTTCACAATCAGAGGCTGAACATTTCTTTGAATCTCTGGTGATTCGATATGTAGATGATGAGTCTGAAAATCGCGTGCGACGTGCGTTTAATAAAGCACAACCTCTGCCCGGTGAGTTAATGGCTTTAGGAGAATTGAAAGTGGAAAAAAGGATTATTATTCGCTCAATTATTGGCTCGCCCATCAACATTGCAATAGTGGTGGCCTTGATGTTGGTTTTAATTGGTGGTGGTTATTGGTGGATGTTCAGTCAACCAACCCCTGACGATAAAGCGCAATCTCTTATTGCTCCCATTGAACAGACAGCTATCCCAACCTTTGAAGTGGAAAGTGGTTCCGAACAGGTTGGAGTCGACGGAGCGCTAAGTGCTGAAGCCGAAACTGACATGAGCTACCAAGGTGCTGATGATGATAGTTCATCTCTGCCACCAACCGTTGTTGAAGATACCGCTAGTGTTGGAGAGGTGGAGCAAGATCAGCAACGTGTCGTGATTACCTCTGATGTGGTTGATGCTCTACTTGACGATAAACCGGAGAGTGCCGATACCAGTGTGATTGATGCTGTTGTTGAAGAAAACACAGGTGACCCGGTTAGTCCACAGCCAGAATCAGAAAAGGTAGAGTCACAGCCTTCGATCGATGAAGAGTTAGACCTAACAAATTCAAATCCTCCGACGAAAAAGATCACTTTCTCATTTGCTCGCGAAGAGTTACAAGCTATCTCTCCACGAGCTTATACTCTGCAGTTGAGTGCCATGACGTCATTAGAAGACGTTCAGTCTTTTATTGAAGAATATGAAGTCGAAGACAAGGTTCGTATCTATCCAACACTTCGTAATGACACCAAGTGGTTTATTATTACTTATCAAGATTATCCAACGATTCAAGTAGCTCGGGACGCGGTAAGTGCATTATCAAAACCACTTCAACAGTTGGAACCTTGGGCAAAATCGATGAATCAAGTGCATCGAGAGATAGAACGTGCGAAATAACCCTGAGCTTAGCCTCAAAATATGTTACATTCCGCAGCCTTATTTTTGAGTTGATAGATAGAGCAGTAAATGAAAAAGCAGCGTGCCTTTCTAAAATGGGCTGGTGGTAAATATGGCCTAGTTGAAGACATCCAACGTCACCTGCCACCTGCTCGTAAATTGGTAGAACCGTTTGTCGGTGCTGGTTCAGTATTTTTGAACACTGATTTTGAGCAGTACCTACTAGCCGATATCAATCCCGACCTTATCAACCTATATAACCTACTGAAAACCGACCCTGAAACGTACATCACTGAAGCAAAGCGTTGGTTCTGCCCTGAGAACAACCGCAAAGAAGTCTTTCTAGATATTCGAGCTCAGTTCAACGGTACAGATAACATCATGTATCGCTCGCTTGCTTTCTTGTATATGAACCGATTTGGCTTCAATGGCTTGTGTCGTTACAACAAGAAGGGCGGCTTTAACGTTCCGTTCGGTTCTTACAAAAAACCTTACTTCCCAGAAGCCGAGCTGGAGTTTTTTGCTGAGAAAGCGAAAAAAGCCACTTTCGTCTGTGAGGGATACCATGAAACCTTTAGCCGCGCCCGTAAAGGCTGCGTGGTTTATTGTGATCCCCCATACGCACCGTTGTCGAACACGGCTAACTTTACCTCTTATGCAGGTAATGGCTTCAGCTTAGATGATCAAGCGGCCTTGGCTGACGTTGCTGAAAGAGCAGCAATGGAGCGCGGTATTCCCGTTTTGATATCTAACCACGATACGACGTTAACACGTCGCTTATATCACGGGGCGGAGTTGAACGTGGTTAAGGTGAAACGCACCATCAGCCGTAATGGCGCGGGGCGTAATAAAGTTGATGAGCTACTGGCGCTTTTCCATAAAGAGAAAAACCAGCAACACGCATCTGCGGAATAGTACTGGTCAGAATAACCGCCAAACTCATTAAATTGAGTGACCAACGGATACTTTCTTAAACTAATCTTTCGAACCGCTAGGATCTGCTTAGGTGCTTAGGTAGAATTACGCCCTAAATAGCTTGTGTGTCTGTGTTTCTTTTGTGAACCAGTCATAGAGGCAGTGACGCCCGCATTTTACTCACTCTTAAGAGGTCAGGTATGAAAGATTTTCTAATCGCTCCATCTATTTTGTCTGCAGATTTTGCTCGTCTTGGTGAAGACGTAGAAAAAGTACTCGCAGCCGGTGCCGACGTTGTGCACTTTGATGTGATGGATAACCACTACGTACCTAACCTGACTTTTGGCGCGCCTATTTGTAAAGCACTGCGTGACTACGGTATTACTGCTCCTATCGATGTTCACCTAATGGTGAAGCCAGTAGACAGCATCGTACCTGAGTTCGCTAAAGCTGGCGCATCAATGATTACCTTCCACGTTGAAGCATCAGAGCACATAGATCGTACTCTACAGCTGATCAAAGAACACGGCTGTAAAGCAGGTGTTGTTCTAAACCCGGCAACACCGTTGTCTTGCTTAGATTACATCCTGGACAAAGTAGACATGATTCTACTGATGTCTGTGAACCCTGGCTTTGGCGGTCAATCTTTCATTCCACACACTCTTGATAAGCTGCGTGCTGTTCGTAAACTCATTGATGAGTCAGGCCGCGATATCCGCCTTGAGATTGATGGTGGCGTGAAAGTGGATAACATCCGTGAAATTGCAGAAGCGGGCGCTGATATGTTCGTTGCTGGCTCAGCAATCTTCAATCAACCGGATTACAAAGAAGTGATTGATGAGATGCGAGCAGAGCTTGCAAAAGTTAACGCATAAAAGTAGAACTAGGGTCTGTTGACCCAAACTAAAAATTTAGAATAAGGGGCTAATTAGCCCCTTTTTTACGTCTTGTAGCTCAACCTGTAAGACGAACATAATAAATAGGAAAGTAAGATGTCATTAAGCTCAATAAAACTGATCGCCTTTGATTTGGATGGAACCTTGTTAGACAGCGTACCGGATTTGGCTGTCGCGGCTGACCAAGCTTGTCGGGAGCTGGGTTTCCCTTCAGTAAGCGAAGAGCAAGTTCGCGACTATGTGGGTAATGGTGCTGACGTTCTTATCGGACGTTCACTCAGCCGCAACCTGACGGTTGATCCAAGCCTAGAGCCTGAGCTGCTAAAGAAAGCACGTATCCTGTTTGATGATTTCTACGAGCAGGGTGGTCATAAGCTGAGCCACCTTTACCCATCGGTTAAAGAGACACTCGCTGAGCTAGACAAAGCGGGCTTCACGATGGCGCTTGTCACCAACAAGCCCTCGAAATTTGTACCAGACGTTCTGGCGCAGCACGGTATCGGTAAGTACTTTGTTGATGTGTTGGGAGGCGACTCTTTCCCAGAGAAAAAGCCGAACCCAGTGGCGCTGAACTGGTTGCTAGAAAAGCACAATGTGAAGGCTGAAGAGATGCTGATGGTTGGTGATTCAAGCAACGACATCAAAGCCGCTAAGAATGCAGGCTGCCACTCGTTTGGTCTGACTTACGGCTACAACCACGGTGAGCCAATTTCAGCATCGAACCCTGACTATGTCGCAGACAACATTGCGCAATTACTAGATGTCGTTCTAGTTTCAGCATAAAGCGGACAAAAGTTAGCTAACCTACTAGCAAAATACTTATCAATGAGTACACTGGATGAGCCGTACAGAAGAGCTGTGCGGCTTTTCTATTTTAAAGTTAAGAAGCTAAGTTTTTCAGATACTACGTTAAGAAACTAAGTTAACGAGCTTAGCGAACAAGCAAAGGAATTAAAACCATGAGCAAGCCCATCGTATTGAGTGGTGTTCAACCATCTGGTGAACTAAGTATCGGTAACTACTTGGGTGCTCTACGTCAATGGCAACAGATGCAAGATGATTACGATTGCCAATACTGTGTTGTAGACCTTCACGCAATTACGGTTCGCCAAGATCCGAAAGCACTGCATGAAGCGACTCTAGACGCATTAGCAATCTGTCTTGCTGTCGGTGTTGATCCAAAGAAGAGCACGCTATTTGTTCAGTCACACGTACCAGAGCATGCTCAACTTGGTTGGCTTCTTAACTGTTACACACAAATGGGTGAACTGAGCCGTATGACTCAGTTCAAAGATAAGTCTGCACGTCACTCAAATGATGTAAACGTAGGCCTATACGACTACCCAGTTCTGATGGCTGCAGACATCCTGCTTTACGGTGCTCACCAGGTGCCGGTAGGTAGCGACCAGAAACAACACCTAGAGCTAGCGCGTGATATCGCAACTCGTTTCAACAACATCTACGGCCCTGAAACGCCAATCTTCCAAGTTCCAGAACCTTACATTCCAACAGTGAATGCACGTGTTATGAGCCTGCAAGATGCGACTAAGAAAATGTCTAAGTCGGATGACAACCGTAAGAACGTAATTACTCTGCTAGAAGAGCCTAAGTCGATCATCAAGAAGATCAACAAAGCGCAAACCGATGCAGAAACGCCACCACGTATTGCTCACGATTGGGAAAACAAAGCGGGTATCTCTAACCTAATGGGTCTGTACTCTGCGGCGACGGGTAAAACGTTTGAAGAGATCGAAGCGCAATATCAAGGCGTTGAAATGTACGGTCCATTCAAGAAAGATGTAGGCGCAGCATTGGTTGAGATGCTTGAGCCGATTCAATCTGAATATCACCGTATCCGTGCTGATCGTGCCTACATGGATGCAGTAATGAAAGCGGGTGCTGAAAAAGCCTCTGAGCGTGCTGCAGTAACACTGAAGAAAGCATACGAAGCAGTAGGTTTTGTTACTCGCCCATAGGGTGAACTAACCCAACTCACTTGAGAATTTGAGCCCAAAGTAGCTTTTGTTTACTTTGGGCTTTTTAATGCCCATTCTATTTACCTTCCTCGAAAATCCCTCGTTTGAATTGATAACTTACGCAGTATCTGACTAGCATAATCATCATATTAATGCTGTGCATGTGATCTTATTCAGTACTTCTGGACTTTATAAATTTATACTCATTTCTATATATGTTGGAAATATATAACGTGCCAAACAATTGATGATTCCAAAGTGATAAGTTCCTCATTTTCTTGCCAACTGACTTATTCCTTTCATAAATAAACCTGATAGTTACCACAAAATACATGACTGTCCATAGATGGCAGTGACTATAAATCAATGAACTCAGGTGAAACGGATGGCTCTTTTACACAAACCTTCATTGCTAGCAGTGGCAATTGGTAGCTTGTTAACCACAAGCGCACACGCTGATTTGTTTATTTCACAGTATGTGGAAGGCGGCAGCTACAACAAAGCGGTTGAGATCGCCAATAACGGCGATAGCAGCATTAATTTAGATGGTTATTCACTGGCTAAGTCAGCTAATGGCAACGGATCATGGGGCGCCACTTTACCTTTAGATGGCCACGTTTTAGCGCCCGGTGAGGTGCTTGTGGTTGCTCATACCAGTGCCAGTGATGAGATTAAGGCGGTCGCTGACATTCTCAATGCTTCATTAGCTAATCATAATGGCGACGATCCACTGGCTATCCTGAATTCAGACTCAAGCGTGCTGGATATGATTGGTGTGATGGGTGATGTGGATTGGGGCAAAGACGTTACCTTGGTTCGTGCTGAGCAAACACCTTCGGCGACGTTTGACGCTTCACAGTGGGTATCGCTACCAAAAGACAGCATTGAAGGGCTAGGTTCATTAGACAGTGTTGAACTGCCAGAAGCGTTCACTTGTACACAAGATGGTTCTGACCCAGTATTCACCACCATTCAAGAGATCCAAGGTGAGGGCGCAACATCGCCGTTCGTTGATGGCTACCCATACATCACTGACGATGAGTATTTCGTCAAAGGTGTTGTGAGTGCGGTGACTACAGGCATAACCAAAGGTTTCTACCTGCAAGCACTTGATGACGACTTTAATTCAAGTACTTCTGAAGGCCTATTTATTCACACCAATCAATCGAGTTCAGAACTAGCTGCGGGTGATGTGGTGTGTGTGAAAGGTAAGGTTCAAGAATACTACAGCCATACTCAGCTTAAAGTTGAAAACAACCAATGGCTAAAACAGGGCGAACAACAAGCGCCTGAAGCAACTGCGATTGAAGCTCTAGACAGTGATGAGAACTTCGCTGCAACGCTTGAACGCTACGAAGGCATGTTGGTGAAAACGACGGAAGCGCTTGATATGCGTGTCACTCGTACCTTTGGTTATGACTACGCAGGTCGTCGTAACAACATGGTACTGGCGCATGAGCGTATTAACATGCAACCGAACCAGCTTTTCGCAGCAGGTTCTGAAGACGCGAAACAACAAACGGAAGATAACGCAGACCGTCGTCTTTTCGTTGAAACCGATCAAAAAGCGGCTGACGGACAAGTACCTTTCTACCCAGACTTTGGCCGCACCGATATCGACCAAGATGGTTCGACGGAAGACTACATCCGTATCGATGACACCATTGTTGGCCTAGAAGGTGTGCTGACTTACAGCTACGGCGAGTACCGCTTAGTGACAACCAACCAGATCTCGGCTGAGAACTTTGTACGTAATGACCCACGCACTGACAAGCCTGATATGGATGAAGGTGATCTACGTATCGCGACTTTTAATGTCTTGAACTACTTTAACTCTCCATTTGGTGGTGACGCGAATCAGCATGGTAACAATCGTGGCGCGAACACCATCACTGAGTTTGAGATGCAGCAAGAGAAGATTGTGAATGCGATTCTTCGCTTAGACGCTGACATTATTGGTTTGATGGAAATTGAGAACAACGGCTTTGGTGAAGGCTCTGCCATTCAGCAGCTTGTTAACCAACTGAATGACCGCATTGAGCGCAAGAAAGACCGCTATACTTTTGTGGCTGTCGATTCGAACGAAGATGGCGTGACCGACGAGATGGACTCGATTGGTACTGATGTCATTACAACAGGTGTTATTTACCGTAAGAAAGTAGTTAAGCTTAAAGACAGCCGTGTTATCGCGATGCCAAGCCAACAAGCGCCAGAAGTGTTAGATGATTCTGGCAAGGTGATTGAAGACGGTAAGAACTACCAGCGCGACTCATTGGCGCCAACCTTTAAAGTTAAAGGCACCAAAGAGAAACTCACCGTAGCGATCAACCACTTTAAATCGAAAGGTTCTAAGTGTTGGGAAGATGCAGCTCCTGTCGAGCAGGGCGGTCAAGGTGGTGTTGATGCTGATAAGCAAGGTTCATGTGAGAACTTCCGTGTTGCTGCGGCAGTTGCATTAGGTGAAGCGCTAGACGGCATTAAAGGCCATAAAGTGATTCTGGGTGATATGAACTCGTACGGCATGGAAGACCCAATGCTGGTACTGACGGATTACTCTGAAGAGAAATACGGTAAGAAAATCAAAGCGGCGCGTAACACTTACATTGACGGCGTCGAGCAGTTTGGTGACAGCGGTGCTGTGATCACTAAGAACTACGGCTACATTAATGCTGTGGCTCAAAAGCACCCAAACAGCTGGAGCTACTCATACAATGATGAAGTCGGTGCCTTGGATCATTTGTTGATCAGTGACAGCTTGAAAGATAGGGTTGTTGATGCGACCGATTGGCACATCAATGGTGGTGAGTCGACGTTGTTTGACTACAACGAAGAGTTCAAAGCTGACCTACCTAAGTACCAAGATCACTTCCGTTCATCGGATCATGATCCTGCTGTTCTTGAACTGCGAGTAGGCGGTTCTTTCGGCTTCGGTGCACTGATGTCATTGTTTGGTTTAGCAATGTGGCGTCGTCGCCAGTAGCGACATCGTTAACTGCGCAAGCCAGCTGATACAGGTAACTGAAAGTTATCTGTAAACAATTAAGGTCAACTTAGGTTGGCCTTAATTATTGGCGAAATGCAGTTTCCACTTGCCTTTCGCCATGGGTATTGCACAATACCGCCCCTATATCTCTCAATCATTTAGTATTTAGCAAACGATTTCGACCCATGTTACTTATCATCGATAACTACGACTCTTTTACCTATAACTTGTATCAGTATTTCTGTGAGTTAGGGGTCACTGTGAAAGTTGTTCGCAACGATGAGATTGATATTGCGGGTATCGAATCGCTGAACCCTAGCCATCTTGTTATCTCTCCGGGTCCTTGTACGCCGAATGATGCGGGAATCTCTCTGCAAGTCATTGAGCACTTCGTGGGTAAGTTGCCGATCTTAGGTGTGTGTCTTGGTCATCAAGCCATTGCTCAAGTCTTTGGTGGTGAAGTGGTGAGAGCCAGACAAGTGATGCATGGTAAAACCTCTCCGATCCGTCATAACGGTAAGAGCGTTTTTCAAGGTCTCAATAATCCTCTGACTGTGACTCGTTACCACTCTTTAGTGGTGAAAAATGGTACGCTCCCTGACTGCTTTGAACTCACTTCTTGGACAGAGTTTGAAGATGGCAGTATGGATGAGATCATGGGTTATCAACACAAAACCTTGCCGATTGATGCCGTCCAATTTCACCCTGAATCGATTAAAACAGAGCAAGGACACCAGCTTCTTGCTAACTTCTTAGCGCGTTGAGTGTTTAAATTTGGCTTTTCATTCGTTCAAATAAGCCAGTTAAACGTATTACCTCGTTCGTTAAGCGTTTTAATTCGGGCGCGCCGCGTCTTCATCCCTCTGACGCCGATCACTTTTTATAACATTTCTCCCTCTTCAGGCTAAGTTTTTAGTCTATGCAATATTATTCGCCTTATTTCCTCTCGAACCCCTTATACCGCTGTACCAGTAAGGCTTTGCTGTTGATGGATAGACGTTTAGTTAAAAAAAGCTTCATAAAACAGATTGTTTGATGCATAAATAGTCATAGGTAGTGACGTTTAGCTGGTTGTTAGGGATGGCTAAAGAATAATCTACTATTGAAAAGGTTAATTAAATGTAAATATAATGCTGCAGCGGGATTATGGCGGGACAAAATATCTTTATCTCACTTATGAACCATTACGCTTATTTGCGAAGCTTGCGGTATCGAGAAGGAATGTACGATGACAGTGGAAAATAATGTAGAACGTAGTCTTTTTAATGAGGTGATGGTGCCTTGTTATAACCCAATGGAAATGATCCCGGTAAAAGGGGAAGGCGCACGCGTTTGGGACCAACAAGGCCGAGAGTATATCGACTTTGCTGGCGGTATCGCTGTGAGCTGCTTGGGTCACTGTCACCCAGCAATGGTGAATGCCGTAACTGAGCAAGCAAACAAGATTTGGCATCTGAGTAACGTGATGACCAACGAACCTGCACTTCGTCTAGCGAAGAAGCTAACCGACGTATGTTTTGCAGAAAAAGTATTTTTTGCCAACTCTGGCGCAGAAGCGAATGAAGCAGCATTGAAGTTGGCTCGTCGTTGGGCGGCAGATGTTCATGGCCCTGAGAAGTCTGAAATCATTGCATTCAAACAAGGTTTCCATGGTCGTACTTTCTTTACTGTAACTGTAGGTGGTCAAGAAGCTTATTCTGATGGCTTTGGTCCTAAACCGGGCGATGTAACTCACCTGCCTTACAATGATATTGCCGCGCTAGAAGCGCACATCTCTGATCGCACATGTGCAATCATGATGGAACCTCTGCAAGGTGAGGGTGGCATCATCTCTCCAACCTCTGAGTTTGTGAACACCGTTCGTGAGCTGTGTGACAAGCACAATGCGCTGCTTATTTTTGATGAAGTGCAAACAGGTAATGGCCGTACGGGCAATTTTTATGCGTATCAAGGCCTAGGTGTGACACCTGATATCTTAAGTACAGCAAAATCACTCGGTGGTGGTTTCCCTATCGGCGCGATGCTAACAACGACTGAACTCGCGACACACCTAAAAGTCGGTACGCACGGTTCAACATACGGCGGTAACCCACTAGCGTGTGCCGTTGCTGAAGCGGTTGTTGACGTCGTTAGCCAACCAGAAACCTTAGCTGGCGTAAAAGAGCGTGAAGAGCTATTTCGTGACGGCTTAGCTAAGATTAATGACAAATATCAAATATTCAGTGAAGTTCGTGGTAAAGGCCTATTATTAGGCGCTGCACTAAATGACGAGTGGCAAGGACGTGCACGTGACGTATTAGTAGCAGCAGGCGAACAAGGCTTGATGGTATTGGTTGCGGGTGCAAACGTGGTTCGTTTTACGCCATCACTGGTTATTACTACACAAGAAATTGAAGAAGGCTTATCAAAACTAGACAAAGCAATCGCTACGCTAGTTTAGCCTAAGCGGCGTCATAGGAATGATCGCCATTAGAGCGATCCCATGACGTTTTGCTAAAGGCCCAAGCTTCTGGTTTTGGGCCTATTTTGCATCTGGAGGGAATATTGATGCTAGTTGTTCGCCCAATTAAACTATCTGATTACGACGCGTTGCATACCTGCGCTGTTGAGTCAGGACATGGATTCACATCTCTTCCGGTTAACGAAGAACTGTTAACCAATCGTATTACTCACTCTGAATACAGCTTCGCGAAACAAGACGTGACCGAGCCCGGTGATGAAGGCTACCTGATGGTTGGCTACGATACCGAAACCGGAGAAGTGGCGGGTACGACCGGCATAGAAGCCTCGATTGGCTGGGATGTACCGTTTTATTCTTACCACATCAGCAAAGTAGTCCACTCATCACAAAAGCTAGGCGTGAACAACGTCGTTAAGCTACTGACTTTCGGTAATAACTACACCGGGTGCAGTGAGATCTGTACGCTATTTTTGCGTCCAGATTTCCGTGGCGGCTTGAACGGTCGTTTGATGTCGAAGTGTCGGTTTTTGATCATGGCGGAACACCCAGAGCGTTTCTCAAAAACGATTTTTGCTGAGATGCGTGGTGTATCGGATGCCGAAGGCAACTCTCCTTTCTGGCAATGGCTGCAAGAGCACTTCTTCTCGATTGATTTCACGCTTGCTGATTACCTAACCGGTATTGGTAAGAAAGGCTTCATTGCTGACCTAATGCCGAAGCTGCCTATCTACGTGAACCTACTGAGCAAAGAGGCTCAGGCGGTGATTGGAGAGGTACATGATAATACGCGCCCTGCACTTAAGTTGCTGGAACGTGAAGGTTTCACTAACCGAGGCTACGTTGACATCTTTGATGCGGGGCCAACGGTTGAATGTGATTTAAGAAACATTGAATCGGTACGTTATGCGATTCGTGCTCAAGTAAAAATTGCAGAGCACTCCAGCTCTAAAGACTTCCTAATTGGTAATACCTCGTTCGAGAACTTCCGCGCAGTCGCTGCGAAAGGTGCGTATGACCAAGCAAGTGACACAGTGATTTTATCATCTGAAGTAGCAAGCGCTCTTGAAGTAAAAGAAGGCGAATTCGTTCGCATGTTAGCTCAGTAAGAGCAGCGATTATCTGTCGAAGATTTTAAGGATAGAAGTATGACTCAGTGGATAGCAGGACAATGGGTGGCAGGTCAAGGTGACGCCATGGCATCAGTAAGCCCATACAATAATGAAGTAGTATGGCAGGGTGATAGCGCAACTCCTGCACAGGTTGAATCTGCAGTAGCAGCGGCTCGTGAAGCCTTCTTAGTTTGGAAAAAACTGAGCTTTGCCGAGCGTGAAGCGATCGTGTTGAATTTTGCTGAGAAAGTTAAAGAGAACAGCGAAGAAATAGCACAAATTATTGCAAAAGAGACGGGGAAACCGATTTGGGAAACGCGTACTGAAGCGGGCGCGATGGCGGGCAAAATTGCTATCTCTATTCGTGCTTACCATGAACGTACTGGTGAAGCTTCACGTGAAGCTGCAGGCAACCAAATTGTACTGCGTCATCGTCCATTAGGCGTAATGGCAGTATTTGGTCCTTATAACTTCCCTGGTCATCTACCTAACGGTCATATTGTTCCAGCACTGCTATCGGGTAATACCGTGGTATTTAAGCCGTCAGAGCAGACACCTTGGACGGGTGAGTTTGCGATGAAACTATGGCAAGAAGCTGGCCTTCCTGCTGGCGTAATTAACCTAGTACAAGGTGCCAAAGAGACAGGTATCGCACTGGCTGATGCTAAAGGCCTTGATGGCGTGCTGTTCACAGGTAGTGCCAATACCGGTCATATCCTGCATCGTCAATTCGCGGGCCAACCGGGCAAGATGCTGGCACTAGAAATGGGCGGCAACAACCCTATGGTGATCAGCGACCAATACGGTGATGCAGACGCAACGGTATACACTATCATCCAATCAGCTTTCATCAGTGCGGGTCAACGTTGTACATGTGCACGTCGCTTGTATGTTCCAATAGGAGATAAGGGCGATCAACTACTGGATAAGCTCGTTGCTGCGACCTTGAAAATTCGTGTCGATCAGCCATTCGCTGAGCCAGCACCCTTCATGGGCCCACAGATCTCTGAAGCTGCGGCTAAGTTCATTCTGGACGCACAAGCGAATCTGCAATCGTTAGGCGGTGTAAGTCTAGTAGAAGCAAAAGCGGGTCAAGCGGCGTTTGTTTCTCCTGGTATTATCGACGCAACCAACATTGCTGAACTGCCGGATGAAGAGTACTTTGGTCCATTGCTACAAGTGGTCCGTTATCAATCGCTAGAGCAAGCGGTTGAGCTAGCTAACGACACACGCTTTGGTTTATCTGCTGGCTTAGTATCAACAGATGATTCTGAATGGGAATACTTTGTTGACCATATCCGTGCGGGCATTGTTAACCGTAACCGCCAGCTAACAGGCGCAAGTGGCGATGCTCCATTTGGTGGTCCAGGTGCTTCGGGCAACTTACGCCCAAGTGCTTACTACGCGGCTGACTACTGTGCTTACCCTATGGCTTCAATGGAAGGTGGCGAAACTCAACTTCCGGCAACGTTTAGCCCAGGTATTGAGCTTTAATTTAGGCTAATGAGTCTTAGGCTTATGCGTTAAGTTTGAAATAGGAAGCGGTGCTATCGCTTCCTTTTTCCATCACGCCCAACACCTAGATTGGGCAGTAGATAATAATAGAAAAGTATGTCACAGGCTGATGGCTGCTGACTCTGTGTCTCAGCCTCTCCCTTTCTAATCCAAATTACTAGCTTGCTAGAACCTCTGACAAGGAGTCACCATGACGCCCGATCTACTCTTTAAATCACTTTGGGACGATTACATTCACAGGCTTTGTCCATCGGCTGAGAAAGTACATCACTTGCTGAAAGAAGACGAAGCTCTGATTAATGATCACATTGCACTGCGTACTTTCAATGTTGCTCCGCTAGGTATTGAAACATTGGCTAAGCCTTTCCTTGAGCTAGGTTATAAAGCGTGTGGCGATTACTTGTTTGAGAGTAAGAAGCTAGTCGCGAAGCATTACGAGCACCCAGATCCAAATCAACCTAAAGTGTTCATTAGTGAGTTGAAGGTCGAAGAGTGTTCAAGTGACTTACAACAGATCGTTGCTAAATTGGTTGAGCAAGTCGACGTAAGCAAGCTTCAAGGCCATGAATTCTTATTTGGTGGTCGTCTATGGGACTTGAGCTTCGCAGATTTCCAAGTGCTTGCAAAAGAAAGTGAATACGCGTCTTGGCTCGCAGCTCATGGTTACGGTGCCAACCACTTTACAGTGAGCGTTAATCAACTCGATGCTTTTGATGAAGTGCAGGCAGTGAATGATTATTTGAGCGAATCAGGCTTCACGATCAATGCATCTGGTGGCCAGGTTAAAGGCTCTCCAGAGGTCTTATTAGAGCAATCATCAACAATGGCAGATAAAGTCCCAGTTTCATTTGTTGAGGGCAATGAGATGATTCCTGGAGGCTTCTATGAGTTCGCTAAGCGTTATGCGATGGCTAATGGTGAGCTTTATACCGGTTTTGTGGCAGCATCGGCTGACAAGATCTTCGAAAGCACTAACGGTTAAAGAAAGATACGAGTACGGACTTTACCCTAAAGATGCAGATAGGCTTCGCTTCGAGAGTGTTTGCGCTTCGAAGCTGTAGGTGTTTCATTCGTATTTTCTTTGTAGATCTTTAGAAAACAAAAAAGCCACCAAATTTGCATTTGGTGGCTTTCAAATTTTAGGCTCAGTTAATCGAGATTAACGAGTGCCATATACCACGATAGTTTTACCGTGTGCAGAAATTAGGTTCTGCTCTTCTAGCATCTTCAAGATACGACCAACTGTCTCACGAGAACAACCAACGATCTGGCCAATCTCTTGGCGAGTGATCTTGATTTGCATGCCGTCAGGGTGAGTCATTGCATCTGGTTGTTTTGCTAGGTTTAGTAGCGTTTGTGCGATACGACCAGTTACGTCAAGGAACGCTAAGTCACCAACTTTTTGGCTAGTTACTTGTAGACGGTTTGCCATTTGCGCTGATAGACGCATTAGGATGTCTGGGTTCACTTGGATAAGTTGACGGAATTTCTTGAAAGAAATTTCAGCTACTTCACAAGGAGATTTTGCACGAACCCAAGCTGTACGCTCTTGGTCTTCTTCGAATAAGCCTAGCTCACCGATGAAGTCGCCTTGGTTTAGGTAAGAAAGAATCATTTCCTTACCTTCTTCGTCTTTGATAAGAACTGCCACAGAACCTTTAACAATGTAGTACAAGGTTTCTGCCTTTTCACCAGCATGAATCAAAGTACTTTTTGATGGGTACTTATGAATATGACAGTGTGAAAGGAACCACTCTAATGTTGGATCGGTTTGAGGTTTACCTAGAACCATAATATCTCACTTCCTCTGCAGGGTATGCTTGCCGCTTTCCGTATTTTAGCTAAGCCTGGATTGACTTGTAGGATAAGAGCACTCGTTGAGCGCTGCAAGCTATCTTGTGTTTCGTTTAAGAATAGTATCCTTTTTCAGGTACTATTTCTTGATTTTAATCGTGACCAAGCTACGATTTTTTACGCAAAATTGTGCACATGATCACGGTATGAAAAGTAATCAACCAGAATGGTGCTCTGTTAACCAATTTTTCCGGTTTCGATGAGTTGTTGTAGGATCGGCCTTACAATGAGCTCCATAGCAAAACTCATCTTCCCTCCTGGTACCACAAGCGTGTTGTGGCGAGACATAAATGAGCCATCAATCATAGCTAAAAGGTAAGGGAAATCGACGTTTTTGATGCCGCGCAAACGTATAACAACGAAGCTTTCGTCTAAACTTGGGATCCCTTTAGCGTTGAGAGGGTTTGATGTGTCTACCGTTGGAACACGCTGAAAGTTGATGTGAGTACGCGAAAACTGAGGAGTAATGTAGTTAAGGTAATCATCCATCGAGCGAACAATCGAGTCCATTACTGCTTCACGAGAATGACCACGATCGCGTGTGTCGCGAACGAATTTCTGGATCCATTCTAAGTTGACGATAGGTACCATGCCGATCAGCAAGTCGACGTGTTGAGAAACATTGATATCGCCATCAACCACACCGCCGTGCAGGCCTTCGTAAAACATCACATCTGAATTTTCTGGGATCTCTTGCCATGGCGTAAAGGTGCCTGGCATTTGATTGTAAGGAACGGCTTCATCGAACGTGTGCAGGTAGCTACGTACCTTGCCTGTACCTTCGTTACCGTATTTACGGAAGAACTCTTCTAGCGCACCAAAGTCGTTGGCTTGTGGACCAAAGTAGCTGATGTGCTTACCTTGCTCGCGCGCTTTACGGATCTCGACATCCATCTCTGGTCGAGTGAAGCGATGGAAACTATCCCCTTCAACCCAAGCGGCCTTCACGTCCATCATATTGAACATTTTACGGAAGGCTTCTGAGGTGGTGGTGGTGCCGGCTCCTGATGAACCCGTCACCGCAATAATTGGATGTTTAGCGGACATGACAACCCTTGTCTTTTGAGTAACTTACTTGTTAGCAATCGTTTACCACTATAACACGGCTCCTTTATGAGCGCAGCCTAGAAGCGTTTTGTGACTTGAATATCAACGGTTTCATGCAGCTCAGAAAATACGATACTGACTTCTCCTGAGGCTAATTGATGTTTCACTTGGTCAATCTTGTTTTGCAATGAAACCTCTACATCACCGTAGTCTGTACCTTCACGCAGCACGAACTCTTTGATGAGGTTTTCCAGTGTTTCTGGTGCAATGTCTTGCCATGGGATGATCATAAATACTTCTCTCTTTTATATTCATAAATAGGTTTATTGATGTGTTGATTACTGCGTCTAGTGACGTCTACCACTCAGTCCTTAAAAAGGCTCGGTCATTATGCCGAATCTTGGATACTTTCATAGTAGGCTGGCAATGCTTCTTCTAGCCAAAACCTGGGCTTGAGCGTGCTACCGGTAATGAACCCCACATGGCCACCTTTCTGAAACAAGCGATAATCAATATTGTCTGGTAGTACGAATTTTGGAATAACATCATCAGTCATGAAAGGATCGTCTTTAGCATGAATGATCTGAGTCGGTAGCTTAATCTTATTCAGTTTTGGAAGCGCTGAACATTGAGCATAGTAGTCTTGAGCATTCTTAAATCCATGCAGAGGCGCAGTGATCCTTTCATCAAACTCATACAGTTTGTCTATTTTTTTGATGGTTTCAGCGGAGATACCTATTTTTTCTTGTAACAGCTTAACCTTTTTCAAGGCATTCGATTTGAGTGAGTTGAGCAGGTATTTTTTATAGAGCCTAGAGAAGCCTCTTTCAATACGACTGGAGCAGCAAGCTAAATCAAAAGGAGCAGAAACTATCGTTGCCGCCGACAGTAATGGGTCGTCCGCATACTCAGCCAAGTAGTTCGCCAGCATGTTTCCGCCTAGAGATATACCAACCGCAACCTTTGGGTTATTGGGAAATTGCGCGTGTAAGTGTCGTAGAAAGAAACGAGCATCTTCTACTTCTCCTGAATGGTACGCGCGAGCCAAGCGATTCGGTTTTCCGCTGCATCCTCTAAAGTGCATCATCACGGATAACCAACCATCTTTAGCAAACGCATTCATCAGTCCATTGGCGTAAGGGCTTTCAAAGCTGCCTTCCAAACCGTGGAATAGAACGAAAATGGGCTTATTATTCGCATCTCCTCTGCTTTTATTATCACTATTGGGGCTATCTCCCTTCGGGTCCTCGCTCCATGCAAGGTCGAGGAAATCACCGTCGGGAGTTTCTAAGGTTTGCCATTGAGGATCAAATAACGCCTGCTTTCTAATAAACCGTGGCACTAAGGTTTGTAAGTGCGGATTAGAGAGACCAGCCGCTGCGGTAAATATTGTCATAAAACAGTCCATGCTTCTTTTATGGGCTTTGATAAAGTGTTGAGCTTTTAGTGAAACGCCCATGTTTTTATTTGAGCTTGGTTGATTCTCGGCATAAGCGCAAGAGTTTCACTCATACAGGTTACAAAACAGGTTGTAGGTAACTGGTTGAATACTATCGAGGTTAAGCTCTATATATTGCTAATAATCCGAGCCACCATCGCGTGAACACGAAGAACGATAGTCCCCAATAAGCTTGGATCTTGATCTAACAAAAGGAAAAGGGAATGCCTTAGGGCTGAGGGGCTGGTTCAGAAAAAGCAACATAGAGGTTTTCTGCCCCTAATAATCGACAGTATTGAAAAGCGAGAGGCGCTTGTTGGTTTGCGAAAAGCTGAAGAGAGTTTATGTAGTCGACGAGATCAGATTGTTGTTGTTTCTCTAGTTGTAATTCGAACTGTAAGGCTTCACGGTAGAGTGAATCAACAACGTGTGCTTTGAGATGCTTACGTAGCTCTCGATAACTATGAAGCAGGGTTTCAGAGCGGCTCAAGCACTGTTGAACTTTGTGCCACTCTTCTTCGGCAAAAGACAATTGCTGCTCATCAAGCCATTTGAGCAGCAGCAGTAGATTGACGTTGCCGTGAAACTGGTTTTGTAAAGCTAGGCACGCATCCTTTACACCACGCACACTGTAATACTGAAGGCTAAATTGCCATAGTCGTTCCAGTGTTAGTGATATTGGGGCGTGCTCTGGGCTCATAAGCTATCCATATCCTGTTCCATCTGCTCAAGCTCTTCTTGAGTGGACATCCAATCCATTTCAACTTCTTCTAGCTGTGACTTACTGCTCGCTTGGAGAGCGAGTACTTTATTCAGTTTAGCCTTATTTTCAGCTTCATACAGTGAAGTGTCGGATAATTCTTGCTCGGCTTCTTCAAGAGCCAACGTTAATTTATCCATCTGCTTTTCAAATTGACTCAGCTTTTTACGAATTGGTGCCGTTAGTTTACGGAACTCTGCTTCTTTACGTTTCTGATCTTTTTTTGCTGCCGCACTGTTGGCGCCGTCTTTTGCTGGTGCCAATGCTTGTGCTTCTTTGCGTTCAACTTTCTGCTGTTCGGTTAGCCACTTGTAGTAATCGCTTAGGTCACCATCAAACGGTGCAACTTGACGGTCGTGTACCAAATACAAATCATCGGTAGTCGCACGGAGTAGGTAACGGTCATGCGATACGATAACCATTGCGCCTTCAAACGTCTGCAATGCAAACGTCAGCGCCTGACGCATGTCGAGATCCAAGTGGTTGGTTGGTTCATCGAGCAGCAAAAGATTCGGTTTTTGCCATACTAGTAGCGCCAGAACTAAACGCGCTTTTTCACCGCCTGAGAAGGGGGCTACTTTATCGAGCGCTTTTTCACCTTGGAAACCGAAGCTACCTAGGTAATCACGCAGTTGTTGCTCTGTGTGTTTAGGGGCAATCTGCATCATGTGTTGCAGCGGTGTTTCTTCTGGGTGCAGCGTCTCTAATTGGTGCTGTGCAAAGTAACCCATCTTAACGCCTTGTGAATAGCTCAGTTCACCACCTTGCTGTTTCAGTTCGCCAGAAAGGAGTTTAATCAGCGTTGACTTACCAGCGCCATTTCGGCCAAGTAGACCAATACGACTGCCCGGTACTAGGTTCAAGCGAATCTTCTCTAGAATCAGGTTGTCATCGTAACCCGCAGAGACTTCATCCATCATCATGATTGGATTTGGTAGCGCGTCTGGTTCTCTAAACTCAAAGCTGAATGGGTTATCAAATTGAGCGGGCAGCACTTGTTCCATTTTCTCTAATGCTTTGATACGGCTTTGCGCTTGGCGAGCTTTTGAGGCTTTGTAGCGGAAACGGTCAATGTAGCTCTGCATATGAGACATTTGTTTCTGCTGTTTTTGGTACATCGCTTGTTGCAGGATCAGTTTTTGCGCGCGTTGAGTTTCGAACGATGAGTAGTTGCCGGTGTATTCATTGAGCAGCTGGTTTTCAACATGCACGATGCGGTTGACGATAGGATCCAAGAAATCTCTATCGTGCGAGATAAGAACGAGTGTGCCAGGGTAGTTTTGTAACCAGCGTTCTAGCCACATTACTGCGTCTAAATCCAAGTGGTTGGTTGGCTCATCGAGTAGCAGTAGGTCACTGCGGCACAATAGGGCTTGCGCTAAGTTCAAACGCATACGCCAACCACCCGAGAACTGGGTTAGGTTCCATGTCATTTGTTCTTGGCGAAATCCTAAGCCATCCAATAGCTCAGCAGCACGTGCTTTGATGCTGTAACCACCAATGGTTTCAATTTTGCCGTGGATCTCTGCTACTAATGTGCCGTTGTCGGCTTGTTCAGCTTTCTCTAGTTGATCTTCAAGGCCGCGATATTCACGGTCGCCATCAATCACGTATTCAATCGCTGTTCTTTCTAGTGCTGGCGTTTCTTGAGCAACCCAAGCCATTTCCCAATGGGCTGGTTTACTGAATGAGCCAGCATCAATAGACAGCTCGTCTTTAATTAAGGCGAACAGCGTAGATTTACCACAGCCGTTTTTACCAACCAAACCGATCTTGTCGCCAGGATGAAAAGTCGCAGATGCTTGGTCGAGGAGTGGCTTACCGCCGCGTAGCAATTGAATATCAGAGAAAGTAATCATATAGAGGTAGCATAGAAATTAGAGGTGAACAGACGCCTGCATAGTAGGCTGAATCCAGATAAAAGTCGATCACAATGCAATTTGCGTTATGATGCCAATAACATATTAATAACTTTTATTTAAATTCTAGTGGCCTTGCCACCGTTTAGCCCTTAAAGGAATGTTTCAAAGGAATGAGTATTACTCCCTCGATAGACAAACCCGTGCCAAAGGTATTAGTGATCTATGCGCACCCAGAGCCGCAAACCTCTATCGCTAACCAGATCATGGTTAAAAAGATAGAGTCGCTTGGGAATGTTAAAATCCACGATCTTTATGCCCTCTATCCTGACTTCTTTATTGATGTGCCTTATGAGCATGAACTGCTTCTGCAGTACGATGTGATTGTATTCCAACATCCTTTGTTTATGTACTCATGCCCTTCGTTATTGAAGGAATGGTTTGACCGAGTATTAGGCAAGGGCTTTGCGTTTGGTGAGCAAAGTGCACTTAAGGGTAAGCATTGGCGCAGTGTTATCACCACGGGTGGTAAAGAAGAGGCGTTTGGTGCTGCAGGCTATAATAAGTATCCCTTACAAGAGATCTTGCAACCGTTTGAGCTAACTGCCGCTTTGTGCCAGATGCACTGGATGTCACCTTTAGTTTTACATTGGGCTCGAAATGTCTCGGATATGACGCGTTACCAACACGCTGAAGAATATCGAAATTGGTTGCGAGATCCGCTACAAGATATAGGAGCAAATGATGGCTCTGACTAATGATTTCCTACAAAGTAGCGCTATATTTTTAGCGGCGGCTGTGGTTGCGGTTCCTATCGCGCAGCGAGCAGGCTTAGGTTCAGTATTAGGTTACTTATTAGCGGGTGTCGCTATTGGTCCATGGGGGCTTGGCCTAATCAGTGACGTAGAGGCCATTCTACATTTCTCAGAGTTCGGGGTGGTGCTGCTGCTCTTCCTTATTGGTTTAGAGCTTAACCCCAAAAAACTGTGGCAGATGCGGGCGCCTATTCTCGGCTTAGGGGGGGCGCAAGTGTTGATCACCACCTTGATTATTACCGCCATCGCCTGTTTGTTCGGATTGACTTGGCAAACTAGCCTCGTGATAGGTATGGGGTTAGCCTTATCTTCGACAGCCATCGCCTTGCGCGTTATTGAAGAGCGAGAGCTTGGTGGTAAAGAAGCGGGACAGTCAGGCTTTGCAGTCTTACTTTTCCAAGATATTGCAGTAATCCCTATGTTAGCGGTGTTGCCTCTGCTTGCGGGCAATACGGGCGGTAGTTGGGCTGACATGTTGTGGATGCTAGGCGGCGTGATTGGCTTACTTGTTGGTGGTCATTTCTTACTGAGACCACTATTCCGCTATGTGGTCATGAGCGGTGTTCGTGAGTTGTTTACCGTTGCAGCGCTGCTATTGGTGATTGGTATTGCCGTCATCATGCAGCAGATTGGTTTGTCGATGGCGCTGGGTACTTTCTTAGCGGGTGTTCTTCTAGCAGAAAGTGAATATCGACACGAGCTTGAAATTGCGATTGACCCATTCAAAGGGTTATTGCTTGGCCTGTTCTTTATCTCTGTGGGTATGGCGGTGAACTTAGGTTTACTAGCCGAAAGCCCATTCGCGATACTGATTGCAGTTTGTGCATTGGTCGTGTTGAAAGGTTTGGTACTGTATGCACTTGCCCGTATCTTTGGTACACAGACAAAAGCGCGTAGCCGAATGGCGATGATACTCAGCCAAGGTGGTGAGTTTGCCTTTGTTATTTTTACTGCGGCGAGTGCACAGGGTATTTTAAGTGGTGAACAGGTATCGTTCTTACTGGTCGTGGTGAGTTTATCAATGGTGACTACGCCATTGATGCTTAAGCTGCAAGACCGATTCTTTGCTCGTCAACTTAATCAAATCAGTGAAAGCGCGATGTCTTCTGATGTAGTTGATCGTAGCCCTAGAGTGATCATTGCTGGTTTTGGTCGTTTCGGTCAGATCATTGGTCGCTTGATGTACGCTAATAAGATTCGTATCACCGTCCTTGAAAGTGATGC
This sequence comes from Vibrio cyclitrophicus, assembly GCF_024347435.1. Classification (NCBI taxonomy): domain Bacteria; kingdom Pseudomonadati; phylum Pseudomonadota; class Gammaproteobacteria; order Vibrionales; family Vibrionaceae; genus Vibrio; species Vibrio cyclitrophicus. Next base: position 308,748 of record NZ_AP025480.1, read on the forward strand.
CAGCCAAATACATATCCTTAGAAAATTCGGCTACAAGGTATTTTACGGTGATTCAACTCATCTAGAACTGTTACGTGCCGCAGGCGCTGATAGAGCGGAGGCGATTGTACTGTGTACTGACTCTCCCGATGAAATCATGAAAACCGTCGATTTATGTAAGCAGCACTTCCCGCGCTTAAAGATCTTAGCGCGTGCACGAAGCCGTGTTGAAGCCTATCAATTACTTAACCATGGTGTGAGCAACTACTCTCGTGAAACTTTCCTTGGAGCATTAGATTTAGGGCGTCAAACATTGACTGAACTTGGCATGCATCCATATAAAGCGAAGCGAGCAGAAGCACATTTTAGGAAATTGGATAATGGTATGCTCAAAGAGTTACTTCCTCAGCACAACGAAGATGCCGAGCTAGCTCAAAGAGCGAAAGAGGCTCGTAAAGAGCTGGAAGAAATTTTTGGACACGAGATGGAAAATGATCATCAGTCTCGAAACTATTGGCAGTAGCCTGAGTCTAGAGTGAATAACCCGAGCTTAGGAATATAGCTGAACTCAGAAATAGCAGTCTAAAGAACCAACCTAATAATAAACGCGGTCTCTGCTTAGTTTCTAATAGAGCGGGCGGGATGAACTGCGAATCCAGAGTAGTAAAGGACATTAACGTGAAACAGAAAAAACGCTTTATCGCTGGGGCGAGCTGCCCAAGCTGCAACACTCAAGATACTCTTCGCTGGTGGATAGAGAATAATATCGAATTGGTGGAATGTGTTGATTGTAATTTCAATGAGCAGCGGAAACCGAAAACTGTAGAGAAATCTGAACACGCGAATCAAGAAATGATCGGTATTTTTAAACCAGAATGATTGAGTTTCACTAATTCATCCCCATAATATCGGGTGTATAAAATTTATTCCTAGGCTCAACTGTTCGAGCCTAGTCCAAACCTCCTTGGAGCTCTCATGAAAATTGAAAAGAACGTAGTAGTTAGTGTTGCATATCAAGTGAAACTTGAAGATGGCGTAGTAGTTGACCAATCAACTGCAGAAGCTCCACTAGATTACCTTCACGGTCACAACAACCTAATTACAGGTCTTGAAAAAGAGCTTGAAGGCAAAGTTGCTGGTGACAAGTTCTCTGCAACGGTTACTCCAGAAGACGCTTACGGTGAACACAACGACGACCTAGTTCAACGTGTTCCTGCTGACGTATTCCAAGGTGTTGAGCAAATCGAAGTTGGTATGCGTTTCTTAGCGGATACTGACCAAGGTCCAATCCCAGTTGAAGTGACTGAAGTAGATGGCGACGAAGTTGTTGTTGACGGTAACCACATGCTAGCTGGCCAAACTCTAACGTTTGACGTTGAAGTTGTAGCGGTTCGTGAAGCGACTGAAGAAGAAGTTCAACATGGTCACGTACACCAAGAAGGTGGCTGTGGTGATCACGACCATGATCACGAAGGTGGTTGTTGTGGTGGCGAAGGCCATGACCACGGTGAAGAGAAAAAAGAAGGCTGCTGCGGCGGCGGTAGCTGTGGTTCTCACTAATACCGAATGAACGTTTTAGATTAAGAACGCTGAAAACCTCCCTTGTGGAGGTTTTTTCGTATTGGAGCCGAGGCTTGTTTGGATTAACTGTTTATCTAATAAGGTAACCATCCGAAAAAGTTTAGTTTCTACTATCAGACATCGGATCATGGATGTGGTATTGATAGAACAACATTATAAAAATACGTCAGTGGAGAATTCACATGTCACAGCCTTTTTCAATTGCCATTCATGGTGGTGCAGGAACCATCTTGCGAGAGCAAATGAGTGATGAATTAAAAACAGGCATCACAGAAGCTTTAAAAAAATCGGTGTTAGCTGGTTACCAGGTGCTGCAATCGGGCGGTGATGCTGTGGATGCTGTAGTTGCTTCGGTAAAAGTGATGGAAGACAGCCCACACTTTAATGCTGGTAAAGGCTCGGTGCTGACTCATGATGAGTTTGTTGAGATGGATGCTTCTGTTATGCATGGTAGTGAAATGGATGCCGGTGCGGTTGCGGGTGTTCGTCATATCAAGAATCCCATTGAACTTGCACGTGATGTAATGCTGAAAAGCGATCATGTGTTGTTGATTGGTGAAGGCGCTGAGAAGTTCGCCTTTGAGCATGAGTACACCTTCACCGAGCAGGATTACTTCTTTACCGAGCGTCGTTATGACCAACTTCTATCAATGAAAGAGAAGGGCATTTTTGCTTTGTCTGAAGCGAAATATGATGAACAGCAAGCCCATAAATATCCAGATGATAAGAAGTACGGCACGGTTGGCGCCGTGGCGTTAGATCAATCCGGGAACTTAGCTGCAGCAACCAGCACTGGTGGTGTGACCAATAAGAAATACGGTCGTGTGGGAGACTCTCCAATTATAGGCGCAGGCACTATTGCTGAAAATGGCAACGTGGCTGTTTCAACAACAGGTATGGGCGAGTTCTTCCTACGTAAAATGGTCGCAAGTGATGTGGCAGCACGAATGCGTTATCTCAAAGAAGATGTACATACGGCTTGTGAAACTATCATTCAAGGTGAGTTGAAGGCCATGGGTGGAGAAGGTGGCTTGATCGCTATTGATGGCCAAGGTGATATTCATTTTGGCATGAACAGTTCAGGGATGTATCGCGCGAGTGTTGATACTAACGGTTGTGTGGAAGTGAAAATTTATGCTGATGACTAAGCTTTTATTAGCTTAACTAGCTTTAGTTGAATTAGCGAAGATTAAACGAACAAAAGGGCGACAGATAAGCATCTGTCGCCCTTTTAGTTTTCTATGTCCCGTCCTGAAATGAGTTTACACATCGAGGGCGAGAGACTAGCGATATGCGTCACTAGAATCTATTCGTCATTTTGAACTGCGCTTAATAGTGCGGAGGTGGCGTCTCTTCTGATGCGTCAGCTAAGTTGGAGCCGTCCATATTTTTTACTTTACCCACCACGAACTTCATTTGATCTTGCATTCTCGTGATCAACATCTGTTGTTGGCTAAGCGCTTCATTGAGTTCTTCAATGGTTTGTTCTTGGAAAGCCAACTGACATTCTAGGTCATTCACACGGCTTTCTAGTTGTTCAATTCGCTTTTCTGTCATCGTTCTAATCCACATTCCAAGCTTGGGCGATGCCCGCAGAGGTGCCCGATATCACACGGTTCTTTTCATCAAAGGCTGCATCATACACTACCGCACGGGGAGGGCGAGCATCTTTTAGTGGCTCAGCATCGTGACGAGAAATTCGTTTTCCATCTTGAGTATTCCACACACTCACTTGGCTTGATGGCGTACCTGTCACCAGCATACTGCCGTTATCAGAAAAGCGAGCGCTAGAGAATATCAGCTGTCGAGACCAGCTTTGCAATTGCGCTTGAGGTTCACCTGTTTCCAAATCCCATATCATCGCTTGGTTGCTGCCATCGGAAGTAAAAGCTAATTCTCCATCCCGTTGTAGTGCAACTCGTACTACTCTTTGTTCATGCTTGAAGGTACGTAACACTAAGCCTGATTCGGTGTCCCAAAGGTAAGCTTTGTAGTCGTTACCGCCTGATAATGCGTAGCGCCCATTCGAAGAAAGGGAGACTGAATTTACTTTTTCTCTGTGAGCGAGGAACTCAAGACGGCGTCCGGTGACTAAGTCCACATAGATAGCTTTGCCATTAGATAGGCCAAGCAAGACTTTTTCACCATTGCTAGAAATATCGACATCACGAATCAAGCCATCGGAAATAGACCAGAGCCCCTCAGCCTGAGTCCAAGATAAGTCCCAAACGGCGAAGTTCATCTGGCTGGCGGTAATGGCAAAGCGGCCATTGTCTGAGATGCGGATTCGCGATACTTGGTTTTCGGATTGGTCTTGCGGGCCAAGTTGAGCGAGTTCTTTGTTTTGATCTAAATCCCAAAGGAGCAGTTGTTTTTCTTGAGAGTAGAGCAGGGCAAAACGTCCATCTCTGCTGAGTGCAAAGCTGGTGGCGCCATTGGGTTCTATTTCCCAACGCTGATCATCATCCTGGAAGAAAAAGCAACCATTTAACAAGGTGATGACAATTGTATATAGCAATGAGTGGAAAAATATTCGCATCACATCTAATAATCCGGTTTGTGTCGAAAGACATATGACTAGTATATTGTTATAACTAACGTATTCACACCAATCTAATCATTAGATTTGTGCACAATAACCAATGGCTTGGCCATTAATTGGAGAATTCAATGAAATCAGTTTTAAAAGTATCACTGCTTGCCGCAACGGTTATGCTAGCAGTTGGTTGTCAGAAAGAAGAACCAAAGGCAGAAGCTCCACAGGTTGAAGAAGTTAAAGTAGAAGCAGTAAACTTTAAAACAGAAGATGACAAAGCGGCTTACGCAATCGGTGTATCTTTCGCAAACTACCTAAGCACAAGTATTGATAAGCCAAGTGAGCTAGGCATTAACCTAGACAAAGACATGGTTCTTCAAGGTATCGAAGACGTATTCGCAGAGAAAACAGCACTGAACGAAGAAGAAACTCGCGCTGCTCTTGAAGCTCTAGACAAGCGTGTTGCTGAAACGATGCAAGTACAAGCGGCAGAGAAGTCTGCAGAAGTGAAGAAAGCTGGTGATGATTTCCGCGCTGAGTTCGCTAAAACTGAAGGCGTTAAGCAAACTGAATCTGGTCTACTTTACCAAGTAATGACTGCGGGTGAAGGTGCTTCTCCAAAAGACACTGATACCGTTCAAGTACACTACAAAGGTACGCTAACAGACGGTACTCAGTTCGACAGCTCTTACGATCGTGGCGAACCAGCAACATTCCCACTAAACCGCGTGATCCCGGGTTGGACTGAAGGCGTACAACTGATGCAAGTTGGTTCTAAGTACAAGTTCGTTATTCCGCCAGAGCTAGCATACGGTGAGCAAGACACACCGACTATCCCTGCTAACTCAACGTTAGTGTTCGAAGTTGAACTATTAAACATTGATAACGCTGAAGCGGCTCCTGCTCAGTAATATCAGTGAGAACTCTTGTTCTCAAATTCGTTGATTGAACAAAAAGCCTAACTTCAAGTTAGGCTTTTTTTATGATTTGAAGGTGAGTATTTGATTTTTAAACTTGTTCTAAATCACTAGTTGCAATGTTAGCTAGGTGTGCAATTAAAATTTTCTGATAAACTTACATAAATTTGTTGATTTTTCACACGAAGGTAAGGAATAAGTGACTACTACAGAAACAGTCAATGCGGACGTGTTACTCGAAATGGAATCAGTCCATGTCATGCCATTCAGTGAACACGATAAAATTATCTTAAGATCTTACGAGGCCGTGGTCGACGGTATCGCGAGCCTGATTGGTCCGTTTTGTGAAATCGTTTTACACTCTCTAGAAGACCTCAATACTTCTGCAATCAAAATTGCCAATGGCGAAAACACAGGTCGTCAGGTTGGATCACCGATCACCGATCTTGCGCTAAAGATGCTAAAAGATATTGAAGGTTCTAAGCGTAACTTCTCTCGTTCATACTTTACTCGCGCTAAAGGTGGAGTATTAATGAAGTCAATCACGGTTGCTATTCGCAATGGTGAAGACCGAGTGATTGGCTTGTTGTGTATTAACGTCAACTTAGATGCACCTTTCTCACAAGTGCTGCAATCTTTTATGCCGACGCAAGATGCTGACGAAGCTGCATCTTCGGTTAACTTTGCTAGTGATGTTGAGGAACTTGTTGACCAAACGGTTGAACGAACCATTGAAGAAATCAATGCAGACAAGTCTGTATCGAACAACACCAAGAACCGTCAAATAGTGATGGAGCTTTACGACAAAGGTATTTTCGACATCAAAGACGCGATTAACCGTGTTGCTGAGCGTTTGAATATCTCTAAGCACACCGTGTACTTGTACATCCGTCAACGTAAAACAGAGGATGAAGAGGGTTGTTAAGTTATACGCTCTTAGTCAATGGACCTGTTTATGGTTCACAATCTGCCAGAAGTGCTTACCAGTTTGCATTGGCTCTACTAAAGCAGGGCCATAAGCTACACAGTGTATTCTTCTATCAAGACGGTGTGAGCAATGGCTCGAATCTCACTGTGCCTGCTAATGATGAATTTGATTTAGCTTCTGAGTGGCAAAAGCTTGCAAGTGAATATGATATTAGCCTTGAAACTTGTGTCGCAGCGGCCTTAAGACGAGGTGTGGTAAGCTCTGAAGAATCTGAGCAACATCAATTAATCGGTTCTAATCTAGCATCTGGCTTCACTCAAACTGGGTTGGGAAGCTTATCTGAAGCGTTACTAACACAAGATAGGGTTGTGCAGTTTTGAGAAAATTAGCCTTTATATTTAATAGTTTTCCTCACACAACCGCGGCTGGTAGAGAAGGGCTAGATGCATTGCTCGCGGCTTCAGCTTTCAGTGAAGATATTATCGTGTTCTTTGTCGGAGATGGTGTGACACAGCTTCTCAAAGCACAGCAGCCAAGCGAAACACTATCACGTGACTACATCTCTGCATTTAAATTAATGGACCTATACGACATCGAACAGGTGTATGTGTGTAAACGTAGCCTAAATCAATTTGGTTTATCGACGGACAATTTACTGATTGATGTGACGGTTGTTGAAGTGGATCAATTAGCGCGAAAGTTAGCTCAATGCCAACAAATACTGACTTTTTAGGAAACGCTATGCTTCATATTGTAAAATCGGCAGAGAAACTAAAACTCGCATTATTGTATTCCCAACCACAGGATCAGTTTATTTTGGTCGAGGATGCTGTGTATGTTTGCCTTCCAAATCATGAGTTATACACTCAAATTTCTGCAGTTGAAGATGTGTCGGTATTAAAACCGGATCTCGACAGTCGAGGTTTACAACAGTTGGCTTCAAGTTCATTGGCTCAAGTAGACTTCGATGGATTTGTTAAATTAACGGTTTTAAACGACAAATCAGTAACTTGGTAACTATCTTTTATCATTGTGGTCAAAAATAAACCATCCTGAGCTCTAGATGGCTAAAAAAGATCTGTATATTTCTTGACACACCTCCCACTGCTGAATAGAATTTTGCGTCCCTAATTACGACTTGTAATTAGGGATAGATTTTTCACAAAGCTTACTTTCAAGTAAATTTCAGGAGCTAGTTAATGGCAACTATTAACCAGTTGGTTCGCAAACCTCGTGTAAAGCAAGTTGTTAAAAGCAACGTGCCTGCACTAGAAGCGTGCCCACAAAAACGTGGTGTATGTACTCGTGTTTACACTACTACACCTAAAAAACCTAACTCGGCACTACGTAAAGTATGTCGTGTACGTCTAACCAACGGTTTCGAAGTAACTTCGTACATCGGTGGTGAAGGTCACAACCTTCAAGAGCACAGTGTTGTATTAATCCGTGGCGGTCGTGTAAAAGACCTTCCGGGTGTACGTTACCACACTGTTCGCGGCGCGCTTGACTGTGCTGGCGTTAACGACCGTAAACAAGGTCGTTCTAAGTACGGTGTGAAACGTCCTAAGTCTTAATGCATTTTCTTTTTTAAAAGAAAGCGTTAAGTAAGGCCAAACACTATTTTATTTATTATTCTGAAAAGTTTTGGAAAAAACCTGAAGAAGACAACGGAGAATATCCATGCCACGTCGTCGCGTAATAGGTCAGCGTAAGATCCTTCCAGATCCTAAGTTCAAATCTGAATTGCTGGCAAAATTCGTTAACATCCTTATGGTTGACGGAAAGAAATCTACTGCAGAGAAAATTGTTTACACTGCACTAGATTCAATGGCTGAGAAGTCTGGTAAAGACCACTTAGCTGTATTTGAAGAAGCTCTTGAAAATGTTCGCCCAGCGGTAGAAGTTAAATCTCGCCGTGTAGGTGGTTCAACTTACCAAGTACCTGTAGAAGTTCGTCCGGTTCGCCGTAACGCTCTTGCTATGCGTTGGGTAGTTGAAGCTGCGCGTAAGCGTGGTGAAAAATCTATGGCTCAACGCCTAGCTGCTGAAATGCTAGACGCGTCTGAGAACAAAGGTACTGCGGTTAAGAAACGTGAAGACGTTCACCGCATGGCTGACGCAAACAAAGCGTTCGCACATTACCGTTGGTAATACCTTTTTAGTACTGCAAGGTTCCTTGCAGTACTTCTTTAGTTCCTATGCTTATGCTAGGAACTATTGCTATTTCTAGGGCAAGCCTTTTTTAGCGAAGTATCGCCATTAACGCATAATCTAGACATAGCAATAGTCCCTAAGTCTCGAATAAGAGGATTCAACCGTGGCTCGTAAAACTCCTATAGAGCAATACCGAAATATTGGTATCGTTGCTCACGTAGATGCAGGTAAAACAACCACAAGTGAACGTATTCTGTTCTATACCGGTCTTTCTCACAAAATCGGCGAAGTTCACGATGGTGCAGCAACCATGGATTGGATGGAGCAAGAGCAAGAGCGCGGTATTACGATCACTTCGGCTGCAACTACTACGTTTTGGCGTGGTATGGAAGCTCAGTACCCAGACCACCGTATCAATATCATCGATACTCCAGGACACGTTGACTTCACTATTGAAGTAGAACGTTCTCTGCGTGTACTTGATGGAGCCGTTGTCGTGTTCTGTGGCTCGTCGGGTGTTGAACCTCAGTCAGAGACAGTTTGGCGTCAAGCTGATAAGTACCAAGTTCCACGTATGGTTTTCGTTAACAAAATGGACCGTACAGGCGCAGACTTCTTGCGTGTAATTGAACAGATCAAGGACCGCCTAGGCGCGACTCCTGTTCCAATTCAACTGAACATTGGTGCTGAAGATAATTTCCAAGGCGTTGTCGATCTTATCAAGATGAAGGCAATCAACTGGAACGACGCTGATCAAGGCATGACTTTTACGTACGAAGATATTCCTGCAGACATGCAAGAAATGGCTGAAGAGTATCGTACAGAACTTGTTGAAGCAGCTGCAGAAGCATCTGAAGAGCTAATGGATAAGTACCTTGAAGAAGGTGAACTGACTGAAGCTGAAATCAAACAAGGTCTACGTACTCGTACCCTTAGCAATGAAATCGTACTCGCAACTTGCGGTAGTGCGTTCAAAAATAAAGGCGTACAAGCTGTTCTAGATGCCGTCGTTGATTTCCTTCCTTCTCCTGTTGATGTACCTGCTATTAAAGGTATCGATGAGAACGAGAATGAAGCAGAGCGTCACGCAGACGACAAAGAACCGTTCTCTGCACTGGCATTTAAAATTGCAACAGACCCATTTGTTGGTACTTTAACTTTCATCCGTGTTTACTCTGGTGTTGTTGAAAGCGGTAAAACGGCTTACAACTCAGTGAAGCAACAACGTGAACGTTTAGGTCGCATTGTTCAAATGCACTCAAACAAACGTGAAGAAGTAAAAGAAGTACGAGCAGGTGACATCGCAGCTATTATTGGCCTTAAAGATGTGACCACTGGTGAAACGCTTTGTGACCAGAACCATAAAATCGTTCTTGAGCGCATGGAGTTCCCAGATCCAGTTATTCAGATCGTTGTAGAGCCGCGCTCTCAAGCTGACCAAGACAAAATGACGATCGCTCTAGGTAAGCTAGCAGCAGAAGATCCATCGTTCCGTGTTGAAACGGATGACGAAACAGGCCAGACACTAATTTCTGGTATGGGTGAACTGCATTTAGATATCATCGTTGACCGCATGAAACGTGAATTTAACGTTAACTGCAACGTTGGTAACCCGCAAGTTGCTTACCGTGAAACCATTCGTGGTACAGCGAAAGCGGAAGGTAAGTTCATCCGCGAACATGGTGGTAAAGGTCAGTACGGTCACGTATGGCTTAAGCTTGAACCATCAGAAGTTGGCGAAGGTTTTGTCTTTGTAGACGAAATTGCCAACGGTATCGTTCCAAAAGAGTTTATCGCTTCAGTTGCTAAAGGTGTTGAAGAGCAGATGAACAATGGTGTACTTGCTGGCTATCCAGTTTTGGATATCAAAGCTACACTATATGATGGTTCTTACCATGAAGTAGATTCAAGTGAGATGGCGTTTACAATCGCTGCCTCTATGGCTTTCAGAACGGGTGCACTTGAAGCGCAACCAGTTCTGCTTGAGCCTATGATGAAAGTTGAAGTAACTACTCCAGAAGACTGGATGGGTGATGTTGTTGGTGATATTAACCGTCGCCGCGGCCTCATTGAAGGTATGGACGAGGGGACAGCTGGCCTGAAGATAATTCGTGCACAAGTTCCGTTGTCTGTCATGTTCGGTTACGCAACTGATTTACGTTCTGCGACACAAGGTCGTGCTTCTTACTCTATGGAGTTTAGTGAGTACGCTGAAGTGCCTAACAATGTTGCAAAAGCAATCATTGCAGAACGTGGTTAAACAAGACGGAGGCATTTTTTTTCATTTTTTGAAAGAACAATGCGTCCAAATATTGCGCTAACGAGAGTTGGCGCATAAAATAGCAATTTCTGGCGCGTCTCGCTCAATAATGAACGTGGCGAATCATAACTAGGAAGGAACACGATTGTGTCTAAAGAAAAATTTGAACGTACGAAACCGCACGTAAACGTTGGTACTATCGGCCACGTTGACCACGGTAAAACAACTCTAACTGCTGCTATCTGTACTACTCTTGCAAAAGTGTACGGCGGTGTTGCTAAAGATTTCGCATCTATCGATAACGCTCCAGAAGAGCGTGAGCGCGGTATCACAATCGCAACTTCTCACGTTGAGTACGACACTCCAGCACGTCACTACGCACACGTAGACTGTCCAGGACACGCGGATTATGTTAAAAACATGATCACTGGTGCTGCACAAATGGACGGCGGTATCCTAGTTGTTGCTGCGACTGACGGCCCTATGCCTCAAACTCGTGAGCACATCCTACTTGGTCGTCAAGTTGGTATCCCTTACATCATCGTATTCATGAACAAATGTGACATGGTTGATGACGAAGAGCTACTTGAGCTAGTTGAGATGGAAGTTCGTGAACTTCTTTCTGAATACGACTTCCCAGGTGATGACCTACCAGTAATCCAAGGTTCAGCACTTGGCGCACTAAACGGCGAGAAGCAATGGGAAGACAAGATCGTTGAGCTTGCAGAAGCACTAGATTCTTACATTCCTGAGCCAGAGCGTGCAGTAGACCAACCGTTCCTACTACCAATTGAAGATGTATTCTCAATTCAAGGTCGTGGTACTGTTGTAACTGGTCGTATCGAGCGCGGTATCCTACGTGTAGGTGACGAAGTAGAAATCGTTGGTATCAAAGAGACTACTCTTACTACTTGTACTGGTGTTGAAATGTTCCGTAAACTGCTTGACGAAGGTCGTGCAGGTGAGAACGTTGGTGCACTTCTACGTGGTACTAAGCGTGATGACGTTGAACGTGGTCAAGTACTTTCTGCGAAAGGTTCAATCAACCCACACACTAAGTTTGAGTCTGAAGTATACGTACTTTCTAAAGACGAAGGCGGCCGTCACACTCCTTTCTTCAAGGGTTACCGTCCACAGTTCTACTTCCGTACAACTGACGTAACAGGCGACATCACTCTACCTGAAGGCGTAGAAATGGTAATGCCAGGTGACAACGTTCAAATGACTGTTGAGCTAATCGCTCCAATCGCAATGGACGAAGGTCTACGTTTCGCAATCCGCGAAGGTGGCCGTACAGTTGGTGCTGGTGTTGTAGCTAAAATCTTCGCTTAATAGCATTTAGATTTTTGCACACTCTTCATTAGAAGAGCACGCATTTAAAAAGGGAAGCTTTAGCTTCCCTTTTTTTTTGTTTGCCCAGCGAAGCTGGCAAACCCGTCAGGTTGAAAGAAACCTGAATCACCCCGACTGAGGGGAAGATAATCCGAATCGCAAGGGCGTTGTTGGCTAACGGCAGGGTCTGAAGGAAGCGATAGGAAGTTAGCAGTACACAACGCAAGTAAACCTGCTTCGGCAGTATAGGTGGGTAAGCGTCCGAAATAGCGCGAAGCCCTATACTCAGTCAGACCTATGCTGTGCTTGAGGGTGGCATTGTTAACAGGGAGCCAGTGCAGTAACTGGGGAAGCCTGACACCACATCCAGACAGTCTGGAAGCACAAACTCGAAGCGAAAGCTAAGAGGTGTGTTGGTGCGAGGTGGCAGATGAATCCGTAGTAGTGAGTAAGGCTAAGCCAGAGAAGCCCAGTAATGGTGTGGAGGAGAAAACTTAGCTGACCAGCAGCATCAAGTCTGATGGAGCACTGAAATGCCAAAAGCACTCAGTGTTGCGAAGGGAGGAAGTACACTTTAAGTCTGTGATGAACAGATGTTTTTTTTTTCAGTGATACCCAAACCGAATCGCTATCGGGGTATTCCTAGTTTGGTTGATTGTGGAAGCAAGATACTGCGCTAAGAAACTGATGTATGGAATCCAATCCCTCTCTGCCAGTCTACACTTAGCAGAGCGACGTTATAACGAGGGTTCCAATATGTTGACTAAAAATGTTATCGCTATCGACTTAGCAAAAAATGTTCTACAAGCGTGCCATATCAATGTTCACGGTGAGCTACTATCGAACAAGCCTTTGAGCCGTCAAAAAATGAAAGAGTTTCTGGTTAAGGCTAAACCTTCTATCGTTGCAATGGAAGGTTGTTGCGGTAGCCACTATTGGGGACGATTAGCCGAAAGTTTTGGCCACGAAGTTAGGGTAATCAACCCTAAGAAGGTGAAAGGGTATTTGGAAGGTCATAAAACAGATCATAATGATGCACTCGCCATCGCTAATGCTGCTCTTCAAATCGGTATCAAATACAGTCAACCCAAATCTCTCGAACAGCAATCTATGCAATCTTTAGAAAGCAGTCGCCGTTTCTTATCACGCAGTGTTGTTTCATTGGGGCAGCACATTCGAGGCACCATTTTAAGCTATGGGATAGCAAACCCTAAGGGTGAAAAAGGTTTAAAAGCGTCGGTTCAAACTGTGCTCGATGGGGAAACATCAATACCAGCCAATGTCGTATCTGTCCTGTCTATGTTGTGGGAGCAATATAAGGAACTGAAGGCAAAACTCATCGCATTCGAAAAAGAGAAAAATGCTTTAACCCGCCAGATAGAGCCGTGCCAACGATTAATGGACATTGAAGGTGTTGGTGAAACAACTGCTGCGATGCTCTATTCAACTCTTGGTGATGGAAAGCAGTTCAAGAATGGAAGACAAGCTTCTGCATTTGTTGGTCTTACACCAAAGCAACACAGTTCGGGCGGTAAGGTATTTATGATTGGGATCGATAAATGCGGCGGTGTGAAGGAACTACGCTCTCTTCTTTATCTTGGTGCCATGTCCTATGTTGGACGGCTACCCGAAAAGCCAAAAACTCAGAAAGACGCTTGGCTGAAGAGTATCATTGAGCGTATTGGTTTCAAAAAAGCTTGCATAGCACTAGCTAACAAGGTGGTACGCACTGCATGGGCGATGCTTCGATATGAAACCGAATATAAACCAGTATTACTCAACGATTAATCGATAAATCAATTTCTAATATTTTACAAAATGATGATGCATAAAAGATAAGACCAACCTACTGAAAACCTGACCTTTATGTAACGCTTTAAGAGGCTGAGAAACTGACAAGGACAGTAGGTGCGCAAACATCAAAGGCTAGAAGGTAGCTCCTTCAATAAGAAGCCGAATATACGAACGCATCTTAACTTTTATTTATGTTATCACTTTGTAAATACGTGGATTCCATATACGTATAGGGGAGTAACTCTGACTCACTTCAGTAAATTGCCACTGAGCTAGAAGGCTGAACAGCAGAGAGAAATAACACCCACGCTGAAGATGAAACACCTGTCCCCACACAGCACACAATCCAAGGAGAGAAAGTGCGAGTTTATTACAGCTTATATGGTCATCTACTCAACAAAGAGAGGCTGTATAAAGGGTTTAAAAAGGTAAAGAAAGCGAAAGGCGCGGCTGGAATAGATGAGCAGAGCCTGAGCAACTACGCCGAAAATCTGAGTGATAACCTCGATCAACTCCTCTCTGAACTTAAAACCAAGCAATACAAACCTCAGCCAGTCAAACGGGTAGAGATACCCAAAGAAGACGGAGGGGTGCGATTGCTCGGGATCCCAACAGTTAGGGATAGAGTTGTCCAACAAGCGCTCAACGATATCCTCACCCCCATCTTCGAAGAGCAATTTCACCCATCAAGTTTTGGGTATAGGCCGAATCGAAGCTGTCACGATGCAATCAACAAATCCACGATGTTCATCCGGCGTTACGGGTTACAACACGTTGTAGATATGGACTTGTCGAAGTGCTTTGACAAACTCGACCACGAGTTGATTATCAAAAGCATCAGAAAACGAGTCACAGATAGCAGTGTATTAGAGCTGATAAAACAGTTTCTAAAAAGTGGGGTGATGATAGACGGTAGTTGGCAGGAGACAGAGCTAGGAAGTCCACAAGGTGGTGTTATCAGTCCTTTGATAGCCAATATCTACCTTGATGCGTTCGATCAGGAAATGCGAAAGCGCGGCCATAGGATCGTTCGTTATGCGGATGACATACTCATCTTCTGTCGTAGCAAGGCAGGGGCAGAGAATGCCCTTGCACAAGCGACGAAGATCTTAGAAGGAGAGCTTAAACTCACAGTGAACCAGACGAAATCACATATAGCGCACAGCAGTGATGGCGTGAAGTTTTTAGGTGTAGAAATCGGGAGTCAATTTACCCGCATTCAAACTAAAAAACTGAAAGTGTTCAAAAGCAAGTTAAAGCGAATGACGAAGCGAGGGTGCGGTAAGCCACTTGAGCAAGTCATAAAAGATCTAAACCCAGTGTTAAGAGGGTTCAGCCAATACTTCAGGATCACCAATAGCAGCAGGGAGTTCTCAAGACTAGCAGGATGGCTACGAAGAAGACTGCGTAGTATCCAGTTGAAACTTTGGAAGAAGCCTCAACGCTTACATCGAAAGTTAAAACAGTTAGGGTATAAGCCGCCGTTCCAGCATATCTCAATGACAAGTTGGGTCAGTGCAGCGAGTCCACTATCAAGCTATGCGATGTCAAATCAATGGTTTAATGACCAAGGATTGGTAAATCTTGGGACAATAAGGACAGGGTATGTGTTCAGCCAATATGCTGAATGGAAGTGTGCATGAGCCGTATACGAGGTCCGGACGTACGGTTCTGTGAGAGGGATGAGGCGGTAACGCCTCACCCTACTCGATGTTTATAAATAAAGCCTTTTCCCGCGCAATACCTCACATCCTTTAAGCTCCTTTTTCAATATATTCCGATTATTTTTCCAACACCACTTGCATACTAAAGTGTGATCTGTATAATGCATCGCACTGGCTAACGCCGGTTTGTGAACCAATGAGCACTGAGGAGTAGGTCTTACCTAGTAATGTATACTCAGCTTATGTTCGCGGTTAATAAAAATAGTAAATATTGCATTTACTTCAAAAGTTAACTGACAATGCGTCCTGATTTTGGATGCTACGGTTTCACATAAATCAATCGGCATTCTCTCGTTCTTTCGAGCTTGAGTGGCGATATTGTTTGTGTAATTTTTAATAATTGGAGCTCTGTCTCATGCAGAACCAACGTATTCGTATCCGCCTTAAAGCGTTTGATTACAAGCTAATCGATGCTTCAACTGCGGAAATCGTTGAAACAGCAAAACGTACTGGCGCACAGGTTCGTGGTCCTATTCCACTTCCTACTCGTAAAGAGCGTTTCACTGTTCTTACCTCTCCACACGTCAACAAAGATGCACGTGACCAGTACGAAATTCGTACTCACAAGCGTTTGATCGACATCGTTGAGCCAACAGATAAAACTGTTGATGCTCTAATGCGTCTTGATCTTGCAGCTGGCGTTGATGTTCAAATCAGCCTAGGTTAAGGGAGATAAGAATAATGATTGGTCTAGTCGGACGTAAAGTGGGTATGACCCGCGTATTTACTGAAGAAGGCGTTTCTATCCCAGTAACTGTTGTTGAGGTTGAAGCGAACCGTATTTCTCAAGTTAAAACTCTTGAGGCAGACGGCTACGCAGCAATCCAAGTAACTACTGGTGCTAAGAAAGCTAACCGTGTAACTAAACCTGAAGCTGGTCACTTCGCGAAAGCGGGTGTAGAAGCAGGTCGCGGTCTTTGGGAATTCCGTTTAGAAAACGGCGAAGAGTTTGAAGTTGGCGCTGAGCTAAACGTAGAACTTTTCAACGAAATTAAAAAAGTAGACGTTACTGGTACATCTAAAGGTAAAGGCTTCCAAGGCGCTATCAAGCGTTGGAACTTCTCTACTCAAGATATGACTCACGGTAACTCTTTGTCTCACCGCGCACCGGGTTCAATTGGCCAATGTCAAACTCCAGGCCGCGTGTTTAAAGGCAAGAAAATGGCAGGTCACATGGGTGCTGAGCGTGTAACGACTCAAAACCTAGAGATCGTACGTGTTGACGCTGAGCGCAATCTACTCCTTATTAAAGGTGCAGTACCGGGCTCAACAGGCGGAAACGTGATCGTAAAACCTGCTGTTAAAGCATAACGTCTAGGAGTAAGTAATGGAATTGATGGTTAAAGGTGCTGATGCACTAACTGTTTCCGAGACTACTTTCGGACGTGACTTCAACGAAGCTCTTGTACACCAAGTAGTTGTTGCATATGCAGCAGGTGCTCGTCAAGGTACTCGTGCTCAAAAGACTCGTTCTGAAGTATCTGGCGGTGGCGCTAAGCCATGGCGTCAAAAAGGTACTGGCCGCGCACGTGCTGGTACAATTCGTAGCCCAATCTGGCGTACAGGTGGTGTTACTTTTGCTGCGAAACCACAAGATCACAGCCAAAAAGTAAACAAAAAAATGTACCGCGGTGCTATGAAGAGCATTCTTTCTGAGCTAGTTCGTCAAGAGCGTTTAATCGTTGTTGATAACTTCTCTGTAGAAGCACCAAAAACAAAAGAACTTGTAGCTAAGCTTAAAGAGCTTGAGCTAAGCGACGTTCTGATTGTAACTGGCGAAGTAGATGAAAATCTATTCTTAGCTGCTCGTAACCTATACAAAGTAGATGCACGTGATGTTGCTGGTGTTGATCCAGTATCACTTATCGCTTTCGACAAGGTTCTAATGACTGCTGACGCAGTTAAGCAAGTTGAGGAGATGCTAGCATGATCACTGAAGAGCGTATCTTAAAAGTTCTACGTGCTCCGCACATCTCTGAAAAAGCAACTATGGCAGCTGAGAAAGCGAACACTATCGTTTTCAAAGTAGCTAAAGATGCAACTAAGAAAGAGATCAAAGCAGCTGTAGAAAAGCTATTTGAAGTTGAAGTTAAGTCTGTAAATACTCTTGTATTAAAGGGTAAGACCAAACGTCAAGGTATGCGTGAAGGCCGTCGTTCAGACGTTAAGAAAGCCTACGTTACTTTGAAAGAAGGTCAAGATCTTGACTTCGTTGGCGGCGCGGAATAACAGGAGTAGTAAAAATGGCTATTGTTAAATGTAAGCCGACTTCCCCTGGTCGTCGTCACGTCGTTAAAGTTGTTAACGCTGACCTACACAAGGGTAAGCCATACGCACCACTTCTAGAGAAAAACTCTAAGAACGGTGGTCGTAACAACAACGGTCGTATTACAGTACGTCACATCGGTGGTGGTCATAAGCACCATTACCGTGTAATTGACTTCAAACGTACTAAAGATGGCATCCCAGCGAAAGTTGAGCGTCTAGAATACGATCCAAACCGTAGTGCTAACATCGCTCTAGTTCTGTACGCAGACGGTGAGCGTCGTTACATCATTGCACCTAAAGGTGTTAACGCAGGCGACCAGATTCAATCTGGCGTAGATGCTGCAATCAAAGCAGGTAACACTCTGCCGATGCGCAACATCCCAGTAGGTTCTACTGTACACTGTGTTGAACTTAAGCCTGGTAAAGGTGCTCAACTAGCTCGTTCGGCTGGTGCTTATGCTCAAATCATCGCTCGCGATGGTGCATACGTAACTATCCGTCTACGTTCTGGTGAAATGCGCAAAGTACTTTCTGAAGGTCGTGCAACGATCGGTGAAGTTGGTAACTCTGAGCATATGCTACGTGAACTTGGTAAAGCTGGTGCTTCACGCTGGCGCGGCGTACGTCCAACCGTACGTGGTGTAGTAATGAACCCGGTGGATCACCCACATGGTGGTGGTGAAGGCCGCACATCTGGTGGTCGTCACCCAGTATCTCCTTGGGGCGTTCCTACTAAGGGCTTCAAGACTCGTAAGAACAAGCGCACTGACAAGTACATCGTACGTCGTCGCACTAAATAATTTATAAAGAGGAATCGCCATGCCACGTTCTCTCAAGAAAGGTCCTTTTATTGACCTACACTTGCTGAAGAAGGTAGAGAAAGCGGTGGAAAGCGGAGACAAAAAGCCTATTAAGACTTGGTCCCGTCGCTCAATGATCATCCCAACAATGATTGGTTTGACCATCGCTGTCCATAATGGTCGTCAGCACGTTCCAGTTTTCGTTACCGAAGAAATGATCGGTCACAAACTGGGCGAATTTGCACCAACTCGTACTTATCGCGGTCATGCTGCAGATAAGAAAGCTAAGAAGAAATAAGGAGTAGATGATGGAAGCTTTAGCTAAACATAACTTTGCTCGTATTTCTCCACAGAAAGCTCGCTTAGTTGCAGACCAAATTCGCGGTAAGTCGGTAGACCAGGCTCTAGAAATTCTAACTTTCAGCAACAAAAAAGCTGCTGTATTAGTTAAGAAAGTTCTTGAGTCAGCTATCGCTAACGCGGAACATAACGAAGGTGCAGATATCGACGATCTAAATGTCGCTAAAATCTTCGTAGATGAGGGCCCTATCATGAAGCGTATTATGCCTCGTGCTAAAGGTCGTGCGGATCGTATCTTGAAGCGTTCAAGCCACATCACTATTGTTGTAGCAGATCGCTAAAGACTAGGAGAGTAAGCAATGGGTCAGAAAGTACATCCTAATGGTATTCGTCTTGGCATCGTTAAGCCTTGGAATGCTACATGGTTTGCTAATACCAACGAATTCGCTGACAACCTAGACGGCGACTTCAAGGTACGTCAGTTCCTTACAAAGGAACTACAAAAAGCATCATTATCTCGTATCGTTATCGAGCGTCCAGCTAAGAGCATCCGTGTGACTATTCACACGGCTCGCCCTGGCGTTGTTATCGGTAAGAAAGGTGAAGACGTAGAGAAGCTACGCGCAGCTGTAGCTAAAATCGCAGGTGTACCAGCGCAAATTAACATCGCTGAAGTACGTAAGCCTGAGCTAGATGGTCAGCTTGTAGCTGATAGCATCGCGTCTCAACTAGAGCGTCGTGTTATGTTCCGTCGTGCAATGAAGCGTGCGGTACAAAATGCTATGCGTCTAGGCGCTAAAGGCATCAAAGTACAAGTAGGCGGCCGTCTTGGCGGTGCTGAAATCGCACGTTCAGAGTGGTACCGTGAAGGCCGTGTGCCTCTACACACTCTACGTGCAGACATTGATTACGCAACTTCTTCGGCTCACACTCAATACGGTGTGATCGGCATTAAAGTTTGGATCTTCAAAGGTGAGATTCTAGGCGGTATGCCAGCTGCTAACGCAGTAGAGCCAAAAGGCGATAAGCCTAAGAAGCAGCGTAAAGGCCGTAAGTAAGGAGTCGAACGATGCTACAACCAAAACGTACTAAGTTCCGCAAGGTTATGACTGGTCGTAACCGTGGTCTAGCTAAAGGTACTGAAGTAAGCTTCGGCGAATTCGGTCTTAAAGCTGTTGGCCGTGGTCGTCTGACTGCACGTCAAATCGAAGCGGCACGTCGTGCTATGACACGTCACATTAAGCGTCAAGGTCAAATCTGGATCCGTGTTTTCCCAGACAAACCGATTACTGAAAAGCCTCTTGAAGTTCGTCAAGGTAAAGGTAAAGGTTCAGTTGCGTACTGGGTTGCTCAAATCCAACCAGGCAAAGTTATGTACGAGATGAATGGCGTACCTGAAGAGTTGGCACGTGAAGCGTTCCGCCTAGCGGCACGTAAACTGCCTGTTAAAACTACTTTTGTAACTAAGCAGGTGATGTGATGAAAGCACAAGATCTACGCGAAAAGAACGTTGAAGAGCTTAACGCTGAGCTATTGAATTTGCTACGTGAACAGTTCAACTTGCGCATGCAAGCTGCAACTGGTCAACTTCAGCAAACTCATACTCTAAAAGCTGTACGCCGTGACATCGCACGTGTGAAAACTGTTTTGACTGAAAAGGCAGGCGCATAATGAGCGAAACTAACCGCATCCAGCAAGGCCGTGTAGTAAGTGACAAGATGGACAAGTCTATCGTTGTTGCTATTGAACGTACTGTAAAACACCCGATTTACGGCAAGTTCATCAAACGCACGACTAAAGTACACGCACACGACGAAGACAACACTTGTGGCCTAGGCGACAAAGTTGAAATCGCTGAGTGTCGTCCTCTGTCTAAGACTAAGTCTTGGACATTGGTTAAAGTTCTAGAAAAAGCGAAGATTTAATCTTTGTAATTCTATAACTTATAAGCGGCTCCAAATTATTTTTTGGAGCCGCTTGTTTTTTGTCTACCCAATTTAAAAAAAGGGTGGTACAATTCGCGTCCCTTTTAAAGAGGCAGCCCGACCCGAGAGGGTCTAGTTTTAATATTTAGCGGAGCACTAACAATGATCCAGATGCAAAGTACACTTGACGCAGCAGATAACTCTGGCGCGCGCAAGGTAATGTGTATTAAGGTTCTGGGTGGCTCTCACCGCCGTTATGCACATATCGGTGACGTCATCAAGGTTACAGTGAAGGAAGCGATTCCTCGCGGTAAAGTAAAGAAAGGTGATGTTCTGAAGGCGGTAGTAGTGCGCACCCGTAAAGGCGTTCGTCGCCCAGACGGTTCTGTCATTCGCTTCGACAGTAATGCTTGTGTATTGTTAAATGACACTACTGAGCAACCAGTCGGCACACGTATCTTTGGTCCTGTGACTCGTGAACTTCGTAACGCGAAATTCATGAAGATTGTATCACTAGCACCTGAAGTTCTGTAAGGAGCGGCAACATGGCAGCTAAAATCCGTCGTAATGACGAAGTAATCATTCTTGCTGGTAAAGATAAAGGCAAGAAAGGTAAAGTAACTAAGGTTCTGACAACTGGTAAAGTTATCGTTGAAGGCATCAACCTTGTTAAGAAACACCAAAAGCCGGTTCCGGCTCTAGGTCAACAAGGTGGCATCGTTGAACAAGAAGCAGCTATTGATGCTTCTAACGTTGCTGTTTTTAACGCGGCTACTGGTAAAGCAGACCGTATCGGTTTCCGTATCGAAGATGGCAAGAAAGTTCGTTTCTTCAAATCTAACGGCGAAACTGTTTCTAACTAATTAGAAGTAATTTGGAGTTCTACTATGGCGAAACTGCATGATTACTACAAGTCGTCTGTAGTCGCTGAGCTTACCAAAGAGTTCAGCTACACAAGCGTCATGCAAGTCCCTAGGATTGAGAAAATCACCCTAAACATGGGCGTTGGTGAAGCAATCAACGATAAGAAACTGCTAGAAAACGCAGCAGCTGATATGGCAACGATCTCTGGTCAAAAGCCACTTATCACTAAAGCGCGTAAATCTGTAGCTGGTTTCAAAATTCGTGAAGGCTACCCAATTGGTTGTAAAGTAACCTTGCGTGGTGAGCGCATGTGGGAATTTTTAGAGCGTTTAATCTCTATTGCACTTCCACGTGTACGTGATTTCCGTGGTGTTAGCGCTAAGTCTTTTGACGGTCGCGGTAACTACAGCATGGGCGTTCGCGAGCAAATCATCTTTCCGGAAATCGACTACGATAAAGTCGATCGCGTCCGCGGTCTTGATATCACTATCACGACTTCTGCGGGTTCCGATGAGGAAGGCCGAGCTCTGCTGGCTGCCTTTAACTTCCCATTCCGTAAGTAAGGGTAGGGTTACTGTTATGGCTAAACAATCAATGAAAGCACGTGAAGCTAAACGTGCAAAACTAGTAGCTAAGTTCGCTGAAAAGCGTTCTGCGCTAAAAGTTATCATTAGCGATGTAAACGCATCTGAAGAAGATCGTTGGAATGCGGTTCTTAAACTGCAATCTCTTCCACGTGATTCAAGTGCATCACGTCAGCGCAACCGTTGCAACCAAACTGGTCGTCCACACGGTTACCTACGTAAATTCGGTCTAAGCCGCATTAAGGTTCGTGAAGCTTGCATGAAAGGCGAGATTCCGGGTCTTCGTAAGGCTAGCTGGTAATTGCCACTTAATCATTTGGAGTAAATCTTATGAGCATGCAAGATCCGATTTCGGATATGCTGACCCGCGTTCGTAACGGTCAGGCAGCAAACAAAGTTGCTGTAAAAATGCCTTCTTCAAAGCTTAAAGTTGCAATTGCTGCATTACTTAAAGCTGAAGGTTACATCGTAGACTTCGCTGTTGACAGCGAAGCAAAACCTGAGCTAGAAGTTACTCTTAAGTACTTCCAAGCTAAACCTGTAATCGAGCAAATCAAGCGTGTATCACGTCCTGGTCTAAGAGTTTATAAAAATAAAGACTCTTTACCTACAGTGATGGGTGGTCTTGGTATTGCAGTTGTTTCTACTTCCAAGGGTCTGATGTCTGACCGTGCTGCTCGTAAAGCAGGTCTTGGCGGTGAAATCATCTGTTACGTAGCTTAAGGAGTAGATTATGTCTCGTGTTGCTAAAGCACCTGTCGCTATTCCAGCTGGCGTAGAGGTGAAACTAAACGGCCAAGAAGTTACTGTAAAAGGTAGCAAAGGTGAGCTTACTCGCGTTCTTAACAGCGCCGTAGTTATTGCACAAGAAGAAAACAACCTAACTTTCGGTCCGAAAGAAGGTGTTGCTAACGCATGGGCACAAGCTGGTACAGCTCGCGCTCTAGTTAACAACATGGTTGTGGGTGTTACTGAGGGCTTCACTAAGAAGCTAACTCTTAAGGGTGTTGGTTACCGTGCTGCTATGAAAGGCAACTCTGTAGGTCTAACTCTTGGTTTTTCTCACCCAGTAGAGCACGCTCTACCTGAAGGTATTAAAGCTGAGTGCCCTAGCCAAACTGAGATCATTATTACTGGTTGCGATAAGCAAGTAGTAGGTCAAGTTGCGGCTGACATTCGTTCTTACCGTGCTCCTGAGCCTTACAAAGGTAAAGGTGTTCGTTACGCAGATGAAAATGTGCGTACTAAAGAAGCTAAGAAGAAGTAAGGTATCACTATGGATAAGAAAGCATCTCGCATCCGTCGTGCTACACGTGCACGTCGTAAGATTGCAGAACTTGGCGCAACTCGCTTGGTAGTACACCGTACTCCTCGTCATGTTTACGCACAAGTTATCGCGGCAAACGGCTCTGAGGTTATCGCAGCTGCTTCTACTGTAGAAAAAGCGATCCGTGAGCAAGTTAAGAACACTGGTAACGTTGATGCAGCTAAAGCAGTTGGTAAAGCTGTTGCTGAGCGCGCTCTTGAAAAAGGCGTAGCTTCGGTTGCATTCGATCGTTCTGGTTTCCAATACCACGGTCGAGTAGCGGCGCTAGCAGAATCTGCTCGCGAAGCTGGTCTGAAATTCTAAGGTAGGGTTGGAAGATGGCTAAAGAACAACAACAAGCTAATGATTTGCAAGAAAAGCTGATCGCTGTTAACCGTGTATCTAAGACGGTTAAAGGTGGTCGAATCATGAGCTTCACTGCACTAACAGTAGTTGGTGACGGTAATGGTCGCGTAGGTTTCGGTTACGGCAAAGCTCGTGAAGTACCTGCTGCGATTCAAAAAGCAATGGAAAAAGCGCGTCGTAACATGGTTACTGTTGCGCTTAACGAAGGCACTCTTCACCACCCGGTGAAAGGTCGTCATTCGGGCTCTAAAGTTTACATGCAGCCAGCTGCAGAAGGTACAGGTGTTATTGCCGGTGGTGCAATGCGTGCTGTACTTGAAGTTGCGGGCGTACATAACGTACTTTCTAAAGCATACGGTTCAACGAACCCTATCAATATCGTTCGTGCAACGATTGGTGCTCTAGTAGACGTTAAGTCACCAGAAATGGTTGCTGCTAAACGTGGTCTAACTGTTGAATCTATTTCGGAGTAAGAACACGATGGCAACTATTAAAGTAACTCAAACTAAAAGCTCAATTGGTCGCCTACCTAAGCACAAAGCGTGCCTTAAAGGTCTAGGTCTTCGTCGCATCAACCATACAGTAGAACTTGAAGATACACCGTGCGTACGCGGTATGATCAACAAGGTTTACTACATGGTTAAGATTGAGGAGTAATCAGAATGCGTTTGAATACTCTATCACCGGCTGCTGGCTCTAAACCTTCTAAGAAGCGTGTAGGTCGTGGTATCGGTTCTGGCCTTGGTAAAACAGGTGGCCGCGGTCACAAAGGTCAAAAGTCACGTTCTGGCGGCTCTGTTCGTCCAGGTTTTGAAGGCGGTCAAATGCCTCTAAAACAACGTCTACCTAAATTCGGTTTCACTTCTCGTAAGAGCCTAGTGTCTGCTGAAGTTCGTCTAGCTGAGCTAGCGAAAGTAACAGGTGACGTAGTTGATCTTAACAGCCTTAAAGCTGCTAACGTTATCACTAAGAACATCGAATTTGTTAAGATCGTTCTTTCTGGTGACCTAAGCAAAGCTGTGACTGTTAAAGGTCTACGCGTGACTAAAGGCGCTAAAGCTGCAATCGAAGCTGCAGGCGGTAAAATCGAGGAATAATCTCGAGGAACGAGGTACAGATGGCTAAGAAACCAGGACAAGATTTTCGTAGTGCTCAGAGCGGCTTAAGTGAACTAAAGTCGCGCTTATTATTCGTAATTGGTGCACTTTTAGTATTCCGAGCCGGCTCTTTTGTGCCGATCCCTGGTATTGACGCAGCTGTACTTGCCGATTTGTTCGATCAGCAAAAAGGTACCATCGTTGAAATGTTTAACATGTTCTCCGGTGGTGCTCTTGAGCGTGCATCTATATTAGCATTGGGTATCATGCCGTACATTTCGGCATCGATCGTAGTCCAATTGCTAACTGTAGTTCATCCAGCGTTAGCGGAACTCAAGAAAGAGGGTGAAGCAGGCCGTCGTAAGATAAGCCAATATACACGCTACGGCACGCTTGTACTTGCAACATTCCAAGCTATTGGTATCGCAACAGGCTTACCAAACATGGTCGACAATCTGGTTGTTATCAACCAAACCATGTTTACGCTTATTGCTACCGTGAGTTTAGTAACTGGTACCATGTTTTTAATGTGGTTAGGTGAACAAATCACTGAGCGAGGAATCGGTAATGGTATTTCCATTCTGATTTTTGCAGGTATTGTTGCTGGATTGCCTTCTGCAATCGGTCAAACAATCGAGCAAGCGCGTCAAGGTGAATTGCATGTGCTTCTTCTGCTGTTGATTGCTGTATTGTCTTTTGCTGTTATTTACTTCGTAGTTTTCATGGAACGTGGTCAACGTCGTATCGTCGTTAACTATGCGAAACGTCAACAAGGTCGTAAAGTTTTTGCAGCACAAAGCTCTCACTTGCCTCTTAAGATTAATATGGCAGGTGTTATTCCAGCGATTTTTGCATCAAGTATTATTTTGTTCCCAGGAACATTAGCGCAGTGGTTTGGTCAAAATGGTGAAAGCAGCGCGTTCGGTTGGTTAACTGACGTGTCATTAGCTCTTAGCCCAGGTCAACCTTTGTATGTAATGCTTTATGCAGCAGCTATAATCTTCTTCTGTTTCTTCTATACAGCGTTGGTGTTTAACCCTCGCGAGACAGCTGATAACTTGAAGAAGTCTGGTGCATTCGTACCCGGTATCCGCCCAGGTGAGCAGACAGCGAAATATATCGATAAAGTGATGACTAGACTAACCCTTGCGGGCGCTCTATACATTACTTTTATATGTCTGATTCCTGAATTCATGATGGTCGCGTGGAACGTTCGTTTCTACTTCGGCGGCACATCACTACTAATCGTAGTGGTAGTTATCATGGATTTCATGGCACAGGTACAGACTCATCTGATGTCACAACAGTATGATTCTGTGTTAAAGAAAGCGAATCTGAAAGGTTACGGCCGTTAATTCGGTAGTAATTATTTCGATTCCATTTACGGAGTTTAGCAATGAAAGTTCGTGCTTCCGTTAAAAAAATCTGCCGTAACTGTAAAGTTATCAAGCGTAACGGTGTCGTTCGCGTGATTTGCAGTGAGCCAAAGCATAAGCAACGCCAAGGCTAATCAGCAGAAATTTTTACTTGAAATACTAGGTAGAGTCGAGTATATTCCTCGGCCTACCTTTTGCGTGCAAAAGAAGTAGTATGCCGCAGCGTATCCATAACGGGCTTTGCTGCGGATAATTCTTTTATGAACCCCTTAGGAGTGAATAATGGCCCGTATAGCCGGCATTAACATTCCTGATCATAAGCATTCTGTAATTGCACTTACTGCAATCTACGGTATTGGTAAAACTCGCTCTCAAGCTATTCTAGCTGAAGTGGGTATTGCTGAAGATGCTAAGATCAGTGAACTAACTGAAGAGCAGATCGATCAACTGCGTGATGGTGTAGCTAAATACACTGTAGAAGGTGATCTACGTCGTGAAGTATCGATGAACATCAAGCGTCTTATGGACCTTGGCTGTTACCGCGGTCTTCGTCATCGTCGCAGTCTACCACTACGTGGACAGCGTACTAAAACCAACGCTCGCACCCGTAAGGGTCCGCGCAAGCCGATCAAGAAATAGTCGGATAAGGTAGAGTACAATGGCAAAACAACCAACTCGCGCGCGTAAGCGCGTACGCAAGCAAGTAGCTGATGGCGTAGCGCACATTCATGCTTCTTTCAACAACACAATCGTAACTATCACTGACCGTCAAGGCAATGCTCTTGCATGGGCTACAGCAGGTGGTTCAGGTTTCCGTGGTTCTCGTAAATCTACTCCGTTCGCAGCACAAGTTGCAGCTGAGCGTTGTGGTGAAATGGCTAAAGAATATGGCCTAAAGAACTTGGAAGTTATGGTTAAGGGTCCAGGTCCAGGTCGCGAATCTACTGTTCGTGCACTGAACGCTGCTGGTTTCCGTATCACTAACATTGTTGATGCGACACCAATCCCTCATAACGGTTGTCGTCCACCTAAGAAACGTCGCGTTTAAGTTTCGTTTCTAGGAATATTGGAGAAAGATCATGGCAAGATATTTGGGTCCTAAGCTGAAGCTTAGCCGTCGCGAAGGTACTGACTTATTCCTTAAGTCTGGTGTCCGTGCGATCGATACCAAGTGTAAAATTGATAACGCACCAGGTGTACACGGCGCTCGTCGCGGTCGTCTATCTGAGTATGGCGTTCAGCTTCGTGAGAAGCAAAAAGTTCGTCGTATCTACGGCGTTCTAGAAAAACAATTCCGCAACTACTACAAAGAAGCTGCACGTCTTAAAGGCAACACGGGTGCAAACCTGCTTCAGCTTCTTGAAGGTCGTCTTGATAACGTAGTTTACCGTATGGGTTTTGGCGCTACTCGTGCTGAATCTCGTCAACTAGTTAGCCACAAGTCTATCCTAGTTAACGGTAAAGTTGTAAACGTTCCTTCTTTCAAAGTAGCGGCAAACGACGTTGTTTCTATCCGCGAGAAAGCTAAACAGCAATCTCGTATTAAAGCGGCTTTAGAAGTTGCTGAACAACGTGAAAAGCCAACTTGGATTGAAGTAGATGCTGGCAAAATGGAAGGTACATTCAAGCGTATGCCTGAGCGTTCTGACCTATCAGCTGACATCAATGAACACTTGATCGTCGAACTTTACTCTAAGTAAGGTTAAAAAAAGAGAGGACACAATGCAGGGTTCTGTAACAGAATTTCTTAAGCCGCGTCTTGTTGACATTGAACAGATCAATACGACACACGCGAAAGTAACTCTTGAGCCATTAGAGCGCGGTTTCGGCCACACTCTAGGTAATGCTCTTCGCCGCATTCTTCTATCTTCTATGCCGGGTTGTGCCGTAACAGAAGTTGAAATTGAAGGTGTGCTACACGAATACAGCACTAAAGAAGGCGTTCAGGAAGATATCCTGGAAATCCTTCTAAACCTTAAAGGTTTAGCTGTACGCGTTGCTGAAGGCAAAGATGAAGTGTTTATTACACTGAACAAATCAGGCTCAGGCCCTGTTGTTGCAGGTGACATCACCCACGATGGTGATGTAGAGATCGCTAACCCTGAGCACGTAATTTGTCACCTAACGGATGACAATGCTGAGATCGCTATGCGTATCAAAGTAGAACGTGGTCGTGGTTACGTTCCAGCTTCAGCTCGTATCCATACTGAAGAAGATGAGCGTCCTATCGGTCGTCTACTAGTTGACGCTACTTACAGCCCGGTTGATAAAATCGCTTACGCTGTAGAAGCAGCACGTGTAGAACAACGTACTGATTTAGACAAGCTTGTTATCGATATGGAAACGAACGGTACTCTAGAACCTGAGGAAGCAATCCGTCGCGCAGCTACTATTTTAGCTGAACAATTGGATGCGTTCGTAGATCTTCGTGATGTACGTGTACCTGAGGAGAAGGAAGAGAAGCCAGAATTCGATCCTATCCTACTACGTCCTGTAGACGATCTTGAACTAACAGTTCGCTCTGCTAACTGTTTGAAAGCAGAAGCGATTCACTACATCGGTGATCTTGTACAGCGCACTGAGGTTGAGCTACTTAAAACGCCAAACCTTGGTAAGAAATCTCTTACAGAGATTAAAGATGTGCTTGCTTCACGTGGTCTTTCTCTAGGCATGCGTCTAGAAAACTGGCCACCAGCGTCAATCGCTGAAGATTAATCGAAAAGTTAGAAGGATTAGGTCATGCGCCATCGTAAAAGTGGTCGTCAACTCAACCGCAACAGCAGTCATCGCAAAGCGATGTTCAGCAACATGGCTAGCTCTCTTGTTCGTCACGAAGTTATTAAAACTACCGTGCCAAAAGCAAAAGAACTACGTCGCGTAATTGAGCCATTGATTACCCTAGCTAAGACAGACAGTGTTGCTAACCGTCGTCTTGCATTTGCTCGCACTCGTGATAACGAAGTGGTAGCAAAACTATTTAATGAACTAGGCCCGCGTTTCGCGGCTCGCCAAGGTGGTTACACTCGCATTCTTAAATGTGGTTTCCGTACTGGTGATAAAGCTCCAATGGCTTACATTGAGCTTGTAGACCGCCCAGCTGCTGAAGAAGCTGCTGAGTAATCTAAACTAGATTCTTAATACAAAAGCCGAGCATTAGCTCGGCTTTTTTGTATCTGTAGAGTAAGGAAATGTACATTAAGAACTTGTACCATGATGTTTGGCATTTTTACTTGCTTGATCTGAGCCATTTTCCAAAAATATCTCGTATCTCCTTTCTTCCACGTACAAAAAAGAGCACCTCTGTGCTCTTCTTATCGATATTATTCCGCTAATCGCTAATCGCTAATCGCTAATCTTATTGCCAAACAGCTGCAAGTGAATCCATTAGGCCACTCGTCGCACCTTGGGATTGAAGTGCTTGAAGAATGATTGGCGCAAACGTGCTGATCATTGACGAATCCATTCCTAAACCTGAGAAAGCACTTTCAACCGCGCCTTGCGAATTTAGTACCGATGTTAGGCCAGTAGATTCAAGCGTAGACATTCCTGGAATGAGTGACGCAAGCTCGTTGTTATCTGCTGTGCCAAGTGAATTCTGTGCAAGAGCGAGCATCGAACCAATCCCGCCAACAGCTTGATCGCTCGTAACTGATGCTTGATTGGCAACGGTATCTGCCAGAGGTGTTGTTTCATTTTGTTGAGACCACATATTCACCGCAGCCATAAGTGCAGTTTGAGTCAATTGGGAATAGTTGGTATCAGAAGTAGAACTGGTTGTGCCAGAATCGCTAGTGCTAGCGCAAGAGACAACAGCAAGGCTGCTTAAAACAGTGATGAGTACTTTCTTCATTATTTGTCCTTAAGTAATAAAGTCATTTACCCTTCCACTATAAACGAAAAACGGCGATGTAGTCACATCGCCGTTGGATTATTTTAATTTTATTTGCCTATATAGTAATTTGTTTTACTGAGGCTTTTTATAAAAATTAAAGAATAGCTAGAAGTTCTACTTCAAATACTAGAGCAGCAAATGGTGGGATTGCAGCACCTGCGCCACGCTCACCGTATGCTAGATCTTGAGGGATGTATAGCTTCCACTTAGAGCCAACAGGCATCATTTGTAGAGCTTGTACCCAGCCTTGAATTACGCCAGTTACTGGGAATTCAGCTGGTTGACCGCGAGATACAGAGCTGTCGAAAACAGTACCGTCAGTTAGTTCGCCATGGTAGTGAACACGTACTTGCTTGTCTGCAGTTGGGATTTCGCCAGTACCTTCAGTTAGTACTTCGTATTGAAGACCAGACTCAAGAACTGTTACTTCTGAACGAAGAGCGTTGTCAGCTAGAAAAGCTTCGCCATCTGCAGCAGCAGCTTTAGCTAGTTCTTGACGTGCAGCTTCACCACGAGTGTGTAGTTCTTGTAGTGCGTTGTTGATTTCGTCAACTTCGATAGCTGGCATGTCACCAACTAGAGCTGTTGCGATACCAGCAGCAATTGCGTCAACGTTTAGGCCTTCAAGACCAGAACCAGCAAGTTGTTGGCCCATTTGTAGACCGATACCGTAGCTAGCTTTTTGCTCTACAGTTTCAAATTTTACTTCAGACATGAAAAGTCACTCTTTTTGTCAGTACGAAAAGGGTAAGAATACCAGTATTAGCAGCGTGAAGAAACGGCTAGCCTATGATCACTTGTGCTTTACCGTGCTGATATCACAGGGATGTCAATTTTCTCGCTTTGCTCTCCGTTGTGACGGAAAGATCTATACTGTTGGTACTTTGGTTTTTATACTGTAGTTATTCAATATATAGGACGCAGTGGCATGAATCGTCGTCAAAAGAAAAAGCAAAAAGTTGACCACTTAGCAGAGCTCAAGGTTCGACTGGAACAGATAAAAGCGAAATTGAACTCAATCGATATAAAGAAGATGAAGACTTCGATAACGGAAACTTGGAGTTCATTACCAAAGCTGCACCAGAGATTATTGATGGTGATTTCGCCGATTGTATTAATTTTACTTTTTGTGCCGCTACCAGAACCGAAAGTGGATTCTGCTCCGATAACATCGCGCGTTGAGCTTGAGATAAACACCGTTGGTTTAAGTGAACAGCAAAATGCCAAAAGCAATTCATCAGAACCCAGTAATTGGCAAGAGTACCTTGTTAAACAAGGAGATACTCTAGCGCAGGTTTTCCGAAATAATGATTTGCCATTGTCTGATCTTAATGCCTTGGTTCGTATTGAAGGTGCTGATAAGCCACTAAGCCAGATCCGCAAGGGTCAGCTCGTTCGTTTCAAACTTGCTGAGACTGGGCAACTGGATATTCTTCAGCTAGAGAAGGGTGATACTTCGGTAATGTTCTTTAGACTGTCTGACGGTGGTTTTGGTCGAAGCAAATAGAGCGATTCTGACCCGTTAGTTAAGGCACTTCATAGACATAGATCAGTGATAAAAAGAGCTAAGCGTTAGCTCTTTTTTTTGGTCGCTTAAAAGGTGCTAGTGGTAAGATAATGAGCATTATTCCGGTAAAAGTTAATGTGTCTGGAATCTCGTTAAACCATAGCGCACCTATAAGTGCGACAAAGACTAATCCTGAATATTCAGCTAATGCTATTTGGTTGGAATGAGCTTTTTGGTAAGCGGAAACGGCAAAGCCGTTATAGCTTAATATGAGTGTTGCACTCAGGGCTATGTATCCCAAGTGCTCGACAGACACGGGTTGCCAGTATAGAAAGCACAGTATCAATGATGCAGGAATGGAAAATAGCGTTGTCCACCACAGTGTTGTGATGACGGTTTGTTCACTAGGAAGCTTTCTTACGAGTACATTAAATAGTGCGAGAGTGAGTGCTGTCCCCAAAGCAAACAGCGCTGCCCAATGAAATTGCGAAGGTCTCAATACAATCAGTGCACCAATAAAGCCTATTGTGGTGGCGATAACTTTACCGAGTGCTGGTTGCTCTTTTAGTAGAAACATCGATAGAGGCAACATCAATAAGGGCGCGACATAAAATACAGCATTAGCGGTGGCCAAAGATAAGTGAGTGATTGCAACAACCATACATCCACTACCGATTAAGATAAGCTGCCCTCGTATGAAGGTTATTTTAGCTTGTTTTAAGTGCCGTTTTTCTTTTTTCTGCTGCAGCCACAAAGGCGTAATGATGATCAGAGATATCAACTGTCGGAAAAAAATATACTGAAGTGGTGGCACTTCGCCATTCAACAGTTTTACCGCTACGTCGGAAAACGAGGCAAACAAGTTACCTGCAATCAGTAATAAAATACCGACAGTGATATTCGACATTATTTCTCTAATCTCATGTCTAGATGTGGAATATCATCTTCCAGATACATCTCAGACACCGTATTGAACCCATGGCTTGCATAGAAGTTTTCTAGGTGTTCTTGTGCACCGATGTCTATGGTCGCGTTTGGCCAAAGTTCTTCACAACGAATCAATGCCTCTTTTATCAATTGGTGCCCTAAGCCATTTCCTCTTGCTGATTGCTTGGTCGCGACACGACCGATACTGACGTTATCGTATGTGGTGCCAGGAGGGAGTATGCGTGCACACGCTACTAACTCTTTATCAGAATAACCAAGTAGGTGCTCAACACCTGTGAGTATATCTTTGCCGTCGAGCTCTGGATAAGGACAAGTTTGCTCAACCACAAATACATCGACTCTTAATTTAAGTAGTTGATACAGTTGTTGTGTTGAGAGTTCAGAAAAAGGAATTGAGTGCCAAGTGATCATGTTTACATCCAGAGATTATCGATGCTCTGAATGTACTATGCGCGATGATTGTTGGCATTAACTATTGTTAATTCGACTTTTAATTCTGCTAAGGCTGATGGCGGTTATTCCTAGGTAAGCGGCAATTTGATTGTCGTTCAAGCGCTGTTCAAGATCAGGATAATGTTCGCAGAACAGTTGATAACGTTGTTCAGGAGTATAGAGCAGCATAAAGCGTTCTTTGTTTTCTTTATGCATGAGCTGAGTTTCTAACAACTTTAGGTATAGAGGGTTGTTTGATGCTCGCCACTCGATTACGGCGTTCATTGGCAGTTCTAACATGGTGATGGGTGTGAGCGTTTCTAATAGGTAAGGGGACGCTTGGTTTTTTATCAAGCTCTCAAAGCCTATGATCCAGTCTTGTTCCCAGTAGAATTCTTTACTGTATTGTTTTCCGTCATTAGTGAGGTAACAAGCATGACATAAGCCTTCAAGCACAAAGTAGATTGAACTCGCCATCTCACCTTGATTGATCAGAATGTGTCTTGTTGGGAGCTCAAGGGGCTTTGCGACGGCTAATAGAGATTCAATCTGATTTTCAGAGAAATCAAAGCTTTGTAGTTGTTCGATAAAAGACGTGTGCATGAAGGTGACCTAGCCCAAATAAGTGCCGAAATCATCGCACTTATTTGGGGAGAGGTACAGAATTTGAATATCAATATAGGGTCAGTATTAATGACCTAACGCTTTGAATGCTGCTCTAGATAGTCTTGAGCAAGCTCTCGGCCCATATATTTGCCTAGAGTTTTCAATGGTACCTTCTTGAGGTTGACGACAATCAAGCCATCCAAAGCATCATTAAACGATGGGTCGACGTTAAAGCACACCAGTTTACCGTTCATCCCCAGGTATTGGCGAAGCAGTACTGGTAGGCCTTTTCCTTGCTCCATACGAGCCAACACTTTAGAAAGCAGAGGGACACTCGCCAATGACGATAGTAGGTGATTCTGCCAGAACACATTATTACTGGTATTGAGTGGTGACGAAGGAGAAACCAGGTTCGCCTTTTGTTCATCGTAATGATGTATGGATAAGGTGGTCGCTATCAATAATCGTGCATTGTGGCTGTAATCATTACTGATACTTACCGGACCAAATAAATGGGTATATTGAGGGTGGTGATATACAAAGGCCGCGATGCCTTTCCATAATAGTAACAGTGAGTTAAGACTCTTTTGATAAGGTTTACTCACTACGGAGCGTCCTAGTTCAATACTGTTATCTAAGGTGTCAATGAACTCTTGATTGTAGTTAAACAGGCTACGAGAGTAGAGCTTATCAAGCCCATGCTCAGCAATTAGCTTGTCGACCATACCGAGTCGATACGCACCGACTAGTTCTGCTTTAGTTTTATTCCACACAAACAGTTGATGGTAGTAAAGGTCATACTCATCCAAGTCACAGGCAAGGCCGCTGCCTTCTCCGACTTCTCTAAAGCTTTCTTCTCTGACTCGACCAATCTCGCGCATTAAGTTAGGGATAGATTGGCTTGGCGTGCAGTAGACCTCGAAGTCACCTTGCTCGAGCAGTTTCATCTCTTCAGGGAGTGAATTTATCTCTATTGCCAAGACTTCTTGTGGAATCGGAGCAATCACTTGAGTATCAAAAGAGGGCGCGTGGATTGGTGTGTTCGGGCTATCTTGTTGACTCATCAGGTAGGTATTGAGTCGCAGGTAGTTGACGATATCCATTTCTTGTTCAAACGATTTTATTTCTGAATATGGAATCGAAGAGCCAATAGAGATAGCGATCGTGGTCGCTTGCTTATTGAGGAGTTCACGGCCGAGTAGAGCTGTTCTTAATAGTGGATGGACACGGCCAGCTTGATAGAAAAGCTCACTGTTTTTACCATTGATAAAGATAGGTACCGTAGTGGCTTGATGACGTTTGACGAATTTGGCTACCGATTTGCTCCATTCGATGTCTGTCAGTGTCTTTGCCCCTTTGCGGTAACTCGAGACTTCGCCCGCAGGGAACACAATCAGCAGTCCACCATCTGCTAAGTGACGATTGGCATCTCGAATCGCTTTGGCGTTGGTTCGTTTCGATTCTTTGCTATTAAAGACATCGACTCCGATGAAAAGATCATCCAGTTCAGGCAGTCGCTTGAGCAACTCATTCGCCAGTACCTTTACATCTTTCCTTACCGATCCTACGAGATCAGCAAGGATCACGCCTTCAATCGCGCCAAGAGGATGATTGGCCACAATCACCACAGGCCCATCTTCTGGAATATTCTCTGTGGTTCCAGATGAAACCGAATAGTCGATATTGAGTGCCGATAGAGTGTGATGCATAAACTCAAAGCTAGATAACTCGTTCGGTCTATCTTGATAGAGTTTGTCTAGCTTAGATAGCCCAGTTGCCCACTCGACAACAGACTCACCTAAACCAAAAGGTGTGTAACGTGGTAAACGAAAAGGACTATCAATCATAATGAAGCTACCTTATTGACTAAAGTTGTTTAGGAAACCGTCTTGATTCTTGAAATCTTTCACACTTAAAAATGCACCGCATAACCAGACTAGGCATGCCATACCAAACAATAACCCGCCGTCATAACCGACAATGTCACCCGCTGTATTGAACTCAGGCATTTGAATGCCGAGTGGCGTAAACAGGTGGAAGAAAATCGCGCCACTCATAATTCCCACTGTCATGATGGCTCCAAGGCCATGCCAGCGTGTGAATAGCAAAATAGCAGCAATCAATTCCGCGAATCCAATTAAATAGCCGCCAAGCGAGCCGAACCAACTTAGTCCAGACCATGTCGCGAGAGTGCCAAAGATATGTTCAGTCTCGTATGAGCCAGTGAACTTAAAAAACAGTGACTGAATAAACACAAACGCGATAAATGCCGCAGGGATATGCTTGGTTGGAGTGAATGTCATCGTTATTCCCTTACTTGATCAGTTTCGGCCAAACTTTATCGGCTTGCTGAATATGTTGTGCTTGGTCTTGCTCCCAGCGTTGCTTAATCTCCTGGTCGTAGTTGAGGTAAAGCTTGTTATCAACAATCGTCCATTGATGAGGGTCTCCAGGTGCAAAGTCGCTCTTGGCTGATACAGCCCAAGCGCAATAGCCTCCATATTGAGGGGCATATTTTTCAGGATTATTAACAAATAAAGTCAAATTCTTTTCAGAAGAGAAATACCAGTCTGCACCCTTGTACTCGGTGCTGAATTTTTGACTGCCTTCGACGGGCTTACCGGAAGTGAAATACGCGACAGTATCGTAGCCATCGAGTGCCTTGCTGCTAAAGAATCCGGTGTAGATTTCATCGGCGGCAAATACGTACGGGCTAACAAGTAGCAGAACCATGGTTAATAGTTTTCTCATGATAGACTCCATCTATAGATTGATTGCGGGTGATAAATCGAAGGTAAAGCGCTGTTGATTTATCCGACATGGCTTAATGGGTTCGCAAGGCGAGCCAGGTGCATAAAACATCGAAGCTTGGCCGTGTAGGTTGCGTAAATGAGTAAAGCTCACCGTGTGTGCGTCTTCACGATGCATACAGGTTGCTAAATGAGGTTGTTCGCTGTGATGATGAGAGTGGAACATCAGTAAGTTCTGTTGATTCTTACCGGTTTCCATCAGCTGATCATATTTCGCTTTACGATAAGCTTGCACGCGTTCTAAATCGACACCGGATGAGAAGAGTGGAGAATCAGTGTCGACGATTTTTTGTTGAATACCATCCCACATGTAGGCGATAACCAAACCACTGTTCTGAGTTAAATTCGGGGCGAAAGCCAACAAGGTAAAAGGAGCAAAAGAGTGTAGGTCTAGCTGATGAAATGCTTCAGAGAGCTTACTGATGTTACGACTCGATGATAGGTTTTTAAGTAATAAACCGCGGCTGACCAAAGGACCAGCAGGTACTATGCCTTGATAGTTATTGAGTAGGCATAAAGAAAGCCCGAACTCATTAATGCTTATCCAACTACCACCGCCAGTAGGGTCGAGTGGCATTATGATATCGACACCGTTGACTCGATATTGTTTAGGCGGCATCGCCAGTGCTCGTGCTTTCTGTTCATCACGATTGAAAAAGACCTGATAACCATTTTCTTCAAGTAGCCAAGAGACTGAGCACATATTATTGTTCCCTCAGATAGCTGCTAGTCGTTGGGGCGTAACCAAAGGTATTGCAGGTGTCAATGTCTAGGAAGGTGGTGATCACTTTGATCATCGCGTAATGATGATTGGCATGCAGCGCGGCGAAGGTGACTTCTCTTTCTAGCGTAGAAGGTAGGCTTGCGAATACTTGAGCATCCATTGAAACTTCGGTTTGGATCATGATAGGCGCTTCGAGATCCCGACGGTCTAATCGCTCAAGCCAGTTGATCACATAATGGATCTCTTTTACTGCAATTGAGCGCTCGTACTCGACGGGATGACCACGACGGCGAGTGTTGTAATCAACGGTTGCATTCTCTTTTAAGATCAAGGCGTGAAAAAGATCGAGCGTATGACGAGTATGTTCACCAATAGAGCTTGTAACGTGCGGCTTTGCTCGTGTCAGGTAGTCGCTGTCGGATATCGCTAACAAAAACTCTAGCCCCTGGTTCAATATTTCTACCGCTCCTGTGATACTTGGAGAGAAAGAAGTGAGGGCGCTTGGTTGGGCTATGGGGTTCATTCATGGTCCTCGTACAAAGTTAATCGGTGGTCGGATATTGTTGAACAAGACGTCGCTCTTCTTGCCACGCAGCAAATAAGCTCTTGAAAGAGGGAGTCTTATGGCCTCGGTGCTTCTGTTGAGCACCTATATCAAAAAGAATGCGGTATTGCAGAAGTAGTGTAGAAAATATCTCTCGTAGTGGTGTGTTGCGATCCCAGATATGTCCGGCTTCGCTACTCGCACCATTGACCTCGAGGATAGTGAAATCCTCGCCGTTCATTAGGCTATGCATGTCCTTAAATTTGACGTCGAGTCTGCCAAAATGAAAGCCATCGAAATCATCGAATATCTCGTCTAAACGTTCTGTTAGAGCCTGAGTGATGTATTGATTACCGTCTCGAAAGATACAACCACGACTATGGCTGCCTGCGAACGCGAGTTGAAACTCTTCGCCCTCTGCGAGCACTTGATCCAATTTACCTTGATGTCTTGGCAGATAGAGGTGACTGAGCTGTCCTGCACGCGGGCTATTTTCAATTAACTGTTTGAGTGTCGAGCTGCCATCACCCACCACCATTGGCGCATACTTGAGTGTGATCGAGATGATCTCGCCTTGCTTTTTGTTTGGGTAACGAACGTAGAATACACCCGCTTCGGCTTGATAAGGCGCCTTTTCTTGCAATAGAAAGCGAGCATTATTTGGGAAAGATTCAACATACTGTTCTAGTTGATCTTGTGTGTTGATCAGCTTAACACCAACACCTCGACAACCAAGATCCGGTTTAGCCACAATCGGGAAATCGAGATCCGACTGTATGAGTGCGCTGCGCGCATCTTCAGCTTGTTTCTTACTGCTAAGATCCGTTTTGGTTAAGGTGATAAACGGAGAGATCCAACGCTGACTCGATGATCCGGCAAGGCTCAGTATCTCGTGTTTTGATTCGCCGACCATTCCGCTTAACTTGATGCTCGGGTTAGCGATGAGCGGCAGTGTCCAGTCAAAGTGCCATAACCCTTGCATCAGGCTTTGAATCACCACTGGCGTGTAGAAAAACCAAGCCGGAAGAAACTCATAAGGAGAGACACTGCGCACGGTATCTTTTTCAAGTAGGGGCATGCCAGCATTGATTTGATGTGATGGAATGATGCGAATATCTTGCGGTGAACTCATGATAATCCTCTAGAGTAGGTTCTATTCATTAATCGATTGCAGATAAACAGCAAAGCGATGGCACATGGGATGACGACCCATTGATATTCAGAGGCTTGCAGCCACGCTGATGTCCCTAAATAGTAGATGGCAGAGAAGACAATGCCAGTCCAGATCGCAGTGGCACTAATAACGGCAAATAAGAAAGTAGGGAGTGGGATTGCGAAAAAGCCACTTAAGGTAAAGCCGACGGTACGAAGCCCGGGAATAAAGCGGATGACAAAAAGGCTGCTGAATGCGTTCTGACGTAGTTTGGTACGAAGCAAACGAAAGTACTTATTCGTGAGAGCTTTATATCGCACACCTCGGAAGTAACGTCCTGACTTTCCTAAGTAATAAAGACCGAGATCACCCGTGGCAATGCCGATGAAAATGGCAAGCAGCGCATATTGAGGAAGTATTAGACCTTGAGTCGCTATACCTGCCGCCGTAACAATCGCCAGATCTTCAAGCAGATAAGAAAGCGCGATAATGCCAAGCATCAGCCATAGCAGCGATTCCTCTCCTGTATTTAACCATGCTTGGATACTCTCGACGGTGCTCATCAAATGTCCTATCTATCCTATAAATGAATGGCTTATTGGTCATTCATTGAGTGTAGTAAATTAAATAGACACGAGGAGCTGAGAAAAACTTACAGATGATTGAGGATTTTTTGTGCGAGCTTGATTCCATCCGTGGTTTGAAATGCGTTGTTTAAGTCGATCTTAAAGCGAAATGAAAGCGAATAATGTGTTGTTTTTAAAGTAGATGTATCGAGAGTTTGGATTTGAAAGCCGGGCGTTGGATATGGGGATCCCATGTGAAAAAGAAAAAGGCTGAGTCGTTAAACTCAGCCTTTCAGAATGTTAACTATGGATTACTTAAGCAATCTATTTAGTTAGGTCAATCTGGTAAACAGCAAAACCAACATCGTCAGTCGCAACACGTTTCATCGGGTATTGACCCTTCTCTTTGATGAACTCTGCTGCTTTGTCGCTTGGAGATGTTTCAAAGCGGATATCTAGTTTGTTATCCGTTTTGATTGGCGCAAATGACCAATTGTTATCCGCGCTTGGGCTCACTTGACCTTGCTCTTTGCTTACGCGAGATATGTAGTTTGCAAGAACAGTACGGTTCTCATCTGGTGCATCAAATGCGATGAAGTCTTCACCTGTGCCTGGGAACTTAGCGCTGTATGCACGGTAGTTGTTGGTTGCGATCAGGAAGTCTTGCTTCATGTCGATTGGCTTACCTTGGTAAGTTAGGCCAACAATACGCTGTGAGTCAGGGTTAACCACTTTACAGTTTGCATCGTATTTCGCAGGTTGAGTTACGTCGATTTGGTAATCAACACCGTCGATTACATCGAAGTTGTAAGTACGGAAGTTATCCCACTCGATCAACTGTTGTGGTGCAGTTGAGTTAACATCCACTTGGTTGAACTGACCAGCAGAACACTCAAGCCACTCTTTTACTTCGTGACCTGTAACCTTCATCGCAACTAGTGTGTTCGGGTAGAGGTACAAGTCAGCTGCGTTACGGAATGTCAGTTGACCAGATTCAACTTCAGTGAAGTTCGCTGGATCATTCTTACGGCCACCGGCTTTGAATGGTGCAGCGGCTGAAAGTACTGGCGTACCAT
The DNA here is from genome assembly GCF_024347435.1 of Vibrio cyclitrophicus. NCBI lineage: Bacteria > Pseudomonadati > Pseudomonadota > Gammaproteobacteria > Vibrionales > Vibrionaceae > Vibrio > Vibrio cyclitrophicus. Next base: position 349,097 of record NZ_AP025480.1, read on the forward strand.
CTAGGTCTGGGTCACCTTGGATGAACTGTTCAACGTAATCTTTCTGTGCAAGGTTAACGATTTGAACTGTTGGATCGTCTTGTACTAGAGACAGGAAGCTGTACATCACATCGTCTGCTTTACCAATCGGTTGGTTAACAAACTCACGAGTACCTGCGTGGTCTTTTTCTAGTGCTGTTACGATGCCTTCATCAGCAGCAGCAAGTGATTTCTTTTCTATCTTGTCGTAGATAGGGCGTGCTTCTGATTGGCCTTTAACGACTTCCCACTTACCGTCTTTTTGTGCAAGTGTTAGATCCATAACACCAACGTGGCTACCCCAACGACCAGGCATTACTGCCGCAACGCCGTTCATTGTGCCCGTTTCGTTGTCGATGCCTTGAATGTCATCAAAACCTTTACCTGGGAATACTGCGTGAGAGTGGCCGAATGCGATTGCATCAATGCCGTCTACTTCAGATAGGTAGAACGTTGAGTTTTCTTCACCATTTTTGTACGGGTCAGTTGATACGCCTGAGTGAGGGATAGCAACGATAACTTCAGCGCCTTCCGCTTTCATTTGAGGTACTAACTCGTTAGCTGTCTCAATGATATCGCGAGCGATCACTTTGCCTTCTAGGTTCTTCTTATCCCACGTCATGATTTGTGGTGGAACAAAACCGATGTAGCCGACTTTTACTTCATGCTTTACGCCTGCTGTATCTTCAAACGTGTGAGTCTTGATGATGTAAGGCGTGAAGTAGTGTTCTTTGGTTTCTGCGTCGTAAACGTTAGCACTGATGTATGGGAAATCAGCGTCGTTGATAGACTCTTCTAGGAACTCAAGACCGTAGTTGAACTCGTGGTTACCTAGGTTTGCAGCGTCGTAGCTTAGTTGGTTCATTGCCTTATATGCAGGGTGAACCTCACCAGCAACGATGCCTTTGTCTGCCATGTAGTCACCCATTGGGCTACCTTGCAGTAAATCACCGTTATCAACTAATACGCTATTGGTTACTTCGTTTTGAGCTTCTTTTACTAGAGTTGCAGTACGTGCTAAGCCGATTTTCTTCGATGGCTTGTCTTTGTAGTAGTCGTAATCCATTAGGTTGGTATGGATATCCGTCGTTTCTACGACACGTAGTTTAATCACTTCATCGGTATCTGGTGTTGTTGTGCAGCCTGCTAGAGTCAAACCAAGACCCGCAAGTACAGCCAATGACAAAGGTTTTATTGCAACTTTCATTGTGTAGCTCCAAAGTGGATAGTAGAAAATTTGTTGCGTAATGTAACAAAATCGAATGAAACAATGATTACAACGAATGTTAAATCGTGACTTTGATCGATTACTTTATGGTGTTCTGCAATATACCTCTCAAAGCTGCCCATCAATGTACAAATGATATCGATAATATTAGTCCATTCATTTCATCTGTTTATCGATAAATCCAATCCCTTATCAGCTTTTCGAATAAAAAATGAAATTTTAGAATTTCCAGTAATATGAGAGGCTCGTCATAATGCCTATATCAAGGACGTATCAGGCAGATGAATAGCAAGGATAGCTCATACGAAGCTTCTGTTTTCTTCTAGTGCCAATACTCCCATTCACACCAGTGGATGAGTTAAATCCCTTACTTGGTATGCCAAGTAATGAATTGCTCGTAACGCGAGCCTTAAAGGAAGCACTGAAATGGACCAAGAACGTTTAACCCACTTAAAACAGCTAGAAGCGGAAAGTATTCATATTATCCGTGAAGTAGCGGCTGAGTTTGATAACCCAGTGATGATGTACTCCATAGGTAAAGATTCTTCTGTGATGCTTCATTTAGCTCGCAAAGCGTTTTACCCAGGTAAGATTCCATTCCCGCTGTTACACGTAGATACCGATTGGAAATTTCGCGAGATGATTGAATTTCGTGATCGTACGGCTAAAAAGTACGGCTTTGACCTTTTAGTCCATAAGAACCCAGAAGGTATTGAAATGGGATGTAGCCCATTTGTGCATGGTTCTTCGAAACACACTGACATCATGAAAACTCAAGGCCTTAAGCAGGCGTTAAATAAGTATGGATTCGATGCTGCTTTTGGTGGTGCACGTCGTGATGAAGAAAAATCTCGAGCAAAAGAGCGTGTTTACTCTTTCCGCGACAAGAATCACACATGGGATCCAAAAAACCAACGCCCAGAGCTTTGGCATACCTATAACGGCCAAGTAAATAAAGGCGAGAGCATTCGTGTATTCCCTCTATCAAACTGGACTGAGCTCGATATTTGGCAATACATCTATTTAGAGAGCATTGATATTGTTCCACTTTACCTTTCAGACAAACGCCCTGTGGTTGAGCGTGATGGCATGCTGATCATGGTTGATGATGACCGTATGGAGCTGCAAGAAGGTGAAGTGATTGAAGAGAAAAGTGTTCGTTTCCGAACTTTAGGTTGCTACCCACTAACTGGAGCGGTTGAATCTGAAGCCAATACGTTAACAGGCATTATTGAAGAGATGCTGGTGGCTACTTCTAGTGAGCGTCAAGGTCGAGCGATTGACCATGATCAGTCGGGCTCGATGGAGCTGAAAAAGCGCCAAGGTTATTTCTAAGAATCTAAGGAAAGAAAAATGAATAGTGCAGTAGAAGCCGAATTGGCTGAACTAGGGATTGAAGGTTATCTAAGTCAGCATCAGCATAAATCTATGCTTAGATTTTTAACTTGTGGCTCGGTAGATGATGGCAAAAGTACGTTAATTGGCCGTTTGCTCCATGATACAAAACAGATTTATGAAGATCAGCTAGCAGCTGTTCACTCTGATAGTCAGCGAGTAGGTACTACGGGTGAGAAGCCTGATTTAGCACTGCTTGTTGATGGTCTGCAGGCTGAGCGTGAGCAAGGCATTACGATCGATGTAGCGTACCGCTACTTCTCGACGCAAAAACGTAAGTTCATTATTGCTGATACTCCAGGGCATGAGCAGTACACGCGCAACATGGCAACAGGCGCTTCAACGTGTGATCTGGCTGTGATCTTGATTGATGCTCGTAAGGGCGTATTGGATCAAACGCGTCGTCATTCGTTTATCTCCAATCTACTTGGTCTGAAGCATTTCATTGTAGCAGTCAACAAGATGGATCTAGTGGATTATGCACAAGATCGTTTTGAAGAGATTCGCGATGAGTACCTAGAATTTGCTGAAAACCTAGAAGGCGAAACCAATATTCAAATCCTGCCTGTTTCTGCGCTTGAAGGCATTAACGTTGCAGCGCCAAGCAAAGAGCTTGCATGGTTCGAAGGCCCGTCTCTATTAGAAGTGCTAGAGAATGTAGACATTGACCAAAAACGCTCTGCAGGTGAATTCCGATTCCCTGTGCAGTATGTGAACCGTCCTAATTTAGACTTCCGCGGATTTGCTGGCACCGTTGCTTCTGGACGTGTGAGTGTGGGTGACGAGATCAAGGCGCTTCCATCTGGCAAGACCTCTAAAGTTGCACGCATTGTGACTTTTGATGGCGATTTGGAATCTGCACAAGCGGGATTGGCGGTAACGTTGACCCTTGAAGATGAGATCGATATCAGTCGTGGTGATTTGATTGTGTTGGAAAACGCGCAAATTGAATCCACTAACCATGTATTGGCAGATATCGTGTGGATGACTGAACAACCCCTGAAACCAGGTAAAGCTTACGACATCAAAATCGCGGGCAAGAAAACGGTTGGTCAGGTTGAAGTAGTTCGTCATCAGTATGACATCAATAATTTGTCGACCTATGAAGTGGATGAGCTGCCACTGAATGGTATTGGTTTATGTGAATGGTCATTGAACGAAACTGTTGCGCTGGATAAATATCGTGAAAGTGCCGATACCGGTGGTTTTATTGTTATTGACCGTCTTACCAACGTAACGGTTGGTGCAGGTTTGATTCGAGATCGTTTGGACTCTGTTGAACAGCAAGTAGGTAGCTTCTCTGCATTTGAACTTGAGTTCAACGCATTGGTTCGTAAACACTTCCCTCATTGGGATGCCAAGGATTTAAGCCAGTTACTGAAGTCATAAACGACAAGTAATTGCTCATTGAATCAATGGTGTAAGGCGGAAACTCATCGTTTCCGCCATAAAGGACGTGTATATGTGGCAACAAGGATTTGTATTAGCGATTTTGCTCGGCATTGTTACTTGCCTGCTCGTTACCCGAATTAAGCCTAGTTTTATCTTTGCTGGTGCAGCGTTTATTGCTTTTATGGCAGGCATGATAGATCTGTCGAGCTTAGCGAGTAATTTCACGAATTCTTCGCTACTGACTTTAATTCTTCTTATCCTCGCATCAAGTGCGTTGGAGAAAACTCGCTTGATCAGCTGGGTTAGCCGCAATATTTCTGAAGGCCGGCTAGGCACCGTGGTCGCGAAGTTGGGTATTTCCACAGCGTTACTTTCTTCTTTTACTAATAATACGGCGGTGGTTGTCTCTTTGATCGGCGCAATCAAACGCAATCAACAACACGCGCCATCTAAACTGCTTATCCCTCTGTCATACGCTGCCATTTTAGGTGGAACCCTGACATTGATCGGCACCTCAACCAACTTGATCATTAATAGCTTTGTTGAAGATGCAGGACTGCCGAGTTTAAACTTTTTCACGCCAACTTTGATCGGTTTAGCTGTTTTGGTCGGTGGGGTATTGATCCTTATTCCTCTGAGTTACTTTTTACCTAGCTACGATGATGGATCGCAGGACGACCTTCCGTATTTTCTTGAAGCAAGGGTTGAGCCCGGCTCACCGTTAGTTGGTCGCAGTGTCAGTGAAAACAACCTTAGAGCGCTGAGAAAACTGTTCTTAGCCGAAGTTATTAGAGACGGGAAAACTACGGCGTCTATTGACCCTGATTTTATTCTCCAAGCTCGTGATCGACTGCTGTTTTGTGGTGATGTTGAGAGCGTAGCGACATTACAAGAGATTCAAGGGCTAACCTTGTTTGGTCAACACCACCTTAACGGACAAAGCTTTGTTGAAGTAGTGGTGAGCTCATCGGCAAGCTTCTGTAATAAAACACTGAAAACTAGTCAATTTAGAGACCGCTTCGATGCAGTTGTGGTTGCCATTCGCCGTGGGCATGAACGCCTTGAAGGTGGGTTAGGGAATATCACATTAACCGCAGGTGATACCTTGATTTTGGTTCCCGGAAAACGCTTTGAAGAGCAGCGTCAGCAGCATAACAAAGAGTTTGTGCTGATGAATGACTTGGACTCAAGTGCCAAGCTTGATGCAGATAAATCGACGTTCGTGTTGCTCGGTTTTGCCAGTGTGATTGGTTTAGCCCTTGCTGACGTGGTGCCGATTATCAAAGGACTAGCAGGTTTCTTACTATTGCTGGTGGCATTTGGTGTGGTGCAGCTGGGTGAGCTTCGTCGTCGTTTTCCGGTTGATATTGTGGTGATAGTGGGCTCTGCTCTTTCTATTGCTCAACTGATGATTTCATCTGGGCTATCTGAGCGTATGGGGCTGATGTTCATAGAAGCCTTCAATGGGTGGGGCGTGTTTGGTGCGTTAGTCGCGACCTACTTTATGACGTTGGTTCTTACAGAGCTGGTGACCAATAATGCGGCAGCAGCACTCTCGTTTCCGATTGGTTACAGTATGGCAGTAGGTTATGGAGTTGATCCTATGCCGTTTATTATGGCGGTTCTGTTTGGTGCCAGCGCCAGCTTTATTTCGCCATACGGCTACCAAACCAATTTACTTGTTTATAGCGTAGGTAATTACCGTCTCACGGATTATCTACGTATCGGTATCCCAATCTCGATTGTTTATTCGGGCTTGGTATTGACCCTAATTCCTTATTTTTTTCCATTTTAATGCTGTTTATTTAAAGGACTATTTATGACCGCAGTACTCAAACCAAAAGATGAGAATGTTGTGTGGCATCAACATTCGATTGATAAAGCATTTCGCTCTGATCTTAAATCACAAAAGCCAGCTGTGCTCTGGTTCACGGGGTTATCTGGTTCTGGGAAGTCGACAGTCGCTGGAGCATTAGAAAATCGCCTAGCACAGCTTGGTTATCATACCTACTTATTGGATGGTGATAATGTTCGTCACGGATTGTGTAGTGATTTGGGGTTCTCTGAGCAAGATCGTAGAGAGAATATCCGACGTATTGGTGAGCTGGCTAAATTGATGGCGGATGCAGGTTTAATTGTACTGTCTGCTTTTATTTCTCCTCATCAAGCGGAGAGACAGTTAGTGCGAGACCTGCTACCGGAAGGCGAGTTTTTAGAGGTGTTTGTTAACACGCCGCTCGAGGTGTGCGAGCAGCGCGACCCTAAAGGCTTGTATAAAAAAGCACGTGCTGGAGAAATCCCGAATTTCACGGGCATTAGCTCTGCTTATGAAGCCCCTCAGAACCCAGAAATCGATCTACCGGCAGGTGAGAAGACACTCGATGAACTGGTCGAATTGTGTATTGATGCGTTAGAGAAGCGTAATATTTTAGCCAATTAATAGGGTTGGTATGACTAAGGCTACCCATTTACTTATCTGCATATTTACGCTTTCATAAGTAATCCAGCTTGGGTTTATCGAGACACGAAACCTATCTACTAGATTTCTATTCCTCTCAATAATCGTCACTTTTTATATTGTCTATTGCTTACACCGTCTATTGTCTAGACGGTGTAGTTTACGGTGCTTTTAACTTCTGTTTGTACCGTAAATTTTTGGCTTAATAAAGCAATAAGTTGGTCGTAGTACTGCCCATTGGGTTTATTCCCAAGCAAGGCGCACAGCTCATTTCCAGTAGGACTGAATCGGTAGTAAATCAGCTTCACCCCTTTTGACAACGGTGCCAGTGACATACCTTTCCCTTGATAGGTTAGGTGCAAGGCTGGATCGAAATCAATCTCCCCAGACTCTAGCTCAGTCCCCAGAATAATCCCGAGTTCAATCAGATGTAATAGGCTTGAATAGGGTAGGTTATGCCCACCAAGGTTAATGGTATTGGTGGTGTCTCTTTTGCCAAAGCTGAATATCCCTGCATGGTTTTTGAAACCGAGTAATAGCTTCCTGCTGTTATCACTACCAAAACTACAACCCAGTGACGCTGCTCGTTGCAGGGTGAGCGCTTCTTTTGGTGTCATGTCTTTTAAGATCTGAAGCGCCTTCATCGACGTCGATCCTGGGTTGGTGACTTCTCGTTTCAGTACTTGAGCCCATAGCCTCTGCATCGATGTATTGTGGATCTCTTGTGCCATATCGAAGAAACGGTATAGCCAGTCCTGATCAGGGTCTCCAGCCGCTTCATCCTTACATGAAGAGTGTGCCAACTTTAGAATCTGCTCTAGGTTCTTTTGACGCTGCTCTCTACGTTTTTTTTCTCGTAACAGTGCCCGCTCGATAAGTGTACTTTCACTTTTATCAGTTGGTTTTGCACTATGGCTGATTAAGGAATCTAAACCGAAGCTTTGTGCGATGTGCAACATTCTGCTGGCACTGTCGGCAATGTGAGGCTTTTTTTCATGCTTATGCTGGGTATTGCTAGCATGTTCGATGATTACTGGCTGTTTGGTTTCTGACATAAGAGTACCGTTACGAGACGACTTAACTGTCTAAAATGTAACTCTTTATCTTAATGGTGGCTAGATTTTGCGTGCAGAGTTGAAGACTTCAACAAAATTTTACTTTTGCTAATGATAATAAAATGTTAAATTTGTTGTAATTCTCAAGGAGGAGTTATGAATCAAGTCAATGATAACAAGCTGAAGAAACAGCTTGGCATAGGGCTATTACTCGTTACATATGTCGCTGTGCTAGCTTATTTATCTGATTACATCGCGTAAGTTAGATAAACAACATCGTTATTAAACTGTTATTGAATAAGATCATTTGTTCAGTGACGGTAGCTCATCCATGAGCCACCCTTCTAATGACTACATGTCGTCGTATTCTTCAATCGCTGTACCTTCAATAAGATAACCTGTTTGCGCTAATTCGTGGCTGATCGACTCTGTTTTCAGCGTGCCTACTAAATAGATCACATCCCATAATTGCTGTATTGGTGCTCCTTGTGGGAATTTCACGTAGATGATTTGGTTTGGTGGCGGTGGTGGTACGTGGATACATGCGCCAAAGTACGGTACCAGTAGAAATTCTGTGATCATGTTCTCATCACCCTCCAATGGAATGACAAAACCAGGAATCTTCACTGTGCTGCCATTCAACTCGGGGCGAACAGTACCAATTGTCGATTGTTGAGGTTTGTCCATACTGTCGTGGTTAACTATCGGCATGCCAAATGAGTCTAGTTGTGCTCGCTCTGATTCTGGAATTAAGTCAATCCAATCGAGTGTTAATACCGATTCGTCAGTCTGAGTTGTGTCAGCGTGAGCTGTGCTGATAAATGGAAACAAAAGCAGTCCAAGTATCAGTAGGAATTTGCGTTGCATTGTAGGTTCCTAATTTAGATTCGAATAGTCATGCCATCAGACAATGACTGACGGTAAGCCCGGAAAGCGGGAATAAAGCCGATAATAATACCTGCAATTTGAACCAACATAAGTAGTTTCCATTCATGAGGTGTGATTGCGGATATCGATATGTTGATACCATAACTTTGTTGCACAATTGGAGCAACTACTGCGATCAGTGCAAACAAGAGTGCGACACCTAAGGTTATGCCAAGGAAGGTTAGGGCACTAGCTTCACTAATCAGCAAACCAAAAACATGTCGAGGCCTTGCTCCCATTGCTCGGAGGATGGCCATTTCTCTACGTCGCTCTTGTAAGCTAGTGAGTAGGCTACTCAGCATACCCAATAATCCAGCAACGACAACAAACCCTGACACAATCAGCAGTGCTTGTTCAGCAACGGCCATCATGCCCCACAATTCATGCAATGCAATGCCCGGCATAATTGCGCTCAAAGGTTCTTGACGGTAGTTATTGATTTCTCGTTGCAGTGCAAAGGTTTGAATCTTCGAGTTTAGCCCCAGCATCATTGCGGTAATTTGTTTAGGCTGGAAGTCACGTTGCTTCAATACTTCAGCGTTCGGTGTATGCCCTAGATTTGCTCCAGATTCCCAGCCGACATGAATTGCTTCAATGGCTTCTAATGAAACGTGCACGGTTTTGTCTACTGGCGTTCCAGTTGGAGAAAGTATTCCTACGATAGTGAAAGGCAGGTTATCGTGTCGGCTGAAGGCGACGTCGCTGATGCCATGAGCAAGAATGATATTATCACCGATCTTGTAATCTAATTTTTTCGCGACATCAGCACCAATCACAACATCAAATAGCTCTTCGAACTCTTTGCCTTTTTGAAAAGTAAGTGGCTGCTTACTTCCATAGCGATAATTCACGAAGTAGCTATGGTTGGTGCCCATTACGCGGAAGCCTTTATGTGAATCACCCAATGAGATTGGTATGGCCCACTTTACAGCGTTGTGCTGGCTAAATTCTTCATAGCTTTTCCAGTCGATGTTGTTGGTGGCATTGCCGATTCTAAATACCGAATAAAGCAGTAGGTTGACCTGACCGGATCGACCTCCGACAATAAGATCAGTGCCTGAAATCGTATTAGCAAAGCTGCTCTTAGCTTCGGTTCTTACACGTTCCACACCGAGTAATAGAATGACTGACACCGCTACGGTAAGAATCGTCAGAATGGCTGTGGCTTTACGGTTGAGTACGCTTTTTAGGGCTAAGTGAGTAATTACTTTCATACGACAACCTTAGCTTGATTAACGGTTTTTAAATCTATGGTTCGAGTGAACAGTTTCTCTAATGTCGGATCGTGACTAACAAAGATGAGAGTGGAACCTGCTTGGTTCGCTTGTTCTAGTAACAACTCGATAAAGGCTTCTCGGTTGTTATGATCCAGAGCCGATGTCGGTTCGTCGGCAATGATGATTTTAGGTTGGCCTATCAAGGCTCGAGCTGCAGCGACACGTTGCTGTTGGCCTATACTCAACTCAGTAACGGGTTTATCCATCAAGGCTTGAGGCAGCTTTAGTCTGATCAACAATTCTTGAGCGGTTGCTTGTAGGCTGTTCTGACTTTCAATGACTTGCTGTCTACGAATTTTTGAAAATTGGCAAGGAAGTGTCACATTGTCGATTACTGATAAGTAAGGCAGTAGATTAAATTGTTGGAATATATAACCGATATGATCGGCTCTAAACTTATCCCTCTGACGTGGTGTCAATTGGGTAAGGTCTTGGCCTAAGATAGACACTTCGCCTTGTTGCGCTTGGTTTATCCCCGTAAGTAACCCTAACAGTGTTGATTTACCACAACCACTTGGCCCCTTAATAAAAAGGTGCTCTTTAGGTTGAATATGTAATGAAGGTATTTCTAACGTTGGGGGTAATTCAGGTTTCCAACGAAAACTGATATTTTCTAGTTTGACCACAAGTGATGAACTGTCAAAAGACATACTAGCTCCAATATTTAAAGCGGTGTCTCTTCTGGACAGTCTAAAAGACAATTAATTCCCCAAGTACACCGGTTTTAACAACCAAGTAAGTGAATACTTACTTGGTTGTTTATCTACGCAAAATCTATCGAATTCTTATTAGAATCGGAAGCTAACACGTTCTGCATTAAGAACTTCTTGCGTTTGAACACTATCTGTCAGTAAGTTCACGGTCATTGACTTTGTATTACTGAATTTCGAGAACCATTGGGTATTAACAGTATTCAGATTAGCAATATCTGAACATTGGTAGTGGTACTCGGCTGTAAATTCACCGTGGCCGCCTTCTGAGTGGTCATGGCCTTCATGGCCTTCATGGTCATCATGATCGTGTTCTGCATGGTCATGGCCTTCGTGGTCATCATGATCGTGTTCTGCATGGTCATGGCCTTCGTGGTCATCATGATCATGTTCTGCATGGTCATGGCCTTCGTGGTCATCATGATCGTGTTCTGCATGGTCATGGCCTTCGTGGTCATCATGATCATGTTCTGCATGGTCATGGCCTTCGTGGTCATCATGATCGTGTTCCGCGTGGTCATGGCCTTCATGGTCATCATGATCGCCTTCCAGTGTGTTAGTCACTGACTTGAACTTCAGCGTACAGCTAGTGTTATTGAAACCAAATAGCTCTTCTGGCTTGTTTAATTGTGCGATAGCTTGCTCAAACAAAGCTTTCTGCTCTGCAGTTTTTGGAGCATGTTCAAAGCCAACCACATCAGCGCCTGGAGCCGTCACTTCAACAAGCAGTTCTTGCCCATCTTGAGCTATGTTCACTTCAACTTTACCGTGCACATGTGCTTCGTGAGAGCGGAATTCTTCGTTTGCTAAAACGTTCGTAGACACAGCCATGCCGATAACAACGGCTAAAATAGTAGGTTTCATGTTTTTTTCCTGAATAAAGGTTAATTAAAAAGTAATGGTAATTAAGCGATCTTTACAGGAGGTGAGCGTGCTAAATAGGCAAAATATAAGCGCTGTAACGAAATTATTGACTCTGTGGTAGCGACAGTAAACTCTGAAGGGAACTCTGGAACCTGTGGAAGTGAGTGCGCCGTGATGAATTGGTTTATCGAAAACAGTTCACAGTGGTGTGAAGTATGATGCCCTGGATCAGAGTCTACCATATGTGTGGCTGCTAATACGCTGAGCAAGAGCATCAGCCCGAGCAAAAAGCCTATTTTGCGTTTCACATTGTTAGGTGTGTTTTGCCACATGAAGATGATTTACCACAGAATTAAAAAAGGATACTGTTATAATATAACAATATCCTTTGGTTAGGTCTCGAAAAAGACGCGAATATCTGATTAAAGACTCGCTTTAATCAGCTCAATGACTTGAGTGACTTCAGTTTCGTTAAGTGCGCCTTCTTTAACAAACAAGATTTTACCTTGCTTGTCCTGAACGATAATCGCTGAGCTCTCTTCTTTTAGAGCCCATGATGACGCTACCGTTCCGTCTTCATCTAGCACCATCGAAGACCATGGAAATTCTTCTTTACTGCTTTCTGCTGACGATTTAACAAAAGACCCAGTACCCCAAATGGCATCATCTTGGTTGATGATTGTGGTGGTTTGGTAGCTGTCTTCTGAGAATTTCGATGCTGTAATTGCAGCCATCAGTGGTGCGTTTAGCTCTTTAGAGCTGCTACGACCAGCGATAGCTTGAACGACGCGAACTTTTCCTAGGAGCTCATTGGTTGCCCAAGTTTGATATCCTGTTTTACCGTCGTTTATGACAATTTCACCATAATTGCTAACATCGACAGCAGGCAGAGAAGAGCCTACAGATAGATTGTGAGCGTTGGCGAGGAGTGGAGAGGCTGCGGCTAAAAAAGCCAGTAGAGTTTTGTTTTTCATTATATTTTTGTTCCGCTTATTGGTTTGCATTGGAAGTATAATATGAAATCTGAAAAATGCCTCTTTAACTTTTTTATCGTACGGTGTAGAAACAAGTTGCGGGCTTGTTACTAAAAGGTATAATGCGACAGTATCAGGGTAAACAATAGATTATCTTGCTGTTAGCTAACGGATTTAGCAATGAGATGTGCTTTGAATAAGGCTTTGTTCAGAGATGCAGCAGTTGTACTCAAATGGAATTGAGGTTGTATTATGTTAAGAGAGTTTTCTACTTACCGTCCACATCAGGTGGCGCGTTTCGTTAAAGTCCTATTCAAAGGCCAGTTTGCTATTGAAGGTATCGGCGAGTTTCGCTTCGACCAAGGCAAGGTGCTTCTCCCTGAAGTTTCAGATAAACAAAAATTGATTATTTTTAAAGAAGTTAATGGCACGATAGCTGCGCTGCCCGTGTAACTTAACTTCGTTTATTGTCGTACCTAAAACATGCTAACAATTAAAAAGGGCTTCGTTAATGAAGCCCTTTTTAATGCGAGTCGTTCTAGTTTTATATCCGGTTATACTTTATTGCGGTGGGAAACAAACACCTGTTCCACCTAGTCCACAATAACCATTCGGATTTTTTGCTAGGTACTGCTGATGGTAAGTTTCGGCGAAAAAATATTTTCCAGCAGGCAGAACTTCCGTTGTGATCTCGTTGCCTAAAGATTCAGTCATTGCTCGCTGGTATTCACGTTTAGAGTGCTCAGCGATAGCCTGTTGCTCTTCACTGAAAGTATATATGGCTGAGCGATATTGAGTGCCTAAGTCATTACCTTGGCGCATCCCTTGAGTTGGGTCGTGACGTTCCCAGAATGTTTCAAGTATTAGTGCTAAAGACGTTTGCTCACTATCAAAAATAACTCGAACAACTTCTGTATGGCCTGTTTGCCCGGTACATACTTGCTCATAAGTTGGATTAACTGTGTATCCGCCAGCGTAACCAACGGAGGTAGAAATTACACCATCAAGTTGCCACAACAGTCGCTCTGCTCCCCAGAAGCACCCCATACCAAGTAATACTTCTTGTTGGGAACCTGTAGGCGCATCGAGTAAGTCGGTTTGATTGATGAAATGGCGTTCAGTGATACGGATTGGATCAGCATTCCCCGGTAATGCGGTTGTAGCGGAAACCAGTTGTTGTTTATTTAGCATGTTGTATTCCTTTTCGCATACGTTTACCGCGTTAGTTAACATTAGATCTAGGTTTATATTAACTGTAGGCTCATATTTACTGTTGGTTTATATTGAATCAGTCTTTAAATTAGACCTTGTTATTCTAGGATTTATTACAGACTCAATGCCTTTTTAGCGGTATTATTTCTATTCACTTTATTAACGTATTTATAACTTCTGCACCAATTAAACATGATAAGAAAAACTTTACCAGTTCTGATTAGCACTCTATTGTCATCGACGCTTGCTTTCGCTGATGTTTCCCTTGAGATTAAAGGGCTTGATGGAGCGCTTGAGGATAATGTTGATGCTTATCTGAGTGCGCTCCCCGAAGAAGAGTATTCGGCTTCATTGAGGTTCCAATCTCGCTTGGAGTCTATTATTAAAGAAGCGTTGAATGCGTTAGGCTACTACCAACCTCGTATCTCTTTTTCCCATTCCGAAGACGACACTGAATTGACCGTTACGGTTGAACCAGGTGAACCCGTTGTTATTTATACCTCAGATATCGTATTAAGTGGTGAAGCAGAAGATGATCCTGATTTTCTAGCACTGATCGCCAAGAGCAAACTGTCGAAAGGTTCGATTCTTAACCACGGCAATTATGACTCTTTGAAATCATCTATCCGTAATCTTGGATTAGCCAAAGGCTATTTCGATGGCTCGTATGAGCTTAGTAAGTTAGAAGTTGCGCCCGAATTAAATCGTGCTTATGTTCGCCTTCACTATAACAGTGGCATTCGATATCACTTTGGTGCTACCCAGGTGACGGGTAGCCAAATTGAAGATGAAAAGGTGCAATCCCTTAAACCATTTGAAGATGGTGAACCGTACTCGATCACAAAAGTAGGCGAGTATAACCAAAATCTCTCTAATACTGATTGGTTCTCATCTGTTTTTGTTGAGCCTGATTTAAGTCAGTTGGGTGATGGCAGAGAAATTCCGATGAAGGTGAGCCTTGCTCCTCAAGCGCGTAACCAAATCGAAACAGGTATCGGTGTATCTACTGACCTTGGCGTAAAAGGTACCCTCAAATGGAAGAAACCTTGGGTAAACTCACTTGGTCATAGTTTCAATAGCAGTTTGTCTATCTCTAAACCAGAGCAGACGATAACAGCAACGTATAAAATCCCTTTGGATGATGTACTTAATGATTACTATCAAATTAAGTACGGTATGAAGAATCTGGATAATCGTGATACCAAGAGTTTGGAGTCAAACCTCGCTTTGGAAAGATATTGGCGATTAGATAACGGCTGGCAACGTACGGTGTTCATTCGATACCTAGTTGAAAACTATGAACAAGGTCTACAAGACGATTTAGCGCAATTTGTGTTACCAGGCGTGGCGTTTTCCCGAACTCGAACTCGAGGTGGTTCGATGCCGATGTGGGGAGATAAACAGAGCGTCATGATTGAAGCGGGCGATGACACAATATTGTCTGAAACTAAGGTGGTTCGTTTCCAAGGACAAACTGCATGGATCAGAAGTATTGGCGATAATCATCGAGGTTTAACTCGGCTTCAGTTTGGCGGTAACTTTGCTAACGAGTTTGATAAATTATCACCTTCACTAAGATTTTTCGCGGGTGGTGATAATAGTCTCCGTGGTTATGGCTATGAGTCTATATCTCCTAAAGATGAAAGTGGTGCATTAACCGGTGCAAAATTTATTGCAACCAGCTCGTTTGAATACCAATACCGCCTAGTTGGAAATTGGTGGGGAGCGGCCTTCTACGATATTGGTGATGCCTTCAATGATAAACCAGAATGGAAGCGCGGTACTGGTGTTGGCGTTCGTTGGGCATCGCCCGTTGGACCGGTAAGTTTAGATTTTGCGTGGGGGCTTGATGCTGACCCAGGTGATGAGTTTCAAGTGCACTTCAGTTTAGGGCCTGAATTATGATCAAAGTGATGGGTAAGTGCATTAAGTGGACATCGATATCTTTGACGTCGATTCTATTGTTATTGATAGCACTTTTAGGTTTTGTTTTATTTACTAACCTAGGACTTAACACGGTGTTGTGGGGGGCTGAAAAAGCGCTGCCACAGCTTAAAGTTGAAAGTACTAATGGGGCACTTTTTCCGAGTTTTACTCTCCATAACGTTCAATTTAAAGATGACAGTCTTCATATTGATACCAAGGTTCAAAAAATGGCATTGGCTATCAACCCTCGCTGTTTGCTTGATCCTAAGTTGTGTGTCGATCGTTTAGCGATTCAAGGATTGGACTTCGCATTTACTGAATTGCCTCCTGCCTCTACAGAAGAAACAGAACCGACTCCGCCAGTGACATCGGTGAAAACACCGCTGCCAATCGTGATCAACCGTATTGCTTTGTCTGATATTAAACTGAATATCTTGGGGCATGAGATTGAATGGGGGTTGTTTTCAACGGCTTTGAGTATGCAGGGTGAGAAGCTGACTGTATCGCCAACCTTATTTAATGATCTTAAGGTTAAACTTGCAGAGTCTACCGAAGAGCCGCAAGCAGAAATCGTCGAACCAGAGACTGCAACTAAGGCTGCTATCGAGTTGCCTGAAGTTTGGGTCCCTTTACAGATTGTGCTGGAGCGTTTTGACCTCAACCGTTTCACCTTAGAACAAGAAACACCGATTGTGGTAAACCACCTTGGGCTTGAAGCTCGAGCGGGTAAAAACACGGTCGAAGTTTCTACTCTTGAACTTGATATGCCACAAGCAAGCGCTAACCTTGCCGCTAAAGTTGAGCTTAAAGATGGCTATCCGTTAGACCTTTCTTTAAATGCACAGGTGAAAGAAACTGATCTTACAGGTCAAAAACTGTCGCTGAAAGCACAAGGGAGTGTCGCGAAGCTACACTTCGATTCTCAGTTTTCTGAACTGATTGAGGCAAAGCTGTCAGGAGATATTCAATCTTTAGAGCCGACTCTGCCATTTGACCTTCTTTTAGAGGGAGGTAAAGCGCAATGGCCTCTTACTGGTAAAAGTGATTACCAAGCGGTTATCGAGAAGTTTAAAGCCGATGGCTCATTAGATGGTTTTAATGTGCAGTTTAAAGGTGAAGCGGATGGTCAGGAGATACCTGCCTTAACCATCGACCTAGAGGGTAAGGGCACCACCGAGCAGATTGAACTTGAGCGCTTAAAACTGAACACGCTGGGTGGTGAACTCAATGGTGTGGTTAAAGCGAGTTGGAAGAAGCTTATTAACTGGCAAGCCGATGTGACGCTGAAGGATATTCAGCCGGGTCTGCAGTGGCCAGAAGCCGAAGGTAACATTAGCGGAAGCATCGTTACTTCGGGTGAGTTGACCGAAGCGGGTGGTTGGGCGATTGAGCTGCCTAAGTTAGATATCGAGGGGGTCTTGCGAGAATATCCTCTGGATATCGAAGGCCAGTTATCAGCGTCTGACCGCAGCGCGAGCGGTGAGCCTAAACTAAAAACCAGCGGCCTGAGCTTAGCTCACGGTGTTAATTCTATAAAAGCACAGGGTCAACTCGACAAGCAGTGGGATATGGGCGTTGCTATTAACCTTCCCCAATTAACGAAAAGTATTCCTGAACTGAAAGGTACAGTGATTGGCGATATTGGTCTCAGCGGACCTTTCAAAGAGCCGGAAGTTGACATTGTTCTTAACGTCGACCGTGTCGATTGGAACGATGAAGCTACATTAGAATCTCTATCTCTTCGTGGTTCAGTGATTCCATTGCCTGCGCCTCAGGCTGATTTGGTATTGAAAGCGAATAACCTAGCCTATCAAGAGCAAAAGGTTGACAGCATTGATCTCACCGTGAAAGGTGGTGAGAAGCAGCATACCGTGACGCTCGACGTGGTATCCGACGTGATTTCCACAAGCTTGGCTATTTCGGGTGAGCTGATTCAAAAGCCTTCTATTATTTGGAATGGGTCGTTAGATCGAGTCAAAATCGCCACGGAACAAGGACCTTGGGTGCTAGACCAACCCGTCGCAATTAAAGCCGATGCCGACAAGCAGTTTGCCGATATTCAAGCTCATTGTTGGAAACAGGCCGGTTCTAGTGTGTGTTTGGATGAAGACGTTCGTGTTGGAAATTCGGGTGAGGCCAAGTTGGCCATCAACCAATTCGACTTCGATCAGATTAAAGCCTTTGTGCCTAAAGAGACGCAACTAGAGGGCTTAGTGAATGCGACCGCTCATGCCAAATGGTCGAAACAAGGCGAACCTGAAGTAACGGTTAGCGTCGATATGCCAAAAGGTCAGGTTGTTCAGCAAGTCGGAGAGCCAATCACACTGGGGTGGGAAAGTGTTGCATTGAATGCACGGCTGAAAGACAACAAACTGGATGCCGACTTTAAGTTGGATGTTTCTGATAATGGTGACTTATCTGGCACGGTGTCGTTACCAGATATTGTTGCTGAAGACAAAATGGTCGATGCGGCAATTAAACTAACGACATTCCATTTGGACTTCTTACAGCCGATCCTTGGTGAATACAGCATGCTGAAGGCTGATCTTGAGACTGACTTAAAGGTCCAAGGTTCTTTGATGCACCCCCAAGTTTTTGGTCAATTCTCGGTTAATGGGATTCAAGTTAAAGGGGATGTGACGCCTGTGGATGTTAAAGACGGTCGTATTGATCTCGACTTTAACGGTTACAGCGCAAAGCTTGATGCGAATGTCGAGACTCCAGACGGCCACCTTGATATTGAGGGCTCCGGAGATTGGCAGGATCTTCAAGCATGGCGATCAAATGTCCGGATCTTTGCTGATGAGTTGATGGTTGATATTCCACCGATGGTCAAGGTTAAAGTAGTTCCTGATATGACCATTGATGTTACGCCGGAGCTTGCAAAAATTACGGGTGACATTGCATTGCCATGGGGGCGAATTGTCGTAGAAGATTTACCTCCGTCAGCAGTTGGTGTGTCTTCTGATCAAGTTATTTTGAATAAAGACCTTCAACCAGAAAGTGAAGATACGATTCCATTCAATGTGATGACTAATATTAATATTTCAATTGGTGATGACTTTAAGCTTTCAGCCTTTGGCCTTGAAGGTGATTTAGTGGGTAAGTTGAATGTGGCTCAAAAAGATCAAGGCCCGTTTATCACCGGTGAAGTAAATATCGTAGATGGTACTTATCAATCATTCGGTCAAGACCTCCTGATTGAAGAGGGCAAGATCCTAATGAATGGGCCACCGGATCAGCCATATGTAGCGATAAATGCGATTCGCAACCCTGATAATACTCAGGATGACGTGACTGCTGGGATTCGAGTTACAGGCCCTGCTACAGAGCCGACCATCGAGATTTATTCTGACCCTGCGATGCCGCAAGCCAACGCGCTATCCTATATCTTACGGGGCCAAGATATCGATGGAGAGTCGAGTGGTTCTATGACGACCACATTAATTGGTTTGAGCTTAGCGAAGAGCGGTAAGGTCGTTGGCGAAATTGGCGAGGCATTTGGCGTACAGGATCTACAATTGGATACCGCAGGCTCTGGAGATGACTCTCAAGTGACGGTGAGTGGTTATATCCTTCCGGGGTTACAAGTCAAATATGGCGTGGGTATCTTCAACTCATTGGGTGAGTTTACCGTTCGTTATCGATTGATGCAGGATCTCTACGTGGAAGCAGTATCTGGCCTTGATAGTGCTGTGGACCTTCTTTATCAATTCGAATTTGAGTAAATTCATTTGAATTCGAGTTGCTGTAGTTTCATACATTGATTGGTACACAAATAGAAAGGGTCATGGAGGGCGTATGCAGCATCTTGTTTTTGTATATGGAACGTTGAGACAAGGTCAATCTAACCATCACTATTTGCAGCAGTGCGAGTACTTAGGAAGGTTTGATACACCTGAATATTATGCTATTTTTGATTTAGTTGCATATCCAGCGATGGTTTTTGGAAAGAAAAGTGTCGCTGGTGAGGTCTATTTAATTAACGACGAAGTTCTGGCATCGCTCGATCGGTTAGAGGATGTCCCGGTTGAGTATCGTCGCGAGCAAATAGAAACTATATTTGGATTAGCATGGGTATATTTGTATCAGCTTGATCTAGCAGAGAATAAAGAAATACTTTCGGGTGACTGGTGTAAGCGAAATAACGTGTAACCGCTCGGTGCTCTGAGTATCAAACAAAAAGCCAGCATGTGAATGCTGGCTTTTTAATGACGTTATTTTGATAATTAATCGAGAAAACTAGTCTCGGTTAAGCTCAAGAAACTCTTCTACTTTACGTACCATACTTGTTGAGCCAACGAAGAAAGGCACACGTTGATGTAACTCAGTTGGTTTGATATCCATGATGCGTTGAACACCATCTGATGCGATGCCACCAGCTTGCTCCATAAGGAAAGCAATTGGGTTGCACTCGTACAACAGACGTAGTTTTCCTTGAGGGTGACTTTGTGTACTTGGATACAAGTAGATGCCACCTTTCAGTAGGTTACGGTGGAAATCCGATACTAGAGAACCAATGTAACGAGAGGTGTAAGGACGGTTGTCACTCGGCTCATCTTCTTGGCAGTACTTAATGTACTTTTTAACACCCGTAGGGAAACGGAAGTAGTTACCTTCGTTGATTGAGTAAATCTTACCTTCATCAGGGACCATCATGTTTTCATGAGACAGACAGAAAGTACCCAATGATGGGTCGTAGGTGAAGCCATTTACACCAGCGCCTGTCGTGTAAACAAGCATGGTTGAAGAACCGTAAATCACGTAACCTGCGGCTACTTGCTTGTGTCCAGGTTGTAGGAAATCTTCTTCTGTTGGCGGAGTGCCAATCGGTGATACTCGACGGTAGATAGAGAAAATTGTACCAACAGATACATTCACATCGATGTTTGAAGAGCCATCAAGTGGATCCATCAAGACAACGTATTTTGCATTTTTGTTTAGCTCTTTATTGAAGGCAACTGCTTCGTCTTCTTCTTCACTTGCTACACCACAAACTTGATCGCGAGCTTCTAGAGCTGCTTTAAATTTGTCGTTAGCGTAAAGGTCTAGCTTCTGCTGCTCTTCACCTTGAACGTTGTCTGTACCAACAGCGCCAGTAATGTCGACAAGACCTGCTTTGTTGATTTCACGGTTAACAATTTTTGCAGCAAGACGAATTGATGACAAAAGGGATGATAGATCACCACTTGCATGGGGAAAGTCATTTTGTTTTGCAACAATGAACTCACCAAGGGTGCGCATCTCAGACATGTTATTTCCTTAAACTTCTCTCAATATTAGGGGGGATTTGAGCACTGTAGATTCTGCCTCTTGTGTGGGCTTTATTCATCTAGACGCTTACCTAAATTCTACGGCTTAGATCTTTTTAATGGTAATGAACTAAGCGACACAGATCTCACTTACTATGTCGACTAAATTTGTTTTGCATTGCCACTCGCTTTTAATCGTCAATTCATGATAATGAAGGCTGATAGTTTGATTTAAACATGGTTCATTTAGCCAAGCGTTTGGAAGCAATATATGCATATTCATATCTTAGGAATTTGTGGCACCTTCATGGGTGGTGCTGCGGTATTGGCTCGTCAATTAGGTCACAAGGTTACGGGTAGTGACGCGAATGTTTATCCTCCAATGAGCACGCTGTTGGAATCTCAAGGGATTGAAATTATTGAAGGGTTCGACCCGAGCCAATTAGAGCCAAGGCCGGACCTAGTGGTTATCGGCAATGCGATGAGCCGTGGTAATCCGTGCGTTGAGTATGTATTGGATAATAATCTTAGATACACATCTGGCCCGCAATGGTTGCAAGAGTTCCTACTGCATGACCGTTGGGTTCTGGCGGTGTCGGGTACGCATGGCAAAACTACAACATCAAGTATGTTGGCTTGGATCTTAGAAGATTGTGGTTATGCGCCAGGCTTCTTAGTGGGTGGCGTATTGGGTAATTTTGGTATATCGGCTCGCCTTGGTGAAAGTATGTTCTTCGTGGTGGAGGCCGACGAATACGACAGTGCTTTTTTCGATAAGCGATCTAAGTTTGTTCATTACCACCCAAGAACCTTGGTAGTGAATAATCTAGAGTTCGATCATGCTGACATCTTCGATGATCTTGAAGCGATTAAGCGACAGTTCCATCATTTGGTGCGCACTGTACCAAGTAACGGTCGTATTTTTTCACCTAAGCAAGGCACCGCTATTCAAGATGTTCTAGCTCGCGGTTGCTGGAGTGAAAGAGAATCGAGTGGTGAGCAAGGCGACTGGGATGCTAAGAAGCTGGTTAAAGATGGCTCTCAATTTGAGGTTTACCTCCAAAATGAATGTGTTGGAACGGTAAACTGGGATTTAGTGGGCGACCACAACGTAAATAATGCTTTGATGGCGATAGCTGCTGCACGACACGTGGGCGTGACACCAGACCTAGCTTGTGAATCGTTAGCTACTTTTATTAATACTAAGCGTCGTTTGGAGTTTAAAGGCGAGGTGGCAGGTGTTTCTGTTTATGATGATTTTGCACATCACCCAACGGCGATTGAACTTACTCTGGGCGGATTACGTAATAAGGTCGACACGAAAAAAATCATTGCCGTTTTAGAGCCTCGTTCTGCCACAATGAAACGTGGTGTGCACAAAGAAACTTTGGCTGATTCGTTGAAACAGGCGGATTCTACCTACTTATTCCAACCGGATAATATTGATTGGTCGGTTCAAGATGTCGCAGACGCTTGTCACCAACCTGCGTATGTGAGTGATGATATGGATGCATTCGTTGCTAAAATTGTCTCAGAGGCACAAGTGGGCGACCAAATCTTGGTAATGAGTAATGGTGGCTTTGGTGGCATTCACCAAAAACTGTTGGATGGATTGGCACTCAAAGGCTAACGACATCCACGACCTTATAATTTGAAGTAATTGAGAACATGACAAAACACGATAAAGCGATAACCCTCGCTTTCACTGGCGCATCTGGTGCGCCTTACGGACTGCGTTTACTTGAATGCCTACTGGCGGCAGATTATCAGGTTTATTTGCTGATATCGTCGGCAGCTCGAGTGGTGTTGGCGACCGAGCATGAACTTAAGTTACCTGCTGGGCCAGATGCTGCGAAACAAGCTTTAGTTAAGCATTTAGGTTGCGACCCAGAAAAGCTGGTGGTGTGTGGCAAAGATGATTGGTTCTCACCGGTTGCCTCTGGTTCAGCAGCACCGAAGCAGATGGTGGTGTGTCCATGTTCTGCAGGAAGCTTGGCATCCATTGCTCATGGCCTATCAGATAACCTGATCGAGCGAGCAGCGGACGTGGTTATGAAAGAGCGAGGCCAGCTGTTGTTAGTGGTTCGTGAGACGCCATTTTCTACGTTGCACTTAGAGAACATGCACAAACTCTCGACCATGGGCGTAACGATCATGCCCGCGGCTCCGGGTTTTTATCACCAACCTAAGTCGATCGAAGATCTGGTCGATTTTATGGTGGCGCGTATTCTCGATCATCTTGGTATCGAGCAAGGTTTAGTGCCACGTTGGGGGTACGATCAACGTAATTGATCCAAACTTGATAGCTTATTGTTAAAATTCGAATTACAATTCTGAACACTCATCGGGGAGCAAACCATTCAAATAATGAATGCGAGCTGAGATCAAGCAAGTGCTTGGGACCCGTAAACCTGAACCAGATAATGCTGGCGTAGGAATTGAGTTAGGAACAACTTCTACCGTTCTCCTCCCTCAAACCTGTGCCGCTCAGACCATGGAGAGCGTCCAGTGAAATTAACATTTACAACTCTTGCTGTTACTACAGCTATCTCTTTCTCTGCCGTTGCTGCAGACAATACTCTAACTGTATATACCTATGATTCTTTTGCTGCGGATTGGGGCCCTCGTCCTGCCGTTGAAAAAGCATTCGAAGAAAAGTGTGGTTGTGATGTGAATTTTGTCGCGCTAGAAGATGGCGTGTCTATTTTAAATCGCTTGCGTCTTGAAGGTGGTAACAGCAAAGCTGATATCGTGTTAGGCCTAGATAACAATCTAATGGCTGAAGCGAAAGCGACGGGCTTATTGGCTGAGCACAGTGTTGATACGTCAGCAGTAACGCTTCCTAATGGTTGGAGTGACAGCACTTTTGTTCCATATGACTTTGGCTACTTTGCTTTTATTTACAACAAAGAGAAGTTGGTAAATCCACCTAAGAGCCTTAAAGAACTGGTTGAGCAGCGTGATGATCTTAAGGTTATCTACCAGGATCCACGTACATCAACACCAGGTCAAGGCATGATGCTATGGATGAAGTCTGTTTACGGTGATGAAGCGACAGACGCGTGGAAGAAGCTCGCTCAGAAAACGGTTACTGTGACTAAAGGTTGGTCTGAGGCTTACTCTATGTTCCTAAAAGGCGAGTCGGACTTAGTCCTGTCTTACACGACTTCTCCGGCTTACCACATCATTGCAGAAGGTGATTCTAAGTACGCAGCAGCAAGCTTTGAAGAAGGTCATTATACTCAAGTCGAAGTGGCAGCTAAGGTCAAAGGCAGCAAGAACGAAAAGCTGGCTGATGAATTTATGGTATTTATCCTGAGTGACGAGTTCCAATCAGCGATGCCAACGGGTAACTGGATGTACCCAGTGACAGATATTGAGCTTCCAAAAGGGTTCGAGCAACTTACGGTTCCTCAAAAAGCGCTAGGTTTCACGCCTGAAGAAATAGCATCTAAGCGTAAGCCATGGATTCGTGAATGGCAGAGTGCACTTACTTTTTAACTTACTATTAAAAAGATGAGCGCCCTGTACTTAAAGGCTCATTCGTGATGTTTGGAATGAGCCATTTACGGTAAATAATTAATTTATGATAAAGAAAACACCTAAGGTCGGGATCTGGGTTGCGATACTCATTACCGCCTTCGTGGTTTCAGCAGTTGGGGCATTGCTTAGCAATGCCCCTTCTCTTGATATCAGCCTAGTATGGTCTGATCCTTACTATTGGCATGTAACGAAATTCAGTTTTTATCAGGCGACACTCTCAACTGTGCTGAGTGTTGGCTTTGCTATACCTATTGCGCATGCTCTGTGTCGCAGACAGTTCTTTGGAAGAGCCTTGTTATTAAGGTTGTTCGCGTCAACCTTGGTTCTACCTGTGTTGGTCGGCGTATTTGGCTTGCTGGCGATTTACGGCAACAGTGGTTGGTTAGCTAAGTTCTTAGCGAACTTAGACATAGAGTTACCATTCTCGATTTATGGCTTGAATGGTATTTTACTAGCGCATGTTTTTTTCAACCTGCCTTACGCCAGCCGTTTACTTCTGCAAGCTTTGGATACCGTGCCTGCCGAGCAGCACAAGCTGTGTGCTCATTTAGGCATGAGCCATTGGAATAAATTTAAATGGGTTGAATGGCCGAGGTTAAGACAGCAGCTGCCGCATGTGTGCGGTTTGGTCTTCATGTTGTGCTTCACCAGCTTTGCTACCGTGATGGCGTTGGGTGGTGGTCCGAAATCAACCACCATTGAGCTAGCCATCTACCAAGCAATTAAATTCGACTTTGACCTGCAGGCTGGCGCGTTACTCGCGATATGGCAAATGCTGTTGTGTGGCGTATTAGCGGTGAGTATTCAGCGTTTGTCTAAGCCCATCTCTGTGACGGCTAGTCAGCTGTCGGAAGATAAATATTTGGTTAAGGACAGCTGGTGGTCAAAAGCTTGGGATAGCTTTTGGATCATCATAGTCTCAATACTGGTATTACCGCCATTAGCCATGGTTGTTCTAAGTGGTATTAACTCCCAGGCACTCACTGTACTGAGCAGTGAGCCGTTTTGGGCTGCGCTAATGACCTCGGTTCGTGTTGCTTCCCTCGCAAGCATTATCGCCGTTGGTATTGGTATCGCAATCCTTCTAACTAGTCGCACATGGCGTTTGCAAAACAAGAACTATAGAGCGGATAAGATTGAGCTGATTGGCACTATTATTTTGGTGACGCCGGGCTTAGTGATCAGTACGGGCCTCTTCTTATTACTGCGCTCATTTACCGATGTGTTCAGTTTGGCTTTCTTTATTGTGATTGCTGTAAACAGCTTGATGGCGCTGCCTTACGTGATTAAAACCTTGGCCCAACCTATGCTGCATCTTTCTCAGCAGTATCAGTATGTGTGTGCAAGCTTAGGAATGACAGGGTTCACTCGCTTTAGGCTCGTGGAGTGGCGCGCATTGCGCAAACCGATGGCGCAAGCATTCTCAATCAGCTTTATGCTGGCGATGGGCGACTTAAGTGCGATAGCCTTGTTTGGTAGCCAAGACTTTAGAACTTTGCCTTTGTATCTATTTCAATTGTTAGGCAGCTATCAAATGGAAGCGGCGGCAGTGGTGTCAGTGAGTTTATTGTTACTGAGTGTGGGCAGCTTTAGTTTGATTGAATTTTTGTTTACTCGAAGCTCAAAGCTAAAGAGTTAAGGAACCGATGATGTTAGTGATGAAAAATGTGGATTACCATTATCACCAAGAGTTGTTTAGTTTTGATTTCCAAGCAGAGCAGGGCGATATTGTTGCTCTTATGGGGCCAAGTGGTGCGGGGAAATCAACGCTACTCGCATTGGTTGCTGGCTTTATTGAGCCAACATCGGGCGAGATCTCGGTGGCAGGCCAATCGCTGATTGGCAAAGAAGCACATCAGCGCCCATTGGCGATGTTGTTCCAAGAACATAACCTATTTGCGCACCTCACGGTGCGTGAAAATATTGGCCTGGGTTTGCACCCAGGATTAAAGCTTACGGTAACCCAAAAGCTAGAAGTCGAACAAGCTGCTACACAAGTAGGGGTTGCTGAGTATTTAGATCGGCTGCCAGAGCATTTATCGGGTGGTCAGCGTCAGCGTGTTGCGCTAGCTCGCTGTTTTGTACAGCCGCATAATATTTGGCTGCTTGATGAGCCATTTTCTGCGCTTGATCCTTTGCTTCGTGAAGAGATGCTGAGCTTAGTGAAGCGATTAGCGGCAGAGCGAAACATTACTGTTTTGATGGTGACACACCATTTAGGTGATGCGCGCAGTATCGCGAACAAGTTTGTGTTTGTGGCATTGGGTAAGGTTTTAGTCGAAGACTCGATAGATGCGCTAACTGTCGATCACCCACAAGTCGAATTGAGTTCCTTTGTTCGAGCAGGTGAGTGAAGACTCATTCAGCCTTGATATTGAATACTTCTTGATATTGAGAGCGTCGAAAACAAAAAGACCTAGCATGTGCTAGGTCTTTGATTATCTTTACAAGTAAAGCAAGACGAAGATTAGTCGCCTAGCTTTAGCTCTTTTAAGATTTGGAAAATTTCACGAGAAGCTTTGGCTGGCTTGTTCGCTGATTTTTCTTTGTTAGCTTGGCGAGCGAGCTGACGAAGACGTTGACGGTCTGCTTCAGGGTACATGTCCATAACGTCTGAAATGGCAGTATCGCCTTCAGCTACAACACGGTCACGCAGTTGCTCAAGCTTATGTAGCTCAGCGGTTGCTTGTGAGTGCTTGTTACGTACTTTATCCAAAGCCGCTTGAATTGGCTCAGGATCGACACTACGCATTACTTTACCAATGTACTGAAGTTGACGGCGCTTCGCTTCATTTTTAAAGCGTTGTGCATCTTTAATCGCTTGTGCCAAATCTTCAGACAGAGGAAACTTGTCTAATACAGAAGGCTTTAAACCAACAAGCTCTTCTCCCAGCTTTTGCAGGGCATCCATGTCCGTTTTCATTTCTGTCTTACTTACCCAGATGATTTCTTCTTCTGGTTCCCATGGGGCTTTTTGGTTTTTGCGAGCCATCTTTTCTGCCTATGTCACTATCTCAAACGAATATATTGCCTATTTTAGCAAGAATCTTGGGGAGAAAGCGAAATTCTTGTTATCCTACCTAATATTGACCTACAAAATTAGAATAGATATGGATGTAAAACAGCAAGTCGCCCAGCAAAGAGTTGAGCTAGAAGCCGCAGTAGCTAAAGCGTTGGATATGGCATCAGTGAGTGCAGACGCAGCTGAGGTCGCTATTACTAAGTCAACGGGTTTAAGTGTTTCAACACGTATGTGTGAAGTGGAAAACGTTGAATTTAATAGTGATGGTGCACTAGGTATTACTGTTTACCGTGGCCAGAAGAAAGGCAGCGCATCCACATCTGATCTAAGTGAGAAGGCTATTGCTCAAACTGTCGCAGCGGCACTAGACATCGCTCAATACACTTCGGAAGACCCATTTGCTGGCCCTGCCGCAAAAGAATACATGGTGAAAGAAATTCCAGATTTGGATCTTTTTCACCCTGATGAACCAAACCCAGACTATGCCGCGGAGATTGCGATAGCTGCTGAGAAGCAAGCATTAGCTTATAGCGACAAGATCAAGCAAAGTGATGGTGCAAGCTACGACAGTCACTATGGCGTTAAAGTTTATGGTAACAGTCATGGCTTACTTGCGAGCTACGCTTCCAGTCGCCACAGTACGAGCTGCTGTGTGATTGGGCAAGGCACTAACGGTGAAATGGAACGAGACTACAGCTACACAGTTGCACGTCACCGTGACGAGCTCTGGACGCCTGAGCGTGTAGGTCAAGAAGCTGCAGAAAAAACGATCAGTCGTTTGGATGCTAAAAAACTACCAACAGGCCAATACCCGATTATGTTCGCTAACGATGTCGCAACTGGCTTAATTGGTCATCTTGTGATGGCAATCAGTGGTGGCAACCTTTACCGTAAATCATCTTTCTTGTTGGATCACCTCGGTCAGAAAATTCTACCAGATTGGTTCAATATCTCAGAGCGCCCACATCTTTTACGTGGTTTGGCTTCGAGTCCATTTGATAGTGAAGGTGTTTACACTCAAGACCGTGAAATCATCACCGATGGTGTTTTAGCCACTTACCTACTGACGAGTTACGCTGCGCGTAAAATGGATATGACGCCAACAGGCCATGCCGGTGGCATCCATAACTGGTTCGTTAAATCGACAGGTCAAAGCTTTGAGCAAATGCTAAAAGAATTAGGCACAGGTTTCCTTGTGACTGAAGTGATGGGTCAAGGTGTGAATACCGTTACTGGCGATTACTCTCGTGGCGCTGCGGGTTTCTGGGTTGAGAATGGAGAAATCCAGTACCCAGTATCTGAAGTGACGATCGCGGGCAATCTAAAAGACATGTTCACTCAGATTGTTGCGGTTGGTAACGACGTAGAAACACGTTCGCAAATTCAAACCGGTTCTATCTTGCTTGAGTCGATGAAAGTCGCAGGCGAGTGATTTGCTTAATTTGCTTAGGTTTAAACATAAGATTTAAACCTGAAGCTTAAATCTTATGTATTAAAAAAGGGAGCCAATGGCTCCCTTTTTGTATTTACCGAGTCGGTAATCAAGCTAGATAAGTATGGTGGCTAAGCCTAAGAACACCGATAGGCCAATTACATCGGTTACCGTTGTGAGTGCCATACCACCAGCAAGGGCAGGGTCGATATTCATCTTCTTCAGCATCACTGGAATGGTTACGCCTGCAATACCCGCGACAATCAAGTTTGTCATCATCGCTGCAGAGATAATGCCTCCCAAGATCCAATTGCCTTTCCAAGCAACTACTATACCGCCAATGATAACGGCCCATAGAATGCCGTTAAGGAAGCCTATAGAGGCTTCTTTGAGTAGTAATTCACGTTTGTTACTGTCACCAATGTGACCAAGTGCTAAACCTCGAATGACCAGAGCAACGGTTTGGTTACCAGCAACACCACCCATGGACGGTACGATGGTCATCAAAACAGCGATGGCTGCCATCTCATTCAGTGTCGCCTCAAACATATTAGACACAGACGCTGCTGCGAGTGCCGCCAAAACATTTGCGCCTAACCACACACTACGACGACGAGCGGATTTGACGACCGGAGCGAAGGTGTCTTCGTCATCGTCCATACCCGCCATACTCATCATAGAGTGTTCAGCATCTTCACGAATGACATCAACCACGTCATCGATCGTAATACGGCCAACAAGGTGTTGATTTACATCGACAACAGGAGCTGAAACCCAGTTACGACGTTCGAAGAGGCTGGCGATATCAGAAGCACTGGTTTCCACAGCGATAGCTTCGTCGGCATCTTCCATTACTTCCGA
Source organism: Vibrio cyclitrophicus (assembly GCF_024347435.1). Lineage (NCBI taxonomy): Bacteria > Pseudomonadati > Pseudomonadota > Gammaproteobacteria > Vibrionales > Vibrionaceae > Vibrio > Vibrio cyclitrophicus. The sequence continues at coordinate 378,643 of NZ_AP025480.1, forward strand.
AACCGCCACATCGGGTTGTGTTGTGATCAATGTACTGAGTGAAAGGTTACCAATGAGACGTTCATCGTCGTCGATAACATAGAGAGCATCAGTTGCGTCAGGTAATTCACCACGCATACGTAAGTAACGCAAGACAACTTCAACATCGACATCACCACGGATTGTGATTACGTCAGTGTTCATTAACGCACCCGCTGAATCTTCGGGGTACGATAGTGCGGTTTCAACTAAAGCACGATCAACGGAGTCCATTTGAGAAAGTACTTCGCGAGAAACATCGTCGGGTAGGCTTCGAAGTACGTACGCGACGTCATCGGTTTCCATGCCTTCGGTTGCTTCTGCCAAGGTTTCTGGTGCCATTTTCGACACAAGAGCATCTTTGACGTCTTCGTTTAGCTCATCAAGAATTTCACCGTAGTCTTCAGGATCGGTGAGTTGCCAGAGTACATCACGACTTTTGCGAGGGGAGGCTTCTAAAAGGTGTGCAATATCTTCAGGTTCCATGTCCTGAAGCTGTCGGCGTACATGAACAAATCGGCCGTTTTCTAGGGCTTCGCTGACTTCTTGGAGGGTTTGGTGAGCTTGGTCGAATTCTAATTGCTCTGCCATATTTTCCTCCTATCTCATTATTTTAACAATGCTTGGAATAGTAACTTAATTCTGGGGCTTATTTAAATCATTAACTTAGGTAGAACTAAGATTTAATATTGGTTGGTTCGTTGTTTGAGTTTTTGGCGGCGTGAGTGACGTATTTCGTTACTCACCCTCATCAAACTTTGCTTCAATTAGCTGACAGACAGCATCAAGAGCTTGCTGAGAATCAGAGCCTGCCGCTTGAATGGTAATGTGTTGCCCTTGCGCTGATTCCAGCATAAGTAGCCCCATCACGCTATCTGCAGTCGCGATCTTATCTTCTTCGCTATGGATAGTAATGGTCGCATCAAAGCTTTGCGCTAGCTCAACCAACTTGACGGCTGCTCTAGCGTGAAGACCCAAGCGATTTTGGATCAGTACAGTTCGAGTTAATTCCATGGTTAGCCCTGTTGGTGCTTCTCTAGGGAGGCGTGTCTGATCTGAACTTGATGGCCAAGTTGATCGAAATACTCACCAATTTTCTGAGTCAGATAAACCGAGCGGTGTTTGCCGCCAGTACAGCCAATCGCGACCGTTAGGTAACTGCGATTATTCTTTTCTAGCATTGGTAACCACTGCTCGATAAAGCCTTGGATTTGTTGCTTGAGCTCTAGAACTTCCGGGTGCTTTTCTAGAAAAGAGTGAATAGGGGCATCAAGACCTGTTAATGGTCGTAGAGCGGGTTCCCAATGAGGGTTCGGCAAGAAGCGTACGTCAAACACATAGTCAGCATCGCTTGGTAGACCATATTTAAAGCCGAAAGACTGAAAAACAATGATCAGCTCTTGCTTCTCTTTACCTTCAACTTTAAAGCGAACCTTTTCACTCAATTCGTAGAGGTTGCAGTCGCTGCTATCAATTACAATACAGGCTTGTTCAGCAAGCGGTGTTAGGAGTGTCTTCTCTAAATCGATAGCTTGTTCAAGAGAGAGCTTTTCTTGGCCAATCGACAAAGGGTGGATTCGGCGAGTTTCACTGTAGCGTTTGAGTAGCGTTTGCTTGCTCGCATCTAAGAACAACACGTTCACATCGATGTCGGTTGCAGACTCAAGCTGCTCAAGCTTATCTGTGACTAATTGAGGCTCTTTCGGTAAGTTACGAATATCAATGCTAACGGCGACGTTTTGATTGATTTCACGAACTGACTCGACGAAGTCGTTGAGCAGATTTACGGGAAGGTTATCGACACAGTAATACCCCAAGTCTTCAAGGACTCGTAGCGCGACACTTTTACCTGCTCCTGATTGGCCACTAACAACGATTAACCGCATGTTATTGCTCGCAAGTTGGCACTTGAATCATGATGTCGTAAAGCTCTTGATCGCTTTGAGCATTACGCAACTGTTTAAGAGTCTGCTTGTCGTTAAGTCGTTCTGCCATGCAAGAAAGGGTTTTTAGATGCTCCTTACATTGTTCACTTGGAACAAGCAGAGCAAATAGTAGATCGACAGGACGGTTATCAATCGCATCAAATTCGATGGGATCTTGGCATTGCAGTAATACAGCAATTGCTTTGTCACTGACGTTCATACGAGCATGGGGAATAGCAATGCCATTACCAATACCTGTACTGCCCATTTTCTCGCGGCTCAACATGCACTCAAACAGTTCTGTTGAATCTTGACCGCAGCTTTCTGCTGCGATCTGACTGATGAGCTCAAGGGCTCTTTTCTTGCTTGTGCATTGGACTGCACTTTTGGTGCAGTCCAATGAAAGTACTTCGCTTAATTGCATGTTAGTGACTACTTAGCTTTTCTTTGTGCTTGTTGAGTTGACGGACGAGTTTATCAACCAATGAATCAATCGCAGCATACATACTTTCATCTGTTGCTGTTGCATGAATCTCTCCTTGGTTTACATGAAGGGTCGCTTCTGCAATTTGATTGATTTTCTCAACTTTTAAAACAACCTGAATGCTATTGATGTGATCAAAAAAGCGTTCAAGTTTTTCGAATTTGGTGTGAACATAGTCTTGCATTGAATCGGTAAGATCAACGTGATGGCCTTGAATATTGATTTGCATAGACTTTCCTTTTCAGTTGGTTGCCTGACTATAACTAAATCTATAGCTAACTAAATTAGCCTACAGCAGGCGTTTACGCTGACTCGATGGGGCGATGCCCAGAGACTCACGGTATTTTGCTATGGTACGTCTAGCTACCTGAATTCCTTGGTCAGCCAGTAAAGCAGCAATCTTACTATCACTTAGAGGTTTCGCGGTATTTTCCGCCGCGACAAGCTTCTTAATGAGCGCACGAATTGCTGTCGATGAACACTCTCCGCCATTGTCTGTACTGACGTGGCTCGAGAAAAAATATTTGAGTTCGAAGATGCCACGTGGTGTGTGCATGAATTTTTGAGTCGTCACACGAGAGATTGTGGATTCATGCATATCAACGGCTAACGCAACATCGTTGAGAACCATAGGTTTCATCGCTTCTTCGCCATGTTCGAAGAAATCACGTTGATGTTCAACAATACATCGTGCAACTTTGAGTAGCGTCTCATTTCGACTTTCTAAGCTCTTAATTAGCCATTTTGCTTCTTGCAAATTTGAGCGAATGTACTGGTTGTCGGCGCTGCTACCTTTGCTTCCAAGGTCGGCGTATTGTTGATTCACTTTCAGTTTAGGCACGCTGTCTGGATTTATGGTGACTAACCACTTACCAAGATCTTTGAATACTGAAACATCAGGAACAACATATTCGGTTTCATCTGGTGTAATCTTACTGCCAGGTCGTGGATCCAGTTGTTGAATCAGTTGCAAAACCTCACGCAGTTCTGCTTCTTTCAACTTAGTTTCTTTGATAACCAGTTTGTAATCACGGTTACCTAGTTGGTCGATATGGCTAGTAAGTACTAACTTAGCTTCATTAAGCCAAGGGGTATCTTGCGGGAAGGTAGCCAGTTGTAGTAACAAGCAATCTTGCAGGTTGATTGAACCGACACCTAAAGGGTCAAACTGCTGAATACGTTTGCGAACGGCTTCAATCTCATCAAGCTCTACTTCTTCTCTATCGAAGTTTTCAAGAATATCTTCACAAGATACGGTGAGGTAGCCATAGTCATCAATGGCATCTATTAAAGCAAAAGCGATGCTTCTATCTGTTTCAGTGAATGGTGTTAGGTCGAGCTGCCAAAGTAAGTAATCATGTAGGCTTTCAGTCGTCTCACCTTGGTAAACTGGCATGTCATCATCAATCGCAATACCAGTGTTTCCGGTGTTTGCACTGTAGACATCCTCCCAAGTTGTGTCGATTTCTAGTTCATTACCAATCTCTGATTTTTCGATTAAGTCTGAGCTATCAGGTAAGTCTTGCTCTGTGGCTTCAACTGTTTCTTTCTCGTCACTGCTAGGTTTTTCTTCCGATGCAGGCGTTTCTTCATTGCCTTCTTCGACATCGAGTAGTGGGTTAGATTCAAGTGCTTCTTGAATCTCTTGCTGCAAATCTAATGTAGACAACTGCAACAAACGAATCGCTTGCTGCAATTGAGGAGTCATTGCTAACTGTTGGCCTAGCTTAAGTTGTAATGAGGGTTTCATTCAGTGTGACTTACCTAGTTATTATTCTTAGAATTCTCGATACTCTCTATCTAATCATAGACGGAATTGTTCGCCTAGATAAACTTGTTTAACTTGCTCGTTATTGAGAACATCTTCAGGAGTACCTTCAGCAATCAGGTGCCCTTGGCTTACGATGTAAGCTTTTTCACACACGTCTAATGTTTCACGGACGTTGTGGTCGGTAATTAGAACACCTAAGCCGCGATCGCGTAGGTGAACAATGATTTTTTTGATATCAATAACCGAGATTGGGTCAACACCAGCAAAGGGTTCATCCAATAGAATGAACTGAGGGTTTGCCGCTAGAGCTCGAGCAATCTCAACACGACGACGCTCACCACCTGACAGAGCCATACCATTACTGGTGCGGATATGTTGGATGTGGAACTCTTCTAGAAGGTCTTCTAACTTATCTTGACGCTGCTCGTTGGTCATCTCGTCACGCGTTTGTAAAACGGCCATGATGTTGTTCTCAACGGAAAGCTTTCTGAAAATAGAAGCTTCTTGAGGTAGGTAACCGATACCAAGACGCGAGCGACTGTGCATTGGCAAAATACTGATGTCTCGGTCATCAATGCTAATCGTGCCTTCATCACGAGCGACCAGACCTACAATCATATAGAAAGAGGTCGTTTTGCCTGCCCCGTTAGGCCCAAGTAGTCCAACGATTTGACCAGACTCTACCTGCAGGCTTACGTCGGTTACAACTTTACGCTTGCTGTACGTTTTTGCTAGGTTTTTTGCTTTAAGAACAGCCATGGCTACTTATTCACTTCCGCAGGTTGTAAGACCGTTGATACACGTTCGCTACTATCACTATCGGCAACCAGTTTTTGAGAAGCGATTTGATAAGTAATCTTAGAGCCACGGATGATACTGCCATCTTGAGAGAGCATTGCATTCTTGGTCATGATCAATTTATCGGCAATCAGTTGATAATGTAAATCATCAGCTTCACCGTAAAGTGTTTTTCCATCATCAGTGAGTTGAGAGAAAGTCGCAGGCTTGCCATAGCCTTGAATTTCCTCTATCTCACCGTTGACCGCATTTCGAGTAACAATGACCTTATCGGCATTAATGTTGATGCTACCTTGCTTAAGGTTTACATCACCAAGGAAGGTCACTTGGTTACTTTTCATATCCAATTGCTGGCTGTCTGAGTCAATGTAGACAGGCTGCTCACTATCCGAAGATAGGGCATAGACATTAGGTGCCGCAAGGGTCAAAGCGAATAAACTAAGGTGTAAGAGTTTCATATCTACCTTGAACAGAATTAAAGAGAGTCGCATTGTTGGTACCGAAGTTACCCTTCATTGCTTGACCCTCAGTTTCAAAAAATGTACCGATCATATGGACCGGAGTCTCTGAATAAAAATCTCGGCTAGTCAGCTCAACAACCATTTTATCTGTGGTCATAGTATCGAAACTGGCTTCTGGCAATAGATTCTTTGCCACAACGTTGTCATAGAACGTGACAACTTGATTCTCATCCATAATCGCGCGATCAGCGGTGACTTGCCATTCAATCGTATGTCCTTCCCGGAACACCGAAAGAACAGGATTTTGAAAATGTGTATCACCAACTACTGAATAGTGTTCTAAATACGTCGACTCAACTTGATAGCTACGGATACCTGATTGGTCATAGCTTATGTTGTTTAGACTTTTGCCGCTAAAAGCGGGCAGCTCCAAATTTGGAGCCACTTGTATTGTCGAAGCTTGCTCTTTGTCGAACAAATAATAGGTCGACCAAGAAGCAATAAATATGAGTATTAAATAGATAATACGAGTAAAACTCATATGCTTAAACCTTTATGCACGTCGAGTTCATTTCTTGCTTGCAGAATAAGGTCACATACTTCACGTACAGCACCATGGCCGCCGTTAATCGTGGTCACATAATTCGCTCGCTTCGCAAGTAGTGGGTGACCATCTGCCACGCATACCTTTAAGCCAACTTTTTCCATGACAGGCCAGTCGATCAGATCGTCTCCGATGTAGCCTGTATTTTCAGGCGCAACAGAAAGTTTATCGCAAATATCGTAATACGCTTTTACTTTATCATCTTGGCCTTGGTAAATAAGCTTAATACCCAGAGCAGTCATGCGGTTTTCAACAATTTGAGATTTACGACCAGTTATGATTGCGATTTCAATACCAGCATTCATCAGTGATTTGATACCGTAGCCATCACGAGTATGAAAGGTTTTCAGCTCTTCACCGTTGTTGCCCATGTAAATACGACCGTCCGAGAATACGCCATCGACATCACAAATTAGCAGTTTGATCTCTTTTGCTACGGCAAATACGTCTGAATCGACCGTGCCGTATAACGTTTCAACTGTCTGCGTCATTACATTACTCCTGCTTTCAGTAAGTCATGCATGTTCAAAGCTCCAACTAATGTACCTTCATGGCATAACATCAGGCCATTAATACTTTTAGCCTGCATTAAGTTTAGCCCCTCAACTGCAAGCATGTTTGGTTCTGCTACCGTAGGATTAAGCGTCATTACGTCGCCAATCTGAGTGTTATGAATATCAACACGTTTGTCTAAGATACGGCGTAAATCACCATCAGTAAAAATACCGGCCATTTGACCATCGCTACCAACGATTGCCGTCATGCCTAAGCCTTTCTGAGATATCTCTAATAGAGCATCTCTTATCAGAGCATCCGGAGTCACAACAGGCAGAGCATCACCTGTGTGCATGATGTCATCGAGTTTCAACAGTAATTGACGACCTAAAGCGCCACCTGGATGAGACAGAGCAAAATCTTGAGCGGTAAAGCCTCGTGCCTGTAAAAGTGCAACGGCTAGTGCATCCCCCATCACCAAAGTAGCAGTGGTACTGGTTGTTGGCGCTAAGCCCAGTGGGCATGCTTCTTCCGGTACTGAAATTTGTAAATGGATATCAGATAAGGTCGCCATGTTCGACGCTGGCTTACCTGTCATACTGATAATCTTAATGTTCAAACGCTTTAATACTGGGAATAGGCTGAGGATCTCTCCTGATTCACCTGAGTTTGATATTGCAATCACAATATCGCCAGGTTCGATCATTCCTAAATCACCATGTGCCGCTTCACCTGGATGTACAAAGAAAGCTGATGTACCAGTACTTGCCAGTGTGGCTGCTATTTTGTTACCAATGTGGCCTGATTTACCCATGCCCATCACAACGACTTTACCTTTGTTGTTCAGGATAAGATCGCAAGCCTTGCAAAAATCATCATTAAAATATTGGTCTAATTGAGTAAGACCTGCAACTTCGGTTTCCAAAACTTGTTTTGCAACACTGCGATAATCAAATGGCTGAGACATCAAATACTCCAAGTACGGGAATTTAAATCAACAATTAAGCCGACATGTTCATAAGTAAGTAAGCTTGGTAGGCCACGAACGTTATGATTAACACGCCGCCTTCAATACGATTCACACTGCGAGATTTACCTAGTGCCATTACCACGAGTAAAAGTGATACGCCTAGCATTACCCAGAAATCTCTACCCATAGCAAATTCACTTAAGATTGAAGGGTTGAGGATGCCCGGTATCCCCATCACTGCAAGAATGTTGAATACGTTCGAGCCAATGATATTACCTACGGCCATGTCATCTTCCCCTTTCATTACACCGGCAAGTGATGCGGCAAGTTCGGGAAGACTGGTACCAACAGCAATAATGGTTAAACCAATCACAAGATCGCTCATGCCAAAGAACTTCGCGATAACAACCGCGTTATCAACCAACATATTGGCCGCTAAAGGTAGAATAATTAGACCAACTACTACCCACATGGCGGCTTTAAGGTTACTTACGCCCTCAGGGATCTCTGACTCTTGTTCATCAAGGAAAGCATCGCCGTTCTTTTTCTCGCTACGGCTGATTTGTAACATCGCAAATAAGAAAGCGGCGAAAAGAACAAACAACAACACGCCTTCGTAGAAACCTAAATGGTTATCCCAAAGCAGTGCGCCTGCTAGTAGAGTGACACCAATCATTAATGGTAGTTCACGGCGAATTACGCCTGAGCTAATTGATAGCGGTTTGATAAGTGCTGTAATACCCAAAATCAGAGCGATGTTGGCGATGTTAGAACCGAGAACGTTACCAACTGCCGTATCTGTTTTGCCGTCAAGAGCTGCTGTTGCTGAAACCATCATTTCAGGGGCTGAAGAGCCCATTGCTAGAATCGTCATACCGATAACTAATGGTGATATACCGAAGTTGCGAGCAAGAGCGGCGGCGCCGAAGACCAGTTTATCTGCGCTCCACACCAAAAAACCTAGGCCGATAATAAGAAACGCAATCGCTTCAAGCATGATGATTCCTAAAAATTAATAAAAAACGGAGAATTAACCGCTAATTTTGACTTGTTGCTAGATAAAAGGGAAGTCACTCGACAAATTAATTGCCCGTTAGCAGTAAAGAAATGTCGCTGAATGATGAATTTCTTAATGCTTTCAAATCCCTGTCACTGTTTTCTGTTTTGTACAATTAATTGAACAGTGCTTTTAATTCTAAAGTAGACTCATTATTATTGCAGCCACAATTGGCGTTTTTTAGAGCAAGGAAACAACAAGATCATGTTGAATACTGAGCTTGTAAAAGTTAAAAACCTAAGTTTCTCTCGAGGTGAACGAGTTATCTTTGATGACATCAGTTTAGAAGTACCTCAAGGAAAAATAACCGCAATTATGGGCCCTTCAGGGATCGGTAAAACGACCTTGTTGCGTTTGATCGGTGGACAATTACCGCCAGATAGCGGTGAAGTTTGGTTTGATGGGGACAATATCCCTGCATTATCTCGTCGAAAGCTCTATCAAGCACGTAAGAAAATGAGCATGCTTTTTCAATCGGGTGCACTTTTTACGGATCTCAATGTCTTTGATAATGTGGCGTTTCCACTGCGAGAGCACACTGAACTTAATGAAAAATTCATTCGTACCATCGTATTACTAAAACTTGAAGCGGTGGGTTTGCGAGGCGCAGCAGAATTAATGCCAAGTGAACTGTCTGGTGGTATGGCGAGGCGTGCGGCGTTAGCTCGAGCAATAGCGTTGGATCCGGAACTTATCATGTACGATGAACCTTTTGTTGGCCAGGATCCAATTACCATGGGCGTTTTGGTTGAACTCATCCGAAACCTCAACCAAGCTTTAGACTTAACCTCGATTGTGGTGTCGCATGACGTCCCAGAGGTGATGAGTATCGCTGATTGGGTTTATTTGATGGCTGATGGGAAGATTATTGCATCGGGCTCGCCTGAGGAGTTGTACAACAATAGCGATCCTCGAGTGCAGCAATTTTTGCAAGGTGAAGCGGATGGTCCCGTGCCATTTAGGTTCCCTGCAAAGAGCTTAGAAGAGGATCTGTTTTAATATGATTGTTAAAACTATTGTAGGTGTCGGTAGACGCACACTTGCGATCTGTGAGTCATTTGGTCGAGCAAGCCTAATGTTATTTGGGGCTTTGTTTGGCATCCCGCGACTAAAAAATTTCCCCTTATTAGTAAAACAACTTTATAGCGTTGGCGTTCAGTCATTGGCTATTATTTTAGTTTCGGGTTTATTCATCGGTATGGTGCTGAGTCTTCAAGGCTATGTCGTACTTATCGACTACGGCGCTGAAGGTAACCTTGGTCAAATGGTCGCACTTTCACTGTTACGTGAGTTGGGCCCAGTTGTGACTGCGTTATTGTTTGCAGGCCGCGCAGGTTCAGCATTAACCGCTGAAATTGGTTTAATGAAAGCAACAGAGCAGATTTCCAGCCTTGAGATGATGGCTGTTGATCCTCTTAAACGTATTATTGCACCACGACTTTGGGCTGGGCTTATCTCAATGCCGTTGTTAGCTATGATCTTTATGGCGGTCGGGATTTGGGGCGGTCAGCTAGTTGGTGTTGATTGGAAAGGCATTGATCACGGCAGTTTCTGGTCTGCGATGCAGTCTTCAGTTGAGCTTGGTCGAGATATTGGTAATAGCATGATCAAATGTATGGTTTTCGCTATCACCGTAACTTGGATCGCACTTTTCAACGGTTATGACGCAGTACCGACTTCTGAAGGTATTAGTCAGGCAACCACGCGCACAGTCGTGCACTCTTCTCTAGCGGTACTAGGGCTAGATTTTATTCTTACCGCATTGATGTTTGGGAATTAATCATGCAACAAACTCGAAAACTAGAATTATGGGTCGGCACCTTTGTTATAGCCGGAATTTGCGCAATCTTAATCATGATCTTTCAAGTCGCTGACGTAAAAGGCTTAGGTTCAAACCATACTTACAACTTAAAAGCGACTTTCGACAATATTGGTAGTCTAAAGGTTCGTTCTCCAGTGAAGGTCGGTGGCGTTGTTGTTGGTCGAGTTAAAAGCATTGAGCTTGACACCGAGAGTTACCTTCCTGTAGTCGAATTGTCTATTGATGCGAAGTACTCACAATTTCCTGAGACCTCTAGTGCTCAAATCTTAACGTCAGGCTTGATCGGTGAGCAATATATCAGCCTAGTACCAGGGTTCATTTTTGATGACGAAGAGATGCTGGTTGATGGTGATTCGATTGAAGACACTAAATCAGCACTAGTGCTAGAAGATTTGATTGGCCAAGTGCTGTATAGCGTTGGTGGTTCTGATAACAACGAAGCTAAGGAGTAGTCTCATGTCACAGTTCAAAAATATGTTGAAGACTAATGCCATTTTGAAAAGATTGGTTATGACTGCGGTCGCTTTATTGATATCGACTCAAGCCTTTGCTGCTGAATCGATTGACCGCACTCAGCCTTATCAGATGATGACTCAAGTAGCTGAAGTCGCTTTTGAACGTTTAAAAAACGAGCAAGAAAACATTCACAATGATCCTGAGTTACTAAAGGTCATCGTGGAAGAAGAATTGATGCCTTATGTGAATGCTCAATATGCGGCACTTAAGTTGTTAGGGCCTAACTTAAAAGGTGCGGACAGAAAAGATGTACGCGTATTTATTGATGCATTCCGTAAATACCTCGTTTCTTCTTATGCTCAAGTGTTGACTCAATACACAGATCAGACAATTGAATTTGGTCCAGAGCCAAAAGTGAAGCCGGAAAGCCGCATCACCAGTATCAAAGTTGATATTATTGATACACCTCGACCAAACATTAAACTTGAGTTTAAGCTACGTAAAGATAAGAAGTCGGGTGAGTGGAGGGCATTTGATATGGTTGCTGAAGGTATTAGCCTATTATCGAGCAAGCAATCAGAGTGGAATACTAAAATTCGTCAAGAAGGCATTTTACAAGTTGCTGATGAATTGGAGAAACTGTCCGCACAGCCGATTCGTTTTGAGAGTAATAAATAATGAGCGACTCTCAATGGCAAAAGCTAAGTTCTAAAGAGTTCCAACTTCTCGGAGACATTGACCGAGATACCGTCCCTGCAATCTGGCGTATATTAGAAAAGTGGCAAACGACGGAATCGAGTGTTGAAATTAACCTCAGCCATATAAATAGAGTCGATTCAGCAGGAATGGTGATGCTAATTCACTTATTAGAGCATGCAAAAAATCAAAACTGTCATATAATGCTCAGTTTCGTGCCAGAACAATTACGAACGTTGTTCCAATTGAGCAATATCCAGCCAATGATGACAGAACACATAAAAAATTAGGCAGGAGCTATTTGTGGACAGCACAAAAGTACAAGAATTATTAGCAGAAGCACTGAACCTTCAGGAAATTTTCGTGAAGGGAGAAGGCAGTCATTACGAAGTTGTTGCGGTTGATGCATGTTTTGACGGCATGAATCGAGTTAAGAAGCAGCAACTAATCTACGGCCCACTAATGGAATACATTCAACGCAATGATATCCATGCTCTTTCTATTAAGGCTTTTACGCCTGAAGAGTGGGAACGTGATAAGAAACTGATGTCACTTTAAGGTTTATGATGGAAAAGTTTCGAGTTATTGGATCGGATAAACCGCTAAGCGGTGAAGTGACGATCTCCGGCGCAAAAAATGCAGCGCTACCTATTTTATTTGCTTCAATTCTTGCTGAAGAGCCAGTAGAAGTCAGTAATGTTCCTCACCTACGTGACATCGATACGACGATGGAATTGCTTAAGCGTTTAGGCGCAAAAGTATCGCGTAATGGTAGCGTTCATGTTGATGGCAGCGAAATCAACGAGTTCTGTGCGCCATATGATTTAGTGAAAACAATGCGTGCTTCTATTTGGGCTTTAGGTCCGCTAGTCGCTCGCTTTGGTGAAGGACAAGTGTCACTTCCTGGTGGTTGTGCTATTGGTGCTCGACCTGTTGATTTACATATCCATGGCCTAGAACAATTAGGTGCGACCATTAAACTGGAAGATGGTTATGTGAAAGCAAGTGTTGATGGCCGCTTGAAAGGCGCGCACATCGTGATGGATAAAGTAAGTGTGGGTGCCACCATTACTATCATGTGTGCAGCAACGCTAGCAGAAGGAACGACAGTACTTGATAACTCGGCCCGCGAGCCTGAGATTGTTGATACAGCTGATTTCCTAAACAAGCTAGGTGCTAAGATTTCTGGCGCAGGTACAGACACGATTACGATCGAAGGCGTTGAACGTCTTGGTGGTGGTCACCACTCTGTGGTTGCTGACCGTATTGAAACCGGTACTTTCCTAGTTGCTGCTGCTGTGTCTGGCGGTACCGTGACTTGTCGCAATACTAACGCTCATCTTCTTGAAGCTGCATTAGCGAAGCTTGAAGAAGCGGGTGCGAAGGTTGAAACGGGCGAAGACTGGATAAGTCTTGATATGACAGGTCGTGAGCTGAAAGCGGTAAAAATCGTAACAGCACCTCACCCTGGTTTCCCTACTGATATGCAAGCACAATTTACTTTGCTTAACATGATGGCGAAGGGCAGTGGTGTTATCACGGAGACTATCTTTGAAAACCGCTTTATGCACATTCCTGAATTACAGCGAATGGGTGCGAAAGCTGAGATTGAAGGTAACACGGCTATCTGTGGTGAAACGGAAAAATTGAGCGGTGCTCAAGTAATGGCAACGGACCTGCGCGCATCTGCGAGCCTTGTTATTGCTGGCTGTATCGCTCAAGGCGAAACTATCGTTGATCGTATTTATCACATCGATCGTGGCTACGATAAGATTGAAGATAAGCTTTCAGCCCTAGGCGCAAACATTACACGATTTAGTGATTCGAACTAACTTCGGTTAGTGGGTTCTTGAATTAGTGACATGAAAGCATAAAAGTCGGAACCTTGGTTTCGGCTTTTTTATAGTTGTATTTACCGCAAGTGAATCTGATGCCAATTTTGTGCGAATAGGTGAAAAACTTGACGGTTGAGAGGAACAAAATGATAGCAATATTACGTATTTTCGCAGTGGCGATATTTGCGATTCTTATGTTTGTATTTGGGTGTGGTTACTGTTTACTAAGCCCACGTAACCCGAAACACGTATTTACCTTTGGTCGTTACTTCGGTCGTATGTCTAAAATATTCGGCATGAAGTTAGAACTTCGTATCCCGGAAGATGCTTACTCTCGTGGCCAACATGTTTATGTGGCGAACCACCAAAACAGCTGGGATCTATTCACTATCTCATCAGCAGTGACACCTAAGGTAGTGACGGTTGGTAAGAAAAGCTTAGTGTGGATGCCTCTATTTGGTCAGCTTTACTGGCTGACGGGTAATATCCTAATTGACCGTGCCAATCGCAGCAAAGCGGTAGGTACGATCGACCAAGTAGTGACGAGCTTAAAAGAGAGCGATGTTTCAGTATGGATGTTCCCTGAAGGGACTCGTTCTCGTGGTCGTGGTCTGTTGCCATTCAAAACGGGTGCTTTCCATGCCGCAATTGGCGCTGGCTTGCCTATTATCCCTATCGTGTGTAGCTCAACAGGTGGCGTGAAGCTAAACCGTTGGAACAATGGTCACGTGATAGTTGAAATGTTGCCGCCTATCAGCACTGAAGGTTACGACAAGTCGAACGTTCGTCAACTTGCTAACCTAGCCCGAGAGCAAATGGCCGCTAAGCTTGAAGAGTTAGACAAAGAAGTGGTTGAGCTTAATAAGAAGTAATTTAAGCTAAGCGAAACGATGAATAATAAAAAAGGTTGCCAATAGGGCAACCTTTTTTGTCTCTGATAAACATTCAGCTTTATGCCAACTTGTTTACTAGAAACCGTTTATTCTAGATATTAAAATCTATTTGCGAACTGCAATCGCTTCGATCTCGATACCTACATCTTTTGGTAGACGCGCTACTTCAACACATGAACGTGCTGGGTAGTTTGCAACGCCGTGTTCATCAAAGAATTTACCGTAAACTTCGTTTACTGTACCGAAGTCGTTTAGATCTTTAACGAATACCGTTAGTTTTACGATGTCTTTTACAGTCAGGCCTGAAGCTTCAACTACGGCTTGAACGTTATCTAGAGATTGGCGAGCTTGTTCTGCGATATCTGCAGATACTTCACCAGTTGCTGGGTTTACTGGGATTTGACCAGAAGTCAGTACCATGTTGCCAAGGTCAACACCTTGTACGTATGGGCCGATTGCAGCTGGAGCTGATTCTGTGTGAAGTACTTTAGTCATTGGTTTATTCCATCAGTTATTAGATAAAAAGCAATTTTCAGTGTGCCTACAAACTTTCGATAGGTAAAGAGCAAAATACCCCGCATAGGCGAGGTATTTGATAGTTTATAGGTTCGGTCAATATTGCCGTATGGCGTTATCTTTCTGTCACGATTTCGCGAGAGAAAACTTTTTCGCAGTACTTACACTTCAATCGAATATCTTCTTTCTTTTCAAAGATCTTAAAGCTGCTTTCAACTGGTTCATTGTGAGTAATACAGTTGGTGTTTGGACACTCAAACACATCGTTGATTTGCTCTGGAAGCTCTAATGCTAATTTCTTAACTACTTCGTAATCTTCGATTTGGTTAACCGTAGCGTGAGGTGCATATAGTGCCAGTTTGCTTGCTTGTTCTTCAGTGATAAACACATTCTCAATCTTGAGTAGGTCTTTGCCTCCGAGCGCAGATGAAGGTAGATTTAGGCCAATCGTCACACGTTGATGAGAGTTATGCATGTCGAACAGTTTTAGCACTTTGATCCCGATGTTTGCTGGGATATGGTCGATAACCGTTCCGTTCTTGATTGCTTCAACTTTTAATTGAGTCTCTTTAGACATGATATCTCTCCTCTACAGCGTTTCGTTAAGAACAAGGGCTAGTAATGCTTCACGTGCGTAAACACCGTTCTCTGCTTGCTGGAAGTAGTAAGCGTAAGGTGTTTTATCGACATCGACAGTAATTTCATCAACACGAGGAAGAGGGTGAAGAACCTTTAGGTTATCACGTGCATTTTCCAACATCGGAGCGGTCAGGATGTACGCCGATTTGATGTGCGCGTATTCCGATTCATCAAAACGTTCTTTTTGAACTCGAGTCATGTAAAGAACATCAAGTTCAGGAATGACATCTTCCATGTCTGTCAGTAGTTGGTATTTGATACCCGCTTCATCAAGCTCTTCACAAATGTAGTCAGGCATCGCTAGTGCTTCTGGAGCAACGAAGTAAAAACAGATGTTGTCGAATTTAGCTAGTGCTTGAGTCAGCGAGTGAACCGTACGTCCGTACTTAAGGTCACCGACAAATGCAACATTGAGGTTATCTAAGCGGCCCTGTGTCTCAGCGATAGAGAATAGATCTAACAGTGTTTGAGTTGGGTGTTGGTTTGCACCGTCACCTGCGTTAATAACAGGTACACCGTTAGAAAACTCAGAGGCCAGACGCGCAGCACCTTCTTGAGGGTGACGCATTACGTAAGCATCAACATAAGAAGAAATAACCTGTACAGAGTCCGCTAGCGTTTCGCCTTTCTTCGCCAAGGAAGTGTTACCACCACTGTCGAAACCAATCACATCACCACCGATGCGTTGAATCGCAGTTTCAAAAGAGAGACGAGTTCGCGTTGAAGGTTCGAAGAAGCAGCTTGCCACAACTTTGTTCTTGATGAGTTCTGGGTTCGGTTCAGCTTTGAGTTGACCAGCTGTTTGAACAATTAATTCTAGCTCTTCACGAGAAAGCTCTGGAATTGAGATGATGTGCTTTTGATAAAGCGAATTCGCCATGATCTTCTTCCCCACAATAATGTATTGGCCATAAAAAAGCCCCCCATAATGGGAGGCTTTAAAAAAGTGCTGAAAAGCAGAATAGACGACCTGGTAAGCATCTTAGCTTACGAGCAATATTTGGTGTTTTCACAATATTATTATGTGTTTTCACAATATTATTATGTGTTTTCACAATATCATTATGTTTTATCACAACATTGCTTGGCGTCATTTTCACTACTCTCAGACAAATTGCCGAGAATTATACGCTTTCAAATTGTGAGCGCAAGCGATTACATCAAGCTTTTGTTTACTTTCATTCTTAGTTATTGACCTAAGGTCGCCACCATTACGGCCTTGATGGTGTGCATGCGATTCTCTGCTTCATCAAACACAATAGAGTAGTCAGATTCAAACACTTCATCGGTCACTTCCAAGCCGTTCATTCCATATTTGTCTGCGACTTGCTGGCCGATCACGGTTTCATTGTTGTGGAAAGCGGGTAGGCAATGCATGAACTTTACTTGAGGGTTACCTGTGAGCTTTATGACATCCATATTCACTTGGTAAGGTGTCATTACAGCCACGCGTTCGTCCCAAGCTTCGGGCGCTTCACCCATAGAAACCCAAACATCGGTGTAGAGGAAATCACAATCTTTCACGCCTTCGGCAACGTCTTCTGTCAGCGTGATTTTTGCACCTGTATTTTGCGCGATAGCGTGGCACTCTTCAACGAGCTGTTCTTCTGGCCAGAACGCTTTAGGTGCAATAAGGCGAATATCCATCCCCATTTTAGCTGCACCTACTAACAGAGAATTACCCATGTTGTTACGTGCATCTCCTAGGTAAGCAAAACTGATTTGATGCAGACGTTTACCGCGACCATGTTCGATCATGGTGAGGAAATCAGCCAAGATCTGAGTTGGATGGAACTCATCGGTTAGACCGTTCCAAACCGGCACACCCGCATAAGCGCCAAGATCTTCGACAATACTCTGGCCAAAACCACGATATTCAATACCATCGTACATACGACCTAATACACGCGCCGTATCTTTCATTGATTCTTTTTGACCAATCTGAGAACCAGAAGGGCCTAAATAAGAGACTTGAGCTCCTTGATCAAAAGCAGCTACCTCAAAGGCACATCGAGTTCGAGTTGATGCTTTTTCAAAGATCAAAGCGATGTTTTTACCGTTAAGCTTTTTTTGCTCTGTACCTGCATACTTAGCTTTTTTAAGGTCAGCAGACAAGTCGAGTAAAAACTGAATCTCTTTAGGAGTAAAGTCGAGAAGTTTTAGAAAGTTACGATTGCGAAGATTAAAGGCCATCTCTCGCTCCTTGGGTATATAGAATCAATGAAGAACTTAGTTAAACATAAAAATGCTATATTTGTGAATATTTATTTTATTAATTTGATAAAAAAGGCCTGTACAGTGGTACTGGCCTAGATAAGTTATCTGTTCGCTTTACTGAACGACTTGAGTTAAATCCCGTCTCTTTCAATAGGGCAGCTCATACAGCGTGCGCCACCACGACCACGACCTAGTTCGTTGCCCGGAATCGTCAGTACTTCGATTCCTGCTTTGTCGTATTTCTCATTGGTGTAAACATTACGCTCATAACCGATAACCGTACCTGGTTTCACGGTAAGTACGTTGTTTGCGTCATTCCACTGTTCACGTTCAGCTTCGTAGTTGTCACCACCTGTGGTTATAATCTTCAGTTGATCGAGTCCTAATGCACCTTCAATAGCAGAAAGGTAGTTGTCAGCCTTTTCTACACGCATCTCGCCATTTTCTTTTGGCGTTAAGCGCCAGGTGTCTAAGTCTTTGCGAACAATTTCTGGGTAGACTGAGAACGTGTCGATATCCATATGAGTCATAACCGTATCAAGGTGCATGCAAGAGCGGTGCTTTGGTAAATCAATTGCAATGACTTCTTTTGCTTGACCCGATTTGAATAAACTCGCTGCTAGGTTTTCGACACCCTGTGGTTTAGTTCGCTCTGAGATACCGATAAGCACGGCGCCTTTACCAATAACTAGGACATCGCCGCCTTCAATATTTGCGTTATCGTAGTGAAGATCCTCATCACCGAAATACTTAATAAAATCTTGGCCAGCGAAGACAGGATGCCAGCGGTATATTGCTCGTAAGTGATTTGTTTCTCGTTGACGAGCAGGCATCATCATCGGGTTAAGAGAGACGCCTCCATAAACCCAACATGAGGTATCTCGTGTAAATAGATGGTTAGGGAGCGGTTCGATAACGAAATCGAGTGGGCGATGCATCTTCGGTAGCATTGAAGATGATTTGATAGGAAGCTCAGAGTAAGCTAAACCACCAAGTAGGATGGTAGCCAAATGCTCATTGTCCATTTGAGCAAGATATTCTCTCAAATCACGCGCAAATGTTGGACCATAACGAAAATCAGATATTTGAGTATTAAGCAACCATTCACGAGCTGGAGCAACAGCAAGTGTCTCAACCAGTAGGTCATGCAGTAATAACACTTCAACGTCTTGGTTACGAAGTGTTGTCGCAAAGGCATCGTGTTCTTCACCTGCGGCTTCTACTGCAAGTACATCATCAAAGAGTAACTCATGACAGTTAGAAGGGGTGAGGTGGGTGAGTGCCCTTTCAGGTCGATTTAGGAGAACTCGTCTTAATTGACCGACTTCGGAGCCAACGTACAGCTTACTCATTTTGCATCCTTACTATTAATCCAGCGTCTATTTATGACAAGCTTGATCGTAATATGCAAGTTTTAAAGCTTGTGTTAATACGAGGTGTTTCTAGAATATTTAGTGTTAAATCCCATATATATTCTATTTATTTATATTTTAACCCAAATAACAGATGTAATTCCCCAACAACCTTTTTGACGATCTATGCTCAAAACCTTGTGAGTTTGGAGTCGACTTTTGTCTGATAATAGTGATTTTTTATTCACTATTATTCATTTTTTGATTTCAGGTCGAGATTTTATGCAACTCTAAAGTTGTCAGGAGTATGCATTTTGTGTGACTAAGCACGCAGTTTTTATTCACTTTCGGCAAAGAGCGCAATAAAAATGAAATGCTAAAACACGCATGGGTTAATAATATGTTGAAAATTTGTTTCTGTGATTTTGATTTCACTTTTTTATTGGTATTTCCTTTGTTATCCGGCGAGAAACTTACCTTTATAAGCCTGATCTAGGTGGCTTTTCTGGACGATCCATGACATATTTCGTGGCAATCAAATTTGATCTTTTCATAGTCAACACTCTGGAGCAGACACATGTCTCACGAAGATGAATATCTATCAGTAGCGGAATTAATTGAATTTCAAAAGGAAGAGACTCGCGACATCATTACAGCGTTAATTGAAGATGGTAGCGATCCTGAAGCTCTATACGATATCGAGCATCACCTATTTGCTGAAGATTTCGGTGTACTTGAGAAAGCGGTTGTTGAAGCCTTCAAAATGGGCTTTGAAGTTCTTGAAGCTGAAGAGACAGAAGACGAAGATGGCAATAAGCTACTTTGTTGTGATGCGACGATGCAGTGTACTCTGAATGCAGAAGCGATTGATGAGCAAGTTGAGAAGCTTGTGAATCTTGCAGAGAAGTTTGACATTATCTATGACGGGTGGGGCACTTACTACGAAGGTGAAGATGCTATCTACCCAGATGAAGATGATGAAGGCGAAGAGTAATCTCTCCCAGTTTTAAAGAATGCCAGCTTCGAGCTGGCATTTTTTTGTCCTCAGAAAAATAAATGTCTTTATATGCATTCATTCTTTATAATGCGTTCAAAATTGATCTAGCTCAAGGAATGACATGCGGCTACCTCTCGATGGTCTTTGGCAAATTTCGCCACTGACGGATCTTTCTATTCCACAAGATGACATTGCCTTTCCTGCTCCGTTAAGTTCAAAGCTCCCTGATAGCTTGAGTGAAGACGATATTGCAAAGCAAGAATGGCACTTGATGCACGACATTGAAGTGGATGATGCCATGTTGGCATGCCCGTTTGTTGAGCTAGTGGTTGCAGGCGTCGATTACTTTGCAGAAGTACGGCTTAATGGCGTTGCTGTGTTTGACTGTGATGGCAGCGAATCTGAATACCGTAAAGACATTCGCCCTTATATGCAGCTTGGTCGAAATCGTTTTGAGATTCTTTTCTTAGAGGAAGAGGAGAGCTTGTTGCTTGAAGAGGACATGGATGAGTCAGCCTCTTCAGCAATTGTCGCTAAATCTGATTCGCGTATCGGGGTTTGGCACGCACCGTACTTGCAATTTGTTCGTAACGTCAAGCTAGAGCAAGTTGTCACCGAGCAAATTTGGCATCACGGTGGCGGCTGTGAGTTTAAAGTGGATGTTATTTATCAGACACTAAAAGCAGGGTTGGTGTCGGCTTCTATTAAATTTAATGGTATGACATTAGTTATGCCGATAGATGTGCGAGCCGAACATACTGGCGTAGTGTTCCAGGTTGAGGCTCCGATCTGTTTTGATCTTGAGAACCCCAATCCTAAGCATTTGTATCCGTTAGAAGTTGAACTCGATGGGCAAAAAGAAAGCTCTTTTGTGGCCTTGAATCCAGCTTCTTGCGTGAGTAACTTCCTGCGTTAGAAGAGTTATTTCTTAGTTACTCTTTTTACAACGATCTGGCCATGACAACTTCACAAGCATCATGGCCAGTTTCTCCCCATGCTGAATCCAGGTGTTCAAAGCCTAGCTTTTCATAAAGTTTCACCGCTGCATTAAGGCATTCTGTCGTTTCTAAGTACATATGTTGATAACCTAAACCTTTAGCCCGGTCCATCGACATATTGACCAACTTCTTAGCTAAGCCTTTACCTCTAGTTACTGGTAAGAAGTACATCTTTTGTAGTTCGCATACTTCGGGCATTCCTGCTAACGGCGCAAATCCACCGCCACCGACGACCTTTCCATTAAGCTCAATCACCCAATATTGCGATCTTTCATTGTTATAAACACTGAACATGTCTTCTAATGTTGGATCTGCTACGCCATAGCCTTTGTCTTCTGTCAGTCCGTTCTCATAAGAAACTTGGCGAATTACGTTAGCAATGCTTGGATTATCTTCTAATTCAATTGAGCGAATAGTGAGGTTAGCAATCTGTTCCATGTTCTGCCTATAAAAATGGGTTACTCATCAGAAGCCCAATATATTGTGATTAAGCATGTTGGTGCAAACAAAACTGTAATTGTGTTGTTTGGCTTTCTGTTTTTCGTAACCAAACTTTTTCGTGGAAATAGTAAGCGATTGTATTTAAAGCTGGCTCTAGCGTGGCCATCACACCGCCAATAAAGGCATCACCAGTTAATAAATAGACAACGGCAAAGGCAACACTAAAATGGATAGTGGCAAAGCTTGCTGTTTTTAGTTTAGTCATAAATTGGCGAGCTTTAAGTGCTGGAATTTGAGCCCAAGCCTTTTCATGAAAATAAAAAGCGACTGTATTTACGGAGGGTTCAATCATGGCAATTAAGCTACCAATCAAGATGTCGCCCGTTAGTACGTAAGCGACACTAAATGCGATAGTAAAATGTAATGCGGCAAAGGTTAGTGTCTTTTTCATGATAATTACTCAATCGTTTTGTTGTTTTGATAGAACTATTATTGAGAATTATTATCATTAATTAAAGTGGGTTGTAAGGATTGATTCGATAGATGAAACCTATCAATAAGTGTGGCGAGCAAGATATATTGGAATCAGAGGCATAAAAAAAGGCTGGTCACGAGGACCAACCTTTCTATTTAGATCGAGAAGTTCGAAGCTTTCTCGTTCAATCAGTTAAAGCGCAGCGATGGTCGCTTTTTGCTCTTCAAGCTTAACAAGAGTCTCTTGGTAGCCTTCAAGCTTTTCACGCTCTTTCGCGATAACAACTTCAGGTGCTTTAGCAACGAAACCTTCGTTACCTAGTTTACCTTCGATACGTTTGATTTCGCCTTGAGTCTTAGCCACTTCTTTATCTAGACGAGCAAGTTCAGCATCTTTGTCGATAAGACCCGCCATTGGGATCATCAATTCAGATTTACCAACAAGCTTCGTTGCACAAGCTGGAGTCACTTCACCATCAGCCAGTACTTTGATGTCATCTAGTTTCGCTAGAGAAGTAAGAACGATCTTGTTTGCTTCGATACGCGCAGCATCTTTCTCATCAGCGACTTTGATCATCACTTCTAGGCCTTTGCTAGGAGCAATATCGTATTCCGCACGTAGGTTACGGATAGCAGTGATGAAAGTCTTAACCCATTCGATATCGTCAACGATCTCAGCATTGAAGTTAGCTTCATTAAACTGAGGAAGTGCTTGAGTCATGATTGTCTCTCCTTCAACACCGTCTACTAGTGGCTTAACGCTCTGCCAGATAGATTCAGTGATGTAAGGAAGAACTGGGTGAGCAAGACGCAGTGTTTTCTCAAGAACCGTGATCAAAGTGTAACGGGTCGCTTGTTGTTGAGCTTCAGTACCCTTCCAAAGAACCGGTTTAGTTAGCTCTAGGTACCAGTCACAGAATTGGTTCCAGATGAATTCGTAAAGCGTGTTTGCTGCCATGTCTAGACGGTAGTTGTCTAGGTGAGCATTAAATTCTTTCGCTGCAACTTCAAACTGAGATTCAATCCACTTATCTGCTAGAGAGAATTCCATGTTTGCACGGTCTTCAACAGACAGTGACATGCCACAATCGTGCTCTTCTGTATTCATCAGTACGTAACGGCTTGCGTTCCATAGCTTGTTACAGAAGTTACGGTAACCTTCAAGACGCTTCATGTCCCAGTTGATATCACGGCCAGTTGAAGCCATAGCAGCAAGAGTGAAACGTAATGCATCAGTACCGTATGGTTCGATACCATCTTCGAAAGTTTTACGTGTAGCCTTTTCGATCTTAGCAGCCAGTTTAGGTTGCATCATGTTGCCACAACGCTTCTCTACTAGCTCTTCAAGGCCGATGCCGTCAATCATGTCGATTGGATCAAGTACGTTACCTTTCGACTTAGACATCTTGTCGCCGTTTTCATCACGGATAAGACCTGTCATGTAAACGGTTTTGAAAGGTACTTGAGCCTTGCCATCTTCGTCTTTCACGAAGTGCATGGTCATCATGATCATACGAGCAACCCAGAAGAAGATAATATCAAAACCAGATACTAGTACTTCAGATGGGTGGAATGTTTTTAGTGCTTCAGTATCTTCAGGCCAGCCTTGCGTGCCGAATGTCCAAAGTGCAGAAGAGAACCAAGTATCTAGTACGTCGTCGTCTTGCTTAAGTACAACAACAGGCGCTAGGTTGTTCTTTTCACGAACTTCTTCTTCAGTGCGACCTACGTAAACCTTACCATCGTTGTCGTACCATGCTGGGATACGGTGGCCCCACCAAAGTTGACGAGAGATACACCAGTCTTGCACGTCACGCATCCACGCGAAATACATGTTTTCGTACTGTTTAGGTACGAATTGGATTTGGCCATCTTCAACCGCTTTAACCGCAGGTTCTGCAAGAGGTGCTGTGCGCACGTACCATTGGTCAGTCAGCATTGGTTCGATAACCACGCCACCACGGTCGCCGTAAGGGACAGTCAGGTCGTGATCTTTGATCTCTTCAAGAAGACCAAGCTCATCGAATTCAGCAACGATAGCTTTACGTGCAGCAAAACGCTCCATGCCTTGGTATTTAGCAGGGATGTCCGTTGAGTAAACATCGCTTTCTTCGCCGTTCGTTGTGAAGACTTCAGTAGCATCACGGATATCAGCGTTGAACGTTAGGATGTTGATCATTGGTAGGTTGTTGCGCTTACCCACTTCGTAATCGTTAAAGTCATGAGCTGGAGTTATCTTCACACAACCCGTGCCTTTTTCCATATCTGCGTGCTCATCGCCTACGATAGGAATAAGACGGTTTACAACAGGAAGTAGGATTTCTTTGCCGATAAGATCTTTGTAACGAGGATCTTCTGGGTTAACAGCAACGCCAGTATCGCCAAGCATGGTTTCTGGGCGAGTCGTCGCTACAACGATGTAATCTTTACCATCAGCCGTTTTAACACCGTTCGCTAGCGGGTAGCGGAAGTGCCACATGAAACCTTTTTTGTCTTTGTTTTCAACTTCAAGATCCGAGATTGCCGTGTGAAGTTTAGGATCCCAGTTTACTAGACGCTTACCACGGTAGATTAGGTCTTCTTCGTATAGACGAACAAACACTTCTTGAGTCGCAGCCGATAGGCCATCATCCATAGTGAATCGTTCACGATCCCAATCTACAGATGCACCAAGACGACGAAGTTGTTGAGTGATCGTGCCACCCGATTCGCCTTTCCATTCCCAGATTTTATCGATGAAAGCTTCACGGCCGTAGTCGTGTTTTGTTTTGCCTTCTTCAGCAGCGATCTTACGCTCAACAACCATTTGAGTTGCGATACCAGCGTGGTCAGTACCCACTTGCCAAAGCGTGTTTTTGCCTTTCATACGTTGAGCACGGATAAGCGTATCCATGATCGTATCTTGGAACGCGTGACCCATGTGTAGGCTGCCAGTGACGTTCGGTGGCGGGATCATGATGCTGTAAGCTTCTTTTGATGTGTCACCGTGTGGCTTAAAGTAGCCTTTCTCTTCCCAAGTCTTGTACAGAGCTTGTTCGATTGATGTTGGGTTGTATGTCTTTTCCATAGTGCTCTTAAACGGATACTGTGAATGGTTAATCGTGGTCAAACTTCATAAGTGAAGCTTCTTGAGTTTAAAGTCAAAGAGAGCTTTAACTATGACGTTTGACTATGGATGTTGAATCTCGATAGTTTGTAGCTGATATCCAGCTTGACGGTAAATTTTATACCTTTCTCGAGCGAGTTGCTTAGCTTTTTCTTCGCAAGGCACGAAGTCTATCACCTGAGCAAAGGCGTTCGCAAAGGTTGTATGATTATCGGCCAGATTAATTACTAGCTGACGATTCCAATTATGTTTTACGCCTTGGTAGCCGATTTCGACGTTGGTTGAATACTTTGGTCCTTCGCCAACCAAGTTGTGTGCCATAAATTCACTGGGTTCAACTTGCCAGAAAACTTCCGCAATACGTTCGGCATGCTCTTTGTCATTACAGTTGAGATAAAGTTTAGCGCCTTGTTTTGCAAAGTGCTGAACAAGAAACAGCACATAGTGAGTAAAACCATCTTCGCGGGCTTGCGGACTGTCTGAAGGCACTATGTAAAAAGTGGCAGTTTGCATACTTAACACTCGAACTGAAAATTGTGGACCTCAATATTACTTGGTCTACAGACTCTAACAAATAGCAGTTATTAAAAAAGGGCCCGTAGGCCCTTTTTACTATTTTGAAGATTGCTCTTCAGTCTCTTGGCCGCTGCGGTTCAATAAGAATTGGACAAGCATTGAGACAGGACGACCTGTCGAGCCTTTCGCTGCGCCTGACTTCCACGCCGTACCAGCACTGTCGATGTGTGCCCAGTGGTACTTCTTAGTGAATTTAGACAGGAAGCAACCAGCAGTAATTGTGCCGCCAGGACGGCCGCCGATGTTCGCCATATCAGCGAATGGGCTGTTTAGCTGCTCATGGTATTCGTCAGCCATAGGTAGACGCCATGCTCGGTCGCTTGCTTGCTCTGAAGCATTAACAAGTTCATGAGATAGTGGGTTGTGGTTTGATAGAACACCACTGATGTGGTGACCTAGAGCAATAACACATGCGCCAGTTAGTGTCGCAACGTCGACAACACAATCAGGTTCAAAACGCTCAACGTAAGTTAGAGCATCACATAAAACCAAACGACCTTCTGCATCAGTATTTAATACTTCAACGGTTTGACCAGACATCGTAGTTAGGATGTCACCAGGGCGATAAGCGTTGCTACCAGGCATATTTTCACAACCCGCTAGAATACCAACAACGTTGATTGGCAGGTTAAGTTTCGCCAATGCTTTCATTGTACCGAATACAGAGGCAGCACCACACATATCGTACTTCATCTCATCCATGCCTTCGCCAGGCTTAAGTGAGATACCGCCTGAATCGAAAGTAAGACCTTTACCGACTAGGACGATAGGTTTTGCGTCTGGATCCGCAGCGCCTTTGTATTCCATGATAGACATCATCGATTCGTTCTTAGAGCCACGGCCTACTGCTAGGTATGAAGTCATACCCAGTTTTTCCATCTCTTCTTCGCCAATGATCTTAGTCTTCACAGTTTCATAATCGTCAGCTAGGCGACGAGCTTGAGATGCAAGGTAAGCAGGGTTTGCGATGTTCGGTGGCATATTGCCTAGATCTTTCGATGCTTTCACACCTGAAGCAATAGCAAGGCCATGAGAAATAGCTTTCTCACCAAGGCTCAATTCACGACGTGTAGGTACGTTGAATACCAATTTACGTAGTGGGCGACGAGTCTCTGGCTTATTACTCTTGAATTGGTCAAACGTGTAAAGGCCATCTTTAGTTGCTTCTACAGCTTGACGAACTTTCCAGTAAGTGTCGCGACCTTTAACGTGAAGTTCTGTAAGGAAACATACTGCTTCCATAGAACCTGTTTCGTTTAGTGTGCTGATGGTTTTTTGGATGATTTCTTTGTATTGACGTTCGCCTAGCTCACGCTCTTTACCACAGCCTACCAGTAGAACACGTTCTGAAAGTACACCAGGTACTTGATGCAGTAGTAGCATCTGGCCAGGTTTACCCTCTAGATCACCGCGACGAAGCAGTGAACTAATATAGCCATCGCTAATCTTATCTAATTGCTCGGCGACTGGAGAAAGGCGGCGCGGTTCGAATACACCGACAACGATACATGCGCTGCGTTGTTTCTCTGGGCTGCCACTTTTTACACTGAACTCCATGCGTACTCCTACATCCTGAAGACAAATCGAACTAAATGTTAGATAATGGGTTCTTACTTGTTGGATCCTATAATGGAACTAACCTTAAAGAAGAACGCTAACACTTAGCTAAAAATTTAAAAAAATAAAAGGTTCAACGGGAAATTATAGTGATTCAATCAAAAAAAACAAGTTTTGTATAGGTAATTTGAGCGTGATTATTGTTAGATATTTGATCCGCGAGACAATCAAGAGCCAATTTGCGATCTTTTTTGTTCTCTTTCTCGTGTTTCTCAGCCAAAAATTCATCAGTGTTTTAGCGGACGCCTCTGATGGTGATATCCCAGCGAGCCTCATATTGTCGATTGTTGGCTTAAATATGCCCGCGATGGGCTTATTGATGCTTCCACTCAGTATCTATATTGGTATTTTACTTACTTTTGGTCGCCTTTACGCTGAAAGTGAAATAGTCGTAATGAACGCGACTGGTATTGGTAATAAATTCCTTATTCAATCTGCACTTTACTTGGCCTTAATCACAGCATCTGTTGCTGCTTTTAACTCATTTTGGCTGTCTCCTTGGTCGCAAGATAAAGTTGAGCAAATGTATGAAGAAGTGGCTGCAGAGAACAGTGTGGATTTACTGCCAAAAGGTAAGTTTGAAGGCACTCCTGATGGTTCTTCAGTCGTTTTCATCGATGACATCGACGGTAATAAGTTAGAAAATGTGTTTGTAGCTCAAATGCGCCCACGTGATTCAGTGTTACCTAGTGTAATGTTCTCTAAATCCGGAGACGTAAAAGAGCTTAGCGATGGTCGACAAGTGATTGTGATGTACGATGGTACCCGTCATGAAGGTGTTCCAACTCGTCTTGATTATATGGTGACACACTTTGAAGAGTACGAAGGCCTGATTGGCCAACGTGAAGTTGAGAAGAAAGGCCGTGACTGGGAAGCCATTCCTACGCTCGATCTGATTGGTAATCCAGAAAACAGTGCGAAAGCAGAATTGCAGTGGCGAATTTCATTGGTGCTTTGTATTCCATTGTTGACCATGCTTGTTGTGCCACTGTCTGCAGTAAACCCTAGACAAGGTCGTTTCGCCAAAATCGGCCCAGCTATACTGATTTATCTAACTTACTTCTTAGCAATCAGTGCAACCAAATCTTCGATTGAAGAAGGGAGTATTCCCGCGGTAGTCGGCATGTGGCCAATAAATGCGTTGTTGTTACTTGTCGCGATTGGTGCAAACTTTATGGATAGTGTGCCAGTAAGGCGTTTGAAAGAAAAATTCAAGAATAAGAGGTTGGCTTAAGCCGTGTTTAAAATTCTCGATTTATATATAGGCAGAACCATCATCGCAACGACGTCATTGGTATTGGTGACGTTTGTTGGCCTCTCTGGGATCATCAAGTACGTAGAGCAACTTAGAAAGGTTGGTCGCGGTACATACGATCTATTACAAGCGCTGTATTTCGTTTTGTTGAGTATCCCACGTGATATTGAAATGTTCTTTCCAATGGCCGCTTTGCTTGGCGCATTGATCGGGCTTGGTATGCTTGCTGCAAGTTCTGAACTCGTTGTAATGCAGGCTGCGGGTTTCTCTAAGTTAGATATCGGCCTATCGGTACTCAAAACCGCAATCCCACTGATGATCGTTGTGACATTGCTTGGTCAGTGGGGCGCACCTCAAGCACAGAAAATGGCTCGTGACTTAAGAACCATATCAATTGCTGGTGGTAATATTATCTCGACTCAAAGTGGTGTATGGGCTCGCGATGCCAATGATTTTATCTTCATTGTCAAAATTGATGATGAGAAGCTATATGGAATGAACATGTGGCGCTTTGATGAGAATAAAGCTCTAAAGACCGCTATTTACTCTGACGAAGTTGATTACGTTGGAGATAACGTGTGGACGATGAAAAATGTAGAGATCACGTCTTTTGAAAACGAACTTCAAATTACTAAAGAAAGCCTGCCAACTTATTCTTGGAAGACATCATTAGCACCGGATAAGCTCGCGATAGTAACGGTTAAACCAGAAGAGCTTTCATTAAGTGGATTGTATGATTATGTTTCTTATCTCAAAGCTTCAGAACAAGATGCATCACGCTATGAACTGGCGTTATGGCGAAAGATAACTCAGCCTATCTCGATAGCGGTCATGATGCTGATGGCATTATCGTTTATCTTTGGCCCTCTACGTAGTGTGACCATGGGTGCTAGGATTCTTTCTGGTGTTATCGCAGGTTTTACTTTCTACATATCCAGTGAGTTTTTTGGTCCAGTGAGTTTGGTTTATCAAATTCCCCCCGCTTTTGGTGCGCTAGCTCCGAGTGTGGTATTCCTCGGAATAGCAGTCATGCTCTTGAGGCGGAAACTGTAAATAGAAAAAAGGAAGGTATAACGCCTTCCTTTTTTGATCTTGATTAGAGCTAACTTAAATCACGCTATCGTGCTTGTGGTAACACAACGACTTCGGTCTTTGCCCAGATATCGTGAAAGCCACGCTTTTTTGGATCGAATGGAACACATAGGTTTGCCAATCCAAAACCTGAAGTACCCAAACGAATCATCGCCTGAGTTACTGTAATAGCTGAACCGTCTTTGTTTTGAACGCGTAGCTTCCAGGCTCTCATTCCCAGAGTTTGTCCTGCTCTTGTCCAGAAGAACACAAAGAAGTAAACCCAAACGACCACTAAGTAAAAAGTATACGCTGGGCTCCAAATCGGATGGTTTGTTAAGAAGTCACTAACATCTGCATATCCGCTATGGTTAAAAATACCAAGAGCCATTAGAGCGTGCAGCAGAGCGACAATAACGCCAGCTGCCAACATTTCAATAGCGATTACAATAAGGGCGTCATAGAACAAAGCACCAAATCGGCGCATTACTCCTGCTGGTGGCAGAGTGTTTGTTGATGTCATTGTGTTATTACTTCTTCAAAAATTGAGGCGTCAGAATATAGTTTAAGGCTTAGCGTGAAAAGAGACATAACGCACAGCTTATGACTTAGTGGCGAAATTATCGGCAAACACACATGAATTCAAGTTTTTATACTTGCCACATCAGTTCGCATACGTATAATGCCAGACATCGAAAGGGCAATGCCCCAAGATAATGCCGGTATGGTGAAATTGGTATACACGACGGATTCAAAAATTCCTAAGTTACTGATTTATAAAGAATTTTTATGAAAAGCCTCGATTTTTATCGGGGCTTTTCTATGTTCAGAATATGTGAAAATACAACCTCCATCACACTTCAAAATAACCCTTCTTAATTTTGTTTATTTTTCTTTTACTGCCAACTTCCTGTCCAACTTCAACATAGAACAGCAAAACCAGAACCTAAGTTTTACTAGTCACTACGGTCAAAGCAGCAAACCGAAAAGCGTTACTGTGTTTTCAATTTGGAATATCTTCAAGGCTTGATGGCTAGATGTTCAAGACAGAAAAACCGAAAGAGTACTGTCATGCTACTGTCGTATGGCAAAGGACAACTGAGGTTCCTTCCCTGATAGTTGAAGTGCAGTTAAGGTAACTCGACTACTTACACAATGTAACTTATGTTCAACTAGCTAGGAGGTTTCCAGTATTGTGGGTGCTGATCATCATTAGTTCGAGATTTCTCCAAGAATACTTTGAAAATCTCTTCAGATAAGATCTGTTTTTGCTCTGGAGTACATTTTAAATATTGTTCAAAGAGATACATAACCTGATCATCATCTAATTCCATTCTGTAGGGTTGCCTCCTCTAACAAAGCACAATTTATTATTCATTCACAATAGGTTAGTACAAAATCTAACTTTCGTCATTAAATGACGTTTAAACTCTAAAATATGTATTCATTATTCAATTAGGAAGGTTAGCTATCAAAAATAGCCCTCAGACCCTATTAAGTGATCTTAGCTTCGGTTTTAGATACTTTCATGCTGCTTTACAACCAAAAACCAACTAATTAAGAACGGTGGTTTTTGAATAAACCAGTTGTGAGGACAAAACTAACCACAAGTCTCTATCTAATAACTCCCACTCCTGTGCAACTTGAAAACACAAAGAAAAGCTGAGGAGCCCCATGTTAGTTGGAGAGCTGCTTAACTTAAAATGTACCGGATGGTAATGCCTTCAGGTGGTTTAGCACGTTTCTGGACAAATCGATGTTTTATCAAATATGTTTACTCTCCCCACCCCCCATAATGGGATCTCACCCTCTATATGACAACCACTCACGGAGGTCATATGAAATTTAAACAGCACACATCACCTAAACTACTTCGCTATTACAAGTCAAAACTTTCAATACGAGACTGGGAGGGAATGATAGAGTTCGATAACCTTGAGCGATGCAATGACGTCAGAAAGGCGACCTCGGCTGGCCGGATAAAAATTTCCAACAAGAGCCTCAACCGACTTCAACCCCTTGTCTATAAGAAGATTAAAACCATTAACATGGAATTGGTCACTATAACTATCGGTGTTAATGTAGGCATCGATTCGTTCGAATACTTAGTTAAAACTTTAAACCTAAAAGACTGTCGAGTAAAAATCTTATATCCAGTACAAGACAACATAGATATCAGTTGGATTGAATATTAAATCAGAAAACATCTATTCCTCACTCAAAAATACAGAAGGGTTATTTATGGCAACGTTACACGAAATCGAAGTGATAATTGCTGAGTTTACCGAAAAATACCGTAGAGAAGAGTTCTCTAAAATCCGTAAAAGTAGGGTGTACAAACTATCTCCAGATCAAAGTACAACCAATAACAATGAATATTGTTGGCCACAAACTTGGCCGAATAATGATTATCCTGGTGTATATGCAATACTCTCAGGTGATGAAGTTCTCTACATAGGTAAAGCATCTCTTCAAATTTTAGGATATAGATTAAGTAGCTATTTTAAATATAGTAAAGACCGAAAATCAGCAGTACCAAATACCAGCCATGTCTGGAGTAAACCGCCAACAGGAGTTGTTACTTGGGCGGTGCCTCATGAACTATTTTTTGAAGCTTCAGCCTTAGAGGAATTTTTGATATATAAATTGAAAGACAAGTTGCCGGACAATAGAGTGGGTACAGGGAAATGGAAATGAGGCCTGTTTTTCATACTTTGCGAGCGTAGGTGTCAGATTAGTTAGATTTGGTCAAAATTCAGCTTGCTATAAGCTTAGGTTTTTGACGAAACAAACAATGGGGCAAAAACGAGTCACAACCTCAAACTAAAGTCTTCCGCACCTGCATAACTTGAAAATATATATGAATATTTCGGTTAACCACTGAGGTATTCACATGAGTAAACTATTCAAATTTACCCCAACTAAACTTAACAACATTCCACCCCACGATAGACGGTCTAAATCCACCAACAATGAAGTCTCTGATACCGAAGTGCAGGGCTTGAAATTGCTTATTGGTAAATCTGGTAAGAAGCGCTTCCTACTACGGTTTATATCGCCAATCTCAAAAAATAAATCCAGCATTGCACTCGGTCAATGGCCAGATATTGACTTACCTACGGTTCGCAACAAAGCGCGTAAGTTAAAGGTACAAATCGCCGATGGTATTGACCCGAAACTTGAAAGAGATAAGCAAGTCGAAACTCAAGTACCGACCTTGTACGACTTCTTTCACGATACCTTTATTGTTTCTAAGAAAAGCAAAGGTAAGAAAACGTGGCGTGATGATATTGCGAGGTTTGAGCACTGGAAGCACTTACATACGAAGCCTATCGATAAAATTACTGGCGTCCATCTTCATCAAGTTCAAGCAAAGCTATTAGCTACGGAGTATCGCCCCGGTAAGAAGTACGCAGCAGCCACGGTCGATCGTACTATTGCCTTGATGAAAACCATCCTAAAGGAAGCATACCGCCTTTTAGACATACCCTATATCGGCGATAAGGTTTCGCTTATCAATCCAGATAACATGAGAACTCGCTACTTAACCATGGAAGAAACAGCAGCAGTGATACGTACATCACGAGATTACTATTGCAGGGTAACGGGTAATTTCATTTCTCTACTTTTCCTTACAGGATGCAGAGATACCGAATTGCGTACGGTTAAGTGGCGGAGTATCAGCCTGATTGATAAAACCATGTTTGTAGAAAGCACCAAGAATGGCACAAGTATGACGGTGCCATTAACCCCCTTCATGGTTGAGTTATTCCGGGAGCTATTGAACATGAGACAAAAAGGTAATCCATATGTCTTCTTTGGTCGAAAGGAGAGAAGCCATATCTCACAGCCTAGAAATGCTTTTACTCGAATTAAGGAGAGGGCAGGGATTAAGAATCCGAAAGAGGTTTGTTTTCATGTTGCCCGTCATAGCTTTGCGACAAATTTAATCGAGAATAATGTCGATGTGCTGACTGTACAGCGTTTAATGAACCACAAGGATTTAAGTAGTACGCAGAGGTATGTTAAGCATTCTAAGGAAAAGCTGCTCAATAGCTCGGACACTTTGTCTTCGGTATTGAAAGAACAGGCACCAAGACTGGCACACCGCATCAGTTAGATAGTTTTAACCTTAAAATCAAACATATATAAAAATTACATATCTGCCCCTACTGGCTCTAGCTAGTAGGGGCTTTTTTCGTATCTGGAATAAGGGGAAATACATGCAGGTAATAAAAACTTTTACGGAGTTAATGGCATTGAAAATGGCGAACTCTGATAAGGAAAATCTAATTGGTCATTTAGCTGAAGTGACAGATGGAGATTTGAATGATTTGGAGAAAAGTTGGGACGAAATAGGCATCACTCTGATTTTGTTCGATGAGAGCGATACCAATCAAGACCTCGATCATATGGATGAACAAACCAAGCTTATGATTGATTTCGTCACTAATCACCCAGAGTACGTGCTGCTTATCGGCTCTATGGTCATAGCGTTAGGTGTACTTAACGACCAAGGCTCAGGCTGTTACCTAGCCGGATATACCAGTAACCAGCTCCATCCAATTCAGACGCTATTGACTCAGGTTGATGGCGAGTAGTCACTCACGCAGCAATATTTCACATTATCACCGACAGGAGAATATCTATGAACCAACGCAAAGTAGACCCAGACTTCCCTAATGCTGGCACTCAAGATGAGCAGCACCAAGAGATTAATCATTTCGAACAAATCGTATTAACAGGTGCAGCGCCGAAACTAGCAGGGAGTGGCAAGGTCTTGTACGAAGTGGCGTTGCATAATGAAGAAAAGCAACTCTACTTCAGGATCACAGGGCAGGAAGGTGGCGCAGGACTTCATTCAAAAGAGTGGCTATCCGTAAATACCATGCTTTCACTTATAGAAGCGCAGAAAGATAAACCATGGAAAAGTCAGCTGTACAAGCAGTTGTTTAATGGAGGTTCAGCAAACAACCATTCGTTCTGTTCCGTGATAATTAGGGACTTAGGTTTAGCATCAAAAACGGATTCATCACGCTACTTACATGTACTTTCAACAGACTTCGAAGATAAGAAAAGTGCATTACTGGCACTCGCCAAATCTCAAACCACATCTAAGAAAAAATAACCCTACCAGACAGTAAGACGACAGAAGAAATTTGCTAAGCCGATGAGTTGTAATCTGTTTACTTCATCAGGTGATTACCGTCAACGGACGATGAGTAATACGGTCATCACTAATATTACTACTCGACGGATTTCAAATTTCTTGAGTTATCAGTGGAAGAGTTAATGACGAGATCAGAATACTCACCTCGAACCAAGCCACTTCCGAACTTTCATACCGCACACTACCCAAGAGTGCATCCCTAACAAACTAAAAGAGAATTTATTATGAACTTAACTTTTGACGTTGAGCGCTTGCTGCTGCCAGTAAGCGTGGATCTTCAAGATACTTTAAACCGAGTGATTAGCGAATCAGGCAAATGGACACCTATGATCCAATCGGTCGTGATTAGCTTCCGAGATAAAAGCTACACCTCTGAGGACGGCGGTTTTCATCCTGTTGAAATCAGGCTTGTTCGACTCTATGACCAATGGGTATTTGATTACATCACTGACTTTGCGTATTGCGGTGGTCCATATCCCGAACTGGTTAAAGAGGTGGATTTCAACTTCGGATGCGGGACAGCGAGTTTTTCCTATGTTCCGGAATTATCAATAACAAGTAGTGAGGTAATGGAGTTCTATTCGATGTGGGAATCCAACTTTCTAAGCTACATCGGAATGGATTGCTTTGATGAGATAAAAGTTACGGTGGATTAGTCCATCACTAACGAATCAAGTTGAAAGCATCAAGTGAGGGAGAGCTAATTTTAACGAGTTTACTTGGTTGATAGGTGGTTAACTGCTCCCATTGCTATGTAGAAGCAATGGGAACAGTTAAGGTCTGCAATTCTATGGGAAATACCGAGAGAATGACTTGTATGAAGCTATCTCTGTCTTACAGTTCTTAAATATTCCCCTATATATTCAACCAGCTGACTGGCTGTTATTGATTAGTTTAGTTACGTTCGGTGAAAAACAGCATCGTTTCGAGTCTTCCCTTAGTTAGTATCGATTCTAAGTTTGGTAAAACACCCCAGTTCCCATATCTAACATCGAAAGCTTAAAAACCGCTGCATAGTTGTTTCTTTATGATATGGAGTGACTACAACAGAGAACCGAAACGACATTATGTTTTGGTGGTTGCATTTCATCTCAACGAACCATCAACAAGCCCAACAACGTACTTCAATTAGCTTAGTGCCTTCTACTGGGTTGAATCTAAATACGCTTGGAGCTCTTGCTTCAACAAGTAACGTATCCAATCAGGTGAGAGCACCTCTGCATGAGGTAGCCACGTTTTAAGTTGGCGTAATAATTCTGGAATGTTCTTGGTTTGGTGACTAATGAACACATCCCCTGAATCCAGGTCTTTCAATACTTGGAAGTCATCAGCGTTACCTTCATTTAAGAAGGCTTCTACGCCTTTAGCGCTCATCTGTATAACCACTTCAATGGGATTGAGTAAAGGTTCTTCATATTCACAACCAGTTAGCTTCTGCTCAACGCTAGGGTCAGGAGAATATTTGTCCTCGTAACGCACTAGCTCACGAATCTTAGCCACTCTGAGAGACTCTAGGCGGTTTCTCTGTGTCCCGACAATGAACCACAATCCACGTTCATTCAACAGTTTGTAGCTGTGGAACTCATCGTAGGTTTTCCCTTCATGGCTAAAGCTGATCACGTTTCGTCGCTGTATCGATTCGATAAGTTTCTCGAACACTGAAGCACATTCACTGATGTCCTCGACTTTTGGGTTCTTGAAGAGAAAGGGTGGTGTGGTTTTGTTGTTCAATACGCCATTGCTTAGATAGTGCTTACCCGAAAACAAAGTATCGAACCCCATGTTTAACAGCAGGAGAGATAGCTCATTATTGGTCTGTCTGCCTAAGAACTTAGGGTCTAACGAGTAGCAAGCACCATCACGTTGTATAGGTAGGTAGTTCAACCGTTCATTGAAGTCACGATTTAACGTCCTTCTCGCTACCCCAAATTCACGACTTAAATCGTCCAGATGCAACTTCTCACCTGTATTCAAACGGGTCAGGATGATGCCAAGTCGTTTCGCTAGTTTGTCATGCTCTTTCATTCTATGCATTGTAGATAGGTCGCTCGTCAGGTGGTGTCGCACTGAGAAAGAACCTGATTATTTCTAGCGAATTTTCATAAGGTTACTGATGTTGCTATAGCTTTCATTAGCTACCTCTAGGTATGCCTTACAAGGCATTCATCAATCATTTCAATATTTCTACATCTGAGCGACACACCCTGTCGTTCACCCTCTTTAAACTAATCATCAATCACGTTAACGCCGTCTTTATCGGTGGCGTCATTACGTATTTAAGGAAAAACAACCATGAAAAAATCAATCATCCTGCTAGGTCTAACTTCGTTATTCGTATCTTCGGTATTCGCAGGTGGTACGTTCGGTGGTAATCCGGGCGATATCTCGAAAATGAAAGAGCTGCTAGAGCCTCAATGGAATGGTAAAGCAGGTATTCAGAACACATCATCTTACGGTGTCATCGTGCAATGGAAAGCCGATGTCTGCGGAACAATGAATGGTCATGTCACTGATGTAACTCAATGCACCTCAGATACCCCGAAAGGTAAAGCACAATAAGTTTTGTTGCGGAGCTTGGATCTCGATATCTCAGTTTCGAAATTGGAACTCTCTAGGCTGAGACATCAATGAGCTCCGCAACACCTAATAAACCAACAAGAAGGAGCCTTTACATGGCGATTAAATCCATAACAATACTCGTTACAACCTGTCCTGCATGTGGTGAACGTGCATATGATGATGGTAGCTGTCAGGTGTGTGGTCACTCTCACTAAAGCTGCATTAACAAAACTCTAAAGGGTCATGTTCTTCATTGAGCATGGCCCTTTTCGTATCTACAGAAAAGGAGTAAGTACGTGGATAAAGACAACTATTCTGAACCACAAAAAGGATCAGAGACTCTATCTAAAAGTAGGAAGGAATTAGGATTTAAAGCTGCTCAGCTTGGTGGTGCTATAGGCCTTCGATTTGGTGGGCCATATGGAATGTTAATTGGGACAATCTGCGGATTTTCAGCAGGAATTTTGATTGATGAGGTACTGGAGGACTAGTTAATCAATAAAGCAGGGACGCATGTTTCTGTTTTTTTATATCGACAAGAACAAACCATATGGTCAAGTAGTGCAGACTGCGGAGGTAACTAAAAGCCTCTTACGGTATTTCAAGTTTTGTCCGTAACTCTTAACAAAGTAATAACCCTGTTAGATAGCACTTCGCTGTACAGGAATTACTTTTAATTAATCATTAAGGATAAGGTCATGGAAAACTTCAGTAATATTATCGAACACAACACAAGTGAACTTAAGAACGGCAATATGAGTGCATATTTGGCTGTGCTGGAAGACAGTATTTATCAATACGAGGAAAGGTATGGTCCGATGAAAGGCAGCGCTTATCTACGTAACTACGTGCGGTCTTGCTTCCGCAATGATTTAGCCAAGAAAGGCGGTTACGATTCCTTTGGTCGCAAGCAATTCAAGACTTATATCAAACGTTGGTTCCACAAGGTTGGCGAGAGATAAAAAACCACAGGTGTTGCATCGAGATGTTGTCTCTACGTATGTCAAAAGCGGACACCGAGCCTAAAGTAATATATTTAAAGGTTTCGAGTCCGCTTTTATTTGTGCTTATGGATGCTGAATTTGTTTTTGGACAAACCTTCTTAGAGTAGTCACTTAAATTAGATAAAAGCGGATAACTTTTATTATCAGAACTCGTTTCGTTAAGTGTCCAATTTAGTTCGTGGCGAGCATATCTTTATGCACTATTGTTTAGCCCCTACCTGTAGCATGGGTAAATGCGAGCTAAGTCAATGAAAAGTCTGGTATGATATTGGTTTCATCATACGAGTTGGAGCTTGCAGAATGGGTAATGTTCGTCAATATCAAAGTGAGAAGCCAGAAAAGGTTGATTCATTTGTAGGTAAAGGTCATTTTACCGTTGCTAAGGCAATTTCTAACGTCATATTGAACGATTCTTCACAACACATTATCGGCGTGGAAGGAAGCCTAGGCGCAGGTAAATCGACCGTAATCGAAATGGTCAGAGAAACCATTGAAGCTCACAATTGTCACATGGTGACATTTGATGCCGATCGTTATCACTCAAATTTAAAACCAGCTTTAATTAAAACCATTGAGACCGAACTCTCCATTATGGTCGGTAGTAACAGTACAAGTAAGCGTAAATTGACACAGGCTGTCGAGGTCGCCCTTGGAAAACGGTTGCAATACACTAAGGATACCAACAGTCATATTTCGTTGCTTGCTATATCTTTCATGTTCTCTCTTGGTGTGTCGGCGTTCCAAGTAAAACCAGCTATAACCTATATTCTTTCTGAATTGGGCAGGATTAATTCGGATAAGTCAGTGGGCGAAGTCTCATCATCAATTGGGGCCCCTGATTCATTAGCTGGGATCGTGTCTATTCTACTCACTTTAAGCCCTGCAATCGCTTACGGAATTTTAAAACTCTTGAAAAGCGATGTTTCTTTAGGTGATCTTGTAAAACGTAATAGCAAAGATACCATTAGTGAAACAATCGACATTACTCGAGACGTTGGAGCAATGGAACTTAAAGAGGCATTCGACACTTTCACTGCACTTATTCCGGAAAATGAAACTCTGATTTTAGTCATTGATAACATTGATCGAGTCACACCTGATATTGCCCGAGAATTATGGAGTGATATCGAAATTCTAGCGTCTTTCGGGAATCCTAAGTTTCGAGTGCTCTTACCTTATTCAGAAGAGCACTTAGCAAAAGCATTAGATGGTGAAGATTTAAATGCCGGAAAGGAGTATATTTCTAAGCGAATCCCCATCCCATTTACAGCCCCCCCAATTGTGTCGACGGGCTGGCGTGATCAGTTTGAGATATATTGGAACGAAACCCTGCCTGATATGACCGGCTGCGAAGGTGTTAAAGAGCTTATTGATGTATGGCGTAGTAAGATAACACCACGATATCTCAAGAGCCTTATAAACCGTATCGCGACAAAGGTGGATTCATGTCCAGAACTTAACTCTGATCTTGATGGCATATCATGTGCTGTTTACTTAATGGGTCACAAAGATAACGGTATAAGTTTAGAGGAACTGGTAAGCAAACCTAACATTAGTGACCGTAAATATTATGATGAAGTCACTTCGAGTCATAGGATTTTACTTAAGTATGTCGGTCGTGAAGAACTTTGGGCTAAACGTCTAGCCGCCTTACACTTCCAAACAACATTTGATATTGCTGAAAGTGAGTTGATCTCCGAGCCAATCAGATCTGCATTTTCTGCGCATGATACAAAGCGTTTAGTTGAATTGGAACCACTGCTCGGGTTTAATCTATTTGTGAATAAACAAATAGAACAATCTGATCCTACCGACCTAATTAAGATTGCAGCGAAACTGGCAAATGAAAATAGTGGTTTAGCTCTATTGGAGAAGATTCTTCCGTCAATTAACCATGAGATAGTAACGAACCTACATAACAAGGATGAGTTTGATGGGGAGCTGGTTGATAGTTATCTGACTCTTCAAAAAGCGAATGTAGGCATCGAGTATTTCGCTATTAAAGCGTTACAAAATACTTGGGAGTCCTCGATAGAGCATTTGTTTTCTCAGTTGCCTCCTCTACTAGATAAATCTAAGCAGACCGACTTCTTATCTTCAGAGCAAGAGTTGGTTTCTCACATTGAACAATGCTATTCGTATTTTGAAGTTACTGGCAACACGCCAGGATTTATCGATAACCTAACGCCTGAATTCTTTGTTCTAGCATTGTATTCGGCTAAAAAGAAGCTCACGAAATGGAATATGGAGGAGCTATTATCCGATATGGATTCTTCATCTGTTGTGAAATTAGCCTGCCGTCGTCACATGGCACTAAACGATGATTATTCGCTTTTGGATATGATAAGACCAACCCTAAAGATTGGTAAGTTAAGCAAGTTAACGAGACAAGATTTCATCTCCGGATTAGACATTACCACTCAAGATATTGATATTTGCATGAGCTTAGCCCCTTTTACAGATGAATGGCATGATCCAAGTTCAGAACCTTTTGCCTTGAAGCTTATTAATTATTATGGAAAAAACACTCGGGAAAATAGTTGGGAAAACGAAACTGACCAAGCACAATATCTGGCCCTTACCGCAGCAGCTATCATTAAAAGTTATAGTACGCTGACGACTAATATCACTGTTCAAGTCGGGCCACAATCGAACCAGCGTCAAAATCAGCAAGTGGTCGTTTGGCTAGCTAAAGAACTAAGTGCAATCCCTAGCTTCACCACATACTTAACCGATTATCTCGTATTTTGTTCAGTTAAAAATCTGATGGCCTGGAGTCAACACAGTTCAATGACAGAACACCTTATAACTAATCTAGGTGAACTACTCGATAAAAAGCGTATTCACGAACTCAACATTGCTGAATTCGTAAATGGAGGTTATGTATTCCTAAAAGAGAACCTTAATCATCCACCTACGAAGCAAATAATACATTGGTTGGATGACTGGAGCAGTTATTCAAAAAAAACCGAAAGTTGGGACGATGTGTTAGTCAATGACATTTTGGAATTCAGACCTGATGGGTTTATCGAAAAACTCTATAAACATTTTGAAGACGGATTAAGTGATTCTGATTGGTTGGAGAGAAGTATTCGATCGCCTAGTACCGTTGCGACGCTTGTACTACAAGATATGGTGAAACAAAAATATGTTTTGAAAAATCAGGACCCGACATATTCCTGTTTAAAAGGCGTAATGGAATGTGACGATAACTTTGATATAGAATTCATCAGACTATTGTCTAACTTTATCAGCGGTCATAAAAAGTCCGGTCTAGCACGCTTACTTAGTTCTAGTTTACTTAAGTCAACCACGCCAAAGGATTGGCAATACAGAGCCATTACTTATTTCGGTGAACGGTTCACCTTACCAAAATTACTAGATGCTAATATAACGAAAGAAGCTGTAGACCTACTTCACCATGCATTATCAGACAACAAAAAAGTGGTTATTGATTGGTTGCTGGGTCAGTCGTTCGGCTCTGACGGCTGGAATTTGCAGAACCAAAATGAAGCATCCTTACTTGAATTAAAGAATGCCTTTTATGAGAACCAACATTATGAGGAAAGTCAGCTCTTTAAAAAGTTGGGAGCATTAATAAATGATAGCGACAGTTCACTACAACCTGTGAGCTAAGTTAAATGACCCGTATGGTGATGAAGTATCTCTACGGGTCATTTATTATCAACAACAATTAACGATTAGGTAATCTGTAGTCAATGTGACAATTTGGCCACAAAGTTAAAGTGCTAGGTATAAGGAAAAGTAAGTCTAATTGTGGAAGTTGAAATCACGTTTAATTCTGCTCTGTCTCATTTTGAGGGATTTTTGAGCTAGAAAATGCCACGTGTTAAACTTCAGATTGTGACGATTTTGGGCAGAAGCGATTTAGACTTAATGAACTAAATCGCTCCAATTAGATTAGAAAAGGTATCTTGAAACCTTAAACACTTGTTATATGTGTTGTCTGATAGTTTCAACTAATTTGTCATCTCCAGCTTCATGTAGCCACAGACACCAAAATTTGATGACCCCATGCTGAAAACTATAAACCAACCATTCACCCGTTTTTTTAGGCTTTGACCGACTCTCGATTAGAGATTCGTACATACTGTCAATATTGAGTGGTTGTTTACCCAGCTTAGTTTTACGAGCGTGATTTAACCAATTTTCAGTAATAAACGATGATTCACCAAAGTGTACATGTTGAACTTCAAATCCGACTTTATCAGAAATACTATTAAGTTTTCCTCGCACCTTTGTTCCTTTTTCCACACATCTAAGTGTTTGTAGCAATGAACTTATAGGAACTGATATAGGCTCATTTTCAATGACAACATATCGCTGATAAAGCAACTGCGATAGCTGAACTTTAAACATCTCACTAAATATAGAATCAGGGCAGTTGTACGATAACATCTGATTTACTTCAGCTACATTGCTCTCATATGACCAACTATGCTCTAAGCTTTCGTCTCGCAAAGGGGTCATATTTATTGACTTAATAATTGTCTCGAATTCTTTCACTTTCCCTCCGAACACATAGCCGCATTAAGGTGAGAAACGCTACCACGAACCTTAACTGTACCACCGTAAACACTAAACCCAACGATGGAATGAAAAATGCCAAGCGTTGGGAGTCACTCTCAAATGCTTTGTGTGTGAATTTTCCTACACACTAATCAGCTCAGTGACTAACCTTGCTGGGATTTCACCAAAATCTTTAGCAATAAGTATATGCTCATCATCCTCTGGAATTGCTGGTGACACTATATTCTCATTAACCGATATAATTGACACATCAAACTGTTCCAGTTTGCTCACATCTATTTTATACACGTAACCACGACACTCACCCCCTCTAGTTGCATAGAACTTGGCTCGTTCAAAATGAGGAGTAAATGACAAACCAGATGTCGGATGCCCTTTTTGTTCAAGTTGATGGAGTATCGCTGTATTAATCGTCGATTCCCCCATCGTAACTTCAGATCCCATATAGGCATGTGGTGCCCCCATATAAACAGCATCACAAAAAGTTTCATTCGGCTTTTTAGGTATCAGTTTCCCATCGAACTTCTGATAAAAATCAACGTTTGCACCACGATATAAGTATTTAATTTTATTCATTTTCTATGAGTTATAGGTACTTTATTTATTAGAAAAGTTAGATAGTCATAACTTACCGCATTCACATAACGCTTTTTAGACGGCTTTTAGCTACCTTTCATACTCCTATCATGCAGCCTTTCCAAGCGCAATTCAATTAACAATCAATAGGTTAATGAGTGATGTTGGGTATAAGACTGCAAAATGACGCATAATTATTAAAAAAGGTTACTTCGACACTTTTCCCGGATAGCAGCAGGTAAGGCAAATCTTAAGTCACAAGTTGTCAGTAAACTTTCACGCTGAGAAGGAATGGGGCAAAAATAAACTAGCTGTTCACTTGTTCAACCACTCTTCAATGGTGTTTATATTTCCATCTTTGTTCCAACATCTAGGTTGTAAAGTATTGATGTCTGTTCGGATGTTTAGTTGAGGGTAGCGCTCCTGAATGACCTGAATCAT
Organism: Vibrio cyclitrophicus; assembly: GCF_024347435.1. Taxonomy (NCBI): domain Bacteria; kingdom Pseudomonadati; phylum Pseudomonadota; class Gammaproteobacteria; order Vibrionales; family Vibrionaceae; genus Vibrio; species Vibrio cyclitrophicus. The sequence continues at coordinate 422,488 of NZ_AP025480.1, forward strand.
TACCTGAGACGTCAGGCTCGCAACTTCCTTTAATTCTTCTGTTGGAGCTTCAAACACAAAAGCATCATGTAATGCGACAATCAACTTAGCATTATGGCGCTTATATAATTGATGTAGACGATTACCCGTGATTTTAAACAAGGCGGCAGCAGTGCCTTGCACTGGCATGTTGACCATCCAATTCTTTTCTTTGCGGTTACGTTCAGTATCTTGGGGACGTAATCGTTGTAGACCCGTTGCTGTATTCACATAGCCACGAATAAAACCATATTGTGGTGCTAAATCCATAGACTTACCAAGGGTAGGAAACATATTGAGAAACTTATCCATTAACTGCTGGGCTTTAACCTCGTTAACTTTGAGTTTTTTAGATAAGCCGTAGGCTGTGATTCCATAAATAAGCCCTAAAGTACACTCTTTCATCACGTTACGCTTATCGCTGTGGTGTTCTTTGAATATATCAGGCGTACAGGATTGGAACTCTATCGGTAGCTCATCTAAATAGAACTCTTGAGCTAATGCTGTGTATAAATCTCCTGCATTGTACTTCTTTATTAAGTCTTTATCGTTATACACAGCAGCCGTTATCGCCACCTCAATCTGGGCAAGATCAACCTCACCAATACCATATCCCTCAGGTGCAACAACGATGGGGCGAAGAACTGCAGGTAACCCTAGGAGGTTAGGGGCCATTGTTGCTTGTCGGCCTGTTACGGTATCTAGGTGCTTGTGTACTGGATGAACGCGGTCATCAGAGCCAATTATTCCTCGCTCTAATATTACATCTTTAGAAATTGAAACCATATTCGAGTATTTTGCTAACAACTTGATGGCGGGATGTAAGTCGTAGTTAGCACTTAGCATTTCACGGTCGAAGCTATAGTCGTTGCCTTCTTTAAAGTGATGTAGCAAGCCCAGAGTGTTAAAGAAGGTGATCTTCTCATCAGTGCTGCTAGGGTTTGCTAAGCCATAGACTTCAAGTTCGAACTTCCACTGAGCAAGTCTAGCCTTTGTCCCGTTTAGAACTTTCATGCATTGCTCACGAGACACAAGGACGCCATTTCGTTCCATTGCTGCATTGGTAACAATCCAAGGCATTTCGACTTCCAGCAGGTGATCATGGATACCCTGCATTACAGCAGCCTGAACTTGTAACAGGTATAATTTAGCGACTTCTTCGCACAACGTTCCGGTATGCTCAGTCAACGGGAACTCTAGGTAGTAACGGGAATGAGTTGCTTTCAAACTATAGAAATCCTGGCGGCCCATAACAAAGCTATCTTTAGCCTCGATTTTGGCAGCTAGGTCATCAAACTCTTGGCATTTTTCGAACTGATGCAGCCCGAGGTGGCGTGCCTTTTCTGCAATCAGTATGTCCCAGATACGGAATGGTTCATTAAGCTCTAAAGCCCAGAGGCAATGCACCAGCTTGTTAGCGTCGTAAGAAACAAAGGTTACTGGTAAGTCAAACAGTGCTTGTAGTGGACTGATGTAAATATCTGATACTAAGTCAATGATGAATGTATGCTGCTCTATAGAAGTCGTATCATTAGTGCAAAGTGACAGGCACAGCTTAGTTGGATGAATCGCTGAAATATCATGTTTTTCGTAGCCATTGGGTAAGGTTACATGAGCAGTACTGTAACTATATTTGCAATCAATACCAATGTGGCTGATAGGGAGTTGTAACGTTAGATCAATGAAGTCAATCACTCCCTGCTGTGTATTGATATGCGTAGTCTCCCCACTGGTATAGCTAGGGTTTCTAGGTAACACAGAGATAGATGTCTTCCTTGGCTTTTCTGGGGCAAAGTGCTTTTCAATTCCTGGAAGTAAGTCCATGAGTATAGTCCTCGGAAGGGGCTAATCATCGCCCCAAAGTGAATGGGTTAGACGGCAGCTTTCGATTGATAGCGGCGGACAGTACGCACGCTGATACCCAGCTGCTTTGCTATTTCAGCTTGTTTTAGGTTTTTAGCGCTCAGAGCCATAACATTATCAGCCGTAGAATTGCTGCTACGTGTGCGCTTAGTGGCAAGCCCGAAGTGCTCGCGCAGTTCAGCTAAGTTAGAGAACTCTATGTCATATGTCGTACCTAGTGGGTCATTACTCTGATACGTTATGACCTCACGAGTTTTAGTGAATGGACGTACACGTCCCACAGCTTGAACGACACAGCCCATTTCTAGAGTTTGCAGCATCGGGTTCACTGCCTCGGCTACATCAGTAAATCGATGCTTGTCATCAGCAACGACGCCATAGCGACGACGGGGCTTTTTCGAGTATGTAATTGCCACGTCGATGCGCTCACTGTCAGCTCTCAGATCCTGTATCGAGTCGCTCAAGACATCTTCGGGTACGTAGTAGCTGTTAAGGCAGTAACAACAGTCGAATCCTTCAAACTGGTTAATACCAATCACGCCATAGTGGATGATAGGTACTACTGTTATATCGGGATTCTCGACGTAATGCTCACCGTGAACTACACGGATATCGTTTACACCTTGTTCTACTAACATCTGGTTCATAGCCTTCACGCAGTAGCCAACGTGATCCTTTTTAGAGACGAGCAGAACTCGTTTACCTTCACGTATGCGTTGTATTGTTAGCTGCGTGAATACGTCTAAGATCTGGGGTGAATTTTTTATAAAATTAGAACTAGCACCCGTAGCGGAAGCAAGATTCAACCAAGTCGTCCCTTCACCTTTAAACTCGTAATTGTCGTAAGGTGAGTAGAAATCAATACCTAACCGCATCTTCAAAATGGATAGGTGGGTGGTACCACTGTAGAGCAGTACATCACTTGTAGAGGTAAAAGGAGATGCGGGAAAGCGTATATCACCGTTCGGTAATTTCTCGCGAGATTCAGCACTGGAATAGCCAAAAGCTTGTAAGTCGTAAATGATGTTGTGGAATGAATCGCCAAAGATTTCATCGCCAATGGTTAAGCTCTTCGTCATATCATTGGCATCTAAGCGTGGAAAATGCCAAGCATTTGCATCTTGTAAATCTTCACTAGGTGCATCTAGTAGACAGCTTAAATAGTGACTAATAACTGATTTACGCTTGCTTGATACATCTGATTTACTCGTAGCTTCCATGAGCTGACGAATAGAGCTTACGGTAATAGTACGGCTATAGTTAGCTAGGCTGACATTGGCTTCATCAAATATGACCAGCACTTTACTAGCGTTAGATTGCTGTTTTACATGAGTAATGAAGTACGGGTTGCGCTCAAGGTGCGTTTGGGTTGCAAACACTACCTGCTTACCTTGCAGGTCTTTCCCATATTGGCTAGGCCAGAAGCACTCTGAGCGCTTAGGACACAAATCACAGCAGTGACGTTTTCCAAGGTGACTTAAATTCCTTGCTTCATAAGATTGCCATATTTTGTTGCGTTCTTCGCCGCACAGGTTGGCTGGACGCGGGCGGATATTGATAACTTCAATGTCATTAGGAGGGTTTACGATGAACTTACGCTCATCGATGATCTTACGGGTAGGAGCCATGACAATCACAAGATCGTAGTGTCCTTGTCGAATGGCCGCTTCGATCACTTGATCCATGTTATAGGACTTACCGACGCCGACTTGCCAGTTAACGACAACGTTCTGGTGCTCTAGGCAGTGCTGAAGAATAACCTCAGCACTTTCTTTAAGTCTGAAGTTAACGAGGCCCTCTGCCTCGTCAATCAGTTGGTTGTCGCCAGTCATTAGGCTGCGCGGCCACGCTTCAGGAATAGGCGTGTCTTAATCTGCGAAATTTCTTCAAGCTCTTCGTTGCTTTTTATTTCGTAGATGTCCGCTAGCGAAAACTCGTTATTGTTGTAGGCATTTTTAAATGCCAAGACCTTATCGCCGTCGATGCCCAAACCTTCCACGATATCAGATGAAGTCACTTCATACTGGTAGCCATGTTTCGTGATGTTAATCATCAGGGCACCCTTGTTAAATAAAGGTTTTAGCTGCGGAGCTAGAGACGTTGGCTTCGTTGCTGGTGGAATAGCCAGAACTTCCATGCGTCCTTCGATGAAGTTGTACACCGGTGTCAGAATACGATGGTCTAGCTTAATGCCAGCTTCGCATAGCGAGCAATCGTTGCAGCCATTGCATTGCGCAAAACCTTTAAATTCAGGCGTGTCTAGGTAATGGAAGAACACTTTTTCAAAAGTATTCATCACGAAAGAGATCGTACATCCATCCTCGTTCAAACGAGTGTTAAAGAGGAAATCTGGTTGAGCGTATGTGGGCAGGTTAGCAGCATCAGGCCCAAAGATATCTTCATGTGTGCCTTTCTGGTTGCGCCCATGATTGCTTATTGTTTTTTGTTCAGTTGTCATGTTTCTTATTCTCTATCTAGTTTTTAAAGGAAGTTTTTTCTGTTTGAGTGGTTAAGGCGTTAAGGCGTTAAGGCGCATCAATCTGCTCTAGCGCATCAATCAGGTGCTCCCACGAATCTGATTGGGAGAAATCATTGGTTAATGCACGTTCAGCATCAAAGTAAAATGACTGACCATCAGCAAAATCAACATAGTCGAAGCATTCGCTGGCCAATGAAAAAGTGGAGGCGCAAAAGAATTCGATGGCATGCGGGTGGTAAAAAGGCAGATCTTTACTTGCGTAGCCCACTGCCTCATAAACTGAATTAGGTATGCTTTGAGTGGTACTTAAGTGATGTATGCAAGTAAACACCTTTCTTGCGTGACCTAATTGATGAGTGGTCTCAATGGTTAACACGTCGCCTTCACGGCTAACGGTGTTAGAGGCGAAGTGCAATTTTTCATCGAAATAGAATTCAATGTATTCATCGCCTTTGCTTTCATATTGTGCAATGCGTTGTACTGTCATGACAGCAATAGGTGTGCCCCCTCCATCACCGTAAGAGACATCCTCATTATCCGTAAACAAAAGACCATAATGTCGTGGTAATTTTTTATGCTTGTAAGCTAAGCAAGCTGCAATATAAGCAATGCGTTTGCCATGCGAGAGGTACTCATGGTTAGAGCTATCCTTATTCGCAACCATAGTTTCTGGAGCATTATTCATGCTAGTCTCCTTTTTAAATGTTAACTGAGAGGTAAACTTTTCAAATTTAGGTTACGACTTTTGGCTCGGTGATGTCAATAAATAATTGAAAAAAAATTCCCGCAGCGTTAAGATTTCAATTGCAATTCGGAGAGGAACGTATGAAATCAAAGGTCGTGGGAAAAGTAAGTATCTTCACGCTGATTGCGGAAGCTGTGAAAGATTTAAGGATTTATGGCACTGATTTTGTGTTGGGCATGGGCCTAACGAAAAGAGTTAAAACTAAAACCAAACAAGCGGAATATGCGAAGATACTTGGCGTGAAAAATGCGTTTTACTCTCGTCTGGAAAGTGGTAGTTCAGCATTTAACATCGCGCAACTTCATACCTTGTGTGAAGCCAAGGGGCTTTCATTAGGGGAGCTTTTTGCCTATGTAGACCACATGAAGAAAGATCTAATAGGTGCGGGGTGTCAAGTCGTGACGGAAGCATTGCCAATTGAACAAGATGCAGTGCGTAAAGACAACTGGATTGAGGAAAAGGCAACGGCTCTGAATAACAAGTGGACACGTGAACAAAAGAGCTTAAAGCAATATAAAGACCTAACAGATCAACAAATCGCAGCTAAAAGGCAAGAGCATGTGTTACATGCCAGGCTTTTGTTTGCTGACAAGTTTGGTCATGTAGAGGATGTTGAGTTACAGAGGGGACATTGGGACGAAGCATTCGCTGAAGATAGAGCGAAAGAGTAGACGCGAGCTTGCGTGTAAGTGGACACGAAGCCTAGTTAGATTATTTATTAGGTTTGGTGTCCATTTTAGCTATGATTTTACGATCACATCTAGTTGGCAAGACGTCTTGATCCGTCCCTGAGCCTTTCTAAGCGTGTTATGAACAACCTAATCCAATTCAGGGATTAGGTAACATCAGTTTACTGTAGAGTTATTGGTCAATTTATTATTCTCACTATCTATCATTTGTGATTTAATGCACTCAAATGCTTATTGGTAGAGGGTTAAATGGCACGACGTAAAGATGGAATTATATGGCACTTAATGGACGCTCCATGGTGGCTTAGTGTGTTGCTCGCTGGTGTTATATACCTAGGGCTCTCATATCTATTACCTAGCTTAGCGGCTAGCAGTGATAATTTTATCTTTAACGCTATGGCTCCCAATCTTCCTTTGATGGCCCCCTATTTTACCTTTCTATTTTTACTCCCTGCGCCGATAGCATTCTTTAAACAGTACAAAAGAAAGCAAAGTTATCTAACGACAAGTTCCCAAATTAAAGTTCGCAAGAACACTTCACCGTTGAATGACTTAAGTTGGATTGAGTTTGAAAGCTACATCGGTGAATACTTTAAATTTCAAGGTTATGAGGTCAAACAGTCTTTCTCTCAGAAGCCTGATGGCGGCGTTGATATTTGGCTGACGAAAGAGGGGGAGTTAAGTCTTGTTCAATGTAAGCACTGGAAGGCGCGTAAAGTAGGCGTACAAGTTCTAAGAGAAATGTACGGTGTCATGATCGCTAATAATGCCAGTAAGATGATTATTGTTACGTCAGGCGATTTCACTTCAGAAGCGATTGCCTTTGCTGTTGATAAGCGCTTGTGGTTGGTTAATGGCAGTGAACTGGTTCACATGGTGGCAGATGGACGCAGCTTTCTGAATAAACCAGTAATACCTGAACCTGAAAGAGTGTCGGCTGTTGAAGATAGAGTTTGCCCTAGTTGCCAATCTAAGCTTGTGATGCGTGTTGCTAAAAGGGGAGTTAATTCGGGTAAGAGTTTTTATGGCTGCTCGACTTATCCGAAGTGTCGCTACACCTGTGATTATTAATATATGTGCAAGTTGCCATCGCAGGGAGTAGGGCAGAATCGCTTGGTGATCACATCGTGATTGAAGTGCTACTTAACTCATTTCTGTCGGGTGGACGACACTTGTTACCAAGTGTCGTCTCCCTGAGAACCCAGCGTGCAACTTTCACTGCACTAGGCTCAAGCCTCTACAAAGGCATCAAGTGATACCCAGCAACTTATAAAGCAGTGAGAACAGGTTCAATCCAAGAATTACGAGCTAGCCTTTTGTGTTTCCTCTTTCCCAAGTATTCTTGGTATTGAGGGTCGAAAGGTGTCGCTGCGCTTCGGATCTTCACATGTCTTTCTATCGGCACTGTAGCTATCTGGAAAAGATTAAACTGGCAATCCATATCCTTTATCTTCTGCCAACCGTGAAACTGCCATTGGCCTTTTCGGTTGATGAAGTATTTCAAGGCGATCCAAGTTCTAGATTTTGTTGGATGTCGCCTTTTAGCCCAATGCCATAACGCATGAAATAGTTTGTGACCGACATAACTGAATACCTGTTTAGCTACGCAGTGGCGATAATAGTTCGACCACCCTCTAAGCTTTGGGTTAATCAGTTTGATAAGGTCGTTCACCGGTAGGGTAACGTGCTTTTTGATGAGTCCGCGCAAGTTACTTAGGAACTTCAACGTGTTGGCCTTGCTCGGTTTGATGAGCAGTTTTCCTTTGTACTTCCTATGGTTGAACCCAAGGAAGTCAAAACCGTCGTTGATGTGAGTAATGTACGTTTTCTCTTCGGATAACGTTAAGCCTCGTACCGCTAAAAAGTCAGCAATCAATGGTTTGATATCGTTCTCCAACACTTCCTTTGAAGCGCAGGTGACGACGAAATCGTCGGCATATCCAATAAAGTTAGCTCTTGCACCTTTCTTAAGCGCGGTAGACTTAATGCGCTGTTCGAGACCCGATAACGTCATCAACATCAAGGTGGGGGATATAATCCCGCCTTGAGGCGTGCCTTCGTCGGTGTCGTAAAACAGCCCTTTGTCTACAAAGCCAGACTTTAGCCATTGCTCCAGCATCCGTTTATCGATGGCGATGTTATCCATCAGCCACTGATGCCCGATTTTATCGAAGCAAGCTTTGATATCTCCTTCAAGAACCCATTTAGCTGATCGCTTTAGAGCCAAACATTTGAAACACTGACTGACAGCGTCAGCCGTGCTTCGATTTGGTCTGAAACCATAACTATTAGGGTCGGCAAGCGTTTCGGACACAGGTTCTAATGCTAGAAGATGAAGAGCTTGTTGGGCTCTGTCAATCATGCATGGAATACCCAGTGGCCTGAGTTTACCGTTCTTTTTGGGGATGTAGATACGCTTGAGTGGTTTTGCTCGATAAGCTTTCCGACTCAGTTGATTTGCCGCTTTCATACGACGCGTGTCTGTGTTCCAGACAACGCCGTCTATTCCAGGCGTTTTACTGCCTTTATTTTGAGAGACTCGCTTAACAGCAAGAAGTTTTGCTGAGCGAGAGCGAGTCAGTATCCACTGCAATGCTTTTGCTTTGCCGTGCTTACCGTCTCTAGTTGCTTTTGCGATACGCATTTGAAGCTTTAAGACGTTTGCCTCTACGGCCTTCCAGTTAATGGATTGCCACTGTGCACTGTCAGAAGATGCACTAATCTCATTCGAAATCATCATTTGCTTTTCTTCCTTAATAAAGTTCTTCAAACTCTCTCGCAACGAGAGACCAGTTGGAAGTGGGCTCACTTTCGTGACCAGACACAAGTCTGTATCTGCATCGTTACAATACAGCCTTTGCTTTTTCCAACCTCCTCTACCTGCATCACTATCGGCCACTTCGGCTTTCCCAGAGGGAGTGATACAGGCTTACCATGTTCCGTATGCAACGCAATGGTAGGTTAGGTGCCCGCTATAATGCGAAGAGCGTGTCGATCACGAAAGAGCATGGGGCAATCTCTTTCCTACTCTTAGTGCCTTTTGGCGACAGCGTAAAAACCACTTCCGCTGCTTATGATATAACGCATCTTATGCGGATTCACGTTTGTTCACCATACTACCTACCTAGCACTCACCCGATTTATGTGGTTATCAGGAGGAGCTTTCTCTCGCGATTTAGCTCCCGACAAGATAGTTTCTTGTCTTCGTTACATTGTCAGAGCCGCTACTTAATTCAGGCTCCTAGGTTCATCTGGTGATACAGATGGTCCATTCTTAACGCGATGGACAGCGCTGCATACGACCTCATGTCGCACGCCCCATTATCATCCAGAGTAAAGACTCATTCACATCCTGTTCATGGGGTTTTGCCCTAATTGAAGTTATCCGAATAAAGTAACCCAGCACACACCTTCATCAAACGTGATTCATTAACGGTTTTCCAGCGCTTTATCTAGTGTTTAAAATTCTTTTTGACGCGTATACTCATCTAAATGAATATTAGAGCCTTTTTAATAATTTAATATAAAAACCTCTATTGAGGTTAAAGGATTACGAGTGAAATATCAGATTGTTGGTGGTGCTGGCCTGCACCGCAGCGAGACTAAAACCATTGATATGATGGTTCAACAGCTTCCTGACAGTTGGTTTGGATATGCCGGTTTAGTGGTTACGGATAGTCAAGGTTCAATGGAAATTGATGCACTTATTATCACAGCAGACCGACTATTATTAGTTGAATTAAAAGAGTGGAATGGCACCATTACTTACGAAGGAGGAAAATGGTTCCAAAATGGGAAGCCTCGGGGTAAGAGCCCTTATCAAATTAAGCGCGAGCATGCGTTAAGATTGAAAAATCTTTTACAAGAAGAGCTTTCTCGAAAACTAGGCTACTTCCTACATGTCGAAGCTCATGTGGTACTTTGCGGTAATGCTGGCCCAGAAAACCTACCTACAAGTGAACGTCGCTTTGTACATACTCGTGATGAATTTTTAACTATTGGAAAACCTAAGCATTACGATAATTTAGTTCAAACCACTAACTTCGCACATCTCTTTGAAGGTGAACATAAACGCCCCAACTCCACTCAAGTATTACCAATTATTCAGGCTTTCTTTGATGGCCCCAAAGTTAAACCTTTACCATTAAAAGAAAACGATTATATCGCTAATGAGAAACCATTTTTCAGTCACCCCCACAATATATACAGCGAGTTCAGAGCTGGCCACAAAGACAATGCTCTCCATAGAGGCTTACTTCGCACATGGGATTTCGATGCATTAGGTGTTGCATACGCTGAACAATCAATATGGGCAGAAATAGCCTTACGTGAAACACGAGTAGGACGTCAAGTGCGTAATGGCAGTGCTACTATGCAAGATTATATGCTTCGTTCTGTTAGCGAGATTTCAGAAGAGAACGTAACCGACGATGCTCGTGAGCTTTACGAGTTGCGTAGAAGCTTTAAAAGGCTAGATGAAGTTCTAGACAGCGAAGCTAAAGAGTGGAGTAAACCTGAACGAATCGACCGTGTACGAGCCCTGTTAGCACCATTCTCAGAATTGCACAGCTTAGGTGTAGGCCACCGCGACATCGACCCTCATAATCTTTGGTATGCCGAAGATCAGAAAAGCATTGTTGTCACAGGGTTTGGCTCCGCATCTATCGATGGACGAGATAACTTAGAAGAACTGCGTACAACGCTACAAAGTGCACCTTATCTTATCCCTGAAGATGCTTTTGAAGAGGCAGCCGAACCATACCGCCAAGACGTCTTTATGTTAGCTGTTATAGCCTATCGTATCTGTTTTTCAGGAGAATCACTATTAGTAGAAAACCAAGTACCAGAGTGGCGGATACCGCAAGAAGATCTATTTGGGGGGGCTCTCACTCCTTGGTTTGAGCAGGCTTTAAACCTAGAGCCAAGCAAACGATTCCCTCGTGCGGATGTCATGTTAAATGAGTTCAATTCAGCAACACAGGAACAAATCCAAGGACATGATGAAGCAAACCAGATCCACCAAGAAATAGAAAATAGCGATTTTTTCCGAAGTGATATGAACAGTGTGGGCGTTGTGATGGAATTTCAGCCATTACCAGAGTTCGCAGCTAGCGTTTATCCAGCTCTTGCTGCGATAGCTAAAACTGGGTATATCGACTACCTCTCTAATCAAAATGAGCAGCTATTACTGGTGAAACTCTGGGACGGAGTAACACTCAACACTCAACAGCCTGGAGTTAATCGTAGAATTCACGCATTTAAACAACGTATTGATAAGCTTCAACAACTAGACCTACCGACCCCTTCGGTCCATGCCTGTGGTTTATTAGGGCAAGGTGGGCTCTACTTAGTAAGTGAACATATTGAAGGTCAGCTCTGGTCGGAGTACATATCCTCACATGAGTTGAATCATGCACAGAGACTGGGCATTGCGGAGACATTAATACATACGGTACTCCGATTCCATGAAAAGCAGCTACCACATGGGGACTTATGCCCTAATAAACTACTAGTTCAAGACGACGAACAGTTAGCTTTAACACTAACTGGATTACTAGAATATAGTGATGAATTGACTTCGAACAAGTGCTATCAACCCACGAACCCAGATGCTACAGATGCTTTTGGGCGAGATTGCTTTGCAATTTATAAAATAGTAGAGGAGCTTTTCCATGAAAATATGCCTCTTGCTGTCGCAGAAGAAATTAGCCGAGCAAGTCAGTCACCTGATGGGATTCCAATTGCGTTAGATCCTTTACTACAATCCCTGACAGCTCCCGACCAACCCGAAACTGAAATCAATTCTAAGCCTCAAATAAATTTAGAGGATTCCATCTCAATACGCTGGCGCGGAGAAGCATGGCCAGCCGACTTAAAATTACTAGAACCAAATGATGGTGGATATCACTTCAATTGCAGTTGGTCTAATAACCCACGCTTTCCTAATGAATTACGCTGTTTTATTACAGGCCTTGGTGAGCAGTTATTAGTAGACCTTAACCCTGAGGAGCGCTGTATATCAAGAATAAACTACAACACAGGTCTATCGATTGAAGAAACGATAAAGGCGGGGAAACACTCTCAAACTAAGATTGAATCACAATTATCAATTCAACAAGGGATACTTACTGAACGCAATGATTTCATAGAGCTACTAATGTCCCTTGAGCCTGTAATCGACGCTATTATCGAAAGAGCAAATCCAAATCAAGAAATGGAAGAGTATGACTTTGATGTCAGTGATTCGCAACCAGTTGAACTATGGCAAGCACTTGCTGATACCGAGGGGGAATTACGTGAACAGGTGACTATTGACTCTACGGAATTTAAGGAGTCGACTAGTGGTTGTTTACTATACCCATACACTACTGAATCTGGCGCAGATCTCAATTTTGAAGTCGATGATAAAATTCTCGTTTATCTCAAAGAAAAAAATGATTCGATTCAGTTAGGAGAACTCCGTCTTACTGAAACGACTCAAAACCTTTTAGCCATACGTTTCGATTTCGATTCCGCTCGTAAGCGAATCCAAGATGGTAGTCAGCTACAATTAGAATCAATTCGGGACAAGTCTTCACGAGAGCTGCGTTTAAAAGCACTACAGCGAGTAATTGATCATAAAGCTGAAATTCCACAACTTGCGCAGTATTTTGACTATCACGAAAAAGTACAAATGCAAACAATGGAACCATTACCAAGTGTCGAAGCTTTGCGGAAGCTATATGACCAACCAGGTCAAGAGTTTAATGATCAGCAACTAGCGGCATTCCAACAACTAGTATCGCAAGGACCTGTTGGCGTTTTACAAGGTCCCCCTGGTACGGGTAAAACAACTTTCGTTTCAAAGTTTATCCACTACCTATACAAACATTGTGGAGTAAATAACATACTTCTAGTGGGCCAGTCACATACGGCCGTTGATAACGTAGCAATAAAAGCCAGAGAACTATGCCATCAACAAGGCATGGCTTTGGACACAGTTCGGATTGGTCATGAACAAATGATCGACGAGGGTATGCTGTGCGTTGAAACCAAAGCTCTCCAACGTCAGATACAACATAAATTTCATAGAGAATATGACTTACGAGTCAGTACTCTCGGTAAGCGACTAGGCATGGCTCCTTCTTTAGTTGCACAACTATGCCAATTACACAGGACCCTAAACCCACTACTTGTATCACTTGCTCAATGCCGACGTGAAGTTTTGAAGTTAGAAAAAAATAAAAGTAATGGCCCAATCTATCAAGAAGCCGTTTCAAAGGAATTAAAGCAACTTGAGCACATAGAACAACGAATTCAGACAGTAGTTTATTCTATGTTCGAAAGTGAGTTTTCGGAACCTCTAACTTATGATGAAACCCTACTTTCACAGTTGGCTGAAATAATATCGGCCCAACGCTGCTACAACAACCCTGAGAACCTTAGCCGCTTTTTACAATTATTAGAAATGAGCCAAGAGTGGATGGATGTACTTCAGGGAGGAGAGGCTGGCTTCGACCGATTCATGTTCAAAAGTAAGCAGTTAGTATGTGGAACCTTAGTAGGTGTTGGTCGTCGTCGCTTAGAGCTAACTGAGTCTAGTTTTGACTGGGTTATTGTTGATGAAGCTGGTAGAGCACAAGCTGCAGAATTGATGGTTGCATTACAGTCAGGTAAAAGAGTACTGCTTGTTGGCGACCATAAACAGCTACCACCATTCTATCAACAACAACATCTCAAACTAGCAGCCAAGAAACTAGAGCTTGGTCGAGGCATTTTTTATGAATCTGATTTTGAAAAAGCTTTTAAAGCGACAAATGGAGTTGCTCTAGACACTCAATATAGAATGGTCGAACCTATTGGTGATCTCGTTTCTGAATGTTTTTACGCTAAAGATATGGGTAAGTTGCATACAGGTCGCGGAGCCTCTCCTGAATGGTATCAGAAACTACCTAGCCCTTGGAATAAGTCAGTTACTTGGATTGACAGTTCAAGCTCATGTACAAATGGTGGTGAAAAACAAAAGGGAAATGGACGCTATTACAATCCCCTAGAGATTCAAATTTTACTAGAAGCATTACAGACCTTAGCTGACGATGACACTATAGATCAATTAGAAAACACCATCACAGCAGAACAGTCTTATCCAATAGGTATTATTACTATGTATAGGCAGCAAAAAGAGGAAATTGAAAACGCAATTAGCCGTGCAGAGTGGGCAGGTAGAATACGTAACTTAATCAAGATTAATACCGTTGACTCGTATCAAGGGCAAGAAAATAAAATCATCATTCTAAGCCTAGTTCGTGACAACACAGAAAAGTTACAAGGCTTTCTGAGAGACGCTCCACGTATCAATGTCGCGATATCACGCTCACAAGAACGTCTGCTTGTATTAGGGGCTGGAAGAATGTGGTCAAAAAATAATAATGATTCAGCACTAGGAACGGTACATGAGTTCATTAGTAATCAGGTTTCCGCAGCTAATCCAAATTATCAAGTACTTTGCGGCCATAGCTTATTAGGAGAAAATGAATAATGTCAGAGCCACGTCTAGGTAATGTGATCACTTTATTAATACCAGCTCGCAGTTACAAAATAAACTGCGCTTGGACAAAAGAGAAATTAATGCCTGGCATAGAACAATTCGCTTGTCGACTGTTGCTTATTTTTGACCAACTTTACCCGAGTGAGCTACAAAGCTACTTTGGTCTTAACGACAGAGAGCGAGAAGTTCTACTAGATAGTTTACTTGCCAACCGCCTAATTAATGTCAATCCAGAAGGCCATGTTGAGGCAAGCTCATTTTTAAGAAAACATGCAGCCACTAATGAAGGCAAACCAAGCCTTGTTAAATATCAAGAGCAAACAGAGGATGTTGCTTTTGATTTACTGACCCTATCAGTTTGTAAACCACAGCAACATCGCAGGGTGACATCAGGCTTACCTGAATTACTACCTCGGGATAAGTTAGACGCTGATATTTCGTCAATAACAGAAGCATTTAGTATCCAATTCCGACATCATTTAATGCTAAGTCGAAATAATGATTATGAGCGTCAAAGGACTCAACTTTACAAGGTTATGGGGTGTAGTTCGAATGAGATGGTACAAATTCCTGTAGATGTTGAAGTTAGCTATAACGCTGTCCATAACAGCACCCCTCAAAAGTTTACGCGTTCCTACGAGCGTATTGGCAACAATCGAATACCGTTAGCAAATGACTTGGAAGCTCACATCGCAGATTTTCTAGGCGAGCAGTTACTTGATGAATCAGGCTTAAATTGCACAGATTACTGCCATTTAGTTCATGATCCTGTATTAGAAAAATTCTCAAACGGGTATCAGTTTGATTACTCGGGCTGGTTAGAAGCCAGAGAGAAGCGGAATACTGGGTACGGTTGTAACCAAACATTCGGCATATTGGGAGCTGTATATCTGCCAGACAACGCTAAACGCTTCATTAGCGAATTAAAAGACGCTTTGCGTATCCAAGATAGTTCGATTCCACCCAAAGCCATTTGGTACAGCAGTGATGTTCCACTCTGGGGGGCGAATAGTAGTCTGCTAGCTCGCTTCAATAGAGATATAGGCGACATCTTAGATAACAATTGCGAGACTCAAGGAGGTCGCGTAACGCTTTTACATCCGAGTAAAAATAACGGCGAGAGTCGCCTAAAGCGTAAGCAACATATTGGGCGATTTGCAAACGGTGTCAGTTTATCTTCAGAAGCACAATTTGATAGATTAGAGCTGTTATTAATCCCAGGAGTTATAGGGGTAGTTCAATATCATGGACAACCACATATGGATAGCGCTTTAACTCTACCCGTAGGCTACGTTACGACAGATCCAGAGCGCTTGCAATTACTTGAATTCTTATTAGCTAAAAGAATTGATAGTGCTACGGCTTCTGTAAATTGGAGTGATGGCAAATGCGATACTCTTGCCACTTTTTTACCTGATAGTTTATTGATTAAACTCGATAAAAAAAGCGGCTGTGAGATTGAGCAAGCGATCCGCCGCGAGCAAAAAGTTTTAAATAGCAACGCAGCGAGAGCAATACTTTCACTTCGAAGCAAGCCATAATTTAGTGGGATATTAAAGGTCTCTTTTACACATTGAGACCTTTAATTTTATAAGCTCGCCTAGAAATATTTATAGATAAATTAGAAGCTCAATTGTATCAATCCTTAAACGTTTTTTGCCAATTACAGACCGAAGAAGAGTTTAGGTTAATCAGGCTGCCTTCATATACCAAGAAACGAGCATGGCAGCTGAAGTGGAGAAGTATCGAACCTAACTAATATCACCTTTTTGCTAGTGCGATTTTACTCACCGAACTAGCACTTCACAGCAACTTTGCAATACCTCTAGTTATTCATGGTTTGCTAATGTTCTGTAATCTGAAACTGATTTTTGTCCAGAAATGAGTTTGAATGTAGTTCGACTAGAGATGCTTTGATGGAACCGCCACGCCCGAAGGCAACGGGATTTTGAAGAGGTAGTGTGTTGAAGTGGTTGGGGTGTTGTTTGAGGCCTATATATGGTTCATCAATTCCGTCGCCAGCTCTGCGGTAGCATCTCCAACATTTCAATAGCGATTACGATCAGAGCGTCGTAGAACAAGGCACCAAATCGGCGCATGACTCCTGCTGGTGGCAGAGTGTTTGTTGATGTCATGTGTTATTACTTCTTTAAAAATTGAGGCGTCAGAATATAGTTTAAGGCTTAGCCTGAAAAGAGACATGACGCACAGCTTATGACTTAGTGGCGAAATTATCGGCAAACACACATGAATTCAAGTTTTTATACTTGCCACATCAGTTCGCATACGTATAATGCCAAACATCGAAAGGGCAATGCCCCAAGATAATGCCGGTATGGTGAAATTGGTATACACGACGGATTCAAAATCCGTTGCCTTCGGGCGTGGCGGTTCAAGTCCGCCTACCGGTACCATATTTAAATGACAAAGCCTCGACTCAAGTCGGGGCTTTGTTGTATCTGGAGAGCAAAAAACGTTGCCTTCGCTGTGACGACAGGGGTGCCTGTCCAATCAGTCCGCCTGCGGGTACCAAACATAGAAAGGTCGTTTTTATCTCGACCTTTCGTCGTTTTGGGCGTTTGTGAATTCCTAACCCAGGGTGCCGGCTTGGATGCAAGCCCAGTCAAGTCGCCTATCGGATCATATTTAATGACAAAGCCTCGACTCAAATCGGGGCTTTGTTGTATCTGGAGAGCAGAAAACGTTGCCTTCGCTGTGGCGGCAGGTATGCCTGTTCAATCAGTCAGATCTTGATGTTTCATTCCTAAATTTCATCATTTCTCTTCGTAATCTAATGTGCCAATGAATTAATTATCTTAAATCAGAATGTTACCTTTAATTCTCACATCTATTGTCTATGTTTAAGATAGATCATAAAGGAGAGAGATATGCTGAAAGTTACCCCTTACTTATTTTTTGATGGTCGTTGTAATGAAGCATTGGACTTTTATCACAAGTGCTTTGGTGGTGTAGTTTTATCAAAACAACTATTTAGTGACGCACCACAGGTAATAGAGGGTGCTCAGCCTGATTGGGTTATGCATGCAGAGTTTGAAGCATTCGGTATGAAGCTTATGATGTCAGATGGCGTCAAAGCGAAAGAATTAGAAGGAAACAATCTTGCACTCTCCCTTGTTACTGAGGATACGACGACTCAAGAGCAAATCTTTGAAAAATTAAAGCAAGGTGGTCGTATTATGACACCTTTAGCGGATACTTTTTGGGGAGCGCGGTTTGGTAAAGTGGAAGATAAATTTGGTATACGCTGGATGGTACATTGTGACTCTTTAAGTTGAACCAGTGAAATTGGATAGTGAAATTGCTGCTTGGTTTTATTAGAATTATAAATAGAGATTATTGATCGATATTATATATAAAAATGGGCAGCATAAAGATTACCGTAGATCGCATTCAGCCCGGTCTACACATACGACTCCCAGTAAAATGGAATGAACACCCATTTCTACTCAACAGTTTCAAAATCAAAGATGATGCTCAAGTACAAGTAATTCGACATCTTGGAATCAAGCACGTCTATATAAATCCGAATCAGAGCGATACATCCCCTCTACCAGTTAACCACGTGAATGAACAAGCCTTGGATACTGATTTACAGGCAAGTATTGAAACAGAAAGAATGTGGAAAGATAAGCATGAACGTATTGAAACTCTAAGTTCTTACCGTCGCAGAGTAAGCCATTGTGAGAAAGAGTTCGAACGTTCGCTTGCTCGAATGCGTTCTGTTATGACCAAGATTCGTAATCGTCCTTTAGCTGCGGTAGGGGAGGTGAAGGCTCTTGTTGACGATATTGTCGAAACACTCGTGAGCGATGACAACGTTACCCTGCATCTTATGAATACTAAAGTGGACTTTGATGACCTCTACTTTCATACATTGAATGTTTCTGTTGTTGCACTAATGATAGGTAAGGCTAAAGGTTTCGATACTCAACAATTAAAAGAACTCTCCTTTGCTGCGTTATTTCACGATATCGGCAAAATAAAAATACCTACGGCTATCTTAAGAAAACAGACTGCGTTAACGGTACCGGAAGAAAACTATTTAAAGCTTCATACGAAATACGGTGTGGATATAGTCGCAGGAATTGATGATTTTCCTGACAGCGCGAAGAAGGTAATTGGTCAGCACCATGAAATGAATGATGGTTCAGGTTACCCCGAAGGGTTAACGGAAGGAGAGATTGATGAATTTGCGAAGATAGTCGCTGTAGCGAATACCTTCGACAACCTTTGTCATGGCAGAGGGCAACCTCACCCTAAGATCCCTTATCTAGCATTGTCCCACTTATACAAGAATTGCAAACACCTATATAGTCAGGACAACTTGAGTTTGTTAGTTAAGTTTATGGGTGTGTATCCGCCAGGTACGGTGGTACAACTTTCCAATGACTCTATTGGTGTTGTGATCTCCGTTAATGCGAAACATATGCTCTACCCGAATGTACTGATTTATGATCCTAGCGTCCCTAGAACTCAAGCTCCGATTATTGACTTGCTTAATAAAGAGATAAAAATCGTTAATGCAGTACATCCAAGCAAACTACCCGAGCAAGTGAGAGAGTATTTAAATCCACGAGCTCGATTATCTTACTTTTTTGAAAGTAACGACTAGTTATCCACAAGGTTCTGTGGGTAATTTGTTTAAAAGTTGGGGTGAGATTGGTATAAATAGACTCTTGGTTGAAATCTCTTCGCTTAGCCTCTTTTTTTAATGAAAAACGTATTTAATGCTTGCCAATGAGAGCTGCATCTCTATAATGCCGCCTCACTGACACGGCAGATGCCATAAGGCTTCAGCGAAGAATGTTAGTAAGGCAACTAGCTTTAAGCGATGATTCGCTTTTACTTTTTAAAAGTAGAAATTAATTCCGAATAAGTGTTTGACACTGAGAATTAAATAGCTAGAATGGCCGCCTCTTCCGAAGTGATGTAACTCACAACGAAGAGAAGCTCTTTAACAATTTAAACCTATCAATCTGTGTGGGCACTCGTTGATGAATATCAAAACGTTTTATCCTTTGGATAAAACAGTTACTTCGGTAACACAATGATTTCAATGAACTGAGTGACCAATACGTTTAACTACTTTCTCTTGTAGAAAGAAATTATTCGGCACAGTCAATTCATTACCATTCTGTTGGAATGGTAATAGCTTTAGAATTACATGTTCATCAATCTTTTTCGAAAGAGCAATGAATATTAGTTTTGAAGTCAGTATTCGTTGAGTCACACCTATTAATTTAGGTAATCAAAACTTTAAATTGAAGAGTTTGATCATGGCTCAGATTGAACGCTGGCGGCAGGCCTAACACATGCAAGTCGAGCGGAAACGACACTAACAATCCTTCGGGTGCGTTAATGGGCGTCGAGCGGCGGACGGGTGAGTAATGCCTAGGAAATTGCCTTGATGTGGGGGATAACCATTGGAAACGATGGCTAATACCGCATGATGCCTACGGGCCAAAGAGGGGGACCTTCGGGCCTCTCGCGTCAAGATATGCCTAGGTGGGATTAGCTAGTTGGTGAGGTAATGGCTCACCAAGGCGACGATCCCTAGCTGGTCTGAGAGGATGATCAGCCACACTGGAACTGAGACACGGTCCAGACTCCTACGGGAGGCAGCAGTGGGGAATATTGCACAATGGGCGAAAGCCTGATGCAGCCATGCCGCGTGTATGAAGAAGGCCTTCGGGTTGTAAAGTACTTTCAGTTGTGAGGAAGGGTGTGTAGTTAATAGCTGCGCATCTTGACGTTAGCAACAGAAGAAGCACCGGCTAACTCCGTGCCAGCAGCCGCGGTAATACGGAGGGTGCGAGCGTTAATCGGAATTACTGGGCGTAAAGCGCATGCAGGTGGTTCATTAAGTCAGATGTGAAAGCCCGGGGCTCAACCTCGGAACTGCATTTGAAACTGGTGAACTAGAGTACTGTAGAGGGGGGTAGAATTTCAGGTGTAGCGGTGAAATGCGTAGAGATCTGAAGGAATACCAGTGGCGAAGGCGGCCCCCTGGACAGATACTGACACTCAGATGCGAAAGCGTGGGGAGCAAACAGGATTAGATACCCTGGTAGTCCACGCCGTAAACGATGTCTACTTGGAGGTTGTGGCCTTGAGCCGTGGCTTTCGGAGCTAACGCGTTAAGTAGACCGCCTGGGGAGTACGGTCGCAAGATTAAAACTCAAATGAATTGACGGGGGCCCGCACAAGCGGTGGAGCATGTGGTTTAATTCGATGCAACGCGAAGAACCTTACCTACTCTTGACATCCAGAGAAGCCAGCGGAGACGCAGGTGTGCCTTCGGGAGCTCTGAGACAGGTGCTGCATGGCTGTCGTCAGCTCGTGTTGTGAAATGTTGGGTTAAGTCCCGCAACGAGCGCAACCCTTATCCTTGTTTGCCAGCGAGTCATGTCGGGAACTCCAGGGAGACTGCCGGTGATAAACCGGAGGAAGGTGGGGACGACGTCAAGTCATCATGGCCCTTACGAGTAGGGCTACACACGTGCTACAATGGCGCATACAGAGGGCAGCAAGCTAGCGATAGTGAGCGAATCCCAAAAAGTGCGTCGTAGTCCGGATTGGAGTCTGCAACTCGACTCCATGAAGTCGGAATCGCTAGTAATCGTGAATCAGAATGTCACGGTGAATACGTTCCCGGGCCTTGTACACACCGCCCGTCACACCATGGGAGTGGGCTGCAAAAGAAGTGGGTAGTTTAACCTTTCGGGGAGGACGCTCACCACTTTGTGGTTCATGACTGGGGTGAAGTCGTAACAAGGTAGCCCTAGGGGAACCTGGGGCTGGATCACCTCCTTATACGAAGATACCACGATGAGTGTCCACACAGATTGATATGTTTAAACAGTTAAGAGTAACCTATGTCCCGTTCGTCTAGAGGCCTAGGACACCGCCCTTTCACGGCGGTAACAGGGGTTCGACTCCCCTACGGGATACCATCTTTAAGCACATTTATTTAAGTGTTTTTAAAAATGGTTCATTTTATTGAATCAAGCTCTTTAACAATTTGGAAAGCTGACTGATTGATTTACTTACGAGTAATTCAATCAAATTTAAAAGTTCTCAATGTTTATCTGCTCTTATTTATTAAGAACAGTATAAACACAACAAACACATTCAAGTGTCTTGTATTCGAATGATCAGAAATGATTGTTCATTTTTTGATTCTACTTTTTATTAAAAAGTGGAAACAAAAAGTAAATTGAGTCCGGCAAACAGTCATCAAGAATTAACCCTTCTTGATGACAACCAAAAACCTTGGTTAGTTGCCATACGCTAAGACCCTTTCGGGTTGTATGGTTAAGTGACTAAGCGTACACGGTGGATGCCTTGGCAGTCAGAGGCGATGAAAGGCGTAATAACTTGCGATAAGCCCAGATTAGGTAGTAATAACCTTTTGAGTCTGGGATTCCTGAATGGGGAAACCCACTTACATAAGTAAGTATCCTGTTGTGAATACATAGCAACAGGAGGCAAACCGGGGGAACTGAAACATCTAAGTACCCCGAGGAAGAGAAATCAACCGAGATTCCGAAAGTAGCGGCGAGCGAAATTGGATTAGCCCTTAAGCTTTTAATGAGACAGATGAAGGCTCTGGAAAGTGCCGCAATAAAGGGTGATAGCCCCGTAATCGACATCTCATAATCAGTGAAAACGAGTAGGGCGGGACACGTGATATCCTGTCTGAATATGGGGGGACCATCCTCCAAGGCTAAATACTACTGACTGACCGATAGTGAACCAGTACCGTGAGGGAAAGGCGAAAAGAACCCCTGTGAGGGGAGTGAAATAGAACCTGAAACCGTGTACGTACAAGCAGTAGGAGCACCTTCGTGGTGTGACTGCGTACCTTTTGTATAATGGGTCAGCGACTTAATTTTAGTAGCAAGGTTAACCGTTTAGGGGAGCCGTAGGGAAACCGAGTCTTAACTGGGCGTACAGTTGCTAGGATTAGACCCGAAACCAGGTGATCTAGCCATGGGCAGGTTGAAGGTTGAGTAACATCAACTGGAGGACCGAACCGACTAATGTTGAAAAATTAGCGGATGACTTGTGGCTAGGGGTGAAAGGCCAATCAAACCTGGAGATAGCTGGTTCTCCCCGAAAGCTATTTAGGTAGCGCCTCGGACGAATACTACTGGGGGTAGAGCACTGTTAAGGCTAGGGGGTCATCCCGACTTACCAACCCTTTGCAAACTCCGAATACCAGTAAGTACTATCCGGGAGACACACGGCGGGTGCTAACGTCCGTCGTGGAGAGGGAAACAACCCAGACCGCCAGCTAAGGTCCCAAAGTATAGCTAAGTGGGAAACGATGTGGGAAGGCTCAGACAGCCAGGATGTTGGCTTAGAAGCAGCCATCATTTAAAGAAAGCGTAATAGCTCACTGGTCGAGTCGGCCTGCGCGGAAGATGTAACGGGGCTAAGCTATACACCGAAGCTGCGGCTACGTACCTTAGGGTATGTGGGGTAGGGGAGCGTTCTGTAAGCCGTTGAAGGTGGTCTGTAAGGGCTGCTGGAGGTATCAGAAGTGCGAATGCTGACATGAGTAACGATAAAGGGAGTGAAAAACTCCCTCGCCGGAAGACCAAGGGTTCCTGTCCAACGTTAATCGGGGCAGGGTAAGTCGACTCCTAAGGCGAGGCCGAAAGGCGTAGTCGATGGGAAACGGGTTAATATTCCCGTACTTCTTACAATTGCGATGGGGGGACGGAGAAGGCTAGGTGGGCCTGGCGACGGTTGTCCAGGTTCAAGTATGTAGGCGGGTGGTTTAGGTAAATCCGGACCGCTACTAACGCTGAGATACGATGTCGAGCTACTACGGTAGTGAAGTCATTGATGCCATGCTTCCAGGAAAAGCCTCTAAGCTTCAGATTGTAAGGAATCGTACCCCAAACCGACACAGGTGGTCGGGTAGAGAATACCAAGGCGCTTGAGAGAACTCGGGTGAAGGAACTAGGCAAAATGGTACCGTAACTTCGGGAGAAGGTACGCTCTTATCAGTGAAGTCCCTTGCGGATGGAGCAGACGAGAGTCGCAGATACCAGGTGGCTGCAACTGTTTATTAAAAACACAGCACTGTGCAAAATCGTAAGATGACGTATACGGTGTGACGCCTGCCCGGTGCCGGAAGGTTAATTGATGGGGTTAGACTTCGGTCGAAGCTCTTGATCGAAGCCCCGGTAAACGGCGGCCGTAACTATAACGGTCCTAAGGTAGCGAAATTCCTTGTCGGGTAAGTTCCGACCTGCACGAATGGCGTAATGATGGCCACGCTGTCTCCACCCGAGACTCAGTGAAATTGAAATCGCTGTGAAGATGCAGTGTACCCGCGGCTAGACGGAAAGACCCCGTGAACCTTTACTACAGCTTGGCACTGAACATTGAACCTACATGTGTAGGATAGGTGGGAGACTATGAAATTGCGTCGCTAGATGTGATGGAGTCGTCCTTGAAATACCACCCTTGTAGTTTTGATGTTCTAACGTTGGTCCCTGAATCGGGATTACGGACAGTGCCTGGTGGGTAGTTTGACTGGGGCGGTCTCCTCCCAAAGAGTAACGGAGGAGCACGAAGGTGGGCTAAACACGGTTGGACATCGTGTGGTTAGTGCAATGGCATAAGCCCGCTTGACTGCGAGAATGACAATTCGAGCAGGTGCGAAAGCAGGTCATAGTGATCCGGTGGTTCTGAATGGAAGGGCCATCGCTCAACGGATAAAAGGTACTCCGGGGATAACAGGCTGATACCGCCCAAGAGTTCATATCGACGGCGGTGTTTGGCACCTCGATGTCGGCTCATCACATCCTGGGGCTGAAGTCGGTCCCAAGGGTATGGCTGTTCGCCATTTAAAGTGGTACGCGAGCTGGGTTTAGAACGTCGTGAGACAGTTCGGTCCCTATCTGCCGTGGGCGTTGGAAAATTGAAAGGGGCTGCTCCTAGTACGAGAGGACCGGAGTGGACGAACCTCTGGTGTTCGGGTTGTCATGCCAATGGCATTGCCCGGTAGCTAAGTTCGGAATCGATAACCGCTGAAAGCATCTAAGCGGGAAGCGAGCCTTGAGATGAGTTTTCCCTGGCACTATAAGTGTCCTAAAGGGTTGTCGTAGACTACGACGTTGATAGGCAGGGTGTGTAAGTGCTGCGAGGCATTGAGCTAACCTGTACTAATTGCCCGTGAGGCTTAACCATACAACACCCAAGGGGTTTTGTGGACTCAAAGAAAGACAGACCTTGAATGCGTTTGATGAGACATAACTTTTAAACACAGTTTTCCGAATTTTAAAATTTGCTTGGCGACCATAGCATTGTGGACCCACCTGATTCCATGCCGAACTCAGAAGTGAAACACAATAGCGCCGATGGTAGTGTGGGGCTTCCCCATGTGAGAGTAGGACATCGCCAGGCTTTAAATTTTTAGAGTCGTTTTTTAACGGTTCTTAAATCGCTGATATAGCTCAGCCCGGTAGAGCGCACCCTTGGTAAGGGTGAGGTCCCCAGTTCGAGTCTGGGTATCAGCACCACTATTTAGTTGATTTGATTTATCAAGTTAACAACAGAATTTGTTTGACGACCATAGCATTGTGGACCCACCTGATTCCATGCCGAACTCAGAAGTGAAACACAATAGCGCCGATGGTAGTGTGGGGCTTCCCCATGTGAGAGTAGGACATCGTCAGGCTCATATTGCTTTATGCTGAATAGACACTGCGGAGTGGTAGTTCAGTTGGTTAGAATACCGGCCTGTCACGCCGGGGGTCGCGGGTTCGAGTCCCGTCCACTCCGCCACTTATAATAAGCCTCGCTAGAAATAGCGGGGCTTTTTTGCATCTATTCCGCCCTTCTATCGAATGGCTTCCCCACCCGTTTTCTCGTAGCTCATAACTCCTAGCAGCGTGTTCCTATTATTCCATCGCTTATCAGAAATCCCAACTTTACGATTAGAGTGACATCATTTCTGATTCCGGTGTGAGTTGACACGAGCACGACTTTAAACATTATAGCTTTAAGCTGAGTGATCAAATACCTCGAGCTATATGACGTTGTAAGTTAGCTTTATGAGATTGAACTGACTCAACATATTATCTTCTCAAAACCTGAAGCTATATAAGCCCTACAACCCATCTTTCTGCTCTGTACTTGTATGTCGCTTCTTTATTTAGCAAGTGTCCTTTCAGGTACTCGGTTTACAGCTTTTCCTCTATGAAACCTTGCTTCTACCCTACCTGTGAATCTGTAGGATAGTTCTGCTAAGAACGCTATAGCCCTAAATGAGTCGACTTAATGCTCTATGCTTAAACCTTTCTCGATGGTATTGAGTGCCTTTTTCGACGTATTTCAAAGGGTGAAAATGGACTAGATTCACTTTTGTCAACGCCAGTTTAAAATTGACCCACTTATCGACGTTATCGCCGAAGTAAAACTGACCCACCCACGTAATTAACTTCTACTTTCAGATAGATTCTCTAGAACCGTTGGTATGGTTCCAGCCGCCTTCTTTCCTCGTAATCGATAGCTTTCTCCACTGATTTGTACGATGTGCGAGTGATGAAGAAGTCTATCCAGTAACGCCGCCGTCAGTGTCGTATCGTCGGCGAACGCATTTGACCATTGAGAGAACGGCAAGTTACTGGTCACGATAATGCTGCCTTGCTCGTATCTTTTAGCGATGACGTTGAAGAACAAGTTCGCCTCTTCTCTGCCGAACGGTAGATATCCGATTTCATCGACGATAAGAAGCTTTGGAGCGAGCACGCTTCGTCTCAGGTAGCTTTCAAGCTTGCCTTGAGTTTTTGCTGTAGACAGTTGAAGCATTAAGTCTGCTGCTGTGATGAAGCGTGTCTTTAGACCCTTTTGAACCGCTATTTGACCAAGGCTCACAGCAAGGTGGCTTTTACCAACGCCACTTGGGCCAAGTAATATCACGTTTTCCTTTCGCTCAATAAAGGCTAACCCTGTTAGCTCCTTAAGCTGTTTTCTTGGAGCGCCTGTTGCGAACTTGAAGTCATAGTCATCGAATGTTTTCTCCATAGGGAAGCTGGCGAATTTGGTCAGCGTGGCTCTTGTGCGTTCAGCTCTCGCATCAAGCTCTGCGTTGAGAAGTGACTCTAAGTAATCGGCTAGGCTGAACTCACGACTATTAGCGACTTCTGCCAGTCTTGGCCAGTCCTGACCTATAGCTTGTAACTTCAGCGCTGCACAGGCCGCTTCGATGCGATTCATTTGAAGGTTCATACTCGTACCTCCAACAGCGCGTCATAGGTTGAGAGTGGGTGTTGGAAGCTCTCAACTGGCATTACATTATCACCCATTGTTAGCGGTACCATTAGGCGTGTCGGTGACGTGAGGGGTTGAAGTGTAAAGCGCTCTTCATCTAAGAGAACTTGAGGCTTTGTACCCGTCGTACCGTGGATCCGTTGGTGAGCGACGGTTTCTAACCACGCGCCGATATGCCCATTAAGAACATCGACGGTGACTTTAAGTCCGTGTTGTTTGAGTGTCGCTGCAAGCGGAGTAACGAAGCTACTTTTCAAGTAAGAGTTAAATCGCTCCACTTTCCCTTTGGTCTTTGCGCGATAAGGGCGGCAAGCTCTTGGTTTGAAGTTGTACTTCTTAGCGGCAGTGAGCAACATAGGATTCCATCGGTGTTCACCTTCACCGTAAGCATCTCGTTCTATCATGAT
This sequence comes from Vibrio cyclitrophicus, assembly GCF_024347435.1. Taxonomy (NCBI): domain Bacteria; kingdom Pseudomonadati; phylum Pseudomonadota; class Gammaproteobacteria; order Vibrionales; family Vibrionaceae; genus Vibrio; species Vibrio cyclitrophicus. The sequence continues at coordinate 449,528 of NZ_AP025480.1, forward strand.
GGCTTTTGCATTATCGAAGAGAACTTCTTTGGGTACGCCACCGAAGTATTCAAACGCTTCTTCAAGACCTTCAACCCAGTCTTCTTGTCGCTCTCGCTCGCAAAAGCGAACGAAGGTCGCTCTGCTATAACCAAGCGTTGCAACGAAGGCTTTAACACGTACGCCGTAATGCGTGATGGTAGTGAAGTCGACCTGCATCTGCTCACCAGGCTTTGTCTCGAATCGAACCACGGGGTCGACTGGCGTGCTAGGTTTGTATTGCTTGATGTGCTCCTTGAGCATCGTTATACCGCCCTCATAGCCAAGCGCTTTTAATTCACGAAGTAGGACTGTTGCTGGTATCCAATACGGTTTTGCTGCGTCAATGCGAGTACGCAAGTAGTCATGGTATGGCTGAAGTTTAGTTGGTCGCGATTGACGCTCGGGGTACACGAGGGCTTTGCTTCTATCACGGAGATAGTTACGAACGGTATTCCTTGAGATACCCAAATCCTTGGCGATACGGCGGATGCTGCACCCTTGCTGATGTAAAACATGTATTTCCACTAGTTGCTCCTGATTGATCATAATCCGCCGCTTTGTCCATTTACGAACGGATAGTTTGCCTCAAGTGGGTCAATTTTAAATCGGCGTTAGTGGGTCATTTTTACATCGGCGCTGACACTTTGAAGGTGAAAGTCGCTAGATTGCGGGCCTACTAAAGTAATGTCGGAGGGATGATAAGCTAAGAAATAGAGCATCCTTCACACCCGTGTCTATACATGTAGTGCTGTTTATCACCCAGCTGATTGCTATATTCTCTGGTTCTAGGCATTGGTATTTTAGGGTGACCAGTATCTCTTCTATTCTGAGGTGTTTGTTGACTCGATATGAATTAGTCGTTTTGACCACTTTGCTCTCAACATATTAATTTCTTGCTGGTTAGTTCAAGCTATGTTTTGGTTATATTTCGACTAATATAAAACTAAGAAGTGTTATGGCTTATTGCTTGGTAAGAATAGAAAATTCCCCAAATCATCGCGGATAGTTTGTTATTATTTTAATAAATAGATAAAGCCTTAAATAAACCTAATGGGTAGAACTATGAAATTGAGCTTTAACTTTGAAGATGCGAGCCAGATCTTTGTGGGATCTTTTGCTTTGGCCGTGCCGATTTCTTTTTCTGAAGAGGCCTGGAAGTTAGGGGAGACCTTACCTACCGCAAATCTATTGCTGTTGTTTTTGCTGTCTGCGGTGTTCCTGGGCTTCTATACGTATGAGAGTGTCTTTCAAAAAGACGTTGTTGCTCGGTTGCCAGTGTTTATTTTCAGAATAGTGATTGCTTATGTTATGACGGCATTGGTCGTTGCTTTGGTACTGACTTGCCTGGACAAATTACCTCTATTGAGTGATCCAGTTGTATCGTTCAAAAGAGTTATTGTTATTTCAATGCCAGCCTCTATGGGCGCTATTGTAGTGGATAGTTTTGATAAAGAGTGACTTGTGTATCATTTGGATTGAAGCGCTTTTCAGAGCTTTTCTAGCGCTTATTTGATTCGTTACTTAGCTTTCTCATTTCCAGGCTTAGTATTGATTTGTCCAGCGGTTCTCCTCATTAATAAAATGATTAGTAACGTTACTCTGAATAACTCTTACGTGAATGTGTCGTTTGTTGTTGGGAAATATTGAAGAGAGTTAAGTAGCGAAGATTTGTAGCTTTGAAAGGATATGAAAACGGTTGGTTTCTGAATTGAATATGGTATTTGAAAGGTGAGGGTAGTTGTATTGATAAGTTAGGATCTATAAATGCAAAAAGGCCGCATCAATGATGCGGCCTTTTCTAATTGGCTCCCCTTGCAAGACTTGAACTTGCGACATACGGATTAACAGTCCGCCGTTCTACCAACTGAACTAAAGGGGAATTGATTGTTTAGTCTCTAATCAAGAGAATGGTGCCGACTACCGGAATCGAACTGGTGACCTACTGATTACAAGTCAGTTGCTCTACCTACTGAGCTAAGTCGGCATCATGAATCAAAAAGCTTATGCTTGATGATTAACTTGGCTCCCCTTGCAAGACTTGAACTTGCGACATACGGATTAACAGTCCGCCGTTCTACCAACTGAACTAAAGGGGAATTATTCTTAAAGCTTTAAAGAAATGGTGCCGACTACCGGAGTCGAACTGGTGACCTACTGATTACAAGTCAGTTGCTCTACCTACTGAGCTAAGTCGGCACATAAATATTTCTTTGTGCTTTACTGTTGTTGTCTAGGACACCAACAAATAAATTGTGGTGCCCGGAGGCGGAATCGAACCACCGACACGAGGATTTTCAATCCTCTGCTCTACCGACTGAGCTATCCGGGCGACGAGGTGTATTAAACGTGTTTTCGCGTTCTGGGTCAACATTAAATTGCAAAAAAAGTATCGTTTGATGTTTTTCTATACTTAGTGGGTTGTTTTTGTTCATTTGGTTCAAAAAACCCAGGTCTAGCATGCTCTAAAAGATCGTAAAACTTCTTTTAACTACACTGAATGGGTGCCGAAATAAAAAAAGCACGTGTGAAAACGTGCTTCTATGGTTGGAGATTTTCCTGTGAGTTTAGTGTTTTACTTCAAACCTATTAATCCAAGCTTCTAATTCGTTAGAAAGGGAAGCGAGTGTTTGGGTGCTATTATGACTTTCAGTTACTACATTACTTAGTTGGTTGCCGCTCTCTTCGATCATGTTGATACGCTTTGAGATATCATCGCTCACCTGAGTCTGCTCAGCCGCTGCTGTCGCGATTTGATGACTCATTGATGAGATGGACTCTAGAGCAATAACAATCTGTTGTAGTGCTTCAGAGGCACTCTGAGACTCTGTGACTGTACTCTCACTGGTAGTCGCACATACTTCCATCGTTTGAATCGCATTACGAGAGCCTTCTTGAAGGTTATTGATCATTAACTGGATTTCTTTAGTGCTTGATTGCGTTCGGCCTGCAAGGTTACGAACTTCATCTGCCACAACTGCAAATCCACGACCTTGTTCGCCAGCTCTAGCTGCTTCAATGGCTGCGTTCAGTGCCAACAGGTTAGTTTGCTCCGCTATATCACCAATCACATCCAATACTTTCACAATGTTGTTTACATCGCTATCTAGGTTAGCGACAGCTTCGCTTGCTGTGTTTAGTTGCCCTGCCAGGCCTTGAATGTTGTCTACAGTGTTGTGAATGAGTTGTTGGGTATGTTGGCTCTGTTTATCGGCCTCATCGGTGTTGCGCGCGGTATCGCTAGCTGAATCAGCAACGTTGTTTGCTGAAGAAGCCATCTCGGTCATTGCTGTTGCGATCATCTCTGTTGATTGCTGCTGGGTCTCTGTTAGTTGAGCAATTGACCCTGCACGGTCTTCTACGCGTTGCAATTCGGCTCTCAGTGCCAGCATTGAAGCATCAAGGTTTGAGACTAGCTCGGCTAACGACTTACTCATTTGTTGTACGGCGTGATAAATACTGCCGTTTATTGCCTGAGTTTCAAAAGAGGTTTGAATGCGGCCTTCTGCGACGGCTTGTACCGCTTCTCTTACATCTTTAGGCTCGCCGCCAAGAAGCGCTAGCATTCGCTTAATAGATACGATTAGGCTTGATAAAATAAGGCCAGCAATCACGACACATAGAAACAATTGCCATTGAGCCGTTGACCAGAAACGTGCATTGACTTCATTGAAGCCGATACCTGTACCGACAACCCAACCCCAATGCGGAGTCTTCTCTGCAATAGACAGTTTGTCTTCAATCGTTCCGTCTGGAAGCTTTTGTGTCCAGGTGTACTCAATGATCTGGCCAGTACGATTGCCAAGTACTCGTTGAATGAGTTGGCCAACACTATTGCCGTCGCCATCTTTAAAGTCATTAAAGCTGGTTCCGTGTAGTTGAGGATCTAGTGGTGTCGCGACAAACGTCATGTTTTCATCAGCAACGTAGACATATTCGTTGTCTTTATAAATGTTGTTTCGTAATAGACGAGTGGCAAGTTGCTTAGCTTGCTTTTCTTCTAGTGTGCCATCAATCGCCATTTTCTCGACTTCAGTAAGAATGCTATATGCACTCTTAAATAGCTCTGTCACGCGAGCTTTGTTGTCCATGTTGCTAGCGACTCTCAATGTCCATAAACCAGTAGCAGTCAGGGCTAGCAGGGCAATCAATATTATGCCCGATAATAAGTAAGCTTGCGTTTTAAGTTTCATATTTCCCCGCGCAGCGATGTAATAATAAGATTAGGTATAACGTATCGAATCTTAATCTAAGCGGTGTAGGTCTGATATTAGAAAGGTATCAAAACATGATGAACATTAAATTTTCGAAGAAAAAAAAGTAACAGATCTATGTATTGTTTACTCGAGTGTGATTATGGGCGTGTTGCAGAATGTATAATATCAAACCACTCGACTTAGTTTGGGTAGGGAAGACTTCGTTAGAAATGAAATAAATGTTGTACTTAAAGTAGAAGGAGAGTGGCTCTCTTGATTGGTTCATCAATATTTCGTGTTGATCGAATACGAAGACTGGGTCTAGTTAACCTTTGTTCAAACGAAAAAAAGCCAAGTCTTTCGACTTGGCTTTCTCGGATGTGGCTCCCCTTGCAAGACTTGAACTTGCGACATACGGATTAACAGTCCGCCGTTCTACCAACTGAACTAAAGGGGAATTACTTGTCTCAACATCTGGTCTATTAAAGACCACTATTTGTTAAGTACCAAATAATGGTGCCTCGAGGCGGAATCGAACCACCGACACGCGGATTTTCAATCCGCTGCTCTACCGACTGAGCTATCGAGGCAAAAGAATGGTGCCGACTACCGGAGTCGAACTGGTGACCTACTGATTACAAGTCAGTTGCTCTACCTACTGAGCTAAGTCGGCACACTAAATTCTTTGCTTTAGAGAGTAAACTCTCTAATTAAAACCTCATATAAAATGAAGTTCTTTAAAATGGCTCCCCTTGCAAGACTTGAACTTGCGACATACGGATTAACAGTCCGCCGTTCTACCAACTGAACTAAAGGGGAATTACTTGTCTCAACATCAGGTCTATAAAGACCATTATTTGTTAAGTACCAAATAATGGTGCCTCGAGGCGGAATCGAACCACCGACACGCGGATTTTCAATCCGCTGCTCTACCGACTGAGCTATCGAGGCAAAAGAATGGTGCCGACTACCGGAGTCGAACTGGTGACCTACTGATTACAAGTCAGTTGCTCTACCTACTGAGCTAAGTCGGCACACTAAATTCTTTATGCTTTTGTTCGTGTTGCTACTCCCTGTTAAAGAGTAATGACACCAACAAATCAAATTGTGGTGCCCGGAGGCGGAATCGAACCACCGACACGAGGATTTTCAATCCTCTGCTCTACCGACTGAGCTATCCGGGCAACGGAGCGCTATTAAACGGATTTTCTGCATAACCGTCAACACCTTTTTTGAAAATAATCAAAAAAAACGTTCGTTAGTTGTTTTTTTATTCAAAAGTGAGGCTTACGTTTTACCTTGGTTAAAATCTTTCTTGAATTTTGTTACTTTTTCTAAGTATCGACGCGACTCTTTGTTTGGGTGTTTCTTTGTAAGTGCCCAGTAAGCTTGACTAGGTTGCAATGAGTTTAAGTCACGCATTGCCCGCTTTCTGTCCTTACTGAAGGTATTGAGTACGCCACCAGTACCACCGTTGTATGCTGAGATCATGCTGTATTCGAGAGTTGTCGGGTGTTGCACGTCCTTCAAATAACGATTTTTAAGGATGTAAAAGTACGCAGTGCCAGCATCTATGTTGTTTTCTGGATTGAATAAATACTCAGGACTTGGTTCTCCAGGTTTCTTTTTGACAAGCTTAAAGACATCTCGACCTGCGGTTTTTGGGACAACCTGCATAAGTCCATAGGCATTAGCCCAGCTCACAGCGTATGGGTTAAAACTGCTTTCTGTTTTGATGATCGCGTAAATCAAGTCTTCAGGAATGTCATAACGCTGAGATGCTCGTTGCACTATATCAGCATACTTATAACTACGTTTACTGGCGTGGTCGGCCACCATAGGAATTTCAACGTAGTAAGCTTTTTTAAAGTCGATTTCTTTGGTTTTTAGGTTATTAGCGATCAGATAATCGGCAAACTTATTCGCGCGCCATGTCCATTGGATTGGTTTTTTTTCTTGGTCTACAACTTGATTGTAGAGAAAAGGTTGACCTTCTAACTTGATGCTTTTGGAAGAAAACAGGTCGACATGCGCTGGATCATCTGGCGTTAAAAGCGTTGTCATTATTGCGTTTTTTAGGTGTTTTTTAGGATCTGTGGAGGAAACAGTTTCTACCGTTATGAGGCCTTCGCTAAAATTCACCTCTGAACGACTCAAGTAATTATCTATGTATTTCACATAGTTACTCTTACCCGCTATTTTTACTTCACTGCTTCCCCAGCGCTTTTGGATATTGCCTGAAAAGCTATTGATTAAAGAGTCTAATGCGCCCGTATCTTTTTCAAATTGACCGGGTAGCTCCGCCAAATTACTTACGAATCGGTTGGTCGGTTCATAATTAACATCATAAATGCTTTCGACAAATTCACGACTGCACCCTGTTAATAACAAGGTTATTAGGAAGTAACTTAGCTTTTTCATAGTTCCTCAAACAAAAATGACACCGTAGCGTGAACTATGATGTCATTAAAAATTGCTTAAATAAATGTCTTATTCGCTTGGTGGAGTATAGCCATCAATAACGACATCTTTACCTTCGAAAAGGAAGTTAACCATCTCAGTTTCAAGAAGTTTACGGTGTTCTGGGTCCATCATGTTTAGCTTCTTTTCATTGATGAGCATAGTTTGCTTGCTCTGCCATTGTCCCCAAGCTTCTTTAGAGACGTTGTCAAAGATACGCTTACCTAAGTCACCTGGGTAAAGTTGAAAATCTAGGCCTTCAGCATCTTTTTGAAGGCGAGCACAAAATACAGTGCGGCTCATAGTGGTTCCTCTTATCGCGTTCGCTTATTCAAACGTCGTCGTTTAGTTCAAAGGGTAGGCTCTCAATAAGCTGCTTTACAGGAGCGGCTAGGCCAATTTCTTCCGGTTTTGATAAGTTATACCAGAGACCTTTAGTCCCTTCCATTATCAAATCTGGTTGTTTATCTAATTTTACTAATACTGGCGTGATATCTAAGTGGTAGTGGCTGAAAGTGTGCCTAAACGCGATCATTGTCTTGATTGAATCGGTTTCATTGTCTTTGATCGAACGAAGATCTAGTTGGTGTTCGACCTCTGCATTTTCATTTTGAGGGAAACAGAATAGTCCTCCCCAGATACCAGATTGAGGGCGCTGTTCGAGCCACACTTGGTTGTCGTGATACAGAATCACAAACCATGTTTCTTTTACTGGCTTTTCTTTCTTAGGCTTTTTGCCCGGGAATTCGAGCTGTCTATCGAGCTTCTTAGCTTCACACATGCTTTCAATCGGGCATAAGGTACATTTTGGCTTGCTACGAGTACAAACCATTGCCCCCATGTCCATCATTGCTTGATTGTATTTATCGACATCTTGGTTGGGCGTGTTTGCCTCAGCGTGTTCCCAAAGCTGGTTTTCAACTTTCTTTTGCCCAGGCCAACCTTCAACGGCAAAGCTTCTCGCCAGTGTACGCTTAACGTTACCATCAAGAATCGCATGAGGAAGCTTGTGAACGGATGACAGTACTGCTGCTGCCGTAGAGCGCCCAATACCTGGTAGCGCGTTCATCTCTTCAATCGATAGCGGAAACTCTCCACCATACTGCTCGGCAACGATCTTGGCTGCTTTGTGAAGGTTGCGAGCTCGTGCGTAATAACCAAGCCCCGTCCATAAGTGGAGTACTTCATCTTGTTCGGCATTCGCTAGGTCAATCACCGTTGGAAAACGTTCTAAGAAGCGCTGGTAGTATGGGATGACCGTAGCAACCTGAGTCTGTTGAAGCATAATTTCAGATAGCCAAACGGTGTAGGCGGTTTTGTTTTGTTGCCAAGGTAATTCTTTACGCCCGTAGGCGTCATACCACTTTAATATGGCGGTTGCGAAAGGAGTCACGACATGCTCTATGCTTTGCTATTATTAGGAGTGAAATTGCACCACACTTACGGTTGGATGTAAAACAGACAAATTGTGTGGGAATTTATCCACGGAAAGACTTGCACCGGAGGCAATTCTTTGGATAATCCCCGCTTTGATTAATCAATGTGCAGGCAAAAATCAATGAGTGAAGTGACCACTAACGAATATACTGAAGACGGCAAACTGGTTCGTAAGATCCGTAGTTTTGTTCGCCGTGAAGGCCGCTTAACAAAAGGCCAAGAGAACGCGATGAACGAATGTTGGCCAACAATGGGTATCGACTACAACCCAGAGCTTCTTAACTGGAAAGAAGTATTTGGCAACGATAACCCTGTTGTACTAGAAATTGGCTTCGGTATGGGTGCATCACTGGTTGAAATGGCAAAGAATGCGCCTGAGAAAAACTTCTTAGGTATTGAAGTTCATAGCCCAGGTGTTGGTGCATGTTTGGGTACAGCTCGCGATGCGGGTGTGACGAATCTACGCGTAATGTGTCACGATGCAGTCGAAGTATTTGAGCACATGATTCCAGATAGCAGCCTGCATACGCTGCAACTGTTCTTCCCTGACCCATGGCACAAAGCTCGTCACCATAAACGTCGTATCGTTAAGGCAGAGTTTGCAGAGATGGTTCGCGGTAAGCTGCAACTTGATACCGGTATTTTCCACATGGCAACAGACTGGGAAAACTACGCAGAACATATGATTGAAGTGATGAACGTAGCTCCAGGATTCGAGAATATTGCTGAAGATGGTGATTACATCCCCCGTCCGGATGAGCGCCCGCTAACGAAATTTGAAGCTCGGGGCCACCGTTTAGGTCATGGTGTTTGGGATATCAAGTACAAGCGTACCAAGTAATTCTGAACAAAAAATGAAGGTGAGATCGGATTAAGATCTTAACCTTACATTTTGTGGGATTGATAAAAGCCAACATTATTGTAGTGTTGGCTTTTTTGTCCTTAGGCTTTTATCAAATTAGAAGTTTAAGGACAAAATTGAATGTTATACCCCTACAAAAATAACAATAAGAAGTAAGCTCACATGAAACCAACTCAAGCTATTTTAGCCGAGATTTTAGACGAAGTTCGTCCCTTAATTGGTCAGGGAAAGGTCGCTGACTATATTCCTGCATTGGCTCGCGTATCGAACCAGAAACTGGCGATTGCGGTATACACTAATGAAGGTGAAGTCATTCAAGCGGGTGATGCCAACGAAGCTTTCTCCGTGCAATCAATATCGAAAGCACTGAGTTTGACCTTAGCTATGGTGCTTTATAAGCCAGACGAAATTTGGCAGCGCGTAGGCAAGGAACCTTCAGGTCAAGCTTTTAACTCGATGATTCAGCTTGAAATGGAGCATGGTATTCCTCGTAACCCGTTTATCAATGCAGGTGCTATTGTCGTAGCGGATCTATTACAAAGCCGCCTGTCAGCACCGAGACATCGCTTATTAGAGTTTGTGCGCCAGTTATCGGGTGACACTCATATTGTGTATGACAAGATAGTAGCGGCTTCTGAGATGATGCACAGCGATCGTAATGCGGCTATCGCGTACTTGATGCGTTCATTTGGTAATTTTGAGAACGATGTTATCCCCGTACTCAACAATTACTTTCATGCTTGTGCACTTAAAATGACATGTGTGGACTTGGCGAAAACCTTTAGCTATTTGGCGAACAAAGGTGTGTCGGTTCAGACCAAGAAAGAGATCATCACACCTGTGCAAACCAAGCAGTTGAATGCTTTGCTTGCAACATGTGGTTTGTACGATGGGGCAGGTGAGTTTGCTTACCGCGTTGGTATGCCGGGCAAGTCGGGTGTCGGTGGCGGTATTATTGCCATCGTTCCTGGCGAAATGACGATTGCAGTGTGGTCTCCAGAGCTGGATCCTTCGGGCAACTCGTTAGCGGGCACTAAGGCGCTAGAGCTGCTTTCTGAGCGAATTGGTCGTTCTATTTTCTAAAAGCGCTTTTAAGCTGGGGTTCTACATTTACAAGAGATCCCCAACTCATTCGCCCTCGTTCTTGAGGATGACGGTGTGTTTGTAACTTTCGACGTACTGACCTCTAACTTTTGCGGGATAAGACTTGCTTGATACCCGTCATTCCCGATAGCGACGAAGGAGCGTAATCGGGAATCTATTATTTGTCGGCGCTCAAATTAGAAAAGGGTTGACCCTTAAGCCAACCCTTACGCAATACTTCTCGAATCTCGAATCTCGAATCTCGAATCTCGAATCTCGAATCTCGAACTATTCGTCTTCTTCAGCCATAAAGGCTTCCAGCAAATCATTTAGGAACAGCTTTCCTTTTTCGGTAATCTGCCAATGAGTGTCGGTTTCGCTCAAGTAACCGAGATCTTTTGCCCACTCTATTGTTGGCTGGATCGAGTCAAAGTCTAGCCCCGTCGTATCAATGAAGTCTTGCTTTGGACACGCTTCCATTAGCCTGAAGCGATTCATGAAAAATTCAAAAGGGCGGTCTTCATTAGTGACTTCAAGTTCATCTGACAGATAGGGCTTCACTAAATTCTGATACGCTGCTAGGTAGCCTCTAGGGTGTTTAACCTTAGTGGTTCGAACAATACGTCCATCTGCAAAGCTTAGCTTGCCATGAGAGCCACAGCCAATACCTAGGTAGTCACCAAAGCGCCAGTAGTTGAGATTATGCTGACACTGATATCCCGGCTTGCTGTAGCCTGAAATTTCGTACTGCACATACCCTGCGTCTGCGAGCTTCTTATGACCCAAGTCGAAGATATCCCAAAGGTCATCATCGTCAGGCAGTTTGGGCGTTTTGTAATAGAACATGGTGTTAGGTTCTATTGTTAGCTGATACCAAGACAAATGTGGAGGGTCGAGCTCGATCGCTTTGTCTAGATCAGCCAAGGCCTGATCAATGCTTTGATCCGGTAAGCCGTGCATTAGATCTAGGTTGAAGCTATTTAATCCAATCTTATGCGCTAAGTAAGCTGCGTTGACCGCTTCATCTTGACCATGAATACGCCCAAGCCTTTCCAGTTTCTCTTGCTCAAAACTTTGTACGCCTACCGAGATTCGACTCACCCCTGCCTTTTGGTAACCAGCAAAACGCTCAGCTTCGATAGTTCCCGGGTTGGCTTCCATGGTGATTTCTATTTCAGGTTTGAACGGGATACGCTGTTCAATGCCTTGTAGCAATCGGCCAATTCCTTCAGGAGAAAACAGGCTTGGGGTTCCGCCACCAATAAAGATCGAATGTAGCGGACGAGGCATACCATCGAGCTGATATTTTTCAATGTCAGTATCGAGATCCTCAAGCAGTGCATCGATGTACTCTTTTTCTGGGATCTCGGCTTTGAGAGCGTGAGAGTTAAAATCACAATACGGACACTTTTGTACACACCATGGGATGTGGACATAAAGGCTAAGTGCGGGTGGAATTAGCGCTGTATTGTGCATTACAGAGCTTGCTCTTTGAGAGTCTTAAATAATGACGCGAGGGCTTTACCACGGTGTGATAGTTGCTTTTTACGCGACGATTCAAGCTCTGCTGAGGCGCAGTTATCTTCTGGCACAAAGAATACAGGATCGTAGCCAAAGCCATTCTCACCGTGTTCTTCAGTCAGAATACGACCTTCCCATTTACCGTGACACACCAATGGTGTTGGATCGTTTTCGTGACGTATTAGAACCAACACACAGTGGAAACGAGCGGTACGTTTTTCAACGTCGACACCTTGCATAGCATCTAAAAGCTTTTCGATGTTTTGCTTATCAGTCGCCCCTTCACCTGAGTAACGCGCTGAGTAGATACCGGGTGCACCATTAAGGTAATCAACTTCTAAGCCAGAATCGTCAGCAATGGCTGGTAGCCCCGTCTCTTTCGCAGCGTGGCGAGCTTTGATGATGGCATTTTCAATGAAAGTTGTTCCCGTTTCAGCGACTTCTGAAACGTTAAACTCACTTTGCGCGACAACGTCAAAACCAAACTCAGACAGAATATCTGCCATCTCGCGAACTTTACCTTGGTTGCCTGTGGCTAAAACAATCTTACTCATGGGGATGTGGCTCTAATAAGTTAGTGAACAGAAAAGTGGTGGTTGAAGCTACTCTTCTATATAGAATTTTTGTGTGAATCGCAGTGGGCCAGTGCCTTTCAAACCTGCGTTAACATCGATATTAAAAGTGATGTTTTCTTCGTGTGTTACAGGGAACTCAGCTAGGTAATAAATCGCATCACCTTCCTTTATTTCGCGGAAGTTAAGCGTGCGAGTGTTGCCTACAAGGTTCTTCGCTGTTCCCGTGATTTTAGCCGTTGTTGCTGGCTTGCCAAGGGAAGCTTTGTCTAAAACGCTGATGTTCAGAATCGCTGAGTAGCCATTTCGCTTAAGCTTATATTGCTTAGCGACTTGAGCTGTTAGAAATGTCGAGTTAAAAGCCGAGTAGTGAACCTCGACATCCTTAATGTTTTTAAATTGTCCTGCTGAGCTTGGTAGGGCAACAAGAGCGGTGAGTAGTGCTGTAATCCATAGACGCATAGAGTGACTCCAATAAATAGCAAAAAGCCATCATAGGATGGCTTTGACTTCAGTTGGGACTTGGCTTGGCGAGCATATTCGAACTTGCTTATGCCGACCGAGCTCTCCCTTTTCTATCTTAATTTGCCCTTTAGCGACCTTAAACTGTTTCGCAAGGTATTTCGCTAAGTGGGCATTGGCTTTGCCATCAACCGGTGGTGCGGTAATGGCAATTTTTAGTTCTTCGCCGTGCAGGCCAACGATTTTATCGCGGCTTGCTTTGGGTTGGATATAAAGCCTAAGAAGAATATCGTCCTCCTCGGCCCAAACGGCTTTTGGCATCGTCAAAGTACCTGATGTTCGTACTTGAATTATAGCTGATACCAAATAGGGCCGATCATGTCGCCCATTAGGAAGTTTGCAAACTGCAGTACAATAAACAAAACCAGTACGCTTAGATCGAAACCACCCATGTCAGGAAGGATACGGCGAATAGGCATTAACATTGGTTCAGTCAGTTGATGGAACACGTACTCGATTGGGCTTCGGCCTTGGCTAACCCAGCTCAGGATTGCACGGATTAGTAGAACCCAGAAAATTAAACCTCCCGCCGCTTTGAGCAGAGAAAGGGCGCCAAAGATCAGGAAGCTGATATCAAATACAGCCGCACCGCCAGAGATAATCAAGTTTAGAGCGACGAACTTAAGTACACACAGCACATAAGCGAAAACAACAGTCGCAAGGTCAAGGCTGCCGATTGATGGAATCACTCGGCGTAGTGGGGCTACAACCGGTTGTGTCGCTTTTACGATAAATTGTGAGAACGGGTTGTAGAAATCTGCACGTGATGCTTGTAGCCAGATACGCAAGATCACAACCATGATGTAAAGATCAAAAACGGTCGAGATCAGAAAGCTCATCGAATTCATATTGTTTCCTTTTTCGGATTTACTTGCCGCTTAGGTATAACCCGAACGACATAATGCTTTTGTACTGTAACGAGTATTAAAACAGTTTTTCCATCTCTTCAGCTCGAGCGACTGCCGCTTGCATGGCTTTGGCTACGATGTCTGATAGTTGATGTTCATTGAACGTGCGCAACGCTTCTGCGGTTGTTCCGCCTTTTGAAGTCACTTGTTCACGCAGAGTAGATAATTCAGTATTTGGATTCGCTACCACCATCTCTGCCGCGCCTAATGCAGACTGCTGCACTAATTTACGAGCGGTTTCTTGGTCGAAGCCTTGGTTGATTGCCTCAGCTTGCATCGCTTCCATAAACAGGAAGAAGTAAGCTGGAGCACTCCCCGCTGCCGCAATGATGTTGTTGATACCAGACTCTTGCTCAACCCAGCTGACTTCACCTACAGCTTGCATCAGCTGAGAAGCGAAGTCTTTATCATCTTGGCTGACCGCTGAGTCGGCATAAAGACCGCTCATCCCTTTACCAAGCAGTGATGGCGTGTTTGGCATCACACGAACAAGGTTCAGTTGGCAGTTTAACATCTCATTGAGTCGATTCGCATTAATACCCGCAGCAATTGAGATAACCAGTTTGTTGCTAAAGTCGATGCTTTGTAAGGGGTTACATACATTAGCCATCATTTGTGGCTTCACTGATAATACAACAACGTCTGCTTGCTCAGCTGCGGCAATATTATCGCTGGTAGTATTGATGCCGTATTCTTGCTCTAACGGCAGCCTTCTGGTTTCTGAAGGCGCTGTTGCCGTAATCTTTTGCGCTGGATAACCACTTGCTACTAAGCCCGCTACAATTGAGCGAACCATGTTTCCTGCCCCAATAAAGGCGATGTTCTTATGTTCCATATATAAAATCCTGAGCGTGTCGCTGCGCGGTTAAAGCGAAGCGGTATCAATACTGTATTTTTCGTTGCTACTTGTTGTTGCTTGCTGTAGCTATTTCTTGTTACTTGCTGTGCTATTTCGCGTAATCACGAGCACCGAAAATAGCCGTTCCAATACGAACCATTGTGCTACCAGCCTCAACTGCTGCATCCATATCACCACTCATACCCATCGAAAGGGTATCAATGTCTGCATACTTAGCGACTAGCTTTTGTTGAAGCTTTGCCAATTGAGAAAATGCATTAAGCTGTGATTGATAGTCAGAGACGTTTGCAGGAATTGACATCAATCCTCTTAAAGTGAGGTTAGGGAGCGACGAAATCAACTCTGCGAGTGCAAAAACTGTTTCTTCTGACGTTCCTGATTTGGAATTTTCACCGCTGGTATTTACTTGGATGAGAACTTGCAGAGGTGGAAGCTCGCTTGGTCGCTGATCATTGAGCCTTTGTGCGATTTTATCGCGGTCGACAGAATGAACCCATTGGAAGCTTTCAGCGATTGGACGGGTTTTATTGGATTGAATTGGACCAATAAAATGCCACTCCAAATTTAGATTAGAATGATGTTCTGAAAAGTGTTTTACTTTATCAACACCTTCTTGAACATAGTTTTCACCAAAGGCAACTTGGCCTCCGAGTGCGGCTTCTAGAATCGCATCAATAGGTTTAGTTTTGCTGACGGCTAAAAGTTGCACGGAGTCTGGATCTCGTCCGCACTTTTTCTCAGCACTACGAATCTGTGAGGTGATTTGTTCGATATTTTGTTGAATACTACTCATAGCTGACTTTACTTAAGGGAAAATAAATGGATATCACTGAGTTACTAGATTTTAGTGTAAAGCATAACGCGTCAGATCTACATCTTTCTGCGGGTGTATCTCCAATGGTACGTATAGATGGTGAAGTAAGGAAGCTTGGAATACCAGCTTTGAGTCATGCTGATGTACATCGTTTAGTTTTTGAGATCATGGACGATTCACAACGCGGTGAGTTTGAGGAAAAATTGGAAGTCGACTTCTCTTTTGAATTACCCAATGTTGGTCGCTTCCGTGTTAATGCTTTTAATCAAGCTCGTGGGTGTGCTGCTGTCTTTCGAACTATCCCTGTAGAGATCCCGACTTTAGATCAGCTTGGTGCGCCAGAAATCTTTGAAAAGATTGCGAACTACGAGAAAGGTTTAGTGCTTGTCACTGGCCCTACAGGTTCTGGTAAATCGACAACTTTGGCGGCGATGGTGGATTACGTAAACCGCAATCACAACAAACACATTTTGACGATTGAAGATCCAATTGAATTCGTTCACACCAATAATAAATGCCTAGTAAACCAGCGTGAGGTTCATCGTGATACTCACAGCTTTAAAGCGGCGTTGCGCAGTGCATTACGTGAGGATCCGGACGTGATTCTTGTTGGTGAACTTCGTGACCAAGAGACGATCAGCTTAGCGTTAACCGCAGCTGAAACGGGTCACTTAGTTTTTGGTACTTTGCATACAAGCTCTGCGGCAAAAACTATCGACCGTATTATCGACGTTTTCCCAGGTAGCGACAAAGATATGGTTCGTTCAATGTTATCTGAATCACTACGCTCGGTGATTGCTCAAAAGCTGTTAAAACGTGTTGGTGGTGGTCGTGTGGCTTGTCATGAAATAATGATGGCGACACCTGCAATTAGAAACTTGATCCGTGAAGACAAAGTCGCGCAGATGTACTCGATCATTCAAACGGGTGCCGCACATGGCATGCAAACCATGGAGCAAAATGCGAAGCAATTGATCGCGCAAGGTTTGGTTGATTCGGACGAGGTCGAGAAAAAGATCGAAATTCAAGCCTCTATGTTTTAATCAAGGTGATAAAAATGGAATTGAATCAAATTCTTGAAGGTATGCTTTCACAAAAAGCGTCGGATCTTTACATCACGGTAGATGCACCGGTTCTGTTTCGTGTTGATGGTGAATTGCGACCTCAGGGAGAGAAACTGAATGCGGCTCAGGTTGCGCTGTTACTGGATGCGATGATGGAGCAAGACAGGCGCGACGAGTACAAACAAACGCGTGAGGCTAACTTTGCTATTGTGCGTGATTTTGGTCGTTTTCGTGTTAGCGCATTCTTTCAGCGAGAGCTACCAGGAGCGGTAATTCGACGTATCGAGACTAACATCCCAACCTTCGAACAATTAAAGCTTCCAGACGTACTACAAGACCTTTCAATCGCAAAACGCGGACTTGTGTTGGTGGTTGGGGCTACAGGTTCTGGTAAATCAACCTCAATGGCTGCGATGACGGGGTATCGCAATACCAACCGTTCAGGGCATATCTTGACGGTTGAAGACCCGATTGAGTTCGTGCACGAACATAAAAAGTGCATTGTGACTCAGCGAGAAGTTGGGCTCGATACCGAGAGCTATGAAGTCGCGCTTAAGAACTCGTTACGCCAAGCCCCTGACATGATCTTGATTGGTGAAATCCGTACCCGTGAAACCATGGAGTACGCGATGACGTTTGCTGAAACCGGTCACCTTTGCATGGCGACTTTACATGCCAACAATGCCAACCAAGCGCTAGAGCGTATTCTTCACTTGGTGCCGAAAGAGCAAAAAGATCAGTTCTTATTTGATTTGTCGATGAATCTACGTGGTGTCGTTGCTCAGCAATTAATCCGAGATAAGAATGGTAGTGGTCGCCATGGTGTGTTCGAAATCCTACTCAACAGCCCACGGGTGTCTGATTTGATTCGTAGAGGTGAGTTACATGAACTCAAGTCGACAATGGCTAAATCAAAAGAGATTGGGATGCAGACCTTTGACCAAGCTTTGTATGACTTAGTCGTTGCAGGCAAGATCAGTGAAGAGGATGCGTTCCATAGTGCCGATTCCGCTAATGATTTGCGCTTGATGCTCAAGACTAAACGTGGTGATGACGATTACGAAGTGGGAGCCTTAGCGGGAGTTAAAATTGATATGGGTTAGATCGATGCTAAATGCTGAAAAAACCGCTGTGAAGGCGGTTTTTTTGGCTAGATAAATTAGTGATTGCCGTAACTATTGTTGTTACCAGAATATCCTCGTTCTTTCTCTAATTTAATTTTTGTCGGATATTGTTCACCGGTATAGCCTGCTGAGCCTCCGCTCATTGAACTGCACGCTGTGATTGCTAGAGAGGCGAATATTGCTAGAAAAATTTTCATATGAACTCCCACGTCCTTATTATGACTTGCTCTGGCACTACGGAGTTAAATTCGTGTGGGATCATAAATTAGCTCAAATTTTGCTCACTTAATTTTTGCTAAGAATATTGCGCTTCAAACCAACTTTCTAAAATGACAACAGCTGATTGGTTATCGACGTTACCTTTGCTTAGCGCTTTATAGCCGCCCATTTCAAAAAGGTCGGCCCTTGCTTCTGTCGTAGAAAGTCTTTCATCATGCAGTTCAACATCCACACCAAAGCGTCCTTTAAGACGGTTTGCGAACTTCTTTGCTCTCGGTGTAATGGCTGCTAAATCTTTACCATGAAGATCGGTTGGTAAGCCAACAACGATAAGGTTTGGCTGCCACTCTTTAATTTGCTTTTCAATATCATCCCAATTCGGGATACCATCTTTGGCTTTGAAGGCTTTTAAAGGGCTGGCTGTGCCCGTGATTTCCTGTCCTATCGCACTACCGATACTTTTTGTACCGTAGTCAAATGCCATAATTGTTCGTGACATGAAGTTTCCAAATTTGTCTGTGTTTGAGGTGTTATTTGCTGGTTTGGGCTAAGCATGACCAGCGTCTGCTGAAAGCTGAGCTGCATTAATGCCTAACATCTGCACGGCAACTTTCCAGCGTTCTGAAATTGGCGTATCGAAAATAACCTTTGGATCCGCTTCTA
This sequence comes from Vibrio cyclitrophicus, assembly GCF_024347435.1. NCBI lineage: Bacteria > Pseudomonadati > Pseudomonadota > Gammaproteobacteria > Vibrionales > Vibrionaceae > Vibrio > Vibrio cyclitrophicus. Next base: position 467,850 of record NZ_AP025480.1, read on the forward strand.
CGGTTAACCATGAGTTTTCTGTAAGCTCTACTTCTAGTTGTCCTGGCTCCCATCCTGCATAACCAAGCGCGACCAGATAATGCATTGGTTCATCTTCTGTACCTAACACCATTAGAATATCTTTCGAGGTTGTTACCGAGATTTGATCCGTCATGTTGATGCTGGATTGATAACTGCCTTTGGGTTTGTGCAAAATAAACCCTCGGTCTTCTGCGACTGGCCCACCATTAAGTACTGGCTTATCAAGGCTTGCTTGGTTGGGTTTCGGCTGTTCAGAATCAACCTCAACTTGCTTAAGCATGCTGCCGACAGTGACATCGATAGGGGCGTTGATCATCAAGCCCATCGCACCTTCGTCATTGTGCTCACAAAGGTAGATCACCGAATTTTGAAAATATGGATCTTTCATTCCGGGCATAGCGACCAGAAAGTGGTTCGTTAAATTCATAGAGCCTCCTGCCAGTGTGTTCCCAGTAAAGGAAAAAGAGCGGCGTAAAGCCGCTCATTGTTCTTTGCCTAGATATTTTTGTGTTTTCGAATAGCTAAGGCTTTCTTTAGTTTAGGCTATTTAGCGTTAACGCGACGCTCGATTGCATCCATTAATTTACCCGTTACCGAAATATCAAAAGCAGCTTCAATTTCACGGATACAAGTAGGGCTTGTCACGTTAATTTCAGTCAGCTTGTCGCCGATAACATCAAGTCCGACAAAGATTAAGCCTTTCTCTTTAAGTGCAGGAGCAACTGCTCTTGCGATAGCCCAATCGGTTTCACTTAGCGGACGAGCTTCACCTGTACCACCAGCGGCAAGGTTACCTCGAGTTTCTCCTTTAGCAGGAATACGCGCTAGGCAGTAAGGCATTGGTTCACCGTCAACCACAAGAATACGCTTATCACCATTGCTGATGTCTGGAACAAAAGTTTGTGCCATTGCGTAGTTTTGGCCATGGTTAGTCAAAGTTTCAATGATCACTGATACGTTTGGATCGCCTTCTTTCACTCGGAAGATAGACGCGCCGCCCATGCCATCAAGTGGTTTTAGGATCACATCACCGTGTTCTTCTCGAAACGCTTTAATTTTTTCAGCTTTACGAGTTACGATTGTTGTTGGCGTGAGTTCAGGGAACCAGGCTGTGAACAGTTTCTCGTTACAGTCGCGAAGGCTTTGCGGCTTATTGACGATCAGTGCACCATTTTCTTCAGCACGCTCAAGAATGTAAGTAGCGTAGATGTACTCAGTATCAAACGGAGGATCTTTACGCATCAATACTGCATCTAAATCAGATAATGCAATAGTTTGTTCTGATTTGAATTCGTACCAACCATTTGGGTCTTCTTTTAGTTCAACAACCTTAGTGTCAGCAATGGCTACGCCTTGATCTAAATGTAGATCATCCATTTCCATGTAATGGATTTCGTAACCACGACGCTGAGCTTCAAGCATCATGGCAAAGCTAGAGTCTTTTTTGATGTTAATGGATGAAATTGGATCCATTACGATGCCAAGTTTGATCATTTTTTTCTCCTAGCCTAGATCGCCAAAGCGGACTTGTAAGGCAGTAATTGCGGTTAGAGCTGCTGTCTCGGTACGAAGTACACGTGGGCCGAGTAGCGTCTCTTCAAATTTGTATTGTTCTGTCATACCGATTTCTTCAGCTGACAATCCACCTTCAGGGCCAATCAACAGGCGCACCTTGCTGATGGGTTCTGGAAGGGTGTTAATTGAGTATTTTGCACGAGGATGCAGGTTTAGCTTTAACGCTTCACTCGGTTCGCTGCACCACTCTTCAAGTTGCATGATTGGACGAATAACTGGAACCGTATTACGGCCTGATTGTTCACATGCTGCGATAGCAATCTTTTGCCACTGCGCGAGCTTTTTCTCGAAGCGTTTAGTATCAAGCTTAACGCCACAGCGCTCTGAAATCAGTGGGGTAATGGTGTTGACACCAAGCTCAACCGATTTCTGAATCGTAAACTCCATTTTATCACCACGTGAAATCACTTGGCCTAAATGCAAGTCTAACGGAGATTCGCTGCTACGCTCGATACGTTCAGTAACATTAACTGTGACATTCTTCTTTGATACTTCTGCAATGGTTGCTGGAAATTCAGCGCCGCTGCCATCAAATAGAAGCACTTCTTGGCCTTCTTTCATGCGAAGGACTCGACCAACATGACCCGCGGCATCTTCGCCTAAAGCGAGTGAACCTAACTGATGAATGCGTTCTGGGTGATGGATACGAGGGATTCTCATGCTGGTAAACCTATAAATATGTTCATTTGGGTATTTTATCTCTGCCTAACATGGATGCTTTTAGTCGAAAAAACAAGGGTAGGGCAAGAGTTTCAGAGGCAATTTTGAAACTCTTGTTTGTTCGAGGTGATTGTGTGGTAGAAGTTAGTTACAAGCAGGGTAGACAAATGGGTTGTGATTACCTTGGATAGCATAGATTCGCTCATCACGAGTACATTCCCATTTATTTACGGGAAATTGCTTGTTCCATGCCATCATCAGGTTCGTTTGCTGCTTAGATAGTTTAAAACCGTATTCTTGGCTCATATAAAGATAAGTTCGCGCGATAGATCCTTTTGCTCGGTCCGGTGGCATAACTTTGCGCTGTTTGAAGTTGACCTGCATTTCACACTGACCATAGCTCACGCCATCCATTCCATTCCACTGACTGAAATTGTAATTGGATCGATCACCGTTAACCTCGCCAATGGCAGGTGTCAGGTTATGAAGATCGGCTTCCATCGATTTGAATATCTTGTCATTTCGAGTGCAGTTCTTACGTCCGCCGTCTTGCCAGCATTGACGCTGGTGGCCGAACTGCCAAGCTGGGACCACATGTTCCCACTCAATTCTACTCGCTCGCTTTTGTTGTTTTCTGACTTGATAACCACAACCATCAAGGTCGGGAATACCTTTCTTTTTGTCCTTCCAAGTAATGTCACAGCCACAATAAAATGAGGTCGGGTGGTCGAGATAAATCTTCACTGCTTCTTTTTTTGCTTTGGAAAATGAGCTCGGTGGTGCCGCGAAAACACTTTGGGTTACCAGTAGGCCAAATACTATCGTTAAGTAAAAAGACACAGGTAGGCCAAATGCTTTGAAGGTGATTTTTTGCATAGAAAAAGACTGATAAAAGTATGATAAACATCAGTCTAGCACTCAAATGTTAGATCTCTCTATTAGATTTATTCTATTGAGTTAATCAACCCCTAACTAGCTTAGTTGAGTCCCCGTAAAAGCTAAGGTTTGCTGGCACAGTTGGCAACGGTAGGTCGATTGGTTTCGAAGTACTTTATTGTGTCGCCTTATGGATAACGGGTAAGTGGTGCACTCACATTGGTACTCAAAGGTTTTCCCTTGTACTGAGGTGATTTCAAAGCTGTGAGTGGTTTTGGCTGGTACGTTAAATACCTTTTCCATTACGTACTTCCATTCATTGCCGTGCGGTCTAACGCGTCCAAAGACTTGATGTGTGATCAGGTGTGCGACTTCATGAGGGATCACTTCGTTGATAAAGGCTTCTTCATTTTCTGTAAAAAGTATTTGGTTGAGCTTAATTTCATTCAGCTGCAAGTAGGCTTTTCCTGCTGCCTTACCTCTTAACTTGTAAGTGATGAGCGGGCATGGAAATACACGTGAGAAATGTTGGTTAGCGGTGGTTAAGCATTCCGCCAATTTCTTATTGGCTCGATGTTGTTGCGGGGTGTATGACAAGCGAGTTAACTCCAAATAAAAGGCCTCAGCATTAACGCTAAGGCCTCATAATAACACTGCTCGTCGATCTCTCTACGATTTATACGTGATGTTTCTTTTTGATGATTTCATGATAAGCATGCCATGTACCATAGCCAAGTAGCGGCATGGTGACGATCATTCCGATTCCGTAGGTTGCAAAGCCCACCAGAATACCGGTACAAATAATACTCGCCCACACGACCATTGCAGGGATGTTCGATTTCACGGCATTAAAGCTAGTGAAAATAGCGCTCATGACATCAACACGTCTCTCCATCATCAATGGAATTGAAAAGGCAGAAATACTGAATATTAGGCTTGCGATAACAAAACCAATCACAGAACCCGTGATTAAAAAGGGAGCAAATTCGGTCAATGGCGCGCCTTGTACTGAAGGGTAGAGTGCGTGCAATAACGCAGCGATACGCATCCAGAATATCATCGCGACCATTAATACAATCGCAAAGGCCCATTGATGGGTAGAATTACGCGTGATGGCTTTCATCGAGTGCAATAGACTAGCGTTGTGCCCTTTTTCTCTTTCCCAAGCAGCGTCATACAAGCCCAGAGCAAGAAATGGCCCTATCAACATGTACACGATCAAACTTGGCATCACGACCAAGTGCGTTCCTTGCCACTGGACAAGTTGAACAATGGCGATTGCCGCAGCCATAAAGCACAGCCCGTAAAACGCGCTGATTAATGGCATTCTCACTAAGTCATGCAGAGCAAGCGACAACCAATGAAAGGGTGCAGAAATACTGATTTGGTTGCAAGGAATGGTGCGAGCATAATCCTGATCGCTGATCTTGTGTTTTTTATCGTTCAGTTCGGATGGGTGCGCGGTACGAGGCATAGATCCCCCTAGTTAAATAACGTCCTAGTTATAATTCCATAGAGCTCAATATTGTGGCTTAAATGAGCATTATGGGATTGAGCTAAAGTGCTCGTTATCGTCCTAGTTATTGTTCTAGCGTTCACTTAACTATTGATATTAGGCTTAACTGCATTGGGGTTAAATGTGAGCTTGATCTGCTAGGAGTTACCTTAACTATTGTCATTAGTACTAGAAAACACAAATTATCAATGGCTTTTTATACTAAGTGGTTAACGGTAAAGAAGGCAGGTAGAGCGAGTTACGCAGAGTAAGGGTTAGATAAGTACATAAAAATAAAGCCCTTACTAACAAGTAAGGGCTTTAAAGAAACAAATCGCAGTGGCTAAATTATTTTAGACCGGCGAAGTCGGCAAGGATTGCTGCTTTGTCAGTCGCTTCCCAAGGGAACTCTTCACGACCGAAGTGGCCGTATGCAGCTGTCTGCTTGTAGATAGGTTGAAGAAGGTTCAGCATTTCTTGAAGACCGTATGGACGTAGGTCGAAGTTTTGACGAACCGCTTCAATAATGATTTCGTGAGCGACTTTCTCAGTACCAAACGTTTCAACCATGATAGATGTTGGATCTGCAACACCGATAGCGTAAGACAGTTGAATCTCACAACGATCAGCCATACCAGCAGCAACGATGTTTTTCGCAACGTAACGCGCTGCGTAAGCTGCAGAACGGTCAACTTTCGATGGATCTTTACCAGAGAATGCACCGCCACCGTGGCGAGCTGCGCCGCCGTAGGTATCAACAATGATCTTACGACCTGTTAAACCACAGTCACCCATTGGGCCACCGATTACGAAACGGCCTGTTGGGTTGATGAAGAAGTTAGTGTCTTTGTTGATCCATTCAGCAGGAAGTACTGGCTTGATGATCTCTTCCATTACCGCTTCACGTAGATCCGGAGTTGTTACTGAATCACAGTGTTGAGTAGAAAGAACAACAGCATCAATACCAACAATCTTACCTTGGTCGTACTGGAATGTTACTTGAGATTTCGCATCTGGGCGAAGGAAGTCAAGTTTGCCGCTCTTACGTACTTCAGCTTGCTTCTTAACAAGAAGATGAGAGTAAGTAATTGGAGCTGGCATTAGGATTGGTGTTTCGTTAGTCGCGTAACCAAACATGATGCCTTGGTCGCCAGCGCCTTGCTCTTTAGGGTCTGCTTTATCGACACCTTGGTTAATGTCTGGAGACTGCTTACCAATTGTGTTTAGAACGGCACAAGAGTCAGCGTCAAAGCCCATATCAGAATGAACGTAACCAATTTCACGTACTGTTTCACGAGTGATTTCTTCGATATCAACCCATGCAGACGTTGTTACTTCACCGCCAACCATAACCATGCCGGTTTTTACGTAAGTCTCACAAGCAACACGTGCTTTTGGATCTTGTTCCAAGATGGCATCAAGAACAGCATCAGAGATTTGGTCTGCAATTTTATCTGGATGGCCTTCTGAAACAGATTCAGAAGTGAATAGGTGCTTAGCCATGAGAGCTCCACTTTTAGTTTTTAGTTGCAATTAGTTTTTAGTTGCAAACAGTTAAATGCAAATAATTTTAGGCATCGCAAGCTAGCAAGCGCTGCCATTAAATACAGTATATTTTGTAGGTGTTTCTACATCTAGACGGCTATTCTAAATTCCAGCGGTCGAATTACAAGCTCTTTTTTATGATATGTCATAACTAAACGTTTGCGTATCGGTCGGGATAAGCCATTGCCAAGCGATGTAAATGTTCGAAAATTGCGAAAAATGACTGTTAAAATGCCAGTAAAACGTTTGCAGTCGCTAAAGTCGTTTGAGAGAATACCCGCGCTAATAAGAATGAAAATTTTAGCATTAATCTCTTTTTTAAATCGCTTATGTACTCAGGAGCAGACATGCCTTCTCGTAAAGATCTAGCCAATGCAATTCGCGCACTTAGCATGGATGGCGTTCAACAAGCAAATTCAGGCCACCCTGGCGCACCTATGGGTATGGCTGACATCGCTGAAGTTCTTTGGCGTGGTCACTTGAACCACAACCCAGGAAACCCAGAGTGGGCTGACCGCGACCGTTTTATCTTGTCTAACGGGCATGGTTCAATGTTGATTTACTCTCTGCTTCATCTGGCAGGTTACGAGCTCTCAATTGAAGACCTTAAGAACTTCCGTCAGCTGCACTCTAAGACGCCTGGTCACCCTGAGTACGGTTACGCTCCTGGTATCGAAACAACGACAGGCCCTCTAGGTCAAGGCATCACTAATGCTGTTGGTATGGCAATGGCTGAGAAAGCACTGGCTGCACAGTTCAACAAAGAAGGCCACGACATCGTAGACCACTACACTTATGCATTCATGGGTGATGGTTGTCTGATGGAAGGTATCTCTCACGAAGCATGTTCTCTAGCGGGTACGCTAGGCCTTGGTAAGTTGGTTGCTTTCTGGGATGACAACGGCATCTCTATTGATGGCGAAGTTGAAGGTTGGTTCTCTGACGATACACCTAAGCGTTTTGAAGCTTACGGTTGGCATGTAATCCCTGCTGTTGATGGTCACGATGCTGACGCTATCAATGCTGCAATTGAAGCGGCTAAAGCAGATCCTCGTCCAACACTTATCTGTACTAAAACTATCATCGGTTTTGGTTCTCCAAACAAAGCGGGTACGCACGACTGTCACGGTGCTCCACTAGGTGCAGATGAAATCACAGCAACTAAAGCAGCGCTTGGTTGGGAACACGGTCCTTTCGAAATACCAGCAGATATCGCAGCTGAGTGGAATGCGAAAGAAGCAGGCGCAGCGAAAGAAGCAGCGTGGAATGCTAAGTTTGACGCATACGCAGCGGCTTACCCAGAGCTAGCAGCAGAATTCAAACGTCGTACTAACGGCGAACTTCCAGCTGAGTGGGAAGAGAAAGCAAACGCAATCATTGCTGACCTTCAAGCTAACCCAGCTAACATCGCTTCACGTAAAGCGTCTCAAAATGCACTAGAAGCGTTCGGTGCGATGCTACCTGAATTCATGGGCGGCTCTGCTGACCTTGCGCCTTCTAACCTAACTATGTGGTCTGGTTCTAAGTCTCTTGAAGCAACTGACTTCTCTGGTAACTACATCCACTACGGTGTACGTGAGTTCGGTATGACGGCTATCATGAACGGTATCGCTCTGCACGGTGGTTTCGTACCATACGGTGCAACGTTCCTAATGTTCATGGAATACGCGCGTAACGCAATGCGTATGGCTGCTCTGATGAAAGTTCAGAACATCCAAGTTTACACGCACGATTCTATCGGTCTTGGCGAAGATGGCCCGACTCACCAACCGGTTGAGCAGATCGCTTCTCTACGTCTGACTCCAAATATGAGCACATGGCGTCCATGTGACCAAGTTGAATCAGCAGTTGCTTGGAAACTGGCTATTGAGCGTAAAGATGGTCCTTCATCTTTAATCTTCTCTCGTCAGAACCTTGCACAACAAGATCGTAACGCAGAGCAAGTAGCTAATATCGCTAAGGGTGGTTACATCCTGAAAGATTGTGCTGGTAAGCCAGAGCTAATCATCATTGCTACAGGTTCTGAAGTTGAGCTTGCTGTTGAAGCAGCAGCACAACTAACAGCTGAAGGTAAAGCAGTACGCGTAGTCTCTATGCCTGCAACTGACGCATTCGATAAGCAAGACGCTGAATACCGCGAATCTGTACTTCCATCTGACGTAACTGCACGTATCGCTGTAGAAGCTGGCATCGCTGACTTCTGGTACAAGTACGTTGGTTTCGGTGGCAAGATCATCGGTATGACAACGTTCGGCGAATCTGCACCAGCGGGTGAGCTATTCAAGATGTTCGGTTTCACTACTGAAAATGTAGTAAACACAGCGAAAGAGTTTCTTGCTTAATCATTGACTGATGGCCTTGTGCTAACAGTTAAATGAAGGAAAAAACCGAGCGCTGAGCTCGGTTTTTTGTATCTGGGATTTGTTTTCTCCTAGACTCATCTTTATAAGTAGCAGATCAACCTGTCCTAAGTAGACTGAGGTATTCAAGTAATGCCTTTTGGGTAGGATTCAGTTATCATCTGTTGCACGAAATTTTGGTTAGATGTACGGAACTATGCTAAAAGTCGCGATAAATGGATTTGGACGAATAGGGCGTAATGTATTGCGCGCTGTCTATGAAAGTGGCAAAAGCCAACAAATCAAAGTGGTAGCTGTCAATGAGCTTGCTCAGCCTGACGCTATGGCTCACTTATTACAATACGACACCAGTCACGGTCGCTTTGGTAAGAAGATCTCCAACGATCAAGAGCACATCTATATCCACCATGGTATTGGTGCAGAAGATAAAGGCGAGTTTGATACTATTCGTATCTTACATCTTGCTGATATTGAACTGCTGCCTTGGCGTGACCTTGAGGTGGATATTGTTCTCGATTGTACTGGCGTCTACGGTTGTAGAGATGATGGCCTAGCGCACATCGCTGCAGGGGCTAAAAAAGTTCTATTTTCACATCCTGGTGCGAATGACCTTGATAACACCATTATCTACGGTGTGAATCACGACACTATCACAGCTGACCATCGAATTGTTTCCAACGGTTCATGCACGACTAACTGTATTGTCCCTATCATCAAGGTACTTGATGACGCTTTTGGTATTGAGTCTGGGACCATCACGACTATTCACTCTTCAATGAATGATCAACAAGTGATCGATGCATATCATAGCGACCTTCGCCGTACTCGAGCTGCAAGCCAATCCATCATTCCTGTTGATACCAAATTGCACAAAGGTATTGAAAGGATCTTCCCGAAATTTTCTAACAAGTTCGAAGCGATATCTGTGCGTGTGCCTACGGTAAACGTAACTGCGATGGATTTAAGTGTCACAATTAATACAAATGTGAAAGTTAATGACGTAAATCAAACCATTGTTAATGCGTCCCAGTGTACATTACACAATATAGTTGACTATACTGAAGCGCCGCTCGTTTCCATCGACTTTAATCACGATCCCCATAGCGCAATTGTTGATGGTTCACAAACGCGAGTGAGCAACGGCCACCTAGTGAAAATGCTGGTGTGGTGTGACAATGAATGGGGCTTTGCGAACCGAATGCTGGATACGGTTCTTGCAATGCAAGCTTCTGAAGGCAAGAAGTAAGACCTAGAAGCAAATGTGCGGATTATTTATTTTTTAGCTTGAAATAAATACAAAGTATCCACATATTATGAGTAGTTAAAGAATTACCAGTTGAATAATTTATAGGCTTAGCAGGGTTGCTGAGTTTCCAAAACTTTATATTTATTTAAATTTGAGAGGACAAAACATGTCTGTGATCAAGATGACTGACCTGGAACTTGCAGGTAAACGCGTATTTATTCGTGCTGACCTAAACGTACCAGTAAAAGACGGTAAAGTAACTTCAGATGCACGTATCCTTGCATCTCTACCAACTATCAAACTTTGCCTAGAAGCTGGCGCAAAAGTTATGGTTACTTCTCACCTTGGTCGTCCTACTGAAGGCGAATACAACGAAGAGTTCTCTCTAGCACCTGTAGTTAACTACCTAAACGACGCACTAGACTGCGAAGTTAAGCTAGCGAAAGATTACGTTAACGGCCTAGAGCTAAACGCTGGTGAACTAGTTGTTCTTGAAAACGTTCGCTTTAACAAAGGCGAGAAGAAAAACGAAGAAGCACTTTCTAAGCAGTACGCTGCACTATGTGACATCTTTGTAATGGATGCATTCGGTACAGCTCACCGTGCACAAGCTTCTACTCACGGTGTTGGTACTTATGCACCTGTAGCATGTGCTGGTCCTCTTCTAGCTGCTGAACTTGAAGCTCTTGGCAAAGCAATGGACAACCCGGCTCGTCCACTAGTTGCTATCGTTGGTGGTTCTAAAGTTTCTACTAAACTAACGGTTCTAGAGTCTCTTTCTAAAATTGCTGACCAACTTGTTGTTGGTGGTGGTATCGCAAACACGTTCATCGCTGCTGAAGGCCACAACGTAGGTAAGTCTCTATACGAAGCAGACCTAGTTGAGACAGCTAAGAAGCTAATGAAAGAGTGTGCTATTCCAGTAGCAACTGACGTTGCATGTGCTAAAGCTTTCGATGAAAACGCTGAAGCTGAAATCAAGCACGTTTCTGAAGTTCAAGACGACGACATGATTTTCGACCTTGGTCCAGATTCAACGGCTGCTCTTGCTGAAATCATCGGCAATGCAAAAACTATCCTTTGGAACGGCCCTGTAGGCGTATTCGAATTTAAGAACTTCGAAGCGGGTACTGCTGGTATCTCTAAAGCAATCGCTGAATCTGCAGGTTTCTCTGTAGCCGGTGGTGGTGACACGCTAGCAGCTATCGACAAGTTCGGTATCAAAGCTGACGTTTCTTACATCTCTACTGGTGGTGGCGCTTTCCTTGAGTTCGTTGAAGGTAAAGTACTTCCTGCAGTAGCAATGCTTGAAGAGCGTGCTAAAGCATAATTGATTCAGAAAGGCGAGATGTGAATCTCGCCTTTTAACGTTTGCGGCATATCACACTTTTTTGCTAGAATGGCACAAGTTGTGAGCAAACGATTGCAAGTTTTTGAACTTAAGTTTTTTAATCTTAAAACGATAGAATAAATAGGACTATTTCCATGTCTAAGATCTTCGATTTTGTAAAACCTGGTGTGATTTCTGGCGATGACGTACAGAAAGTATTTGAAGTAGCAAAAGAAAACAAATTTGCTCTTCCTGCTGTAAACGTTGTTGGTACTGACTCTGTAAACGCAGTACTAGAAGCAGCTGCTAAAGTTAAAGCTCCAGTAGTTGTTCAGTTCTCTAACGGTGGCGCTGCATTCTTCGCAGGTAAAGGCGTTAAACTTGAAGGTCAAGGCGCACAAGTTCTTGGCGCTGTAGCTGGTGCAAAATATGTACACGCTGTAGCTGAAGCTTACGGTGTTCCAGTTATCCTGCACACTGACCACGCTGCTAAGAAACTTCTTCCATGGATCGACGGTCTACTAGACGCTGGTGAAGAGTTCTTCGCACAAACTGGTAAGCCTCTATTCTCTTCTCACATGCTAGACCTTTCTGAAGAGTCTCTAGAAGAGAACATCGAAACATGTGCTAAGTACCTAGAGCGCATGGCTAAAATGAACATGACAATCGAGATCGAACTTGGTTGTACTGGTGGTGAAGAAGACGGCGTTGATAACTCTGATATGGACGCATCTGAGCTTTACACTTCTCCAGAAGACGTAGCATACGCATACGAGAAACTAATGGCTGTTAGCCCACGTTTCACTATTGCTGCTTCTTTCGGTAACGTACACGGTGTTTACCAAGCTGGTAACGTTGTACTTACTCCAACTATCCTACGTGACTCTCAAGCATACTGTGCAGAGAAGTTCGGTATTGCACCTAACGCTCTAAACTTCGTATTCCACGGTGGTTCTGGTTCTTCTGAAGCAGAAATCCAAGAGTCTATCGGCTACGGTGTTATCAAAATGAACATCGATACTGATACACAGTGGGCAACTTGGGATGGTATCCGTCAGTACTCTGCTGACAACTTCGACTTCCTACAAGGTCAAATTGGTAACCCAACTGGCGAAGCTGCTCCAAACAAGAAGTACTACGATCCACGCGTATGGCTACGTGCTGGTCAAGCTTCAATGGTTGCTCGTCTAGAGAAAGCATTTGCTGACCTTAACGCTGTAGACGTACTATAATTCTTTGAATTAAGTACTCTTTAAGTTTTTAAAACCCGCTCATAGAGCGGGTTTTTTTATGTCTGATAAAAACTTGTATTAAATATGTGAAAAACCTAGCCTACGGTGAATAAATTTCGTAGTCTTTTAGTTATCGGTATTTGTGTTTATTAGTAAGTTTTATTAATTCAAAAGCTTACATAAATATGACTTTGCAATCTGTCAAAGATAGGATATCGTGCCGAAAAACTGAACTTGGTTCAGTTTATAAAAAGGACTTGGCTTTAATTTACTTTTAACACAATGACTTAACAGAGGTTAATCTTTTTCGTTATCGTAGAGTAAGTTTGGCTTAAGGCAGTTTAGCCCATAGCATATTATATAGAGGATGCACATTATGGCTGATAGTTCGACAGCAATTGAAACCCCACTTGTGGACGGCTTGTCTCACGCTGAGCAGTGGTTAACAAATAATTCAGACCTATTTATCCAATATGGCGTAAATATCATTTCTGCACTGATAATTTTATTTATCGGTAACATCATCGTTAAAGCAATAGCGAATAGCGTGTCCAAGGTTCTTGAGAAGAAGAAAATGGACCGAGCTGTTGTGGAGTTTATCCACGGTTTAGTTCGTTACTTGTTGTTTGTTATTGTTCTTATTGCTGCACTTGGTCGTCTAGGTGTTCAAACTGCATCTGTGGTCGCTGTTATTGGTGCTGCTGGTTTAGCGGTAGGTCTTGCACTACAAGGTTCGCTATCTAATTTTGCTGCCGGTGTACTTATTGTTGCATTCCGTCCATTCAAGTCAGGTGACTATGTAGAGATTGGTGGTGTAGCAGGTTCGGTTGATTCTATTCAAATCTTCCAAACAATCCTAACAACGCCAGACAACAAAATGGTTGTAGTACCTAACGGCAGTGTTATCGGTAGTCCAATCACAAACTACTCTCGTCATGCGACGCGACGTATTGATCTAATGATTGGTGTTTCTTACAACGCTGATCTTCAGAAGACAAAAGCGCTACTGACTAAGATCTGTGAATCTGATGAGCGTGTACTAAAAGAACCTGGCGTTCAAGTTGGTGTTCATACACTTGCTGATTCTTCAGTTAATTTCGTAGTTCGTCCATGGGTTAGCACGGCTGACTACTGGAGTGTTTATTTCGACCTGATGCAAGCAATCAAAGAAGGCTTGGATAATGAAGGCATCGAAATTCCATTCCCGCAAATGGATGTACACATGAATAAAGTAGAAGCTTAATCTCTAGTTCGTTTTTATAGCGATAAGCTTTTATAAAGAAAGGCGGATAACTTAAGTTATCCGCCTTTTTTGTGGGCTACGTTTTGTTTTGAAATCAGGTTACACGTATTGTTCAACTAGTCCGTTGGCAAGTACAAACGCAATAGCAAACATCATAGCCGCTACTGCGATATCGATGCCTTTCTTAACATTCGGTTTAGATAGCGTTGGGCCTAATTTTGCAGCGCCTAGTGACAATGAGTAAAACCACACGAATGAAGCCAAGATCGTCCCCATAGCAAACGCAATTCTGTCATTACCTTCAAATTGCCCACCGATTGAACCTAGAATCACTACGGTATCCAAGTAGAGGTGCGGGTTTAACACGGTCACCGCTAACGCACCTAAAACAACGGTACGCTTGCCACGAGCCAGTATCTCACCCTTTGATTCATTACTTGTACGTGTTCTAAATGCACTACGTAGTGATAACAACCCATAGACCGTTAGAAAGGTAATACCACCCAAAGTGACAGAGGTTAACAACAATTCATTTTGCGAAAGGATCGCTCCTCCGCCAAAAATACCCAATGAGATAAATAAGGTATCGAGCAGGCTACAAATTGTCGCTGTCGTTAAATGATGATTGCGCTTTATCCCTTGATTTAGGACGTACGCATTTTGAGCGCCAATAGGGATGATCATGCTCGCCCCTAGACCAAAACCTTGTAATAAAACCCAAAAATTCATTTTAACCTCCACTTATTTAACGATATTTATGTGCTATATGGCGAAGATACTCTGACCCTTTGAATAAGTATAATTAATGATTTTAATCTATTATTAGAGTTGCTAATGTAAAGGATGATTAGGTTAAAAAGGAAGCAAGTTGATGCGTGGGTTGGACTATAAGTGGATAGAAGCACTCGATGCTGTGGTAAAACAACGCAGTTTCGAAAGGGCCGCTGAGCAGTTATATATTTCTCAATCAGCGGTGTCACAGCGTATCAAGCAGCTCGAAAAGTGGATAGCACAGCCGGCTTTAGTGAGAGAAAATCCACCAAGGCCGACACCGGCAGGTAAAAAGCTTTTGGGTTTATATCGTCGAGTTCGCTTACTAGAGCATGAGCTTGTACCTGAGCTAATGAATGAAGAGGGTTCTCAACCATTATCGATCTCTATCGCAACCAACGCTGATAGCTTAGCAACTTGGTTGTTACCAGCATTATCGGATGTAATGACGTCGCGTCAGGTTGAATTGAATCTTGCGATTCATGGTGAATCGAGAACCATTGAGAAGATTAAAAGCGGTGAGGTTGCAGGGGCGATCAGTTTAGAGTCCCAAGCGATTCCGGGCTGCAGTGCAGACTATCTGGGTAGGATGGATTATGTGTGTGTATCTAGTCCGGATTTCCATGAACGCTATTTTTCTGAGGGTGTAAATTACGTAACGCTCAGTAAAGCTCCGGCTGTTTCTTATGATCAATACGATGATCTACATAAGAAGTTTTTGCATGATCATTTTAATGTGCCGAGAGACAGTGTGATAAACCATACGGTTGGCAGTTCAGAAGCATTTGTTCGCTTGGCGTTGTCGGGTGTCGCTTACTGCTTGATCCCTCGATTGCAAATTATTGAGGAGTTGGAATCTGGTGCTTTGATTGATATTACTCCCGGCTTCTTGTTGTCTTATCGAATCTATTGGCACCATTGGCAACTAGAGAGCGGGGTATTAAAAGAGATATCTCAAGCGATATTAAGCTATACCCACAATCACTTACCTCAGTAAGCTGTTGGTTTTTGCAGCGTCAAAGTTGTGTTAGAAGTCCTGCCGTGGGATTGGTTATGTGACAAATTGCTCTATGATAAAAGAACATTTGTTCAGCATAGGTCTACCTAATGAAGTTTGTACCAAAGATGTTAGCAACGTCTCTTACTCTTACTGCTGCGTTGAGTACTGTGAGTTTTCCATCATTGGCTAACTCACCATCTTTTCCGCATATCTCAACGACGGGCTACGGTGAAGTGATCGCAACACCAGATATGGCGACATTTTCCGTGAGAGTCGTAGAATCGACGATGACAGCTGAACAGGCTAAAAATACCGTTGATAAAGTGGTGACTGGTTTTCTTAACAAGCTGCATCAAGCTGGTGTAGATGAGGCGAGTGTGCACAGCTCGAACCTCTATTTATCGCCTCAGTACCATTACCCTAAAGATGGTAAGCCTGAATTGGTGGGCTATAGAGCTTCACGTAATGTGACAGTTCAAGTGAATGAGTTAGCAAATCTCAATGAGTATATGGATATTGCTATTGGGCAGGGCATTAACCAGATCGATAACATCCAGCTTCAAGTTCGTGACCAAGCTAAGTATCAAGAGCAAGCGCGTTTAGAAGCAATCAAAGATGCAAGATCAAAAGCCAAATCATTAGCGAGCGGTTTTGAACGAGAGTTAGGTGACGTTTGGCGCGTAGATTACAACGCACAATCTTCTCAGCCTGTATTGATGCGTTCAATGGCGATGGATGCAAGAACCGAGTCGAATTCTTATGAAGATTCGACGATCACCATTCGTGACCGAGTGAATGTGATCTACCAACTAGAAGAGTAGTGAGCGTACTTCAAAGAGTCGTTAGATCATCATGATCTATTTACCTACGGTAGACTAAATACTAAAAAGGCTCTCATTGTGAGAGCCTTTTTGTTGTTACTTAAGATCTAATTCGATGATTAGTGAAGTAAACGAGCGCGGATTGTGCCTTCAATTTCTTTCAACTTAAGCAGTGCTTCTTCTGAACGGTTTGCTTCTACATCAATAACCACATAACCCATATCTGCTGCAGTCTGTAAGTACTGACCTGCGATGTTAATCCCTTCTTCAGCGAAGATGGTATTAATTTGAGTTAGGATTCCTGGGTGGTTTTCGTGAATGTGAAGTAGGCGAGAAGTACCTGTATGCAGTGGCAATGATACCTCTGGGAAGTTAACGCTTGATAGTGTTGAACCGTTATCTGAGTATTTAGCCAACTTACCTGCAACTTCTACACCGATATTCTCTTGTGCTTCTTGTGTTGAACCACCTACATGAGGAGTAAGAATCACGTTATCGAATTGCATCAATGGCGACTCAAATGGGTCGGTATTGGTTTTTGGTTCTGTTGGGAATACATCAATTGCTGCACCTGAAAGGTGACCAGAATCTAGAGCACCACACAGAGCCGGAATATCGACTACAGTACCGCGTGCTGCATTGATAAAGATAGAGCCAGGCTTCATGCGCTCGAACTCTTCTTTACCCATCATGTTCTTCGTTTCATTGGTTTCAGGTACGTGTAAAGAGATCACGTCACACTTATTCAGCAATTCAGTCATGGTATGGACTTGAGTTGCGTTACCTAGAGATAGTTTGTTTTCAATATCGTAAAAGTAAACGCGCATGCCAAGGTTTTCCGCAATAATCCCCAGCTGAGTACCAATGTGGCCGTAACCAATAATACCGAGACGCTTACCACGAGCTTCGTTTGAGTTATCGGCACTCTTTTTCCAAATGCCGCGGTGAGCAAGTGCGTTCTTTTCAGGAATACCACGTAATAGTAGTAGAACCTGGCCAAGAACCAGCTCAGCCACGCTTCGAGTGTTTGAGAACGGAGCATTGAAAACAGGAATACCGCGTTTTGCTGCCGCTTGAAGATTGACTTGGTTAGTACCAATACAGAAACAACCGACTGCAACTAGCTTTTCAGCTGCATCAATCACTTCTTGGGAGATGTTTGTGCGAGAACGGATACCAATGAAATGAGCATCTTTAACTGCTTCAAGAAGTTCATCTTCAGGTAGCGAGCCTTTATGGTACTCAATATTTGTGTAACCAGCGGCTTGCAGTACTTCTACAGAAGAAGGGTGAAGACCTTCCAGAAGTAGAATTTTAATCTTTTCTTTTTCCAGTGAAACTTTGGCCATTGTTCTCGTCCTTAAAATGGAAAGGTTGGGCAAATGCGGCGCACGTGCTACAAAATGGCTGAAAGGGGAACAAATTCACCACTTTGTCAGGAGACAAACGTTTTCCCTGTGCGTCTTCTGAACAATAAAGTAACAAAAAAAAATGTTTTGGGTAAGAAAATTACGGAATAAGACATAATTTTACAGACAGAAAGCAAAAAAAACGGCGCCCTTGGGCACCGTATGTAATGAAGTAACAGAAAAACTCAATTTTCTATTATTTATTCTTCGATTTTTGCACCTTCAGGTGTGCCAGTGATTACCACATCAGCACCACGGTGAGCAAAAAGACCAACCGTCACCACACCTGCGATACCATTGATGATATCTTCCAGTTGTTTTGGATTTTCGATGGCCATGCCGTAAACATCTAAGATCACATTGCCGTTATCGGTTGTGCAGCCTTCGCGGTAAACTGGGTCACCACCAAGTTTTACTAGTTCACGTGCAACGTATGAACGTGCCATCGGGATAACTTCAACAGGCAGTGGGAATTTACCCAATACATCAACGGCTTTAGTACCGTCAACAATACAAATAAACTTATCAGAGATCGCCGCTACGATTTTTTCACGGGTCAGTGCAGCGCCGCCGCCTTTGATCATGTCACGTGAACCGTTAATCTCATCTGCGCCGTCGACATAGATGTCTAGTTTGAACACGTCGTTGCACTCAAAAACTTTGATTTCTAGTGCTTCTAATTTTTCAGTAGAGGCTACAGAGCTTGAAACCGCACCTTTGATTTTGTCTTTCATTGTGCCAAGTGCGTCGATGAAGTGATTTACTGTAGAGCCAGTACCTACGCCGACAATGCTGCCTTCTTCAACATATTGAAGTGCTGCCCAGCCAGCTGCTTTTTTCATTTCATCTTGAGTCATGCCATTCTCCTGAATAAGGTCTTGCGCTTTGAATTAATCGTTCGCGTATTGAAGTTAACGTTTATATATCGAGGTTAACGTTTGCGGCGCGATTATAGCGCTTTAATGGTTGTTTTCCCATTGCCAAGTTTTACTCGGAGTCACGATTTTAGGTAACGGAATGTCCCATTCTTCAATCGGTAGGGTATCAACATGCTGGCAATCATGAGCTAAACCAATGGGAGTTGCGCCTTCCCCTGTCTCGAACCACTTCGCCAAGGTGCGATCGTAATATCCGCCGCCCATACCTAGGCGATGGCCATGGGAGTCAAAGCCGACAAGGGGCGTAAGAATAAGGTCTAGTTGTTGGCACGGCTTAACGAGCAATTTATTGAGCTGAGGTTCGACAATACCGTATTTATTCAACACAGTGGGTGTGGTTGGCGAGTAGTGCAGGAACAGAAGATGTCCGGCAGAGAAGGGGTGTAATACTGGTAAATAAGTTTGCTTACCTTGCGCCCATAACCATTCGACTAAAGGCTGAGTATCGAGTTCGCCATCAATGGAGATATAGAGGGCAATATGTTGAGCTGACTGAATCTCATTGAGTTGAGAACATTGCTTTACTAAGTCGATGGCGGATTGAGTTTGTTGTTCGCCAGATAAGGCATTGCGTTTGATACGGATCTGTTTGCGAAATTCGCTGCGTGTGAGCGTCTTCATAAGAAGGGATACCCCAAAGTGCCGTTGAGAATAGATGGCCCTTGAACCAGCGAGTTCAAGGCGGATCAGCAATGATTACCGTAGGCTTCTCGGTCAGGCCGAGCATGCTCAATAGCACTCAAGTACTAACCCTTAGGGATTGCTTATCGGCTCGGGGACGTGAATCCTCTGACAAACACTCCAGGGTAAATTTTGTGTACGCTATTGCTGTCCGTGCTTAACTTTACTGAGAACATCTGAAAGTGATGTCGTGAGCTGTTCCATTCGCTCGGTCAGTGCGTTTTGTTCGTCATTTGCTTCAAACTTCTTGGTTTGTAATTCGTAGCAAATATTCAGAGCTGCAATCGTTAGCAGCTTCACTTCATTGGTTACCTTAGTACGTTCAGCCATCTCTTTCAATCGATTATCAAGATCGGCCGCCGCTGCAATCAATGACTCTTCTTGCCCTGGGGGACAATTCACTCGAGTCAGTTTTCCTAATATTTCAACGTCTACCGCTTGATTACTCATGATGGATGAACTCTTTAACGCGCTATTTTTAAGGCTGCTGCTCTTTATCATTTTTTTTAAAAGAAAAAGTGCAAGTACCGATGAGGAAGCAATCTCCTCTGAGGGAGAAACTATAGGTAAACCGCTATTAAGATTCAAGCTTTTCAGAGTGACTGTTTGTAAATGAGAGCTTGAGCACACAGTAATTCAGCAAATTGAACAATTGGTAGTCAGTCATCCTTCAATTGCTCAGGATCGATGCTTACCAGAATTGGGGTGAAGTGGTACGATTAAACTATCGATATAAAGAATAACTGAGCGAGCTATCTGATGAGCGAAACTACTTTACCTGACTACCTAACGGTTGCGACTGAACTTCAATCGGCAAGTCTAGCCGTAACCCCTGCTGAGATGCATGGTTTATTAACGGGTATGTTGAGCGGAGGCTTAAACCTAACAGATAAAAGCTGGCAACCACTTATCTTTGATTACACCAACGAAGGTATGGGATGGCCAGATCGTGCTTTGACATTAGCGGAAGCGACACTAAAAGTAACGACCAGTGAAATCACAGGTTCAGGTATGGAACTATCTATGTTGCTGCCTGATGAAGATGCAAGTGCAAGCTTGTTTGATTTGGCGGATGGCGTTTCTGACTGGATTAACCACTTTATTTCTGGTTTAGGTCTGGTTGGCGCTCAATTAAACAAAGCGTCTGACGGTACTAAAGAAGCATTAGCTGATCTTGAAGAGATGGCAAAGCTCGGTATCGACGAAGAAGATGATCTAGAAGAGCAAGCACAGTTGCTAGAGCATGTTATTGAGCACGTAAAAGCGTGTGCATTGACAATTCATGCTGAATTCGGTGCTCGCCCATCTGAAGATGTGGCTCCAACCATTCATTAATCCGTTTGTCGGTTTGAGGTTATGATGGCTCAGTATGATGTTGTAATTGCTGGTGGTGCAATGGCAGGGGCTACGTTAGCTCTTGCTCTGAACCAATTAAGTCAAGGTTCCTTGTCGATTGCGGTAGTGGAGCCTTATCAGGTTAACCATCAAGCTCATCCAGGGTTTGATTCTCGTTCGATTGCTTTGTCTTATGGCACGGTACAGATCCTCGATTCTTTGCACTTGTGGCAAGCTATTGCTCCGGTTGCGACTCCGATTAAAGATATTCACGTATCGGATCGAAGTCATGCCGGAATGACAGATATCTACAGTGAAGAGCTTGCGGTAGATGCACTTGGCTATGTGGTTGAATTGGCGGATGTGGGGCGAATCTATCAGCAAAAGCTTGAATCAGAAGCCACAATTACGATGCTTTGCCCTGAGTCTGTCAGTAACGTGGTACGTGATGAAGCACTAACTACCATTGAACTGACAAGTGGAAAGACAGTCACAACCAAATTATTGGTTGCTGCTGATGGTGCTATCTCAACCTGTTGCCAGCAACTGAATATACCATTGAGTGAACATGACTTTGAGCAAGTCGCTGTGATTGCTAATATTGTGGCGAGTGAACCCCATCAAGGTCGAGCATTTGAGCGTTTTACTCATCATGGGCCCGTCGCTCTATTACCGATGAATGACAACCGTTTGTCGCTGGTTTGGTGTTTGTCACCGGAACAAGCACATCAAGTTATGGCTTTAAACGATGACGAATTTCTTGAGCAGTTGCAGAATGACTTTGGTTGGCGACTTGGCCGATTAAAGAAGGTAGGCAAGCGTGCTAACTACCCATTGATTCTTCGCCACCGCCAACAAAATATTTCTCATCGATTCGCGATTATAGGTAATGCAGCTCAAACTCTTCACCCGATTGCCGGGCAAGGTTTTAACCTCGGTATTCGTGACGTCGCTTCATTAGCTGAAGAGCTGTGTTCTCAATTGGATGACGTGGGTCGTTATACCGGTCTTGTTAACTTTAGAAAGCGTAGAGAACAAGACAGAGATACCACGATAACGCTGACATCAAGCCTAGTCCACCTGTTTTCAAACGATTTTTTGACTGCTCGTATTGGGCGAAATCTTGGGTTAGCTGTCATCGATAACCTCCCACCTCTTAAAGGTCCACTTTTGCGTCATACGCTTGGCCTAGTAGAAAGATAAGGTAGAAAAATAATGATGCAAAGTGTTGATATCGCCATTGTTGGCGGTGGCATGGTTGGTTTAGCACTCGCTGCAGCACTGAAAGACAGTGACTTAAGAATTGCTGTTATTGAAGGCAAGGCACCTAGCGAAGGGCTTAGTGAATTACCTGATGTTCGAGTTTCGGCTCTGAGTCGTTCGAGCGAATTGATTCTTCGTAATTTAGGCGCATGGCAAGGCATTGAACAAAGGCGCGCTGCACCTTACCAAGCGATGGAAGTATGGGAACAAGACAGCTTTGCTCGCATTGAGTTTGACTCAACGCGCTTGGCTCAGCCTAATCTTGGCCACATTGTTGAAAACCGTGTGATCCAATTAGCTTTGCTTGAGCAGGTTAAGAAGCAAGACAACGTTAGCCTATACATGCCTGCAATCTGCAAAACGATGGCGATTGGTGAAAGCGAAGCATGGTTAACATTAGATAATGGACAAGCACTGACAGCCAAGTTGGTCGTTGGAGCGGACGGCGCAAATTCTTGGGTTCGTAAGCAGCAAGACATCCCTCTGACACATTGGGATTACGGCCACAGTGCGATTGTCGCGAATATCAAGACCACAGAGCCGCATCACAGCGTTGCTCGTCAGATATTCACACCACAAGGGCCTTTGGCATTCCTACCAATGCAGCCAAGCCATATGAGTTCGATTGTTTGGTCAACGGATCCTAATCGTGCAGAGAAGCTTGTATCAATGTCAGATGCTGATTTTAACAAGCAACTGACTGCTGAATTTGACTCAAAACTTGGCTTATGCGAAGTGGTTGGTGATCGTTTTGCCTTCCCTCTGCGCATGCGTTATGCACGTGACTTTGCTGTAGAGCGTGTTGCTTTGGTGGGTGATGCTGCTCATACGATTCACCCGTTAGCAGGGCAAGGCGTGAACCTTGGCCTATTAGACGCAGCAAGCTTAGCGCAAGAGCTATTAACGTTATGGGGTGCTGGTGAGGATATTGGTACCAAGCGCAATCTTCGTGGTTATGAGCGCTGGAGAAAAGCAGAGGCGGCGAAAATGATTGCTTCAATGCAGGGCTTTAAAGATCTGTTTGAAGGCGATAATCCAGCCAAGAAGTTGATTCGTGGCATCGGTATGAAGCTAGCGGGTCAACTGCCTGGCGCGAAAGATGAAATCATGAAGCGGGCACTTGGCTTATCAGGTAATCTTCCTGATTTAGCCAAACGTCCCGTATCGCAACGATAGTCGCGCACGACGAGTCATTGTTGATAGCAAATAGAAGATTTTAGTCATTGCATCACAAACACGAAAAAAGGGTTGGCATAATGCCAACCCTTTTTGTTTTTAATTCTTTAGGTAATCAGATCATGCGTATGCGCAGCGCAGTTTCATAATTTCACTATTTATCTCTTTCACAGTTTGAAAGTGACGTTTTTCTGCTCGATCTGGCAGCACTAGTTTACCGTTATCAAACTCAAATTTTCCTACGCCGTAAATGTAGATTCGTCCTTTGAAAAGTCGACTTACATGTTTAGCAATCATACCCGGTGTATAGCGCTTAAACAGTCTCATTCTAAATTATCCTTATATTTACCTAGCCTGCATATTATAGAAAAACTCCGAGATAATAAGTGTGACAAGTATGGAGTTATATGCAGTAGAGTTAACGTGAATTAGATATTTGTGCTGCTCTAAGCACTTTCTTCAGTAAATATCTATTTTTACGTGAGCTCCTCCCCAAAATAATACTGAGTAGTGAACTGCTGTGAACTTTCCTGTCCGGTATTAAGCAGTGGTAATGTTACAAGTATAAGAATAGGCGGGATTTTTTTGTTTGTGTAATCAAATTGTAAATTTTAAGTATAAAAAAAGCCCGTCTAAAACGGGCGAATAGTCACAGATGCATTACACAAAAGTGGATACTGATGTTACTCAGTGGATTCACTTGTACTGATTTGCCTTAAGGCGAGTCAGTAAACCCACAATAACGCAAATTCACCTCTGTGACTACTTATGCTTTTATTTTGATTAAATATTTACTACTACAGTGCTCTTCTTATGACAAACTTCACACTAAAAATGTACTCAATGCAAAGTTGTAGTTAAGTTTGAGAGCGAAGGCGCGATCGAAAAGATCATCGACTGATGTCTGCAACGGTTGGTGCACAAAGTGCCATTAGATCATTGGGATTCAGCGCAACTCCAGCCATTCGGTCACCGGAGCTAATAGTAACGGTCGAGTTTTTTTGAATGGAAGGATCAAAAATGATCGGCATGTGTCTCTTCAGAGCAATCGGCCCGACACATCCAGCTTTAAAGCCGGTGATGGCTTCAACATCTTTCAGTGATACGCAGGTCATTCGACGGCAATTCAGTACCGAGCGTACTTTCTTCGGGTCGATAGAGCGATCACCAGCAATACAAGCTAACGCATACTGGTTTCCCATATCCTTGAGCAGGATGCACTTGACCATTTGAGAGGCATCGATGCTTCGTTCTTGCGCTGTCTCTTCAATGCTGGTGGTTGGTTTGCTTTGCATCAGCAGGCGATAGTCCACCTGCTGTTGATCTAACCATTGTGTTATCAGTGTTTCCACGTGGTCACTCTTCGTCAAGGCTGTAAGGCAGTGGCAGAATGTTCCACACTTGGTCAGGTTGTGCTGTCAATCGAAGCTGAACATCGTCATCAAGGTTGTTTGGTAGCACCATCAAACCAATCGCGTAGTTATCAGCAAATTGATACACGTTTAATAGTCGACCTGCACCACGCCAGTTTTCACCCACACTGCGTTCTAGTTCAATCGTATTCTCAAGAGACAGTACATCTGAAGTCGTTCCTGAAACAATACGCATTTCACGCTTGTTCATGCCACGATACTTAGCACGAGCAACCGTTTCTTGACCTGTGTAGCAGCCTTTTGAAAAGCTGATACCGCCAATCGCTTGCAGGTTAAGTGCTTGAGGAATGTGTTCGTTTTGCTCTGCTTTCGATAGGTTAGGCTGAGCATCAAGAATTTCATGATACTGCCATAGCGCTTCTGATACTTTCTCCGCAGCGCTGTTTGATACCAAGGCTTCAGCGGCTTCTTCTGTAACAAGTAGAGCCCAGCGGTTATCTGATACTAGAACAGCCGTACCACCAGAGATAGCACGTACATTACCTTGGCTTTCTGAAATGGAATCAATGTATTGATTAGCAGACGCACCCATCACACCGATAACAACGTCAGACGTTTGCTCGATATCGACCTTAGAGAACACCGCGTACTTTTTGATTTCAACGAGCTCTACTTCAATCGCAGATTTAGGCTGCATGAGTGCGTAGCCACCGTTGTGGTGGAACAAACGAAAGATACTCCATACCTTCCCTTTCGCATCACAATGTGCACCTAATGTAGATTCATCATTAGGAAGAGTGACGACATCGCATGTAACTTGACCTTGTAGGTATGATTTTTTGTCATCGCCTATCATGGTAATTGCGCTCCAATCCGACACGTGTGTCATCATCAGTTCTGGAAGCGATTCATTTTGCGTATGAGCGAGCGGCTGAAATGTGTTTTTCCAATCCATTTTATCTTTCCTAAGAATTTTATTTGGCTCTATGTTAATCCGGTTCTGTTTCTTTGTCAGCCTAGGTTTTTTTGTGAGCTTAGATAGGGACTGTGACTCACATAGTAGTTGCAGAGCGTATGACTTGTTACACTCCGAGAAAGAAAAATTATAGGTGAGGATAGCCAATGTACACTGCAGAGCAGAAAGCACGAATTAAATGGGGTTGCCGTCGTGGCATGTTAGAACTTGATGTTGTCATCATGCCATTTTTTGAAGAGTGTTTTGATTCATTGCAAGAGCAGGAACAGCGTGAGTTTGTTTCTCTACTTGAGTGTGATGACCCAGATTTGTTTACTTGGGTGATGGGACACGGACGCAGTGAAAACCTAGGCCATGCATCAATGGTTGATAAAATTGTCGCACACAACCTCAGCAAGGTTCGTTAAGCTTCAGCTTAACCCTTCGTATTTCGCATTATTTGCAAAAGGCACTATTTTTGGGTGCCTTTTGTTTTTCATTGTCCTATCTTCTATTCCGCTCGTTGTCGCTCTCTATTGTTTATCTCTAATTTTCAGCTTGTTTAGATCCGATCATGTGATCCTTAATACCGCACATGGATACTTTGATTACAAAGAAGATGGTGAGATTCGCCTGAATGATCAATCCTACAAATTAAAGTCAGTCGATAAGACCTGGGCACAGTTTTTCGTTAAGTTAAAATTCGAATGTGGGCACTCGGTACTGCTTTGGCGTGATAGCTGTTGCGAACGTGAATATCGCCATTTTCTGACGAACTTACAACGACCGCATGAGGTTAATGAGAACACTCGATAAAAAGAAAAAGGAGCACTAGGCTCCTTTTCGTTTGATTGCGTTTAGTTAAATAATTGATTCACTAGTCGCTTTTAAATAATGATTATGACTGGTTTTTCTCTGGCGTCAGAATCGTTGGGCCACTGTCTTTTGCAAGCTCAGGGTAATCCAATGTGTAGTGTAAACCGCGACTCTCTTTACGCTGCATCGCACAACGCACCATCAGTTCAGCAACTTGTAATAAGTTACGCAGCTCTAGCAGGTTATTTGAAACCTTAAAGTAGCTGTAGTACTCATGAGTTTCTTGTTGCAACATTTGGATACGACGTAAAGCTCGCTCTAGTCGTTTATCGGTTCGAACAATGCCCATGTAATCCCACATGAACAGGCGTAGTTCGTGCCAGTTATGTTGAATGATAACTTCTTCATCACTGTTGGTGACTTGGCTTTCATCCCATGCTGGCAGTTCAGCACAAAGCTGAGACTGATCGATGTTTTCAACGATGTCTTTGGCTGCAGCCCAGGCGTAAACCACACATTCAAGCAGTGAGTTAGAAGCCATACGGTTCGCACCGTGTAGGCCGGTATAGCTCACTTCACCAATAGCATATAGATTGGTTAGGTCAGTTTGACCTTGCTTATTGACCATGACACCACCACAAGTGTAGTGCGCTGCAGGCACTATCGGGATAGGCTCTTTGGTCATGTCGATACCAAGGTCCATCAAGCGAGTGTGGATCATTGGGAAGTGCGTTGTGATGAAATCTTCAGGCTTGTGGCTGATATCGACATACATGCAGTCAGCACCTAGGCGCTTCATTTCGAAGTCAATCGCACGAGCGACTACATCGCGAGGCGCCAGTTCACCGCGCTCATCGAAGTCCTTCATGAAACGAGAACCATCTGGGCGACGCAAGTAAGCGCCTTCACCACGCAGTGCTTCCGTTAGCAAGAAGTTACGTGCTTCTGGGTGGAACAAGCAAGTTGGGTGGAATTGGTTGAATTCAAGGTTTGCTACTCGACAACCCGCGCGCCAAGCGATAGCAATACCATCACCTGAAGAAACATCTGGGTTAGACGTGTATTGATAAACCTTTGAAGCGCCGCCAGTTGCTAGTACAACAAATTTAGCGCGCACGGTTTCCACGTGTTCTTGGTTACGGTTCCAGATGTAGGCACCGATAACCTTGTCTTTTGAACCACCAACTTTATCTTCAGTGATCAAATCAAGTGCATTGTGGCGCTCGAAGATCTCGATGTTTGGGTGATTATTGACGTTATCTTGTAGTGAGGTTTGCATCGCCATGCCAGTGGCATCGGCCGCATGCAGAATTCTTCGGTGGCTGTGACCACCTTCACGAGTGAGGTGGTATTTCGGTTGACCTTCGGTACTGTTCTCATCTTTATCAAATGGAACGCCGCCATCAATCAGCCACTGAACACACTCTTTTGCATTTTCAGCAATGAATTGAACGGTATCTTCTTCACATAACCCAGCCCCAGCAATTTGAGTATCTTCTACGTGAGACTCAATACTGTCCGACTCATCGAACACCGCGGCGATACCACCCTGTGCGTAATACGTCGATCCTTCGCTGCGTGGTCCTTTGCTCAATACAATTACTTTTGCATGTTCAGCTACACGTAAGGCTAATGACAAGCCTGCCGCACCACTTCCTACCACTAATACATCACACTGATGTTCACGGTTTGCGTTCATAACACTTATTCAATCCCGGGCTATAGTCGAGCTGTCCACTCTCAATTGACTTTGTCTTGTTCTAGGAGATGCGCTAAGACTGTTATAATCTTCCTTGAGCCATCCTAAAACGCTATGCAAAATCAAGATATAGACAGCTATCTAGAAATATTTAATTGCTCAATACCATTGCTTTTGCTCAAGTTTCCCCAAATTTATAGGGATAGCTGTTTTTATTACATCACATTGTGAAACAATAATGGCAAATAATTTTAAGAAAGTTGGAACTTTCGGTATTTGGCTCAGTCACAATAGTGCTCTTGTAGACGGTGGTGTCAATACTACATTTCGCATAATTAGTACCCATATCTGTGAAGGTAAGGGTTATAACAATAGGAGTACCCGCTCGAATGAACGAGCAGCTAACCGATCAAGTGTTGATTGAGCGAGTTCAGAGTGGAGATAAGCAGGCATTTAACTTACTAGTGGTTAAGTATCAAAACAAAGTTTGTAATCTTATCTCTCGATACGTGAATAATTCCGGTGATGTACCTGATGTAGCACAAGAAGCTTTTATTAAAGCTTACCGCGCGATACCTAACTTTCGTGGCGAGAGTGCCTTCTATACATGGCTGTACCGAATTGCCGTGAACACCGCTAAAAATCATATTGTTGCCCAAAGCCGTAGGCCGCCAGCAACAGATGTAGATGCAGAAGATGCAGAATATTACGAAACAGGCAGCGCTTTAAAAGAAATATCGAACCCTGAGAACTTAACGCTGTCAAAAGAATTGAAACAAGTCGTTTTTGGAGCGATTGAAGCGTTACCAGAAGACTTAAAAACTGCAATGACGTTACGTGAGCTTGAAGGTTTGAGCTACGAAGAGATTGCAGAAGTAATGGATTGCCCTGTAGGAACCGTACGTTCGCGTATTTTCCGAGCTCGTGAAGCGGTGGAAAAGAAAATTAAGCCTCTTTTGCAACGCTAGAACTTGTAATAATTATGGTGAAAATAATGGCTGATAAAGAAAAGCTTTCGGCACTCATGGATGGTGAAACGATCGATAAAGCTCTCATAGTAGACCTAGAATCTGATCAAGAAAGCATGGATACCTGGCAGAGTTACCATTTAATTGGTGATGTTATGCGTGGGGATGCGCCAGAAACTCCAGAGTGGAACATTGCTAACAGTGTTGCGGCAGCGCTTGATAACGAGCCTGCTCATGGTTCAATGTCGAATCTGCACCAAGTGAATTTAGAACCGGCTGTTACTCCAATTGAAGAGCAGCCCAAACCTCAGCAAGCGAAGCGTCAGCTTCCTGCGTGGTTACAACAGTTTGGACAAGTTGCCGTGGCAGCGTGTGTTTCTCTGGCCGTTGTTCTAGGTGTTCAGCAATATGGTGGTAGCGATCCAGCAGCACCAGAACAGTTGCCTGTGCTACAAACGATTCCATTTGCGGGCTCTGCTGAACCAGTAAGCTTGACTCGTGACTCTGTTGAAAAGCCTGCATCTGAAGCTAACTTGCAAGAGCAGCGTAAACGCGTTCATGCAATGCTAGAAGATTATGAGCTACAACTAAGATTAAACAGTGATGCATCGCCAATGCAAGATGCACATCTAGAATCGGACATTGAATGAAGAAAATCCTGGTCAGTGCACTGACACTGTTCAGCTTGATGTCTCCAACAGCCTTTGCAGAGGAAACTACTGCAAAGGCATTGTTACATCAAATGAACGAGGCCAGTCAGCATCTAAATTACGAACTCTCCTACATATTGATAAAGAAGAGCAGTATCGAACCTCTGGTTTATCGACATGCAGTTAAAGACGACCAACAACTTGCACACCTTGTTTATCTGAGTGGCCCTGTTCGTGAAGTCATTCGACGTGGCAATGAAGTTAGCTATATCGAACCGGGAACAGAGCCTTTTACTATTCAGTCTGGCAGTATGGTTGCACCTGTTATTCCAATGATTAATCGAGATATCGAATCTCTTAATCAGTTCTACGACTTTGTAAAAGTTGGACGTTCTCGTGAGGCGGGCAGCACCACTCAAGTCCTACGTGTCGTGCCGAAAGACGGCCTTCGTTACTCTTACGTGGTTTGGGTTGATGAAAAAACGAGCCTTCCATTGCGTGCAGACCTTCTTGACCGTGATGGCGAAGTGCTTGAACAGTACCGCACCATCTCTTTCGTGGTGAGTGACAAGATTGCCGAGGCTATGGGAGGCTTGAATCAAGCTCAGTTACCTAAGGTTCTATCACTGCCAGAAGGTCTTGTGAGCGAAACTAACTGGCAAGCTGCCTGGATTCCGGAAGGGTTTAAGTCAAAAGAGCTTAGTCGTTATCAAATGGCAGCGACCGATAAAATGGTCGAAAGTCAGCTGTTTAGTGATGGGTTGTTTAGCTTTTCTGTGTATATCGCCGATAAAGATGAGCATTCATTGAAAGGGCAATTGGTACGCCAAGGGCGCAGAACCTTACACAGCTTAGTGATTGGCGATAAAGAAATCTCTGTCGTTGGTGATATTCCGCCAGCAACCGCCAAACGTGTAGCTCAATCTGTGACGTTCAACAAACAGGTGTCAACGCAATGATGACCGCGTTAGCGACCGTTAGCTCGGTCGAACGAACAGGTAAGCAATATTTTGTTCAGCTGAGCTGTGAACAACAAACTAGTTGTAGCAGTTGCTCTTCTCAAAAAAGCTGCGGCACGGGTATTGTGACTAAGGCTGTTGGCAATAAATCTTTGTTTTGGCAGCTTAAAACCAAAAGTTTAGTCAAAGCAGGACAAATTGTAGAAATTGGCTTTCCAGAAAAAAGCCTACTTCAGTCGGCTGCGATCGTTTATCTCATCCCACTTTTCATGTTGATGATTGGTGCTGGTTTTGGACAACTCTTGTTACAACCCTTGCTCCAAGGGGGCGAGGGGATAGTCATACTCAGTGCAGCGCTGTTTACTGCTGGTGGGATTGCCTTAGCGAAGCGGTTGGCCAAACCTATGGAAGACAAATCCAAGCAAGAAGTCGTATTGATTCGAATTCTAGGTGAGTCTCTCGTCTAATTTATGATGCTTCTTGCCCTTAAATTGGGTAGAATCTGCCAACTTGATTGAAATGCCGCCACCAATGCTGAATCTAGATTGGACGTGTCGCGGCTTTCTTATTATCCCTATTCAAAGAGTTTAGTCACACCAAGCCTATGAAGCACATTCGTAATTTTTCGATTATCGCCCACATCGACCACGGTAAGTCGACCCTTTCTGACCGCTTAATCCAAGTTTGTGGAGGATTAAGTGAACGTGAGATGGCAGCTCAAGTCCTCGATTCTATGGATATAGAACGCGAGCGTGGTATTACAATTAAAGCGCAGAGTGTGACTTTAGATTATAAAGCTAAAGATGGTGAAACTTACCAACTTAACTTTATCGACACTCCTGGACACGTAGACTTTTCTTACGAAGTATCTCGTTCTCTAGCAGCTTGTGAAGGCGCACTTCTTGTAGTGGATGCTGGCCAAGGTGTTGAAGCTCAGACTCTAGCTAACTGTTACACCGCGATTGAAATGGAACTGGAAGTAGTGCCAATCTTGAATAAGATTGACTTACCTGCAGCTGAACCAGAACGTGTTGCAGAAGAAATCGAAGAGATCGTTGGTATCGATGCGATGGAAGCGACTCGCTGTTCTGCGAAAACAGGTTTGGGTGTCGACGACGTTTTAGAGAACATCGTGACGGCAATCCCGCCACCGGAAGGTGATCCTGAAGCGCCGTTACAAGCACTGATCATTGACTCTTGGTTCGATAACTACCTTGGTGTTGTTTCTTTGGTTCGTATTAAAAACGGTAAACTGAAGAAGAACGACAAGATTAAAGTTATGTCGACAGACCAAGTTTGGGGTGTTGATCGTCTAGGTATCTTTACTCCTAAGCAAATCGACACCACTGAGCTAAATACTGGCGAAGTAGGTTGGGTTGTTTGTGGTATTAAAGACATCCTAGGTGCACCGGTTGGTGATACGTTGACGCTTGCTAAAGGCGGCAGCACTGAACGTCTACCTGGTTTCCAAAAAGTGAAACCTCAGGTATATGCAGGCCTATTCCCTGTATCATCTGATGACTACGAGAACTTCCGTGACGCGCTAGGCAAATTAAGCCTGAACGATGCATCGTTGTTCTACGAACCAGAAAGTTCAGCAGCACTTGGTTTTGGTTTCCGTTGTGGCTTCTTAGGAATGCTTCACATGGAGATCATTCAAGAGCGTTTAGAGCGTGAATACGACCTAGACCTAATTACGACTGCACCAACAGTAGTATATGAAGTTGTAAAAACAGATAAAACGGTTCTGTACGTTGATAGCCCGGCTAAACTGCCAGCAGTTAATGACCTAGAAGAAATTCGCGAACCAATTGCACGCTGTAATATTCTGGTACCTTCTGATTACCTAGGTAACGTAATTACACTGTGTGTTGAGAAGCGTGGCGTACAAGTCGACATGGTTTACCACGGTAACCAAGTTGCTGTGACGTATGATCTTCCTATGGCAGAAGTCGTTCTAGACTTCTTCGACCGTCTGAAGTCAACGTCTCGCGGTTACGCATCATTGGATTACAACTTCCAACGCTACGAGCCATCAAACATGGTACGTGTCGACGTATTGCTGAATGGCGAAACCGTTGATGCATTAGCGATCATTACGCATAAAGATATTGCCCAGTCTCGTGGTCGTCTACTGGTAGAGAAGATGAAAGAATTCATCCCTCGTCAGATGTTCGATATCGCGATTCAAGCAGCGATTGGTAACCACATCATTGCTCGTTCTACAGTGAAACAACTGCGTAAGAACGTAATCGCAAAATGTTATGGTGGTGATATCAGTCGTAAGAAGAAACTTCTTAAGAAACAAAAAGAAGGTAAGAAGCGTATGAAGCAGATCGGTAACGTTGAACTGCCTCAAGAAGCTTTCCTTGCAATCCTTCATGTTGGAAAAGACTAACTTTATCCAGCATTAAACGAATAATTGAAAGTGAAAGAGTAGCTCGCTACTCTTTCACTTTCGTTATTTTTAAAGAAATGAAATTTAAGGGATATCAATGGCTAACACATTTTCGCTTATCTTAGTGATCGTAACTCTAGTAACCGGCATTGTATGGACGTTGGAAAAGTTTGTGTGGGCGAAGAAGCGCCAGCAAAAGCTTGCTGACGTTGAAGCACAATCGAATGGCCTAGACGCTGAAATCAGCGCAAAAGTTACGGCTCAGCCTTGGTGGGTTGAGAACAGTGTGTCCATTTTCCCGGTAATTGCATTTGTTTTGATCTTGCGTTCATTCATCTATGAACCGTTTCAAATCCCTTCTGGCTCGATGATGCCAACCCTTTTGGTTGGTGATTTCATCTTGGTAGAGAAGTACGCGTACGGTCTGAAAGACCCAGTATGGCGAACTCAATTGGTAGAAACAGGCAAACCAGAACGCGGTGACTCAATCGTATTTAAGTATCCACCTCAGCCGAACATTGACTACATTAAGCGTGTTGTCGGTATGCCAGGTGATACGATTCGCTACAGCAGTCGTAAAGAGATCTGTATTCAGGCGAAGGGTACAAGTAGCTGTGAACCAGTGAAACTAAGTAACGTTGAAGAAAGTCAATTTATTCAAGATGGTGTGCCTCTGATTCAGCTGAACGAACAGCTTGGAGACGTAGAGCACCAGATTTTAGTTAACCCATTACGTCGTGATCGTGTGCAAGCATATCAGCCTCGCAATGGTGTTAATGAATGGGTCGTTCCAGAAGGCCAATACTTTGTGATGGGTGATAACCGTGACAACAGTGCCGATAGCCGTTACTGGGGCTTTGTCCCTGAAGCAAACCTTGTTGGTAAGGCTGTTGCTATTTGGATCAGCTTCGAATTCGAACGCGGTTCAGACAGTATACTTCCAACATGGATTCCTACTGGTGTGCGTTTTAATCGCATCGGTGGGATTCATTAATCGATCACATAACACATCGAGAGAGCATGAATTCTCCAATTGATAAACTAGAGAGAAAGATTGGCTATCAGTTTAATGATGCCGATCTTATCCACTTGGCGCTGACTCACCGCAGCGCCGCAGGTAAACATAACGAACGTCTTGAGTTTCTGGGCGATTCAATTTTAAGTTTTGTTATCGCTGATGATCTTTACCACCGTTTTCCTAAGGTAAACGAAGGTGATATGAGCCGCATGCGCGCAACATTAGTACGTGGTCATACATTGGCAGAACTAGGTCGTGAATTCGAACTAGGAGATTACTTAAAATTAGGTCCAGGTGAGTTGAAGAGTGGCGGTTTCCGTCGCGATTCTATTCTAGCGGATGCTGTCGAAGCGATCATCGGTGCTGTCTATTTAGATAGTGACACCGAAGTGGTTCGCGGCATTATTTTAAGCTGGTACCAATCTCGCCTAGATGCTATTCAGCCTGGAGTATCTCAAAAAGATCCGAAAACTCGTCTACAAGAGTTTTTGCAAGGTCGAAGAAATCCTCTACCTGTCTACACAGTGACTAATATTAAAGGTGAAGCACACAACCAAGAGTTTACGGTTGAGTGTGAAGTGGCAGGTGTGGATAAACCTGTTATCGGTAAAGGCACTAGCCGCCGCAAGGCAGAACAAGCGGCTGCTGAAACAGCATTAGAGCAACTAAGCAATGTCTGATAACAACCAAGATTTCGATATCGATGCATTCTTTTCATCTGATAGCAAAAAAACGGGCCTACCGGAAAACCAACACTGTGGCTTCATCGCTATTGTCGGTCGCCCAAACGTAGGTAAGTCGACGCTTCTGAACCATATTCTGGGACAGAAAATTTCTATTACATCACGTAAACCTCAGACGACACGTCACCGTATTATGGGCGTAGAAACTGAAGGTGATTACCAAGCGATTTTTGTTGATACTCCTGGACTTCATATTGAAGAAAAGCGTGCAATCAACCGCTTGATGAACCGTGCGGCGAATAGCTCACTGAGTGATGTGAACCTAGTATTCTTCCTTGTTGACGGTACACATTGGACTGAAGATGATGAAATGGTATTGAATAAGCTGAGAAAAACAGATTTCCCAGTGGTACTTTGTATTAACAAAGTAGATAACGTTCAAGACCGTACAGATGTAATGCAACACATGATGGAAGTCTCTAAGAAGATGGAATTCGTTGATGTTGTACCTATTTCGGCGAAGCAAGGTAAAAACATTGATGTACTGCGTAAGCACGTACGTGAGCATTTACCGAAAGCGACACATCACTTCCCTGAAGAGTATGTGACTGATCGCTCGCAACGTTTTATGGCATCTGAAATCATCCGTGAAAAGCTAATGCGCTTTACAGGTGATGAGCTACCTTATTCGGTGACGGTTGAAATCGAACGTTTTGATTACAACCCAGATAACGATGGTTTCCATATCAATGCACTGATTCTTGTTGAGCGTACTGGTCAGAAGAAAATGGTGATTGGTAAAGCGGGTGAGAAGATCAAGACGATTGGTCGTGAAGCGCGTATCGATATGGAAGAGCTATTCGGTCGTAAGGTTTACCTAGAGACTTGGGTCAAGGTTAAATCTGGTTGGGCTGATGATGAACGTGCACTTCGTTCACTAGGTTACATCGACGATCTATAATATAGGCTGAGTATCACTTTCTTCGATAAGAAAGTTGAACTAAATATAAATCCAAGAGAGAGTGCGAACTCTCTCTTTTTGTATCTGTAATAAGGGTAAGTGATTGAGCGAAGGGTTACAGCGATGCTTTGTGTTGCACCGTCGACCATACAGTGAGTCGAGCCTGATTCTGGATGTCTTCAGTGAAGAGTTCGGTCGGGTGACGTTGATGTCTAAAGGCGCTCGAAGTAAGCGTTCCAATTTGAAAGGTGCATTGCAACCTTTTACGCCGCTACTGCTTAAGTGGTCAGGCAATGGTTCAATGAAAACGTTACGCCAAGCTGAGCCTATTAGCTTAGGGCTTCCCCTCGCCGGTATCAATCTGTATTCAGCTATGTATGTGAACGAGTTAATCGGCCGAGTATTGATGGCTGAAGTCGCCATGCCTGCCCTTTTTCACGACTATCTTCATGCTTTAACAGAACTGGCTCATAATGAGAACCCTGAGCCAGCGCTGCGTCGTTTTGAGTTGGCTCTATTATCCGCTATGGGATACGGCGTCGACTTTTTACATTGCGCGGGCACCGGTGAAACGATTGATCCTAGTATGACTTATCGCTATCGAGAACAGAAAGGTTTCATCGCTTCGATACGCAGAGATAACCTGACATTCATGGGCGATGAACTTATCGCAATCAGCGAACGTAGGTTTATCACTAAAGAGCAGTTAAAAGCGGCAAAACGCTTTACACGCATAGCCTTAAAGCCGTATCTTGGCGGCAAACCATTAAAAAGTAGAGAGCTATTTATGCCAACAATAGCTCTCTCTAGAGCACGGAGTATTGGAAAATGAGCTCAATCCTTTTAGGCGTTAATATCGACCATATTGCAACACTGCGTAATGCACGTGGTACTAAATACCCAGATCCAGTACACGCAGCTGAAATTGCTGAACGTGCGGGTGCAGATGGCATTACCATTCACTTGCGCGAAGATCGCCGTCATATTGTTGATCGCGATGTACGTATTCTGGCTGAAACTATTCAGACTCGTATGAATTTAGAGATGGCAGTGACGGACGAGATGGTTCAAATTGCACTCGATACTAACCCTGAGTTTGTTTGTCTGGTTCCAGAAAAGCGTGAAGAACTGACGACTGAAGGTGGCTTGGATGTGGTTGGTCAGCTTGAAAAGATCAAAGCGGCGACAGAGAAACTGTCGGCTGCTGGTATCAAAGTATCTCTGTTTATCGATGCTGACCGTGAGCAAATCGATGCGGCAAAAGCGTGTGGCGCACCGTTCATTGAACTGCACACTGGCCACTATGCTGACGCGAAAACAGAAGAAGACCAACAAGACGAACTGAAAAAAATTGCAGCAGGCGCAAGCTACGCTGATGATCTTGGTATTACAGTTAATGCAGGTCATGGTCTGACTTACCACAACGTAGCACCGATTGCGGCACTTCCAGAGATCTATGAGCTGAACATTGGCCACTCGATCATGGGACGCGCAGTCTTTGATGGTTTAAACAAAGCCGTTGCAGACATGAAAGCCGTAATGGAGACAGCACGCAACAACGCTTAGTTCTTTAACGAGTAAGTAGTTTAGTAGTAAGCGTTAAGCGGTTAATCAGTAAAATAGTTAAAGTTAATCGATAGAAATTTGGTATTAGGGTAAACATGGCTGTTGTTGGATTAGGTACAGATATCGCAGAAATTGAACGTGTCGAAAAGGCCTTGTCGAGAAGTGGTGACGCTTTCGCACAGCGAATTTTGACGGATTCTGAGTTTGAAGTATTTCAGCAACTCAAGCAGAAAGGGCGTTATCTTGCGAAGCGTTTTGCGGCAAAAGAAGCTGCATCTAAGGCGTTAGGCACCGGCATCGCGCTTGGTGTGACCTTTCACGACTTTGAGGTTTCTAATGATGAGCATGGCAAGCCCGTATTGAGTCTGCATAAAAAAGCACGTGAAATTGCGGAAGCAAGTGGAACCAAGTCGATCCATCTGACTATTTCCGATGAGCGGCATTATGCAGTAGCAACGGTCTTACTCGAATCATAAACAGATTACCGCTAATCTTAATCTAGTTCGAATTCAGAATTAGACAAAAAAAGCAGAGCTCATAGGCTCTGCTTTTTATTGGTCTACATTTAGAGCGCTCAGCCGTTCTACCGCTGTTATCTCTTGGCCGGTTTCAAATAATGAATTGCGGTTGCTTGAACCTTATCTAATTCATCTTGAAGTTCAAAAAGTTCTGGCTCGATATCTTCAACGGAAGTGCCGGAACGTAACTCTTTCTCTATCGTCGCACAAACCGATTTTAGCCTTGGGACACCACTGTATGAACTGCTGCCATGCATCTTATGGATTATGTGTATCAACTGTTCAACTGGGTAATCACTGTCTTCAATGGCCTTATCTGCGGCCTCATAAACCTCAGGGATAAAGTCCACTAGCATCTTCAGCATATCGCGTGCGAGATCTTCTTTGTTGGCGGCTTGTTTCATTGCTGCTTGCCAATCAATGATGATGTTCTTATGTTCGTTCGCTTCTGTTTCTGATATTTGGCTACTGTCTATTTCAGTGGATACCGCCGGATGCGCTGGATCTATTTTTTCAATGTGCTCAACCTCTGATGTCGAACTCCAATGTATCAACACCTGTTGTAAAACGTGCTCTTCAATTGGCTTGGTGAGGTAGTCATCCATACCTGCTGCAAGCAGTCGATCACGTTCGCCAATCATGGCATGAGCTGTCACGGCTATCACGGGTGTATTCGCATTATTAGCCAGTTTCTTAATGTTCTGACAAGCGGTTACACCGTCCATTTGAGGCATTTGAATGTCCATGAAGACGATATCAAAGTGTGTTTCTGTTGCCTTGTCGATCGCTTGCTGACCACTGGTGCAACTTATGACCGTTTCTACACGTTCTTTTAGCAACGCGGTAATCAATTTAAGGTTGGCTGGGTTGTCATCAACCGCTAATACGGTGAGCGGCAACTTCTCTTCCGAGTGAGTCTCAATTGCTGGTGCAATCAAGGTTGGCGCCTGATTAGAGACGAGAGTTTGCAACAGTTTTTTACGAGAGAGAGGTTTGGTTATGCACTGAACATCGACCTCTTTCATTAATTGCTCACCCAGCGCGAGTTCGGTACTTGGTGTTCCTATAATTACATTTTGAGCGATCTTCTTAGCGCCAATAGCCCAACCACTTACGGTATCAAATTGGTATTCTTGATTTGCAGCAAGGTTGAGTAGAACGTAGTCATACGAGGTAGACTCGTCCGGCATCACCGAACGATAAGTGACCACTAAGCCTTCTTGGGTCAAGATCTGCTGAGTGATCGATGCCGCTTGCATATTTGGTTCGATCAGCAGGAGCTGTTTGTCTTGTAGGCACTGTGTTTCGATAAGCTCTGTCATTGGCATATCGGTAGAAGAAAGTCTCAACGTAAACCAGAACGTAGAACCTTGGTGTAGGCGACTGGTTAAGCTTATCTCTCCTCCCATCTGGCTCACCAGTTTTTGGGTAATAACTAGGCCTAAACCAGTACCGCCATAACGACGAGAAATACTTGCATCGGCTTGGCTGAACGCTTGGAATAGTTGAGCTTGTTGGCGCTCAGAGATACCAATGCCGGTATCTCGAACCATGAACTGTAGCTCAATGCTATCTTCGGTTTGAGAGCGGAGTTCAACACTGATGTCTATGTTGCCACGCTCAGTGAATTTGATTGAGTTACCTACTAGGTTGGTTAGAATTTGCTGGATTCGGAGTGGGTCTCCTACCACACCTGGTGGAACTTTCGGATCGATCTTAAGCGTCAGCTCTAGCCCTTTCTCATGAGCATTGGTTGCTTGAAGGTTAACTACCTCTTCAAGGCTAGCTTGGAACTCAAATGGAATGTTCTCTAGAGCCAGTTTGCCGGCTTCAAGTTTCGAGAAGTCCAAGATATCGTTGATGATGCTAAGCAGGTTGTTGGCTGAGCGTTCAATGGTTTGCAGGTAATCAGTTTGACTGTTCGATAGGTGCGTCTTAAGCATTTGACGAGTAAAACCAATCACCCCGTTCAGCGGCGTTCTCAGTTCGTGAGACATATTCGCTAAAAATTCAGACTTAACTCGCGCCGCTTCTTGAGCTCGTTTTTTCGCGATGTCTAACTCAACGTTTTGAATTTCTAACTGCTCCAGCGTTTCACGTAGATCTGAGGTCGCTTGGTCGATACTGTGCTGCATTTCGACGTGGTATTCTGATAGCGATACCGCCATCGCGTTGATACCGTTTTTCAATGAGTCTAGCTCACCATGCATTTTTCCTTCGATACGCACATCGAGATGACCACGACGAATTCGGTCGACCATATTTTTCATGTGTGTGATCGGTTGTGTTACGTCATGCATCAAGCGAAAAGCAAATACACCAGAGAGCCCAAGCCCAAGAATTAATACCAAGAAAGCAGAGAACACCTCTTGATACTGCTGTAATCGCAGTGATGACAGGTCTAACTCTATCGCAATATAACCGATCGC
This sequence comes from Vibrio cyclitrophicus, assembly GCF_024347435.1. Lineage (NCBI taxonomy): Bacteria > Pseudomonadati > Pseudomonadota > Gammaproteobacteria > Vibrionales > Vibrionaceae > Vibrio > Vibrio cyclitrophicus. The sequence continues at coordinate 507,820 of NZ_AP025480.1, forward strand.
TTGGTTGGCTTGAGACTGCCCATTGGCTGAGTTGATGTACTGACCCTCAGCGATGATAGGCGTCCGAAGAATCAGCGTGTTATCGAGTAGGTTCGATGAGCTTAAATGCGGAATCGGTTTATCTTTAGGATAGGTAAGGCTTTCGAAGTCTGGGTGGAAGTTTGAGGTTACAAACAGCTCATGGCGTTCATCAAATACCGCGATACTGCGCACCAGTTTAGAATTTTTTCGATGTGCATAGCTAATCAACTGACGAACAGACTCTCGACTTTCGAGTTTCATGCCTGATTCACTCGCAATCGCCAGTGGTTCAATGATGCTAGTACCAGTATTAACCACTTGACCCTCAAGGTCTTGATAGCGGTTAAATGAGAAAAATGCACTCAATAGCAGCCCAATAATCAGGGTTGGAGCTAGAGTTAAGGTAATTACACGGGCTCTTAAGCCATATCTGGTCATGTTCTTTAATTACATCGAGGTCTGGATATGGGAAAATAACGCACACAATGGCGGTTAAGTGAACGGTAAGCTTAATCAAAGCCGTGACGTTCGACAATGATTCCAAGGCATAATAGTGAGTCCTGGATACCAATTACTTATTAAAAGATACATTAGGCACAAGCAATGGCACGTTTTTTCCAACCAAAAAAGAAAACTCAACTCGAGACCAAGCATCAATCGGTTTTGGTTGAACGAATGGATCACAATGGCGCTGGCATCGCTTATCAAAAAAATAAACCGGTTTTCATTGATGGCGCATTGCCCGGTGAGCAGGTGGTTATTCAACTTACTGAGAGTAAAAGTAAGTTCTCGCGAGCTAAGCTCATCAAGTTATTGAAGCCGAGCGAGCAGCGTTTAAAGCCGTTTTGTAAGCACTTTAATCAGTGTGGCGGCTGTCACCTTCAACACCTTGGTTACTCTTCTCAGGTTGAGCATAAATCGCAATCTCTGACCCACCTGATGAGCCAATACCAAACGGCTAGCACTGAAGTTGCACAGCCTATTATCGGTGATGAAACCGGTTATCGACGTCGCGCACGTATCAGCTTATTTGTTGATAAAAAGACACAGCAACTTCAGTTCGGTTTCCGTAAGAAACAGAGCAAGCAGATTGAAAACATCACCGACTGTGCCGTGCTTGATCCTCGCCTTAATGTATTGCTGCCAAAGCTGAAAAATTTACTGAACACTTTCAACAGCCTTACGTCTTTAGGACACGTTGAATTGGTGTTGGGCGATACTGGTCCTGTAATGGTGCTACGTCACCTTAAGCCTTTGGTTGAAAAAGATGAGCAAGCGCTGATTGCGTTAGCAAAAGAAGAAGGCGCTACGCTGTACTCTATGCCCGAAACTGATAAGTTGGTTCGCTTAGTCGGCGATGCACCTTTTTATAGCGAAACTGGCGTGACGCTACCGTTTGAGCCAAACCACTTTATCCAAGTAAACCAGAAAGTGAATCAGCAGATGGTGACTCAAGCGATTGAGTGGCTAGAACCTCAAGCCGATGAGCGAGTGCTTGATCTGTTCTGCGGCCTGGGTAACTTCAGTTTACCGATCGCGCAACAATCGGCATTTGTGGTGGGTGTTGAAGGTGTAAATGAAATGGTCCAACAGGCCACATCTAATGCAGCATTAAACCAGTTAAGCAATACGGATTTCTACCAAGCAAACCTAGAAGAAGAGCTGTCTTCACAACCTTGGGCAAAAGAGAAATTTGATAAAATATTGCTTGACCCTGCCCGTGCTGGAGCGAGTGGGATCGTTGATCAAATTTCAGCGCTAGGAGCGAAGCGTGTGGTTTATGTTTCGTGTAATCCTGCTACTCTAGCTAGAGATTCTGAGAGCTTAGAAAAACAAGGCTATCAATTGGCCAAATTGGGTATGCTAGACATGTTCCCGCACACCAGTCATCTAGAATCGATGGCTCTCTTTATCAAGGCTTAGAGGCCTCTAAATAAGGCTTCAAAATGAATCAAAAAGGTGCAGGAAAGCCTGCGCTGATATCAATATGGTCGAACTAACTTGGAATCAGTTAGTCATATTGAATTGGGTATAAAACATAATAACTAGGAAGGCATGATGGTTGCGGTAAGAAGCGCACATTTAAACCCAAGCGAACAGTTTGAGCTAGAAAGTTGGATTGCGTCATTGAATCAAGACGCAAAGACCTCGAATAAACTGATCAAAGTTTATCGTCACTGTGAAGAGCTGTTAAAAGATCACGATCAAGCGTCTCTCCTGCTTTGGCGTGGGCGTGAGATGATCGAAATCTTGGTTACGCTGTCTATGGACCGTGCGACGTTGATCGCTGCACAACTTTTCCCAGTCGTCTCAAGTGGTGTTTTTGAGCGTGAAGCGTTTGAAGAATACTACGGCAAAGAAACCGTAAAGCTGATTGATGGCGTTGAAGAAATGGCGGCGTTAGGCCAGCTAAACGTGACCCTTGAAGGCAGTGCTGCCTCGGGTCAAGTCGATAACGTTCGTCGTATGCTACTGGCGATGGTCGACGACTTCCGCTGCGTAGTCATCAAGCTAGCAGAGCGAATTTGTAACCTTATTGAAGTGAAAAAGGCCCCTGATGCTGTGCGCCGTGCGGCAGCAAAAGAGTGTTCTAATATTTATGCTCCACTTGCTAACCGTTTAGGTATTGGTCAGCTGAAGTGGGAAATCGAAGATTACGCGTTCCGTTATCAACAACCCGACACTTATAAGCAGATTGCTAAACAGCTGTCTGAGCGTCGTATCGTCCGAGAACAATACATCACAGACTTTGTTGATGACTTAACGGCAGAAATGAAGCGTTCAAGCATTAATGCGGAAGTCAGCGGTCGACCAAAACACATCTACAGTATCTGGCGTAAAATGCAGAAGAAAGGCTTAGCGTTTGATGAGCTTTTTGATGTGCGTGCAGTGCGTATTATCGCAGACCAACTGCAAGACTGTTATGCCGGTTTAGGTGTGGTTCACACCAAATACAAACACTTACCAAGTGAATTTGATGACTACGTGGCGAACCCTAAGCCAAATGGTTACCAATCAATTCATACTGTAGTTCTGGGCCCTGAAGGCAAGACCATTGAGATTCAAATCCGTACCAAGCAGATGCATGAAGACTCTGAGCTTGGTGTCGCTGCACACTGGAAGTACAAAGAAGGTGCTTCAAGCGGACGCAGTGGTTACGACGAGAAAATTACTTGGTTGCGTAAACTTATCGACTGGCAAGAAGAGATGTCTGATTCTGGCGAGATGCTGGATGAAGTTCGTAGCCAAGTATTCGATGACCGCGTTTATGCCTTTACACCACGAGGTGACGTGGTTGATTTACCTATGGGTGCAACCCCACTGGACTTCGCTTACCACATCCACTCGATGGTTGGACACCGTTGTATCGGTGCCAAAGTTGCTGGTCGAATCGTCCCATTCACTCATAAGCTATCAATGGGTGATCAAGTTGAAATCATCACCCAGAAAGAACCGAACCCTTCACGTGACTGGCTAAACCCAACCACAGGCTTCGTTCATTCTGGTCGTGCTCGTGCAAAAATTAACGCATGGTTCCGTGCTCAAAGTCGTGAGAAAAATCTAGAAGCGGGTCGAGACATCCTTGAGGTTGAACTAGCCAAAGTGGGTGCAACCCTAAAAGATGCCGATCAATATGCTTTGAAACGTTTCAATGTAAATACGCCAGATGAACTCTATGCTGGTATTGGTAGTGGCGATTTGCGTATTAACCAAGTGGTTAATCACATTAATGCCTTGGTTAACAAACCAACAGCGGAAGAAGAAGACAAAAAAGCGTTAGAGAAACTGCTTGAGTCAGAAAACAAACCCGCGCAACAAAGCCGCCCTAAGAAAGATGCGGTTGTCGTTGAAGGCGTTGATAACCTGATGACGCATTTAGCGCGTTGTTGCCAACCTATCCCTGGCGATACAATCAAAGGTTATATCACTCAAGGGCGTGGTATCTCAGTTCACCGGGCTGATTGTGAGCAATTAGGTGAGCTTCACCTGCACGCACCAGAGCGTATCATTGATACCGTCTGGGGTAATGGCTTCGTTGGATCATATATCCTAACGCTGCGTGTTGAAGCGCTAGAGCGGAATGGCTTATTGAAAGATATCACCTCTTTGTTTTCAAATGAAAAGATTAGTGTGACGACAATGAAGAGCCGTATCGACTACAAACGTCAGCTATCGGTGATGGATTTTGATTTGGAAGTGACCAATATTGAAATTCTGAGTCGAGTGACTAGCCGAGTAGAACAAATCAAAGATGTCATGAGCGTAAAACGCCTAGGCTAAAATTCTCGTCATACTTGAAGCTGATGGCGTTGTTGCCTGCGCGCACTCGCTCAATCACATAGACAAGCTATGCTCAGGAGTTTCGCTTGCTTGTCGCCTAGCCACAGTTTCAATTATTTAGAGAATTAGACAGTATCAACAAAGGTGAGTGGTTTTGGCTGCTCACCTTTTTTAGTTCTAATATCTTTTAGTTTGAGTACTTTTTAGCTTTAGTACCTTTTAGTTTCAGTGAAGCTATAAATTTAAAAAATCAAAGACAGTGAATAGGAAGAAAACGATGAATCACCCGATTGAACAACTTGAACAGATTATGACTAAGCTGCGCGATCCTGAAGGTGGCTGTCCTTGGGATTTGAAACAAAACTTTGAAACAATTGTGCCGCATACTATCGAAGAAACATATGAGGTGGTGGACGCGATTCACAACAAAGACTGGCCGAACCTGCAAGAAGAGTTGGGTGACTTGTTGTTTCAGGTAATCTTCTACAGCCAATTAGCAAAAGAGCAGGGCTTGTTTGAGTTCTCTGATGTGGTCGACGGTATCAATGAGAAACTAACACGCCGCCATCCGCATGTTTTTTCTGATACCGAATTTGCAAGTGATGAAGAAATTAATGCTAACTGGGAAGCTGAAAAGGCCAAAGAAAAAGCCGAGGCAGGAAAAACTCAGGAAAGTATTCTAGACTCAATACCAAACTCTCTGCCTGCACTTTCGCGTGCTACAAAGATTCAAAAACAAGTCGCAAAATACGGCTTTGATTGGGACTCTATCGGTCCAGTTGCAGATAAGGTTTTAGAGGAAGTCGATGAGGTGCTAGAAGAAGCGCTTCAAGTGACACCAAATGAAGACCTGGTTGAAGAAGAGTTGGGTGATTTACTGTTTGCGACGGTTAATTTGGTCCGACATCTGGGAAAAAATCCGGAATCGGCTCTGACAAAAGCAAACCTGAAATTTTCACGACGTTTTAAAGGCGTCGAACAAATAGTTCGCCAACAAGATAAGGATTTAACCGATTTTTCACTACAACAGCTTGATTCTATGTGGGATGAAGTCAAAGTGGCGGAGAAAAGATAACCAAAGCATTTATCATGAATTGATTTGAAGCAAAAAATAAAAAATAGCAGTGTGATAGATTTCACGTTGTGGCGATAAGGGGCTTCTGGTATATTTTCATCCCGTCCAGAAGTAATCCATTTCCCTCATTCAACCAATTTCAGGTTAAACATGACGACAAATTACATTTTTGTTACTGGCGGGGTTGTATCCTCTCTAGGTAAAGGTATTGCAGCAGCATCTCTTGCGGCTATTTTAGAAGCTCGTGGTCTTAAAGTGACTATGATGAAGCTTGACCCTTACATCAACGTTGATCCAGGCACTATGAGCCCGACTCAACACGGTGAAGTGTTCGTTACGGAAGATGGCGCTGAAACTGACCTTGACCTTGGTCACTACGAGCGATTCATTCGCACCAAGATGACTAAGCGTAACAACTTCACAGCAGGTCGTGTTTATGCTGACGTTCTACGTAATGAACGTCGCGGTGATTACCTAGGTGCAACAATCCAGGTTATCCCTCATATTACTAACTCTATTAAAGAACGCGTAATCTCTGGTGCTAAAGGCCACGATATCGCGCTTGTTGAAGTTGGTGGTACTGTTGGTGACATCGAATCTCTACCATTCATGGAAGCGATTCGTCAGCTAGCTGTCGAATTAGGTCGTGAACGCGCAATGTTCATGCACTTAACTCTAGTTCCTTACCTAGCGGCTGCAGGTGAAGTGAAAACTAAGCCAACGCAACACTCTGTAAAAGAGCTACTTTCTATCGGTATCCAACCTGACATCCTAGTTTGTCGTTCAGATCGTGTTATCCCAGCAAACGAACGTAAGAAAATTGCTCTTTTCTGTAATGTACAAGAAAAAGCCGTTATCTCGATGAAAGACGTAGATTCTATCTACAAGATCCCACAGTTAATCCGTGCACAAGGCATTGATGATCTTGTGTGTACGCGTTTCGGTATCAATGCACCAGAAGCTGATCTGTCTGAGTGGGAACAAGTAATTTACGAAGAAGCTAACCCAACGGGTGAAGTGACGATTGGTATGGTTGGTAAGTACATTGAACTACCTGATGCATACAAATCAGTAAACGAAGCACTTAAGCACGCAGGCTTGAAAAACCGCCTAAGCGTCACAATTAAATACGTAGACTCTCAAGATGTTGAGTCAAAAGGCGTAGAAATTTTAGAAGGCCTAGACGCAATCCTAGTTCCTGGTGGCTTTGGCGATCGTGGTGTTGAAGGTAAGATTCTTGCTGCTCAATACGCTCGTGAAAACAAAGTACCTTACTTAGGTATCTGTCTGGGTATGCAAGTTGCTCTTATTGAGTACGCTCGTAACGTTGCGAAGATGGAAGGAGCACACTCTTCTGAATTCTGTAAGGAAACTAAATACCCTGTTGTTGGCCTAATCACTGAATGGATCGACGGCGAAGGTAAAGTTGAAGAACGTACTGAAAAATCCGACCTAGGTGGTACTATGCGTCTAGGCTCACAGCTTTGTCACCTTGCTAAAGGTACTAAGGCTTACGAATTATACGGTAGCGCGACGATCCATGAACGTCACCGTCACCGTTACGAAGTGAACAATAATCTTCGTCCACAAATTGAAAAAGCGGGCCTAAAAGTATCAGGTCTATCTGCGGACAAGAAACTGGTTGAAGTTATTGAGAACCCGAACCACCCATGGTTCGTTGCTGCTCAATTCCACCCAGAGTTCACTTCAACACCTCGCGATGGTCACCCATTGTTTGCAGGTTTCGTTAAAGCAGCTGGTGAATATCAGCGCGGCGAATTAGAAAAGTAAAAAGGAATACAGGTAGCTGCGTAAGTTGTGCTGCTACCTTTTAAATTTGACATTTATATATATTCAACGAGAAGGAAACATTCAATGTCTAAGATCGTTAAAGTTCTAGGTCGTGAAATCATCGATTCACGTGGTAACCCAACTGTAGAAGCTGAAGTACACCTAGAAGGCGGTTTCGTAGGTATGGCTGCTGCTCCATCTGGCGCATCTACTGGTTCTCGCGAAGCTCTTGAGCTACGTGACGGCGACAAATCACGTTTCCTAGGTAAAGGTGTTCTTAAAGCTATTGAAGCTGTAAACGGCCCAATCGCTGAAGCTCTAGTAGGTTCTGACGCTAAAGCACAAGCTGACGTTGACCAAATCATGCTTGACCTAGACGGTACTGATAACAAGTCTAAGTTTGGCGCGAACGCTATCCTAGCTGTATCTCTAGCTAACGCAAAAGCTGCTGCTGCTGCGAAAGGCATGCCTCTATACGAGCACATTGCTGAGCTAAACGGTACTGCTGGTCAGTTCTCTATGCCTCTACCAATGATGAACATCATCAACGGTGGTGAGCACGCAGATAACAACGTTGACATCCAAGAGTTCATGATCCAACCAGTTGGCGCTAAAACTCTTAAAGAAGGTCTACGTATCGGCGCTGAAGTATTCCACAACCTAGCTAAAGTTCTTAAGTCTAAAGGCTACAGCACTGCAGTTGGTGATGAAGGTGGTTTCGCTCCTAACCTTAAGTCTAACGCTGAAGCTCTAGAAGTTATCGCAGAAGCTGTTGCAGCTGCTGGTTACGAACTAGGTAAAGACGTTACTCTTGCTATGGACTGTGCAGCATCTGAGTTCTTCGACAAAGAAGCTGGTATCTACAACATGAAGGGCGAAGGTAAAACTTTCACTTCTGAAGAGTTCAACCACTACCTAGCTGAGCTAGCGAACAGCTTCCCAATCGTTTCTATCGAAGACGGTCTTGATGAGTCAGATTGGGATGGCTTCAAGCACCAAACTGAACTTCTAGGCGACAAGCTTCAAATCGTTGGTGACGATCTGTTCGTTACAAACACTAAGATCCTTGCTGAAGGTATCGAGAAAGGCGTAGCTAACTCTATCCTTATCAAGTTCAACCAAATCGGTTCTCTAACAGAGACTTTAGCTGCTATCAAGATGGCTAAAGACGCTGGCTACACTGCAGTAATCTCTCACCGTTCTGGCGAAACTGAAGATGCAACTATCGCTGATCTAGCGGTAGGTACAGCTGCAGGTCAAATCAAAACTGGTTCTATGAGCCGTTCTGACCGTGTTGCTAAGTACAACCAACTTATCCGTATCGAAGAAGCTCTAGGTTCTAAAGCTCCTTTCAACGGTCTTAAAGAAGTTAAAGGTCAATAATTCCTAGCGAATTATTCATCTAAGCTTTTTAAATGCCTCGCTTATGCGGGGTATTTTTTTGCCTGTATAAAAGTGAACTTATTAAACTGTCCTTTTTATACCTACAATTCGTCATTCTCGAGACCTACGGAGGAGGGCGTTGATAATCTCATCGCGTGTTACGAACAATAATAGTCCCCCGACTTATTTATTCCCTAGCTCCACATATCTCGCACCAATAAGCGCATTATGGTATATATGTGCCTTATTCTAGTTCCTTCTTTTTCAACCGGCGAAAGGTGTTATGCGAATTTTTGCTTTAGTACTGCTCATAGTGTTTGGCTGGCTACAACATACACTGTGGCTCGGTAAAAATGGTATTTCTGATTACTACGGTGTGAACAACGAAATCCAAGTTCAACAACAAGTAAATGAAAAGCTGCATATTCGAAATGCAGAAATGTTTGCTGAGATTGATGATCTGCGCCAAGGCTTAGACGCAATAGAAGAGCGTGCTCGTCATGAGCTTGGGATGGTGAAAGAAGGCGAAACGTTTTACCGCATAATTGGTGAGGAATCTCATTAATGTCTACACAACTTCAAAGCGTTGTAGCGGTCGTACCAGCAGCTGGTATTGGTAGCCGAATGAAGGCTGACCGACCTAAGCAATATCTTAAGATTCACGGCACAACCATTTTAGAGCACACCGTTGAGAAGTTACTTTCTCATCCACAAGTGTCGCAAATTGTGGTTGCGGTTAGTGACGATGATCCTTACTACCCAGAGCTTACGCTTAATCATAATCCACAAGTGCTCAGAGTGTCTGGTGGGAGCGAGAGAGCTGATTCCGTGCTCTCTGCCTTAGATTATATCGCGCGACAGCAACTCGGTGATTGGGTTATGGTCCACGATGCAGCAAGACCTTGTGTTCAATTGAGTGATATCGACAAGTTGATTTCAGGTGCGATGAACCATGAGGTAGGGGCTATTTTAGCTGCGCCTGTTCGCGATACGATGAAGCGAGGTGCCCAAGGGCAGGTTGAGCATACCGTTGATCGAGCCGATTTATGGCACGCCCTTACACCACAAATGTTTCGAACTAAGCCTTTACGTAACGCATTGAGTCAGGCGTTAGAGCAAGGTGTTTCAATTACAGATGAAGCCTCTGCTTTTGAGTGGAAAGGTTTATCACCAGCCTTAATAGCGGGGCGTTCAGATAATTTTAAGATTACTCAGCCTGAAGATTTAGCTTTGGCTGAGTTTTATTTAAGTCAGAATAAGGAATAATGATGATTCGTATTGGTCACGGCTTTGATGTACATAAGTTTGGTGGTGAAGGCCCGGTAATTATTGGTGGCGTTAGCATTCCTTACGAGCAAGGGCTTATCGCACACTCAGACGGTGATGTTGCCCTGCACGCATTATGCGATGCTTTACTGGGTTCAATTGCAGCGGGTGATATTGGTCGTCATTTCCCTGATACGGATGATGAATGGAAAGGCGCAGATAGTCGTGAATTGCTTAAAGATGTGTACCGTCGAGTAAAAGAGCAAGGTTATGTGATTGGTAATGCAGATATTACTATCATGGCGCAAGCGCCTAAAATGGCTCCTCATATAGACTCTATGTGCCAAGCTATTGCACAAGATTTAGAAACCAGCATTGGCAATGTGAATGTAAAAGCGACGACTACTGAGCGTTTAGGTTTTACAGGTCGCAAAGAGGGCATCGCATGTGAAGCGGTAGTCCTAATTACTAAAAGTGCGTAAGCACCAACACGAAAAGAACAGCATGTCAGATATTTTATCTTCATTGGCTTACCTAAACGGTAAACCAACTGCGAAAGCAAAACTAAAAGCAAAAGCCGAACACTTTGTCGTTAATGAAGACTTAGGTTTTGAGTTTACTGGTGAAGGCGAACACCTAATGGTTCGTATTCGTAAAACTGGTGAAAACACGAGCTTCGTAGCAAATGAGCTGGCTAAAGCATGTGGTGTTAAGTCGAAGGACGTGAGTTGGGCTGGTTTGAAAGACCGTCACGCGGTTACCGAGCAATGGTTGAGCGTACACCTACCTAAAGGTCAGCCTGACTTTTCAGATTTCTTAGCACAGTATCCAAGCATTGAGATCTTGGCGATGGCACGACACAACAAAAAGTTACGTCCAGGTGATTTAGTTGGCAACCAATTTGAGCTGACTTTGTCTGAAGTAACTGATTGTGATGATGTGGTAAAGCGTTTAGAAAAAGTCGCTCAAGTCGGCGTGCCAAATTACTTCGGAGCTCAGCGTTTTGGTAATGAAGGTAACAACTTATCTGAAGCTCGACGTTGGGGGCGTGAAAATGTTCGTACGCGTAATCAGAATAAGCGCAGCTTGTACCTTTCTGCAGCTCGTTCTTGGATTTACAACCTGATCCTTTCAGACCGTATCAAGCAAGATGCGTTTGCATCGGCACTGGTTGGCGATATTGTCGTGAAAGACGGTGCTCAACTAGTGGTAACTGCGGATAATATCGAAGCGGTAAATCAAGACATCGAGAACGGCTCTTCGTTTATTACGGTTGCTTTGGCTGGAGATAATGCGTTACCTACAATTGATGCGTCTCAAGCTTTAGAGCAAAAACACCTTGATGCTGAACCGGATCTAATGGCGCTTATTTGCGGTAACCGCATGCGCCATGATCGCCGTGAAGCTTCGTTGAAGCCTACTGGTTTAACTTGGGAAGTGGACGAAGATAATATTACTCTTAAGTTTTCTCTTGATGCGGGTTGTTTTGCTACCGCTATCGTTCGTGAACTTGTCGAAGAAGTTCACGTAGAGAGAAGCTACGAGCAGTAATGATTCAGTTTGGAGCTAAGTGGCTTGATATGGGAATTTGAGTCACTTGGCATGGAACAAAAGAAAGGAAACAAGATGAAGATTTTACTCAGCAACGATGATGGTGTGCACGCTCAAGGTATTCATGAGCTGGCAAATGAATTACGTGATCTTGCTGAAATTATCATTGTTGCACCTGATCGTAATCGTTCGGGAGCTTCAAATTCATTAACTTTAGAACAACCTCTGCGTGTTCAAGAGATTGCTGAAAATACCTATTCGGTACAAGGGACACCAACAGATTGTGTGCATTTTGCGTTAAATGAACTACTCAAAAATGAGATGCCTGATCTGGTTTTAACGGGTATTAATCACGGTGCTAACCTTGGTGATGATGTGCTTTATTCAGGTACAGTAGCAGCAGCAATGGAAGGGCACTTTTTAGGTGTTCAGTCAGTGGCGTTTTCTCTGGTTGGAAAAAAACATTTTAAGACAGCGGCAGTTATTGCTCGTCGTATCGTCGAACAACATTTAGCAAATCCAATCCCGACCAATCGCCTACTAAACATTAATGTTCCTGACTTAGCCTTGGATCAACTGTCTGGTACTCAAGTGACGCGCTTAGGAGCTCGTCATCATGCTGAAGATATGATTAAGCAGAAAGATCCTCGCGGGCATGATATTTATTGGCTTGGTCCTCCGGGAAAAGAACAAGATGCTGGTGAAGGTACGGACTTTTATGCGATAGAGCATGGTTTTGTATCGGTAACACCGCTACAGGTTGATTTAACGGCGCATGAGTCGTTGGGTGCGATGGCGACATGGTTAGGAGAGAAGTAAGTGAGTAATCCACAAGCAGAGCGCTTAGTTACTTTTCTGATTGAAAATGGCATTCAAGATCAGAAAGTGCTTGATGCGATTTACCAATTACCAAGAGAGAGTTTTTTGTCGCAGGCGATGCATCATCAAGCTTATGATAATAATGCGCTGCCTATTGGACAAGGGCAGACGATCTCTCAGCCGTACATCGTTGCTAAAATGACAGAGTTACTTGAACTACAACAAGATAGCCGTGTTTTGGAAATTGGCACGGGTTCTGGTTATCAAACCGCTGTACTAGCTCAACTTGTTGACCATGTGTATTCGGTTGAACGAATAAAGTCTCTACAATGGGATGCTAAACGCAGGTTGAAGCAACTCGATTTCTACAATATTTCAACCAAACATGGTGATGGCTGGCAAGGATGGTCTTCCAAGGCGCCTTTTGATGCGATTATTGTCACCGCAGCTGCAGAGTCGATTCCTCAGGCTCTTTTACAGCAGTTGAAAGATGGCGGCCGTTTATTAATCCCTGTTGGTGATGACGAACAACAATTGTTGAAGATTGTTCGCCATGGTGACGAGTTTTTATCGAGCGTGATCGAGATGGTGAGATTTGTACCTCTTGTTCCCGGTGAACTAGCTTAATAACAAGACTAATGGTGTAGGTGGGTAGAGAGTCGATGCGTTCGAAGTTGTTAAAAGTAAGTGCTTTACTACTTAGCTGTGCCCTTGTTGGGTGTGCAGCGAATTCGCCTGCGCCAGTTTCAAGCTTAAATAAAAAATACTCTTCGATTGATCGTGGCAGCTATCGCGGTAGTTACTACGAAGTGAAAAAAGGCGATACGCTTTATTTTATTGCTTATGTGACGAACAAAGACGTTAACGATTTAGTTAGTTATAACAAGCTCTCTGCTCCTTATACAATCCACCCAGGGCAGAAGCTTAAGTTGTGGCGCCCGAGCTACAGCGCACCAGCGTATGGTAAATCAACAGTGGCGGTTGCAGCAGTTGCTGCGCCTGTCGCGGCATCCACTACATCATCGGCATCCACTACGTCATCGACAGCAAGTACCCCTAAAACGTAATCGTTCACCAAGGTAACTTGACTTGATATTAACGGAGGGTGAGAGTCACCTATAGATCAAAGACGTTGGGGTACGGTCTCTTCGCCACAACAGCCGTGATGATTTCACTCAACACCGACATTGCTGATAGACCGCGCTTTTTGCAGGTTTCGATGAGTGTGTGGATACGACTACGGAATTTATCACCTGCATCCGAGGTCGTTCCGAAGCTAATTTTCCTTTGAATGACAAAACCTCTAATACATCGCTCAGCTTCATTATTGGTTAAGGGGATTGATGTTTTCTTGAGGAAAACCCACAAGCTCTCTCTATGTTTAAGCAGTAACTTGCATCGCCCTCGATACCGCTTGACCATCACATCTGTCCCTTTTCTCAACCAATGATCGAACGATTTTTGTAGCCTGTGCATTCGCCGCAAGTACAGTGAATAATCCAATTCACCTTGTTCATAACGATGCCGAGTATGGAAAATGGCGTTCGTCAGCAAACAAAGATGTTTGCCAATATAAGCGGTGTGGCCACCGCCACTATAATCCGCCATTTGCTGAAGATTGCGCTTCACATGTGCCCAACATAACTGATGACGGTCTTCGGCTATCCAGTTATAGCTTGGGCACTGGTCACTGACCACAATACCTGCATAGTCTTCATCGATGACCTTTTTTGCTGAGGAGGTAGAGCGTGAATAGAGTATTTGTTCATAGACAAGGTCATCACTGGCCACTAACCAACACCAACGAAGGCTTGTTTCATCATTTCGGTGATGAGAGGTTTCGTCAGCATGAATCAAAGGCGCTTTCTTTAACGCTTGTTTTATCGCTTGATGCAATGGCGTTAGCATTGAAGCGACCTTCGTTTGCGCTTCGCTAATCGCACCGACCGAAAAGGTTGTGCCAAGCTGTTCTTTGAGTAGAGATTGGATTTTCCGAACGCTGAGGTGATATTGCCCTGCAAGCACGCCAATGTAACTTAATAAGTTCGGCCCTATAATCCCTTGCGATGCATCGTCAGGCTTTTGAGCCTTGACGGTTTCTTTGCAGTGCCTACATTGACCTGAAAATAAACGGTATTCGGTGATATCGACAGTGGGTTTTGGAATATCGAAGACCTGATGGCGATAGTATGGCCCACCTTGAACCTCAATGTCAGATTGAGCGCAACAAGGACAAGTTTCAGGGAAACAGTCAATGATGACATCCGTTTTTTTTAACGGTGAGAGCTTTCGTTGATGCCCTGTGTGGCCTTGTTTAGCTCCTCTCGAATTGCGACCACCAGAGCTTTCAGCTTTTTTCGCTCATGGCGATCTTTAGGATTGTCTGAAGAGGGCGATTTTGAAGAGTTTTTGGAGCTAGTGGTTAGCTTGTCTTCATAATGTCGGAGCTGTTCCCACAGCTCATCAATAAGCACCTTAGCCTCATTCAAATCTGAGACTTCAGGTGGTGCTTCTTGGTATTTAGGTGATTTTTTTCTAGTCATGAAACCATAATGGCTTCCCAGAATGATCACTCAAGACCCAAAGTGGGATCAATTGCGTAAGGTCACACTTTTTATGTCAATAGGGCTTGGTGAACACTTACCGTTCGCTAAGGTTGGAAGTTGGTTAGGCAGTTCAGTTAGTTCAAAGTAGTGCGTTGCAAATAGTGTCATCGCATTGATTTGATTAGCTAGCCATTCAGCACTTGCCCAAGCCAGTGATAGGCCATCATAAGTGCTGGTGCCGCGGCCGATCTCATCCATTAGCACAAGGCTATTTGGTGTAGCGTTATGCAGAATATTCGCGGTCTCTGTCATCTCAACCATGAAAGTTGAACGACCCGAAGCTAAATCATCCGATGCGCCAATACGCGTAAAGATACGGTCGATAGAGCCAATCGTCGCGCTTTCTGCTGGTACATAACAACCGATATGAGCCATCAGCGCAATGAGTGCGGTCTGACGCATGTAGGTCGACTTACCACCCATGTTTGGACCTGTGATGATCAGCATTTTACGTTGATCATTGAGGTCGATAGGGTTCGCAATGAAAGGTTCGTCCATCACTTGTTCCACTACAGGATGACGACCTGCTTGAATTTGCACACCAGCTGACTCTGTCATCGTTGGACGGCAGTAATCAAGAGTGTCTGCACGTTCGGCTAAGTTTTGCAGAACATCAAGCTGAGATACAGAAGAAGCGATATTTTGCAGTTGCTCTAGATAAGGCAGTAACAAATCAAATAACTCTTCCCACAACTGCTTCTCGATAGCCAGGGCTTTCGATTTTGAGTTGAGGACTTTATCTTCATGCTCTTTTAGCTCGGGAATAATGTAGCGTTCTGCATTTTTAAGCGTTTGACGGCGAACATAGTGTGGTGGCACAAGATGGCTCTGCCCGCGGCTTACTTGAATGAAGAATCCGTGTACGTTGTTGTAGCCAACTTTAAGCGTGTCGATGCCATGGCGTTCACGCTCTTCTTGCTCAAGCTTGTCAAGAAACTCTGTTGCGCCCGCTGCAAGGTCACGCCATTCGTCTAACTCGGTATTATAGCCTTCTGCAATCACACCACCATCTCGGATAACCACCGGTGGGTTTTCTTTGATCGCACGCTCAAGCAGCTCTGATACTTCACCCAAAGGAGAAGCATATTGAGCAAGTTGAGTAAGATATGGGTGTTTAAGTTGCGTCAGTGTTTCAGCAAGCTCTGGTAAGTATTCCATTGCTTGGCGAAGACGAGCCATATCGCGAGGACGCGCTGAACGAAGTGCTAATCGAGCAAGAATGCGTTCGATATCACCGATCTGTTTTAAGGTTGGTTGTAGCTCTGTGAATAGAGCCAAATCTTTCATTTCACCTATCGCGTCTAGGCGCTGATCGAGTGCTGAGATATTGCGCATTGGTTGATGTAACCAACGCTTAAGCATACGACTGCCCATAGCGGTTGCGGTGTGATCAAGCACTTCGGCAAGGGTATTATCAGTGCCGCCCGATAAGTTTTGAGTGATCTCTAGGTTACGGCGAGTTGCCGCATCAAGGATCACTGAGTGATCTTGCTTATCCATTGTGAGTGAACGGATATGCGGAAGGGCTGTTCGTTGGGTATCTTTAACGTATTGGATCAGACAACCCGCAGCACACAAACCGAGCTTCGCATTTTCTACGCCAAAGCCAACAAGATCGCGAGTACCAAATTGTTGATTGAGTTGTTGCTTAGCTGTATCTAATTCAAATTCCCATACTGGACGACGGCGATTGCCATTACGACTTGCCATCAAATTTACAGGTTCGAAATCTTCAGGGAATAGCAGTTCACGTGGTGACGTTCTCTGCAATTCTGCCGCCATTGCTTCTTCGGTTTCCGGCTCACATAGCTGGAATCGACCAGAAGTAATATCAAGCGTCGCGTAGCCAAATTTACCATTGTGGTAGTAAATAGCGGCGATTAAGTTGTCGACTCGCTCAGAAAGCAGGGCTTCGTCGGTTACGGTACCCGGTGTCACGATACGCACAACCGCGCGCTCAACAGGGCCCTTTGAAGTTGCTGGATTACCAATCTGCTCACAAATTGCTACGGACTCGCCCAACTGCACTAACTTCGCAAGATACCCTTCAACAGCATGGTATGGAACACCCGCCATAGGAATTGGCTCACCATTTGAAGAGCCACGCTTAGTCAGTGAAATATCGAGTAGTTGAGAGGCTTTTTTAGCGTCATCGTAGAAAAGCTCGTAGAAATCGCCCATGCGATAGAACAGCAGAATTTCTGGGTTTTCTGCTTTGAGTTTCAGATACTGCTGCATCATAGGTGTGTGTTTGTGGTTGGTTGCTTTGTTTTTATTGGTTTCTTCTAATGTTTTCATAATAATATTCAATGTTTTACGACCAACCATGTGTGGTTTCTAGTCTCATGGAGTGCCACTTGGTGTCAGTGAATCCCATAATTAAGTGTAGGTTTTTGTGTAGCTTTTGGATTATTCCTACACTAAGATAGTCATATTGTGTTGTTTGCGTATTAGTTAAGGATTATACAAATATGACCGTGGGAAAGAGTAACAAACCTCTTAGTGATCGAGCAATTAGAAACCATAAAGCTGATGGAAAAACCTTGGTTGATGTTGGTGAATATAGAGGGTTGCGAGTTAATGTTGGTAAAACAGGACGTAAGACATTTACTTACCGCTATCGTTCTCCGGTAAACAACAAGATAACTCAAGCTAAGCTTGGCACTTATCCAGACATGTCTTTGGAGCAAGCTAGAGTTGAGCTTAAGCACTTAAAAGCTATTAGAGATGCAGGTAAGTGTCCTAAAAGAGAATTGGAAAAACAGAAGCTCCTAGAGACTCAAGCTAAAGAATCAGATCGCTACGCTAAGATCAACGTTAAAAACTTGGTTGATAATTATCTGAAAGGCTACATTGAAGGTTCAAGTAATAGGAAACCTAAAGGACAAAAGGAAGCTCGCCGAACGCTGTATAAAGACGTCGTAAAACCTATTGGTTCAAAGCTAGCTATTGACCTAACCCGTAAAGATATATCTGATTTGGTTATGGGGATCGTTGAGCGCGGAGCAAATGTTCAAGCTGGGTATGTCCTTAGAGAACTAACTTCAGCGTATCGTTATGCTATTTCAACTGGTTACTTATCTTATGAATTTGTAAACCCTGCGCTACAAGCTAAAGATAGCTTGAAAATATCCAAAGTGAAATTAACTTGTAGTAAAGGAAGACGCTATTTCAATGATGAAGAAATTGTTCAGTTTTTGAATTGGTTACCAATCTCTGGTTTTAGTCAGAACCAAAAGGGGATCTTGAGACTGACGCTCTGGACTGGTTGTAGAACAGGTGAGGTATGTTCCTTAGCTTGGTCTGATGTCAACTTGAACAATAAAACTCTATTTTTGAGAGAAACTAAGACTGGTCTGGTTCGTCATGTGATGCTTTCTAATCAAGCGGCTGAGTGGCTACAGAACAAATACCAAAAACGAGATAAAAATGATTACGTTTTCCAATCTCAGAGGACTCGCAGACCTGTTCAGCAAAAACATTTATCTGAAAAAATCTGGAGTTTGAAGCAGAAAGGTATGATGTTAGATATCCCCAATTGGACTCCCCATGATTTAAGAAGAACGGTTAGAACAGGACTTGCTAGGAAAAAGTGTCCTTCAGAAGTTGCTGAAGCCGTTTTAGGACATACAAAGGAAGGTATTAATGGGACTTATGACCTTCATTCTTATGAGGATGAGTGTAGAGTTTGGTTGCAAAAATGGGCTGACCATTTAGATTCTCTAATGAGTGAGTCTATTTCTTGATTGGAAGCACTCTTACGAAGCTAAATGGTTTTTCAGGTTGCAGATTTGTACTAATGTGACGTGTCTTAGTTGGTTAAACCTCACAAAACTGGTGGTGCGATTCAACCTATACGATAAGGATAAACGCGCCCACCAAACTCATTTTTGGACAAAAGTGAGTCAGTGATCTGGCTAAATTAGTAATCAATAGATTACTTCAAATTTAGAAAACTTCGCTAAGCAAAACGAAAGACCTTCCCCTAGTAGGTCCTTAGTAAGTGACCATCTTGAAAAAGCTCCATACTACATGACTAACGTAATGTAGATACTTGGTAAAACTAAGAGATGTATATAGAAATTTGGCTCACCATCTGTAGTGGTACGGTGAATTTGGTCACTTAGTTAGAGGTGATATCATCACCTCATAAGTTAACAGGTGACACTATGACAAAACGTACAAGACGACTATTTAGCGCAGAATTTAAGTTAGAAGCAGCTCAGTTAGTCCTAGACCAAAATTACTCAGTGACTGAAGCAGCCCAAGCCATGAATGTGGGCAAGTCCACGATGGATAAGTGGGTTCGCCAGCTTAGAGAAGAGCGCCAAGGAAAAACACCGAAAGCTTCACCGATGACCCCTGAACAAATAGAAATTCGGGAATTAAAAAAGAAGTTGGCTCGCCTTGAAGAGCATAATGAAATATTAAAAAAAGCCACGGCTCTGTTGATGTCGGACTCACTGAACAATTCTTGATAATCAAGAAACTCAAGCAGAGCTACAGCGTAAAAACATTATGCGAAGTCTTCAATGTTCATCGAAGTAGTTATCACTATTGGCTTAAACGCCCAACGGTAATTAACGCTGAAACAGTAAAATTGCGCAGCTTGGTCAGTGAGGCTCACGCTGCAAGCAATGGCTCTGCGGGAGCGAGAACCATTGCAGATATAGTCACAAATCAGGGGGGAAAGCTGAGCCGATACCGAGCAACAAAACTTATGAGAACGCTTGGTTTAGTGAGTTGCCAAGTGCCAAAACATCGTTACCGAAAGGCTTCACAAGAACATATTGACGTTCCAAATCACTTAGGTCGTCAGTTTGCGGTTACCGCCCCAAATGAGGTATGGGCTGGTGATGTGACGTATATTTGGACAGGTAATCGGTGGATGTATTTAGCCGTTGTTATCGATCTTTTTGCCCGAAAAGTGATTGGTTGGTCGATGTCTCTATCACCTGATTCTAGACTAACAGGCAAAGCTCTTTCGATGGCTTATGAGTCACGTGGTAAGCCTAAAGGTGTTATGTTCCATAGCGATCAAGGCAGTCATTATACTAGCCGTAAATACCGTCAATTGCTGTGGCGTTTTCAAATAAAACAGAGTTTATCTCGCCGAGGGAATTGTTGGGATAATGCGCCGATGGAGCGTTTCTTTAGAAGTCTGAAAACGGAATGGGTGCCAACTGTGGGTTATCGTAGCTTCGCTGAGGCTCAACAAGAGATTACCCGTTACATTATCGGATACTACTGCCAACTCAGACCACATCAGTATAACGGTGGTCTAACTCCCAATGAATCAGAACGATTATATTGGGAAAACTCTAAAACCGTGGCCAATTTTAGTTGACCACTACAATTCGATGTAGTAGATGCAGTCGAAGTTCTTAGCTATACACATAAGCTATATGGAAGTGAGTTTTATTTGAACAGTAGAAGAAAGAAGGTCAAAGGCGTTCTCTATGGTTCAAGGTTAGTTGAATATTTGATGTTCATGGATAACCATAGTTACTCAGAGCTAAGGTTTACTCTTGGAGTCTCTGATGAAAAGTGGGCTGGATTACGTAAGGTACATAGCAACAAACGATTAGAACATCATGATTAATTGCTCTATCTGTACTATAGCTATATGTTAGAGATACACTAGAGTTGGCGGTGGCTGGTTCTGAAACCACCGCTAGACAAGTAGTTGAGGTATACTCTTAGGAACGTTCTGTGATTGTGCTAGCATGCTAGT
Source organism: Vibrio cyclitrophicus (assembly GCF_024347435.1). NCBI lineage: Bacteria > Pseudomonadati > Pseudomonadota > Gammaproteobacteria > Vibrionales > Vibrionaceae > Vibrio > Vibrio cyclitrophicus. The sequence continues at coordinate 528,347 of NZ_AP025480.1, forward strand.
AGCAGCGTCGCCAATTATCTTTTGTTTGGTCAGTTTAGTCGTTTCCTTTGCAAAATCAGTATCTTTTATTCTACTTTTGCTTTCTTGGGTATTAATGTTCTGTGTTTCTAGGTTTTTAAAAGAGCTTGTAATTCTATTTATGTTTGCTCCGATGTTAGAGCGGTAAGAGCTTACTCGCTCGATAAGCTGGTCACTTGCGAATAATAGAGAGTTGTCGTTATGAGTGCTATTTTTTGCATAGGAAGTGTTCTCAAACGTTGTTAAGCCTAAAAAGCCCATCTGGAGATCTCCCAAGTTGAAAGGGTTTGCGGAATATATTAAGCGGTTGTTGGGTAGAGACGTAAAGTTTTGATCAAATATACCTACATGGATTGCATCGTTTGACCTATTTTCCAGTTTTCTCGCATATCCTATCTTCTGGATATTGTCTCCGTCACTATTTGTCTCTTCTGCAATAAAAAACTTGACTTCATTGTTAAATGAAGAGTTTAGAATGTTGACAACTCCTTCTACCGATTCCCCTTCATTAAAGGTAATTACTTTTTCTTTTTCGCCGTTCGATTGGGGAGAGTAGATGAAAGAAATTGAGTCACCTTTTTGAGTTCTCCATCCTTGAGGTATTCCTTCAGATAAGTGTGATGGCATTGATGTTGCGACAGATTGAAAGCCGTGCATATGCGTCAGATTGGGCAGAGTTACCATCATTGCTTGCCCGGACTCTTGTCCTAATTGGAAAGTGATTTTTTTGTCGAGGCTTTTATTGTCTTTTTCGCCAAGAAACAAGCTTTCCCCAGCAAAACGAGTTGTAAGAGCTATATGATTTAGTTCTTTTCCTAATTGTGTGATCTCTTGATGGATCGCATCTCTATCCTCCTTACTGTTTGATCCATTGACAGATTGCAGAGATAAATCTCGAACGCGGAAAAGAATCTCAGTGTATTCATTAAGAGCACTTTCCGCTGTTTCTAAGGTCGATATCGCATCATTGGCGTTTCTCATCGCAACTTCAAACCCTCGACTTTGAGCTTGAAGTTTGTTTGATATCTGGAGGCCAGCAGCGTCATCTTTAGCGGAATTTATGTTAGAACCAGAACTCAACTTATTCATTGCATCCTTGAGAGCAATGTTTGATGTCTTAATATGGTTCTGCGTAGACGTCGCTACAGAGTTTGTATTTATATTTAATGGCATAGCACAACACCTTTAAAAGTAGATAACTCAAAAAGCAAGCAATTGATGTGCCACTTGTTACTTATTGTTGCGTATGTATTTTCTTTATGAATGGGTGATATGTTGCCGATCGTGCTAGTGTTTTTATAAAAACGTGAGGTTGAGAGGATGAGTTTTGCCGCGAAGGTTTTTATAAGTATAGGTAAAAGTATAACTTCTTTAGTTGGATTGGTGTATGTTGTTGTTATATATATTAAATAACACTCTTGCATCAGGAGTATGTTTTTGATCGGCTTTCACAGTTAACTTCTTTCGTTTATTTCTATTGCGGCTTAGGATACGTGAAAGCGTTTCGTGCGAAAAGCGACACATGCGAAAAGATGCAAATCCAAATGATATGACCGTAGATAAAGGGAGCCGATGATGTATACGATTCAAGTTCTTAGTGAACAGCTTGGACATTTACTCGCTAAACACCAACATATCTTAGTGACGGCTGAATCTTGCACTGGTGGAGGTGTAGCGACCGCTATTACAGATATTGCTGGAAGTTCAGCATGGTTTGATCGCGCCTTTGTGACCTACAGTAATGAAGCAAAGCAAGAGATGATCGGTGTTCAGTCTGAAACCTTAGTTAAGTTTGGTGCTGTCAGTGAGCCTGTAGTAATCGAAATGGCTGATGGTGCGTTGCAAAATTCAAATGGCACAATTTCGGTATCGATAAGTGGTATTGCCGGTCCTGGTGGTGGCTCGGAAGATAAACCTGTAGGGACGGTGTGTTTTGCTTGGAAGGCCTGTGATGGGTGGAATAAAGTAGAAACGAATGTATTTACAGGTGATAGATCACAAGTACGCCAACAAGCGACGCACCATGCCCTGCAAGTTATTTATGATTACCTCTCAATGGAAGACAGATAACATTTGTACAAATTATTTTCACACAGGTATAGACACTGTATGAATCAACAGTATAATGAAAGCCAATTAGTCACCCCTATGTGGGTTAGAAATAGATTCTAAATCGCTTGTTGAGACAACCGATTATGTGGAGATAGAAATGGACGAGAATAAACAAAAAGCGTTAGCCGCAGCCCTTGGTCAGATTGAAAAACAATTTGGTAAAGGTTCGATCATGCGTCTTGGTGACAACCGCACAATGGACGTAGAAACTATTTCTACAGGTTCTCTATCTCTAGATATCGCACTAGGTGCTGGTGGCCTTCCAATGGGTCGTATCGTTGAAGTTTACGGCCCAGAATCATCAGGTAAAACAACGTTAACGCTTGAGCTTATTGCTGCAGCACAGAAAGTAGGTAAAACGTGTGCATTCGTTGATGCGGAGCACGCACTTGACCCTATTTACGCTCAGAAGCTTGGTGTTGATATCGACGCGCTTCTTGTTTCTCAACCTGATACGGGTGAGCAAGCATTAGAAATCTGTGACGCTCTAGCTCGTTCAGGTGCTATCGACGTTCTTGTTATTGACTCAGTAGCTGCACTGACACCTAAAGCGGAAATTGAAGGCGAAATGGGCGATAGCCACATGGGTCTTCAAGCTCGTATGCTTTCTCAAGCAATGCGTAAGCTAACAGGTAACCTTAAGCAGTCTAATTGTATGGCTATCTTCATTAACCAAATTCGTATGAAGATTGGTGTGATGTTCGGTAATCCAGAAACAACAACTGGTGGTAATGCGCTTAAGTTCTACGCATCTGTTCGTCTTGATATTCGCCGTACAGGTGCGATTAAGGATGGTGATGAAGTTGTTGGTAATGAAACGCGTATCAAGGTTGTTAAGAACAAGATTGCTGCACCATTCAAACAAGCTGAAACTCAAATTCTTTATGGCAAAGGCTTCAACCGTGAAGGCGAGCTTATCGACCTAGGTGTTAAGAATAAGCTAGTAGAAAAAGCAGGCGCTTGGTACAGCTACAAGGGCGACAAGATCGGTCAAGGTAAAGCTAACGCTGGTAAATACCTACGTGAAAACCCAGAGGTTGCTCTTGAGATCGATACTAAACTTCGTGAGTTGTTATTAACTCCTGCTGTTCTTGAAGAGAAGGGCGCAGAGAAAGAAGAAGAAAGCGAAGAGCTATAAGCTAACGTTTTATAAAGTGAATGCTTGAAATAAACATTCACTTGGAAAGAATTTAAAGCCTCGCATATTTTGCGGGGCTTTTTTATTGGAATAGCCTATCGGATATCTCTTTAATCAACTCTCTCTCGTTACCTGAGTTTTTAGTGATTATGTCGCCAATTTAGTTCTGCTTTTCTACGGCTAGATATAGTGGAATATTCTACGTTTTATCGAATTTCAACTAAAATCCTGCCCAAGGGTGTCTTTTCTACAAGAAAACTAGTCGAAGCCTTAACCATGATCTACAATACGGCAAAATTCTAACTCGACTATTTTCAGGAAGAGCTGCATGTACATGAGCACTGATGAGGTTCGCAACGCGTTCCTTAAGTTCTTTGAGAGCAAAGAACACCAAATCGTAGACAGTTCATCGTTAGTTCCACATAACGATCCAACCCTGCTATTCACTAACGCAGGTATGAACCAATTCAAAGATTGCTTCTTAGGCGCCGAAAAACGTGCCTACACTCGAGCAACTACGGCTCAGCGTTGTGTACGTGCGGGTGGTAAACACAATGACCTTGAAAACGTAGGTTTTACGGCTCGTCACCACACGTTCTTCGAAATGCTAGGCAACTTCAGCTTTGGTGACTACTTCAAAGAAGAAGCGATTGGGTTTGCTTGGGAATTCCTGACGGAAACTCTTCAACTGCCAAAAGATCGTCTACTAGTAACGGTATACGAGACAGATGATGAAGCATTCGATATCTGGAACAAGAAAGTAGGTGTACCTGCTGACCGTATCGTTCGAATCGGCGACAAAGAAGGCGGTAAACAGTTCGAGTCTGATAACTTCTGGACGATGGGTGACACAGGTCCTTGTGGTCCATGTACTGAAATCTTCTACGATCACGGTGAGCACATCTGGGGCGGCCGTCCTGGTACACCTGAAGAAGATGGTGACCGTTTCATCGAGATCTGGAACAACGTATTCATGCAGTTCAACCGTCACGCTGACGGCACAATGGAACCGCTACCTAAGCCTGCTGTAGATACAGGTATGGGTATTGAGCGTATTTCTGCAATCATGCAGGGCGTTCACTCTAACTACGAAATTGATGTATTCCAAAAGCTAATCAAAGCGACAGCGGAAGTTGTGGGTCATGACGATCTATCTAACCAATCGCTACGCGTTATTGCTGACCACATCCGTTCTTGTTCATTTTTAATCGCTGACGGCGTTATGCCTTCAAACGAAGGTCGTGGCTACGTTCTACGTCGTATTATTCGTCGTGCAGTTCGTCACGGTAACAAGCTTGGCGCACAAGGCGTGTTCTTCCACAAACTTGTGGGTGTACTGGCTGAAGTGATGGGCTCTGCGGCAGATGAACTTAAGAAACAGCAAGAGCTTGTTGAAAAAGTACTTCGCATTGAAGAAGAGAACTTTGGTCGCACGCTCGAGCGCGGCATGGTTATCCTTAACGACGCACTAGACGCACTTGAAGGCAAAGAGCTTGACGGTGAAACAGTATTCAAACTTTACGATACATACGGCTTCCCTGCTGACCTTACGAACGATGTAGCTCGTGAACGCGACTTTACCATCGATGAAGAAGGCTTTGAGAAGGCGATGGAAGCACAGCGTAAGCGTGCACGTGAAGCCGGTCAGTTCGGTACTGATTACAACGCGACGATCAAAGTAGACACGAACACTGAGTTCTGTGGTTACACAAGTACTGAAGGTGCTGGTGAAATTTCTGCGCTATTCGTTGACGGTGAAGAAGTATCTTCACTATCGGCTGGCGACAAAGCAATCATCATCCTTGAAGAGACACCATTCTATGCAGAGTCAGGCGGTCAATGTGGTGACGCTGGTACGCTAAGCACTGCGTCGGGTCTCTTCAAAGTACAAGATACTCAGAAGCTAGGTAACGCATTTGCACACCACGGCGAGCTAATTGAAGGCGTATTTGCTCAAGGCGATAAAGTCGAAGCGCGCGTTGATGCTGAGCGTCGTGCTGCTATTTCACTGAATCACTCTGCAACTCACTTACTTCACTCTGCACTGCGCGAAGTGCTAGGTGAGCACGTTGCTCAGAAAGGTTCTTTAGTTAAGCCAGACAATCTACGTTTTGACTTCTCCAACCTTGAAGCGGTAACACCGGCACAGATTAAAGAAGTAGAACGCTTGGTTAACGCACAAGTTCGTAAGAACCACGTGATTGAAACCAACATCATGGACATCGAGTCAGCGAAACAAAAAGGTGCAATGGCACTGTTTGGCGAGAAGTACGATGATGAAGTTCGCGTTCTATCTATGGGCGATTTCTCTACTGAACTTTGTGGTGGTATCCACGCAAGCAACACGGGTGATATCGGTCTATTCAAGATCACTTCTGAAGGTGGTATTGCTGCGGGTATTCGTCGTATTGAAGCGGTAACGGGTGAAGCAGCTCTAGATGCAGTAGAAGCTCAGGCTAACGCTTACGAAGAGAAGCTTGCTGAATCAGCTAAGAAAGCAAAATCGCTAGAGAAAGAAATCCAACTGCTTAAAGAAAAGATGGCTGCGGCAGAAAGCGCAAACATCATGGGCAAAGTAGAAGATATCTCTGGTACTAAAGTTTTGGTTGCTGCAATTGAAGGCGCAGACAACAAGAACCTACGTACTATGGTTGATAACGCTAAAAACCAAGTAGGTAGCGGCATCATCCTTATCGCGAATATCGCTGACGGCAAAGTTGGCTTGATTGCTGGCGTAACCAAAGACCTTGTTGGCAAAGTAAAAGCGGGTGACCTCGTTAAGATGGTTGCTGAGCAAGTTGGCGGTAAAGGCGGTGGTCGTCCTGATATGGCTCAAGCGGGTGGTACAGACGTTGAAGCACTACCAGAAGCGCTTAAATCGGTACGTACTTGGCTTGAAGAGCGCCTTTAAGCTTAAGTAATTGATATAAAGATGCCCAATCAATTGATTGGGCATCTTTTATTTTGCCTATAGCAAGAGCTTTAAACAAGGTTTGATTGAGATTAACCAAGAAGTCTAATGGTAACGTTAGACTCCTTGGTTAATTTTTTATTGCTTCGCTATGACGCGGAGCGAGTGTTTTTTTGTCATATATAGACATTGGTCTTGGGAAGGTGAGGAAGGGTGAAAATGCCTCTTATCGTGCAGAAATTTGGTGGAACGTCGGTGGGTTCAATAGAGCGAATCCATCATGTAGCAGATAAAATCATTGAAGCGAAAAATGAAGGTAACCAGGTAGTGGTTGTCGTTTCTGCTATGTCAGGTGAAACAAATCGGTTAGTTAACTTAGCCTCGCAAATTGATAGCGTACCAAACGCTAGAGAACTGGATGTGCTGTTAACGGCTGGAGAGCAAGTTTCCATGGCTTTGTTGGCGATGACGTTGCACAAGTTAGGTTATGAAGCGACATCGATGACGGGTTATCAAGCTAAGATACACACCGATTCAAATCATAATAATGCGACGATTGAGCGTATTGATACCGCTCCAATTCAAGCCCTGTTAGATGATGGTCAAATTGTCGTAGTGGCTGGCTTTCAAGGTTTCAGTGCCAAAGGCGATATAACGACATTAGGCCGTGGCGGTTCAGATACCACGGCGGTTGCACTAGCGGGCGCACTGCAGGCTAAAGAGTGCCAAATCTATACTGATGTTGATGGTGTTTATTCTTGTGACCCTAGAGTCGTTAAGCATTCTAAAAAACTGGATACGCTAGATTTTCCCTCGATGGAAGAGATGGCCCGTAGAGGCGCTAAAGTGCTGCATCTACCGTGTGTCCAGTATGCGTGGCAACATAATCTGCCATTGAGAGTGCTATCAAGTTTTGAATCAGGCGAGGGCACGTTAATTGCGGGCAATCAGTGTTTGAATGAGATCGCTGGCATCGCCATTCAAAGAGATATGGTGCGTATTGAGTGTTTGAATGATGATTTACCGTCTTTTATATCGCAATGCCATTTGTTAGGGATCGAAGTCTGTAGTGTGATCGAGGAAACAGAACGGGCAGCGCTCATTATTAAACAAGACATAAGTGCTAAATTAAAACTAGTTTTTGCCGAAAAAATCCGTAATAGTGAACAGGTTAGTTTGTTAACTGTGGTAGGAAGCCGAACACAAGATATTGTGGTCAGTTCACATGGATTGTTGTCTGAAGGCGAAATTGATGTACAACATCACTTATTGCAGCAGCAGTCTTTAACTTTGGTGATATCACCAACGCAAGTCGATATGGCTGCTAACATATTACACAATGCATACATCGTAGCGCGTGAAACACAGGATTATCCTAAAAAAGAAGTGCATTTTGGTTAAATAAACTCAATCGATAGTTTACGAAAATATAACTTTTGTTGGATAATGCTCTCGTAGCTAGATAAATTTAGAGATTACTCAAGGAGCAAAGAATGCTAATTTTGACTCGCCGCGTTGGCGAAACACTGATGATTGGTGATGAAGTAACAGTTACTGTACTGGGCGTTAAAGGTAATCAAGTACGTATCGGTGTTAACGCACCTAAAGAAGTATCTGTTCACCGTGAAGAGATTTACATGCGCATTCAAGCTGAAAAAGGTAATGGTAACGTTGCACCTGGCAACTACTAATACTTTTGCGTAGAGAAGAGGCTAGCATTATTGCTAGCCTTTTTTGATCTTGCAGAATAGAAAAGAGTATTTCTATATAAATTGACGACCAGCTAGATGATCACTGCGGCAGTGAAACGAATACTTCATAAAGTGGTGAGACACAGACGTGATTGAAGTCGTTCGTTTGACGGTTTATTTGTTGGCTAAAACTCAAGTTTTGTTAGCTTGCCCTATGGCGCAATAATGCATCCCGTAGTATGGTGCAAACAGCGGTAACACTTGTTACTGGATAAAATAGATAATTGTTTTCGACTGTTTATTATCGTCAATCTTTCGCCTTAATTTTTAAGGGAAAATGCGTTAAATTGATCTTGGAAGTTCAATTTGCAAGCGCTTTGATTAAATAGCAAACGGTTGAGTGTTTTTGTCCAATTTTTTTCAATAAAGTGTTTGACATATTTTCGGTAAAACGTAATATGTGCCTCCGCAAGACGGTGAGGTGGCCGAGAGGCCGAAGGCGCTCCCCTGCTAAGGGAGTATGTGGTTTGTAGCTGCATCGAGGGTTCGAATCCCTCCCTCACCGCCATTTCTTGCGAGTCTAAAATTAGCAACTTAGACAAATGTAAATGTGCGTCCTTAGCTCAGCTGGATAGAGTACCTGGCTACGAACCAGGCGGTCGGAGGTTCGAATCCTCCAGGACGCGCCATTCTCTTTTCTCTTACTTGTAAGTGATTTGGGAATAATGAATTAGGTGAGGTGGCCGAGTGGCCGAAGGCGCTCCCCTGCTAAGGGAGTATGTGGTTTGTAGCCGCATCGAGGGTTCGAATCCCTCCCTCACCGCCATTCATTACAGGCCGATGGCCTTTTTTTTTCTTCGTAGCAAGAAGAATGTGATATATTTCACAACTTCATTCTAAGTGAATGAACACCGTGCGTCCTTAGCTCAGCTGGATAGAGTACCTGGCTACGAACCAGGCGGTCGGAGGTTCGAATCCTCCAGGACGCGCCACTATTTAAGGGCTTCTTTCTTACGAGAATGAAAATCCTTGTATTGAATTGTTGATTACAACAAGTTGATACTAAAACCGTGCGCTCTTAGCTCAGCTGGATAGAGTACCTGGCTACGAACCAGGCGGTCGGAGGTTCGAATCCTCCAGAGCGCGCCACTATTTAGGGTTTCTTTTATGAACCCCTGATATTGGGAATACCGATATCGAAAACTGCGCGTCCTTAGCTCAGCTGGATAGAGTACCTGGCTACGAACCAGGCGGTCGGAGGTTCGAATCCTCCAGGACGCGCCACTCTTTAGGGCTTCTTTCTTACTAAGAATAGAAACCCTTGTATTGAATAGTTGTTTACAGCGAATTGATACTAAAACCGTGCGCTCTTAGCTCAGCTGGATAGAGTACCTGGCTACGAACCAGGCGGTCGGAGGTTCGAATCCTCCAGAGCGCGCCACTATTTAGGGTTTCTTTTATGAACCCCTGATATTGGGAATACCGATATCGAAAACTGCGCGTCCTTAGCTCAGCTGGATAGAGTACCTGGCTACGAACCAGGCGGTCGGAGGTTCGAATCCTCCAGGACGCGCCACTCTTTAGGGTTTCCTTGTGAACTCCTGATATTGGAAATACCGATATCGAAAACTGCGCGTCCTTAGCTCAGCTGGATAGAGTACCTGGCTACGAACCAGGCGGTCGGAGGTTCGAATCCTCCAGGACGCGCCACTCTTTAGGGCTTCTTTCTTATGAGAATGAAATCCTTATATTGATATGTTGTTACTAACAATAAATTGATATTAAAACCGTGCGCTCTTAGCTCAGCTGGATAGAGTACCTGGCTACGAACCAGGCGGTCGGAGGTTCGAATCCTCCAGAGCGCGCCACATTATTAAAAAAAGCCTCGTTTATGCGAGGCTTTTTTTATACTTGCCATAAAATTATTGCTGTAATGTTAAATTTAATGATTATTTAACTTATTGTATTTTAAGTAGTTCTTGAGTGCTTCCTTCTTATTCTACCTTTCTCATATCATTTCTCAGAAGAGCCCCGTTTAAGTCACAGTTTAAATATCTAAAAATGACGTATTTAACAGATTTATGTGATCTGATAGGCGAATAATTAACCTGATGTGTGCGTTATCCGTAACAGAACCTTAAACAAAATTGACAAACTTTTAGCAATCGAGATAATCCATGGGTCGGGATAACTATTCGCTGAAATCCTGCGCACATGTCAGGATGACGAAGAAAGGAAGCAACATGACTAATATTGGAAGCCTGCTAGGAGATGCGGCAACTCTAATGATAACGGGTATGTCCGTTGTCTTTATTTTCCTAACTATTCTAGTTTACCTCGTTCGGTTGATGTCAAAACTGGTACCAGAAGAAGTACCTGAACCGATCGCAGCACCTAAAAAAATTAAAAAATCACAATCAAACCCTTCAGCTGTTAGTCCACAAGTTGTGGCAGCAATTTCGGCCGCGGTTCATCAATACCGTGCGTCTACTGCTAAGTAGCATTTAAAGGATTAAAAAGGAGTTTATGAGCATGTCTAAACCACTAGCTATCACAGATGTGGTACTTCGTGACGCGCACCAGTCACTATTTGCTACTCGTATGCGTATCGAAGATATGCTGCCAATTGCGGCAGAACTGGATAAAGTCGGTTACTGGTCATTAGAGACTTGGGGCGGAGCGACGTTTGATTCGTGTATCCGTTTTCTTGGAGAGGATCCATGGGAGCGCTTGCGTGAACTGAAAAAAGCGATGCCAAACACACCAATGCAGATGCTACTGCGTGGTCAAAACCTGCTGGGTTACCGTCACTACGCGGATGATGTAGTCGAAAAGTTTGTTGAACGTGCACACCAGAATGGTATGGATGTTTTCCGTATCTTTGATGCGATGAATGATGTACGTAACTTTGAAACAGCAGTGAAAGCAACGATCGACGTTGGTGGTCACGCTCAAGGTACTTTGTCTTATACAACCAGTCCGGTTCACAACTCAGATACTTGGGTTGATTTGGCTAAACGCTTAGAGGATTTAGGGTGTCACTCTCTATGTATTAAAGATATGTCAGGCTTATTGAAGCCGTATGAAGCTGAAGAGCTGATTACTCGTATCAAAGCGTCGTGTGACGTGCCTCTAGCGCTACATAGCCACGCAACAACAGGTCTATCGACAGCAACCGCGGTTAAAGCCGTTGAAGCGGGAATCGATATTCTAGACACCGCTATTTCTTCAATGAGCTGTACCTACGGTCACACGCCAACTGAAACTGTTGTGGCGATGTTAGAGGGTACTGAGCGCGATACTAACCTTAAACTTGATCAGATTGAGCCTATTGCATCTTATTTCCGTGATGTACGTAAAAAGTACGCAAAATGGGAAGGTCAGTTAAAAGGTGTGGATTCTCGTATTTTAATTGCTCAAGTTCCTGGTGGCATGCTAACCAATATGGAAGGCCAGCTGAAAGAGCAAGGCGCGGCCGATCGTATGGATGAGGTACTGGAAGAGATACCACGCGTACGCAAAGAGCTTGGGTACATTCCTTTGGTAACACCAACTTCTCAGATTGTCGGTACTCAAGCGGTTATCAATGTGCTAACGGGTGAACGCTATAAAAGCATCACTAAAGAGACGGCTGGTCTACTGAAAGGTGAATACGGTCAAGCTCCAGCTGAAGTTGATACTGAACTCCAAGCTAAAGTTCTCGATGGTGCTGAGCCAATCACTTGTCGCCCTGCTGATTTACTTAAATCAGAGATGGATACGCTAACGACAGAGCTTTTAGAAAAAGCAAAATCAGACGGTATTTCATTAGCTGAAGACACGGTTGATGATGTTCTTACTTACGCATTGTTCCCACAAGTAGGTCTTAAGTTCCTTAAGAATCGTCATAACCCTGAAGCATTTGAGCCTGCGCCAACACTAGAAACAGCGTCTCCAGTTGCAGCAGCTCCTGTACAAGCTTCTGGTGGTATTGAAAGCTATAGCGTGAAGGTTGATGGTCAAGTTTATGATGTTGAAGTTGGCCCACAAGGTGAACTTACATCAGTAACACCATCGGCAAAACCGGCTCAAGCGACTCAAACGGCACCAGTGGCAGCGTCTGATGCGGAATCCGTACCTGCGCCATTGGCGGGCAACATCTTTAAAGTTATCGTTCAACCGGGTGCGGAGGTTGCTGAAGGCGATGTTCTGCTTATCTTGGAAGCGATGAAGATGGAAACGGAAGTTCGTGCTGCTCGTGGTGGTACCGTTCAAGAATTGAATGTTAAAGAAGGCGATGCAGTTACTGTAGGCGCTCCACTACTAAGCTTGGCGTAAGGGAGTACCATGGAAGGATTGATGACCTTATGGTCTGAAACAGGAATTGCTAACTTTGAGTTCGGCCAAATCTGTATGATGCTGGTTGGTTGCTTATTGTTGTTTTTGGCAATTCGAAAAGGGTTTGAACCTTTATTGTTGTTACCTATTGGTTTTGGTGCAGTATTAGCAAACATTCCAAATGCTGGATTTACTGAGCCTGGTGGTTTGCTTTACTACGTCTACTACGTAGGTATTGAGACGGGTATTTTTCCACTACTAATCTTTATGGGTGTTGGTGCTATGACGGACTTCGGTGCGTTAATTGCGAACCCTAAAACACTGTGGCTAGGCGCTGCTGCTCAGTTTGGTATCTTTGCAACATTATTTGGTGCAATCTTGCTGAATTATGTTCCTGGAATGGAGTTCTCGATGGCAGATGCTTCGTCAATTGCGATCATTGGTGGTGCCGACGGCCCAACTGCGATCTTCTTGGCGAGTAAGTTATCTCCTGATCTATTAGGCGTAATCGCCGTAGCGGCATATAGCTACATGGCTTTGGTTCCTATTATTCAGCCTCCAATTATGAAAGCGTTAACGTCACCGGAAGAACGTAAGATTAAGATGGCTCAACTTCGTCATGTTAGCAAAGCAGAGAAAATTCTTTTCCCGCTGGCTGTGCTATTGATGACGATTTTGTTCCTACCTTCAGCAACACCTCTCGTAGGTATGTTCTGTTTGGGTAACTTAATGCGTGAAGCTGGTGTAGTGGATCGTCTTTCAAAAACAGCCCAAAATGAACTGATTAACATCGTGACTATTTTCCTAGGTCTAGGCGTTGGTTCTAAGCTTCAAGCAGATACGTTCTTGAACCTAGAGACGCTTGGTATTCTCGGTTTAGGTGCCGTGGCGTTCAGTATTGGTACGGCCGGTGGTGTCTTGATGGCGAAGGTGCTTAACCGCTTCTCGAAAGAAGACATTAACCCACTTATTGGTGCAGCTGGTGTATCAGCCGTTCCGATGGCGGCTCGTGTTGTGAACAAGGTTGGACTTGAGGCAAACCCTCAGAACTTCTTGTTAATGCATGCAATGGGACCTAACGTGGCTGGTGTACTTGGTAGTGCGGTTGCTGCGGGTATTTTATTAGCGCTAGTAGGCTAATAAAATACTAGGTCATGTATCGTTACGTTAATTGGTCGTCAATTTACGAATGAGCGGTTAACTTAGCCTTATTAAATGGTTTATAGTCAAAGGGATGCTTTCGCATCCCTTTCTTTTTATCAATTAGGGTGTTTGCTCACTAGGGCTTTATCAATCAAGGAAATGTGGAAATGGAAAATAAACAGATAGCGATTACTCAATTCGGCGGCGTCGAAAACCTTAGTATTCAAACCCGTGCTATTCCTGAGCCTAAAGCTGGAGAAGTGGTGGTTAAAGTTTCTTTTTCGGGCATTAATCCGATTGATGTTAAAACTCGTGCAGGCCTCGGTTGGGCCGCGGCGCAGAACAAAGAGAACCTTCCTTGGGTTCCTGGTTACGACATTTCAGGGCAAATCGTCACGGTAGGCGATCAGACTGAGCACTTTGCTATTGGCGATAATGTAGCTGGCTTTATTGGTTTCCCACTGCAAGGTGGCGGCTACAGCCAGTATGTGTGTGTTCCAGAAGCAGCCTTAAGCATGGTACCTGATTCAGTTACGCTAGAAGCGGCAGCTGCACTGCCACTCGCTAGCCAAACAGCAGCACAAGCACTAAACAGAGCTGAAGTGAAAGAGGGCGATCGCGTACTCATTCTGGCGGGGGCAGGCGGCGTTGGTCACCTAGCGGTTCAAATCGCTGTGGCGGCAAAAGCTGAAGTCTACACAACTTGTAGTGAATCCAACCTTGATTACCTAGCGACATTAGGGGCTCATGCGATCAACTATAAATTTGCTCCGGCATCTGAACGAGTCTCTGATGTTGATGTTTTGATCGATCTTGTCGGTGGAGACACCGCTCTTGATGCACTGAAGTGCTTAAAAGATGGTGCAAGAGTTGTGACAGTCCCAACTTTATCTGCTGAATTGATTTGCGAAAAAGCAACATTATTAGGCTTTACTGCATCAGGTATGCTGGTTGAGCCAAACCCAGAGCAAATGGATACCATGCTTTACATGGTTAGCGTTGGATTGCTCAAAACAGAAATTCAAGGTATTTACCCGTTAGACGAAGCGCAGTCGGCTCACCTACAGGTTGAAACCGGACACACCAGAGGCAAGGTACTACTTAAAATGCAAGAAGGTTGATATGCAGTGCTAGAGTTTTTCAATTCTCTTTTTGAAAATATAGCGTTGTGGTTTTCAGATTCAGCGCTTTGGGTACTCTTCATCAGTGGCTTTTTGAGTGCCACATTGTTACCCGGCGGTTCAGAAGCAAGCCTTGTGGCTGCCTTGAGCTTAGATCAGTTCTCAACATCATCGATTATCCTTTTGGCGACACTTGGCAATACCTTAGGCGGCTTGACCAATTATTGGATTGGTTTGTGGTTGCCTAACCGAACTGAATCTGAAAAACATGGTCATAAGGCTATGGCTTGGCTGAGCCGCTATGGTTATTGGACTCTGTTGTTTAGTTGGTTACCGATCATTGGTGATCCGTTGTGTTTTGCTGCGGGTTGGCTAAGAATGAAATTCATCCCTAGCGTTATCTTGATAGCAATTGGCAAGGCCGCTCGCTATAGCTTACTAGCTGCTATTTACTTCGGTTTTTTCTAAGGAGAACCTATGAAAAAGGTTTTACTTGGTACATTTTCTCTTATCGCCATCGTAGGCTGTTCTTACAATGTACCTAGCTCAACACCCTTCTTTTCTTCATTACCGGAAGGCGTCACTTTATTAGAAGAAGTTAAACCTTCCAAAGATAAAGTTGTGATCCCTTATACTAAGTATCAACTTGAGAATGGTCTAACTGTTATTCTTTCCCCTGATGATTCTGATCCATTGGTGCATGTCGATGTGACTTATCACGTCGGTTCTGCTCGTGAACAGATTGGGAAGTCGGGCTTTGCACACTTCTTTGAACACATGATGTTCCAAGGCTCTGAGAACGTCGGTGACCAGCAACACTTTAAGATTATTACCGAAGCGGGTGGTTCGCTAAACGGCACTACTAACCGCGATCGTACCAATTACTTTGAAACGGTTCCTTCTAACCAACTTGAGAAAATGTTGTGGTTAGAATCAGACCGAATGGGTTTCCTATTGGACGCGGTTTCTCAAAAGAAATTTGAGGTTCAAAGAGGCACGGTTAAAAACGAACGAGCTCAGAGTTATGAAAACCGCCCTTACGGTTTAATGTGGGAACGAATGGGTGAAGCTCTTTACCCTGAAGGCCACCCATATTCGTGGCAACCAATTGGTTATGTTGAAGATCTAGACCGCGTTGATGTGAATGATCTTAAGGCTTTCTTCTTACGTTGGTATGGTCCAAATAATGCAGTATTGACGATTGGTGGTGATATCGATGTTGATGACACGCTAGAGTGGATTAACAAGTATTTTGGTCCTATCCCTAGAGGCCCGGAAGTTAAGGCTGCAGAGAAGCAACCAGCGATACTAAAAGAAGATAAATACATCACCCTAGAAGATAATATTCGTCAGCCGATGGTGCTTGTCGGCTGGCCGACGACTTATCGCGGTGAAGAAACACAAGCGTCAATAAATGCTTTGTCTAACGTATTGGGTTCTGGTACCAACAGTTACCTGTATCAAAACCTAGTAAAAACACAAAAAGCAGTAAGCGCAGGATCTTTCCATGATTGTGCTGAACTCGCTTGTACTATGTATGTTTATGCGATGGGCAACTCGGGTAAAAAAGGTGATTTGACGGTTCTTAATAAAGAATTGATGGATACCTTAGAACAATTTTCTAAAGAGGGTGTTGAACAAGAGCGTTTAGACCAAATTACTGGTATGGCTGAAGCGGATGCGGTTTTTGCGCTGCAAAGTGTCAAAGGCAAGGTGTCACAACTCGCTTCTAATCAAACTTTCTATGGCCAACCGGATCGTATTGAATCGCAGTTAGATCAAATTCGAGCGGTTACGCCTGAAAGTGTTAGCAAAGCTTATCAAGATTTTATCGAGGGTAAGCATAAGGTGACGTTGAGTGTCGTTCCGAAAAAACAGCTCGATTTAGCGGTTCGTGAAGCCACTTTCACTACCCCCGATCGTACTCTGCCTGAATACAGCAAGGTAACGGAAGATCAGCTTGATATCAGAAAAGCACCGAATACTTTTGATCGCAGTGTGATGCCTGAAGTGAACTTTGGTGTTGAAGCAACTATGCCTGATCTTTATCGCATGCACTTTGCAAACGGTACTGACTTGATTGGTACCGAGACCAATGAAACACCGACAGTACAGCTACAAATTCAGCTTCCTGCTGGTGAGCGTTATGTTCGTCAAGGTCAAGAAGGCCTAGCAAACCTAACCGCAGCGATGATGGAGGAAGGCTCGACTCAACGAACGGTTGAAGAGTTACAAGCAACCTTAGATAAATTGGGCAGTAGCGTTAGCATAAACGCGGGCAGCTACACCACGGATATTTCTATCTCAACGTTAGAGAAAAATTTGCCTCAAACCTTAGCAATAGCAGAAGAGGTTCTATTTAAGCCTAAGTTTGATGAGCAAGATTTCGAACGCGTTAAGAAACAGATGTTAGAAGGGGTGGTTTATCAGCATCAACAACCAAGCTGGATGGCTTCTCAAGCCACACGTGAAGTTTTGTTTGGCAACAGCATCTTTGGTCGAACTAGTGATGGTACTAAGGCCTCTTTAGAATCGTTAACCTTAGACGATGTAAAACTGTTTTACAGTCAGCACTATACTCCTGAGGGGGCTAATATTGTTATTGTAGGCGACATCTCGAAGAAAGAGGCCAGCAAGCAGCTTCAATTCTTCGAACAATGGCAAGGCGATGCGGCACCACTAACGCGTCCTCAGATCATCAAAGAGCTTTCAGGGCAACGTTTGTACTTAGTGGATAAGCCAGGAGCACCACAGAGCATCGTTCGTTTAGTGCGTAAAGGTTTACCTTTCGACGCGACTGGTGAGTTGTATTTGAGCCAGCTAGCCAACTTTAACTTGGCCGGTAACTTCAATAGCCGCATTAACCAAAACTTACGTGAAGACAAGGCGTACACTTACGGTGCAAGCGGTTACTTCGCGAGTACTCGAGAAACCGGTGCCGTAGTATTTAGTGCTCAAGTGAGAGCCAATGCGACGGTTCCATCGATTCAAGAGTTTATTAATGAACTGAATGAGTTTAGTCAGAGTGGATTAACTGACGAAGAGGTGAAATTTATGCGCCTTGCCGTCGGTCAACAAGATGCGCTTAAATACGAAACACCAAGTCAAAAGGCTGGTTTGTTGAGTAATATTGTCGCATTGAGCCTAGATGAAGATTACCTACAACAACGTAATCAGATAGTTGAAACCGTCTCAAAAGAGACGTTAAACGAGCTATCGAAGAAATGGTTTGACCCGAATGATTATCAAATAATTGTTGTTGGCGATGCGACTTCGCTTCGTCCTCAATTAGAAAAGTTAGATATTCCAATAGAAGAGCTTGAAATCATTCGTTAGAGTACACATTAAAGGGGGAGGGAATAGACTCTACTTTTCTCCTCCAACCTAATTTATGATAGTTCTAATCAGAACGATATAAGATAAGTGAACTGAATTTTGACTGATTTTGCTGCGCGACTAAAGCAAGTTGCAACCAACCCTAAGACCTTCTCTCAATTTGGTCGTGGTGTTGAAAGGGAAACGTTACGCTACACGGAAGATGGGCATCTTGCTACTGGGCCGCACCCAAAGGCTTTGGGATCTGCGTTGATGAACGGATGGGTAACGACCGATTTTTCCGAGTCGCTACTGGAGTTTATTACGCCTGTTTCTAACGACGTTCCGACTCTTTTGAATCAGTTATCTGATATCCATCATTTCACACAAACCAAGTTAGATGGCGAGAAAATGTGGCCGCTTTCAATGCCTTGTTACGTAGGGAGTGAAGATGACATTCAGCTGGCGCAATACGGCACCTCTAACAACGGAAAAATGAAGACGCTATATCGTGAAGGCTTAAAGCGCCGCTACGGTAGTCTGATGCAAATCATTTCAGGTGTTCATTTTAACTTCTCTTTCCCTGAAAGTTTCTGGGATAGCTTGTTTGGTGAGCAAACAGAAGAAGCGCGTTGTGAAGCTAAGTCAGATGCGTACTTTGGTTTGATTCGTAATTACTACCGTTTTGGTTGGTTAATCCCATATTTCTTTGGTGCTTCACCGGCATTGTGCCCTTCTTTCATTAAAGGAAGAGAAACAAACCTACCTTTTGAAAAAATTGGTGAGACACTATACCTGCCAAAAGCAACGGCACTTCGCCTGAGTGATCTTGGCTACACTAACAGCGCTCAAAGTGTATTGAAAATTGGTTTCAACAGCCTAGGTCAGTACCTCGAAGGTTTGAATGAAGCGATTCGTACACCATCAGAAGAGTTCGCTGAGATTGGTACTAAGGTTGATGGTGAATATCGTCAACTTAATACTAACGTTCTTCAAATTGAGAATGAGCTGTATGCGCCAATTCGCCCTAAGCGCGTAGCGAAAAACGGTGAGAAGCCGTCTGAAGCATTGGCTCGCAGTGGTGTTGAGTACATAGAAGTTCGTTCTTTAGATGTAAACCCATTCAGTTCAGTTGGTATCAATGAGCAGCAGGTTCGTTTCCTTGACCTGTTCCTAACGTGGAGCGTGTTAACAGACTCTGCTGAGATGGATAATTGTGAGTTGGAATGCTGGCGAGATAACTGGAACAAGGTAATCTTAGAAGGTCGTCAGGTTGGTTTAGAACTGAAAATTGGTTGTGACGGCGAGAGACTATCATTACAAGACTGGGCTAAGCGTGTATTCAAAGATTTGCGTTCTATTGCTGAAATGATGGATGCAGAGCAAGGTGGCCGCGCTTACCAAGAAACTTGCGATACGCTTGAAACTTGGATTGATAATCCAGAGCTGACTATTTCAGGTCAGTTGCTTGAAGAAACCAAAAAATTAGGTGGTTTGGGTAATGTAGGTTGTGCGTTAGGAAAAACTTACGCTCAGCAACATAAAGCGCACCAGTACAAAGTGTATTCAGCTGAGTTGATGGAAGCGGAAGTTCAACGCTCTATGATTGCTCAGCAACAAAGTGAAGAAGCTAGCACTCAAGACTTTGATAGCTTCTTAGCGGATTATTTTTCGTATTTAAAAGCATAGCGAGACTTTGGTGGAAAGGAAGCAAGCCTTATTAGGTCAGCCTACTCATGCGAGTGGTAAATGGTTACCTGTCATAACTGTTGGTGTTGTCTCTAGCCTGTTGGTTGGCTGTGCAACGCCACCGCCTAAACAGCAAGATAATCTGTGTAGCATCTTCAGAGAACACCCATCGTGGTATGAAGATGCCTTGGATATGCAAGAAAAGTGGGGCACACCAATCAACGTAGCGATGGCTTTTGTGAAACAAGAAAGTAGCTTTCGTCATGATGCGCGCCCACCAAAAGATTATATTCTGGGCTTCATTCCTTGGGGGCGTGTAAGTAGTGCCTACGGTTATGCGCAAGCTCAAGATCCTGCTTGGGAAGATTTCCAAAAAGCGACCAATAACGGTGGCTCAAGAACCAACTTCGATGATGCATTGATGTTCATTGGTTGGTACACCAACGAGACGCGCCGTCAGCTTGGAATTTCTTTGTGGGATCCTTATAACCAATACCTGGCTTATCATGAAGGGCGTGGTGGTTATAAGCGTAAATCATACAACAGCAAACCATCTTTAATTAAGGTGGCTCGCAAAGTAGAACAACAAGCAAAAGATTATGGCTGGCAACTTAAACAGTGCCGCAAAGAACTGGAAGACAATCGAAGTTGGTTTTTCTAAAGCCAACCGTCATGGAGAAGAGCAATGCCTTTATTAGATAGTTTCACTGTTGATCACACACGCATGAACGCACCAGCCGTTCGTGTTGCTAAAACAATGCAAACCCCGAAAGGGGATACCATCACTGTGTTTGACCTGCGTTTTACTGCGCCAAACAAAGATATCCTATCTGAGAAAGGTATCCACACGCTTGAGCACTTATATGCTGGATTCATGCGTAATCAACTGAACGGTTCAGATGTAGAGATTATCGACATTTCACCGATGGGTTGTCGTACTGGTTTCTACATGAGCCTAATTGGTACACCTACAGAGCAACAGGTAGCGGACGGCTGGTTGGCAGCAATGCAAGATGTGCTGAAAGTTGAGAATCAAAATAAAATTCCTGAGTTGAACGAATACCAATGTGGTACTGCGGCAATGCATTCTTTGGATGAAGCGAAAGAGATTGCCAATGCGATCATCTCAGCTGGTATCTCTGTAAACAAAAATGACGAACTGGCGTTGCCAGAGTCTATGCTACAAGAGCTTAAAATCGACTAATCATTTAGATTTATTTTAAATTAGCTAGATATTAAAAGGCCCGGTTCGATGAACCGGGCCTTCTTTTGTTTATCAATCTATTTTTATCTAAGCGTGAGAGTAAGCAATTGCTCTCAACCGATAGTGGTCACTCAATCATTACCCATTCACGACCTGCGGGAACACGCGAACCAGTTTGATACGGTTCTCTTCAAGTTCTACGATTTCCATTGGGTGACTCGCAACTTGAACACTTAAGTGGCTCTCAGGAATATCTTCGAGGTGCTCTAATATCAAACCATTAAGCGTTCTTGGACCGTCGGTAGGCAGAGCCCACTGTAAGCCTTTGTTTATGTCTCTGATGTTAGCGCTACCTTCAATCAAGAAGCTCCCATCACTTTGCGGAGTGATTTCTTCCGACAAGCTAGGTGTAATTGAAGTCGTGAACTCACCAACGATCTCTTCAAGAATATCTTCTAGTGTAACCAATCCATTAATATCGCCATACTCATCAACAATTAAACCGATACGCTGTTTATTGCGTTGGAATTTCAGTAGTTGAATGTTGAGTGGTGTCGCTTCAGGGATAAAATAGATCTCATCTGCAGCACGTAACAGCGTCTCTTTATTGAACTCGTTTTTTTCAAGCATCAAACGATAAGCTTCTCGCAGTCTCAGCATGCCAACTACTTCATCTATTTGATCGCGGTATAACACGATACGGCCATGAGGTGAGTGAGTCAGTTGGCGGACGATTGATTTCCAATCATCATTGATGTCGATGCCGGTGATCTCATTACGTGGCACCATGATGTCATTCACGGTGACGTGCTCTAAATCTAGAATAGAGACCAACATATCTTGGTGACGCTGAGGTATTAAGCTTCCCGCTTCATTTACCACGGTTCTCAGCTCTTCTGAGCTTAAGTGGTCGGTTGCATCGTGACTGGCTTTGACTCCTAAGATACGAATGAACCCGTTAGTAATGAAGTTCACTAAAATCACCAGTGGTGACAGTACCTTCATCAGTATCATCAATAGAATACTGCTGGCGTAAGAGACACGTTCAGGAAACAGAGAGGCGATGGTTTTTGGGGTGACTTCGGCAAACACAAGGATCACGAGAGTCAGGACACCTGTAGCGATAGCCACACCGATATCCCCGTAGATGCGCATACCTAGAATAGTCGCGATCGCTGATGCTAGAATATTGACGAGATTGTTACCGATGAGAATGAGGCCAATCAATCTGTCTGGGCGGTTCAGAAGTTTTTCTACACGCTTCGCACCTTTATGACCCGTATTGGCCAAGTGCTTTAAACGGTAGCGGTTCAAGGACATCATGCCCGTTTCTGAACCAGAAAAATAACCAGAAATTACAATGAGACACGCGAGTAGCGCAAATAAGATACCCGTTGATATGTCGTCCAAAACTATTCTTTTCCTATTTGTGTATCTTGATTAATTTATGACCGAACATGGCCGAGATGTCAATTGAATGTCTTGCACTCAATATATTAAAGGCAAGGTACACGAGACCTTGCCTTTATTTTACAGATTAGTTCAGGATTATTTCTTGAACGAAGCGACTACCGAAGTAGGCTAATGTCAGCATGCTGGCACCTGCTAAGGCGAACCAAGTCACTTTTTGTCCACGCCAACCTTTCTGGTAGTGACCCCACAAAAGGATGGAGTAGATAACCCAAGCGATAAAAGACAATACAGCCTTGTGTGCTTTTCCTTGAGCAAACATATCTTGTACGAAGATAAGGCCAGTCAATAAAGTACCCGTTAATAAACCATTACCAATCAAAATGATCTTGAAAAGCTGCCTTTCCACCATCATTAAAGGAGGTAAGTTAGGGTTTATCACTAGGGCTTTCTTCTTTTTAAGTTTGTGATCGAGCCAAGCGAGCTGTAGGGCGTATAGCGCACCGATGGTAAGCGTTGCGTACGAGAACAACGCCAAAGAGATGTGTACGAGCAGTTTTGGATCGTTCTCTAAATGTTTGATGAAGGTGCTTGGAAGAAAAGTGGCCGCCATCAAATTCAACGCAGCGAAGCTATAAACAACGGGCAAGATGAACCACAAACGGGTTTTGAGCATGGCACCGCTCATTACCACAGAGATAATTAAACTGATTAATGAAGCAACGTTCAAGATACTTAGGTTTTGGCCACTGGCATTAAAAATCAAATCGCCAAGCAACAAAGCATGAAAAACTAGAGCAAGTAATGCGCTGATAAGCACCGTTTTTACACGGATCCCTGTTTGGTGCACGAGACCTGGAATGATCGTGGAAATCGCCATTATATAAAGAAAGGCTGCTGCGATCGCAATAAGACTGTCCATGGTATCCATTTAAATGATTACTAATTGGCGAATTATACCTCGCATCGCTCTTTGGGGCTATGGTGAACCTCATTCAATTCCAAGTGAATAATGTCTCACATCACAAGCACGGATGATTAACGCTCTACAACGGGTATGACTCTAATCCGCGCTAATGTATACTCACAGTAATAGTCGCAGTTTTGAGCGAAGAGAAAACTATGTTTGATAATTTAACGGATCGTCTATCCAAAACGCTGAAGAACATCAGCGGTAAAGGTCGTCTGACCGAAGACAATATTAAAGAGACGCTGCGTGAAGTACGTATGGCGCTACTTGAAGCCGACGTTGCATTGCCAGTTGTCCGTGATTTTGTTAAGCGCGTAAAAGAAGGCGCTGTGGGTGTTGAGGTATCTAAATCTCTAACACCGGGTCAAGAATTCATTAAGATCGTTCAAGCTGAACTTGAAGCGGTGATGGGTGAGTCTAACGAAGCTCTTAATCTAGCAGCGCAACCGCCAGCAGTCATCTTAATGGCGGGTCTACAAGGTGCGGGTAAAACCACATCGGTAGGTAAGCTATCTAAGCTCCTGACTGAGCGTGACAAGAAGAAAGTATTGGTTGTGTCTGCCGACGTTTACCGTCCTGCGGCGATAAAACAACTTGAAACGTTAGCAAGCGATGTGGGCGTAGACTTCTTCCCGTCTTCAGCGGATCAAAAGCCTCTTGATATTGCAAACGCTGCAATCGACCATGCGAAGAAGAAATTCTACGACGTGCTGCTTGTCGATACGGCGGGTCGTTTAGCTATCGATGAAGAGATGATGGGCGAAATCAAAGAGCTTCATACGGCAATTAAGCCAGTAGAAACTCTATTCGTTGTTGATGCTATGACAGGTCAAGATGCAGCGAACACGGCTAAAGCCTTTGGTGATGCTCTACCACTAACCGGTGTTATCTTGACGAAAGTTGATGGTGATGCGCGTGGTGGTGCTGCACTGTCTGTTCGTCATATCACGGGTAAACCGATTAAATTCTTAGGTGTTGGTGAAAAAACTGATGCACTAGAACCGTTCCACCCAGATCGTGTTGCTTCTCGTATCCTAGGTATGGGCGACGTACTGTCTTTAATTGAAGACCTACAAAAGAACGTTGATACCGAGAAAGCAGAGAAACTGGCGAAGAAGTTCAAAGAGAAGAAAGGTTTTGACCTAGAAGACTTCCGTGAACAGCTTGGTCAGATGCAAAATATGGGCGGCATGATGGGCATGATGGATAAGCTTCCAGGTATGTCTCAGCTACCAGATAACGTTAAAGATAAAGTTGATGACAAGATGTTCAAGCAGATGGAAGCGATCATCAACTCTATGACAATGAAAGAGCGTCAACGCCCTGACCTAATCAAAGGCTCTCGCAAAAAGCGTATTGCTGCTGGTTCTGGTACTCAGGTACAAGATGTAAACCGTATGCTTAAACAGTTCACCCAAATGCAGAAGATGATGAAGAAAATGCAAAAAGGTGGAATGAAAGGCATGATGCGCAACATGCAAGGCATGATGGGCGGCGGTGGAGGTATGGGCGGAATGGGTGGTGGTTTTAACCCGTTTGGTCGATAATCTACAAATGTAACCTTTAGCTACGTTACTTTTCATAGTGTTAGCCGTGTCACAGAAAGTGTTCGGCAGCTATGTTGGTGAAAAAATAGCTAAAGCCCTTGCATTGCACCGGAATAAGAGTAAAATTCCGGGGCTTTAATTTGGCACGAGACCCCAAGCTATTTACTTATACTTGGGGTTAATTATTTTATTAAGAAAGCAAAGAGGACGACATGGTAACCATTCGTTTGGCACGTCACGGTGCAAAGAAGCGCCCATTTTATCAAATCGTAGTTGCGGATAGCCGTAACGCTGCAACTGGCCGTTTCATCGAGAAAGTAGGTTTCTTTAACCCTACTGCTCAAGGTCAAGAAGAAGGTCTACGTCTAGACCTAGATCGTGTTAACCACTGGGTTGGTCAAGGCGCATCTCTATCTGATCGTGTAGCTAAGCTAGTTAAAGACGCTCAAAAAGCGGCTTAATTCTTTTTTAAAGAGAAATAGCTTATGTCGATGAAGGGTAAAGAAACTATGAGCGAGCAAAACAATAGAATTGTCATGGGTAAACTTGGGTCTACCTATGGTATTCGTGGCTGGCTTAAAGTGTTCTCCTACACAGACAATGCTGAAAGCATATTTGATTACAGCCCTTGGTATTTAAACCTAAAGGGTAAGTGGGTTGAGTACAAAGTTGAGAGCTGGAAACGTCATGGCCAAGGTTATGTATGTAAGCTAGCGGGATTAGATGTTCGTGAAGACGCGCAACTGATGACTAACTTTGAAATTGCTATTGACCCTGCTTCGTTACCTGAATTGTCAGAAGATGAATTCTACTGGCGCGAATTGTTTGGTATGCAAGTTTTTACAACTAAAGGCTACAACCTTGGTGAGGTCACTGACCTGTTAGAAACTGGCTCGAACGATGTTCTAGTAATCAAAGCAAATCTTAAAGATGCTTTTGGCCAAAAGGAACGGTTAGTACCGTACCTTGAAGAGCAAGTGATCAAGAAAGTTGATCGCGAAGCTCGCCGGATCGAAGTTGACTGGGATCCTGGATTCTAACTCCAAATTACAGAGCGAGAGAACACATGTGGGTTGGCGTAATTAGCCTGTTTCCTGAAATGTTCCGTTCTGTTACTGATTTTGGAGTAACAGGTCAAGCGGTTAAGAAAGGTCTTTTATCTATTGAGACATGGAATCCTCGTGATTTCACTCATGATAAACATCGCACTGTTGATGACAGACCTTACGGTGGTGGTCCTGGCATGTTAATGATGGTTCAGCCTTTGCGCGACGCTATCAAAACTGCCAAGCAAGCAGCACCGGGGAAGACGAAAGTTATCTATCTTTCACCTCAAGGTCGTAAACTCGACCAAAAAGGTGTTGAAGAGCTGGCAACAAACGAGAATTTACTTCTTATTTGTGGTCGCTATGAAGGGGTAGATGAGCGCATCATTCAATCTGAAGTCGACGAAGAATGGTCGATTGGCGATTTTGTGATGACGGGTGGTGAGCTACCAGCCATGACGTTGATTGATTCAGTATCTCGGTTTGTTCCGGGTGTACTTGGAGATTTCGCTTCAGCAGAAGAAGATTCTTTTGCAAATGGTTTGCTAGATTGTCCCCATTATACGCGCCCTGAGGTGCTAGACGATAAAGATGTGCCATCGGTACTCAAGTCTGGAAACCATAAGGATATTCGTCGCTGGCGGTTGAAACAATCGCTGGGCCGAACTTGGCTAAGAAGACCAGAACTCCTGGAAAACCTAGCTCTGACTGACGAACAGGAACAATTACTGGCTGAATTCATTAAAGAGCATCGCTCTTAACGAAAAGCAAGCAGTAACCTATTAAATTTAGTATCAGTTTATTCTAGGAATTTATACAAATGAGCAACATTATCAAGGCTCTTGAAGAAGAGCAACTAAAATCAGACCTTCCTAAATTCGCACCAGGTGACACTGTTGTAGTTCAGGTTAAGGTAAAAGAAGGTGACCGTGAGCGTCTACAGGCTTTCGAAGGCGTTGTAATCGCTATTCGTAACCGTGGTCTACACTCTGCATTTACAGTTCGTAAGATCTCGAACGGTGAAGGCGTAGAGCGTGCGTTCCAAACTCACTCTCCAATGGTTGATAGCATCGAAGTTAAACGCCGTGGTGCAGTACGTCGTGCCAAGTTGTACTACCTACGTGAGCGTTCTGGTAAGTCAGCTCGTATTAAAGAGAAGCTTACTAAGAAGTAATTCTTTTTGCATTCTATCGATAAAAGCGGAGCCATTTGGCTCCGCTTTTTTGTGCCTGCTACTTAGCGTATCGTAGGTAGGAGATCCCCAGCTCGCTCATCTCTTGCTCTTGAGGGTTACGGACAAAACCTAAACTCATATTTAACCGTCATTCCCTAGACTGACGAAGGAGTAGGGAATCTCTACTAGCGCCATGTTAGAGACAATAAAAAAAGGACTGACGTTAAACGCCAATCCTTAAAATTCTATTCGCTATTCGCTTAGTACGGATCTTCTGACCAACCATCGCTATCCGACATATCCGGTGCGCCAGCGATACTGTTCTCTTCGTCTGCCCATTCTCCAAAATCAATCATCTGACATTGCTTGCTGCAAAACGGGCGATGTGGGCTTTGTTCACCCCATTCAACGTCAGCATTACATTGAGGGCATTTAACGATGGTGATTTTTTTCGACATAGTGATTCTTTATTTGGAGGTACAATAACAATGAGTTTAGGCCTGAATAAGTACTCAAGCCAAACGATAAAAGACAATTAATTAGGTGCAGATTGCTAATTCAAATTCGATATCTTGAGTGCAGGCTTGTCCAGTCTCAAAGCTCATGAATTTAACGGCAAAACGGTTTTTGTGCCCCGAGATCATCGGGTAGGCGCCGTATTGCATTGGAATAGAAAGACGTAGGATATTCGCTTCATCAGCATCGCTCTGGAAGAAACCAGCACGTGCAATTTGATCTTTAAAGTGACCTGTTTCTCTGGTTAGTTTCAGCCATAGCGTTAGCGCCTCATACAAAGGCTGTAGGCTATCCATCCACGTTTTGGCGTCTCTCATTCTCTTATCGAGAGGAAGGTGTAACCAATAATGTAGCGCAGGTAAATCAAAGCAGCATGAGCCACCAGGTAGGTTAAAGCGTTGACGAATAGCACTTAGGAAGCGGTCTTCTTTAAGTGACTGGCCAAAACGCTCTGCCTGCATCAATTCACGATAGATATTGCTAATGTCGTTGAGCAGTGAAGTCAGCATTTCTTGATCGACACCTTCAACATCTAACCAGCTTTTGTAGGTTACACGCTGCTTCTCAATATCTTTTGCGAGCTCGCTTTTGAGTTGGATCTGTTCAAAGATTTCAATCAGATCAAAGATCGAACGGAAAAAGAGTTGATACTGTTGAGCATCGGAAAATGTAGAAGACAAGTGCAGCTGCCTCAAGAGTGATTCAACTCTTAAGTAGATTCGTGTTTTCTCATTTAGAGGATGTTCAAATTTGTGGGTGATCATCGAGCAAACCTTCATTCAACATTGTTCTATTCTGACCCATCTACTGTACTGATTGCCAGATACTTTTGATGTAAATCTGTGATTTGAGGCAAAAGTTCTTGGTTTTTAGTATGGTTTTTAATCACATCATCTGCAACTGCTAAGCGTTGTTCTCTTGAAGCCTGTGATTTTAAAATTGACGCAACTTGTTCCCTAGAAACGTTATCACGATTCATCGTACGCTCTATTTGTACTTCTACTGGCACATCAACAATTAATACGCGATCGGCCATGCCTTGCATATGGTTTTCAATTAATAGAGGTGCTACTAATAAAGCATAAGGAGAGGTCACTTTAGACAGGTCACTGTCAATTTTATCGCGGATCATGGGATGAAGGAGGTCATTGAGCCACAGCTTCTGTTTGGGATCTGAGAAGATTAGCTCACGCAGTTTACTTCGGTTGAGCGTGCCATCTTCAAGTAAGATAGCCTCCCCAAAATGAGCAGTAATCTGTTTGAGACCTTCGCTGCCCAGTGCTACGACTTCACGAGCCACAATATCAGCATCGACAATATCAATATTAAAATGTTCGTTGAAGAGGTTAGCCACGGTGGTTTTGCCACTGGCGATACCACCACTTAATCCTATGATCGTTGCCATGATTAAATTCCTAGTACAGAAGTGAAATACCAACCCATGATGTCGTTACCCCACATCAGACTTACCCAACCAGCAATCGCTAGATAGGGCCCAAATGGGAAAGCTTTGTCTATGCCTTGTTGCTTCAGTCGCAGTTGAATCAATCCGAACACAAGGCCCACTAGCGATGACAGAAGGATGATCATTGGTAGATGTTGCCAACCAAGCCATGCCCCTAATGCCGCTAGCAATTTAAAATCACCGTACCCCATCCCTTCTTTGCCAGTGAGCAGCTTGAACAGCCAGTAAACAGACCAAAGTGCTAGGTAACCAGCCATCGCTCCAACGACGGAATCTTGCAGTGATACCGGGCTGATATTAAATAAGGCCAAAGCGATACCAGACCAAACTAAAGGTAAGGTAATTTGATCCGGCAGTAACATAGTATCGAGATCGATAAAGGTCGCGGTAATCAAAGCAAAGGTGAAAAATATCAGAGCAATCGCGTAATAACTGAAACCAAAGTGGCTAGCGACTACGGTACAAAGTATCGCTGTAAGCAGTTCGACCAAGGGATAACGGGCGCTGATGGGGTTAGTACAACTGCGGCACTTACCTTTTAGGAATAACCAGCTTAATACAGGGATGTTGTCGATTGCTCTCAGTTGGGTTTTACACTTAGGGCAAGTAGAGCGAGGAATGCTGAGATTAAACTTTCCTTCTGGTGCTGGAATTTTACATTGAGAGAAATATTCCGAGCACTCTTGTTGCCACTCTCGCTCCATCATAATCGGTAAACGATGTATGACCACATTGAGGAAGCTACCGATAAGGAGGCTAAAAATGAAAGCTAATACGGGGAATAGCCAAGGATAGTAGTGAAATACTTCCATAGTGTCCTTTACCACTTGTTCAAGGTGAGCAGAGGTTTCTACTCATGGGTGTTTAGTTGCTTTTAACTATCCTAACACACTCATAAGATTAAAGATTGGTAAGTACATCGCGACAACAAGCCCACCCACAACTGTACCTAAAAACACGATGATCAGTGGCTCTAAAATTTTGCCTAAGTTGTCGACGGTATTGTCGACTTCAAACTCATAGATGGAAGCGACTTTATTCAGCATATCATCAAGGTTACCTGACTCTTCACCAATCATCACCATCTGTAACACCATTTCAGGGAAGGCATTGGTATTGCGCATTGCAATATACATCGGCATACCCGCGGCTGTTTCTCGGTGTACTTCGATGATCGCAGATTCATAATGCAGACTGCCTGCGGTTTTGGCTGTAGTTTTGAGGCTCATTAGAATCGGAATACCAGAACTAAAGCTGGTTGATAAGGTGCGGCTGAACTTGGCGATAGAGGCCTTTGCCATTACGCCACCTAGTACAGGAAAGCGTAACACTAAGCGGCTGGCTGATAGTCGAATCGAGTAAGAACGTTGGCACAGTTGATGAACAACCAGGCTGGTAGCCCCGATGCCTAGGGCGGTATAAAAACTGTAAGCTTGCATCCAATGAGACAGGTCGAGGACTTGTTGGGTGAACCAGGGAAGATCGGCACCAAAGCCTGAAAACATCGATTCAAACTCTGGGATGACCATGGTGAGCATGAGATAGGAGACGGTCAGCGCAACCGTGACCACCATTGCTGGATAGATAAGCGCTTTCACCACCTTAGCTTTTAACTGTTCACTTTTTTCACGATAGGTCGCTAAGCGTTCAAAGACTTGTGCGAGGTTGCCGGAAAGCTCTCCGGTGGCGACTAGGTCGGTGTAGAGATCGTCAAAGTGGCGGCTTGCGGTTCTCATTGCTTTTGAGATTGGCGTTCCGGCTTCTACACCTTTGCAGATATGCGATAAAATAGATTTCATTTCTGCTTTACGATGATTATCTGATACCAACTTTATGGCTTGCACGATAGGCACACCCGTAGCGAGCATGGTAGCAAGCTGTCTCGTCAAAATAGTGATGTCTTTGGCTTTGACTTGATGAGTTAAACGAGTGATTGCGGAGATACTTTTCTTTTTGATTTTCTTAATTTGGATATATTGCTCTTTGAGCTTCTCTCGCACTTCTAATTCGGTGAGCGCTAAGCTCTGCCCAGACATTTTCTTGCCAGAACTATTGATTCCCTTCCAATGGTAGTTTTTTAGTTGTGATTGTTTGCTTTTACTACTCATTTTCGCTCCGTGAATTATAGGTATAGAACACGTTGTAGCTCTTGATAGCTGGTGGTGCCTTCAAGCAGTTTATCTAGCCCTGACTCTTGCAGAGTGCGCATGCCTTCTCGACGTGCGAGAGCTTCAATCGCTAGCGCATTGGGTTTATTGATAAGGCTGGTTTTTAGGTTGTCGGTAAACGGCATCACTTCATAGATACCCACTCGACCTGAGTAACCTTGGTTACACTCATTACAGCCTTGAGAGTTGGCTTTGTAGATGGTTTGGCTGTTTGGGATAGAGTGACGCAGAAATATGTCCGGCGAGTCGTCTGTTTCTTTGCAATGGTTGCACAAGCGTCTTGCCAGTCGTTGGGCTATGATTAGGCTCAATGACGAAGCAAGATTAAAGGGTTCAATTCCCATGTGAGCAAGCCGAGTTACGGTTTCAGCAGCAGAATTGGTGTGCAGTGTAGAAAGCACCAAGTGACCTGTTTGCGATGCTTTGATCGCGATCTCGGCGGTTTCTAAATCTCGGATTTCTCCAACCATCACGATGTCTGGGTCTTGTCGTAAAAACGATCGTAGTGCCTCGGCGAAACCAAAGCCAATCTTAGGCGTCACTTGTACCTGATTGATGCCACACAGGTTAATCTCTACAGGGTCTTCAGCTGTTGAGATGTTGCGTTCAGAGGTGTTGAGTACTCGAAGTCCAGTATAAAGAGAAACCGTTTTACCGCTGCCGGTTGGCCCGGTCATTAAGATCATCCCTTGCGGGCGCTTTAGTGCATTGAGGTAGAGGGCTTTTTGCGCCTCGCTGTAACCGAGCTTATCGATATCGAGATTGGCCGCACTGCTATCAAGCAATCGCAGTACGATCTTCTCGCCCCATAAGGTAGGCAGTGTTGATACGCGCATATCAATTGCCAGTTCGTCATTTAAACGCAGTTTAATACGACCATCTTGAGGTAAGCGACGTTCTGCAATATCCAGTTTTGCGAGGATCTTTAAGCGCGCTGATAATCGACGGCTTAAATGAGAGGCGGGCTGTTGGGTCTCGACAAGAATGCCATCGCAACGTAGGCGCACTCGGTAGTGTTCTTCGTAGGGCTCAAAATGGATGTCCGATGCGCCTTTACGTACCGCATCAACCAGAATCTGATTGATAAAGCGACTCACAGGGGAGTCGTCTTGGCTGAGATCTTCAATCGACGTTATTTCGTCGTCAGATACCTTCACGAGGTTAGCTAGCTCATCTTGGGTGATCTCTTTACGCTTAGAATCTTGCCCGGAAATAGATCGACCATACAGCTTGCGTATCGCGCCTTCTAATTCAGAGTAATTAGCAACAACCAATTCAACCTGCAACCCTGTCGCAAAGCGGAAGTCATCTTCAGCCTGTAAATCCGTAGGGTCGGCAGAAGCGAGTGTGAGAGTTGAGCTAGAAACTGAAATCGGGATAGCACGATATTTAGTAATCAGTTCGCGAAGCCCTAATTGGTCACGTAAGGTTTCATAGTCCGTATTGGCAAGTTGTACTAAGGGTAAGCCGAAGATGGTTTTAATGTTGTTTGCTAAGGAATCGCCGCTGAAGAAATCCAGAGCGAGCAAAGCTTCAGGTGTCGAAATGCCTGAAGCTTGTACTTGTTCCGCAACGGCTTGTTCTTGAGTCAGGCTAAGTAAGCCAGCCTGACGTAGAACGGTTGGGAGGTTAGTGAGCATTAGTTAGCTGGACACCAATCAGATACATCCGCGTTTTGTGTTCCTCCATTTGTACATGTCACTTCCCATGTTACTCCTGAGGTTGTTAAGTCAGGAGTTATGGTTATGCTGTCTCCTTCAACTAATCTTCCTTTTGTTTGGCCTGCATCGACAATTGCTTGAATCGTTGTAGCCGCATCACTAACACCAGCAACTGCTGAGACAGTAAATTCTCCTAGAGTCTGTGAATCTGGCACACCACCGTTACCTGATGAGCAATTAGCTTCGCCATTTACTAGACATATACCGAGAGACATTTTCATCGCAGATGAAGCACTTAACATTTCACTAGCGTGTGCTTTCATTGTGTAGTTTTGGTAAGCAGGCACAGCAAATGCTGACAAAATACCAATAATCGCCACTACAATCATTAATTCAATCAGTGTAAAACCTTTCTGATTTGTTCTTTTACTTTTGTTATTCATTGTTCTATTCCATTGTTTAGTTTATTTCAGTGCAGGCACTGGTTGATGGACAGAATAGAAGTCGGAATGGAGAAGTGGAATGAGATTCAGGTGTGGTCGCGAGTGGTTTGGTATTTATTAGTGTGATGTTTCATATGGCGCGCAAAATTATGCGATCGACTTAAATAAGTGATTGAAATGCTGATAATTTAAGCAATAAAAAAAGCACGGTATTTAACCGTGCCTTTAAAGATAAGCTATTTATATTTCAATAAATTAAGCTTTGAATCTCATAGATAAATCCATTGCTTTTAAGTGCTTAGTGAGTGCGCCTACCGAGATGTAATCAACACCCGTTTCAGCGAACTCTGCGATAGTGTCTAGAGTTACATTGCCTGAGTTCTCTAGTGCGGCACGGCCAGCGTTGATTTTAACCGCTTCACGCATCATGTCGGTAGTGAAGTTGTCTAGCATGATGATGTCTGCGCCAGCGCTGATTGCTTGCTCTAACTCTTCTAGGCTTTCTGTTTCAACTTCTACAGGCTTACCTGGGTTAAGC
Organism: Vibrio cyclitrophicus; assembly: GCF_024347435.1. Classification (NCBI taxonomy): domain Bacteria; kingdom Pseudomonadati; phylum Pseudomonadota; class Gammaproteobacteria; order Vibrionales; family Vibrionaceae; genus Vibrio; species Vibrio cyclitrophicus. The sequence continues at coordinate 561,944 of NZ_AP025480.1, forward strand.
TCTTTTGCCGTAGAAATCGCTTTCTCAATGCCACTACAGGCGATGATATGGTTTTCTTTGATTAGATAAGCATCGAATACACCAATACGGTGGTTGAAACCACCACCACAAGCGACTGCGTATTTTAAAGCGCTGCGTAGGCCTGGGATCGTTTTACGAGTATCTAACAGGCGGCATTCTGTGTGCTTGATTTTATCTGCGTAGATTGCCGTCGTCGTCGCGCAGCCAGATAGCGTTTGAATGAAGTTCATTGCGTTACGTTCACCGGTTAATAGCGCGCGTGCAGGGCCAGTTAGCGTGCAAAGTGTTTGGTTTGGTTCAACCTTGTCGCCGTCTTCTACGTTCCACTCGATAGTCACTTCACCGCCTAATTGCTTAAACACTTCATCAGCCCAAGCTTTACCACAAAACACACCGTGTTCACGGGTAATGATGGTCGCGCTGTTGATTGCGTCTGCTGGGATTAGACTTGCCGTAATATCAGCCGCTGGATCGAGTGTTCCGCCTAGATCTTCTCGGATAGTCTCAGCGACTGCACGAGTGATCTCTAGAGGCAGTTGCTCTTTTAAGTAGTCAAGGCGTTGGTGGCTGTTATGTGTGTTTTTCATCGCAAATCTAATCTTGAAAGGGAGTGGGAATGGAATGATACTCTTGCTTAACTTCAAATTAAAGAGGCTAGCACGACGGCTCTATGGGCAAAGTCACAATCTATTGTGTTAGCGGAAAAGAAAGTGAGATTAAGATGACGATCAGCTCCAACGGATGGTATGACAACGCTCGGCATGTTCCTTCCCCGCATTTTGATGCTAGGCCTAGTGTTGATGATGTTTCTTTGCTGGTGGTTCACAATATTAGTTTGCCTCCAGGGCAATTTGGTGGTCCTTATATTGAACAGTTTTTTACGGGTAAGTTAGACCCCTTTGAACATCCTTTTTTTGAGGTGATTCACCAAATGGGCGTGTCTGCCCATTGCTTGATTCGTCGTGATGGTGAAGTGGTGCAGTTTGTTTCGTTCTTAGACCGAGCTTGGCATGCTGGCCAGTCTAGTTTTGCTGGGCGTGAAAGGTGTAATGATTACTCTATTGGTATTGAACTCGAGGGCAGTGACTTTGCGGCTTATACCGAGCAGCAGTATCAATCCTTGTCGCAGCTGACTGAAACTCTAATGTCGAATTTTCCAGAGATCACAGAACAACGCATCACAGGACATCAATATATTGCCCCCTTGCGTAAGACTGACCCTGGTTTGGTTTTCGACTGGCAGAAATTAAAAAGAAAGCTCAAGGCCTGAGCTTCGAGTTTTAAATGGTGTTACTGACAGCTAGGTGTGAATAATCAACGCCTAGCATAATGACTTGTGAATTTTTGTTGTTGCTATGTAAATAAAGTGGTTGGGAGCTAAGCATCAATAAATCCAGAGTGTGACGCGCTTATCAAACGCCTAAATATTAAGACTTATGAACAGAATTTCTGTCTCTAATGTGCGCTCGGTTCGATTTTTGACCTAGTTTGACTAATCTTTCTGAAACAATTCATTTTTATCCTGAAACTTTCTAGCACGAATCCTCCCCAAAAGTATTACCCCTGTAAATGGTAAGACCAATTTGGTTGCTGTTTTAAATTTCATTTGTTAAATCACGGTTAATTCACACTGCATTCTATGATGCAGGTCAATTTTAGACTGGACAGTGGCGTTTTAATTATGTTAATTTCTGCGCAACTTAAAATTGGTATTACCAATTGTCAGCGAAGAAAAAGAAGAATAACAAACTATGGCTTATCAAAGGATTCGTCAGCCAAAACTCTCCGATGTTATCGAACAAGAGTTAGAAAGGTTGATTGTGGAGGGAACACTGGCTCCTGGGCAGCAGCTGCCACCAGAGCGCGAACTGGCGAAACAGTTCGATGTGTCTCGTCCTTCAATTCGAGAAGCCATACAACGTTTAGAAGCAAAACGCTTGCTTACTCGCCGTCAAGGTGGAGGTACGTTTGTGAGCGAAAATATCTGGAAAAGCTTTTCAGATCCTTTGCTTAATTTGTTGTCATCCCATTCTGAAACCCAACTAGACTTGTTGGAATCGCGTCATGCGATGGAAGGGATTTCGGCTTACTTTGCGGCATTACGTGGTACTGATGAAGACTTTGCTCGAATTCAAGCATGCCAAGAAAAGATTCATGGTGCGCAAGATAAGGGTGATATTGAAGCCGAATCTGCAGCAGTGATGGCTTTTCTTATTGCTTTAACAGAGGCTGCACACAATGTGGTGTTATTGCACATTGTTCGTAGTTTGGCTCCGTTACTCGAACAAAACGTCTTAGAGAATTTAAATCTGTTGCATCGTCGTAAAGACGTTGTGGAGAAAGTGAGTATACATCGAGCTAACATTGTAGATGCGATTGTTTCAGGGCAGCCAGAACAGGCACGTGAAATGTCACATTCTCATTTAGCTTACATCGAAGAAACATTGCTGGATTTGACGAAGGAAGAGTCGCGTCGCGAACGTTCCCTACGTCGAATTCAACAGGGTAAATAGCCGTAATACTTCGGCTTTTTACGTGTTTAGTAGAATCCAACTAACAAAAAGGATAGATCGCCATGTCTGACATGAAGCATGACGTTGATGCTCTGGAAACTCAAGATTGGTTAGAAGCTCTTGAGTCAGTAGTACGTGAAGAAGGTGTAGAACGTGCACAGTTTTTACTAGAACAAGTTCTAGATAAAGCGCGTTTAGATGGTGTTGATATGGCTACAGGCATCAACACAAACTACATCAACACAATTCCAGCAGCACAAGAGCCAGCTTACCCTGGTGACGTAACTCTTGAGCGTCGTATTCGTTCGATTATTCGCTGGAACGCAATCATGATCGTATTGCGTGCTTCTAAGAAAGACCTAGACCTTGGTGGTCATATGGCTTCTTACCAGTCAGCAGCAGCGTTCTACGAAGTATGTTTCAACCACTTCTTCCGTGCTCCAAACGAGACTGACGGTGGCGATCTAGTTTATTACCAAGGTCACATCTCTCCAGGTATCTACTCTCGTGCATTCGTTGAAGGTCGTCTAACTGAAGAGCAGCTAGATAACTTCCGTCAAGAAGTTGATGGTAAAGGTATCCCTTCTTACCCGCACCCGAAACTGATGCCTGAGTTCTGGCAATTCCCGACAGTATCTATGGGTCTTGGTCCTATCTCTGCGATTTACCAAGCGCGCTTCCTTAAGTACCTTGACGGCCGTGGCCTGAAAGAAACTTCAGCGCAACGCGTATACGCGTTCCTAGGTGACGGTGAGATGGATGAGCCAGAATCACGTGGTGCTATCTCTTTCGCTGCGCGTGAGAAGCTAGACAACCTATGTTTCCTAATCAACTGTAACCTACAGCGTCTAGACGGTCCTGTAATGGGTAACGGTAGCATCATTCAAGAACTTGAAGGCCTATTCAAAGGCGCAGGTTGGAACGTTGTTAAAGTTATCTGGGGTAGCAACTGGGATTCACTACTGGCTAAAGACACTACTGGTAAGCTTCTTCAACTAATGAACGAAACTATCGATGGTGATTACCAGACATTTAAATCTAAAGATGGCGCATACGTACGTGAGCACTTCTTTGGTAAGTACCCAGAAACAGCTGCACTCGTTGCTGATATGACTGATGACGAAATCTTCGCTCTTAAGCGTGGTGGTCACGATTCTTCTAAACTGTTTGCTGCATTCAACAATGCAAAAGAGACAAACGGTAAGCCAACGGTAATCCTAGCTAAAACTGTTAAAGGTTACGGCATGGGTGATGCAGCTGAAGGTAAGAACATTGCACACGGTGTTAAGAAAATGGACATGACTCATGTTCAACACCTGCGTGATCGCCTAGGCCTTGAAGACCTACTATCAGATGAGAAAATCGCTGAACTTCCATATCTAAAACTGGAAGAAGGTTCTGCTGAATACGAATACATGCACGCGCGTCGTAACGCTCTACACGGTTACACTCCAGCACGTCTTCCTAAGTTTACACAAGAGTTCAAGGTTCCTGAGCTAGACGCATTCGCACCTCTACTAGGTGAGCAGAAGCGTGATATCTCTACAACTATGGCTTATGTACGTACGCTAAACATCCTTCTTAAAGATAAGAACATTGGTAAGAACATCGTTCCTATCATCTGTGATGAAGCACGTACATTCGGTATGGAAGGTCTATTCCGTCAGGTTGGTATCTACAACCCACACGGTCAAGATTACACTCCAGAAGATAAAGGCATCGTTTCTTACTACAAAGAAGCAACGTCTGGTCAAGTTCTTCAAGAAGGTATCAACGAACTAGGTTCTATGGCTTCATGGGTTGCTGCTGCAACGTCATACAGCACAAACGATCTACCGATGATCCCGTTCTACATCTACTACTCAATGTTCGGTTTCCAACGTATTGGCGACATGGCATGGCTAGCAGGTGACCAACAAGCTCGTGGCTTCCTATTGGGTGCTACTGCTGGTCGTACAACGCTAAACGGCGAAGGTCTACAGCACGAAGATGGTCACTCGCACATCATGGCGAACACAGTACCTAACTGTATCTCTTACGACCCAACGTTTGCTTACGAGTTAGCGGTAATCATGCAAGACGGTATCCGTCGCATGTACGGTCCTGAGCAAGAAAACGTTTACTACTACTTAACAGTAATGAACGAGAACTACGCAATGCCAGCAATGCCAGAAGGCGCTGAAGAAGGCATCCGTAAAGGTATTTACAAGCTTGAATCTCACGCTGGTGCTAAGGGCAAAGTTCAACTAATGAGCTCTGGTACTATTATGAACGAAGCGCGTAAAGCGGCTGCAATTCTAAGTGAAGAGTACGGCGTAGCATCTGACGTATTCTCTGTAACGTCGTTCAACGAACTAACTCGTGATGGTCAAGCGGTAGAGCGTGACAACATGCTTCACCCAGAAGCGGAAGAAAAAGTACCGTACATCACAACTGTTCTTGGTAAAGAACCTGCAATCGCAGTGACTGACTACATGAAGAACTACGCTGAGCAAGTACGTGCGTACATGCCAACTGAGTCTTATAAAGTACTTGGTACAGATGGTTTCGGCCGTTCTGACAGCCGTGAAAACCTACGTCGTCACTTCGAAGTTAACGCTGGCTACATCGTAGTTGCAGCGCTAACTGAACTGGCTAAACGTGGTGATATCGAGAAATCTGTAGTTGTTGAAGCAATTGCTAAATTCGATATCGACACTGAAAAAACAAACCCACAATACGCTTAATACAGCGCTTAACTAGAAGGTAAATAAGCAATGGCAATCGAAATTAATGTACCTGACATCGGTGCGGATGAGGTTGAAGTTACTGAGATTCTTGTAAGCGTTGGCGACAAGGTTGAAGAAGAGCAGTCTCTGATCACTGTTGAAGGCGACAAAGCTTCTATGGAAGTTCCAGCGTCTCAAGCAGGTATTGTTAAAGAAATCAAAGTAGCTGAAGGCGATTCTGTTTCTACTGGTTCTCTTATCATGATTTTCGAAGCCGAGGGTGCAGCTGAAGCTGCACCTGCTCCAGCAGCAGAGGCAGCTCCAGTAGCTGCGCCTGCAGCGGCAGCAGCGGCAGAGCTTAAAGAAGTTCACGTTCCTGATATCGGCGGTGATGAAGTTGAAGTAACTGAAATCATGGTAGCTATCGGTGACGCAGTAGAAGAAGAGCAATCTCTTCTTACTGTTGAAGGTGACAAGGCTTCAATGGAAGTACCTGCACCATTCGCTGGTATCGTTAAAGAAATCAAGATCGCTTCTGGTGATTCAGTATCTACTGGTTCTCTAGTGATGGTATTTGAAGTGGCAGGTTCTGGCGCTCCAGTTGCAGCAGCTCCTGCTCCAGCACCAGTTGCAGCGGCTCCAGCAGCATCTGCTGAGAAAGAAGTGAACGTTCCTGATATCGGTGGTGACGAAGTAGAAGTTACTGAAATCATGGTAGCGGTTGGCGATACAGTAGAAGAAGAGCAATCTCTAATTACTGTTGAAGGCGACAAAGCTTCAATGGAAGTGCCTGCACCATTCGCTGGTACAGTAAAAGAGATCAAGATTGCAGCTGGTGACACAGTGTCAACAGGCTCTCTAATCATGACTTTCGTTGTGGAAGGCGCAGCTCCAGTAGCAGTAGTGGCTTCCGCTCCAGCACAAGCAGCAGCTCCGGCAGCAGCACCTGCACCTAAAGCAGAAACAGTAGCTCCAGCAGTTGGCGACTTCCAAGAGAACGGTGACTACGCGCACGCTTCTCCTGTAGTTCGTCGTCTTGCTCGTGAATTTGGCGTTAACCTTTCTAAGGTTAAAGGTACTGGTCGTAAGAGCCGTATCCTTAAAGAAGACGTTCAGTCTTACGTTAAAGATGCACTTAAGCGTCTTGAGTCTGGTGCAGCTGCATCTGGCAAAGGCGGTGACGGTTCTGCTCTTGGTCTACTACCATGGCCAAAAGTTGACTTCAGCAAGTTCGGCGAAACTGAAGTTCAGAAGCTTTCTAAGATTAAGAAGATCTCTGGCGCTAACCTGCACCGTAACTGGGTAATGATCCCTCACGTTACACAGTGGGACAACGCAGACATCACTGAGCTAGAGGCATTCCGTAAAGAACAGAACGCAATCGAAGCGAAGAAAGACACTGGTATGAAGATCACTCCACTTGTGTTCATCATGAAAGCTGTTGCTAAAGCGCTAGAAGCATTCCCAGCATTCAACTCGTCTCTTTCTGACGATGGCGAAAGCATCATTCTTAAGAAGTACGTAAACGTGGGTATCGCAGTTGATACACCAAACGGCCTAGTTGTTCCTGTTTTCAAAGATGTGAACAAGAAAGGTATTTACGAGCTATCTGAAGAACTAATGGTTGTTTCTAAGAAAGCACGCTCTGGCAAGCTAACTGCGGCAGACATGCAAGGCGGTTGTTTCACAATCTCTAGCCTTGGTGGTATTGGCGGTACTGCATTTACACCAATCGTAAATGCTCCAGAAGTAGGTATCTTAGGTGTATCTAAGTCTGAGATTAAGCCAGTTTGGAATGGTAAAGAGTTCCAACCACGTCTACAGCTTCCACTGTCTCTATCATATGATCACCGCGTGATCGATGGTGCAGAAGGTGCACGCTTCATTACTTTCTTAAACAGCGCACTATCTGACATTCGTCGTCTAGTTCTGTAATTGAGAAAGTAATTATTAAGGTGGCTTTCGGGTCACCTTAATTCTTTATATAAAGACTATTTTTAGAGAACAGTTTCCCGCATTTCTAAGAAAGCGAGAGGGAATTGTTGTCTAGCTCACAGGCTAACTTAAAGCTACTTTCACACTGTTAACATCTCTGTAAAATGTTTCCTGTTTGAAAGCCCAATAATTTTAAGAACATCTACTCAGCCTGTTAGGGATAATGACTACAAGAGGTCACAATGAGCAAAGAAATTAAAGCCCAAGTTGTTGTACTTGGTTCAGGTCCTGCTGGTTACTCAGCTGCATTCCGTTGTGCGGATTTAGGTCTAGAAACAGTACTAGTTGAACGTTACAGCACTCTTGGTGGTGTATGTCTAAACGTTGGTTGTATTCCATCAAAAGCACTTCTTCACGTTTCTAAAGTAATCGAAGAAGCTAAAGCGATGGCAGAGCACGGCGTTGTATTCGGCGAGCCACAAACTGACATCAACAAGATTCGTATCTGGAAAGATAAAGTAGTTGATCAATTAACTGGCGGTCTTGGCGGTATGGCTAAGATGCGTAACGTTACTGTTGTTAACGGTTTCGGTAAGTTCACTGGTCCTAACAGCATTCTTGTTGAAGGCGAAGGTGAAGCAACTACGGTTAACTTCGACAACGCAATCATTGCTGCGGGTTCTCGCCCAATCAAACTTCCTTTCATCCCACATGAAGACCCACGTATTTGGGATTCTACGGATGCACTAGAACTAAACGAAGTACCTGAAAAACTGCTTATCATGGGCGGCGGTATCATCGGTCTTGAGATGGGTACGGTTTACCACTCTCTAGGTTCTAAAGTTGAAGTTGTAGAGATGTTCGATCAAGTTATCCCTGCTGCGGATAAAGATATCGTTAAAGTTTTCACTAAGCGCATTAAGAACAAGTTCAAGCTAATGCTTGAAACTAAAGTGACTGCTGTTGAAGCGAAAGAAGACGGTATCTACGTATCAATGGAAGGCAAAAAAGCACCAGCTGAAGCTGAGCGCTACGATGCTGTTCTTGTTGCTATCGGTCGTGTTCCAAACGGTGCACTTATCGACGCTGAAAAAGCGGGTATCGAAGTTGATGAGCGTGGCTTTATCAATGTTGATAAGCAAATGCGTACTAACGTTCCTCACATCCACGCGATCGGTGACGTTGTTGGTCAACCAATGCTTGCTCACAAAGGTGTGCATGAAGGTCACGTAGCTGCTGAAGTTATCTCTGGTAAGAAGCACTACTTCGACCCTAAGGTTATTCCATCAATCGCGTACACTGAGCCAGAAGTTGCTTGGGTAGGTAAGACTGAGAAAGAAGCGAAAGCTGAAGGCATCAACTACGAAGTTGCTACTTTCCCTTGGGCTGCTTCTGGTCGTGCAATCGCCTCTGACTGTGCAGACGGCGTTACTAAGATGATCTTCGATAAAGATACTCATCGCGTAATCGGTGGTGCTGTTGTTGGTACTAACGGTGGTGAACTTCTTGGCGAAATCGGCCTAGCAATTGAAATGGGTTGTGATGCAGAAGATATTGCACTTACTATCCACGCTCACCCAACTCTACACGAGTCTGTTGGTCTAGCTGCGGAAGTATTCGAAGGTTCAATCACTGACCTTCCAAATAAGAAAGCAGTGAAAAAGAAAAAGTAAATACTCTTCATACTTGAAGCCGCAGCGTTGTTAACTGCGTAAGTTCACCCTAATCACATAGTAGATCTATGCTCATAGGGCAGAACTTTAGTTACTTAACAAAGAAAGGGTCGCCTAGCTGCAACTCCAATTATTTTGAGCATATCTAGATTATAAAAGCCGCTGATTCGTCAGCGGTTTTTTTATGTCTGAAGAAAATTTGGTCATCATACTTGTAGGGAATCTCTTTCAACAAATAGCAATCTATTGGTAATAAAAAAGGATTGACGCAAAACGCCAATCCTTAAATCATTTTACTCGAATCTCGAATCTCGAATCTCGAATCTCGAATCTCGAATCTCGAATCTCGAATCTCGAATCTCGAATCTCGAATCTCGAATCTCGAATCTCGAATCTCGAATCTCGAATCTCGAATCTCGAATCTCGAATCTCGAATCTCGAATCTCGAATCTCGAATCTCGAATCTCGAATCTACTTATAAATGCACAGCATGTTTAAGTAGCTATCCGTCAAGGTCGAAAGTTCTTCTTGCGTATCTACACGCTTCGCTTGAATGAATAGCGAGTAACAAATGCCGTGGAACAGATTCGCAAGGTGCTTAGGGTCGTGGTCGTCACAGACTTCGCCACGCTCTATCGCTTTGCTAAACATGTTTTGTAGTAACATTTGGTTAGTGCGGTTTGTGGTTACGAATAGAGGCCATACTTCATCACGGGTTGATGCGCTCCATTCAAACCATACATTCAACCAATGGCAATCGTGAGCCACCAACGTCACCATTTCAGTTGCAATATTATGTAAGTTCTCTTTTGCGTGAATATCGAGATCGATATTGTCTGAAAGGAAGTTAGAGAATTGGCGAACGACGTGGTTAAGTACTTCATCAACCAGATCTTCACGGGTTGGGAAGTAGTTAAACACGGTTGCAACTGATACCTGAGCAATGTCAGCTATATCAGCGTGCCCACCACGGCCAATGCCGCGGCGAGAGAATACCTCAAGTGCGATTTCCATCAATTGAAGTTTTCTTTTTAAAGGTGAAAGCCTAGTTCTAGGTCTCTTAGATATTGAGTCCATTTTGTTTTCCTTGCCAACGAATTTTTTATATTAATGATTTTATTATTATTTAAGCCAAGATGAGTGTAATGGTGCATATGCAAATGGTCAATCCTTTGAGCTTATTTTATAGACAGTTACATCAAACTTGATACATAAAGCGTGATCAGCATGGATGTGAAAGAAAGCGAGTATGTAACAAGGGGGCTGTGCACATTTCATTGAGAATCTAACAGTAAATTCGAGCTGTAAGGTGGTGTGGGTATTTGAGCAATGCTAGACTTACGCACAAAATTGAGCGGCACCCATGGCAGAACTGTCTAAACTTGTCGCAATCACCCAACAAAATGAGAGCAGTATGAAGCATACAGTTGAAGTCATGATCTCTGAGCAAGAAGTTCAGGATCGAGTGAATGAACTAGGTAAACAGATCACGGAACACTACAACGGTAGTGAAGATCTTGTTTTAGTTGGCTTATTACGTGGATCTTTTGTCTTTATGGCAGATCTTGCTCGTGCTATCGATTTAACTCACCAAGTTGATTTCATGACCGCATCTAGCTACGGCAACGGTATGGAAAGCTCACGTGACGTACGTATTCTGAAAGACCTTGATGACGATATCCAAGGTAAAGACGTTCTACTTGTAGAAGATATCATCGATACAGGTAACACACTGACTAAAGTGAAAGAGATTCTAAGCCTACGTGGTCCTAAATCCATCGAAATTTGTACGCTATTAGACAAGCCTTCTCGCCGTGAAGTGATTGTTGATACTAAATGGATTGGTTTTGAAATTCCTGACGAATTCGTTGTTGGTGTGGGTATCGACTATGCACAAAAGTATCGTCACCTACCTTACATCGGTAAAGTTGTACCTCAAGAGTAATTATTACTCTGTTAAATAGTGACAAAAAAGGCTCGCACAATGCGAGCCTTTCTTATATTTGTCTATTAAGCGTTAAGAGATAACCGTTAACCAAGAATGGGCGTCGATAAGATCTTATCAAGAGCATCTAAGTGGCTATTCTCTAACGTGTCATTGCTTGAACAACGAACGCCAAGATCTTGCAGCTTGCCATTACCAATCCCATAAACAACACCATGGATTTCAATATCTTGCCCACGTTCCCATGCGGTCTGCATGATGGTGGAGTTGCCCAAGTTATAGACTTGCTCTGCGACGTTAATTTCGCACAATTTATCACCCCATTGTTCACGAGGTAGAGATTCGATCTGCTTACGGTACTTAAGGTAATTGTCGCGAATGTGAAGTAGCCAGTTATTAATTAGGCCTAGCTTCGGATTATCAATAGCTGCATTCACACCCCCACAGCCATAATGGCCACAGACAATGATATGTTTAACTTTGAGTACATCCACCGCGTATTGCACAACAGATAAGCAGTTGAGATCAGTATGGACCACTTGGTTAGCCACGTTTCGGTGAACAAACAGTTCTCCGGAATACAAACCAGTGAGGCGTTCGGCCGGTACTCGGCTATCTGAACAACCTATCCATAAAAAACCAGGGCTTTGACCCTCTTCAAGCGTTGTAAAATACTCAGGTCTTTGAGATCGAATTTCTTCAGACCATTTAGAGTTGTTTTCAAAAAGCTGTTTAATCTCTGGCATTTTGCGTCTTACATCCCTTAATTAAGAATTGTAACTATACACAATGTTACAAATTCAATCCCGTAAAAACTGCGTTAACACGTACTCATCTGACGTGTTCTAGTCGTTAAAATCATTAACTTAGCACATAAAATACCATCTGGTTATAAGTCATGAATAATGTGATTGAATTAACACTTTCTGTCTGACTAACTCATTTGTTAAAGTTATAAAGTTTGTCATTTCATCATCAGGAAGGTGTGTTTTGTTTGGAAGTCGTTTTTCGGATATCAGTCTCAAAGGTGACATGTTTGGCGGTGTGACTACAGCCATTATCTCATTGCCTTTAGCGTTGGCATTTGGTGTCGCGTCTGGCGCGGGCGCTGAAGCCGGTCTTTGGGGCGCTATCATGGTCGGCTTATTCGCGGCGTTGTTCGGAGGTTCGAGTAGTCTGATATCTGAACCTACTGGGCCCATGACGGTGATCATGACGGCAGTGATGACGAGCATGGTGGCTAAGTATCCTGAAACCGGAATGGCAATGACCTTTACCGTTGTCATGATGGCAGGTGCTTTTCAGATATTGCTCGGTACATTAAAGCTCGGAAAATACGTTACGTTGATGCCATATAGCGTGATCTCCGGATTTATGTCGGGTATTGGTGTCATTCTTATTATCTTGCAACTGTCTCCATTGTTAGGACATGCTGCTCCATCTGGTGGGGTGATGGGAACGCTTTCTGCGCTGCCTGATACCTTAGCCAACCTGAAAATAAGCGAACTGTTTTTAGGTGGATTAACGCTAGGAATCCTTTTCGGCTTTCCGGCGAAATACCGTAAGTATGTACCAGCCCAGCTTGTTGCTTTGGTCGCTGTTACTCTTTTATCCGTCATCATTTTTGATACCGATTCTATTCGCCGTATCGGTGAGATACCTGCGGGCTTACCTTCTCTTGTTATTCCTACGATCAGCTCTGAGCAATTTACCACTATGGTTATCGATGCTCTGGTGCTGGGTACACTTGGTTGTATTGATACGCTTCTGACCGCGGTTATTGGAGACTCACTGACTCGTAAAGAGCATGATTCAGACAAAGAACTTCGCGGCCAGGGCATTGCGAATATGATTTCGGGCTTATTTGGTGCACTACCTGGTGCCGGTGCGACCATGGGTACCGTGACTAATATTCAGGTGGGTGCCCGTTCTCCGCTTTCTGGCGTCATTCGTGCATTGGTTCTGGCATTAGTGGTCTTGGTTGCTGGTGGCTTAACCGAACCGATTCCTATGGCGGTTTTAGCGGGTATCGCGATGTATGTTGGTTTCAACATACTTGATTGGAGCTTCATCCAGCGTGCACATAAGGTCAGTTATGCAGGCATGGGAGTGATGTATGGCGTGATGCTACTAACCGTTTTTGTTGACTTGATCATCGCCGTTGGACTGGGCGTTTTTATCTCGAATATCCTGATCATTGAAAGGTTAAGCCGAGAGCAAGCCAGACAGGTTAAGGCAATTAGTGATGGTGATGACGAAGACGATATTCCGTTGACTGATAGTGAACGTCAATTGCTGGATAGTGCCAATGGTAAGGTGTTGTTCTTTTATCTCTCTGGCCCAATGATCTTCAGTGTTTCAAAGGCGATTTCGCGTCAGCACTCAAGTATCTCTGATTATGAAGCTATGATTTTAGATCTGACGGATGTGCCGATGATTGATGTCACTGTAGGCTTGGCATTAGAAAACGCGATTAAAGATGCGTTAGATGCACAATGCGAAGTGTACCTGCTGTGCCCTAACGAGAATACTCGCCAGCAATTAGAGAAATTCCACGTGCTTGATCTCGTACCTGAATCCAATACTTATCGATTTAGATATGAAGCCCTGACGGCAGCAACAAGCTATGTCGACAGAGATGAACATCAATTTGAGTCAGTTTAATTATTCTGTAATAAGATGATATGAATAAACTGATATGAATAAGCTTTGGACGCTCACTTCAAGGTTGATCATTAATGCCGTTAAGTGAATAACTTAGCGGCATTTTTTATATTTATTGAACGTTGATTTGGTCTTCACGTAGCCAGCATGCTTATTTTTTTCGAAAGAAACTCTCACACGATATTTGTATTAATCGTCAATCAACGATAGACTTGTTTGCAAAGTGGCCGAGTAAACAAGTTTGGGTTAGTTTTCTGCTAGCTCGTTTTAAGCATTACTCTCTTCCTCAAGCTCGGTCGTCTACATCTTATCTATAGCAAATGGCAGTCTATCTCTATGTATGCATTAGAAATTGAGCAATTAAGAAAAACTTATGCTGGGGGCTTCGAGGCTCTTAAGGGCGTTAGTTTACAAGTAGAAAAAGGCGACTTTTACGCGCTCCTTGGTCCAAACGGTGCGGGTAAGTCGACCACCATCGGTGTTATCTCTTCACTGGTTAATAAGACTTCAGGCAAGGTTAAAGTGTTCGGCTACGACATTGATACCGATCTGGAGTTGGCGAAACAGAACCTAGGCTTAGTGCCTCAAGAGTTTAACTTTAACCCGTTCGAAACTGTTGAGCAGATTGTACTGCAACAAGCGGGTTACTACGGTGTGCCGAAAGCACTTGCTAAAGATCGCGCTAAAAAGTATCTATCTCAATTAGATTTGTGGGAAAAGCGTGGCGAACGTGCACGTAACTTATCTGGTGGTATGAAGCGTCGTTTGATGATTGCTCGTGCACTGATGCATGAGCCACAGCTGCTGATTCTTGATGAGCCAACTGCGGGTGTCGATATTGAGCTGCGTCGTTCTATGTGGGAGTTCCTGAAAGAGATCAACGAGAAGCAGGGCATTACCATTATTCTGACCACACACTACCTAGAAGAAGCGGAAATGCTGTGTCGCAATATCGGTATCATCAATCGTGGTGAGCTGATTGAGAACACAACTATGAAAGCGTTGCTAGGCAAGTTGAGCGCAGAGACCTTTATTTTGGATCTTGAAGAGGGCGCGACTGAACCTAAGCTAGAAGGCGTGAATAGCCAATTGATGGTAAATGGCTCGCTAGAAATTGAAATCGACAAGAACCTAGGTTTGAATACTATCTTTGCTCAATTGAGCGATCAAAAGGTAAAAGTCCTCTCTATGCGTAACAAAGCAAACCGTCTAGAAGAGCTATTCGTGAGTATCGTCCGTGAGGGGAGTAAATAACATGTACAGTCTATATTGGACCGCTTTCTGCAGCTTGTTGACCAAAGAGATCAATCGCTTCACGCGTATTTGGGTGCAAACTTTGGTGCCGCCTGCGATTACCATGACACTTTACTTCATCATCTTCGGCAACCTGATTGGTGCGCGTATTGGTGAAATGAATGGTTTTAGCTATATGGAATATATTGTTCCTGGCTTGATTATGATGTCGGTGATCACCAACTCGTACTCTAACGTTGCTTCTTCGTTCTTTAGTGCCAAATTCCAGAAGAACATTGAAGAGCTGCTTGTAGCTCCAGTTCCTAACTACGTGATTATTGCTGGTTTCGTAATGGGCGGTGTAGTGCGTGGCTTGTTAGTGGGTACCATAGTCACATTTGTATCGCTGTTCTTTGTCGACCTGCAAGTTGATCATTGGGGGGTGATTATTGCGACGGTATTTCTAACGTCTGTTGTGTTCGCTCTGGGCGGTTTAATCAACGCTGTATTTGCACGTACGTTTGACGATATCTCTATTATCCCGACCTTTATCTTAACGCCGCTGACATATCTTGGTGGTGTGTTTTACTCTATCAGTCTATTGCCTGAATTTTGGCAAGGTGTATCGAAGTTGAACCCTATCGTGTACATGGTAAACGCGTTCAGATATGGCTTCTTGGGTGTGTCTGATGTGGGTATCGTGACATCGTTTGGCGTACTAGGTGTGTTTATCGTGCTGTTGTATGGCATTGCACATTACTTAGTCACTAAGGGGATCGGCTTACGTAGTTAATGTCTTCCTTGTAAGTCTCGGAATGACAGGCAAAGAAAAAGGTCGATATATATCGACCTTTTTTATATTTTGCGTTTTTCTGCATTTAGAGAAGAAAGCGATTATTCCGCTGTTTCTTCTTTCACTTCTTCTTTCGTTTCCGTTACCAAATCGAGAACTTGGTTGTCGATAAGACGCGTTTTACCCAAGAAAGCCGACATTAGAATCACAGCTTGAGTCGATTCTGAAGTAATAGCTTGTAGCGTATTGGCATCACAAATGAAAATTTCATCCGGTTGCAGATCGGCTGCTCGAAGTTGGTCTGTTGCATCTTCAATAACTGACGCGTAATCATCGCGGCCGCCACGAATTGCACTGCTGATCCAGCGCATAGTGCGAGCAAGAACCGGAGCACGCTGACGTTCGTCAATCGTTAGGTTGCTATTGCGAGAGCTCATCGCTAAGCCATCCATCTCACGAACCGTCGCCACCCCCACGATTTCAATGTCTAATGCTAAGTCAGTAGTCATCTGGCGAATAATGGTAAGTTGCTGGAAGTCTTTCTCACCAAAGCATGCAAAATCTGGCTGAACGATATTAAACAGTTTAGTGACGATCGTTGAGACGCCGCGGAAGTGACCCGGACGAGATGCACCTTCAAGCATGTGAGATATACCTGGGACCTCAACAAACGTCTGTTTGTCTAATCCGTCTGGGTACATTACTTCTGGAGTCGGTGTAAACACTAGTTCAACGCCTTCGCCTGTTAGTTTACTTAGATCTTCTTCTAACGTACGAGGGTAGTTGTTTAGGTCATCAGTACGATCAAACTGCATTGGATTAACAAAAATGCTTACCACAACAATGTCAGCTAATTCACGAGCCTTCTTTACCAGAGTGAGGTGGCCTTCATGCAGGTTTCCCATTGTCGGTACAAAAGCAATCGTACGTCCATCACGCTTAAACTGTTTAATCTGCTCACGAAGAGCCGCTATTTCAGCAAAAGTTTGCATACTTACTCCTAAGCGATTGTATGAGCTTCATCAGGGAAGCGCGCGCTCTCTACTTCTTCTTTGTATAGAGCTACTGCCTTACGCATATCACCTGTTTCCGCTAGGAAATTCTTAGAGAATTTCGGCATGTAGTTCGCAGAAATACCGAACATGTCATGCATAACCAAGATCTGACCATCAGTAACGTTACCCGCACCGATACCGATAACCGGTACGTCACAAGCTTCTGTAATTCTTTTTGCCAACGAAGTTGGTACACATTCAAGTAATACGATCTGAGCGCCTGCATTTTGTAAAGCTAGCGCATCTGCAACCATTTTATCGGCTTGCTCGTCGTCACGGCCTTGTACTTTGTAACCACCAAAGATGTTCACAGATTGAGGCGTTAAGCCTAAGTGTGCACAAACGGGTACTGCACGCTCTGTTAGCATCTTCACAGTGTCAACCAACCAGCTTCCGCCTTCGATTTTTACCATGTTCGCGCCAGCACGCATTAAAGTTGCAGCACTCTCACAAGCTTGTTCTGGTGTTGCATAGCTCATGAATGGCATGTCAGCCATAAGAAGACAGTTTGGGCTACCTGCGCGAACTGAACGCGTGTGGTAAGCAATGTCTTCAACGGTTACTGGCAACGTATCGTTATGGCCTTGTAGAACCATACCCAGTGAATCACCGACAAGTAGGACGGGCATCTCTTGGCTTTCGAATAATTGAGCAAAGCTCGCATCATAAGCTGTCGACGTCGCGAATTTACGGCCTTCACGTTTGCATTTGATCAGGTCGTTAATGGTTACTTTTTTCATTGGTTTTCCTTAATGCGCCTGGCTATTGTTGCCAAACATTGAGCCCGTTCTTATCAACTAACTTGAGTAAGTCTGTCAGCTCAGTCCCATCAGGGAGTTGTAAACTTGGTGCGATTTCAGCAAGCGGGTAGAGTACAAACTCTCGTTCTTTCATTCCGTAATGAGGAACAATTAAGCGCTCTGAATCGATCACCTCATTGCCGTACAGCACAATGTCGAGGTCCAAGGTTCTTGGCCCCCAACGTTCGTCTTTACGGACACGCCCTTGTTCTAGCTCGATTTTTTGAGTGCAATCAAGTAGCTCAATTGGCGTTAATTCGGTTTGGATAGCGACTACCGCGTTGATGTAGTCAGGTTGGTTTTGTGGCCCCATTGGAGTGCTACTATATAGCTGAGAGGTCGCAATAAACGTTGAACGCGGTAGGTTTTTTAGCGTTTCGATAGCCAAATTTGCTTGGCTAACTGGGTCGGCAAGGTTGCTGCCGACCGCAATATAAGCCGTTATCATTCGGATTGCTTACTTTTTTTATTACGGTAAGTCTTACGGCGACGATGACCTGATTTTGATGGTGCCGCTACGTCGTTAGCCATTGCTTGGCGCATGTTGCGGCCAGCGGTTTGATAGCGCTCCCACCATTTTGCAAGCTCTTTGGTTTCACCACCTTCAATCTCACCACGCATTTCTAGGAAATCGTAGCCAGCGCGGAATTTGTTGAGTTCCATTAAACGAACGGCACGTTTACCGTTGCGGCGAGGCAGTCGCAGTTGCAGTTGCCAAATTTCACGAATGGTTGCAGTGTGACGACGAGGAATCGCAATCGATTTAACTTGCTGATCAAGGATGATATTGCTTGCTTCCATGATCGCATCGTAATGAGCCATACCTTGCTCAGCGACAAGTTTGTCAGCGAGCTTGTTCATTGGGTACCAAAGAATCGCGGCAAACATAAATGCTGGGTTTACTCGCTTACCATCTTCAATACGAAGGTCTGTTGAATCAAGGACCAAATCAAGCATCTGTTCTGTGTGAGAATCGTAACTCTCTGTAAAGTGCTCAGCGATGGATGGAAACATCTGTTGGAACAGGTTGTATTCGCGCATCAAGTGGTAGGTTTCTAAACCGTGGCCTGATTGCAGTAACTTCAGAGACTCTTCGTAAAGGCGTGCTGCTGGGATATCTTTTAGAAGATGCGCTAACTCTTCGATAGGGTCTGCAGTATCTTCTTCGATATCAAAATCCAGTTTAGCAGCGAAGCGCATTGCTCGTAGCATACGTACTGGATCTTCGCGGTAACGCGTTTCTGGATCGCCAATTAGACGGATCAGCTTATCTTCTAAATCTTCTACACCACCTGCGTAATCGTGGATGCTGTAGTCTGCAATGTTGTAGTACATTGCATTTATAGTGAAGTCACGACGCTCTGCATCTTCATCAACATTACCGTACACGTTATCGCGTAGCAACATGCCTTCTTCCGATTGAGCCGAAACGTTTTTCGATGGTTCCTGGTGGTGACCACGGAAAGTCGCTACTTCAATGATGTCTCGGCCAAACATGATGTGTGCTAATCGAAAACGGCGACCGATAAGGCGACAGTTTCTAAATAGGTGTTTGATTTGTTCTGGCGTTGCGTTGGTAGCAATATCAAAATCTTTTGGCTGAGAGCCTAATAAGATATCGCGTACACCACCACCGACTAAAAACGCGTCAAAACCCGCACCGTTCAGGCGATATAACACTTTTAGTGCGTTGTCACTGATCTGCTTGCGTGAAATATTGTGCTCTTGACGAGTATAAATATTCAGTGCTAATTCGTGGAATCCGCGTTGTTCGCTTGGGGTATTGTCGTTTGTATTCATTAGTTTAGAACAAAGTAGGTATCGCCAACTTTGTTTTTCTCTTAGTCCAAAGTGGTAGTGCAGAGTTTAATTGCGGCTAATAATAACTTAGCGCGAGCCATTTGAGAACATCGTCTGCTTAGCTGCAGCTATTGGTTATGGCATTTTTATGTGTCGCTTTTACTATTTGCCGTGAGTTTCGAGCTAATTACAGTGCTCTTTTTGTAAACTATCAGGTAATTGACTGACGTTCCATTGTTGGCTGCCCCACGTTAAAATCTCATCCATTGAGGCCTCATAAAAAGCTTTAGGTATATCAAAACCTAAGAATTGCATGGCGTTGATTAACGTCGGTTTTGGGTTGTCGATATCGATTGCAGTAGCATGGTTCTGTTTTGACAGTTTATTCCCCAAGCCATCGGTTGCCAATGGTAAGTGCAAGTAATTCACGGTTTTTTGTTTGAGTGTCTTATACAAGCTAATCTGTCGACCTGTCGGTTCTATTAAGTCTGCACCTCTTACTACCTCTGTCACCCCTTGTTCTATGTCATCAAGGACAACCGCGAGGTTATAGGCAAACAGTCCGTCTCTGCGCTTTATAATAAAATCTTCTTCAGCCAATCCTTTAGGGATCTGAATCTGACCGTGTCGAACATCCTGAAAAGATTCTACTGGGAAGTCCATGCACAAACGTACGGCTTGTTCACCGGAATCAATTAAACCAGCATGCCTACAGTGACCATTATAAAATCCGCCTAAGGACTTTATCTGTTTACGGGTGCATTGGCAGTAATAAGCTTGGCCATCAGCGACCCATTGGTCGATTTGTGCCTGATAGAGGTCATGACGCTGGCTTTGATAAACGACTTCGCCATCCCAAAACAGGTGGTAAGCTTCAAGCGTCTTAAGAATCAGGTCTGCAGCGCCGGCCATTTCTCTTGGCGGGTCTAAGTCTTCCATGCGAACCAACCATTGTCCTTGGTTAGATTTCGCTTGAAAGTAGCTACCAAGAGCTGCAACAAGTGATCCAAAATGAAGAGGACCTGACGGTGATGGTGCAAAGCGCCCGATATAATTCATGAGTGAACAACCTAATCTAAATGGTACCGCAGTAGCCGATTCTTAAGACGTTTAACTAGAGCATTAATGTGTAGAACTAAGCTTCAATCTCTATAAACAAGGTTTGATGTATAGAACCAAGGCTTAAAGCTGCTATTTACTATCAAGCGTGTGAAATACTTCGCTTGAATAACAAACAAAAAAGGGAGCCAAAGCTCCCTTTTTTACATCCGCAAGAATTAACCTTGCATCTGTTTCTCTTTGATCTCTGCAAGCGTTTTACAGTCAATACAAAGATCAGCAGTTGGACGAGCTTCAAGGCGACGAATGCCAATCTCGATACCGCAAGAATCACAAAAGCCGAAATCGTCTTCTTCGATCTTGTCTAGTGTCTTCTCGATTTTCTTGATAAGACGACGCTCACGGTCACGGTTACGTAACTCTAAGCTGAATTCTTCTTCTTGAGAAGCACGGTCAACTGGGTCTGGGAAATTCGCTGCTTCGTCCTGCATGTGGTGCACAGTACGATCAACTTCTTCCCTGAGCTGGTTGCGCCAAGCTGCTAAAATTTTTGTAAAATGTTCCGTTTGCTCAGGTGACATGTACTCTTCACCTGGCTTTTCTTGGTACGGTTCAACACCTGCGATGGCTAGGATGCCTAGCGCTTTTTTCTTAGATTCTGGCATACAGCATCTCCTATTTACACCTAGTCAACTGCAAAGCAGCTAATTTTAAGGCGGGTATCTATAGCAGAAAGAACGAATGGTGGCAAATACTCTTATCCAAAGTTGCAATCAATGTGATTAGTTCAGCATCTTTGCTTAGCTATTGATAAATTCAACGGCTTGTTTTAGTTGTATTTGAGTACTGCTGAGCTCTGCTTTATAGCAAAGCACTTCAACTCCAGCGTCTTGTGCTTGTTTTAGTAATAACGAATATTTGGCGTCTATATGGTGTGCCGCAGACACTTTTTCAATACCTGAATGCAAAACAGTGAATAAAAGTACGGCTCTATTTCCAGATTCGACCATTTCTGTGAGTTCACGCAGATGTTTTTGGCCTCGGGTTGTGACTGCATCAGGAAAAAAACCTTGTCCTTCGGTTGACGTTTCTTGCTCGTCGAGCAAAGTGACGCTTTTTACTTCGATATAGCAGAGCGGCTTTTCGCTATCTTCAAGCAGAATATCTATTCGACTATTCTCACTGCCATACTTAACTTCAGTCCGTAACGCGTTGTATCCTAAGAGTTCAACTATAGTCCCATTTTCAATTGCTTCCACTGCAAGCTGGTTTGCCCGCGCAGTATTTACACAAATACGGTGGCCTTTGTCTGTTTCTGAGATCTCCCAGCTGTTTGGGTACTTTCTTTTTGCATTATCTGATGTGGAGTACCACACCGTATTGCCTGGGGTTGCGCATCCCGTCATCGCTCCAGTATTAGCACAGTGAATAGTACGCTCACTGCCGTCTGGAAGTTTTATATCAGTGAGAAAACGTTTATAGCGTTTAATAAGAGTCGCTGGCTCTAATGGGGGATTGAAGTGCATATTACTTATTTAGACAGGTAGGTTTTTATGTACAATGTTGCCAACATTACACCACAAGGTTCTCCCATTGCCACAACTGCCCATAGAAGCTGTGATGCCAGATCTACTCGCTGGCGTACGAACGCACACTCAACTTATTCTAAAGGCCGCTCCCGGTGCGGGTAAGTCAACATTCTTCCCTCTGCAACTAGTTAAGACTAACGCTGTTCAAGGAAAGATCATCATGCTTGAACCGAGGCGTTTGGCTGCAAGGAATATTGCAACTTATTTAGCGAGCCAATTGGGAGAAACGGTGGGTGAAAGCATAGGTTATAGAGTTCGTGGTGAATCTAAAACCAGCAGTTCGACGCGCTTGGAAATCGTTACCGAAGGGATTATGACTCGAATGATCCAAAGCGACCCTGAGTTAACAGGGGTTGATATGGTGATCTTTGATGAGTTTCACGAGCGCAGCATTCATGCCGATACCGCATTGGCGTTTAGTTTAGAGATCCAAGAGGCACTGCGTGACGATCTAAAAGTGGTTGTGATGTCGGCAACCTTAGATCAACAAGCTCTACAAACTTTGCTGCCGAATGCTAAATACGTGGAATCACAAGGTCGAAGTTTCCCTGTCAATTTTCGCTATCAGCCTCTTAACGCAAATGAATATCTAGCCCCTAAAATGGCCAGTGTGATTCGATCTGTGATGGAAAAAGAGTCGGGTTCGCTTTTAGCTTTCTTGCCGGGCGTTTCTGCGATTAAACAGTTGGTATCTCAACTCGAACAACTTGCCGGTGATATCGATGTTTGCCCTTTGTACGGTCAGCTCAGCTTTTCTCAACAGCAGAAAGCGATCTCGCCATCGGTGAAAGGCCGTCGAAAGGTGGTGTTAGCTACCAATATTGCCGAAACCTCTTTGACGATTGAGGGCATTCGCTTGGTGGTGGATTCTGGTTTAGAACGAGTGGCAAAGTTTGATTTAAAAACGGGCATCACTAAGCTTGAGCAAGTGAAAATCTCGCAGTCCTCAGCAGAGCAACGAGCTGGCCGGGCTGGCCGAATTGAAGAGGGCCTGTGTGTTCGTCTGTACAGCGAAACGCAACTTATGCAGCAACCCGCTGTACCAGAACCTGAAATCCTTCATTCCGACCTTTCTTCGTTGGTGGCGGAGTTGACACAATGGGGAGCTGCAAATGCGGATGAACTGCAGTGGCTAGACACTCCACCACAGGCTTCAATTGCGCAAGCTAAACAACTGTTGCAGGGTCTTGAGTTGTTCGATGGTAATGGCCAGTTTACGGCAATGGGGAAGCAGGCACAGCGTTTAGGCTTAGAACCTCGTATCGCTAGCATGCTAATCAAAGCACAGCAAAGCAGCCAACTTTCACTTAACATTGCCATCGTCGCTGCCGCTTTACTTGAGGAACCTGAGCGAAATGTCACTGATATTCAGCATTCATTGCACCGATTTAAGCAAAGAAAACACTCGAAAAACAGTATTGTTATGCAACGAGCGAAAAGCCTCGCTAGCAGACTCAATCATCACTTAGATTTGTCACAACTTGACGAATCATTGCTACCATTAGTGCTTTGTTTTGCATTTCCAGACCGAATTGCTCAGGCGAGAAGCACAACGAGCAGTGCTTTTCTTCTAGCGAACGGTCACGGAGCTGAGGTGCGTGATGATGACCCATTGGCTAACAATGATTATATCGTGGTGATTGACTTGATGCGCAGCACTGGGCGAGCAAGTCAGATCTTCCTCGCAACTGCGATTGATATCGAAAAGTTAGAAGAGGCATTTCCGAAGCTCTTCGTGATTTCTGATTATGCGGATTGGGATGAGAAGCGTGGCCGTTTGGTCGCCGAACAACGAGTGTCATTGGGTAGCCTAATCATCAGCACTAAAGCCTTGCCAGAGCCGGATGCGAATCAGACAAGCAAAGCGCTACTGAATTATATCGATCGATGTGGTCTTGACCGTTTGAATTGGACAGCTTCAGCGAAGCAGTTTGTTGAGCGCGTGCGTTGTGCTGAACTTTGGATGCCTGAGCATGATTGGCCTGCGATGGATAATGCAAGCTTAGTTGAGCATCTTGATGAGTGGCTTTCGCCGTATTTAAATGGCATTAAGTCAGCTAAAGGGTTGTTGAATGTTTCGGTGGAGCAAGCGCTATCGGCGTATCTTGGGTGGCCTTTGAATCAAGACATCGACCAATGGTTACCAACGAATTACCTAATGCCAACGGGAAGTAAAAAGGCGATTCGATACCAATATCAATCTGAGCCTGTGATCTCAGTACGAATGCAGGAAGTTTTTGGCGAACAAGATTCCCCATTGATAGCTCAAGGGCGTAAAAAGGTGGTTCTGGAATTACTTTCACCTGCACAACGACCATTACAAATCACTCAAGATTTAGCTGGCTTCTGGGCTGGCGCGTACAAAGAAGTGCAAAAAGAGATGAAAGGCCGTTACCCCAAACACCCTTGGCCGGATGACCCTGCTAACCATGTAGCAACCACTAAAACCAAACGACAGTTGAATCGATGATGACCAAAATGTTAACGCCAAAAAAGGCACCACCTAAAAAAGCGCCAGCAAAAAAGTCACCAACGACTAAAGCTAAAACAAGAAAACCGAGAACGGCTACGAAAAAGACCAAATCAAGCGCTAAGAACTCGAGTAAAAGAAGTTGGCTGAAGATTCTATGGGGCATATCTTGGAAAGCGGGCCTAGCGCTAGCAGCATTGCTGCTGTTCGTCGGTATTTATTTGGATTCGGTAGTCAAACAGCGCTTTGAAGGCCAGTTGTTTGACTTGCCAACCGTTGTTTATGCACGAGTGCTGGACTTGTCACCGGGAACTCAGGTTAGCTTGGTACAAGTGAAGAATGAGCTCGATGTTCTTAATTATCGCAAGGTGAATGCGCCTCGTCATCCGGGTGAATACTCTTCTTCATCAACTAAGATTGAAATGATTCGTCGCCCGTTCGAGTTTGTCGATGGGCCAGAAGCGGATCGTCATGTGATGCTGCATTTCAACGGCAACGAACTAACTCGTATCCAGTCGCTAGAGAAGAAAGGCGATATGGGGTACCTGCGTGTTGAACCGAAAATGCTTGGCATGCTTGAGAAAAGTAACGATGAGCAGCGTCTGTTCTTAAAACGCAATCAGTTCCCTGAGGTAATGGTTGATGCGTTATTGGCAACCGAAGACCGAAATTTCTACCAGCACGATGGCGTTTCACCATTGGCGATTGCTCGTGCGATGGTGGTTAATGTTAAGGCGGGTCGAACGGTGCAAGGGGGCAGTACGCTGACTCAACAATTAGCGAAGAACCTGTTCTTATCCAGTGAGCGTACCTTGTGGCGTAAGGTTCGTGAAGCCTATATTGCGTTGATCTTGGATCATCGTTATAGCAAAGATCGTATCTTAGAAGCGTATTTGAACGAGGTTTATCTTGGTCAAAATGGTGGTGAAGCCATTCATGGTTTCGGCTTAGCGTCTCGTTTGTACTTCGGTCAGCCGATTCAAGAGCTGCGAATTGATCAGTTGGCTCTGCTGGTTGGCATGGTCAAAGGCCCTTCGTATTACAACCCCGTTCGCTATCCCGAACGAGCGAAGACTCGACGAGATCTGGTTCTTCGTTTGTTGATGCAACAAGATATTCTTACTCCGCAACAGTACGAAGAAGCGGCGAGCCGTGATTTGGATATTCAAGATAACCCTCGCATAGCCAGTCGTCAGCCAGCTTATTTCCAACAGGTTAATATTGAACTGAAGAGATATGTTGGTGACCGCTTTGAAGCGAAAAAAGGGATACGAGTATTTACATCTTTGGATCCGGTTTCTCAAGATAAGCTAGAGAAGTCGATTGCGCGTAAAGTTCCGGAACTCTCGAAAACAGCGGGTAATAAGCTTGAAGCAGCTGCGATTGCCGTTGATCGAAATACTGGTGAAATCCGAGCAATGGTAGGTGGTAAACGTACTGGCTACGATGGCTTTAACCGAGCCTTGAACGCGAGTCGTCCTATTGGTTCTTTGGTTAAGCCTGCAATCTACTTGACTGCATTAGAACGACCCCAGAAATATACGTTGGCGACGACCTTGATGGATACGCCACTGAGTTTGAAAGGCAGTAAAGGCAGTGTCTGGAGCCCGAGAAACTTCGATCGGAAGTTCCGTGGCGAGGTGCCTTTGTATGTAGCGCTTTCTAAGTCTTACAACGTCCCAACGGTTCGCTTAGGGATGCAGCTAGGGATCGATAGCGTTTCCGATACGATCGGAAAACTGGGTGTCGATAAAAACGAAATTCGCCCAGTGCCATCGATGTTTTTGGGTTCATTCTCATTGACCCCATTTCAGGTAGCGCAGATGTACCAAACGATTACCAACTCTGGCCGTATAGCACCTTTGTCTGCGCTTCGTTCGGTTGTTGATAATGATGGTGAGGTTCTGTATCAATCGATTCCTCGTGTATCGCAAAGTGTTGATCAACAAGCGGCTTGGTTAACGACTTATGCAATGAAGCGAGGGGTGTCGGAAGGCACAGGTCGCTTCTTACAAGGTCAGTTTGCATGGGCAGGTTTGGCCGGTAAAACGGGTACCAGTAATGACAGCCGAGATAGTTGGTTTGTTGGGGTTGATGGCCGTGAAGTGACTACTATTTGGCTAGGGCGTGATGACAATCAACCAACAAAGCTAACCGGTTCTAGTGGTGCGTTACGTGTTTATGCTGATTACTTAAAGCAGAGAACACCTGAACAATTGTTACTGCCGTGGCCAACAGGAGTCGCGACAGCTAGTTTTACCCGAACGTCAGATGGTGCCTTAGAGTTAGACTGTGATGGCGCTGTTAAATTGCCGGTGTGGGATGAGAACGGAAATATTAAGAAGGGCTGTGAAAGTCAACCAAAACAGTGGCTAAAAAAGCTTTTTCAGTGGTAAAGTCGTAACAGAAAAGAATGACAAGGATAGTTTAAATAATGATTTCTCGTTGGTTAGTGAGTGGCTTGAGCATCGCCAGTGCTGTGATCAGTTTTCAGCTGTTTGCTTTTACTGTGACAGACGTTGCTCAATCTCAACAGGCTGAACAAGCCTATAAAAGACCGACGGTTGCTGTAGTACTTGCCGGTGGTGGAGCGAAAGGTGCGGCACATATAGGTGTGCTTAAAGCGCTCGAAGAGATGCAAATTCCAGTCGACTACATTACGGGGACCAGCATGGGGTCTTATGTTGGTGGACTTTATGCGACAGGAATGAGCGCTGACGAGATCGAGAGCTTTATTTATACGGTTGATTGGAATCGCGGCTACCGTGATCGCGTTAATCGTAGTGATCGCCGAGTGCGTGACAAAGAGTATGAAGACCGCTATCAGCTGAACACCGATCTAGGTTTAGGCTGGGGAGAAATCAAAGCAAGAAAAGGCGTGGTTCAAGGTCAGAATATGTTGCGTATTTTGCGTGAAACTACGGGTAACTTATCCCCGCTGGATTCTTTTGACCACCTTGCTATCCCTTACCGTTCTGTTGCTACAGATATTATTAAACTCGAAGAAGTCGTTATCGACCATGGTCATCTTGTTGATGCGATGATGGCAAGTATGTCGGTGCCTGGCGCTTTGCCGCCTTATGAAGTCGATGGGCGAATGCTGGTTGATGGCGGTGTCACCAATAACATGCCGGTTGATGTTGCCAGAGCGATGGGAGCAGATATCGTTATTGCTGTCGATATCAGCTCAAACTACAAAGGTAAGGAAGATTTTACTAATTTTCTAGCCGCCGCCGATCAGCTATCCAACTACCTTGTTCGTCGTAGCACTCAAGAGCAGGCCGAGACGTTAACGGACGACGATGTGTTCCTACGCCCTGATGTTGGGCTAATGGAAACCACTGAATTTGATAAGATGCCGGGCGCCTATCAAGCGGGTTATGATGCCGCGCGCCAATACAGCGCTGAACTTTCTAAGTTATCACTCTCCAATGCAGACTATCAGAAGTATATCGAGCATAAACAACAAGCTCGAAAAAAGCTGAAACACGGTGATCAAACCGTTGTTGATAAGGTTATTATCAACAATAACAGCCACTATTCAGATAAGTTGATAGAGAATCGCTTGAACCTCGATTCAGGACAGATCCTTAAAACCAGTGAGATTGAATCTCAGGTTAAAGATCTCTACGCATTAGACCGCTTTGAACTGGTCACTTATGAATTTGAAAACGTTGATGGTGAAGATCAACTCGTCGTTGATGTGAATGAGAAATCATGGGGCCCTAATTATCTCAATTTTCGCTTTTACCTTGAAGATGACTTTGCAACTGATAGCCAATATTCAATAGGTATGTCTGCGAACTTCACTGATATCAACTCGCACGGTGCTGAGTTAAGAACGAATCTAGAAATGGGTACTGATAAGCTTATTGAGGCTGAGTTGTTTTCTCCTTTTTTCTCAAGCCAGAAGTTGTTTACCTCGGCGTCGCTTGTTTACAGCAACCAGAAAAGAAATTTACCCGCCGGTGAGGAAGCGATTGAAGAGCCGACCCTCGATGTCACGCAAGATTACTTACCGATGACTTACAGAGAGTATGTGGGTGAACTTGCATTGGGTTACCAACCAACATTGTGGCAAGAGCTTAAAGCAGGTGTTCGTTATACCGACGGTGAAGTTGAGGTTGCTTCATTGCCCTCTCTAGGTAATGGAGGGTATTCACGTATCGGAGGATTCGTTAGTTATCGGTTGGATACCTTAGATAACTTTAGTTTACCGACGGAAGGTTACTTTGTTGATTTAGAGTATCTTGTCTCTCATGATGACTTTGAAAATGACAGTTCTCTTGGGGATTCTGACTTAACCTCTGAGAGTGATACCGTTTACGAGATTTCCGCTAATTTCATGGCGGCACAAAGTATTGAGAAGCATACTTTAGTCGCAAAGCTGGATTTTGGTATGGTAGAAAGCAAAAACTCTGTATTTCCAATTGATCCGAAGGAGCTTGGTGGATTCCTTAATTTATCCGGTATCCCAAGAAATAGCCTGATCGGTCAAAACTTGGCTTATACGAGTCTAATCTATCGTTACAAGTGGTTTGAAAATGATTTCGGCCTCTTTAAATCACCATTCTACGTGGGTGCATCCGTTGAACATGGTGGTGTGTGGTCGAACAATGAACTGAGTCTTGATGAAGCGCCGATGTTCACTGCTGGCTCTGTCTTTGCTGGAGTTGATTCTCCAATAGGGCCGATTATTTTAGCTTACGGTAGAACCGAAAGTAACTACGATTCGGTCTACTTAATTATCGGAACGTCTTACAAATAAACATGCGTGTGATAGCTCTTTTTCCGACTAAATAGGCAAAAATCGTAGGACTTTCGTCTTAACTTGCTATGTTGGTCAAAATGATAAGATTTTAATTTAACGTTAAATTTGCTATTCTACCGCCCACAGTTTGGCCTCTATGACGCCGCTCATCAATACAAATTGAATGACAAAAATGGCAATGGAGAGCCAAGTTTCCAAGGATGTTCACTTCTTTATTTTACTAACAATTATGAAGGGAAGAAGTGGACCGCAATGAGAGGAAAAAAGTCGTGCTTGAAGCCTACCGTAAACACGTCGAAGAACGTGCTGCCGAGGGAGTTGTTCCAAAACCACTAGACGCTGAGCAAGTCGCTGGCCTAGTTGAACTTCTAAAGAACCCACCTCAAGGTGAAGATGAATATATTCTTGACCTACTAGAAAACCGCATTCCACCAGGCGTTGATGAAGCTGCTTATGTAAAAGCTGGCTTTTTAACGGCTATCACGAAAGGTGAAGTAGCTTCTCCACTAGTAAGCAAAGAAAAAGCGGCTCAGCTGCTTGGTACTATGCAAGGTGGCTACAACATCGAACCTCTCGTATCTCTACTCGATGATGCTGAGCTTGCTCCAATCGCTGTTAAAGCGCTTTCTCATACTCTGTTGATGTTCGATGCTTTTTACGACGTAGAAGAGAAAGCGAAAGCAGGTAATACTTCTGCACAACAAGTACTTCAATCTTGGGCTGATGCTGAATGGTTTACTGCTAAAGACAAAGTAGCAGAGAAAATTACCGTTAAAGTATTCAAAGTCACCGGTGAAACCAACACCGATGACCTATCTCCAGCGCCTGATGCCTGGTCGCGTCCAGATATCCCAGTGCACGCAAAAGCGATGCTGAAGATGGAACGTGAAGGCATCACTCCTGACGAACAGGGTAGCGTTGGTCCGATTACTCAAATTGAAGAAATGCAAAAAGATGGCATTCCACTGGCTTATGTTGGTGATGTTGTTGGTACAGGTTCTTCACGTAAATCGGCAACAAACTCAGTGCTTTGGTTTATGGGTGAAGATATCCCATTCGTGCCAAACAAGCGTACTGGCGGTGTTTGTCTAGGTGGTAAAATTGCCCCAATCTTCTACAACACAATGGAAGATTCTGGCGCACTACCAATTGAACTAAACGTACAAGACATGAACATGGGCGATATTATTGATATCTACCCATATGAAGGTGTTGTGCATAAAAACGGTTCTGTGATTTCAAACTTTGAGTTAAGCAAAGTATTGTTAGATGAAGTTCGTGCTGGTGGTCGTATTCCACTGATCATCGGTCGTGGCCTTACAGGTCGCGCTCGTGAGGCTCTAGGCTTAGCTGAAACCGATCTATTTGCTAAACCAATCGACCCTTCTGCTTCTGACAAAGGCTACACGTTAGCTCAGAAGATGGTAGGTAAAGCATGTGGTGTTGAAGGTGTACGTGCTGGTCAGTACTGTGAACCTAAAATGACAACTGTTGGCTCTCAAGATACTACGGGCCCTATGACGCGTGATGAGCTTAAAGATCTTGCATGTCTTGGCTTCTCTGCTGATCTTGTTATGCAGTCTTTCTGTCATACATCGGCATATCCTAAACCAGTTGATGTAAATACTCACCATACGCTGCCTGATTTCATCATGAACCGTGCGGGTGTTTCACTTCGCCCAGGTGATGGTGTTATTCACTCATGGCTAAACCGTATGCTTCTTCCTGATACTGTTGGTACAGGTGGTGACTCGCATACTCGTTTCCCTCTAGGTATTTCGTTCCCTGCGGGTTCTGGTTTGGTCGCATTTGCTGCTGCAACAGGCGTTATGCCTCTTGATATGCCTGAATCTATCTTGGTTCGCTTCAAAGGTGAAATGCAGCCAGGTATCACGCTACGTGACCTAGTACATGCCATTCCTCTTTACGGTATCAAGCAAGGTCTACTAACCGTAGAGAAAGCAGGTAAGATCAACGAATTCTCTGGTCGTGTACTAGAAATTGAAGGTGTTGAGCACCTATCTGTTGAGCAAGCATTTGAGCTTTCTGATGCATCTGCTGAGCGTTCTGCTGCAGGTTGTACTGTTAAGCTATCTCAAGAGTCTATCGATGAGTACTTGAACTCGAATATCGTTATGCTTAAGTGGATGATTGCTGAAGGTTACGGTGATGTACGTACGATTGAGCGTCGTATAACGGCAATGGAAGAGTGGCTAGCGAACCCTGAGTTGCTATCTGCTGATTCAGATGCGGAATATGCTCATGTTATCGAGATCGACCTTGCTGACATCGATCAGCCAATCCTATGTGCACCAAACGATCCAGATGATGCTCGTCTTCTTTCTGACGTTCAAGGTACTGAGATTCAAGAAGTGTTCATCGGTTCTTGTATGACAAATATCGGTCACTTCCGAGCTGCGGGTAAGATGCTAGAAGAGTTTAACGGCTCGCTAAATACTCGCCTATGGGTAGCTCCGCCAACGAAGATGGATAAAGACCAACTGACAGAAGAAGGCTACTACGGCATCTTCGGTCGTGCTGGTGTACGTATCGAAACTCCTGGCTGTTCACTATGTATGGGTAACCAAGCTCGTGTGGCTGATGCTTCGACGGTTATGTCGACGTCAACTCGTAACTTCCCGAACCGCTTAGGTAATGGCGCGAATGTTTACCTGGCTTCTGCTGAGCTTTCTGCGGTTGGCGCGATTCTAGGTCGTATACCAACGAAAGAAGAGTACTTAGAGTACGCTGAGAAGATTAATGCAACCGCTGCAGATACATACCGTTACCTGAACTTCCATAAAATGGGTCAGTACACGGAAAAAGCAGACACTGTTATCTTTCAAGAGCCTGCGTAGCGCTTAATAGATAACAAGTAAGCACTTACTGCTTTTAAGGTACGTGTTAACTGTTAATTCAACGCCTTCTCCATGTGAGAGGGCGTTTTTGTTTGTGCTTTTTGTAAGAGGCACTGTGTCTCGTTAAACAGGCTCGATCTCAAATAGAGTTAGCTATATACTCTCGCCTCATTTTTGCTACTACTTATTTATTGAATCTTCTCTTTATTGGAACTTTGGAGCCGTATGGAATTCGAATTTACTAGAAACACTCTCATGGGTGAATACTATGTGAAATGCAGCATGGGCCATGAAATTGTTGGTCGTTGGCTTCAAGAAGAGATTGGTAAAGATAAGCAAAAGTTAGAGCATGTCATGGCGCTTATTGAGCAGTCTCGCCAAGATCTTAGTAATGAAGTTACACTACTTGGCAAAGAGATCAGCCTTGCGATCAATGAAGATGAAGTCACGATTCAAGAAAATGTGTTAGCGCATGAGCAAGAGATGGAAGAGGGTAGTGAGTTCGATTTTTATAACTGTGAAAGCCAAGCGAGTTGCGGAATTGATGATTTTGAGCTGTTGCTCGAACGCTGGATTGACTTTTTAGGTTATTAGTTATGATTTCTCAGCGATCAGTAACGACTTTTAGGTTATGAATTAGCAATAGTTTCATACTGTAATCATCTCGTTGCCCAAAACTGGAGCAACAATAGCGTTACGCATTAAGATAGTGAAAAGGCCGCACCAATATGGTGCGGCCTTTTTTGTTATTACGCTCTTAATATCTTTATTTTATTTTAAATCAATGACTTAACTTTTTGGCACGCTACTTGGATTGTAATAAGGGAATTAACGGATTTGTGAAGAATTTAAGGAACTAATATGAAATTAATAAATGCCATTGTTAAGCCATTTAAATTAGACGATGTACGTGAAGCGCTCTCTGATGTAGGTATTGAAGGTATGACTGTTTCTGAAGTGAAAGGTTTCGGTCGCCAGAAGGGACACACTGAATTGTATCGTGGTGCAGAGTACCAAGTTGATTTCCTGCCAAAGGTAAAACTAGAGATAGCTACCCAAGCTGAGAATGTTGACCGAGTTGTTGAAGCGATTAGCCAAGCGGCACACACCGGAAAAATCGGCGATGGCAAAATTTTTGTGTATGACCTTAGCCATGCCGTACGAATTCGTACTGGTGAAATGGATGCTGAAGCACTTTAAAGAATTACAAGGACTGGAGACTTTAATATGGAACTTACAACAACAGTAACGGAACTACGTTACGCACTAGACACTTTTTTCTTCCTCATTTCAGGTGCGTTGGTAATGTGGATGGCAGCAGGCTTCGCAATGTTAGAAGCTGGCCTAGTTCGCTCAAAGAACACCACAGAAATTTTAACTAAGAACATCTGTTTGTACGCAATTGCTTGTACTACATTCTTAGTGGTTGGCTACAACATTATGTACGTAGACAATGGTGAAGGTGGTTGGTTACCTTCATTCGGTACTCTAATTGGTACTCAAGGTGAAGGTGCAGACCACTCACTAGAGTCAGACTTCTTCTTCCAAGTAGTATTCGTTGCAACAGCAATGTCTGTAGTATCGGGTGCAGTTGCTGAGCGTATGAAGCTTTGGTCATTCCTGATCTTCTCTGTTGTACTAACAGCGTTCATTTACCCAATGGAAGGTTACTGGACTTGGGGCGGTGGTTTCCTATCAGAAGCAGGCTTCAGTGACTTCGCTGGTTCAGGTATCGTACACATGGCAGGCGCAGCGGCAGCATTAGCAGGTGTTGTACTACTTGGCGCCCGTAAAGGTAAATACGGTAAGAACGGTGAAATCTACCCGATTCCTGGTTCAAACATGCCACTTGCAACGTTAGGTACATTTATCCTTTGGTTCGGTTGGTTCGGTTTCAACGGCGGTTCTCAGTTAATGGTTTCAGACTTTGAGAACGCAACAGCAGTTGGTCAAATCTTCTTAAACACTAACGCAGCAGCAGCAGCGGGCGCAATTGCAGCACTACTAGTATGTAAGACAACATGGGGTAAAGCGGACCTAACAATGATCCTTAACGGTGCGTTAGCTGGTCTAGTTGCAATCACTGCTGACCCTCTATCACCATCACCTCTATTCGCGGTAGCAATCGGTTCGGTATCTGGTGCACTTGTTGTGTTCAGCATCATCGCTCTAGATAAAGCTAAGATTGATGATCCAGTTGGTGCTATCTCTGTGCACGGTGTGTGTGGTTTCTTCGGCCTAATGGCTGTGCCACTAAGCAACGCTGATGCAACATTTGGTGCTCAACTACTAGGTGCTGCAGTAATCTTTGCTTGGGTATTTGGTGCGAGTCTAGCGGTATGGGCTGTGCTTAAAGCGACAATCGGTATTCGTGTAACTGAAGACGAAGAGCTTGAAGGTATGGATATGCATGATTGTGGTGTTGGTGCTTACCCTGAGTTTGTGTCAGTAAAATAATCAGTAATAATAACCTAGCCTGAAAAGGTTAGGTGATAGAAAGAAAGCCCTACAACTTATGGTTGTGGGGTTTTGTTTTATTTACGGTAGAGTAATTGTTAGACACCTTGATGCCAATATAAAGGCTCTGCACTGGTGAGTGCGTGGTTATTCTTGTTGAAATGGTTTGTTACAAAAGTGAAGATTTTAATGGTCTGAGTAGACAGATTTTTTGTCGCTCGTCATTGTAATTATGTTGATGATGAATATAATAACGCAACTGATAGACATTATCATTTCGATATAAAGGATTTTACAATGAAAAAACTGCTAACACTTTCAGCTCTAGCGTGTAGTGTAATTGCCCCGACAGCAATGGCTGCGGAAGAAGTAAACGTATACTCTTACCGTCAACCTTTCCTTGTTGAGCCAATGTTCAAAGAATTCACAAAAGAGACTGGCATTAAAGTAAACGTGAAGTTTGCTAAAAAAGGTTTAGCAGAGAAGTTAGCTCAAGAGGGTGAATACAGCCCAGCTGACGTTGTATTAACTGTCGATATTAGCCGTTTATCTGAGCTAACTAAGCAAGGTCTAGTTCAATCAGTTGAAAGTGATGTACTTGAAAAAAACATCCCTGCCCAGTACCAAGATACTGCTAACGAGTGGTTCGCTCTAACAACTCGTACACGTAGCGTTTACTCTTCACGTGACCGTGTTGGTCGTCTAGGTGAAGAATTCACTTATGAAGATCTAACTAAGCCTGAATTTAAAGGCAAAATCTGTACTCGTAGCGGTAAGCACCCGTACAATGTTTCTCTCGTTTCTTCGATGATTGCTCATAAAGGCGAAGCTGAAACGAAAGAGTGGCTAGAAGGCGTAAAAGCAAATCTAGCACGTAAGCCTCAAGGTAACGACCGTGCACAAGTTAAAGCGATTAAAGAAGGTCTATGTGATGTTGCTCTTGGTAATAGTTACTACCTAGGTAAAATGATTAATGATAAAGAGCAAAAAGCTTGGGCTGACTCTGTTTACATTAACTTCCCTAATCAAGAGACAACGGGTACTCACGTGAATATCTCTGGTATGGCAATGGCTAAATACTCTCCAAACGAAGAGAATGCCGTTAAGCTGATGGAATTCCTATCTGGTAACACTGCACAAAGCATGTACGCAGAAGTGAACTACGAATACCCAGTGAAAGCAGACGTTAAACCTTCTGAGCTTGTTGCTTCGTGGGGTGAGTTCAAAGCAGATACTATTTCTCTAGATGAAATTGCAAACCACCATGCGGCGGCAATCAAGCTATTAGATGAAGTTAAGTTCGATCTATAATTTATTATTGTAGGCTCCGGCCCGCATAAAATTATGACCCCAAGTGGCTATTTTCGGCTCCTTGGGGTTGTTTGTTTTTGGAGAAATCACTTTTTGATACAAAGCTCTCCCTTGATCCATTGAGTTATGAGTATCTCACCTTGAAGTCATTACGGTATATGGGTATAAATACCCCCACCATTAAAAGGATATGAGATGTATTTGCAAATGCATATGTATTTCATTAAGCCTCATTGTAGTTAGGCGATGAAAGAAAAGAATTATTTATGGAACACCAGTAGCGGAATAATCGCTGTACTGCTTGTTTTACCAATCTTGGCGATTTTTACGACTGCTGTTGGAGAAACGGATGAGCTATTTTCTCATCTTATGTCTACAGTAATGCCCACCTATGCTTACAATACGGTGGTTTTAGTCATAGGAACCATGTTCCTGTCTTTGATTTTCGGTATTCCGTCTGCATGGATCATGGCAATGTGTCGTGTTCCTGGAGAGCGTGTTTTGCAATGGGCTTTGGTGCTGCCATTGGCAATGCCTGGCTATATTGTGGGCTATATTTTTACCGACTGGTTTGATTTTGCTGGCCCTGTTCAAATCCTGCTACGAGAACTGACGGGGTGGGGACCTAGTGAATATTGGTTCCCCGACATTAGAACCTTATCAGGCGCTATTATTGTTCTGTCTCTCGTTCTTTACCCTTATATTTATTTGCTCTGCCGTGCGGCTTTCATGGAGCAAAACGTTTCCCTATTACAATCTGCTCGCTTGTTGAAGTGCTCTCCCTGGGAAAGCTTTCGTCGTATCTCACTTCCACTTGTTCGTCCTTCCATGGCGGTCGGTTTGTCTCTTGTTGCGATGGAAACCATAGGTGACTTCGGTACTGTAAGCTACTTTGCTGTTAACACACTAACGACAGCGGTTTACGATACTTGGTTGGGCTACTCGAGCCTAACAGCCGCTGCAAAAATATCGGCAATCATGTTGGTGATTGTCATTCTCTTATTGAGCACCGAGCGATACAGCCGTCGTAAACAAAAGTTATTTCAAAATCAATTTAGTAGCCGCGAAGATTTTCGTTATGAACTAATCGGTTGGAAAAAGTGGTTGTCACTGTTTTGGTGTTGGGGGTTAGTGTGCATAGCGTTTTTATTCCCCCTCGCGCAATTGATCATTTATGCCTACAAGTATTTCGCTCAAAGTTGGACACCAGAATTCAGAGAATATGCACTTAATAGTCTTTACGTCTCTGTTGTCGCGGCGATTATTGGTGTACTCGTTGCGTTGATTGTGAATTTTAATCAACGTGTGAGCCCTGGTAAGAAAAACCTGGCTTACATGAGGTTTGCTTCAATGGGCTATGCTGTTCCAGGCACCGTTCTAGCGATTGGCGTGATGGTACCCGTGTTGTTTATGGATCACTTGGTCAATGACATCGCTAAAGTGATGGAGTGGGGACGACCTGGTTTGATCTTCTCTGGTTCCATGTTT
Organism: Vibrio cyclitrophicus; assembly: GCF_024347435.1. Lineage (NCBI taxonomy): Bacteria > Pseudomonadati > Pseudomonadota > Gammaproteobacteria > Vibrionales > Vibrionaceae > Vibrio > Vibrio cyclitrophicus. Next base: position 599,087 of record NZ_AP025480.1, read on the forward strand.
GCGCTTATCTTTGCAATGGTAGTGCGTTTTTCAGCTGTTGCTATTGGTAGTATCGAAAGTAGCCTAAGTAAAGTATCACCTTCATTGGATATGGCCTCTAAAACAATGGGGTGTAATACCAACCAGATGTTACGCCGTGTTCACCTACCTTTGATTAAGCGTGGTGCTCTGATTGCAGGCTTATTGGTGTTTATCGAATCAATGAAAGAGCTAAATGCAGCATTGCTGCTGCGTCCCTTTAATTTCGAAACGCTCGCGACTTATGTTTATAACTATGCGTCAGATGAACACCTTGAATTAGCAGCTATGCCTGCTGTGTTATTAGTATTGGTAGGCTTAATCCCACTGATCATCGTAAACCGTTCCTTGGAGCAGAAACACTAATGAGTTGTGCATTATCAATTAAAAATCTGACTTGTAAGTATGATTCCCAAACCATTTTGGAATCTCTTTCTTTAGAAGTTGAGCATGGTGAAATTGTTTGTCTGCTTGGTGCCAGTGGATGTGGTAAGACGACGCTGCTTAAAGCGATTGCAGGTCTGCTTCCATTGAGTAGTGGCGTTATGAGCTTGAATTGCCAAGTTATTGATGACGCTGCGAATTGGTTGCCGCCAGAGCAGCGTAACATTGGAATGATTTTCCAAGATTATGCTCTGTTTCCACACCTCACCGTGAGTCAGAACGTGGCATTTGGTCTACGCGATATGTCTGAGCAAGATAAGACTGCGAAAGTTCAAGAGATGCTTGAGCTCGTACACCTTGACCAATTTGGCGATCGTTACCCTCATCAGCTATCTGGTGGACAACAGCAACGTGTCGCGATTGCGCGCTCTTTGGCATATAAGCCAGACCTGCTGCTATTGGACGAACCGTTTTCTAACATTGATACCCAAGTACGTCATGAGCTGATTTCTCAGATTCGTAAAATCTTTAAGAAGCAGGGTGTGACGGCTATTTTTGTGACTCACAGTCGTGAAGAAGCGTTTGCTTTTGCTGACAAGATGGCAGTAATGAATCATGGTGTCATCGAACAATACGGCTCGGCGTCAGAACTGTACTTCCACCCATCAAGCAAGTTTGTTGCTGATTTCTTAGGTGGCGGAAGTTACTTGAATGCACAACGTATTTCAGATAACGAATTTGAAACAAGCTTAGGTTTGATTGAGGCCAAGGCGCAAACCGAGATCGAAGTGGGGGCTGAATGTGCGTTGTTGTTAAGACCTCAACATATCGTGGCTACTCATGATGTAGACAGTAACCTTTCAGTATTAGAACAGCAGTTCATGGGAGACCACTGTCGTTATGTGATTGAAGCGAACGGTCAGAAGTTATTAGCAACCTCTTCAGAGGCTCTTGAAATGGGTATGCCGGTAACCGTAAAAGTAGATACAAAAGGCGTATTGGCGTTTTAACGATTTCTCGTCATTCCCATTCCTGTAAATAAAGCTCAGTCATAAAAAAGCCCAGAACTTAATTAAAAGTACTGGGCAAAAGTTCTTCATCAATAGGCTTTAACAAGGCAGTGATATGTTAAGTCCCATACAAAGCTGCTGCACTCTATAAGCCTATAGAGAGAGGAAGTCTTTTACTTTTTGAAGAACATGTTCTGCAGTGTATTTATCTTCCATTTCTGCGAAAATTCGTAGTAACGGCTCTGTTCCTGAGAAGCGAGCAATGACCCAGCCGCCATTCTTGAAGTACACCTTTGCACCATCTTCATAGCTAACTTTTTCAATTTCGTATTCAAATTCAGGTAGTTGCTTCTCGACGTAGATCTTAGTGTAGAGCGCTTCTTTCTCTGAAGGTTTAAACTTACAATCGCCTTCTGCGGTGTAGGCATAGCCATATTTAGAGTAAATCTCATCAAGCAATTCAGACAGCTTCTTGCCTGTCACACTGATCATCTCAACCAGCAAGCTTGATGCAAATACGCCATCCTTACCTTTGATGTGACCTCGAATGGTTAAGCCACCTGAGCTTTCGCCACCAATTAGAGAATCATCAGCTTCCATTTGAGAGCTGATATGCTTAAAGCCTACAGGAACCTCAAAGCTCTTCTCTCCATGATCCGCAGCTACTTTATCCAGTAGATGTGTGGTGGCAATATTACGAACGACAGAGCCCTTCCAGCCTTTGTATTCCAGTAAGTAGTAATAAAGCAGTAGTAGTACTTCGTTAGGGTGAATGAAGTGACCTTTCTCATCAATAATACCCAGACGATCGGCATCGCCATCAGTACCAATACCTATGTCATAGCCTTCTGCTGCAACTAAGTGCTTCAAGCGATAGAGCGTTGCGGCATTTGGTGATGGCATCAAGCCACCAAAATCTGGGTTTTTGCCATCGTTGATGACGTCGACATCACATCGACCGTTGATCAGCACTGTCTGCAAAGCATTTTTCGCTACGCCAAACATTGGGTCAATCAGCACGCGTAGGTTAGCTTTCTTGATCGACTCGATATCGATGAAGTTGATGATTGAATCAACAAAGTCGTTCATCGGGTTGATGATCTCGATTTCTTTGTCGTTTAACGCTTGCTCGAAATCAACTCGTATAACGTCTTCGCTGGTCAATGTTGCGATTTGCTGTTCTATCTTCTCGGTGATGATCTCATCAGCATCACGTCCACCTTCAATGAAGATTTTGATGCCGTTGTAGTCTGCTGGGTTGTGAGATGCGGTAATACATGCCGAGTAGATGCAGCCCATCTCTTTCGCTTGGAACATCACGATAGGTGTTGGAACGAACTTATCAATGAAGCTTACTTTGATGTTGTTCGCCGCAAGTACTTCTGCAAACCAACATGCTGCTTTATCTGAAAGGAATCGGCGGTCATAGCCGATCACAAACCCGTTCTTTGCGGCATTTTCATTATTGATGATGTTAGCGAGCGCTTGTGCCACCAAGCGAACATTGTCTCTGGTGAACTCTTCACCAATGAAAGCGCGCCAGCCACCGGTACCAAATTTAATCATTAGAAAATCCTTTTAGTCTCACGGTCTCAAGCCTGTAAAGACTTGAGACCGGAGCTGTTCGTTAAATTGCGTGACTAGCCTAGAACAACGACAACATCATTCACGCTGCCTTCTGTTTGTACTGGGATTGCACCTTCAACTGACTCACCGTTGATAGTGATAGAGGCTACACCTTTGCTTACTGCATTAGGGTTTTGCACCGTGATGTTGTAAGTTGCACCGCGCCATTGACGAGTGACCTCAAACTCTGGCCAATCAGTCGGGATACAAGGATCTACAGTTAAGCCTTCGAATCCGGTGCGAACACCAAGAATGAAGTTGGTTACCGCAAAGTAAGCCCAGCCCGAGGTGCCTGTTAACCATGGGTGGTTTGCACGGCCGTGGTCTTGGTGGTCTTTACCCATGATGAACTGCACGTACGAATATGGTTCCGCGTAACGTGTTTCAATCATGTCGTTTTGGTTATAAGGGTTAAGCGCATCGTAGAATTTCATCGCACGGTCGCCACGGCCAAGCTTCGCCTCTGCTACCCAAGCCCATGGATTCGGGTGAGAGAAGATAGCACCGTTCTCTTTTACGCCTTGGTAAACGCGAGTTACAAAGCCGATATCATCGTTTGGTGTTGCGAATGATGGAGAGTTTAGGTGTAGGCCGTATTCAGAAAATAGGTTCTCATCAACTGCGTCCATTGCTTTCTCGCCACGTTCTTGAGATACCGCGCCAGAGAGAACCGCTAACGTGTTTGATTCAAGGTGAACTCGACCTTCAGCTTGTTGAGCGGTACCGATCTTGTCGCCATTTTTAGTTAGACCACGGATGTACCAACCACCCTCGTCATCCCAAAGGTGCGTTTCACACGCTTCGTGAACGTTAGCTGCCATTTCAGTGTATTTAGTAACGTCAGCATCGTTATTGCGGAACTTAGCCAGGTCTAAGAACTCTTGAAGAGCCCAGAAGTGTAGGAATGAAACCATAGAAGATTCACCGCCACCTAGATTCAGACAGTCATTCCAGTCTGCGCGAAGACCCTTACAGATACCTGTTTGACCTACGTATTCTGCAGAGAAGTTAAGTGCGGCTTTCATGTGTTCGTAAACCGTTGCTTCGCCACCATCTGCGTATGGAATCACTTCGTCAAAGAAATCGTGTTCACCGGTTTCCATCACGTACTTGATGATGGTAGGTACGATCCATAAGTGATCATCAGAACAGGTATCGTCAATGCCGTGGATCTTGTCGTCATCTGACGGCGTTGGAACAACCGTTGGTGATTTTGAAGGTTCAACGTCAGCTTTCTCTGGATCGAACCAGTCAGGATCGAACAAGTGTAGACCGTAGCCCGCTTTCACTTGGCCGCGAAGCAGGTCGATAATACGCTTCTTGGTCATTTGTGGGTTGGCATGAGGCACTGAGATCGCATCTTGCGCAGTATCACGGTAACCAAGACCAGTACGACCGCCAACTTCGATGAATGATGCAAAGCGTGACCAAACCACACAGGTTTCCGCTTGGTATAGCGTCCACGTGTTGATCATGGTGTCTAAGCCTTCGTTTGGCGACTTAACTTGGAATTTGTTGCAACGCTCGTCCCAGTGATCTTTGATGCCTTGGAACGCCGCATCTACGTTTGCTGTGTCTTGGTACTTCTCGCGGAGGCGTTCACCGTTGCCTTTACCTATACCTAGTACATAAGCAAAGCGAACTTCTTCACCCGGTTGAATCGTAAATTGCTTGTGCAGAGAACCACAGTGGTTGTAACAAGTTTGAGCACTGTTAGAACATTTACCGTTCTCAACGGCAATTGGGTTTGCTTCGTCACGGTACATGCCAAGGAAGTTGTCACGCTGACCATCGTAGCTGTCTGGAGAGAAGGTTGATGCTAGGTAGTAGAAGCCTTCAAAGTCGTTGGTGTTGTAGTACAGGTCGTATTCCAACACTCCTTCTTGGTAAGACGTGCCCGCAGAGTACAAAGACATCTGGTGGTTCTGGTTATCCGATTGGATGTGGCTGAATGAGAACTCAACAAATGAGAATGTGCTGATGGTTCTTGGCTTGTCGGTGTTGTTCTTCAGTACGACATCCCAAACTTCTGCATCTTCGCCCTTAGGAACGAATAGCGTTTTGGTTGCCGTAATACCGCTGTATTCACATTTGAACTTTGAGTATGACAGACCATGACGAACTTCGTAGTTCGCTTCATCTAGGCTTTTTGCCACTGGTTGCCAAGAGATAGACCAGTAATCACCCGTCTCATCATCACGCAGGTAAACATAGTGTCCTGGACGGTCAAAGGTGCCATTTGGACGGAACTTAGTAACACGGTTGTATTCCGGAGAATTGTAGAACGAATAACCGCCCGCATTGTGCGAAATTACGGTACAAAACTTTTCAGTACCCAGGTAGTTGGTCCATGGTGCTGGTACATCAGGGCGAGTGATGACGTATTCGCGATTGTCGTTATCGAAATAGCCGTATTTCATTGTCATTTCCTTTTTAACAAACTGCATCTATGCAGCTAATTTTTAAATAGTGATGCTGAGTCTTATCTGACTGAGCACCTTAATTTGAGTCAGCAACCGCTCGATGTGAGTGTCGCTTTGGTTTGTTTTATTGACCTTTCCAAGGGTTGCGATAATCAACATTGAGTCTGTCGAGTAATGGCAGATGCCCCTTTAGGCGAGATAGGTAATCTAGCCAGTTTCGGTTGTTTTTATGTGTCCAACATCCTTCAGATAAAGCGCTAATTCTTGGGAATACCATATAATCCATACGCTTTTGGTTGGTGACGATCTCACACCATAGAGCACACTGAATTCCGCGGATCCGCTTACGAATTGGGTCGGTGTCGGATATCTCAGCAAGTGCTTCGTAGTTATAAGCTTGTTCTAATGGGATAACGGCAGCCCAATCGACGCCCGGTTCTTCCGGTGCATAATCTTGGGTCATGTCGAGATAGGTAAATTGTGCCGGTTGCAACACCACATCAAAGCCTTGGCGAGCGCAATTCACTGCTGCTTCTTCACTGAGCCACGAGTAGATGATGGTCTCTTTACTGACTTTGTCGCCGTGTTGCGCTTCTTCCCAGCCCACCATGCGCTTGCCAAGTTGCTTGAGTTTGTTCTCGGCATAACGGAATAGGTGGCCTTGTAAGTCTTTGCTGTCTTGATATTTATGCTCTTTCATCAGAGCTTGAGCTGCAGGGCTGTTAGTCCACACACCCGGTGGTACTTCGTCTGCACCCATGTGAATCAATTCGCTGGGGAATAGCTCTGCGACTTCTTCAATAACCGCATCTAAGAATTGGTAAGTGCCTGGCAAGCCAGGGTTTAGGACATTGTCGTTGTAGTGCTGAATACTCTTGTATTGAGTGGTGTCAGCTTGTTCTACCAGCATGTCAGGCAGTGATTTGATCGCGGCGCGGCAGTGACCTGGGATGTCAATCTCAGGGATTACAGTGATGCTACGCTGCTCTGCGTATTCAATGACTTCGCGAATCTGTTGTTGCGTGTAGAAGCCGCCATAGTTGTCAGCAAGGTGTGTGTATTGCGGTTCTAGTGCATGGTCAGGGCCACGCCAAGCACCGATTTCAGTAAGTTGAGGTAGGCTATTGATCTCAATTCGCCAACCCTCATCATCGGTTAAGTGCCAATGAAAGACGTTGAACTTGTAGTGCGCGAGTTGGTTGATTAAGCGTTTCACTTGCTCCACTGAATGGAAGTGACGAGCGCAATCCAGCATCATGCCTCGGTATTTGAAACGAGGCTGATCGACGATTTTGCAACATGGAACAGAGAAGTTCTTGGCATCCAGTTGTTGTACCAACTGAATCAAGCTTGCTACAGCGTGTGTGAAGCCCGATTGGCTGCCTGATTCAACCATTATTTGTTGTGCCGTGACGGTGAGCTTGTACTCGGCTTCGTCTAACGTCGGGTTGCTGCGAAATAGAATGTCGCCGCTTTCGTCTTTTGAAAATTCAGTTGAAAGCTCATTCGAAATCGACAGTTCAAAGGTAGAGAGCAATTCTTGTTGCAGCCAAGATAACGCCTTATCAGCAAGTTGAGATTGAACCTCAATCTTGCATTCGCTACTTAGTGCGAAGCTACCTAGCTGAAGTTCGATCTGATTTGGCTGAGGAATTAATGCAATTTCAGCAGCGTTAACTTCAGGTATTTGGTTGCGTTCACGGTATGGCGAAGCCAAAAAAATCGGTGATATCGCGACAGGCAGTACCGATGTTTCTCCATCATGATGTGATTGGATAAATGCATCATTAAGGCCATCAGAATAGAAGCGAAATGGGGCGCTTTGAATACTGAATTCAAGGTAGTAGTGGTTGTTCGCCTTTAACACCGGAGAGCTTGGTTTGAACGAGCAAAAGCTTCCAACTTGAGTCAGTTCACCTTGAGATAGACTCTCCGGAAGGATGAATCGGTCAAAGGCAAAATACAGTGACCAATCTTTTACGTCGAGGTCACTTAAGTTATGTACCGTAAGGCCAAATCGGCAGTTATTTTTTTGTTCAGAAAGAACAGCTAAGTCGATGCGATAATTCATATAACTTCCCTGCTAAGCCTGTTGATACAAGTTGTGTTGTGGTTTTCCGGCAAACATCAATGCGCCTTCAATAGCGTCAAATTGAGGTTCAACGATCCATTGTTGTACTGGTGGTGATAGCCAGTTGAGAATGCGCTCAGCGATACTGCCCATCAGGCATACCTTGTCTGCACCTTTGCGATGAAGTGCTAGCACAAACATTTCGATATCAGCTGCGGTTTGCTTGAGCATCTCGATAGCCAGCTCATCGCCTTCGTTAGCGAGTTGAAAAATCACTGGCGAGAATTGACCGTAGTCTTTTGGAATGGCGCCTTTTGACCACGCCACGATCGCATCAACATCATTGTCAAAGTGGTTCATCACGTGTTGAGTCAGTGGGGTTTTGCTGCGAATACCGTCTTCTGCTAACAGGACTTGTTGAATTAAGCGAAGGCCCATCACTGCGCCGCCACCTTGGTCTGAAATTGGAAATTCACGACCGCCAACCACATGTTGTTCGCCGTTGTTTAGGTAGATGCCACATGAACCTGTACCACCAATCATGATCGCGCCGTTTTGGCCATTGTGGGCGCCAATACAAGCACCGTAAGCGTCAGTGTTGAGCGTCATACTTGCGAAAGGGTGTGGTTGAGCCATGAAATCGAACCATGCCGACTTTTGCTCAGCGCCAGCCAGTGCAAGGCCGACATGTATATTGGAAAAATGATTTGAGTCGAGTTGCCCTTGTTGTGCCGCTTGAGTAATCGCATCAACAATTGAGCTCATCGCAACATCAACACCCAAAAGGATGTTGGCACTGCCACTTTTTGCTTCACCAATGAGTGTGCCTTGGTCATCACGAATACGCGCACGACAAGAAGTGCCACCACCATCAATACCTACGTAGTAAATAGTCATGAATATTGCTCCTTACGTTGCGATAGGTAATTGAATTGCGCAGCGGTCGCGAGCAAATACCACGCCCCATGGGGGATCCATTGCTCACCCCAGCGCCAGTTTTGAAGCATGTCGTCTTTCTGTGCTGGTGGGTTGAATGCGATGTCTTGTTCATCTTCGAACCCAGCCGTGATGCCGTTGCAGACACCACCTTTTGCATTGAAGAAGCCAAGCTGTGGTAGATAATCTGGGTTGTTATGGCCGTGACCATCGAGCATACACATGTGATATGGGTTGAGACCTAAGATCCAATCAAGGCTGTTTTGTGAAAGCTGGATTAAACGCTTTTGAAGTTCGCTATCTTGAATATGTGGTTGAACTAAGTACGCCATGGTTGCGATTGAACCAAGACGTGCGTTTTCGCCTTGCCACCAATAGCCCGTTTCATTTTTCTGAGCAACGAAGAAAGCATCGCGCTTATCACCATCAACATTTTTAACGTACTGTCTTGGGTAGCCAAATGGATTGATGACTTTGTCGGTAATATTGATTTCGAACTGACAGGCTTTTTCAACAACCGTGCGAGCTTGTTCTTTCAGAACTGCATTGGTTTCATTGTCGATGTACTCGCACAGAGCAATCACTGGAAGGCCTGCTTCTGCAGCATGGAAATAAGGGCGAGAGCCATCAGAGTTGGCCGACCAGAAGTGGGCAAATGAGTCATCGGATTGCTGACGAGCGATCAAGCGATTCGCCCAAGTTCTTGCTTCTGATAGGTACTGCTCGTCTTCTGTTACTCGGTACAGTTCATTTGCAGCGAGTAGGGCACAATATTCATCGATGATGTTTTCTTCGCCATCGTTTAGGTACTGCAGGTTATGTTCTTTTAGGTGCCAATAACCGTTAACGGCAGTTTCAAGGTAAGTTTGGCTCGAGTAACTGCCCGAGGTTTCAAGTTCAGATGCAGCAGCTAATGCGGCGATAGCAACGCCCGCACCTTGTCGATAGCCCGCTTGCAAGTCCGTTGATTTATGGCCTTCTTGAGTGGCATAAGCGCAGATGTCGCGCTGATTGATGTCTTTGCTCCACTTATCGAATACCGTCATATAGAAGTATCCAGCCGCGTCTTGCATGCGCACTAAGAAGTCGGCACCGAATAGGGCTTCTTCCGTCAGGCGAGTCATGGAGAATTTTGGGAAGTCAGGGTTATTGTTGGTTAAGCGCACGCTTTTAAGCATGTTCCAAACAACCATAGGAATCTGTTGAGGATTAAGGTAGTTGCCATAAGACAGGTGGCTAAAGTACTTACTCGCATCACCCGATGCGTCGTACCAACCGCCATGGACATCGACGTATCTGTCAGTGCCTAGAATTTGTGCCTGTTGATCTTTTTTGTCGAAAATACCGCCACAGCGTTGTGACTTAAAGTAATGAAGCACATCAGAAAACGTGTGGTTCATTAGTAGGTTGTTGCCAATCTCAAACACTTCTGAACGTAGGTTATCAAAGCGCAGGTAGTAGCGACCGGATTCGGTAAATGAACTGAAATCGATTGTGAATAATTGTCCTTGATGCCAGTTTGCTACGCGGCCTTGTTTTACAACATCAAAGTTGCCCACGGTAATATGGTTGTCGGCACACACTAATAATGCAGTCGTACTTGATAAGCGAGCTTTCTTAGTTTGTAAGATAGCCTGCTTTGGAGCCGTGGATTCGTAGCCAATATGGTTGGTCAATAACAGCATCAATACTCTCCAAAAGTCCTAGTTTCTTATGGCTAGGTACCTGAAATTTTTTAGGATAAATAGTTAGGGTCCGCAGACCCTAACGGGCATTTATTGCTTAGCTTTCGTGTAGGTAACAACGTACAAAGTGGTTATCGGCTAATTGCGTAACCCCTGGTAACTGCTCTTTACACTTATCCATTGCATGAGTACAACGACCTGCAAATGGGCAACCAGCTGAGACTGGTGTCCAAAGAGGGATTTCCCCTTTGTTACCTGCCAGTTTCTCGTGGATCGATTTCTTCGGATCTGGAACTGCCGAAACCAATAGCTGAGTGTAAGGGTGTTGAGGGTCAGCAATAACGTCATCGGTATCGCCCCATTCCACCATGTGTCCTACGTACATCACTGAAAGATCTTCAGCGATGTAACGAGCGGTTGCGATATCGTGAGTGATGTAAAGAAGAGACATTTGCTTCTCAAATTTCATCTCTTCCATTAGGTTTAAAACACCAGCACGAATCGATACATCAAGCATTGACGTAGGTTCATCGGCTAATACAACTTCTGCACCTACTGCGATATTACGAGCTAGGTTGACACGTTGACGCTGACCACCAGAGAGTTGGTGAGGGTACTTCTCTGCCGTTGCTTGTGGTGGTACTAAGCCAACTTGCTCTAGAAGATCGTACACACGCTCCTGTAACTCTTTCTTGTTACCTGGAGATACTTTTTTGTGGATCAACAATGGTCGAGCAATGTGGTGGAAGATGTTATGTGTTGGGTTCAGGGAACCAAACGGGTCTTGCCATACCATTTGCACGCCTTCACGGTAATGCATAAGATCTTTTCTGCTTGAGATCTCTTGGATATCACGGCCTTTGTATTCGATTGTACCGCCCGAAGGCGCGTACATTTTTGCGATCATTTTTGCTGTTGTTGATTTGCCTGAACCAGACTCACCAACCACCGCTAGACCGCGGCTTTTGTACATCTTGAATGACACGTCGTTAATCGCACGCATCATTGGGGTTTGAATTGTGGTACTGCTTATTGGGAAGTCTTTTACGACATTCTTGCCTTCTACCAATAATTGACCGAAATCTTTGCTCATAATTGTCTCCAGAATCCTTATTCGCTTTGCTTGCATTTCGGTGGTCGAACCGCCTTATTCGTTATTCACGCTGAATCAGCGTGCAAGCTATAGCTTCCTTTGTACTATTGGGTCACCGTACAGGTGGCAGTTAGACAAATGCCCCGGGTCGATAGAACGCAGCTTGGTTGGTACCTTGGTACACGTTTCATGTACACGGTCACAACGAGCTTGGAAACGACACCCTTCAGGAATCTCTAACAAGTTCAGAGGGTTGCCCGGAATGCCCGCTAGTTTTGTCTTTGGCCCTGTTAGTGGAGGGAAAGAACTACCCAGCCCTTTGGTGTAAGGGTGGTAAGGGTTTTCTAGAATATCTTGAGCATTAGCAACCTCGATAAGCTCACCTGAATACATGATGCCGATGCGGTCAGAGAACTCGACCATCAATGACAAATCATGGGTGATGAACAGAATCGAGAAGCCAAACTCTTCTTTCAGTGCATAGATCTTTTGTAGGATCTCGCGCTGAACAACCACATCAAGCGCGGTCGTTGGCTCATCCATAATGATCAGCTTTGGATTCAATGCTAACGCGATAGCAATAACCAAGCGCTGACGCATGCCGCCAGAGAATTGGTGAGGGTAGTCACTCAATCGGCTCGGGTGAATATCTACGATTTCAAGTAAACCTTCAGCGCGTTGCTTAGCTTGCTCACGAGTCATGTTGGTGTGACGCATAATTACGTCACAGAACTGCTCTTCCATTGGTAATACAGGGTTGAGTGCGTTCATCGCACTCTGGAATACCATCGACATCTCGCTCCAACGGAACGCTTGCATACGGTCATCACTGTATTCAAGAATGTTCTCACCATTGAAGATAACCTCACCACCACTGATGTAAGCGGGTGGCTTATGTAGACGCATAAGAGAGAAAGCAACGGTTGATTTACCACAGCCAGATTCACCAGCTAGGCCAAATACTTCACCTGGAGCAATGTCGAAACTTACGTTGTTACACGCACGAACATCGCCAGACTCTGTGATGTAATCCACGCATAAATTGCGGATAGAAATTAGTGGTTCAGACATGATTATTTATCTCCGCTCCAAAGTGCATTTTGTGGTGGTAGTTCTGGTTCACGTTCTTCTTTGTCTTGTGCTGCTAATTTCTTCCAACGCTTCATGCCTTTGTGAGAACGCAGTTGCGGGTTGGCAATTTCATCGACAGCGAAGTTAAGTAGAGCAAGACCAGTTACAAGTAGTGTCAGTGCGATACAAGGAGCCAATAGTTCCCACCAAGCGCCAATCAGCATTGATGAAGAGGTTTGAACGTTGTAAAGCATGATGCCCCAGCTGATTGTGTTCGGGTCACCAAGACCTAGGAACGAAATCGTTGCTTCCATCATGATTGCGTACATCACCGAACCGATGAAGCTCGCGCCAACGATAGAGATAAGATTTGGAAGAATCTCTACGAAGATAATACGGAATGAAGATTCACCCAGAACTTCAGCGGCTTTTACAAACTCCTTTTCACGCAGTGCTAAGGTTTGGGAACGAACAACACGAGCGCCCCAAGCCCAGGACATAAAGCCGATAACCAAGGTTATGGTGAGTGGCCCTGCCTCACCGATAAAGGCTGCAACTACGAACAGTAATGGGTATTGAGGAATAACCAACATGATATTCATTGCGGCTGTCAGAACATCATCGACACGTCCGCCAAAGTAACCCGCAGAAACACCGATCACTGTTGCAAGTAAACATACGGTAAGACCTGCACCAAAACCTACAGCAAGAGATACGCGTGCGCCGTATACCACTTGTGACCAAACGTCACGACCCATACGAGTTGTCCCCAGTACGTGGTCAGCCTTCTTAGACATTATCAACGTACGACGATCGTCTGCTAGGTTTTGAGCAACCCAGCCATCAGGGTTAGTTTGTGCAGACTTCACCACGAAGCCAGGGTATTCGTGTGGATTACCTGTACGCTTGTCTGGAACATGTTTTGTGATCAATGGAGCCGCAATAGCACCAAGAATAAAAATACTTAGGATGATGACGCCTGTTAGGGCCATCGGGTTACGCCAAATGAGTTTTAGAATATCTTTCATGATTATTTACCACCCTTACGAAGACGAGGGTCAAGAACAACGTAAAGCATGTCTGCAACTAAGTTAAAGAACAGCATGAATAGCGTCATGATAAGCAGTTGACCTTGCAGTACTTGGTAGTCACGAGCGTTAATTGCGTTGAAAAGTACGCTGCCAAGACCTGGGTAGTTAAAGATGATTTCGATAATCAACTGACCACCGATTGCCATACCTAGTGACATCGAAAGTGCCGTCACACTTGGTAGCATCGCGTTACGAGCTGCGTAGTTGAATACTACTCGGTTTTCGCTCAAGCCTTTGCCTTTCGCCATGGTGATGTAGTCTTCAGCTAGCAGGTTGATCATGTTGTTACGCATGTTTACTAGGAAGCCACCAATCTGAACAATAGATGCACATAGCAAAGGTAAGAAGGCGTGGAAAGCGACATCTTTAATGAATGCCCAGCTTGTCCAATCCGGAATCGTACCTGCGGTATAGGCGTAGCCGGTTGGGAACCATTTCAAGCCGATTGCGAAAGTAAACAGCGCAATCATGGCAATAACAACTTGAGGAACAGCTTGGAGAATTAGCATCCCTGGAGTTACAAATGCATCGTATTTACTGCCGCGTTTCCATGCTGCGAAAATACCTAGGATTGAACCAATAGAGAAAGAAAGAATAACCGCTGTGCCAGCTAAGAAAAGCGACCAACCGAATGCACCACCCAGCAGTGTATTTACTGAAAGTGGGTAGAATTGGATTGATGTACCAAGCTCCCAGCTAAGAATGTTCTTCATGTACGCCACGTATTGAACTAATAAGCCGCCATCAACGAAGCCTAATAATTCTTTCATTGCAGCAATACGTTCAGGAGTAACTTGAACAGAAGCGTTCGCAAACATCATGGTAACTGGGTCACCAGGCATTGCTCTTGGAATAATAAAGTTTAACGTCGCTGCAACTAATAGCGCGACAAAATAAAATGACAAACGTCTTAAAAAATAACCCATAACTCACACCTTACTCACCCAGATTGTTTCCCTGTTTCTGGATTCAGGTCGCTCCTAGCGAAATTTGGAACGAAAAATCCCCTGACGACTAGCGCCATACTTTCAATTGATAGTGTGGGGATTTTTATAAGCGGCGTAAGAGGTTACGCCGCAAAGATTGAACGATTACTTATTTAACTGGTTTTAGGTCCAGTACATGAAGTAGACGCTCTGGAATACCAGCCCAAATGTTTGGACGGCCTTTTGGATTTTCTTCGTTCCACCAACCAGTGAATCGAGTTGTGTTGTATTGGTACATGTAAGCACCAGACATCACAGGGATTGTTACTTGGTCTGCAGCGATAATTTGCTGGATGCCATGTGCAATATCTAGCTGTTCGTTCTTATCAGCTGTTTTGTAGAAGCTGTTTAGGAGACCATCCAGCTTGTCGTTTTTGTAGAAGTGCATAGCGAAACGAGGCATACCATCACCAGATTGTAGTGATGAGTTGTAAGCACTATTCCAGTAAGTGTATGGATCCGCACCGTGGAAGTAGTTTGTGTATGCTACGTCGTATGTACCTTCAAGCATTGCTTGGTTGTAAACAGAGAAGTCAGGTGTACGAGCTTTCGCTTTAATACCGATTTCGTTCAGTTGTTCTACCGCTAGTTGAACTGTGTTGTTGAAGTCAGTCCAGCCGTTTGGCGATTGAATCATTAGTTCGAAAGACTTGCCAGATGGAGTGTCAACAAAACCATCTTTGTTTACATCTTTGAAGCCTGCGTCAGCAAGAAGCTTCTTCGCGCCTTCAGCGTTGTAAGTGTTGAAACCTTTGTACTTGTCATGAGTTTTTTCATCAGACCAAGCTTCAAAAGCGTAACCAAGACCCGATGCGAAATCGTTCACAGTACCGCCACCGTAGAATGCGATATCGATGATAGTTTGACGGTCAAGAGCCATAGAGAAAGCACGACGGAATTCAACGTTGCTCAATGCTTCATGCTTTGCAGCATCAGGGTGCTTGAAGTTAACGATGAATGCCTGTGTACCTGCTGGCGGGTACCAGTAGTGGTGTTTCGGGCTAGCTGCTGCGTATGTACGGTCGATATCTGGAACGAAAGAAGATGTCCAGTCCATTTCACTGTTTACAACTTTACCTAGGAACTGGTCGTTGTTCGCAATTTGTGGAACACGTAGACAGTCAACATCTAGGTTGTCAGCATCCCAGTAGTTCGGGTTTTCACACTGAATGTAAAGTTGAGCTGTAAACGTATCGATTTCTGTAAATGGACCAGAACCCACTGGATTTTCATTAGTGAAAGTTGATGGGTCTTTAATGTCTTTCCAGATGTGCTTAGGTACTACTGGTACTTTAGCAATCTCATAAGGTACGTTCGAGTTTGCTTCTGTTAGGCTGAACTTAACTTGGTGATCGTTCAGTTTTTCTACAGAAGTTACCCAAGAGTTGATACCAGACTGGTCAAGCTCTGGCTTCTCTTTTACAAGGTTGAAAGAAAAAACAACATCATCAGCAGAGAAAGTTTCTCCATCAGACCATTTAACACCCTTACGAATGTCGAAAACAACACTCATCAGATCATCTGACATCTTGAAGTTTTCAGCTAGACGGAACACTGGAGTGTTACCGTGCATTTCGTTAAATACTACTAGCGGCTCATACATGAAGTCAGTTGTAGTATGTAGGTTAGTAGCACCAAGGTACGGGTTAAAGTTACGTACGAATGTAGTGTACTCTTTCGGGTGAACGGTCAGTTCGCTGCGTTCTGCAGCAGTTGCTACTGATGCAAAACCTGTAGTAGCAGTTGCAATAATTGCTGTTGCTAGTGCTGTTTTTTTTATATTGGCAAGCATAGCTGTTCCTTACTATTTGCTTTCATTTCGCTAATGGATTGAATGTTATCTGTTGCTAATTGTTTAGTAGATACACACTCTAGTTAAAGGCCTACCTCTTCTTCGTTGCTCCAGATTCATCGTTGATTCTGAGAAGTGGTAAGAGTGGCCTGTAGGCCTTTGGCAGGAGTAAGAAAACACCTTATCGATGAATTAATCAAACTCGTTTCCCGTCAAAAACGTTAAAAACACACAACCCCACGTCATTAACGTCAAAATAGGGCGGATTGATGGTTTTTTGCGCGCAATTGTTAGAGTGATGTGACTCGCAGTTGAATTTGTAGTGATACTTAATTGTTAGTACTTACTTACTTGAGGTTCATTTTATTATAGGGGGTTGTTTGGTTTTGATGTAATTGTAGATCTTGGTCACTTGCTAATTTTACGTTAAATTTCTCTAGAAAATTAAATCTGCCGTTCTGTTGTGACTCGCTTCTCAAACTGCAACAAAGAGTAGGGGAATAGTGAAATTCAGCCAAGAATAAGCTTAAAAATAGCGGTTGAACTAGTGATTGTTTAAGCTTGAGTAACGTGTCATTTTGCTTGTTTAATATCGTGAAAGAAGTGTATTTGAATAGACGTTATTGTGCTTTATCGCAAATGATACTCACAAAAAAGCCCACGCTAGGTGGGCTCCATGATTCACAGTGTTGTGATCTTACTTCAAGGTTAACTAGTCAGTAGTTTCTGTAGTTTATCCCTTAGCATCTCAATATGAGTTCTTTCTGGTGTTTGTTCTTTACAGTGCTCAAGTATGAATTCGATTGAGCTTAGTACCGTTCGCCAGCGAGGCGTTTTCGGTAGGGTTTCGACGCGTAGGTATTTGTCTAGCGTTCGAGTTTGCAGGGTGCTGCGGTCTAAATAGACGCGCCACAACCCACTTTTCTCTGCGAAGGCAAACTTGGTTTCACCAGTAACAGACTCCCAGTAGATGATGGCATTAGTCATGACATCGACTAGTACTTCACGCATCAGTTCTTGTTTGTTTTTACCTTCACCGCTCGCTTTATCAGCAAGGCGAGTAAACTCACCGCCAAGTTCCTTGAGCTGTTGTAGTTTATCTTTGTCACCTTCAAAGGCGTAGCTTGAAAGTGCTTCAACCGCGGTTTCAAGATTATTAACTCGGTTTGAGTTAACACCACCACCCACATTAAAGATATACATTGTGTCGAGCCCTGAGCCTTCAGGTAGCTTAAGGATATCACTTGGTATGCGCTGACGTGTGTCATCTATGTAGATATCAATATCACCACAGTAATGGGCTTGTTCCACTTTAAGATATTTAGGCGCGATTATCTCGTCGGCCATTGAACGCTTGAGTTGTTCTTGTCCACGTCTAAATAGTTTCGCTGCCGCTTCGTTGGCGAAGCGAATACGTTGGTCATCACGAATACATATAATGGCTTCAGGGGCTGATTCTAGTTGTTCTAGCAGTCGACCTTGAGTTTCCAACAGGTTAGCTTCAACCATAGCTCTATGCTTGAGTTCCAGTTGCAGTTGGTCGTTTTCAAGGCGTCTCTGTTCGGCTTTACTTGCTGATAGATGCGCTGTAATTCGAGCGGCCAGTTCTTGTTTGTTGAACGGTTTAGATAAGTAGTCATTGGCACCTGCTTCGAAACCTCGAACACGGTCTTCTGCTTGGTTGAGTGCCGTTAGCATGATGATTGGTAACTGTGCATGATCGTATCGCTTACGAAGTGCTTCACAAACCTGATAGCCGCTCATACCTGGCATCATGATATCGAGCAGAAGTAGCTCTGGTTTCTCTTTCTCAATCAGTTCAATGGTTTCAGGGCCGTCACATGCGGTACGAACTCGGTAACCTTCCAATTTTAAGAAGCTGTCTAGCACGCGCAGGTTGACTGGCTCATCGTCAGCAATCACTAACAACGGACCATTAGGGTCTTCGTTGATAACACTGTTTTCTTGCTGAGAGTTATCAATTAAATCTGGCGCTTGGAAGTGTGAGTAGCTCCCTGATTCATTGTAACTATCCAATTCTTGTTGGGTAGCTAGAGGTAATGTGAAGCTGAAGGTTGTCCCAAGCATTGGTTGACTACTCACGTACAACGAGCCGCCCATTAGTTCAATGAGCTGACGGCTAATGGATAACCCAAGCCCTGCACCTTGGCGATAGTTACTTGAATCTTGGCCTGCTTGAATCAGTGGTTCAAAGATGTGTTCAAGGTATTCTGCTGGGATACCTTGACCTGTATCGACAACTTGTACACGAATGTTGTCGTCGATAACGCTTGCTGAGATAACAATCTTGCCTTCGGATGTGTACTTGATAGCATTGCCAACCAAGTTATACATGACTTGCTCAAGTCGTTGAGGATCGGATGAAACGAGCCCTAAATCACTCGGCACTTGGTTAATGATACGGATTGGTTTGTTACCTAACAGGTGATGAGATAACTCAAGTACCAAGCTGGTGGCAGCCGACAGGTCAACCGCTGACTTTTTAATGTCCAAGCTGCCATAACGCATTTTGTGATAATCGAGAAGATCATCAACCAATGTTGCCAATCTCTGACCACTATTGATGATGATATCCAGTTGGTATTTCTGGCTGGCAGGAATAGGGCCGTTGGCACCAGATATCAGCGCTTCAGCAATACCAACCATGCCATGCAATGGCGTTCTCAATTCATGTGAGGTGGTGGCTAAGAACTCATCTTTCAGTTTATTGGCCAGTTGCAACTCTTCGTTTTGCTTTTGAATGGTCTTAAGGTTGTCCTCTAGTTCATCGTTTTGGCTCTTGATCAGCTGCATTTTGTCACGAATCGATCGCTGCATTCTTTCGAAACTCACCGCCAAGCGACCTATTTCATCTTTGCGTTCGGTATTGATCATGGTTTCATCAAGATCTCCCGCCGAGACTTTCTCGGCAGCCCACGTCAGTTTAAGTAGTGGGGAAGTGATAAAGTTAGACAGATAATGCGATGCGACAAATACAAGAATGATCGCTGTTAGCATAACGATCACGAAGATCTTTTCTAGCTGATGAATACGAGCAAAGGCTTCTTTTTCTGGAAGTTCCACGACCAAAGCCCATGTTGCGTATTTAAGATCAATAGGAGTGTAGGCTGCGATGATCGCTTGATCTTGAGTGTTATCAAACGTCCCAACGGCTGTTTCACCGGCAAGTGCCTTATCGACAACATCCAAACTCAAATTAATCGACTCTTGTGAGTGCGCAAGGCTGCGAGGCAAGTGATCGTCACCAACCAAAAGGGTTTGAATATTTGAGCGCTTATTTAAATCGGCGATCAGCTTAGTAATGCCGTTAATCGGTAGTCTAAACATCGCATAACTGTGTAGATAGCCCTGTTGTACGATAGGCGCACCTAACCATGCGGTTTGTTTTCCGTCTTCGTCTTTAAAGTCGGAAACAATAACGGGCGTGTAATCTTCGTTGGATTTACGTTTGTCTTTTACGTCTTTTGCTAAGCGTTGAAAGGTAACACCGAGATTTGAATCTTTGTATTTTCCAGTCAGCAAATTGGTGCCGTAATCGTCATTTTTAAACACCGAATAAGCCACATTGCCGTTAATATCAACCAATAAGATATCGTCAAAATCGGAGCGTTTAAGCAGCTCTAGGTAAGCGTTATGGTAGCGCTTGTGCAGCAGACGATAACGTTCACTGCCTATAAAGCTGCTGGATTCTGGAAGAATCGATGTTTTAATTTGATCACCGGAGCCTTGGATGTAGCGTTGCTGAGCATTGCTACGTGCCTCGTCAATATCTAAACCGAGACGCTGGAAGGCGTTGATCAAACCATAAAAGCGTCCGCCACTGGCATTGGCCAATTCTGAGCGAACAAAGCCCATGACTTGGGATTCTTGAGCTTGCAGGTAATCGACAATTTGCTGCTGCTTAGTATCACGAACCGAAACAAGGTGTGAGGTGCTTTGTTCCTGAAGATCCTGACTGTGCGATTGGAGGAAAAATATCGCGATAAGTGTCACTGGTGTAATACTGAGGACAAGAAATGCCAACATTAGGGTATTTTGAAGGCGCTTAAACTTCTGCTTACGATAGAATCTAAACATAAATTGGGTACTACTTTCCTTTGATGTACTGCTAAAAGGGGCGAAAACAAGTACAGAGAATAGAATTAACGGGTTCCAATTTAACGAAATTAACGAGTTTTTTTACTTTGACAAGTAAGTGGTATTTAAAGCGTGTGCAAAAGCTCATTTTTATAGAATTTTGACAAAAACATGAGCAGACAGCGCAGATAATGACCCTGCGCTGTGCTAGATAGGTTATTTGTTTGCGTGATAGATCGCGAATTTAGTGGTCTTATTTAGAGTCGCGCATTTTCCAAACGCCTGTTCAATAATTGGAATATATTTTAAGAAACTGTTCGCAACAATAATCATTTCACCAGAACGCTTCAAATGCTTAGGAGCCTGAGCAAGTAAGGTCTCAGTCGCGCTGTAGCTAGTGTCCAAACCTGAATGGAATGGTGGGTTACTGATGATGAACTGGTAGTCTTCTGCAGTATCAGAATAGACATCTGAAGCGAAGACTTTACCCGTTAAACCATTCGCTTCGAGGGTCGCTTGGCTTGATGCGACGGCAAATGCACTGATGTCGCACATTTCTAGATCGATATCAGGGTGACGAGATGCCATTACTGCGCCCAGTACGCCTGCACCACAGCCAAAGTCGAGTACTTTGCCTTTTAGTTTTGGCAGGGTATCCAACAGAAGTTGGCTACCAACATCGAACTGACCGTGACTGAAGACGCCAGGCAGGCTTTTTACCGTCAGAGGTTGTTCATCAATGTTAACTGTGTAGGTCTTAAACCAGTCTTGCAGGTTGAACGCTTGTGGTTGCTCGAAGCATTGACCCCAGTAGAAAGAGCAACGACGTGCTGAATCGTATTTAACGACTTTGCCGTAAGGAGCAAACATCTTCTCGATGCTTTTCACGCCTGAACGGTTCTCACCAACCACGACGATCTCGGTATCTTTGCCTAGCTTGGCAAACAGCATCGCCAACAAAAATTCTGCTTCCGCTTTGGCTTTTGGCCAGTACAGCATCACTAAGTCAGCTTCGGTCTCTTCGGTAAACTCTGAACCGTAAAAGCGTTGGATGCTGCTATAACCTTCAAGCTGACGGTAGTAGCTGTAATTAGAGGTGAATACAGATACAGATTCACAATGCTTGGCTAACTCAACAGGGAACAAGTCTTCTGCCTCACCTGCAACTAAAACATGTTTGCCTTCAAAATAGGCGAGTTGGCGTTGAGCAATCTGGCTTGGGGCAATATAAGCTGACATAGGACACTCTGTTGAATCGTTAGCAAAAAATGAGGGCGGATTTTCGCATAATCCGCCCAAAGCTTGAAGTGTTTAATACTCGTTCGGCAACCAAGTTGTCGAACCGTTGATTAACTCTTGTCTTGCTGGTTTAAAAAGTCCTTAAACTCTTCATCGTAGATGTTGAATAGGACAATGGTAATCGCAAAAATCAGTGGGCCGTAGATAAGACCAATTAGGCCAAACAGTTGAATACCACCTAACAGTGAGAAGAAGATCATTAGGGTATTCATGCCTGCGCTGCCTTGCATTAGCAGCGGACGCAGAAGGTTGTCAATTGAACCAACGATCGCCACACAGTAAACCGTTAGGAAAATTGCCCACGTGGTATCACCCGTTAGGAACAAGTAAGTTGCAGCTGGGATCCAGATTAATGCGGTTCCCACAACTGGGATGAAAGAGGCAAAGCCCATCATAGTGCCCCAGAATAGACCTGGGAAACCAGCAATCCACATACCTAAACCGCCAGCAAAACCTTGCGCGATGGCGGTTAAGAATGAGCCCATTACTGCTGATTTAGATACTTGCTCTATCTCTGTTAGAAGTTTGTCTTCTTGGCTACGAGACAGCGGCAGAATATGACGAACCACACTGATGATTTTGTCGTGATCTCTTAATAAGAAGAACAGAACAAACAGCATCAAGAAGAAATCCATCAAGAAATTGGTCGCATCACCAAGGATTTTTGCACTGATACCAACCAGTTTTGAGCCGAAGCTGGTCGCAAATTCACCGACTTTCTGTGCGATGGATTGGGGATCAATGTTGTCAAAAGGTAGGTAGTTGTTGACGAACGACAAGGCTTTAACAACCAAAGGGTGTGCAAATAGAGTTTGAATGCCGCCATGTGTTACCCATTGGTAGGTGTTTTGAGAAAACAAAGAGCCTTGCTGCACAATCGCTGCAAACACGGCTAATAAAGGGATAACAATAATAAAGGTCAAGATTACACATGAAAGTAGCGAAACGACGTTTTCTTTATTAGGGATCTTCTTTTCAAGCCACTCATGGATTGGGAACATCAATAGTGAAATGATAAAGGCCATCACGATTGAGTTGACGTACGGCTCTATAAGCAAGTAACAAGCATAAGCCGCCGCAAGTAGGGCAATGATGATCACCCAGTGGCTAGTATTGATTTTGAGTTTTTCTGACACGTTAATGGTCTCTATATTTGCGTTCTGAGTTTATAATGGCTGCAAAACAGAGAGTTAGCAATGAGGAGTTTTGATTATGGGGTGCTGTAATAAAGATAAGAAATGCCAAGACGAAGAACAGCAAATAAAAAAAGAGATCCCTTGGTTCAGAATGTTCCTTGGTACCTTGATGCTGTTGGTTTTTCTTTTCTGGGAACGTTAATCGCTTTTGGTTCAGCTTTAGCCTTAATTGACGGCTAAAAAACTGTCATATTTGTGGCTAATGAACGCGATGTATAAAAAAGGGCTACATCTAATGCAGCCCTAAATTCAATCGGTTAGCGACTTATAAAGTGCTTTCGATTATTTACTTTCAGCAGCAATGATCGCAAGAGAGCGGTCAGCCGCTTCTAGTGTTGCATCCAGTTCTTTTGAACCATGAGCAAGAGAAGTAAAGCTTGCTTCGAATGCTGAAGGTGCAAGGTAAACACCGTGATCTAGCATTAGGTGGAAGAAGCGCTTGAAGCGTTCTACATCACACTTAGTTACATCTTCGTAGCAGGTTACTGTTTCTTGGTCTGTGAAGAAGAAACCAAACATACCGCCCACTTGATGAACTAGCATTGGGATGCCGTGCTTGTCAGAAAGTTGCTTGAAGCCTTTTGCCAACTGCTTAGTTTTTGAAGCTAGACGCTTTTCGTTGCCTTCTTCTCGTAGAAGGTTCAAACATGCGTAGCCAGCAGCCATTGCCACAGGGTTACCTGAAAGCGTACCTGCTTGGTAAACAGGGCCCGTTGGTGCGATGTATTGCATCACATCTTTACGGCCACCGAAAGCACCCACTGGCATGCCGCCGCCAATCACTTTACCAAGACACGTTAGGTCTGGCTTGATGTTGTAGTAAGCCTGAGCACAACCTTCAGCAACGCGGAAACCTGTCATTACTTCATCAAAGATTAGCAATGCACCTTCTTGGTCACAGATTTCACGTAGACCTTCGTGGAAGCCTTCGACAGGAGGGATACAGTTCATGTTGCCCGCTACTGGCTCTACGATGATACAAGCGATCTCGCCTTTGTTTGCTGCGAAGATTTCACGAACTGAATCTAGATTATTGAAGGTTGCTGTTAGTGTTAGTTTCGCAAAATCAGCTGGTACGCCAGGAGAGCTTGGTTGACCTAAAGTCAGTGCACCAGAACCTGCTTTTACAAGTAGGCTGTCTGCGTGGCCGTGGTAGCAGCCTTCAAACTTAAGAATTTTGTCACGACCAGTGAAACCACGAGCTAGACGAATCGCACTCATTGTTGCTTCTGTACCTGAGCTCACCATACGTAGCTGTTCCATCGATGGAACCATCTCAGATACAAGTTCAGCCATTTTGATTTCAGTTTCGGTTGGAGCACCGAAGCTAAGGCCGCGTTGAGCTGCTGCAATCACAGCATCACGAATAACAGCGTGGTTGTGACCAAGGATCATTGGACCCCAAGAGCCAACGTAGTCGATATACGCTTTACCATCAGCATCAAAAATAAGTGGGCCGTCAGCGCGTTCAACGAAGATTGGAGAACCACCTACGCCATTGAATGCACGAACTGGAGAGTTTACGCCACCAGGAATAGTTTGCTGTGCTTTTTCGTATAGCTCTGCTGATTTGGTCATTGATATATCCTCTTTTGACTGTCGGACCAATTGGCACGCATTGTACCTATCCACAATCCAAGTAGGAATGCTTTCGCCCAGATAATCACCCGAATCTGGTTGTTTTGTGTGGTTACACGTTTTAATTGTTAGATATTAGCGAGTTTACAGCAGTAAAAGGACCGATCCGGTGGTGAATACTTGAACGTTTCAGTCAGGTATTAGATAATCATCAGAATATAAGAAAATACTCAACAACTATGGTCTCGAATTAGATTTGTATCATGTTGTTTTTGACACAGGTAAGAGAGGTTGTCGTGAGCGAAGTAAATATCCCATTGTCTTTTTCTGATGCAGCAGCTACCCGCGTACAAACGCTAATTGCTGAAGAAGAAAACCCAGAACTAAAACTGCGTGTATACATTACAGGTGGTGGTTGTAGTGGCTTCCAATACGGCTTCACATTTGATGAAAAAGTAAATGATGGCGACACTACGATTGTAAACAGCGGTGTAACGCTAGTTGTTGACCCTATGAGCCTACAGTACTTAATGGGCGGCATGGTTGATTACACTGAAGGCCTAGAAGGCGCACGTTTCTTTGTAAACAACCCTAATGCAACAACAACATGTGGTTGTGGCGCATCATTTAGCGTATAGGCTGGCCCGAAAGTTAACTTGAGTTAAAAGTTATCTTGGAAATACTGTAAACGCCGAACTTATGTTCGGCGTTTTTGTTTATAAGAAAATCATTATATAAAACAGAGAGTAAGCTAATCTATTCAATTCGTTTAGCTTATAAAAACATTTACAATTTCGATGTGTAATATTTATCTCATCAGTTTGAATTATAGTAAACGCCATGTTTTTTAAATTGTCGATAGCGTCCAACTTCGATCGGTGTTGCTCTGTTAAGGTAACTCTTTGTGCATCAGGATGTTGTACATTACGTTGTGCAATAAAATCGCACACCTAAACCACATGGCACAAAAGGATTTGGTATGTCTACTCACTTTTCTGGCTCATCGCTTTCTCAAAAGTTCACGCAGCCTTGGTTAGTTTCACTTGCTCTTGTGATTTTATTGTCGATCTGGCTTGGCTTAGGAGTCGGGCAAGCGGAAGAGTCGCCGGCAAAAAAGTCGACAGAAATTCCGTTGGCAAAGGTATCCTTTCAAACATTCACCTCATCCCCGACCTTTAAAACGATTGATCTCTATGGAAGAACGGCGCCCGATCGGCATGCTCGTCTAGGTGCAGAAGTCGCGGGCAAGATTGTCAGATTGAATGTTGTTAAGGGCGATATGGTTAAAGCAGGGCAAGCCATTGCTCAGATTGATAAAGGCGACTTAGAGATTCAGCTGGAGCGAGCATCTGCGTTATATCGTTTGAAGCAAAAAGAATTCAAAGCAGCGCAGTCTTTGAAGAAAAGAGGGTTGCAAGGTGAGATCGCTTATACCACCGCTGAGGCATCCTTAACTGAAGCAAAAGCCATAATGCGCAATGCGGAGTTGGCTTTAAAAAATACTGTAATTACCTCGCCTTTTTCGGGTGTGGTTCAGGATTTGATGGTCGAATTGGGTGATTTCGTTGGGGTTGGCGATCCAGTCGCGGGCGTGATTGACCTTGATCCTCTGGTTATTGAGGCTGATGTCAGTGAGCGCCATATCCAACACCTGTTAGTCAATCAATCTGCTTTGGTCCGTTTGTTAGGAAGAGAAGAAGCGGAAGGTCGGCTGCGTTACGTCTCTCGAATATCTTCGGCCTCAACCAATACCTTCCCAATTGAGATTGAAATCGATAACTCCGATGGTCTGTTACCTGCCGGTGTCAGTGCTGAAGTAACCCTCAATCTAGAAACAAGAGACGCAATCAAGATAACACCGGCGATGCTGGCATTGGATGAGGCGGGTAACCTCGGGGTCAAAACCTTGGTCTCTGCTAGTGACTCACCAATGGTGAAGTTTGTGGGCATCCAATTAGTAAAGGCAGAACAAGATGGAGTCTGGCTTACTGGGCTAGGCCAACAAGTTGATATCATTACGGTTGGGCAAGGCTTTGTACGTGATGGTGATTCAGTGATTGCTATCGAGCAAAGTACTGAACTTTCTAAAGAGAAAGCTGAGTAGGAGATAGCAGATGTATTCAATTATTGATGCAGCTTTGTCTCGTGCACGAACAATGCTTTCGTTATTGGCGCTAATTCTTGTCACAGGTGCAGTGACTTACATTACGATACCCAAGGAGTCGAGCCCCGATATTACCATCCCAATTATTTATGTTTCTGTCGGGCACCAAGGGATCTCGCCAACGGATGCAGAACGTTTATTGGTTCGACCTATTGAGCAAGAGCTTAGGTCAATCGAAGGCGTAAAAGAGATGACAGCAACCGCAGCAGAAGGGCACGCCTCTGTGGTGTTAGAGTTTAATGTTGGCGTCGATCTTACCAAAGCGATGGCGGATGTGCGCGATGCTGTCGATTTGGCCAAACCCAAGTTGCCAGAAGACAGCGATGAACCGACCGTAAATGAAGTAACACTCGCATCTGAACAACCAGTTTTGTCTGTTGTGCTATTTGGTACTGTTCCCGAACGTACCATTGTGCAAATTGCGCGAGAGGTTGGAGATAAATTAGAAAGCTATCGCCAAATTCTAGAAGTGGATATTGCAGGCGATCGTGATGACATCGTTGAAATCATCGTTGATCCGTTATTGATGGAAAGCTATAGCCTAGATCAAGCGGATATCTATAACCTGATCGCCTTGAATAACCGAGTAGTAGCGGCCGGTTTTGTTGATACGGGTTACGGGCGTTTTTCTGTCAAAGTCCCTTCTGTGTTTAACTCCTTAAAAGACGTACTTGAGTTGCCAATCAAAGTGGATGGTAAACAGGTCGTGACCTTTGGCGATGTGGCTACGGTTCGCCGAGCGTTTCGAGATCCTGAAAGCTTTGCCCGTTTAGATGGCAAATCCGCGGTTGTCTTGGATATAAAGAAGCGAGCGGGTGAAAACATCATTGAAACCGTTGAGCTAGTCAAGGCAGTAATGGCAGGTGCTCAGCAGCAAGCTGAATGGCCAAATAACCTTTTGGTCAAATACACTTGGGATGAATCTAAAGATGTGAAGATCATGCTCAACGATCTGCAAAACAATATCTTATCCGCCATCATTTTAGTGGTGATCGTGATCATCGCCATTCTTGGTGTTCGAACCGCTCTATTGGTCGGAATTTCAATTCCTGGATCGTTCCTCACGGGATTGTTGGTGTTGTCTGTGTTTGGTCTAACCGTCAACATCGTGGTGCTGTTCTCTTTGATCATGGCAGTGGGTATGTTGGTCGATGGCGCAATTGTGGTTACCGAATTTGCCGACAGGCGAATGCAAGAAGGTGAAGGGCGTAAAGCCGCTTACAGAGATGCTGCGAAACGTATGGCGTGGCCAATAACGGCATCAACGGCAACGACCTTAGCTGCGTTTGCTCCGTTACTGTTTTGGCCAGATGTGACGGGAGAGTTCATGAAGTTCCTACCATTAACATTGATTGCCACGTTAACTGCTTCATTGATTATGGCGTTGCTGTTTGTTCCAGTTCTAGGCGGCTTGATCGGTAAACCTCAATACGTTTCCCCTAAAAACCAAGCTCGAATGGTAGCACTACACAATGGTGA
Source organism: Vibrio cyclitrophicus (assembly GCF_024347435.1). NCBI lineage: Bacteria > Pseudomonadati > Pseudomonadota > Gammaproteobacteria > Vibrionales > Vibrionaceae > Vibrio > Vibrio cyclitrophicus. Next base: position 627,087 of record NZ_AP025480.1, read on the forward strand.
CTTCTCACAAGCAACAGGTTTAACTAAAGCGTATTACCAGACACTATCGATTGCTATTGAACATCCGTTTAAGATTCTTGTTAGTGCGATTGTATTATCTATCGCAGTTGGTTTTACCTACTCAAAGGCAGGGCTCGGTGCAGAGTTTTTCCCAGAGGTTGACCCTCCATTCTTCAACGTTAAAGTTCGATCTCATGGTGATCTGTCTATTCAAGAAAAAGATTTGATCATGCGCGATATTGAACGAAAGATGCTCAATCATGATGAGTTTGACACGGTTTACACACGTACTGGCGGTGATGACCAGATTGGTTTGATATCGATTACTCCCGTTGATTGGCAATACCGCCGCAGTGTTAAGGCGATCATTGAAGAGTTAAAGGTGCAAACCGATCAATACGCTGGTGTTGAGATTGAATATAAGTTTCCAGATGCAGGGCCTCCGGTTGAGAATGACTTAGTGATTGAGCTTTCGGCCAAGACGCCAGAGCAGCTTAATCAAGCGGCAAAGATCGTCAGAAACTGGGCGGATGGTAATCAAGCACTGACCAATATCAGCGACACTGCAAGCAAAGACGGGATCGACTGGAAGGTGGATATTCGCCGAGATGATGCTGCGCGTTTTTCGGCTGATGCTACCTTGGTGGGTAATACCGTTCAGTTTGTGACTAATGGATTAAAGATCGGTGATTACCTTCCTGATGATTCATCAGAAGAGGTCGATATCTTAGTGCGTTATCCGAATGATAAGAGAGACATTGGCCGCTTTGACCAGTTAAGAGTCAAAACACCGGCTGGTCTTGTTCCGATTACCAACTTCGCGCAGATTATTCCCGACCACAAGCAAGACACGATTAAGCGTCTTGATGGAAAGCGTGTGGTGAATATCATGGCGGATATGGAAGAGGGCTATAACCTTGCGCTTGAACTGCCGAAGATCGAGCAAGCGTTAAGCGAGTTGGGCTTACCGAGTAGCGTTGAGTTCCGTATCCGAGGTCAAAATGAAGAGCAAGAAAATTCTTCTGCTTTCTTACAAAGTGCTTTCTTAGTCGCTTTGGCGGTAATGGCTTTGATTCTGATTACTCAATTTAATAGCTTCTACCAAGCATTTTTGATTCTTAGCGCGGTGTTGTTCTCAACGGTTGGCGTGTTTGTTGGTTTGCTTATCTTCCAACGTCCGTTTGGTATAGTGATGTCTGGTATTGGGGTGATTGCATTGGCCGGAATTGTGGTAAACAACAATATCGTGTTGATTGATACCTATAACCAACTGATAAAGCGCGGCTTGGAGAAGCGAGATGCGATTCTCAGAACGGGAGTTCAGCGTTTAAGGCCAGTAATGCTGACCACGGTTACCACCATTTTAGGCTTGATGCCTATGGTGTTGGAGATGAACATCGATTTGATTAACCAAAAAATTGAGTTTGGTGCACCGAGTACGCAATGGTGGTCGCAACTCGCTACGGCTATTGCTGGAGGTTTGGCATTTGCAACGGTACTAACCTTGGTGCTGACGCCCTGTTTGCTGATGCTAGGGCGAGATAATAAACCCGATATACTCCAAAGCAACGACGATGAACGATAAGTACAGGTTCGACGGAAATAAAAAAGAGCGCCTTGGTGGGCGCTCTTTTCGTTGGCTTATAGGGTTTTTAACCTAATTGGTCGTTAGTAATCTAATTAGTCGCGAGCAACTGGCCGTATCGCTCAAGGTTATTCAGTCGAATCTCTGAGTTCGCAATAAATGTTGCTTTTGCCTTACCTGTTAACGACTTAGATTGAGGCAATTTCACGGTTCGCGCATTTTTATGTACACCATTGACCAAAAATTCATAGTGTAAGTGCGGGCCCGTCACTCGACCTGTACCACCCAAGGTACCAATGGTTTGGCCTTGTTTTACGCGCTGGCCAGCCTTAACCATGCGTCGCTTCATGTGCAGGTACTTGGTGATGTAGGTGTTGCTGTGTCGAATGAACACGTAGTTACCATTAAATTGGTTGTAACCTGATTTCTGAACGATGCCGTCACCGGCCGCCCAGATAGGTGTACCTACAGGGGCTGCGTAGTCTGTACCTCGATGAGCTCGAACCTTGCCTGTTACTGGGTGTTTTCTGTTTGGGTTAAAATTCGATGTTACACGACGGAAATCAATCGGTGAGCGTAGAAAGGCTTTCTTCATTGCGCGACCGTTCTCATCGAAATAGTTGCCACTCTTATCATCCAATACCGCAGTAAACGAATCACCTTGGTTTTTGAATACAGCCGCCATAATCTTACCGCGGCCAATCACTTCACCTTCTACTACTTTCTCTTGATACAAGATTTTGAAGCTGTCATTTTTACGAATATCCAATGCAAAATCGATATCCCAACCGAAGATCCCCGCCAATTCCATAATTTGGTTTGCAGTTAGGCCTGCACTGACACCTGCATTCCAAAAGTTAGAGGTGATGTTGGCTTCGGCATAATTGTATTGGTAGGCCACTTCTTTTTTGTCGAGGCTAGAGGAGAATGAATCACCAGACTTAGTGATCTTAAAGCTTTCAAACGCACTAAGTTGTCGTTTTAATTGAATAAGGTCGTTGTTTTCATCGAAGCCGAACTGTAATACGTCGCCAGGTCTTAGATTTGATAGCTGTTTCTTAATATCATTGTTGGTATTGAGTAGGGTGATTAACAGGCGGTATGAGAGGCCAATTCGCTCGAATAAAACCGAGGTACTTTCACCTGAACGAACGGTATATCTCTCCCAGCTAAGCACAGCTGTTGGCGGAGCATCACTCGAACTCACAAGCGCCGATGCATTGATCGTGAGTGGGTAATGTTTCCCAACCACTAAAGCGCCCGTATCGTCACGTAAACTGCTGACATCGGGTAGTAAGAAAATCGCGACGAAAATTACGGCACTAAAAAATGCGATAAAAGCCCGGTGCAAAATAGGAAGGCGTGCAAAAATAGACAACATGTTCCGGTTCGTTCAGTAAATATTATGAAAATAGACGACGGAATAGTGTAACTGGTTTCAAAATACATCGCTATTCAAGTAAGATGTCTAATTATTATATTTTTGCCAAATCTGTGGGAGTGAACAAGAATGGCGAGTATTGAAGCTGCACTAGCCGAGATCAAACGTGGCGTAGAAGAACTGATTCCAGAAGACGAACTGATTGCTAAATTAAAAGAAGGTCGTCCTTTACGCATTAAACTGGGTGCCGATCCAACTGCTCCAGATATCCACCTAGGCCATACGGTTATCTTTAACAAGCTTCGTGCTTTCCAAGAGCTTGGTCATGAAGTGACATTCCTTATCGGTGATTTCACTGCAATGGTTGGTGACCCATCGGGTAAGAACTCAACGCGTCCACCGCTAAGCCGTGAAGACGTATTGAAGAATGCTGAAACTTACAAAGAGCAAGTATTCAAGATTCTAGACCCTGCGAAAACGCAAATTCGTTTCAACTCTGAGTGGCTATCTGAGCTTGGCGCTGAAGGCATGATTCGTCTTGCTTCTAACCAAACTGTTGCTCGTATGCTTGAGCGTGATGACTTTAAAAAGCGTTACGCTGGTGGTCAACCGATCGCAATCCACGAATTCATGTACCCACTTCTACAAGGTCACGACTCTGTTGCACTAGAGAGTGATGTTGAGCTTGGTGGTACTGACCAGAAGTTTAACCTTCTAATGGGTCGTGAGCTGCAAAAAGCAGCAGGTCAAAAACCACAAGCGGTACTGATGATGCCATTACTTGTAGGTCTAGACGGCGTTAAGAAGATGTCTAAGTCTGCGCACAACTACATCGGTATTAGCGAAGCACCAAGCGAGATGTTTGGTAAGATCATGTCTATCTCTGACGATCTAATGTGGAGCTACTACGAGCTACTGTCTTTCCGTCCACTTGAAGAAGTTGCGGAACTGAAAGCTGGCGTTGAGGCGGGCAAAAACCCTCGTGACGTTAAAGTACTGCTAGCGAAAGAGATCATTGCTCGTTTCCACAGTGAAGCGGATGCAGAAGCGGCTGAGCAAGAGTTCGTTAACCGTTTTGCTAAGAATCAAGTACCAGACGAAATGCCTGAATTTGAATTCGAAGCAGGCTTACCGATTGCTAACGTTCTAAAAGAAGCGGGTCTTGTAAACTCTACTTCTGATGCGATGCGTATGATCAAGCAAGGTGCTGCTAAGCTTGAAGGCGAGAAGATTGAAGACAGCAAATTCGTACCTGAAGCAGGTACTGCAGTTTACCAAGTAGGTAAGCGTAAGTTTGCTCGTATTACTATTAAGTAATAATACACATCAATAATTGAACAAAAGGCATCCACGGATGCCTTTTTTATTGACACAAAGTTGACGAAGTTTTTGAACGTGCATTGCTACACTATGCGCGCTGTCATATTGACAGTAATTCTGGAGATTTTTATGAACAATACCGACCATCCTCCTAGTTTGAATGGAGAAGAATAACCTGTCTCGGTATTGATCTATTGTCCTGCCGTTCAGGTAGGGTATCTTTGTTTTCCCCCTCATTCTTTTCCACACACTAGATTCTAACAAGTAGACACATTAGCGCTTTAAGCTCTTGGTGCGCTTAGCTATACGCTCCTGATATACGGGCTATACGCTCTTGATACACGAGTTAAATGCTCTTGGTGTACTCGCTATAAGCTATTTGTTTTGATGGTCGTTACCTTTGCCAATCGGGAGATTCGCCATGACGGTAATGAACAACACTTTTTTATCTATTGAAGCTCTGTACTCAGAGAAAGACATCCAAGCTGTATCTAATGCCTTTCAACAGTACGGACGTGAGCAACAAATTAACCTTTTGAACCGTATGCCACTTGAAGATGCGGTGTTAGTACTTGGGCAATGCTCTCTTAGTACGATTCAGACTTTACTTAGTGAGCTAGAAGAGCAGGGCTTTGAGAAGCGCTCTCGACATCTAGCTCACCAACTAGGGCTGATCTACTCAGAGGTTGAACCTCAACAGGGTTACCTTTCAACTGGAGTGCTTAGCCATGTTAGGCAACGTATCGGTTGGATTATTGCATTAGCGCTGCTGGGTATTGTCTCTGGGCTTATCATTGCTCAGTATGAAGACATTCTTAGCCAGCTAGTACTTCTGGCGATCTATATGCCGGTAATCGCTGCTGCGGGTGGTAATACAGGCACACAAGCGGCGACTTTGGTCATCAGAGCTCTAGCTACTGGTGAATTGAAGAAACGCCAGTGGGCGAACGTTCTTTGGAAAGAATTTAGAGTCGCGATTTGCTTAGCACTTGCGATTGCCTTGGTGATGATAGGCCGCATCTTACTGTTCAGTGACAACCAATCAACGGGTGGCTACGACATTAATATGATTGCTTACGCGATTGCTGTCGCTCTGTTTATTCAAGTGACAATATCAACCGTGCTAGGTGCTGGATTGCCAATTGTTGCTCGGTTATTCAAATTAGATCCTGCGGTGCTGGTGAGCCCAGTCCTCGCTTCAATAGTCGATATTTCAGGGATGTGGATTTATTTTACAGTCGTTAACTCATTCCTCGGTATCGCTTAGCTCCTATAAAAATAGGCACCTATAAAAATAGCTAAAAACACCTTAGAAACAAAAATGGCGCTGAAGATCATACGATCTTCAGCGCCATTTTTATTGTTTAAGTAGAAGCTTACAGAGAGCTAAACATTACTTAGATTTGCTTTGTGTTTGACTGAGTTCGACCACACCTTTGTAGAAAGTTCGTTCAAACTGGGTGATTGGTGCTTCTACAGGTTTTTCTGGATCTTGCTCTTTAGGGAAGTAATCACGGACAAACTGTACAAACAGAGAGTTTGGATTGCCCGCTTTATCTAAACCAAAACCTGCCATGTTGTAGCTACCGTACAAAGACCCACTTTTCGCAATAATATTACCTTGGATTGGTGCTTTTCTCATACTCTGACGGTACTTGAGCGTTCCATTAGTGCCAGATATAGGCATAGACTCAATCAGGTTGAGCTGTTTGTCGTTATCCCAGATGTAACGCAGAACCTGAGCCATAGTTTGCGAGGTCATGCGATTATTCCTCGATAACCCTGAGCCATCAACCAACTGTGCTTTGTTTAGGTCAATGTTGGCCTTGGTCAGTAATATCTGTTTTATCGCTTCGGTGCCGTTATTGAAACTACCAGGCTGGACATAAAACGTTGCACCCAGTGTTTTGGTCAGGTTGTCTGCGATTAGGTTGTCTGATTTCTTCAACATGGTATCGAGCAGTTCAGGAAGCTTTTCAGAATGGTGGCTCGCGACTAACGTAGTTTTGTCTGCTTTAGCTTTTTTACCAACAATCACATCGCCTTTAACTTGGATTTTCAGCTCTTTAAGCAGTGAGGTCACGACTTGATAGGTATAAAGCTCGGGGTTTTGAATCGCAAACTTGAGTGGTAGTGGTTTCTTACGCTCTACTAAGCAACCAGAGAGCTTGTAAGCGTTGTCTGGAGTGGTAATGAGCTCTAAGTCGCATTGTGTCGCCTTCTGCCCTGAGCGAGTTACGGTGGTTGCGATGGTTGTCACGTCTATCGGATAGTGGGCGGGAATATAGACTCGAGTGCTGCCGTTATCTTTTGTATAAATAGAGGCTTGTGCGCAGTTACTGTCTAACGTCATCGCGCTAGAAGGTGCGCTGTAACAAACGCCTAGAATGTCCCAAGGCCACCCCACCGCTCGTTGATAGCCCGTATAAGCTGAGTTATCGAGATACAGGTTACCGTTAATAGTTTTAGATTGTGATTTAGCATATTGAGCTAAAAGCCTTTTTAACTGCTCTCGTTGTAGCGTTGGGTCACCGCTGAATGAGATCACAACATCTTTATTAGAACGAGCTATGCTGGTCGTATAGTGAAAGTCATCCCCCAATTCCAACTTTGCTGCCAAAGCGGTGACCAGTTTTAAGGTGCTGGCTGGTGGATAAAAACCATCAATGTTGATGCTTATTTCATTTGAATCACCACTCAAGGATTCCAAGATTAGACTTGTGCTACTGCCATCAGGCAGTTTATTTAAAGGGGCGTAGGCGAAAGTGGTAAGTGAGTAACTACCAAGTGATAAGCCACATAGAAGTAGAGTAGATAGAAGGCGCATAGAAGATTTTTTCTTGGATGGCTGATGTTTTTAGTATACAGATATAAAAAACGCCCGCTAGAGAGCTAACACTGATCATTTAAGCATTTTCCTGATCAGTTGAACGATCCTGCAGATGGTTGACAATACCCTTAAGCACTTCTGTTTAAGGGTATTTTTTATGCTGTCACACTGGTTAATCGATGTTGACGATTTTGCTAATCCAGAATCTCTTTCTTTGTTCCAAAAAGACCTTCCGCTAGATTGGATAAACCAAGCTTTATCTGAAACGAACAAAGCGAGTATGCGTCGTAGAAAGTTACCTGCCGAACTTGTTGTATGGTTAGTCGTTGGTATTGGTCTCTATCGAGATAGACCGATTACCGATGTACTCGATAAACTCGACCTCAAATTGTCTAACTCATTGGGTGAGTCTATTGCACCTAGTGCGATTCCCCAGGCGAGAAAGCGCCTCACCGCTAAACCTTTAGAGTCATTATTCTCAATCACAGCAAAGCACTGGACACAGTCGGAAGATGCGGGTGATAAATGGAATGGTTTGAGCCTATTTTCAATTGATGGCACACAGTTTAGAACGCACGATAACCCAAGCTTAGCTGAGCATTATCAATATGTTTACTACCGAAAAGACAGGCACACTGAATATCCAATCGTTCGAATGTGCGCACTCACATCCCTACGGAGTCGACTTATTCATGATGTGGCTTTTGGGGAAAGTTCTAAAGGTGAAATTAGCTATGCAAAAGATTTAATTTCATCAGCTGTCCCGAATTCATTGACCATTTTTGACCGTTGCTACCTGAGCGCAGAGCTTATGCTTAACTGGCAACGAGAGCATGGGACAAGTCACTGGATGACGCCCATAAAGTCGAATGTGAAGTATGAAACCATCGAGCAACTCGATGATGATGGGCGAGATCTGATTGTAGAGATGAAAGTCTCTCCACAAGCTAGAAAGCAAGACCCGAGCCTCCCGGAAACGTGGAAAGCGAGGCTGGCTCTATACCCCGATGATGGTGAACAACAACCCAATCATATACAAGGGCTGCTGACTTCTCTAACAGATAGAAAATACAGTTTAAAATCATTATTAGACGTGTACTTCGAAAGGTGGGAAATCGAGAAGAGTTATGGCGAGATTAAGCATGACATGCTTGAAGATGAAATTCTGCTCCGCAGTCAATCTGTAGAGGGTGTAAAGCAAGAGGTATGGGGTATCCTTATCGCGTATAACTTAATCCGTCTGGAGATTAGCCGAATAGCAAAAGAGGCAGAAGTCTCACCACTTAGGATAAGCTTTACGATGGCACTTCGAGATATTCAAGATGAGCTAATGTGGTGTGCTATCGCTTCTCCAGGTTCTATTCCCAAAAAGCTGCGAGCTATGAGAGAGCGAGTGAAACGTTATATTTTGCCCGAAAAACAAAAACGGCCCAAAGGTAGGACCGTTCGTTTTAGTAAGACTCGCTACACTGTGCGATCTAAACACCTTAAATGATAGGTGTTGCGCTAGAGAGCGGGCGTTTTGATTCTCAATTAACTAATTAATCAATTAGATAATCAGAATTAGAAGTCGTAACGTAGACCTAGAGCTAGCTCGTCTTCAGCTTGTACTTTAGTTGCGCCAAAGTTTACACCGTCAGCATTACCGAACTTGTCACCTTCAGAGATAAGGTTGAAGTTGTACGAAATGTACGTACGGAAGTTAGGCTTGAAGTAGTAAGTAGCATCGATTGCAACGTTGTCAGCAGATGTATCACCATCTGTTTCTGCGTTGTTGTACGTTAGCGTGAATGCAGTCTTATCTAGCGTGTAAGCAGTTGCGAATTCGTAACCTGTGTAGTCACCGTCTTTCTTCGCTAGTTCACCATCTGTGAACGTACCAGCAAAGTATAGCGCTTCAGTACGGAAAGAAGCTGCTAGCATGTATTCGTTTTGGTCAGCTTGGTCTGCGTAACCAGCACCTAGCTTAAAGCCAGAGTCGCCGATAGCGTAGATACCAGATAGAGAGTAGCCATCAGCGTCGTTGTCACAGTACTCACCGATGTTACAACCATTAACAACACCTTCTTGACGGTCAGCAAAACGGTAGCTTGCTTTTACGCCTAGGTCTTGGAATTGACCTTTGTATGAAACCATGTTGTCTGAACGATCTGCTACAGCAATTTTCATTGCAGCAGAGTTACCGTGGTAAGACATGATATCCGTGAAGTCTGTGATTACGCCTAGCGCACCGTCGTTTTTACCGTAAGTAACTTCACCGAAGTCACCGCCGATACCAGCGTATGTGTAACGGTTAGTGATGTCGCCGTCGTTGTTATCAGTAGAACCGCCGTTTTCAGCCGTTGTGAATTCGCCTTCGTAGAAACCAACACCGTATAGGCCGTCTTGGATTTCAACTTTACCTAGGAAGTTAAGACGTACACGAGTTTTGTCTTCAGCTTTGCCATCTTTTAGAGATAGACGAGCTTCCGCACGACCACCGATCTCTAGAGAAGTGCCGTTTGAGCTGTATACAGAAGTACCGTCAATACCACCAGCTTGTTTACCGTCGGCTGCTACAGCGTTAGTAGCAAGAGCTGCAGCAGATACAGCAAGCGCGATCATAGTCTTGTTCATGTTATTATTTCCTAATTACTGTCCATAGAAGTTTTATCAAGGATTTGAACCCTTTTGTGTATTGCCTGTATTAATCAAGCTTCATAACCATGATTAGAACAGAAGTCTAAAAAATGCCAGTGCAATCCATGAGTTACTTTTTACCCCTAAAGTTCCATAGCTAGTTAGTAAAATGATATCAATAAAAATTGTGAACACTGTTTTATTATATTTAATGTTGTTTAAGTTTTTGTTTTTAATGTTTTTTTATAAAAGTGTGATCTGTATTTATTTGGTTTGTTTTTGTTTTTTTTAGGTATTTGGTCGGTGATTTATTGATGAGGAGGTTATTATTCATTTCTGTGATGTCTGTAATTTAGACCTAGATAAAGCTTTTATAACGCAAAGTGGAATAAAGGTGATTTAGCTATCAAGTTTGTTTACACTAAGCCAAATTGTTTTGTTTCTATCACCTAATAAAGATGTTGGGTGAATTTATGTTGGTCAAAGAAAGCTTTGGCATAGAGGTAAAAAATGGAAAAGGTTCCAATGACAGTACGTGGCGCTCAGCAGCTACGTGACGAATTAGATCGCCTACTTAAGCTACGCCCTGTTATCTCAGCAGCTATTGGTGAAGCACGTGAACTAGGTGACTTGAAAGAGAATGCTGAATACCACGCAGCTCGTGAAGAGCAGGGTATCTGTGAAGCTCAAATTCGAGATATCGAATACAAATTATCACTGGCTCAGATCATCGATGTAACCCAGATGGATAACACAGGTAAGATCATCTTTGGTACGACAGTGACTTTGGTTGATGTGGATACTGATGATGAATTCCGTTACCAAATTGTTTCTGAAGATGAAGCCGATATCAAAACCGGTCGTATTTCAGTTAAATCACCTATTGCTCGCGGTTTGATCGGTAAGATGGAAGGTGACGAAGTTCATATTTCTACCCCTGGCGGTGATAAAGACTTCGAAATCGACAAAGTAGAATACATCTAATTGAATTTGCTTTGTTTCTGATAAGTAAAAAGGTCGCTTAATGCGACCTTTTTCGTTTCTCACGCTACACTAAAAGATAAGCACTATGGCTTTCTTATTGCGTTATTGCGGAGCTAGCTTGAAGTCAAACTAGCTTATTTGCGTGGAATCTCGATTTTACGTGCTTCTGACTGACGGAACAGTACAAGAACTTTACCGATAGTTTGTACTTTTTCAGCTTTAGATTCACGTACAATTGCATCGATAATCAGTTGCTTAGTCTCACGGTCTTCTGATGCAACTTTAATCTTGATCAGTTCGTGGTGGTCTAGAGCTAATTCGATTTCCGCTAGAACAGCTTCAGTAAGTCCATTTGCGCCCATTAGCACTACAGGTTTTAAACTGTGAGCTAGGCCCTTTAGATGCTGCTTTTGTTTGGTACTTAGGTTCATTACGCGGCCAATTTTATTTAGTATTAGGGTTGAAAAAACCTATTTTAACGCCATCTAAAGCTGAAGACTATAATTTATTCAGCAATTAGTACTTTCCTCCAATTTAGGTATCCAATGAGCAAACAGAAACACTCGGCCAGTTCAGGTCGTTGGTTGAAGGAACACTTCGACGACAAGTACGCAAACGAAGCAAGAAAGAAAGGTTATCGTTCACGTGCTTATTTCAAAATGGAAGAGATTCAATCTAAAGATAAATTGCTGTCTCCTGGGATGACCATTGTGGATCTGGGCGCAGCGCCTGGCGGTTGGTCTCAATATGCTGCTAAGATTATTGGCGACAACGGACAAATCATCGCGTGTGACTTGTTACCAATGGACCCGATTGCCGGAGTTAGCTTTTTACAAGGTGATTTCCGGGAAGAAGCTGTTCTAGATGCCTTATTGGAACGTATACAACCCAACATGGTTGATGTGGTGATGTCTGATATGGCACCTAATATAGCAGGCAATAATTCTGTAGATCAGCCAAGAGCTATGTATTTAGTTGAATTAGCTTTGGATATGTGTCGACAAGTTCTAGCTACCAATGGTAGTTTTGTTGTAAAAGTATTCCAAGGCGAAGGCTTTGACCAATATGTTAAGGACGTCCGTGAGATGTTTAAAACAGTCAAAGTTAGAAAACCCGACTCTTCTCGAGCTCGATCTCGTGAAGTGTTCATCGTAGCCACTGGTTACAAAGGTTAACGATTCTCTTCCAAGAGTGAGAGTTAACAACATGGCTACAGGTTACAAACTGTAGTACCCTACCTTTAATTACAATTAGTTATCGAGAGGCTTACACCTTGAGTGACATGGCAAAAAATTTAATTCTGTGGCTTGTTATCGCGGTAGTGTTGATGTCGGTATTCCAGAGCTTCGGCCCTGGGGAAAGCAACGGCAGAGCAGTAGATTACACCACGTTTGTACAGGAAGTTGGCCAAGGCCAGATTCAAGACGCACAGTTCAATAACAGCGAAATTACCTTCACACGTCGTGGCGGTGGTTCTAAGTATGTAACTTACATGCCTGTTTATGATCAAAAGCTACTTGATGACTTAATTAATCAAAACGTAAAAGTTCAGGGTACACCACCTGAAGAGCAGAGCTTACTCGGCACTATCTTCATCTCTTGGTTCCCTATGATCTTACTAATTGGTGTGTGGATTTTCTTCATGCGTCAAATGCAAGGCGGTGGCGGCGGTAAAGGCGCTATGTCTTTTGGTAAGAGCAAAGCTCGTATGATGAGCGAAGAACAAATTAAAACGATGTTTGCGGATGTTGCTGGTTGTGACGAAGCAAAAGAAGACGTTAAAGAGCTGGTTGATTACCTTCGCGACCCTAGTCGTTTCCAAAAGCTAGGTGGTAAGATTCCTACTGGTATCCTGTTGGTTGGTCCTCCTGGTACTGGTAAAACGTTGCTTGCAAAAGCAATTGCTGGTGAAGCGAAAGTACCGTTCTTTACTATCTCAGGTTCTGATTTCGTTGAAATGTTTGTTGGTGTTGGTGCATCTCGTGTGCGTGACATGTTCGAGCAAGCGAAAAAAGCAGCACCTTGTATCATCTTTATCGATGAAATCGATGCTGTAGGTCGTCAACGTGGTGCTGGTGTTGGTGGTGGTCACGATGAACGTGAACAAACACTTAACCAAATGCTGGTTGAGATGGATGGTTTCGAAGGTAACGAAGGTGTTATCGTTATCGCTGCAACTAACCGTCCAGACGTACTAGACCCTGCATTACTTCGTCCTGGTCGTTTTGACCGCCAAGTTGTGGTTGGTCTGCCTGATGTACGTGGTCGTGAACAGATTCTTAAAGTACACATGCGTAAAGTTCCACTGTCGGGTGATGTTGAACCATCTCTGATTGCTCGTGGTACTCCAGGCTTCTCTGGTGCAGATCTTGCAAACCTTGTGAACGAAGCGGCGCTGTTTGCTGCTCGTGGTAACAAGCGAAATGTTTCGATGGTCGAGTTTGAACTTGCGAAAGACAAAATCATGATGGGTGCTGAGCGCCGTTCGATGGTGATGTCTGAAGAAGTGAAAGAGTCAACGGCTTACCACGAAGCGGGTCACGCAATTGTTGGTCGTTTGGTACCAGAACACGATCCAGTGTACAAGGTTTCAATCATTCCACGTGGTCGCGCGCTTGGTGTAACTATGTACCTACCTGAGCAAGACCGCGTAAGTATGTCTCGCCAACATCTAGAATCAATGATCTCTAGCTTGTACGGTGGTCGTCTTGCTGAAGAACTTATCTACGGTAAAGACAAAGTTTCGACTGGTGCGTCTAACGATATCGAACGTGCAACTGATATTGCTCGTAAGATGGTCACGCAGTGGGGCTTCTCTGAAAAACTGGGCCCTCTTTTATATGCTGAAGAAGAAGGCGAAGTTTTCCTAGGTCGTGGCATGAGCCAAGCGAAACATGTTTCTGACGATACAACTAAGTTGATCGATGAAGAAATTCGTATCTTAATCGACCGCAACTACGCTCGTGCGAAGCAAATTCTCGAAGAGAACATGGATATCATGCACTCGATGAAAGATGCACTAATGAAGTTTGAAACGATTGATGCTGGTCAGATTGATGACCTGATGGAACGTAAAGACGACATTCGCGAGCCTGCTGGTTGGGGTGACCAGGCGAAAGCAGAACCTGCAAAGGAAGAAGCTAAACCTGAAGCGAAATCAGAAGAAGCAGCCGAACCAAAAGCTGAAGAATCGAAAGTTGAAGAAGTTAAATCTGAATCAGATGATGCTCAAAACAAAGATTCTTAATCGCTAAGCTTTAAATTAAAACCCTGAGTACGCTCAGGGTTTTTCTGTTTCTAGCCCAAGATGTTTTTACCTTTAAGACCAGCCTTCCATGATATTAAAAGCACACAATAAAACGCTCGTTTTAGACCGCCCACATGTAATGGGTATTCTCAATGTCACGCCTGACTCTTTCTCTGATGGTGGTAAATTTAGTTCATTAGACAATGCTTTGTTACAAGCTGAACGAATGATTCAAGCTGGTGTTAGCATCATTGACATTGGTGGTGAGTCGACTCGTCCTGGCGCTCCTGAGGTTGCCTTAGAAGAAGAATTATCTCGAGTTATTCCTGCTATTAAAGCTATTCGAGCTAGATTTGATGTCTGGATTTCTATCGATACCAGTAAAGCTGAAGTGATGCGTCAAGCGGTTGAAGCTGGTGCTGATTTGATCAATGATGTGCGAGCTTTACAAGAGCCCGGTGCTTTAGAAGCTGCCGCTGATGCGAAGGTTCCGGTTTGCCTGATGCACATGAAAGGTCAGCCAAGAACTATGCAAGCGAATCCTAGTTACGACGATGTTCTAACGGATGTAGAAGCTTTCTTACAAGAAAGGGTTGAAGCTTGTGAGGCTGTAGGGATATCAAAAGAGCAGTTGATTCTGGATCCCGGTTTTGGTTTTGGTAAAACCATTGAGCATAATTACCGCCTATTAGCGCACCTTGAAAAATTTCACACGCTTGGGTTACCTGTCTTGGCGGGGATGTCGAGAAAATCGATGATTTTTAAGCTATTAGACAAAGCTCCTGCGGACTGCATGGTCGCCAGTGTTACTTGTGCGACCATTGCAGCAATGAAAGGTGCACAAATTATTCGTGTTCATGACGTCGAAGATACGTTGGAAGCGATGAAGATAATCGAAGTGATGAATAACAATCACTAATCATAATTAAGGAAAATCAACATGTCTGATAAAAGACGTTACTTCGGCACTGATGGTGTGCGTGGCAAAGTAGGCCAGTACCCGATTACACCTGATTTTGTTCTGAAGCTTGGCTGGGCTGCGGGTCGTGTTCTTGCTAAACAAGGCACAAAGAAAGTGATTATCGGTAAAGATACTCGCATCTCTGGCTACATGCTTGAGTCTGCTTTAGAAGCTGGCTTAGCTGCTGCGGGTCTTCAGGCTACGTTTACGGGGCCAATGCCGACACCGGCTGTTGCTTATCTAACGCAAACTTTCCGTGCTGAGGCGGGGATTGTTATCTCTGCATCGCATAATCCTTACTACGATAATGGCATCAAGTTTTTCTCTTCAGAGGGGACTAAATTGCCAGACGATATCGAGCTAGCGATTGAAGCGGAACTGGATAAAGACATCGAATGTGTTGATTCATTTGAACTTGGTAAGGCGGTACGTTTAAACGATGCGGCTGGCCGTTATATTGAGTTTTGTAAAAGCACGTTCCCAAATCAGATGACGCTTGCAGGAATGAAGATTGTTGTTGATTGTGCCCATGGTGCGACTTACCACATTGCTCCCGCTGTATTCAGAGAGCTAGGAGCTGAAGTTATTGCGATTGGTGTTGAGCCAAATGGTACTAACATCAACCACGAAGTAGGCGCAACGGATGTACGTGCTCTGCAAGCGAAAGTGCTTGCAGAAAATGCAGCATTAGGCCTTGGTTTTGATGGTGATGGTGATCGTATCATCATGGTTGATGAGCTAGGGAACAAGGTTGATGGCGACCAGATCGCTTACATCATTGCTCGTGATGCACTGCGTCGTGGTGAATTGAAAGGTGGCGTAGTTGGTACACTAATGACGAACCTTGGTATGGAAAGCGGCCTTAAGCAGTTAGGTATTCCGTTTGTTCGCGCTGCTGTTGGTGACCGTTACGTAATGGAGCAACTTCTTGCTAAAGGCTGGAAGATCGGTGCAGAAAATTCGGGTCACGTTATCCTATTAGACAAAGTAACGACGGGCGATGCTATTGTTGCTGCTCTGCAAGTTCTGGCTTCGGTAGTCGATAGTGAAATGACATTGAATGAACTTTCTCAAGGTATGACGTTATACCCTCAAGTCCTAGAAAATGTTCGCTTCAGCGGAGATTCAAACCCACTAGAAGCAGAGGCGGTTAAAGCGACTGTGGTTGAAGTGGAAGCGGAACTTGGCGAGAAAGGCCGTGTGCTATTACGTAAATCTGGCACAGAGCCACTATTGCGCGTAATGGTAGAAGGCGAAGACGCTGAGTTAGTTCAATCTTCGGCACTTAAAATTGCTGATGCAGTAAAAGCAAACTGCTAATTTAGTCTTTATTTAGCAGGTGCAATGATATGTACCTGTTATTAGGATTGGTTGAGTTACAGAACGGTCAAAAGAGGCGAAAATGAGTTTTGTGTCGCTTTTGACCTTTTTTTGACCACTCACTTGGTAAAGGCTTATTTTTTAGCAAATTCTCCTTGTCAGCCATCGCCTCATTCGCTAGTATTGCTCGGCCTTCAGTTAGGAGGTCGCTAGCCTTGTTCTTAAAAATAGTTTTTTGAACGGCGCTGGCTCAACAATTAGGAACATAGGTGGAAAAATGTTTACAGTTCTACTTGTGATTTACCTGTTGGCAGCGCTTGGTGTAATTGGCCTAGTGTTGATTCAACAAGGTAAAGGCGCAGATATGGGAGCCTCTTTCGGTGCTGGCGCTTCAAACACTGTGTTTGGTGCTGGTGGCTCAGGAAATTTCCTTACCCGAATGACTGCAGTTTTTGCAACTACATTTTTTATCCTTAGCTTAGTGCTTGGTAATATGTCTACACATAAGACTGAGTCACAATGGATTGACCCGACTCAAGGTCAGGTAATTCAGCAAGCTGATGATGCAGCGAGTGAAATTCCGGCGCAAGGCGACGAAATTCCACAATAAGCTGTAAAGATTTGATGCCGAGATGGTGAAATTGGTAGACACGCTAGCATGAGGTGCTAGTGCCTTAGGGTGTGAGGGTTCGAGTCCCTCTCTCGGCACCATGTTTACAAACTTGTAAAACATCTTGTTGGGCGTATAATGCTCGCAAGTCGGACGCGGGATGGAGCAGTTTGGTAGCTCGTCGGGCTCATAACCCGAAGGTCGTCGGTTCAAATCCGGCTCCCGCAACCAATTTCAATGCTATTATATAGCTTGTATTGGTAGCAAGTTTGCACAGTGTGAACCTCACTGTGAGTTAAGTGTGATATCAAATATGATGGCACTTAACATATAAGGGTCCAGCAACAAAAACCCCGGCTTATACGGGGTTTTTTGTTATCTAAGCATTTGTAAATGCGTTTAGATAATGTTTGCTTGGAATTTAAATTGGGCTTTGAGCCCTTTTTTTGTTTCTGGAGTGGTTAAATGACTGGTTTAGAAAGACAACTTACTGAAATGCTTGACGCTCCAGTAGCAGCATCGGGTTATGAGTTAGTTGGATTAGAATTTATTCGTGCTGGTGAGCACTCAACGCTACGTATTTACATCGATTCACCAAATGGTATCAATGTAGATGATTGCGCTGAAGTTAGTCACCAAGTAAGTGCCGTAATGGACGTTGAAGATCCAATTTCAGTGGCTTATAACCTTGAAGTGTCTTCACCAGGTTTAGAGAGACCACTGTTCAAAGCAGAGCATTACCAACAATTTATTGGTCACGAGGTAAGCATCGTTTTGAAAATGGCTGTCGGCAACCGTCGTAAATGGAAAGGTGATATCCAATCTATCGAAGGCGAGACAGTAAAAGTATTGGTTGAAGGACAAGAAGAAGAATTCGTCCTTAGCAATATTGCGAAAGCTAACCTGATCCCTAAATTTTAGTTCTCCTAGAGAGAAGAGCTTAAGAGGCTAGATTAATGAACAAAGAAATTTTGGCGGTAGTAGAAGCTGTTTCTAATGAGAAAGCAGTTCCTCGTGAGCGTATTTTTGAAGCGCTTGAAATCGCGCTTGCAACGGCAACAAAAAAGAAAAGCGAATTAGAAATCGAAGTTCGTGTTGAAATCGACCGTAAAACGGGTGATTTCGAAACTTTCCGTCGTTGGGAAGCTGTTGAGGAAGTTGAATTCCCAACAAAAGAAATCTCTATTGAAGCTGCAAAGTACGATGACCCAGAGATCGAACTTGGCGGTTTCATTGAAGATGATATCGAATCAGTAACGTTTGACCGTATTACGACTCAAACGGCTAAGCAAGTTATCGTACAGAAAGTACGTGAAGCTGAACGCGCTCAAATCGTTGAACAGTTTATTGATAACGAAGGCGAGCTAGTAACTGGTGCAGTTAAGAAAGTTAACCGTGATACCGTTATTCTAGACCTAGGTAACAACGCTGAAGCGGTAATCCTTCGTGATGACCAACTTCCTCGTGAAAACTTCCGTCCAGGTGACCGTGTTCGTGGTCTTCTTTACGCAGTTAAACCAGAAGCTCGTGGTTTCCAGCTTTTTGTTACTCGTTCGAAGCCAGAAATGCTAGCTGAGTTATTCCGTGTTGAAGTGCCTGAGATTGGTGAAGAGCTAATTGAACTTAAAGGTGCTGCACGTGACGCTGGTTCTCGTGCTAAAATCGCTGTGAAAACAAACGACAAACGTATCGATCCTGTTGGTGCGTGTGTTGGTATGCGTGGTGCTCGTGTACAAGCTGTTTCTAACGATCTTGGCGGTGAGCGTATCGATATCGTTCTTTGGGACGATAACCCGGCTCAATTCGTAATCAACGCTATGGCTCCTGCTGACGTTGCATCTATCATCGTTGATGAAGATGCACACTCTATGGATATCGCTGTTGAAGCGGATAACCTAGCACAAGCGATTGGACGTAGTGGTCAAAACGTACGTCTAGCTTCTCAACTAACTGGTTGGGAACTGAACGTGATGACTGTTGCTGATCTCGAGAAGAAGCACCAAGAAGAAGCTGTTGCTTCTATTGAAAACTTCATGAAGCACCTAGACATCGAAGAAGACTTTGCTCAAATGCTTGTTGAAGAAGGCTTCTCTACGCTTGAAGAAGTAGCATACGTTCCTGTGAACGAGCTTCTTGAAGTAGACGGTCTAGACGAAGGTATCGTTGAAGAACTACGTAACCGCGCAAAAGACGCACTGACTACTCTAGCGCTAGCGAAAGAAGAAACTTTCGACGGTGTTGAGCCTGCTGAAGACTTACTTGCACTTGAAGGTCTTGAGCGTGAAATGGCTTACAAGCTAGCAGCAAAAGGCGTTGCGACATTGGAAGACCTAGCTGACCAAGGCGTTGATGAACTAGAAGGCATCGAAGACCTAACTGCAGAGCGTGCAGGCGAGCTAATTATGGCTGCGCGTAACATCTGTTGGTTCGGCGACGAAGAATAATTCAGCAAGGAGAGAAAGCGGTATGACACAATTAACAGTTAAAGCACTGAGTGAAGAGATTGGTACGCCAGTTGACCGCTTAATTGAACAACTTGCTGATGCAGGCATGAAGAAATCAGGGTCGGATCAAGTGACTGATTCAGAGAAGCAAACATTGCTAACGCACCTAAAAAAGGAGCATGGTGATACTTCTGGTGAAACAGAACCGACTCGTTTAACTCTTCAGCGCAAGACCCGCAGCACGTTAAGTGTTGCTGCTGGAGGCGGTAAGAGTAAGGATGTTCAAGTAGAGGTACGTAAAAAACGTACTTACGTGAAGCGCAGCACTATTGAAGATGAAGCGAAACGTGAAGCTGAGGAACTAGCTAATCGTGAAGCGGAAGAGAAAGCACAACGCGATGCTGAAGAGCAAGCGAAACGTGATGCTGCAGAGAAAGCACAGCGCGAAGCCGAAGAAAAAGTAACACGTGAAGCGGATGCAAAACGTGATGCTGAAGAGAAGGCTCAACGCGCACAAGCTGAAAAGGCTAAAAAAGACATGAATTCAAAAAATGCAGACGCTAACGCACAAGCGAAAAAAGAAGCGGATGAACTTAAAGCTCGTCAAGAGCAAGAAGCAACTCGTAAAGCAGAAGCTGAAGCAGCTAAGCTTGTTGAAGAAGCTCGTAAGTTAGCTGAAGAGAACCAAGAACGTTGGTCTGAAGAAGAGAAGAAGAAGAAAGAGCAAGAGAAATCTGCGGATTACCATGTGACTACTTCTACTTACGCTCGTGAAGCTGAAGATGCGGCAGATAAGAAAGACGAGAAAGCACCTCGTCGTCGCAAGAAGAAAGCAGCTCCTGCTAACCAACCAGCAAACAACCGTGGCGGTCGTAACCAACGTGGTCGTGGCGGTAAAGGTAAGCTTGCTAAACCAACTTCAATGCAGCAAGGCTTCGATAAGTCAGCGACGGTTGCTAAATCTGACGTTGCTATCGGCGAAACTATCGTTGTTTCTGAACTGGCGAGCAAAATGTCAGTTAAAGCAACTGAAGTTATCAAAGTAATGATGAAGATGGGCGCTATGGCGACTATCAACCAAGTGATTGACCAAGAAACAGCACAACTTGTTGCTGAAGAAATGGGCCACAAGGTTATCCTACGTAAAGAAAACGAACTTGAAGAAGCGGTACTAGCTGACCGTGACAACAATGCAACGGCTGAGGGTCGTGCTCCTGTTGTTACTATCATGGGTCACGTTGACCACGGTAAAACTTCAACACTTGATTACATTCGTAAAGCACACGTTGCTTCTGGCGAAGCTGGCGGTATCACGCAGCACATTGGTGCTTACCACGTAGATACTGATAACGGCATGATCACGTTCCTTGATACTCCTGGACACGCGGCGTTTACCGCTATGCGTGCTCGTGGTGCTCAAGCGACAGATATCGTTGTCCTAGTAGTAGCAGCAGACGATGGCGTAATGCCACAAACAATCGAAGCAATCCAGCACGCGAAAGCGGCAGGTGTTCCTCTGATTGTTGCTGTGAACAAGATCGATAAAGAGGGTGCAAACCCAGACAACGTTAAGAATGAGCTAGCTCAATACGACGTTATCCCTGAAGAATGGGGCGGCGAGAACATCTTCGTTCACATCTCTGCAAAACAGGGTACAAACATCGATGGTCTTCTAGAAGCAATCCTTCTTCAGTCTGAAGTTCTTGAGCTTACAGCAGTTAAAGAAGGCATGGCATCTGGTGTTGTTGTTGAATCTCGTCTTGATAAAGGTCGTGGTCCAGTTGCAACAGTACTAGTACAGTCTGGTACTCTAAACAAAGGCGATATCGTTCTTTGTGGTCAAGAGTACGGTCGTGTTCGTGCAATGCGTGATGAAAACGGTAAAGACATTGAAACTGCAGGTCCATCTATCCCTGTAGAAATTCTAGGTCTTTCTGGCGTTCCTGCTTCAGGTGACGAAGCGACTGTTGTACGTGATGAGCGTAAAGCGCGTGAAGTTGCAAACTACCGTCAAGGTAAATTCCGTGATGTTAAACTAGCTCGCCAACAAAAAGCGAAACTAGAGAACATGTTCGCGAACATGACGGCTGGTGAAGTTGCTGAACTTAACGTTGTACTTAAAGCTGACGTTCAAGGTTCTGTAGAAGCGATTGCTGATTCTCTACTGAAACTGTCAACTGACGAAGTTAAAGTGAACATCGTAGGCTCTGGTGTTGGTGGTATCACTGAAACTGATGCAACGCTTGCAGCGGCTTCTAACGCTATCATCCTTGGTTTCAACGTTCGTGCTGACGCAACTGCGCGTAGTACGGTTCAGAACGAAAACCTAGATCTACGTTACTACTCAATCATCTACCAACTGATTGACGAAGTTAAACAGGCGATGGGCGGTATGCTTGCTCCTGAATTCCGTCAAGAGATCATTGGTCTTGCACAAGTTCGTGACGTATTTAAGTCACCTAAGCTTGGCGCAATCGCTGGTTGTATTGTTACTGAAGGTACAATTAAGCGTAGCAACCCAATCCGTGTACTTCGTGAAAACGTTGTTATCTACGAAGGTGAACTAGAGTCACTTCGTCGCTTTAAAGATGACGTTCAAGAAGTTAAAAATGGTTACGAGTGTGGTGTCGGCGTTAAGAACTACAACGACGTTCGCGTTGGTGACCAGATCGAAGTATTCGAAATTGTTGAAGTTAAACGTACTCTAGACTAATCAGTCAGTACGACTCGACATATTGACTAAGGTTACTAACATTACTAGTAATGGTAATAAGTAATCGGTTGTTGAATACACCATGGGGGGCTGGTAATTACCAAGCCCCCCATCTTTCTAAGTGAGAAAAGAAAATGTCAAAAGAATTTAGCCGCACACAGCGTGTGTCTCAGCAGCTTCAAAAAGAGCTTGCCCTTATCCTACAACGTGAAGTTCGTGACTCACGTATTGGTATGGTAACGATCTCAGACGTAGAAGTGTCTCGTGACCTTGCATACGCAAAAGTATTCGTTACTTTCCTATGTATCGGCGAGCAAACGCCTGAATCGTGCCTTGCTGCTCTTAAAGAGCATGAAGTGCCAGTTCGTATGGCTCTTGGTAAGCGTATTCGCCACCGTCTAACGCCTGAAGTACGTTTTACTTACGACAACACATTGGTAGAAGGCATGCGTATGTCTAACCTAGTGAGTGAAGTTCTAAGCGACGATAAGCGTAAGCAGCAAGAAGCTGGCCGCACTGACGAAATTCAGTCTAAGGACGAAGAGTAATGGCTCGCCGTCGTAAAGGTCGCCCTATTAACGGGGTAATTCTGTTAGATAAGCCTACTGGTATTTCATCTAATGATGCACTGCAAAAAGTAAAGCGTATTTACTTTGCAGAGAAGGCAGGGCACACAGGTGCTCTGGATCCTCTTGCGACTGGCATGCTGCCAATTTGTCTTGGTGAAGCAACGAAGTTTTCTCAGTTTCTTCTAGATTCTGATAAGCGCTACGTAGTAATCGCTAAGCTTGGTGAGCGTACCAACACCTCTGACTCTGATGGTGAAGTGGTTGAAACTCGTGAAGTGAATGTGACTCAAGAACAACTTGAACGTTGCATTGCAAGCTTTAAGGGTGAAACCGACCAGATCCCATCAATGTTCTCGGCATTGAAGTATCAAGGTAAGCCTTTGTACGAATACGCTCGCGCAGGTATTGAAGTACCTCGAGAGTCTCGTAAGATCACTGTGTACTCTATTGAATTGCTTCGCTTTGAGGGTGATGAAGTTGAAATGGAAGTGCATTGTTCGAAAGGCACTTACATTCGCACAATTACCGATGACCTTGGTGAAATGCTAGGTTGTGGTGCTCACGTGACAATGCTTCGTCGTACTGGTGTAGCAAAGTACCCTTATGAACGTATGGTGACTTTGGAGCAGTTAAACGAGATCCTAGAGCAAGCACAAGCGCAAGAAATTGCACCAAAAGAGCTGCTTGATCCACTTCTGATGCCAATGGACACTGCCGTAGAAGACTTACCAGAAGTGAATTTGAACGCGGAACTGACTGACCTAGTTCAGCACGGCATGCCAGTTCAGGTTTCTGGTGCACCAACTGAAGGCACGGTTCGTATGACAAGTGGTGAAGAAAAGCTGTTTGTTGGCGTTGCTCAGATTGCAGAAGATGGCCGAGTTGCACCTAAGCGCTTGGTGGTTTTCAGAGATGAAGAGCCACAAGCGTAGCGTTTAAATCGAGTCAGAATATTAGTCGTTCGTCCTTAAGGGCCAACAATTGATAAAGAAAGCGAGCCCTTTCATTCAGTGGTTCGCTTTTTTCGTTTTAAGGCGTTCGATTGTTATTGCACCAATTCATAAACTTCCCTATAATCCTCGGCTCGCGTAGCGGCTGAATCAGAGATTGGCTGCTACAAATATAAACTTACTCTTATCAGGAGAGAATTATGTCTCTGAATGCAGAAACTAAAGCAGCAATCGTTGCAGAATACGCACAATCTGAAGGCGACACAGGTTCACCAGAAGTACAAGTAGCACTACTTACTGCTTCTATCAACCACCTACAAGGTCACTTCAAAGCACACAAGCACGATCACCACAGCCGTCGTGGTCTACTACGTATGGTTTCTAGCCGTCGTAAGCTTCTTGATTACTTGAAAGGCAAAAACCTTGCTCGTTACCAAGACCTAATCAAGCGTCTAGGCCTACGTCGCTAATAGCGATGTCTGCAAAGACAGTTTGAAGAAAAGGAGCATTTATGCTCCTTTTTTTGTGCCTGTAAGAAAATGGCAGACCGGATGCTTAGAATATCACCTGGCTTTTTCTGATAGGAAATATATCTCCTAATAAAAATAGTTTATACTACGCCCGCCTATAGCGTTTTCACGTTTGGCAATCAACCTTCTCAAGAGATTACAGTCACAGATGTCGGCCAATAGGTCGCGACTATTCAAAGGCGGATTTGGTCCTAATTCGGCGTATGAATTCATACAAAGAAGCACTATCTCGAGTCCCTTTTCACTAGTCGCGATTGGTAATATCTTGAGTCATTATTCACTTAATCTAAAGTCATGACTTTAGAGCTAAGGATATACAATGTTTGAAAAACCAGTTGTAAAATCGTTCCAGTACGGTAATCACACCGTTACTCTAGAAACGGGCGTAATCGCACGTCAAGCTACTGCTGCTGTAATGGCAACTATGGACGATACATCAGTATTCGTTTCTGTTGTTGCTAAGAAAGAAGCTGTTGCAGGTCAAGATTTCTTCCCTCTAACAGTTAACTACCAAGAGCGTACATACGCTGCGGGTAAAATCCCTGGTGGCTTCTTTAAGCGTGAAGGTCGTCCTTCTGAAGGCGAAACACTAACAGCTCGTCTGATTGACCGTCCAATTCGCCCACTTTTCCCAAGTGCGTTCAAAAACGAAGTTCAAGTTATCGCTACGGTTGTATCTATCAACCCTGACGTAAACCCAGACATGATCACTATGATCGCAACGTCTGCTGCACTTGCTATCTCTGGTGCACCATTCAATGGTCCTATCGGTGCTGCACGTGTTGGCCACATCGATGGCGAACTTGTTCTTAACCCATCAAATACTGAGCTTGAAAACTCTAAACTAGACCTAGTTGTGTCTGGTACAGAAGGCGCAGTGCTAATGGTTGAATCTGAAGCAGATAACCTATCTGAAGAAGAGATGCTTTCAGCTGTTGTTTTCGGTCACGACCAACAACAAGTTGTAATTAAAGCGATCAACGAGTTTGCTGCTGAAGTTGCAACTCCATCTTGGAACTGGGAAGCGCCAGCAGTTAACACTGAGCTTAAAGCTAAAGTTGCTGAGCAAGCTGAAACTCGTCTATCTGACGCGTACCAGATCACTGAGAAAATGGCTCGTTACGAGCAAGTTGGCGCAATTAAGAACGACGTTGTTGAAACTCTAATTGCACAAGACGAAAACCTAGATGAGCGCGAAATCCGCGGCATGCTTGGTTCTCTAGAGAAAAACGTAGTACGTAGCCGCATCATTGCTGGCAACCCACGTATCGATGGCCGTGAAAAAGACATGGTTCGTGCGCTAGACGTACGTACTGGTGTTCTTCCACGTACACACGGTTCTTCTCTATTCACTCGTGGTGAAACTCAAGCACTTGTTACTGCAACGCTTGGTACACAACGTGATGCACAAATCATCGATAGCCTAATGGGTGAGAAGAAAGACAACTTCCTTCTACACTACAACTTCCCTCCATACTGTGTAGGTGAAACTGGTTTCGTTGGTTCTCCTAAGCGTCGTGAAATTGGTCACGGTAAGCTTGCTAAACGTGGTATCCAAGCTGTAATGCCTTCTGTTGATGAATTCCCATACACAGTTCGTGTTGTATCGGAAATCACAGAATCTAACGGTTCTTCTTCAATGGCTTCTGTATGTGGTACATCTCTAGCGCTTATGGATGCTGGTGTTCCAATCAAAGCTTCTGTTGCGGGTATCGCAATGGGTCTTGTTAAAGAAGGCGACGATTTCGTTGTTCTTTCTGACATTCTTGGCGACGAAGATCACCTAGGCGACATGGACTTTAAAGTAGCAGGTACTAATGCTGGTATCACTGCACTTCAAATGGACATCAAGATCGAAGGTATCACTAAAGAGATCATGCAAATTGCTCTTAACCAAGCGCAAGGTGCACGTAAGCACATCCTTTCTGTAATGGATGAAGCTATCTCTGGTGCTCGTGAAGATATCTCTGAATTCGCTCCACGTATCCACACAATGAAAATCAGCTCTGATAAGATCAAAGATGTTATCGGTAAAGGTGGCGCAGTTATCCGTGCTCTTTGTGAAGAAACAGGTACTACAATCGAAATCGAAGACGATGGCACGATTAAGATTGCTGCTACTGAAGGCGCAGCTGCTAAAGAAGCTATCCGTCGTATCGAAGAGATCACTGCTGAAGTTGAAGTTGGCCGCATTTACCAAGGTAAAGTTGCTCGTCTAGCTGACTTCGGTGCATTCGTTACTATCCTTCCAGGTAAAGATGGTCTAGTACACATCTCTCAAATCGCTGACAAGCGCGTTGAGAAAGTGTCTGACTACCTAACTGAAGGTCAAGAAGTACCTGTTAAGGTTCTTGAAATTGACCGTCAAGGCCGTGTACGTCTAAGCATGAAAGAAGCAGTTGAAACACCAGCTGAAGGCGAAGCACCTGCTGCTGAGTAATTCTTAGCGTATTGATGGGAATATCGCTTTTTAGTGATTTCTAACCCATTGGTAAAAAAGCATGTTATAAAGGGGAGCATATCGCTCCCCTTTTTTATTGCGGTCATAACAGGAGTAATTATTTGTGAAATGGTTTCAAACCGCGAGTATGTGTTTACTGCTTGTACTAACTGGTTGTGCGACAACATCAGATAACACCTCTCGTTGGGTTTATCCACCAATGGCAGTGCCACTGCAACCAAGTGTTCAACAAGAAGTTCAAATTGCACGCCTTAGTCAGTTATTACAGCGCCCAGATCTGAACGATGAAGTTCGAGCTAAAATGCTGTTTGAACGTGGTAACTACTACGACAGCGTTGGCCTGCGTGATTTAGCACGTCTTGATTTCAATCAGTCTCTTTCATTGAACCCCGCTCAACCTGATATCTTCAACCTTTTGGGTGTTTACTTTACGCAAGTAGGGGAGTTTGATGCCGCTTATGAGTCTTTTGATTCGACGTTAGAGCTTGATCCTGCAAACTCATATGCAGAACGAAATCGCTCTATCGCACTCTACTATGGCGAGCGCTATGATTTAGCCAATGAAGAGATGATGAAGCACTACGCCGATGATCCTAGCGATCCGTTTCGCGCTCTGTGGCTTTATATCATTCAGCATGAACTCACTCCAGAGCAAGCCAAGCTTGATTTGCAAAAGCGTTACGAGAGCCGTGATGAGCAGTGGGGATGGGTATTAGTTGCGATCATGCTTGACGATATTACTGAAGAGCAGGCTTTTAAGGCGATCTTAACGGGTACTCGTGATAACACGTTACTTGCACAGCGCCTAACAGAGACTTACTTCTACCTTGCTAAGCGCTACCACATGAATGGTGATTACGCGAATGCGATCTCTTTGTACAAGCTAGCGGTATCTTTTAACGTATATGAATACGTTGAACATCGCTATTCATTCCTAGAGTTAAGCCGTATCTTTAGCACGCTTAAAGCAGAACATTTGGCGCAGTCTAAACTAGCAGCCGCTAAACTGGCAGAAGCTGAAGAAGAAGCCAAAGCTAAATAAAATACATATTAGAAATTTAAGAAGCCGCTGCCTGTCAGCGGTTTTTTTATATGTCCTATTTCATTTCGATTGCTTTTTAATTACACAGTATTAAAATAGTTAGCCTTGCTAACTAAATGCAATGCTTTGATTGGGTAAGTATGCTGAACCAGAATTTAGAAAAGATTGAACGCTTCGCCTCTAAGATATGGCGAACTCAAGTTAATGAAGATCCTATCTGTCAATTGAGCTTCAATGAGTACGATTATTTGAAGGTCATTCAGGCGTCGCCAGAACCTATTAGGCTAACAGATCTTGCGGTTGAGATGCAGGTTACTAAACCTTCAGCGACTACCATGGTTCAAAGGTTAGAAAGAAAAGGCCTCGTCGAACGCAAAGCTTCGCTTGAGGATGCGAGATCTAAATTGGTCATTTTGACCGATAAGGCAGAAGTGGGGTTGGAAGAAGAGAGTAAGATCTACCAGGTAATGGCACAAATATTAGAAAGTCGTTTGTCTGAACAGGAATCCTTACAATTAAACCAGCTGTTATACAAAGCTTTGAAGTAAACAATTTAGATATTTAGTTAGCCTTGTTAACTAATTTGAGTCGCGTCATATTGATAGGTGGCTCACTAATGAAAGTAGAGTAAGAAATGAGTAACTCAATTAGTCGTCAATTCTGGCGATACACAATTCCTACCGTAGCAGCTATGTTAGTTAATGGCCTTTACCAAGTGGTAGATGGCATTTTCATTGGTCGTTATGTAGGTGCCGATGGACTTGCGGGTATTAACGTCGCGTGGCCTGTTATTGGGTCGATCCTCGGTATTGGTATGCTAGTAGGCGTGGGTACGGGGGCGCTTGTCTCGATTCACCAAGGTGAAAAAGATACTCAAGGCGCTAAGCAGATCTTAGCAACAGGTTTAACCTTGTTGCTAGCGATAACGCCTATTGTTTCTGCAGTGTTGTTTTTGTTCGCCGACAATTTCTTATTTTGGCAGGGTGCAGAAGGGCGTGTGTACGAACTCGGCCTGCAATATTTACACATCCTGATTGGTGCTAGTGTCTTCACTTTGGGTTCGATCGCGATGCCGTTTTTACTGCGTAACGACGACAGCCCTAATCTAGCAACGATACTGATGATCGTTGGCGCAGTAATTAATATCGTACTCGATTACCTGTTCATCGCTCTATATGGTTGGGAGTTGATGGGCGCAGCATTAGCAACAGCGATTGCCCAGTTTGTAGTGACTGCACTTGGCTTAGCTTACTTTTTCTCGCATCGAGCAAACCTTCGTTTACGCTGGAATGAATTGAGACTGAAACTTGATGTGATTCCACAAATCTTCTCGATTGGTACATCAAGCTTCTTTATGTACGCTTATGGTTCGATGATGGTGGCGCTGCACAATGCGTTGTTCTCCCAGTATGGCGACCAGTTGATGATTGGTGCTTATGCGATTTTGGGCTACATCGTGACGGTTTACTACCTCACTGCTGAAGGCATCGCAAACGGCATGCAACCATTAGTGAGTTACAACCATGGTGCGCGTAATCAAGCGAACATTCGTAAGTTACTTAAGATTGCGATGATGAGTTCAGTATTGATCGGTGTTGCGTTCGTGCTACTTTTGAACGCGTTCCCACGTGAGTTTGTGTCAGTATTTAACTCAGATGAACCTCAGCTAGTTGAGTACACCGTGTTGGGTATTCGACTACACATGTTTGCACTGGCTCTTGATGGCTTCTTAGTAGTAGCGGGTGCTTACTATCAAGTTGTGAACAAGGGCAGCAAGGCGATGTTTGTGACGATAGGTAACATGCTTATCCAATTACCTTTCTTGTATATTATGCCAAAGTTGTACGGTGTGCCGGGGATCTGGATTGCGTATCCATTGTCCAATATCGCGTTAAGTGTAGTTGTTATGATCATGCTCTACAAAGACGTAAAGAAGCTCGATGCTGCGCCGCTGGAAACCGCGACGGCGTAGATCGTTTTTCTTAAACTGAATGATAAAAGGTCTAGCGAATGCTAGACCTTTTTTGTATCTGTTACTGATTATTCTAATTTAAGGAACTAGATGTTCTTAACGTCTAAACCTGCGAGTTGATGCCAGTAACCGTTGCATTGGCGGCTTTCAATTTTCATCGGTTTTTGACCTTGCTCGTTCGCTCTGAAGTTATTAATTTCAGAGAAGGTATCGATGCCGAGTGGGCTTAAACGAACCACATCGACTAGGTCATGCATGTTCGGTAGATCGTTAACTAGGTTGTAGCAGTAGCCCGATTGTGTCTGAATGCCGTTAAGGTTAAATACCGACTGGCCTTCTTGGCTTTCGACTTGTAGCCCTGTTGGGTATTTGATACAACAAGTTTCGCAATCGTCTTTGGCTTTGTTTTCCGCGCGAGCGGTAAAGCAACGCGCTGAGTAAGCAAGTGGTAGGTAGCCGTGGCTAAATACTTCTACTTCGAACTTATTACGGATATTAAGATCTTCGCACTGTGTCATTACGTTGCTTAGCCATTCGCGAGAAAGCTCAACAGGCATACACCAACGCGTCATACCTTGTTTCAAGAACAGGTTCAGAGTGCGTGCGTTGTAGGTATTAACCGCCGGGCCAACCACAAAAGGCACTTTGCTTTCGCTTGCTAATTGAATCGCAGACACGTCGTTGGCTTCGATCGCAAAGTCACCGTTATCAATGTACTTCTTCATGATGTTGACTTCGCTTGGTGCTTCTAGCAATGCCATGGTGGAAAGTACGACTTGCTTGCCTGAAGCCGACAGCTCTTTGGCAATATCCATCCAGTGTTTTGCTTTCATCTCACGACGCTTTGAACACACGGCTTCACCTAGGTAGATGATGTCGGCAGAGCTTGATTTCGCTTGCTCATAGAAGCTTTCAACATCTTGTTTTGGCCAAAAATAAAGTAGAGGGCCTAATGCGTATTTCATTGAGTTCTCCATTTGGCTCTATTGCCATTTACGGTGATAAGCGCCAAGCGTGGTTTGTGTACCTTCAGATACATTTGCCAGTGTCGCGTTCCAAGCTTGTTCTACTTGGTATTGTTCAGGATTCGCTAAGTAGCGATCGATAGCAGCGCGCCAAGTACGAGTCACTTGTTCAACATAAGCAGGGCTGCGTTGGCGACCTTCAATCTTCACTGAGGCAACATTGGCCGCGAAAAGCTCAGGCAACATGGATAGCGTGTTTAGACTAGTCGGCTCTTCAAGTGCGTGATAGCGCTTACGTTCACCATCGATATCCGCTTCAAAACGACCCTTACACAGCGTTGGGTAACCTGCGTTCTCACCTGTTTCATACTTATCGATAAGGATTTCATTCAAGCGAGACTCTAGGCCGGTTTCTGTTTCTTGCCAGCGAACGTATTTAGCTGGAGAACAAGCACCAACTGTATTGGGTGATTCGCCTGTCATGTAGGAAGAGAGGTAACAACGGCCTTCTGCCATGATGCACAAGCTACCAAAGGCGAATACTTCAAGGTCAACGTCAGAAGTGATATTACGAGAAAGCTGTTTGACCTGATGAATCGACAATACGCGAGGCAATACCACACGCTTTACATTGAAGTTCTTGTGGTAGAAGTCGATAGCCGCCGCATTGGTTGCAGAAGCTTGAACTGATAGGTGCAGTTCTAAGTCAGGGTATTTATTGGCCGCGTATTCGAGCACCGCGATGTCTGCAATGATCAGCGCATCAACACCCAGTGCTGCGGCGTTGTCTACGGCGTTAGTCCATCGTTCGAAGCCATTTGGGTGAGCAAAAGTATTTAAGGCAACGTGAATTTTCTTGTTGCGGTCATGCACGTATTGCACGGCACGATCGAGCTTCTTACCCGCAAAATTAAGACCTGCAAAGTGTCGGGCATTGGTATCGTCTTTAAATCCGATATAGACAGCATCCGCACCGCAATCAATGGCGGTTTTCAAAGCAGGTAGGTTACCTGCTGGGCATAAGAGTTCCATTTGCTCACTACCAGTAGAATTAAGTTGAGGCGAGCATTTTATGAAGAATTATGAATGACGGAATTGATGTAAGGCAGGTTTAGATGGATAAATCTGCTTTTACTCCGTTTGAGGTACTGACTGGTGACCGTTTTTTGTGTTTTAGCTTATGAGGGAGAATTAAGTCGAATCACTTAACTAGTTTTTGTGACGGCGATTCTGAGCAAATAGCTCTTCAACATCTTGTTTTGGCTGAGGACGGTAGAAATGAAATCCCTGAATGGAGCTACAGTTGAGGTTCGACAGTAGCGTCGCTTGTTCACTGGTTTCGACACCTTCCGCAACCACAGTTAAATCGAGAGATTTACCAAGGTTGATGATGTTTTCGATTACTGTGATTTGCTTTGGTAGTGTATCGATATCAGAAATGAAGGCGCGGTCTATCTTAAGCTCATCAATTGGGAAGCGAGCCAAGTAAGACAGAGAAGAATAACCGGTACCAAAATCATCGATAGACAGAGCAAAGCCTAGTTTTTTAATCGCATTCAGCATTTGCAGTGTGTGATCACTGTCACTCATTACGGCACTTTCTGTGAGCTCAAAGGTAATGGCACTAGGATCTAATTCTGTAGAGCGTAGTAGTTTTTCAACGTAATCAATCAGTTTTGGGTTGCCGAATTGCTCTGGTGAAAGGTTGATCGCTACGCGGCCAGGTAGGATACCTTGCATTTTCCAGCGCTTAACCGTCGCAAATACTTCACGCATAACCACGCGACCAAGTTGCTCGATAAGACCAGCACGTTCCGCTACAGGGATGAATGCCGCAGGGCTAATATAACCTTCTACAGGATGCTTCCAACGTACTAGTGCTTCAGCGCCGTTGATGGTGAAGTCACGGGCATTGACCTTTGGTTGATACCAAACCTCAAGTCCATTTTGCTGAAGTGCTTTCTGCAGTTCAATCTCAAGCCACAGCCGCATACGCGCTTCTTTGTTCATTTGTTCGTTGAACTTAATCAGGCGGTTACGACCACGATCTTTGGCTTCGTACATAGCTGTGTCGGCGTTTTGCAGCAAGATACGTGCGTCTGTACCATCTTGAGGGAAGCTCACACTACCAATAGAGCAGGCTAAGCGTTTACTAAAATGGTGAAGATCGAAGGGTTGATTGATCAGGGAAATGATCTTCTCAGAGAGCGTTTCAGGTGTTCGAGGGTGTTCGGGCTCTGGCAGAATTACACCAAATTCATCACCGCCCAAGTGGCCAATAACTGCTTGGCGAGGCAATAAACGTTTTAATCGTGAAGCGACCTCTTTAATCACTTTGTCACCGATGTGATGGCCAAGTGAATCATTGATATTCTTGAGATTATCTATGTCCAAATAGAGCATCACAACTGGAGTTTCATTGTGAATGAACTGCTCAAGGCGCTTGGTAAACCCTACTCGGTTATAGAGTTTAGTCAGTGCATCAATGTAAGCATCTTCACTGTTAGCGGGTGTAAATTGTTTTGTGGTTTCTTGTGCGTCTTGGATCAGGACAAGTTGGGTATTACTACCAAGGACAGAAGTTGAGTCGATATGTAATTGAACCTTACGTTCAAAACCACATCGGGCACCCGTTAAGCAAACTAAACCAGACTCTGAAATAATAGAACTAAGGCTATTGTTGAAGACTGTTTTGGTTTGTTCATCGATAAATAGGCGACCTAATTCTTCGCCAATCAATTCAGTGGTCGAGTTAAATCCAAGTAACCTTGCTGCGGCCGGGTTTGACGACAGGATGTAATCATTTTCGACAAGAAGTAACCCATCAGGTAGCAGTTGAGATAGCTTGTGAAATTTTGCTTCGGATTCTTCTAAAGAACGAACAAGTACCTGGTTTTCTGAGGTATCGAAGGCATGAAAGACGATGTAGTCGGTTTTTTTGCCGTTAATTAGAGGGGAGAGGCTAAAGTGCAAGCTGGTATCGAGGTCAGTTTCGTTGAGAGTGACTTCAGCCTCAATCGCCTCGCCATTGAATGCTCGCTCATAATACGGCTTAAGATGTTGGTAGAATTGCTCACCCAATGTTTGGCGGTCATTCATCCCAGCAAGCTCGGTTTGACTTAAACCAGCAATATCGCAGTAACGCTCATTCACCATAAAATAGTTGTGTTGGGCATCAAGTACTGCAAAAAAGAACGGACTGTTTGCAGTTAGCTGGGTAAACCAATGTTGTAGTTGCTGGGGAGGCATCAAAGTACTACCAATTCTCCAAGAGCTTGAATATTCACTATCGATAAATATTTATTAATTTTTGTGTGACTATCGATATTTACCTGTGAGTGCAGCGATCCGCTGTAATTCTCATTACCTGAGTTACTATAACTGTGATTTTCAGGATATTAAAGGTCGAGTATCAAACAGAAGTTAATTTGATACATAACAGTAACTGAGATCTCAACATCATTTATGATGCATTCCATATTATTGACAAAGTTACGGATAAGTCACGTGATAAACAAGATTCGCACTCAACTAGTTCAAAATGCCGCATCAATTTTGCGATCTCCAGTCCAGTTATTGCCTAAAACAGTACAAAAAAGAGCCTTATTGGAAGCTCTGAAAAATGTCTTTAAAGAAGCTTTAGAGGACGGTGACTTTGAGTTCTTAGAAGACAAGTGGCTTAAAGTCTCAATAAAAGATATGGGGTTAAGTTGGTGTATTAGCTACAAAAATGAGCAACTAGTTGTAGCTGATAAAGATGTTGATGAAGATGTAAGCTTTAGCGGCAATCTTAACGATCTTGTACTCATTGCTGGCCGTAAAGAAGACCCAGATACGCTTTTCTTCCAGCGTAGGTTATCTATTGAAGGTGATACTGAACTTGGTTTAGAAGTCAAAAACTTGATGGATAGCGTCGATTTGGACTTATTACCGACACCTATGAAAACTTTGTTAAATCAATTAGCTGATTTTGTGCAGAAGGGGGTACAATCTCCAGATACACAAAGTGAGGTAATGAATGCTTATTCGAACTGAAGCACCGGCAGATATACTTGTCATTGATCGTTTATTGAAATCTGTTTTTGAAACAGATGCAGAAGCTAATTTAGTTATGAGCCTGCGTGAGAATAGTCATTTAACACTATCGTTGGTGGCCTGTTCAGACGAGGGTGAGGTGATTGGTCATCTGATGTTTAGCCCTATAACCCTAAATGGTCACGATCATAATTGGCAGGGCCTTGCGCCTCTTGCGGTGAAAGAAGAATATCGCAATCAAGGTATCGCCAAGTCATTAGTTGAAGATGCTTTCTCTACTTTGGTTGATTTTGGTTACCCAGCCTGCGTTGTGCTTGGTGATCCTGCTTACTACGGTCGTTTTGGTTTTAAGGCGGCGAGTGAGTTTGGTTTGAGCTGCACTTGGGATGTGCCTGAGGGAGCCTTTCAAGCTATCGAGTTAGTTGAAGGTGCGCTTGCAGGACATGCTGGTGAGATTGCTTACAGTCCTGAGTTCAACGACTTATAAGTCCATTTCTCACGTAATATGATGCAAACTGATTTAGACTAAATAAAGGAGCTTGATGCTCCTTTATTTTTTGTTAGTATCAGCCCAACTCTGATGAGCTCGTTTTTAACTCCGCTCTAATAAGTCGCCCACTATCAACCTAAGGTTACACCGCTAGATATGTCACAAACACACGCACAATACCTGCAAGAGATGGGCATTAGCCAATGGGAGCTTAGCCACCCAGAGCGTTTGGCGGGCTATGAATCTGAATTAACTTCGCTCTCGAACGATTGCAAGTTACTGTTGGTTTCGCCTGAAAAACCTCAAGAAGATCTTGCTGTGATGTTTGAGCGAGTACTCAAAAGTATCAAGCTCGACTTATCTCAAGCATTACATATTCAGCCTCAGCACCTATCTTCTGTGGATTTCGGGGCGGTTGAGTGGGTGTGGTTTGCTGGTTGCGAGTCGACTCAAGAGCTGAAGGCTAAAACACTTCAATCTCCATTACTGTCTGACATTAATGGTAATAACCAACATCGTCGCGACTTATGGCAACAAATCTGTGCTTATGACTAATCAATTTTTACCGACTTCACAACAACATCTAGACGCAATTTGGCAGATAGAACAGGCCGCACACTCCCATCCATGGTCTGAAACTATGATCCGGGATCTTGAGAGCCGAGGCGCTTGTCATCATGTCCTTGAAGTTGATGGACAAGTGGTGGGCTATTTCTTCGCTCAAAATATTGTTGGTGAAGTGACGCTGCTTAATATTGCGGTAGACCCAAGCAAGCAAGGCAAAGGTTATGGTAAGGCACTAACTGAACATTTCCTTGATATATGTGAACAAGCTGATGCTGAAAGCGCTTGGCTGGAAGTTCGCGAAAGTAATGTGAACGCGTTTAATCTTTACGAAAAGGCAGGCTTCAACGAAGTTGATCGCCGTCGTAATTACTATCCAACTAAACAAGGCAACGAAGATGCCATCATTATGAGCTATCTTTTTATGTCTTTTAGCTAGTCATGTTACGTCTTTTCGCTAACTAGATAGCTAATCATAAAATTAGCCAAAAAATAGGGTGTAAACTGACCCTTTAGAAAGTGATACGCTTTCTGTATAATCCGCACACAGAATTCAAGGGCAAGTATTATCTACTTGCCCTTTTTACGCTTTAGATCAGCAAAGGGCGACTATGTCTTTCCAACAAGAAGTGAGCAAACGTAGAACGTTTGCGATTATCTCTCACCCGGATGCGGGTAAAACCACGATTACTGAAAAAGTTCTTTTATTCGGAAACGCGATTCAAAAAGCGGGTACCGTAAAAGGCCGTGGCTCTAACCAGCACGCTAAATCTGACTGGATGGAGATGGAAAAAGAACGTGGTATCTCGGTAACTACGTCTGTAATGCAATTCCCATACAATGATTGCCTAGTAAACCTACTCGATACTCCAGGACACGAAGATTTCTCGGAAGATACGTACCGTACGCTAACAGCGGTTGATTCTTGTTTGATGGTTATCGATGCTGCTAAAGGTGTCGAAGACCGTACTCGTAAGCTGATGGAAGTAACACGTCTTCGTGATACTCCAATCGTAACGTTTATGAACAAACTTGACCGTGATGTTCGTGACCCGATGGAAGTGCTTGATGAAGTGGAAAGCGAGCTAGGTATGGCCTGTGCTCCAATCTCATGGCCAATCGGTTGTGGTAAAGAGTTTAAAGGTGTTTACCATATTCACCGTGACGAAACGATCTTGTACGAATCTGGCCACGGTCATGAGATTCAAGAAGTTCGCATCATTAAAGGTTTGGACAACCCTGAGCTAGATGAAGCGGTAGGTGCTGATCTTGCGGAAAGCGTACGTGAAGAACTAGAGCTTGTTATTGGTGCTTGTCCGGAGTTTGATCATGAACTGTTCCTTGCTGGTGAGCTAACACCTGTTTACTTCGGTACTGCATTGGGTAACTTTGGTGTGGACCACATGCTTGATGGTCTAACGAAGTGGGCTCCTGCACCTCAAACGCGCCAAGCGAATGAGCGTGATGTAGAAGCGACAGAAGAGAAATTCTCTGGTTTCGTGTTTAAGATCCAAGCAAACATGGATCCAAAACACCGTGACCGTATCGCATTCATGCGTATCGTATCAGGTACTTACGACCAAGGCATGAAGATGAACCATGTTCGTACTGGTAAGAACGTAAGTATTTCGGATGCGGTAACCTTCATGGCGGGCGACCGTGCGCGTGCTGAAAAAGCATACGCTGGTGACATTATTGGTCTGCATAACCATGGCACAATCCAGATTGGCGATACCTTTACTCAAGGCGAAAGCTTGAAGTTTGCAGGTATTCCAAACTTCGCGCCTGAGTTGTTCCGTCGTATTCGTCTACGTGATCCTCTGAAGCAGAAGCAACTTCTCAAAGGCCTGGTTCAGCTTTCAGAAGAGGGCGCAGTACAAGTATTCCGTCCTATGCAAAACAATGATTTGATCGTTGGTGCGGTTGGTGTACTTCAGTTCGACGTGGTTGTAGCGCGCTTGAAAGCGGAATATAACGTAGAAGCTATCTACGAAGGCGTTAACGTTGCAACAGCTCGCTGGGTTGAGTGTGATGACGCTAAGAAACTAGAAGAATTCAAACGTAAGAACCAATCTAACCTCGCGTTAGATGGCGGTGACAACCTGTCTTACATTGCACCGACTATGGTGAACTTGAACCTAGCTTCTGAACGTTTCCCTGACGTTCAATTCCGAGCAACGCGCGAGCACTAATTTCTTCGCGATCTATTCGAGCTAATCAAAAACGTCTATTGTTCTGCAGTAGGCGTTTTTTAATGCGTTTTATTTTTGTTAAAGGCTGAGGTTTGAGGGTGAATATGTTTGGTTGGGTAAAAGTTTGGATTAGAAGATACGACATGTGGTGTAAAGATCTTGGCTTAACACCTGAAAATAAGCGTAGCTGTGTGGCTTATCGCCGTGATCCCTAAGAAAAACAGACAGAGAGTAGGGAAGATGACTCCTCCATTAAGTGAATCTCCGCTGTTTGATACTCATTGCCATGCGGATTTTGACGTCTTTTGCCAAAATATTGGAATTGATCAGGGATCTGCACCCGAGCAAAGCATTGATAGCTACCTTAAAGAAGCAAAACAGGCACAAGTTGAGAAGATTCTTATTCCTTCTATTGGCCAAAGTAACTGGTCGAAACTCGATAAAATCGCTAAATCTAACCCCAATATTTATTACGCTTTAGGATTTCATCCTTACTTTTTAGAGCAAGCTGCTGAGGTTCAGTTTTCAGAACTTCGTCAATTACTCTCCTCAAAACCGAGCCAATGTGTTGCTATTGGGGAGTGTGGACTCGACTTTTTTGTGGACGTTGAGAGGGAGAAACAAGAGCGATTTTTCATCCAACAAATGGAACTAGCGAAGGTATTTGAGTTGCCTTTGATCATTCATGAGAGGAAGTCTTACAACCGCCTTATTGAGCTAATAAAGCAGTACAAATTCACCTTAGGTGGTGTTATTCACGGCTTTTCTGGGAGTGAACAGCAGGCTTTGGAGTGGATCAAGCTTGGTTTCTATATTGGCGTCGGTGGAACGATAACTTACCCAAGAGCGCAAAAAACGCGCACAACCATCGCTAAACTGCCCCTAGAATACTTGGTATTGGAAACCGATTCTCCGGACATGCCAACGTATGGAAACCAGGGAAATATTAATCATTCCAAATATTTAGTTACGATATTGAATGAACTTTTTTTGATTAGAAAAGAGACAAAGCAATCGGTTGCAACGCAGATTTGGCAGAATAGCCATCGCGCATTCGGTATATGTGAATAAAATCGAAGGTTTTTGTTTATCGTTTGCGTAAATTGCACTGGGCGTGTGATTTGGTTCACATTTGTGTATGAATGGTACATGAATCTTGTACGAAAGTGTGAGGACGGCATTACTTTATTAGTGGTCGCATGAGTATAATTGCCTCCGCTTTATAGCCCCATTTTGTAACACGCCAATAAATAACTAATAAGGAAGTCATAAACTATGAGCCTGTTTATGAGCCTAGTCGGTATGGTCGTACTGATTGCAATCGCAGTACTACTATCTGACAACCGCAAAGCTATTAATCTAAGAACAGTGGGTGGCGCTTTCGCTATCCAATTCGCACTTGGTGCATTCGTACTTTACATCCCTTGGGGTCGCGATCTACTTGCAGGTTTCTCTGCTGGTGTAGCAAACGTGATCGACTACGGTAAAGACGGTACTGGTTTCCTATTCGGCAGCCTAGTTAACTTCTCGGTTGACGGTATCGGTTTCATCTTTGCTTTCCAAGTACTACCAACTCTGATTTTCTTCTCTGCACTTATCTCTGTACTTTACTACATTGGTGTAATGCAGGTTGTAATCAAAGTTCTAGGTGGTGGTCTTCAGAAAGCTCTAGGTACTTCTCGCGCCGAGTCTATGTCTGCAGCTGCAAACATCTTCGTTGGTCAAACGGAAGCGCCTCTAGTTGTTCGTCCATTTGTTCCTAAAATGACTAACTCTGAACTATTCGCAGTAATGTGTGGTGGTTTGGCTTCTGTAGCTGGTGGTGTACTAGCAGGTTACGCATCTATGGGCGTTCCTCTAGAGTACCTAGTTGCCGCGTCATTCATGGCAGCACCTGGTGGCCTACTATTCGCTAAAATCATCAAACCTGAGACAGATACGCCAGACGATAACATCGCTGACGAAATGGACGGTGGCGATGACAAACCAGCTAACGTTATCGACGCAGCAGCTGGTGGCGCATCAGTTGGTCTACAACTAGCTCTTAACGTTGGTGCAATGCTACTAGCATTCATCGGTCTAATTGCTCTAATCAACGGTATCCTAGGTGGCATCGGTGGTTGGTTTGGTATGGAAAACCTAACTCTAGAACTTCTTCTAGGTTGGATATTCGCACCACTAGCATTCATCATTGGTGTACCATGGGAAGAAGCGACTATCGCTGGTTCTTTCATTGGTCAGAAGACAGTTGTTAACGAATTCGTTGCATACTTAAACTTCGTACCATACATCGGTGACAACGCTCAAATCGTTGAAGCGACTGGTCAAGTGATGTCTGTTAAGACTCAAGCAATTATCTCATTCGCTCTATGTGGTTTCGCAAACCTTTCTTCAATTGCGATTCTTCTAGGTGGTCTAGGTGGTATTGCACCAAGCCGTCGCCACGACATCGCTCGTATGGGTGTTAAAGCGGTTATTGCTGGTACTCTATCTAACCTGATGGCAGCAACAATTGCTGGCTTCTTCCTGTCTTTCTAATTCGTTAGAAATCGATATATAGACGCCATAATAATATCGCCCCGTAGCAAGAAATTGCTGCGGGGCTTTTTTGTTTTTAGGCCCTGCATTTTTAAGCATGAAGATGAACATGTGTTTGAATTCGATATTGGGTCTAGAATGTTTTTTTGAGATACAAACCGTTTGCGTTCTAAGGAGCACTACAATTTATTGATGGATACCTATAATGTATAAGCTAAAGGGATAGGATGTCTCTGTTGGCAAGAACGTAACCTCGAAATCAACTCGACGTTATTTTTCTGGGATAAAGCCAAACTTAGCGATACGCTATAGATGTTAGACACAACATGACTGATTTGTTGTGCCATAGACCAAACTGGTACTGTGCGGTGACAAGGATTGCAATTGATAGCGAAAGTTATCAAGTCTTCAGGGAACCAAGTCCGTTCATTTGTGGCTACTGAGCATTACTAAAATATCCATCTATACTGGATGGAGGGCGAAGTAGTTAACTATTTGAATATATTGATCGGAGATAGAAATGAGCGATTTAAAAGCAGCAGCTCTACGTGCACTTAAACTTATGGACCTAACTACGCTAAATGACGACGATACTACTGAGAAAGTAGTGGCGCTTTGTCATGACGCGAAGACTGCAGTAGGCAACACAGCTGCAATCTGTATTTACCCTCGCTTTATCCCAGCAGCTAAGAAAGCGTTGCGTGAGCAAGGTACTCCAGAAGTACGCATTGCGACTGTAACTAACTTCCCTCATGGTAATGACGACATCGAAATTGCTGTTGCAGAAACAAAAGCAGCAGTAGCGTACGGCGCAGATGAAGTTGACGTAGTATTCCCATACCGTGCTCTTATTGCTGGCAACGAAGAAGTTGGCTTTGAGCTAGTTAAGCAATGTAAAGCTGCTTGTGGTGACATCACGCTTAAAGTGATCATCGAAACAGGTGAACTGAAAGAAGAAGCACTGATCAAGAAAGCTTCTCAAATCTGTATCGAAGCTGGTGCAGACTTCATCAAAACTTCAACAGGTAAAGTGCCAGTAAACGCGACTCCAGAGTACGCGCGCATGATGCTTGAAGTTATTCGTGACATGGGCGTTGCTAAAACAGTTGGTTTCAAACCTGCTGGTGGCGTTCGTACTGCTGAAGATGCAGCACTATACCTAGCAATGGCTGATGAGCTACTAGGCGCTGAGTGGGCAGACAACATGCACTACCGTTTTGGTGCTTCAAGCCTACTAACTAACCTTCTTAATACATTAGAAGTGACAGACCAAACTGCTGATCCAGCAGCATACTAATATCCCAATCGGGTGTAACAAGATTTAGTCTGTTTGATGGAGTGGCGTTAAGTCACTCCATATTACCTCTTTCCCTACACACCATACTCACTAGAGTTTGGGAGACACTAATGTATCTACCTCAAGAAATTATTCGCAGAAAACGTGATAACGAAGTACTAACCACAGAAGAAATTAACTTCTTCATCCAAGGTGTCGCTAAAAACACGGTTTCTGAAGGCCAGATTGCTGCATTCGCAATGGCTATCTTTTTTAATGAAATGACGATGCCAGAACGCATCGCACTAACATGTGCAATGCGTGATTCAGGCATGGTGATTGATTGGAGTCACATGAACTTTGATGGCCCAATCGTTGATAAACACTCTACTGGTGGTGTTGGTGACGTAACTTCCCTGATGCTTGGCCCTATGGTGGCAGCATGTGGCGGTTTCGTTCCTATGATCTCTGGTCGTGGTTTAGGCCACACTGGCGGTACACTAGATAAATTAGAATCTATCCCTGGTTATAATATTACGCCAACCAACGATGTATTTGGTGCAGTAACCAAAGATGCTGGTGTGGCGATCATCGGCCAAACGGGCGACCTAGCACCGGCTGATAAGCGCGTTTATGCGACTCGTGATATCACGGCAACAGTAGATAACATCTCGCTAATCACAGCTTCAATCCTCTCGAAGAAACTGGCAGCCGGCCTTGATTCTTTAGTGATGGACGTAAAAGTAGGTTCAGGCGCATTTATGCCTACGTATGAAGCCTCTGAAGAACTAGCGAAATCTATCGTTGCAGTAGCAAACGGTGCTGGCACTAAAACAACAGCAATCCTAACGGATATGAACCAAGTTCTGGCTTCTTCAGCG
Source organism: Vibrio cyclitrophicus (assembly GCF_024347435.1). Lineage (NCBI taxonomy): Bacteria > Pseudomonadati > Pseudomonadota > Gammaproteobacteria > Vibrionales > Vibrionaceae > Vibrio > Vibrio cyclitrophicus. The sequence goes on from NZ_AP025480.1 coordinate 669,566, forward strand.
GGTAACGCAGTCGAAGTACGTGAAGCGGTTCAATTCCTAACTGGTGAATACCGTAATCCACGTTTGTTGGAAATCACACTAGCGTCGTGTGCGGAAATGTTGGTGCTGGGTAATCTAGCTAAAGATTCCGATGAAGCGCGTGAAAAACTGATGGCAGTACTGGATAACGGTAAAGCAGCAGAATGCTTCGGTAAGATGGTAGCGGGCCTTGGTGGTCCTGCAGATTTCGTAACGAACTACGATAACTACCTAGAAAAAGCAGAAATTGTTAAACCAGTGTACGCACTCGAAAGCGGTGTAGTATCAGCGATGGATACGCGTGCAATTGGTATGGCTGTCGTTGGTATGGGCGGTGGTCGCCGCGTAGCAACAGACAGCATTGATTACGCAGTCGGTTTTGATAGCTTCATTCGCCTTGGCGAAGTAGCAAGCGACGATAAACCATTAGCAATGATTCATGCTCGCAATGAACAACAGTGGCAAGAAGCTGCGACGGCATTACAACATGCAATCACTGTGGGCGGAGAATATACAGCAACGCCAGACGTTTACCGTCAGATTCGTTCTGAAGACGTGTAAATAACAGGTATCGGTATACATCGCGTATACCGATAAACAGAGTTCTGGTGCAAAGAGCAATAAGTTGGTGAAGAAAATGAAAAGAGCATTTATTTTAGTTTTAGATTCATTCGGTATCGGTGAAACAGCGGATGCAGATACATTTGGCGATGTAGGTTCGGATACAATGGGTCACATTGCTGACCATTGTGATCAAGGCCTTGCAGACAACGCGGATCGTAAAGGTCCACTAACGCTGCCAAACCTGTCTAAGCTAGGTTTAGCGATGGCTCACAAAGAGTCTACAGGTCGCTTTGCTCCTGGTATGGATGCAGACGCAGAGATCATTGGCGCGTACGGTCACGCAGCTGAGCTGTCTTCTGGTAAAGATACGCCATCAGGTCACTGGGAAATCGCAGGTGTACCGGTATTGTTTGACTGGGGCTACTTCACCGACAAAGAGAACAGCTTTCCAAAGGAACTGACTGACCGAATTCTTGAGCGTGCTGGTTTGTCTGGATTCTTAGGAAACTGCCACTCATCGGGTACGGAAATCCTAGATAATCTGGGTGAAGAGCACATGAAGTCTGGCTTGCCAATCTTCTACACTTCTGCAGACTCTGTCTTCCAGATCGCTTGTCATGAAGAGACATTCGGCCTACAAAACCTATTAGACCTTTGTCAGGTCGCTCGTGAAGAGCTAGCTGACTACAACATTGGTCGTGTTATCGCTCGTCCGTTTATTGGTGCGGGTAAAGGTCAATTTGAACGTACTGGTAACCGTCGCGATCTTTCTGTGGAGCCGCCAGCGGCAACTATCCTTCAGAAACTTGTTGATGAGAAGGGCGGCAACGTTCACTCAATCGGTAAGATCTCTGATATCTACGCAGGTTGTGGTATCACTCAGAAAACTAAAGCAACAGGTATTCCAGCGCTATTTGAAGCAACCAAAGAAGCGATCACTGAAGCGGGCGACAACACTATCGTGTTCACTAACTTCGTTGATTTCGACTCAGCATACGGCCACCGTCGTGATGTTGCAGGTTACGCAGCGGCACTTGAGTACTTCGATGGTCGCATCAATGAAATCATCGATATGATGAAAGAAGATGACGTACTTATCCTAACGGCAGACCACGGTTGTGACCCAACGTGGCCGGGTTCAGACCATACTCGTGAACATATCCCAGTGATCGTTTACGGTAACAAGGTTCCAGCAGGCTCTCTAGGCCGTCGTGATACTTTCGCTGATATCGGTCAAAGCTTAGCGTCATACTTTGGCACATCGCCAATGGGATACGGTACAAGCTTTTTATAATAGTTAGCTAGAGAGAGGGAAATCTCTCTCTTCTTTTTTGTTTTGAGATTAAGGATATTTTCAATGGCTACTCCACATATTAATGCTGAAATGGGTGATTTCGCTGACGTAGTTCTAATGCCAGGCGATCCGCTACGCGCTAAATACATTGCTGAAACCTTCTTAGAAGAAGTGGTTCAGGTGTGTGATGTTCGTAATATGTTTGGTTACACCGGTACTTACAAAGGTCGTAAGGTGTCAGTCATGGGGCACGGTATGGGCATTCCATCTTGTTCTATCTACGCGACTGAGCTGATCAAAGACTTTGGTGTGAAAAAGATCATTCGTGTCGGCAGTTGTGGTGCAGTGAGTGAAGATATCAAGGTGCGTGATGTGGTGATTGGCATGGGCGCGTGTACCGACTCAAAAGTGAACCGTATTCGCTTTAAAGGTCATGACTTCGCGGCTATCGCAGATTACAAAATGGTGCGCGCGGCAGAAGATGCAGCCAAAGCTCGCGGTGTCGACGTAAAAGTGGGCAACCTATTCTCGGCTGAGCTGTTCTATACGCCAGACCCTGAAATGTTCGAAGTTATGGACAAGTACGGCATCGTCGGCGTAGAGATGGAAGCGGCGGGTATCTATGGCGTATGTGCTGAATACGGCGCAAAAGCTCTGACTATTTGTACTGTTTCTGATCACATCAAAACGGGTGAGCAAACGACATCAGACGAACGTCAAACAACTTTCAACGACATGATGATAATTGCACTGGATTCTGTGCTTCTTGGTGACCAAGAGTAAATCTTTGGTGGCTTAAGGGCCAATGTAGCGTTAGTCGTTATTCTCAATGATTTGTTTAGACACTAGATAACAAAAAGCCCCGTCGCTGCCTGAGCGTCGGGGCTTTTTATTGGATCCCTTTAAGCCGTTAAGAGCTTACATTCTTAAGCAGTAAGTTCTCGCCAGATTTCGTTTGTCTTCTGCGAATCAGCATAATGAACAGCACACCACTGACGAAGCCCATTAAGACCATACCGATCATATAACGATCGCTTTTTCGATAGTGGTGATCAGAAATCGCCGTCATTTTCCCCGTTTCAAACGTCACACGAATAAAACCGATGATCGTTTTTTCTGGTGAGTAGATAGGTTCGACTAACTGCTGCCTGCCGATACTTGCTGTTGAAAGTGGCGTGTCTAAGCCAAGAACTTCGCGTACCGAGAGTGCTTTTTCGCTCGATGCCAGTCGAATACCCTCTGCATCGTAGATGGTGGTATCGAATACCAGTCGATCTTGAGACAGCTGATTAGTGAGTTCAAGCAGTCGTTCTTGGTCTTGTTGCGTGATCATCTTACTAGCAGAAAGTGATGCCTGAGAGATAAGAACCTTGGTTAGTGTCTCTAGTTGTTTTGCTTGGATTTTCTCGTTGCCTTTACTGATCACGACCGTATTTTTAATCGTCACGACGAACATGGTAGCCAACAAAATGAGGGCTAACATTCGTAAAGCGTTACGTATTGAGAACAATGATTCATTCATGTTTAACGAAGCCTGAAATAACAAATGTTATGATTAAGACATATTGAGACTTGCGTTTTCAAATTGCAATAGGTTAACGTTTAGCATAGTTAATTAGGAATCATACACATGGACGCTCAGAAATATCTGCCGATTAAAAGGCATACGACATTATTAACTCGACTTCCCGAGACTCGTTTCGCTTCTCAACTCGCTAAAGCTAAAGCCAATTGGATCGTATTTGGCGAGTACTTATCACCACAATCTTTCGATGACATCGATTTCTTTACTGGCACTTACAACACTATTCTAGATACTTGGAAAGTGGGCAAATACGAAGTGGCATTGATGTCTGGAAATTTAACGCCGCTACATGAAGAAATCCTACAGGCTCTAAAGCTTGATTATGCTTGCCTTAGCGAGGTCCCTGACTTATCTAAGCCAGGTTTGATTGTGATGGATATGGACTCCACAGCGATTCAAATTGAATGTATTGATGAGATCGCTAAGTTAGCTGGAGTGGGGGAGTTAGTCTCTGAAATTACAGAGCGCGCAATGCAAGGTGAGCTCGATTTTGAACAGAGCCTTCGCCAGAGGGTTGGAGCACTTAAAGGTGCTGATGAAGCGATTCTTGAGCAAGTGCGTCAATCTCTGCCATTCATGCCAGACCTTGTTGAACTTGTTAATACGCTCAATAAACTTGGCTGGAAAACTGCTATCGCATCCGGTGGCTTTACTTACTTCTCAGATTACCTAAAAGATACACTTGATCTTCACCACGCTCAGTCAAACACCCTCGAAATCGTTAATGGTAAGTTGACGGGTGAAGTTTTAGGTGATGTTGTTTCGGCGCAGACTAAAGCGGATATCTTAGTTGAGCTAGCGGAAGAGTATGAACTTGAACTGCATAACACGGTTGCTGTGGGTGATGGTGCTAACGACTTGGTGATGATGGGCTCTGCGGGCTTAGGGATAGCTTACCATGCAAAACCCAAGGTAGAGCAGCAAGCTCAAACCGCAGTGCGTTACGCAGGTTTAGGTGGTGTGCTTTGTATCTTGTCGGGTGTATTAGCTAAGCAGCAAAAGATTAGCTGGCAAGCCAAACCTTAGGGCTTTCTCAGCGCTATTGGTCGTTTTTGGCAATAGCAGAGTAGATACAAAAAAAGCAGGCTTTCCGCCTGCTTTTTGATTTTTAAATTAAGTGTAACGTCAGTGTTTAACGTGTTAACTCTAATCGGATCAATACTTCATCGGTAATATCTTCTATCTCACCATAACCGATAAAAGCGGTGACCTCATTTTCTAATTTCTTCGCCTGGTGCATGCTGATTCGTGCAAGTTCTTCTAAATCCGATTGGAATAAACTGGTGAGTGGATTAAAGATGGGAGCTGTCGTGACTCGCAATACGTATACGTCACCTAAGTGCTGTGCCTTCTTAATGAATAAGATTCGCTCTTTTGCAGACGTGAAATCTTTGACCAGTTTCGTATGTACGGATTGGATCTTGTCACCAAACTTAACCGCAGCAATGTAGACGTCATGGTGTTTAGGTTCTGCCCCTTCAATCCTTTTTAGTGGCTCAGCCAGTAGCGAGTTAGAGTGCCCTTTGAAAATAGGTTCGAGTGAGAACTTTTGATTGTGTCCAAGCTTTGCGAGCAAGGCTAGATGCTTATTCAATGGGAAATTCACACCAATGATCTTACAGCGCAGTGTTGAGCTTGGTTTATCAATGAATATTGGACTGCTCACCATCTTGCTCAGCAAAATGTTGTGCAGTGATTCAAGCAACGAATGCGTTGGTAGAATCTCTTTTTTCTTAATCAGTTTGCTTTGGTTTTGATCGATAAGCCCGTTAAGGAATGCGATGGTTCGCATAGTCTTCGCGTTTTCTTCGATCACTAATTGTACGTTGCGACCGTTAGGACTTACTCGAATAACGTGGTATGGAACTGTGCTTAATGGCAAATTTTTGTCATAGAGTTGAAGCTCATTAAAGTTCACTAATACAGAGTCACTAGTCTTGAGTACCATTGGATGCTCAAGAGTAATACTGAGTCCACGTTTCGAGATATCCAAAGTGTGTCCATTCGCTGTTGTGCCATCTTGTGAGGCCAGTTGCAAAGGAGATTTAAATTTGTATCTCGGTTCTTTACGACGAGTTTGAGAGTCAAAGTAGATACTTTGAATATTTCCAACAACGGTACGTGGGTGACGGAAACGGTTCAGTTCACTGCTTGGAATGCGAGGTTTTTCACTCAGTAGGTAATCCGCAGCGCTTTCGTGATCGCCGATCTCTTGCAATATACCGCAATGCGTCAGTTGCTCTGAGCTTTGAGCGAGCGTATCCGAGTGCTTAGCTAAAGATTGTCGCTCAGTCTCTGATAGCTCAAAGACAGAGAACTTGAACGCTTTCCAGCTTTTACGCTTACCACCGATGTGCCAGAACAGTTGTCGTTGTTCGCGAGAGGCCTCCGGTAGCATCATCGAGTAGAATAAAGTCTTATTTTGATGCTCGTGAGTAAAAGAGTAGATAACGTTACTGGTTCCCTTTACTCCTGGCTTGGCCAGCAAGTTCATTCTTTGTTCGTTGAATAAGGTACCCAAAGCTTGCTGGTTTCGTTCGTCGTGCCAGTATTGCCACAATGGATGATTGTTATCCGTGAGCAGAGCCAGTTTTAGTTCGCTACCACTGAAAAATAGGGGAAGGTTACAGGTGTGTTTTAAGTAGGTGTGTTCGATACCTCGGGTACGAGTTCGAATAACCCTATCTTGGTTCTCATGGCTGGTTTTTTTACTTGAACTATTTAAAGATTCATCGAGTAAGCGAGCTAAAATATTGTTGTCGCTTACTTTGATGGTTCTTAAAAATTTGACAGCATTGTTTTCATAAGATTCATCAATGCCCAAAACACGGAATTCAATGGCTTTGTTAACATCGATCTCTAGAGATTTCTCAACCAACTCTGTGAATTTAACACTAATGATTTCACCAAGATTGTATCGAAAGGTGCTTGGTACTTTGAATTTTGCGCCTGACGGAGATATATCAACTGTCACACCATGTAGGCTTTGACCTTTAGATGTTGTCACTTCAACCTGTGAACTGATCTTGAGTCTGTTTTCTTGACGTTTTAAATCGTAGCCCAAGTTAATCGCTTCTGCTTCATATGGACTATTCGCATTGGTGATGTCATGTTTATTTTGAGAGGAGATATTAACAACACTGCGAAGTGGCTGAGTTCGTGGTGTCATTACCAACTCCCACGTGCCCTCTGTGTAACCTTTAAACTTTTTAGTGCCGCGTTGGTAAGCATTCAAAGCGATGTCATCAAGCCAGTGTTTACGGCCGTCTAGCGTGAACTGGCGACATTCATTATCAATACGCCCGCGTAAATCAATGCTCTTTGTACACGGAGCCATGATACGATTCAGTTCCATTTTAACGAGTAGCTTTAGAGACGGCGATTCGCCTTCTGTCATTTGTGAAAGAAGGAATTCGAAATCTTCGGCGTGGTAAGCCGGGATAAGTCGTTCTGCTACAGATAGAATTTCAGATTGCTGCATATTTTTCTTGTTAGAATGGACGGTGCATTGATGTTATCGGCTAGTTTCAATCGATCTTTAAGTATAAGTGGTATGACTGCAACGTTTATTTTAATGCGTACGGTCAACAAGGTCACAAAATAGTAACATTTACCAGTTACCAAGCAAATTATTGAGGTTTTATGGCTAAGGCAAAACGAGCTTATGTGTGTAATGACTGTGGCGCTGACTTTCCACGTTGGCAAGGGCAGTGCAACGCATGTGGTGCTTGGAACACGATTACAGAAGTTAGGTTAGCCGCTTCACCTCAGGTAGCGCGCAATGAAAGATTATCTGGTTATGCTGGTTCTGTAACAGAATCGAGCGTTCAGACATTATCTGAAATTAATCTACAAGAAGTGCCACGTTTTAGCAGTGGTTTCAAAGAACTCGATCGCGTACTCGGTGGTGGCGTCGTTCCTGGCGCTGCGATTCTGATCGGTGGTAATCCCGGTGCAGGTAAATCAACCCTGTTACTGCAGACCATGTGTCAGCTTTCTTCGCAATTACCGACTCTCTATGTCACTGGGGAAGAATCCTTACAGCAGGTAGCGATGCGAGCGTCTCGATTGGGCTTACCAAAAGAGCACTTAAAAATGCTCTCTGAAACCAACGTCGATAAAATCTGTCAGGTCGCTGAAAAAGAGCAGCCTAAGATCATGGTTATCGACTCGATCCAAGTTATGCATGTCGCTGATGTTCAGTCATCGCCAGGCAGTGTTGCTCAAGTTCGTGAGTCAGCAACGGCATTAACGCGCTATGCGAAACAAAACAACGTTGCTGTGTTCTTAGTGGGACACGTAACTAAAGACGGTACTCTGGCTGGCCCCAAGGTACTTGAACACATTATTGACTGTTCCGTGCTGTTAGATGGCGGAACCGATAGCCGCTTTAGAACGCTACGTAGCCACAAAAACCGTTTTGGTGCGGTTAATGAGTTGGGTGTGTTTGCAATGACAGGCCAAGGCCTGAAAGAAGTCAGCAATCCATCGGCTATTTTCTTGTCTCGCGGTGAAGAAGAAACCTCAGGCAGTTCCGTGATGGTGGTTTGGGAAGGGACGCGTCCACTTCTTGTTGAAATCCAAGCGCTGGTGGACTATTCGCAGCTGGCAAACCCACGTCGTGTCGCTGTCGGCCTAGAGCAAAACAGGCTTTCGTTGTTATTAGCGGTGCTGCATAAACACGGCGGCTTACAAATGGCTGACCAAGATGTGTTTGTGAATGTCGTCGGTGGTGTTAAAGTAACCGAAACCAGTGCTGATCTTGCGTTGGTGATGGCTCTACTTTCAAGTTTCAGAGATCGCGCATTGCCAAAAGATGTGGTGGTATTTGGAGAAGTAGGCCTAGCGGGTGAGATTCGACCGGTACCGAGTGGGCAAGAGCGTCTAAATGAGGCATTTAAACACGGCTTTAAGAAAGCGATTGTACCGGCAGCAAACATGCCTAAAGGTGGCATTCCTGGAATGCAGATCCACGGCGTGAAAAAATTATCGGAAGCAATTAATGCTTTTGATGAGTTGTAATTGAGCTCACTTCAGCTACTCTATACAGCAGAAATTCAGTCTAACTTGAGCATGATATTCGCCCTAAGTTAGCACTAAACTAAACAGTCACTTAGATTGTTTCCATAGATTGCCTTTTTCTATATGTTAGAAAAAGGCAAAGTTTTTTAGTCCCAAATGCATGCAAAGCTATCAGTCTTCACAGATTGTGATATACTCTGCGCGCATTTTATATCCTATTAACAGAGTAAGACAATGGCAGATTTATCGAAATACAGAAACATTGGTATTTTCGCGCACGTTGATGCGGGTAAAACAACTACCACTGAGCGTATCCTTAAGCTAACTGGTCAAATCCACAAGACTGGTGAAGTACATGATGGCGAATCAACGACTGACTTCATGGAACAGGAAGCTGAGCGCGGTATTACTATCCAATCAGCAGCTGTAAGCTGTTTTTGGAACGATCACCGTCTAAACGTTATCGATACTCCTGGACACGTTGACTTCACAGTTGAAGTATACCGTTCTCTTAAAGTTCTTGATGGCGGTATCGGTGTATTCTGTGGTTCTGGTGGTGTTGAACCTCAATCAGAAACTAACTGGCGCTACGCTAACGAATCAGAAGTATCTCGTCTGATCTTCGTTAACAAACTAGACCGTATGGGTGCAGATTTCTACAACGTTGTTGACCAAGTTAAAAACGTTCTAGGTGCTACTCCTCTAGTTATGGTTCTACCAATCGGTCGTGAAGACGAATTCGTTGGTGTTGTAGACCTACTAAGCCGTAAAGCATACGTTTGGGATGACACTGGTCTTCCTGAAAACTACGAAATCACTGACGTTCCTGCGGACATGGTTGATGACGTTGAGCAATACCGTGAAGAGCTAATCGAAACTGCTGTAGAGCAAGACGATGACCTAATGGAAGCTTACATGGAAGGTGAAGAGCCTTCTATCGAAGACATCAAGCGTTGTATCCGTAAAGGTACTCGTGATATCGCATTCTTCCCAACGTTCTGTGGTTCTGCGTTCAAGAACAAAGGTATGCAACTTATCCTTGATGCTGTAGTAGATTACCTACCAGCACCAACTGAAGTTGATCCTCAGCCTCTAATGGATGAGAACGGCGAAGAAACTGGCGAACACGCTATCGTTTCTACAGATGAAACATTCAAAGCGCTTGCATTCAAAATCATGGATGACCGCTTCGGTGCTCTAACTTTCGTTCGTATTTACTCTGGTAAACTGAACAAAGGTGACACGATTCTTAACTCATTCACTGGCAAAACAGAACGTGTTGGCCGTATGGTTGAGATGCAAGCTGATGACCGTAACGAACTAACTAGCGCACAAGCTGGTGACATCATTGCGATCGTTGGTATGAAGAACGTGCAAACTGGTCACACTCTATGTGATCCTAAAGATCAAGTAACGCTTGAGCCAATGGTATTCCCAACTCCAGTAATCTCAATCGCTGTATCTCCAAAAGATAAAGGCGGTTCTGAGAAAATGGGTATCGCGATCGGTAAAATGGTTGCAGAAGATCCATCTTTCCAAGTTGAGACTGACGAAGAGACTGGCGAAACTATCCTGAAAGGTATGGGTGAACTTCACCTAGACATCAAGGTAGATATCCTTAAGCGTACATACGGCGTTGACCTAACTGTAGGTGCTCCTCAAGTTGCTTACCGTGAAACTATCACTCAAGCAATTGAAGATAGCTACACGCACAAGAAGCAATCTGGTGGTTCTGGTCAATTCGGTAAGATCGATTACCGTATCAAACCAGGCGAAGCAGGTTCTGGCTTCAAGTTCAACTCTGTAGTTGTGGGCGGTAACGTTCCTAAAGAATTCTGGCCTGCAGTTGAGAAAGGCTTCGCATCTATGATGGAAAACGGCGTACTAGCTGGCTTCCCTACGCTAGACGTTGAAGTTGAACTTTTCGATGGTGGTTTCCACGCAGTCGATTCATCTGCAATCGCATTTGAAATCGCAGCGAAAGGTGCATTCCGTCAATCTATGCCTAAAGCTGGCGCGCAACTTCTTGAGCCTATCATGAACGTTGACGTGTTTACTCCAGACGATCACGTTGGTGATGTTATCGGTGACCTTAACCGTCGTCGTGGCATGATCAAAGATCAACAAGCTGGCGTTACTGGTGTTCGTATTAAAGCTGACGTACCTCTTTCTGAGATGTTCGGCTATATCGGTCACCTACGTACTATCACTTCTGGTCGTGGCCAATTCTCTATGGAATTCGCACAATACGCACCATGTCCAACTAACGTTGCTGACGAAGTGATTGCAAAAGTTAAAGCAGAAAAAGAAGCTGGTAAGTAATTAGCCCTTTTCTAAATTAGCTAAAAAGCCCCGCAAGTGAAAGCTTGCGGGGCTTTTTGTTGCTTATAATATACTGAGAGAGGTATGTGTGCCCCATGCTAAATAGATACGGAGCAAATACAGAGAAAGCTTAAGAAGAAGGGACTAGCGTTTCAAATCAATGTAGATCTGCTCTACTTTAGTTCGAGCCCAATCTGTCTTACGCAAAAACTTTAAGCTAGATTTGATACTCGGATCTTTTTTAAAACAGTTGATATTCACCATATAACTCAGTTCTTCCCAACCGTAATGTTCAACTAATTCAGTCAGTAGTTTTTGTAGGGTGATCCCGTGAAGTGGGTTGTTTTCTTGTGTCATGAGATGTTCTCGCCATTTATTTGGGCTAAGTATATCAGGTTAATCAGGTGAATTATCCGACCATTTCAACTGGTAGTCGGTATCGATAATAGAAAGCTCCTCCCGCCCTTTATAACCAAATAGCTGAACCTGGCTTCGCATCCATGCTTCAAAACGTTTTATCTTTTCACGGTTAAAGTAACCAGCGTGATTCGATACTTTGGTAATTTCCATGACCATATCGAACGCAGATATCGATATTAGAATCTTCAAACGTGACTAGCTTGTTAGTCGGCTCAATTAACATGGATAGATCAGGGTGGCGATCGCGAAAGTCGCCAATTCTCGGTACTAGCCAATGCTGAGCAAAGGAAGGCACGGTAGAAATCGACAGCTGAGTAGGGTTTGGATCTTGGTTAATTCGTCTTACTCCATCTTGAATATGGTCAAAGCCTTTCTTCGCTTGCAGGTACAGTATTTCGCCTTCATGGGTTAATACTATTTTTCGGTGCTGACGAATAAACAAGTCTGCACCTAACCACTCTTCAAGTTGACGAATTTGTTGGCTGACGGCAGCTGCCGTGACAAACAGCTTTTCAGCCGCGAGTTTAAAACTGCCTGTTTCAGCTGCAGTATAAAAATAGTAGATCCCTTGGAAAGGTGGGGTTCGCTCTCTCACATTAGTTTTCCTTAACTGAATGCCAGTACCTATCGTTTGTCGCGAGTGTGTTGTTGGTCGATTATTGACCATAACAAAGCGGTGAATCAATAGGAGAAAGGTTATGAACACGATAACTGCGAGAACAAATCGTCATCAAGCATTGTTTTCATCATTATCAGTTAAGGAATTCTATTCTAAATTTAGACTTTATTTTCAGAACCGTAGAACGAGAAAGCACCTAGCTGAACTGTCAGATCATTTACTTGAAGATGTTGGTATTACCCGAGGTCAGGCTAATGAAGAGGTGAGAAAGTCATTTTGGGAGTGATTCAGATGATCAGACGAACTCTTTCTTCTTAGGAAGAGTTACACCAAAACCAACGCTAGATCTTTGAGATATCAGAAACTTCTTCATGTAGCCATTCAGTAAACGCCGCAATACGCTCTTTCCTCGGTGAGCTAGGATCAAAACATAAGTTAACTTGTACGCTAGGTGTCATGCTTATATCAAAGATATCTATTTCCATCCAACTTGTTTGCTCGTAATCGTTAAGTCATCTAATGAGAAATGACGTCGGTTTAGATTGCAAGAGTAGTGATTCTGTTGATTGTACTAAGTACTTATAATGTAAGCTTACAAAAAAGGAGCCAAAATGGCTCCTTCTCGATTTTGACTATTCTTCCCAAACCACTAATTTATCTTTCGGCCAGTTATGACCGATCTCATGATATTTCTGCTCAAGTATATGTCGTTTTATTTTAAGCGTTGGTGTTAACACGCCATTCTCAATACTCCACGGTTCTTTAATCATCAGTACGCCTTTGATCTTCTCATGCGAAGCTAACTGTTCGTTCATTTTTTCAATGACGCGTTTGCTTGTTCTTTCGTAACGAGCCCGATCAAAATTAGGGAAGTCATGCGGCACTACGAGCAGGATAGGGCCAGGTAAGCCTAAGCCTATCAAACACATCATTTCGACACGACTGTACTCAAAGAGTTTATTTTCGATTGGTACAGGAGCGACAAACTTGCCTTTCGCGGTTTTAAAGGTATCTTTCTTACGCCCACGAATCGTTAAATAGCCTTCGCTGTCAATATCACCAATATCACCCGTATGAAGCCAACCTTCTGAGTTAAAAGATTCTTGAGTTGCAATGTCATTTTTGTAATAACCAGAGAACATGCCTTTGCTTCGAACTAAAATCTCTTCGTCTTCTGCAATTTTGAGTTCAATGCCCGGACCAGCATTACCTACAGTGCCAATTTTGTCTGCTCTAAACGGGTAGTTAATCGTGCTGTAGGCGAAAGACTCAGTCATTCCCCAAGCTTCGGTAATGTGTAGGCCAACACTCTCATACCATGCAAGTAGAGCTGGTGATACCGGAGCTGAGCCGCAGCCAAGAACGCGAGCTTGGTCTAACCCCAGACCATCAGCCAGTTTCTTCTTAATGATGTTATTAACAAACGGGATTTTAAGTAAAAAGTTCAGTTTTTTCTGCGGTAACTTATCTTGAATTCGTTGTTGGAACAGAGTCCATAAACGAGGCACTGAAATAAACAAGGTTGGTCGGTGCATTTTCACATCATCAATAAATGTGTCTAACGACTCTGGGAAAGCGGTGACCACACCACCGGCTACTGAAGAGCCAAAGATATAAACGCGTTCTGTGATATGGGCGAGCGGCAGATAAGAAAACAAACGATCGCCAGGTTGAATACCAATATGATCGATCAAACTTTGTACAGACCACGTAAAGGCGCCGTAGGTGAGCATAGCACCTTTTGGTAGTCCTGATGTACCAGACGTATAGACAAGTGACATTAGCTTATCATCGTGATGTTGAGGACGTTTGGTTGATGGCTTGTGTGTATCGATGAGCTGTTCAAAAGTGTGTTGGCACTTCGCAGCGCTATCGTATGGTAGCGAAATGCTCACTAAGTTCGGATTGTCATCGAGTACTTTTTGAGTTGCCGCAGGATCATCAAGTTTGCCTGTAATCACAATCTTACTTTCACTGTGATCAATACAATACTGAATGGTGTCTGTGCCAGCAGTAGGAAAGATTGGGACGCTGACAAAATCTCCTAACATCATGGCAAGGTCACAGATAAACCACTCTGCACAGTTTTTAGACACGAGAGCGACTCGGTCACCGGGTTGAGCTCCGAGTCCCTCTAATGCTGATGCCAGTTTTAGTGCTTTGTCGGCCACTTCTTTATAAGTGAACTCAACAAATTGGCGGTTAATTATTTGTTTTAAGTAGACTTCATCTGGACGTTCTTCTGCCCATCTTAAAATCATGTCATTGGGTGTAGGGAGAGCTGTTGCTTTTTCTTGGCTAAACTCGTTAGGCTGAATCATTGTCTAACTCCATGTTTTTCGCTAAGTTATTATTTTTTGTTAAAATCATGTTAAATGTACCATGATTTTTTCTTTTAGGGAGTAAAATTAGCGTTTTATGTTATCCATGCAGGCACGCCTATAGCTCGCAGGTGTCACACCTGTTCTTTTCTTAAAGATTCTTGAGAAATACGAGACATCTTTGTATCCACATTGATAAGCGATAACGGCTATTTTTGATTCGGTATCTGCCTCAATCAATTTTTTTGCTAGTAGGATTCGTTTATCGCACACGAAGTCCCTAAAGCTTACTCCAAAGTGTAGATGAAACTTTTTAGAAAAGTAGGTCGTTGAACAGTGACATTTTTCTGCAATTTCTTTTTCTCTGATCTCTTTGTTTATGTTGTCCATAACAAAGTTGACGACTTCTGAAGTAAACAGTTTGGCTGGCAGTTGATTGTTGTTCATGTCCCTGTCGAGATCGAAATGGGTCTCGAAGGTATGTTGCGTTTTGTGCTTAAGTTGCTCAAAGGTACTGGTCAGATGATTACTCAGTTTGGTATTTAAGTACTTAATTATAAATAGTTAAGCATCGCACCAGCTGCGATAAAGGTACCAACTAAACCTACAATCGGCATCTTCACGGTTTTCAATAGCCAAACACCAACAATGATCAATGCGAAATCTAAGCCACTACTTACTACGCTGGTGAAGATAGGTTGATACAGGGCTGCAAGTAATAGACCAACAACTGCTGCATTCACACCGGTAAGAGCACCAGCCACCAAAGGTTTGCTCGCAATTGCCTGCCAGTTCTTCAGTACACCTAGTAGCAATAAGAAGCCCGGTAAGAACACGGCAATTGTTGCGAGCAGTGCACCTGTAATCGGTGCTGATGGCATTAACACATAACCGAGGTAAGTAGCTAACGTAAACATCGGGCCGGGAACCGCTTGCGCAGCAGCATAGCCTGTTAGGAAGGTATCTTGAGACAGTTGGTCGCCAATACCATTCTGTAGCAACGGAAGAACCACGTGACCGCCACCGAAGACTAAGCTGCCTGCTTGGTAAAATAACCCAAACACTTCGATGCCTTGAGAATATGCACTGAACAGAGGTAAACCAACCAATAGTGCTACAAAAATAACAAGCGGCGTTATGGATATCTTATGTGTCGATGGGACTGTCTTTAACTCTTGTGAAGTCAAAAACGTGCTGCCAATGATAGCTGCAAACAGAAGTACAAAAATTTGCGGCCAGATCCCTGGAATTAACAGCAGGACAATCGCTGTAATCACACACAATGCTGTTGCTATCTTTGATTGGCAAAAGTTTTTATACATGCCGAAAGTGGCGTCAGCTACAACCACAACTGCGAGCAGCTTTAGTCCGTGGATGATTGAGTTGAACAACGGCGCTTCCAATAGTTGGTTGCTCACTAAAGCCAATATCAGCATCAGAATGACCGATGGGGATGTGAAGCCGATAAAAGCAGCTATCGCACCAGTCAAGCCCCCTTTTTTGTAGCCAACCGCAAAGCCAACTTGGCTTGAACCTGGGCCCGGTAGAAACTGACTGAGTGCGACTATTTGCCCGTACTCTTCGTCGGACAACCAATTCAGTTTCTCAACAAATGTTTTACGGAAGTAGCCAATATGCGCCGCTGGTCCACCGAAGCTAATCCAGCCAAGCCAGAAAAAGGTTTTAAAAATTGAAAGCATGATCGATTCCAGATAAATGTTTAGCGTAATTTAGGTGGAGTTAAACTATGATTCAAATTAATTGTTTTAATTATAACTATGAATAATATAGGTTTTGTTTTATGGCTGATTTTAACTGGAAAGGGATCGACCTTAACTTGTTGATTGCATTACAGGCGCTGTATAAAACCAATAGCGTTAGCAAGGCAGCTGAACGTTGTTATGTCAGCCAGTCAGCAATGAGTCATAGTTTACAACGGCTTCGAAAGTTGTTTGATGACCCTTTGTTTGAGCGTGTTGGTAGCAGGATGGAGGCGACCGATCGAGCCATCGAATTATCCAGTACGGTAGAGACTTTACTCAATACTATTCAGTTGGAGGTGTTACTGTCTAAATCGTTTGATGCCGCGACTTATAAAGGGACTTGGAAGATTGGTCTCACTGATTATGCTGAGCAGATGTTCGCTCCAATATTGTTTGACCTTATTAAGCAATCTTCTCCTTACTCCCAAGTCGCGTTGTTCAATGTAAACCGGAGCAACTATCAACAACTTTTTGAAGATGCCAAACTCGACATTGCGATCGGTAGTTTTGGTCAGGTACCAAAGCATTATCGAACAAAGCATTTATACACTGAGGAACATGTTTGCTTGTTTGATAAATCGGTCTTGTCTATTGATTTACCTATGTCTTTAGAGCAATTTGTTTCTGTGGAGCATGCACTTGTGTCGCCTTCTGGTGATTTAAAAACGGGCGTTGATAGTCGACTGGCAGAAGTGGGTTTTAGTCGACAGGTCGCTATAGCCTCAAGTAATTTTTTAACAGTAAAGCGATTGATTCGTGGGAGAGAATTGTTGTGTATTGTCCCCAAGCTAGTCGCGCGCAGCGAAGAAACTTTGCTGGCGGTGAAACCACCTATTGATGTTCCGGATTTTGATATACAGCTTGTTTATAGAAAGGCTAAACATTTAGATGATAAAAATAAGCGACTTAGAAAATTGATTGTGAATGCGATCTCTTCTGTGATTTCCGAATAGTCTATAGTGCAGGGTAGTCTTCAATTTTATATAAATTAATTTTAGAAAAATCCGATTTATTATAAGAATCCGACTATACTTAATTTACGACTCAAAGCAGTCGTAAAGAATAGGCTTTTTGATTTACCTAAGTAAAAAAATGGTTATATCCTTATGATATAGCTTAAAAAACTACCAGGCTAAACGGACTTAGTTGGTCTTGAAGCGCTAGCTCCCCCTAGCGCTTTTTCTTTTCCCTAACATCTATTCAGGCAGTAAGCTGTGAATTTTACTCAATAGTTGTTCTATCTGTTGTTTTTCATAGTGAGCAGTGACTTTAGATTGGCTACTCTCTCTGTGAATCAGTTGAGTTTCAATATGTTGCTGTAATAGGGCATCTTGTGAGTTCGCGCTGAGCTTCTCTGCAATAACCACAGCCTGTCGACCTATCGTGGTAAAGTCTTGTTTGATTGTGGTGAGTGGCGGGTTAAAAAAAGCGCTGTCTTCGATGCCATCAAAGCCGACGACCGCGACTTTTTCGGGCACTTTGATTTGCAGTTCTTGTAGCGCGCGTAATACTCCTAACGCCATTTGGTCACTTGCGACTAGCACGGCATCAAATCGGGTTTGTTTAGCGACAGCTTCTCGAACGCCAAGATAACCACTTTCTGCTTGCCAGTTTCCTTGATATTGATACTTCACCTTACTATCTGCATCTGATAACGCGGCTAACCAACTTTGATGACGAATCTTTGAGGCGCTGGATTCGTTCGGACCTGTGATCAACAAAAAGTCCGTTCGTCCGCTCTCAAGTAGATGTTGAGCCGCCAGTTTTGCTCCCTCCGCATGGTCACCACAAACATAGTTCACTTGGCTGTTAGAAGGAACATCAATGAAAATGAGGTTGAGGTGTTGATATTGATCCACTAACAATTCTGCATCGGCACTCTTTAAAGGCACATTGAGAATGATGCTGTCGACTTGTTGGGCTATCAGTTCACGAATTGCCTCTCGGGTATTCGCGAGGTTGGGCTCGGAAACAACAGAGAAAGCAACGCCATAACTCATATCGTGAGCCTGCATTCGCACACCATTTGCGATCATTGCGGCACCGTGTAAGGCCATATCGAGAGTGACTAAGCCAACGCTGGTGGACTTGGCTCGACTGAGCATTTGAGCACCTTTATTGGGCACATAGCCAAGTTGCTTTATGGCGGCGTTAACCTTATTGCGGGTGGATTCCGCGACGTCTTGTGAGCCATTGGTTACTCGAGATACTGTTTGGGTGGATACCCCTGCCAGTTTTGCTACGTCTTTAAAGGTGATACTCATCGCTCTACTCATCGAATATTTTAGGGTGAAATAAGCCTACCGAAATTTACCAAACTAAACTCTGCGCACTCTCAAATAAATGTCTTTTAAAACATTAAAAATGTTTCCGTAAACAGTCGATCTTGTGCAAATTTTTCGAATGTTAAAGACAATTTAAATCACGTTTTTGTCGATTTTAGATATTAATTTGGCGTTATGAGTTCACTATTATTTTTATATTATGTTTACGAAAACAATAGAGATTAGTAATGAACGAATTTATTCACTTAAAGAGTAAAAATCATAGTTTGATCATTAAATCCGGGCGTGTTCCAGAGGTTTTGCATTGGGGAGCAAAGATCGCAAGTATTGATGAAGATCTTCTGCTTTCGACAGAGAGACCGATTTCCCAAGCTCGACTTGATGTGGATGTGCCTCTCTCTCTTTGTCCTGAGTTAGGCAGTGGGCACTTTAACGCTCCAGGCATTGAAGGTCATAGAGAAGGGCTTGATTGGGCTCCCGTCTTTAAGACCGTTCGTTACGATGCTCAAGATCAAGAAGTGAGTTTCCTCCTTGAAGACAAGGTTACTCTGCTGGAGATTAAGGTTGAGATCAAACTGGATTTCGAATCTGACGTCGTCCAAAAGCGTGTAACCGTCATCAATAAAGGCAGCAACAAATACTACCTGAATAAGCTGTCTTCAACGCTGCCGTTACCGAATCATGCTAACGAACTCATGACGTTCCATGGCCGTTGGTGTCATGAGTTCCAAACGCAACGTCAGCGCTTTGAACACGGTGGCTTCATGCAAGAAAACCGTCGTGGTCGCACATCTCACGAGAATTTTCCGGGGATGTTTGCAGGGACTCAAGGGTTCTCAGAGCAACATGGTTTGGTATGGGGATTTCATTTGGGCTGGAGCGGTAACCACCAAATGCGCGCGGATGTTCGTAGTGATGGTCGCCGCTTTGTTCAAGCGGGAGAGTTATTGCTAGCGGGTGAATCGATTCTAGAACCAGAGGCTACTTATCAGACACCTTGGCTCTATGGTTGTTACAGCAATTCGGGCTTGAACGGTATTGCTCAGCGTTTTCAGCAATTTGTTCGCGACAACATTATTAAATTCCCAACCGAAAAACCTCGTCCCGTTCATTTAAACACATGGGAAGGGATCTATTTTGATCACAAGCCTGACTGCATCATGAAGATGGCAACGGAAGCGGGCGTGATGGGCGTTGAACGTTTCATTATTGATGATGGTTGGTTTGTGGGGCGTGATGGTGAACGTACCGCACTGGGCGACTGGTATTTGGATGAGGTGAAATATCCAAATGGCTTAGAGCCTGTGATTGAACATGTAAACCAACAGGGTATGGAGTTTGGCCTTTGGGTTGAACCTGAGATGGTAAGCCAAGATTCTAATCTTTACCTAAATCATCCTGATTGGGTGCTTGGTTTACAAGGGTATCATCAACCATCTGGCCGTTGGCAGTACGTGTTAGACCTACAAAATGAAGCGTGTTTTAACTATTTGTATGAACGCCTCAATGCGCTGCTGACTCGGTACAACATCACTTATTTAAAGTGGGATATGAACCGAGAGTTGGTTCAACCTGGGCATCAAGGTAAGGCTGCGGTGCATGGTCAAACTAAAGCGCTATATCGCCTTGTTGATGAGTTGAATCTAGCGCACCCAGAAGTCGAGATTGAATCTTGTTCTTCGGGCGGCGGCCGTATCGATTTTGAAATTCTAAAACGAACCCATCGTTTCTGGGCATCGGATTGTAATGATGCCTTAGAGCGCCAAGCCATTCAGAAAGGCATGAGTTACTTCTTCCCACCAGAAGTGATGGGGGCGCACATCGGCCCAGCAGAATGCCACTCAACCAACCGTCGTCACAGCATCAATATGCGTGGTGTAACCGCACTCATGGGGCATATGGGGGTTGAGCTTGACCCTGTTAAAGAATCACCGGAAGAGAAACAAGCATTCTCACATTACATTTCACTGCATAAGCAATTTCGTCATGTTTTGCATTCAGGCCGCAGTTTCCGAATGGATCCTTCGGACAAAAATCAGAACATTTATGGCGTTGAAAATGACGATGAAATGCTGATCACCGTGTGCCAATTAGCGATGCCTGAATATGCTCTGCCTTCGCCACTTCGTATTAGCTGCGTGGAAGACAACGCGATGTATCAAGTGAAGTTAGTGGACATGCCAAAAACCAGTTTCCAGTTGATGAAACAACGCCCTCAATGGCTCGACAAAACGTTAACCCTGAGTGGCGATAACCTCAAGGAGATTGGATTGACCTTACCGATTCTAGACCCAGAGTCAGCCTTGATTGTTCATCTGAAAAAGATATGAAGCGCTAACTCTGAGTCCCCCTACAAATAAAATTCTAAATATAAAAATATAATCGGCAGCGAGGAATTGCTGCCGCAATAACTAAACTTAAGGAAAACAAAATGTCTATTACAGTTCTGCTGTCATTCTTGTTATTTACTGGTTTTGTTGTCGCGTTTACCTACAACAAAGTTAAAAATGACAAGAACACCTCACAAGACGGTTTCTTTCTCGGTGGAAGAAGCTTAACCGGTGGTTTGATTGCCAGCTCCCTAATTTTAACCAACTTGAGCGCGACTAGCTTTGTTGGCATGAGCGCACAAGCCTATACCCACAACATGAGTGTCATGGGTTGGGAAGTAGCGTCTGGTGTCACCTTAGTGATCATCGCTCTGATGTTAGTACCGCGTTACCTCAAGCAAGGGATCACGACGATTCCAGACTTCTTAGAGAGTCGTTACGACATGTCGGTGAAGAAGTTTGTGACGTTACTTTTCTTGTGCCAGTACGTCATCAATATCTTGCCAACCACACTTTATGCCGGTGCCGTTGTTCTCGGTGAGATCTTTGATGTTCAAGCTCTGCTTAATATTTCAGAATTCAGCTCGATAGCCTTAATTTCAGCGACGATCGGTCTACTTGGTTTCTTTTACGCGATTTATGGTGGACTCAAAGCGGTTGTGATTGCCGATACTATTAATGGTGTTGGTCTTATTATTGGCGGCTTGATGATCCCTGTTTTTGGCTTGATGGCTCTAGGTGATGGCAGTTTTGGGGCTGGCTTAGATACGCTGTTGTACGCTGCGCCAGAGAAACTGCAATCGGTTGGTACTGAGACCGATCCACTGCCGTTCTCAACCTTGTTTACCGGTCTTCTACTTGTGAACCTTTACTACTGGGGTACGGATCAATCCATCATTCAACGCGCATTAGGTGCAAAGAACTTAAAAGAAGGTCAGAAAGGGGTAATCCTTGCGGGTGCGATTAAGGTTATCTCTCCGTTGTTCCTAATCATTCCAGGCATCATCGCTTTTCACATGTTTGGTGCTGATGCGGGTAACCCTGACACCATGTACACGCGCTTGGTAAACGAAGTATTACCTAAGCCTTTAGTTGGCTTCTTTGTTGCGGTTATGTTTGGTGCCATCCTAAGTACATTTAATGGTGTACTTAACAGTTCGACCACTCTATTTGCATTGAATGTCTACAAACCTTTGTTTGGTCAAGGTAAAACGGATGAAGAACTGGTGGGTAAAGGCCGTATCTTCGGCGTTGTGATCGCGATTATCTCGGTATGTATCGCACCATTCATCATGTACGCACCAGAAGGTTTGTTCCAATACCTACAAATGGTAGCGGGCTTCTTCAGTGTGCCAATTTTCACTATCGTGTTTGTGGGTTACATCTCTAAACGTGTGCCAGCTCTAGCGGCTAAAGTGGCATTGGTGGTATTTGTAAGTTCATACGCTGCGATGCAGTTAGTGTTCAAAACACCTATTCACTTCTTACACCAATTGGCGATTCTGTTTGTTGTATGTACGGCGCTGATGTTCATTATTGGTTACTTTATGCCACGTGAAGATGATTATGTGATGCCTGTAAATGAAAACATTGATGTTACGCCTTGGGCGTTCCGTTTCGAAGCTTCGGCTATCATTCTCTACATGGTATTAGGTGCGTACGTGATGTTCTCTGATGTTGGTTTTGTCTCGGATGATCCAACCATCATGCAAGTCTACGGTGTGTGCGGCATTGTGATGCTGTTTGGTATTGCAGCACGCTTAGCAAAGCGTAAGAAAGCACTTGCGACCGCGTAGGTGAGTTCGATTCATTAAAAACGAAAACGCCGCTCCTTGAAAATAGGAGCGGCGTTTGTCTATCTGATGAAGATAAATGTAACGCTAAACTCATGTTCTAGAATGAGAATCGAATCCATTTCTTTGCTCGCCAACGATACGCCATGATGATTCCTCGGAACCATTCGTCCATCGCGATAGCCATCCAGGCACCAAATACACCGTAGCCCCAGTGCACACCAAGCAAATAGCTCATTGCAACCCCAATGCCCCACATGCTCAATACTCCCATCTTTACAGGGAACTTAATGTCGCCTGTCGCTTTTAGACATGAGATGAAGATCAGGTTAAAAACACGGCCAGCTTCTAACAAGATTGACCCGGCAATAAGTAATGCAGCAAGGGCGATGATTTCAGGATCTTGAGTGAATAGATCTAGGATCTCAAAACGGAAAATATAGACCATACAAGTTATGCTAGTTGAGGCGATGAAGCCAACCACAAAGTAGCGTTGTACCCGGCTCGTAATTTCATCTATCCAGCCCTTTCCAATGTAGTAGCCTGTTTGAATTTGGCTCCCTTGGCCGATAGCTAAAGCAAACGCAAAAGAGAGACGTGCGATGTTTTGTGCATAGGTGAACGCCGCCAATGACGAGGTTCCCATCTGCACTATGAAGAAGGTAATTGTGATTTGCGCCATGTTGTAAGACAGTACCTCACCCGCATTCATTGAGCCGATCTTAATGATTTTTTGATAGATAGCTTTAGGTACGAATTTGAACTGCTTAAGAGGTAAGTCTATTCCTTTATTTCTTACAACACCGATTAAGATCAATAGGCCAATCATTTGGCTAATGACCGTTGATGCAGCAACGCCTTGTACACCGTACACTGGTAGGCCAAAAGGTTGGTACAACACGCAATAGTTACCCAGTACGTTAATAACACCTGCTATTAAGTTGATGATCATCGGTGACTTAGAGTAGCCATGACTGCGCAGAATCGTCGTTAGCACAACGCCAATCGTCACGTTAAAGGTGAGAGCACCGCTGATAAATAGGTACTCTTGAGCGTATTGTTCCACTTGAGCTTCAAGTTGATAAAGAGGGATAAAATACTCAGCGCCAAGAGTGGCGATAATGCTCAGTAACAGGCCTGTAATGATGGCTAATACAATACTCGCCACACCCACATGAGCGCTCTCTTCGTCGCGAGAAGCACCGTTGTATTGCGCGATTAATATGCCAGTTCCACTACTGACCATGGTCGAGACGATGATCAGGAAAAAAGATATCTGAGAGATAACACCAACGGCAGACACGGCTTTGTCTGAGTATCCAGATAGCATGAAGACATCACTGGTGTTGAGGGCTGTTCTTAAAAGAACTTCGATAAAAATTGGCCAGGTGAGCGCAACGATTCCCATGCGTTTATTTAGGGTGGAATCAGCAGTAGGCATTTAGGTTTTCTCAAAAGGGGGTAGAGGCGACACTATAGTTTAGCGATTATTTAGTAAACGACTATCAAATTAATGTCCGGATAGCTATTAAGGGTAAATAAAGTTCGAATAAGCCTTCAGAGGCCAACATTTAAGTGTGAGTTATGAAACTTTTGAGAGATGTTTCATAAGGTAAAGAGGAATAAAGTGGAAGCGTTTAACGACTAAAAAGTGGCACAAGAAGTGAGTTTGAAATGAAGCGGTAAAGCGAGCAACATCAGCTAGCTTTACCGTTTTTAAACGCTTAATTAATTCTCTGCCCTTCAGCATCAAACAGATGACAATCTTTTGATGAGAAATTTAGATTGAGAGACTGATAGCGAGTGACCTCTTGATCTCCGGGCAGATGAACTTTAAAGCTGTCTACACCACAAGACTGACCAAACATATAAGTGCTGTTGCCTAGCCTTTCTACGACCTCACTCTGGAACTCAATGGTGATATCCGACTCGCCATTAATCTCTAAATGTTCAGGTCGAATACCGAGAGTGAGTTTTTGCCCTTCTGCAAGGCCACCACTTGGCAGTGGTAGAGTAATTTTACTCGAGCCATTTACGGTCAGTTGAGCATGAGTCTCAGAGATGTTATTGACCAAACAAGGTAAGAAGTTCATTTTCGGGGAGCCAATAAAGCCGGCCACAAACTCATTTTGAGGAGAGTGATACAGTTCGAGTGGCGAACCAACTTGTTCAACTCGGCCATCTCTAAGTACGACTATTTTGTCGGCAAGCGTCATGGCTTCCACTTGATCGTGCGTTACATAGATCATGGTATTTTGCAGATCTTGATGTAATTTGGCGATTTGTAAGCGCATATCGACACGGAGTTCTGCATCTAGGTTAGACAAAGGTTCGTCGAATAAGAACACTCTCGGGTTACGAACAATTGCTCGACCAATAGCAACACGTTGACGTTGTCCACCTGACAATTCTTTAGGTTTACGTTTCAATAAAGGTTCCAACTGAAGCGTTTTGGCTGCGCCCGTGACCTGTTTCTCGACGACTTCCTTGGCGACCCCGTTCATTTTCAGGCCAAAGCCCATGTTTTCTTCAACAGTCATGTGCGGATAAAGGGCATAAGACTGAAATACCATTGCGACACCACGTTCGGCAGGATCGACATCGTTTACAAGATCATCACCGATATGGATCTCACCTTCAGTAATCTCTTCCAAGCCAGCAACTAAGCGTAAGAGGGTTGATTTACCACAACCAGACGGACCAACGAATACGACGAACTCGCCATTATTTATTTCTAGATCAACACCATGGATCGTTTGAACATCACCATATCGTTTGATGACCTGTTTTAAGCTGATATCAGCCATGCTCTCTCCTTGCTTCGTTGGACTACATCACTTTGCCTTTAAAACATACGCTTTCATCAGAAATTTGTTAGATGCCTCGCATGATTTATTGATCCGAGTCATATAAATTTAACGATCTGTAGTGTTTTTTGTGGAAACGTTTACAAAAATAAAACATAACTGTGCGTAATGTTATCAATAAGCCTAATATTTGAACGTAATCATTATAAATGCTGAGTTGCTAGATGAAATTTAGAAATCTAGGTGGAAATTGACCAAATAGTAAATGAAGCTTTGAAGACAAGGAATTTCGGGAAATGGAGCAATCTGTGAAAACGATATACCCACAAAATCGCACCCCGTCAGCGAAGAAGAAAAGACGCATAAGCTCTAAGGTGTCGCCTTGGCTGTTCTTAGCCCCGGCTATCGCTATCTTCTCTCTCTACGTTATCTATCCAATCTTGGACAGTATTTGGCTTAGCTTCTTTGAATGGGATGGGCTAGGTGAAAAAGAGTGGGTAGGGCTGGAAAACTATCGTGAACTGTTTGATTCCGAGGCTTTCTACACTTCTCTAACGAATAACTTCCTTTGGTTGATCTTCTTTATGCTTGCGCCACCTTGTGGCTTGGCGATTGCCCTTTTTCTAAACCAACAAGTGAGAGGTATTCGTGTCGTCAAATCCCTATTTTTCTTCCCGTTTGTTATTTCTCAAGTGGTGGTCGGCCTTGTATTTGCTTGGTTCTATGACCCGTCATTTGGTCTTTTTAACATTGCATTAGGTGCGTTTGGTATTGAACCTATTTCGATTCTCGCCGATGAAGATTATGTGACTTATGGAATTATTGCCGCTGGTTTATGGCCACAAATCTCCTACTGCATGATCTTGTATTTAACGGGTTTGAATAACCTAGATCCAGAACAGCTAGAAGCCGCTCGCCTTGATGGGGCGAAGAAGTGGCGGATGTTGTGGTATGTGGTATTGCCGCAATTAAGACCGGCGACATTTATTGCTGTTGTGGTGACGGTGATTGGTGCCCTGCGTTCTTTCGATTTAGTGGCAACCATGACGGCGGGTGGACCTTGGGGAAGCTCGACGGTACTGGCGTATCAAATGTATGAAGAGTCGATCTTTAACTATCGAATGGGTTACGGAGCCGCGGTTTCCGTGGTGCTGTTTCTGATCATGGATGTCTATATCGCTTACTTCTTGTGGCGCATGTTAAGGAGTGAAAAATAATGTTCCCGCAACCAATTCAAAAAGCCGGTCGCTTTACTAATATCAGTTACCGAGTCGCGCTACCTATCTCGATAGTGATGTGGTTACTGCCACTTATTGCTGTGATGATGACATCGATTCGCTCGATGGATGATATCAATAAGGGTAACTACTGGGGGTGGCCGAACGAGATTCAGTTCATTGAGAACTACACCCAAGTTTTTACCTCGACCTCGATGGGGCAGTACTTAATCAATAGTTTGATTATTACATTGCCAGCGGTCGCAGGGGCTGTCGCTCTTTCGACTTTGGCTGGGTACGCCTTGGCGAAATACAACTTCAAAGCCAATGTTTGGATCTTTGCGATGTTTATCGCGGGCAACTTTGTTCCGTTCCAAATTTTGATGATTCCAGTGCGTGATTTAACCATTGGATTGGGTTTATACGATACTCATTGGGCGCTGATTTTCTTCCATATCGCTTTCCAAGCCGGTTTTTGCACTTTGTTCATGCGTAACTTTATTGTTGGTATTCCCGATGCTTTGATTGAAGCAGCACGAGTTGAAGGAGTCAGTGAGTGGAAAATATTTTGGCACGTGGTACTGCCTCTGGTTCGCCCTGCATTAGCGGCGTTAGCAGTCTTGGTGTTTACCTTTATTTGGAATGACTTTTTCTGGGCGTTGGTATTGGTTCAGAGCGACGAAGTCCGCCCTGTGACTGCTGGTCTTAGTTCACTGCAAGGCCAATGGTTAGCATCTTGGCAATTTATGTCTGCTGGTGCGGTAGTGGCAGCCATTCCACCAGTGGTTCTGTTTTTTACTATGCAGAAACACTTTATTGCAGGCCTAACATTGGGAGCAACGAAAGGATAAAACGTTCTTCTAGAATGGTGAAAGGAGACTTAAACAGAATCAAGTAAGGTGGCTCGACGTTAGCCGCCTTAACTGAATAGATCCAACTTGGATTCACTATAAGAGTAAAAAAGGCACGAAAACCCTACAAGACAAAACTATAAGAATTGGACTTAGAGAGCTTAGCTCCATAACAAGGACCTCAATATGAAATACGTGAAACATATCGCTGCCACAGCAGTGCTTGCCGCCTCCGTTTCTACAACCGCGTTTGCAGGAACCTTAGTCATCAACTCTGATGCTTCCGATCCAGCGCCGAAAGAAGCGTGGGGTGAGATCATCAATCGCTTTGAAAAAGAAAACCCCGACATTACGGTGAAGTACAATTTGTACGATCACGAGTCGTACAAAACAACGATTCGTAATTGGTTGGTCACTTCGCCGCCTGATGTGGTTTTCTGGTATGCGGGTAACCGAATGAAAGCCTTTGTTGACCGTGGTCTGTTCGAAGATGTGAGCGATATTTGGACAGACAACAACATGAAGCAAGACTTTGCGGCTGCCGCTCCTGCGATGACAGTGCAAGGTAAGCAGTTTGGTGTGCCATATACGTATTACCAATGGGGTATTTATTATCGTAAAGACATCTTTGAACAATATGGTATCGGTGAGCCTAAAACTTGGGATGACTTGAAATCCGCATCAGCACGCTCAAAGAAAATGGGGTAGCACCGTTTGCGATCGGTACTAAGTATCTTTGGACCGCGGCAGGTTGGTTTGATTACATCAACATGCGTACTAACGGCTTGGATTTTCATATTCAGTTGATGGAAGGCAAGGTGTCTTATTCTGATGAACGTGTTAAGAAAACCTTTGCTAATTGGGCTGAACTTGTTGAACCGGGTTACTACCTAGAAAACCACGCCTCTTATTCTTGGCAGGAAGCTCAACCGTTCTTGTATAACGGCAAGGCGGCGATGCACCTAATGGGTAACTTTATCACGCCAAACTTCCCTGAAGAGTTGGATGGGAAAATGGATTTCTTCCAATTCCCTGTGATCGACTCAAGCGTACCTATGTCTGAAGATGCACCAATGGATACGCTACATATTCCTTCAAAAGCGAAGAACAAAGAAGACGCGCGTAAGTTCTTAGAGTTTGTTGCACGTGCAGAAAATCAGCAGCTAATCAATGAGATGCTGTTGCAAATCCCAACTAACAACAAAGCCAAAGCGAAATCTGATCCGTTCTTGGACAAAGGCGTTGCGATGCTCTCTTCTACCGAAGGTACGGCTCAGTTTTATGACCGTGATACCGATCCCGCGATGGCCAAAGAGGGCATGAAAGGCTTCCAAGAGTTTATGGTTCACCCAGACCGAATCGAAAAAATCTTGAAGAAACTCGATAAGGTGAGCAAGCGTACCTTTAAGTAATACGTTATCTGCCGCAGCGACTCTTGCTGCGGCTCTTTTCCTTTTCAGTTTGTCATTGTTAGTGTTATTTGATTAGTGTTCCTCGTTTTGAGCACTAGAGGCACCCATTACAACCTGCCTAGTACTACTTGCAATGATTCACTATATTCGGTTTATCGTAAGGAACACTTAATGAGAACTTTCTCTCAGATCATCTCTGCCCGCGAATGGGAAAACCAACACATCACTCATCATAACGTTGTTGAGGCTCATGCTCCTTTGAATGGTTACACCTCGTTGGCAGAGGCTGTGGGGAAGAACTCGTCACGCACCTTGTCTCTCAATGGGGTTTGGAAGTTTCAGCTGTTCGATTCGCCGGAGTTGGTCTGCGAAGAGTTTGTCTCTGAACATTTTGATGATTCCTCATGGAAGTCGATCGCGGTGCCAAGCAACTGGCAGATGCAAGGCTTTGATAAACCGATCTATACCAATGTGAAATATCCTTTCGCTGATAACCCTCCCTTCGTCCCTAGTGATAATCCGACAGGACTCTACCGCACGCATTTTAACTGCACGGAACCGGAGCTATTAGATACCCATAGGCTGACCTTTGATGGCGTGAATTCTGCATTTCATTTGTGGTGCAACGGCAAGTGGGTTGGCTATTCGCAAGACAGTCGATTACCGGCTGAATTTGACGTGTCTGAATACTTACAAGCAGGCGAGAACACGCTAGCTGTCATGGTGCTGCGTTGGTCTGATGGTTCCTATCTTGAAGACCAAGATATGTGGTGGCTCAGCGGCATCTTCCGTGATGTGACTTTATTGAGAAAGCCCAAGGTCGCAATCGAGGATGTTGGTATTGAGACTCAGCTAGATGCTTGCTATCGCGATGCGGTTTTAAATATTTCTACGCAAATAACCAAGCACAGTAATGATGTAGAAGGCTTCGATAAGCTGAAAGCTGAACTTTATGATGCTCAAGGACAGTTGGTTTGTGAACCTCAAATCGTGGGCTTTGGTGAGCGAGTTGTGGATGAGAAAGGGCCTTGGTGTGAAGTCGCAGAGCACTGCCTTTCGGTCGTGAATCCGAACAAGTGGAGTGCCGAGTCACCCTACTTATATCGTTGTGTGGTGTCATTGCTCAATAAACATGATGAGCTTGTCGATTGTGAGGCTTACGATGTCGGATTTCGATGTGTTGAAATTACCGATAGTTTGCTCAAAGTTAACGGTAAGTCGTTGCTGATTCGTGGTGTGAATCGCCATGAACATCACCCTGAATTGGGTCACACCATGACGCGTGAAGGGATGATTCAAGACATCAAACTGCTCAAACAAAATAACTTCAATGCCGTTAGAACCGCTCATTATCCTAATCACCCATTATGGTATGAACTGTGTGATGAGTATGGCCTGTATCTGGTAGATGAAGCGAATGTGGAAACCCATGGTCAGTTTCCGATGTGTCGACTGTCTAATGATTCGTCGTGGTTGAATGCGTACATGAGACGAATGACAAGGCTAGTGGAACGCGATAAAAACCACGCCAGCGTGATCATTTGGTCGTTGGGTAATGAGTCGGGGATTGGTCGTAATCACCATGCGATGTATCAATGGGTGAAGCAAGCTGATCCAACACGTCCCGTTCAGTATGAAGGTGGCGGTGCTGATACAGCAGCGACCGATATTTTATGTCCTATGTATGCGCGGGTTGATTGGGATTTACCTGTGGTTGAGAGTCAACCTGAAGTGACACCTCGCGTGGGTATTCGCAAAGCGATCGCTCTACCAAACGAGCACCGTCCTCTTATTCTCTGTGAGTACGCCCATGCAATGGGGAACAGTCTGGGTAGCTTTGATAAATACTGGCAGGCGTTTAGAGACAACCCAAGATTACAGGGCGGATTTATCTGGGATTGGGTCGATCAAGGGATCACCAAAACCGATTCGAGCGGCACACAATATTGGGGCTATGGTGGTGATTTCGGCGACGAGATTAATGATCGCCAGTTCTGCATTAATGGTTTGGTATTCCCAGACAGAACGGTACATCCAACGCTGCATGAAGTGAAAAAGGCGCAACAGTTTTATCAGTTCAAGCTGGTGTCTGCATCACCACTGGTGATTGAAGTACACAGCGAACACCTATTTGTGACCAGCAGGGTTGAAACGTTGAATTGGACGGTTACCCAGAATGGTGTGGTCACGTGCGATGGTTGTATCGAATTGATGGTTGATGCGGGCGAGAGTGTCCAGATAGAACTTAATGGTGTGACTATTCCTCATACGGCCAACGCGCTAAATTACCTCAATCTAGAAGTGGTATTAAACACCAATACTGCATGGGCGAATAAAGGTCATGTGACGGCGATTGAACAGCTTACCTTACCCACTCAGCCGCAATTGATGTTGGATGCCAACCTCTCTCAATTTCCACCAAAAGTGACTGAAACCGACGCGCTGCTGACGGTGATTGGAGATGCTTATCAAGTAGAGTTCGACAGATTATCTGGGACATTAGAGAGCTGGAAAGTCAAAGGGGTGGAACAACTTGCTAGTGGCCTTCGAGATAACTTTTATCGTGCACCATTAGACAACGATATCGGTGTCAGTGAAGCAAACCGAGTCGATCCTAATTCATGGATAGCCCGCTGGCAGGCGATGAAGTTAGACAAGCTCACTCCAGAATGCATCGAATTTTCATGTTCTACTCAGCAAAACTCGGTGTCAGTGACTGCAAGAATTGCCCACTTAGTTGAGGGGCAAGTACGTTTGCTCTCTACGTGGCAATATCAACTGTTTGCTGATGGTGAAGTGAACATTGAAGTGCATGTTCAAGCAGCGAAAGGTTTGCCTTCTCTGCCACGAGTCGGTTTTGAGTTTGCTTTGAACCATGTGCCTGATGGTGTGGAATGGTTTGGTCGTGGGCCACACGAAAATTACCCAGACCGAAAAATGTCAGCCCATATGGGGCGATATCAGCAGAGCATTGAACGAATGCATACCCCGTATATTTTTCCTTCTGATTGTGGCTTGCGTTGTGATGTTCGTGACGCAAAAATGGGAGCATTTGAATTGCAAGGAGACTTCCATTTCTCAGTCAGTCGTTTTGGGTTACAGCAGTTACAGAAGGCAAAGCATACTTGTGACTTAACAGAACAAGAACAGCTGTTTGTTTATGTGGATGGCTTCCATATGGGCGTCGGTGGCGATGACTCATGGACGCCCAGTGTCCATGATGAGTTCAAATTATTGAAAGAGCATTACCATTATCAGGTGCGCTTCCATTGTGGTGACATAGGCTAACGTACAGTGAATAGAGTAAAAGGATCATGGTAGGCCAAATAGTCTAAGAGCTTGTTATTTAGTCATAAAAAAGGTACTCACCAAATGGGAGTACCTTAAGTATTCAATCAGAATGTAGGGTAAAACTAAGCGTTCACCGGTTCAGGTTTTGCTTCTAGTTTGTTCTCTTCTGGAGATAAGCTTTTCTCGTATTGACCGTACCTCTACCATGCGTAGCCAAGGAAGATCAAGATACCGCCCGCGTTGTAGAAGGTTACGGTCATGATGTCTGTGCCAGTTGGGTTGTCTTATGGTACGAAAGGCACATCAATTGGTAATAGGAAACCTTCATCTGCGTATTTAAGATCGCTGTGGCCTTCCATTGGCCATGCAATAGTTGAAAGTAGCTGAACCGTTCTCTCTGAAACGTATTTGCATTTTTTCTTATGCATAATAGGTTCTTAGTGAATACGAGTACTTTTGGTTTGATATAATTATTAGTAAAGTATTTACTGAATTATTGGATGGTTTTATTTTAACTTAATCACGTTTTTATGGTCTTTTTGCGGTGCTGTGTGATCCACTTAAAAGAATGCTATTGGTTGATTTATGCAGCAGGTTAAAAAGGAGGATATGTGTCGATTGATATATGTGATGAGCAAAAAAAGGCCACCTTAAATAAAGGTGGCTTTGGTTTATTTATTTGATATTTATAACTATTTTGTTGTGTCGCGCAGCTTAATTTTGCTTGGTACATAGACGCGTAATGGGATGGTTCGGCCGTCGCGCGCTTTCTCTATCAGAAGGTTAACACCTTGAATTCCCATCAGTTCAGAATGGATACGAACCGTTGATAAAGATGGGAAAGTAAACTTAGCGGTTGGGATGTCATTTACACTGATCAGCGCAATATCTTCAGGAATGCGCAATCCGTGTTCATGTATCGCTCGTAAAACGCCAATAGCGATGGAATCTGATGCAATAAACATGGCTTTAGGGTAGTCGTCAGTCGCGAGCATCTGTTTTGCAAGCTTGTAACCTGATGAGCTAGAGAAGTCACCACGGTAGATGTCTTGCTCACTGATAACGTTCTTAAGGCTACCGTATTCAGCAAAGGCTACTTCGCGAATATCAGGAGTGTTGACGTTATCTTGTCCGCCAATAAAACCAATGCGTTGATAGCCTTGGTTGATAAAGAAGTTGGTGATCTCTTTGCTGATCAAAGCCAGGTCGATATCGACAGAGTCATAAGGTTCAGAGTGATCAGTGAAATCGACATAACAGATATTATCGCTTAGCTTTTTGGCTTGTTCGATAACCTCCGGTGTCATTCTTCCTACTAACAAAACACCTGTGATTGGCGTTGAGTTAATCTGTATTTTGCTCTCATAACAGTTGGTTAGCTTAACTTCCATCTTTTTACATTGGGTTTCAATCCCATGGCGGATTGATAGGTAGTAAGGGTCGTTAACTTCAACTTCTTGCTTGTAGTTATACAGTGCTAGAAAGTGATGGTTTTGTTTTTTACTGCTAACGGTTTTTCGTGAGCTGCTGGTTTTGTATTCCAACTTCTCTGCAATTTCAAAGATACGCCTTTTGGTCTCTTCCTTGACGCTTAATGTTGGATCTTCATTGAGAACCCTTGAAACTGTAGCCAATGATACATTCGCTTCAGTCGCGATATCTTTTAACGTTGCCATACTCACTTCCTGTTATTGGAATATTGCGCTGCTTTGAAATTGGTATTTAGTAAAAAAGCAATGCACCTCTTTATTCTACAAACCTATTGTAATCAAACTAGACGTCATTGCATTAACTTTTAGTAAAATAAATGCTCAACTCATTTGTGATGTCTAAAACCTAACTATCTATAATTATATTATTAAGATTCAATGGTTTAGAGGTTAATATCTATGCGTTATCTCTATGTCTTATTCTGTACCAATGATTAAACTTAGTGTAAACGTTTACACTTCGTGGTTTTGATCACAGAATTATAGTCAAAATGGCTGCTACTATTTCTGACATACGGTGCTACTGAGCTGAATATCAGTTCGAGTTAGCCCACGAATGACGACAAAGAGAGGTTGATTGTGAAAGTACTGGTTACGGGCGGCATGGGTTACATCGGAAGTCATACATGCATTCAAATGATACAGGCAGGTATGGAGCCGATCATTGTTGATAACCTTTGCAATAGCAAAGAGCTAGTGCTGGAACGAATCGAATCGTTAACTGGCAAGCGACCAACGTTTTATCTTGGCGACATTCGTGACCAATCTTTTCTAGATAGCGTGTTTTCAGAGAATGATATCCAAGCCGTGATTCATTTTGCTGGTCTGAAAGCGGTAGGGGAGTCGGTGGCTAAGCCTTTGGAGTACTACGATAACAACGTAAATGGTTCACTGGTGTTAGCTCGAAGCATGAAAAAAGCAGGCGTGAAAAGCATCGTGTTTAGTTCTTCGGCTACTGTTTACGGTGATCCAGAAGTGGTGCCGATTACTGAAACTTCACCAACTGGCGCGACAACTAACCCTTACGGTCGCAGTAAATACATGGTGGAAGAGTGCTTGAGCGATCTATTCAACGCTGAAAACGACTGGAGCGTGACGTTACTGCGCTACTTTAACCCTGTTGGTGCACATACATCAGGCACCATGGGTGAAGACCCACAAGGTATCCCAAATAATCTGATGCCGTTTATTGCTCAAGTAGCCGTTGGTCGCCGTGAAAAATTGGCTGTTTTTGGAAACGATTACCCAACAGTCGATGGCACAGGCGTTCGTGACTATATTCATGTAATGGATTTAGCGGATGGCCATGTCGCAGCGCTAAAAGTGGTGGGCGAGAAAGCGGGCTTACACATTTACAACCTAGGTACGGGCAAAGGCTCAAGTGTACTCGAGATGGTTGAAGCCTTCGCACAAGCATCGGGCAAGCTAGTTCCTTATGAACTATGCCCACGCCGCGCAGGTGATATTGCCGAATGTTGGGCAAGTACTGAAAAAGCAGAGCGAGAGCTTGGCTGGAAGGCGACGCGCAGCGTGATGGAAATGACGGCGGATACGTGGAATTGGCAGTCGAATAACCCGAATGGCTACTAGCCTTAGCCTGTGTGATTGAAGCTGCCTAGCTGCAACTCCAATTTCATTGGGGAATGCAAAGGTAATAGATGAGAAAAGAGAGATTCCAGATAACTCGTCCCTCTATTCTGGAATGACGAATTTTAAAACTACGATTTCTGAACGTCATTCCCTACAGCGAGGAACGAGCGTGATAGGGAATCTCCTTGTAGAAGAATTATTCATCTTGGTGAATTGACCAAGACACAAAATTTGAGAGCAACCTAAACATGTCAAAAGTTGAATTTAACCCAGTAGACCACCCACATCGTCGTTATAACCCATTAACGGGTCAGTGGATCTTAGTATCACCGCACCGAGCAAAGCGTCCGTGGAGCGGCCAAGATGAAAAGCCATCGACTGCGCAACTTCCAGCGTATGAGAAAGAGTGTTTCTTGTGCCCGACCAATACGCGTATCTCGGGTGACGAAAACCCAGATTATGATGGTACTTACGTATTCAGTAACGATTTCGCGGCGTTGATGCCTGATTCACCTGACGCTCCAGAGTCTGAAAACCCTCTATTCAAGACTCAAGGTGTTCGCGGGTTGAGCCGCGTTATCTGTTTCTCTCCGGACCACAGCAAAACGCTGCCAGAGTTACCAGTTAATAAAATCCGTGGTGTGATTGATACCTGGAACGAGCAGATTGAAGAGCTAGGTAAAGATTACCTATGGGTTCAAGCTTTCGAAAACAAAGGCGAGACCATGGGTTGTTCTCAGCCTCACCCACACGGTCAAATTTGGGCGAACAGCTTTCTGCCAAACGAGATTGAACGTAAAGAAAAGCTACTGAAAGAGTACTTCGAGCAACAAGGTTCGAACCTGTTAGTCGATTACGTTGAAGCTGAAATGAAAGACGGCTCACGTACTGTGGTTGAAACTGAACATTGGATTGCCGTAGTGCCTTACTGGGCAGCGTGGCCATTTGAAACTATGTTGCTACCAAAAACACACATTCGCCGTATGAGTGAACTGACTGACGAACAACGTAATGATTTAGCGCTTGCGATTAAGAAGCTGACCAGTCGTTACGATAACTTGTTCCAATGTTCATTCCCTTACTCAATGGGCTGGCACTATGCACCGTTCTTCGAAGAAGGTACGGACATCGATCACTGGCAACTGCATGCGTTGTTCTACCCGCCACTGTTACGCAGTGCTTCGGTTCGTAAGTTCATGGTGGGCTACGAAATGTTGGCGGAATCTCAGCGTGATTTAACCGCAGAACAAGCCGCGCAACGTCTTCGTGATTTGAGTGACGTTCACTACAAAGAGCAGGAATAGCCTACTTCGTAGATAACGAGCGAGATTCCTGATATCTCGTCCGTCGATCCTGGAATGACAGTTTCATTGAAACGTTTAGCGTCAATCCCGAGAGTGAGGAACGAAGAAGTCGGGAATCTAAAAGAATTAAAGTGGTGTCGTAAAGGGGCCATAACCAATTGATTAAAGAGTTAAGCAGAGAGTTTACTTATGTCTGATCTGATCCAAAACGTGAAAGCATCTTTTGAGCAAGTCCTTGGTTACCAAGCGACTCACATAATTCAAGCTCCAGGTCGTGTGAACCTGATTGGTGAGCATACCGACTACAACGATGGTTTTGTTCTACCGTGTGCCATTAACTACCAAACGGTAGTCGCAGCGGCTAAGCGTGACGACAACATCGTGCGTGTAGTATCAGTAGACTACGGTAATGCAGTAGATGAGTTCGATTTAACTCAAGAGATTACATTCCAACAAGACAAAATGTGGGCTAACTACATTCGTGGTGTGGTGAAGTGCCTAATGGGGCGTGGCTTTGAATTTACAGGTGCCGACATCTCTGTAACCGGCAACGTGCCCCAAGGTGCGGGTTTAAGTTCTTCTGCGGCTCTGGAAGTGGTCATCGGTCAGACATTCAAGGTGCTTTACAACCTAGAGATTAGTCAAGCGGAAGTCGCTCTGAATGGTCAGCAAGCCGAAAACGAATTCGTTGGTTGTAACTGCGGCATCATGGACCAAATGATCTCTGCAGAAGGTCGTGCAAACCACGCGATGCTGTTGGACTGTCGTAGCCTAGAAACAACGGCTGTCTCTATGCCAGAAGATATGGCTGTGGTTATCATTAACTCAAACAAAAAACGCGGCTT
The DNA here is from genome assembly GCF_024347435.1 of Vibrio cyclitrophicus. Taxonomy (NCBI): domain Bacteria; kingdom Pseudomonadati; phylum Pseudomonadota; class Gammaproteobacteria; order Vibrionales; family Vibrionaceae; genus Vibrio; species Vibrio cyclitrophicus. The sequence continues at coordinate 706,709 of NZ_AP025480.1, forward strand.
AGTCGACAGCGAATACAACACGCGTCGTGAGCAATGTGAAGAAGCGGCGCGCATCTTTGGTGTTCCGGCACTGCGTGATGTGACCATTGAACAATTCAAAGCGAAAGAGTCTGAGTTAGATGAAATGGTCGCGAAACGTGCTCGTCACGTGATTACTGAAAATGACCGTACCGTTGAAGCGGCTCAAGCTTTACGTACTCATGATATGAAGCGTATGGGCGAGTTGATGGCAGAATCTCATGCTTCAATGCGAGACGATTTTGAAATCACAGTGAAAGAGATCGACACGTTGGTTGATATGGTTAAAGAAGTGATCGGTGAGCAAGGTGGTGTACGTATGACTGGCGGCGGTTTTGGCGGTTGTATCGTGGCATTGGTTCCACCTGCATTGGTTGATGAAATTAAAACAGCCGTTGAACAGAAATATCAAGTGGCGACGGGGCTAAAAGAATCTATTTATGTGTGCCAAGCTAAAGACGGAGCGGGTCTTGTTGAAGTAATCTAGCTGTTTAGATACTTAATGCTCAAAAGCGAAGGTCTACCGAGTAAAAAGATCATGGTAGGCTAAATAGTAAATCCTTTACCTAATGTAGAGGTTTTTTGCTGGCACTAGAAAGGAATTTAGAATGACCTCAGAGCAGAATTTGCATCAATCCATGACACAAACGGCAGCCTATGATGGTCAACCTGCTCAGTTAGTTACTTTGTCCAACAAGCATGGCATGCAAGTCACCTTCATGGATATTGGTGCAACGTGGTTGAGTTGTATCCTGCCAGTCAAAGGAAACAAACGTGAAGTTTTGTTAGGTGTAAACTCAATGGAGAACTTCGAGAAACAAGCCAGTTATATGGGCACAACGGTTGGTCGTTATGCTAACCGCATTGCCAATGGTCGTTTCAAAATTGACGGCCAGAACTACAAGTTGGAAACCAACCAAGCGGGCAATACCTTGCATGGTGGTCCTGATGGTTTTGATAAACGTCGTTGGAATATTACCGAGCAAACAGAAACGTCAGTGGTGTTTACTCTAGAGTCTACTGATGGAGACCAAGGGTTTCCGGGGAATTTGAATGTATCGGTGCGTTATGACATAACCGAAGATAATCGAGTTTCCATTAACTACTCTGCAACCGCTGATAAGCCAACCGTGGTTAACCTAACGAATCACGCATACTTTAATCTACTAGGGGCGAATAACGGTCACGATTGTCTGTCTCATATTGTTAGTATCAATGCTTCACAATATTTACCAACTAACGCTGTTGGTATCCCATTAGGCAATTTAAAGGCGGTGAAATCGACTAGCTTTGACTTCAGTCAGCCTATGATGATCTCTGAACGTTTGCTTGGGGATGAACAACAAAAAGCGGCCAAAGGTTATGATCACTCTTTTCTTTTAGCGGATGGCTGTAAGCGCGATAAATGCGCAGCTACAGTGACGTCGCCTGATGCACTTGTCACCTTGAAAGTCTTTTCTACTAAGCCAGCTATACAGCTGTATACCGGAAATTGGTTGGGTGGAACACCCAATCGAAACGGTGGCACTTATGAAGACTATGCAGGTATTGCATTGGAAACCCAGTTCTTACCAGACTCACCTAACCACCCAGAGTGGAAGCAAGAAAGTTGTATTCTTAGGCCTGAACAGGAATACCACTATCGAACTTGTTACCAGTTTGAATTTTCGGGGGATTATTCAAACTAGTCCATTCTAGCTCAAAACGGTTTATGCTAATTGGCTCCAACAAAGGGATTATTGTTGGGAAGAGTATGGTGAGAAAGCCCTAACAGAACTGCTTCTGTTAGGGCTTTTTTTTGTTTGATGAGTTGACTAAAATTTAGATTTTCTCTACCGAATTTCGGCGCACTAAAGTAGGAGAGAACATCATAGGCTCGGAAGAGGTACCTCGACCTTTAGCTAGCACAAGCGCTAGGCGAGTGGCTTTCTCTGCCATCATCTGAATAGGGTAGCGAATCGTAGTTAGCTTAGGGTGTACATAACGCGCAATTAAGCCGTCATCAAAACCAACAATCGATACTTTATCTGGTGCTTGAATACCGTTTTCATCAAGTACAGATAACGCACCAGCCGCCATGTAATCGTTGTAAGCCACAAGGCCTGTAATCGGGAGAGATTTGGTCAATAGGTTGGTCATTGCGTACTCGCCACCGTCACTGGTTGGAGCGGCGTATTCAATGTAGCTTTCAGACAGCGCGATTTTGTAATCAGAGAGTGCAGCTAGATAGCCTTGCACTCGTTCATCGGCATCTTCAATGCTGTGTGATGAAGCGATACATGCGATGTTCTTGTGACCATGACGAATCAAATATTCTGTAGCAAGGTAAGCGCCTTTCTTATTGTCTAAGAAAATACAACGCTCGGCGATTTCGGCAATATAACGGTTGATCAACACTAAGCCTTTTACTTCTTTTGCGTAGGCGATGAGTTCTTCATCCGTTAATCCCTTGGAATGGATCACCAAGGCATCACAGCGACTATTGATCAGCAACTCAATGGCTTGTCTCTCTTCTTCACGATCGTGAGAACCATTGCCGACAAGGATATGTTTACCGTTTTCGCGTGCGACATTATCAACAGCCTTAACTAAGGTGCCAAAAAAGGGATCGGAGATATCACCCACTAACACACCAACCGTGTTCGTGCTTTGGCTTACAAGCGCACGAGCATTGGCATTCGGACGATAGCCGAGTTTTGTCATGGCTTTAGTTACAGACTCAATTGAATTTGCACTTGCCTTCGGAGACTTGTTTACGACTCGAGATACGGTTGCAACTGAAACACCAGCTTCCTTTGCTACATCTTTAATTGTTGCCATCTTTTACCTCTATTCATTGCTGTATCTATTTAACACCGACAATGAAGGTAAGGCAATGAAACTCTCATTTTACTTCCATTAATGCGATCTTTACCGCTTGTAACTATTAGTCTTAATGCTAGTGTAAACATTTACATTTTACTTAATTTTAGTAAATATTTTTAATGAGTGGAAACCAATCAATATAGGAAGTGAGAAATGGATACTGTCTCTTATGGTGACTTTGCTAAGTTAGAAATGCGTGTGGGTAAGATCATTGAGGTTGTGCGTCATGAAAACGCAGACAAGCTTTACATTGTGCAAGTAGAAGACGCTACAAACGGTAACCAGCCTTGTCCCTTACTACACCGAAGAAGAGTTAATGTGCAAACTAGTGGTTGTATTGTGTAACTTAGCGAAAGCGAAGATGAGAGGCCACACCTCTGAGTGCATGTTGTTATGTGCAGAAACGGAAGGTGAATCTGAAAGTGTACTGCTGACACCAGAACGTGTGATGCCAACGGGTATTCGTGTCGTTTAAGCTCGCTTTAGGTTGGTGAGTCAATGTGTTCACCAACCTAAATTAGCTATGTATATTAACTAGCCGCGTACGGTCAGTATCAAGCCATCAATTACACTATGGTGATGATCGGAAACTCCTGCAAGGTTGCCGTATTTAGGCTGGTGGCGATCATTTTCTAATGGGTGATGCCAACCTTGTGTGTGTTTAACAAAGTGCGCCGCAAAGCTTTCAGACACCTCTAAACATCCTGCTAATACCGTATCGACATAGGTTTGAACGATAGGACTGTTCTCGCAAGGCGCTTCAATTTCGTTTTTGATGTATACCCAAATCGATTGATCCTGCTTGAACTCAGTGTTGCTCTCTATCTGATCGGCTTTGAGTTCGATTCGGTGATAACCGCGTTCACGGCGATCAAAATCAGCCAGTGTAATATCATCAACCTCAAGCAATACTCCATTCACTTGACCATCTCCTGGATTGACTATGAGGGGGGACAACACGTAACTGTCATCAATTTTACTCCAATGGCGCACTAAGCCATGCACAATTGCAGGAATGGCCTGTCCAGTTTGACCTGTTAGTTGACGTGAAGAGGAGTTGATTAAGCTACCGTAACCGAAAATATACATCGCGTTCCCTGTCTGTTCTTTTGAATTTGAGACTAGTCTTACTATATGTTCCAAGTAACTAAATGTCAGTAGTTATTATTTTTAACACTTTCGTGTCTAATTGACATGTATTGGTGTGTTTAATTGACTCTTTTCTTTGTGTTTTTTACGCGTTTATGATTGTTTTTATTGGGTTTATACCTTTGGCGCGTTTCGTGCATTACTTAAATAAAAATAACAGTAATGATGACTGCATCATGAATTTGGCTATTTATGCCAATTCCATATAAGCCATTCTTGGCCGTTATCTGAAATGAGGAACGAGTTTGTTAAATATCACAGATAAAAGTGTAGAAGACGCAATTCCAGCCTATCTGCGTTTAGGCTTCCGACCTTTCTTCTTTTTGGGCAGTCTCTATGCCGTTATCGCTATCGTGGCTTGGGTTGTCATGTTCCAAAATGGTCAGCCGGAGATTTTAAAAGTCCCTGCGCTTTGGTGGCACGTACATGAAATGTTGTTTGGCTTTGCTATGGCGATTGTTGTCGGCTTTGTTTTAACGGCGGTGCAAACGTGGACGGGAGTCAATGGCACTAAGCATTATCGATTGGCTGCCTTAGTGGGATTATGGCTTGCACCTCGCCTTCTATTTTGGACTCCTGCACCTTTGTGGCTGATCTCATCGGTTGAGGCGCTGTTTATGATCTTTGCCGCTTACGAAATTGGTTTCCGAGTTGTGAAGTCAAAAGGCTGGAAGAACTTGTTCTTTGTTCCGTTGTTTATACTGGCTATCGTGGCGAATTTTGCTAGCTATGCAACCATTAAGGGCATGCCTCCATTTCCATCGTCTGCAGTATGGCACGCGATGTTGTGGTGGTTTACGTTGTTATTGTCTGTAATGGGTGGACGAGTGATTCCATTCTTTACGGCGCGTCGTTTTGATTTTGAAAAAGCACAACCACTCGTTTGGTTAGAATGGTTAGCGAATCTACCTTTGGTTGGTTTATTTGTGTTGAGCTTCTTCCCATTAACTTTTGCTCAAATTGGCAATCAATTGATGGTATTTGCGGGAGCAGCTCAATTGGTACGCTTCATTCGCTGGAAACCGTGGACGACATTATCTGAACCTTTGGTGTGGTCACTGCATGCGGCTTACTTATGTATTCCCTTGAGTTTGTTGCTGAGAGGTTTGTTGGACAACCCGTTCGCAAGCCATAACATGTTGCACCTGTTTGCTATTGGCGGTCTGAGTGGATTAATTCTAGCGATGATTACGCGTGTGACGATGGGGCATACTGGTCGTGCTATCTATAAAGGGCAGAGTATGGCTTTGGCGTTCTCTGCTATTTTTATCGCAGCACTCGTTCGCAGTTTAGGCGTGACTTTCTTCCCTGCCTACTTGTTTGAAATTGTGAACATCAGCGCAGGTTTGTGGACGTTAGCGTTTGGTCTATTTATCTGGAAGTTTGGCATGATGCTGTTAACCCCAAGAGTGGATGGTCACCCAGGCTAAGCGTATTGATTTTCGAACTCATTTTGAAAGGGAAACATTGAGCTTCCCTTTTTTTGATCGCTGCATAGGTCCATTTTTTAGTGAATATTTTCAGCAAGATATTGGCGCACTTGTGCAATGAGAGCTTCTTTGGCGTGAGGTGAGATGAAACTGGCTTCGATGGCGTTAATACTGAACTGTGCTAATTCGTTTTTCGTCACCATGTGAGCATTGACGACGGCGAGGAAGTTATCATTCATATACCCGCCGAAGTAAGCGGGATCATCGGAATTGATGGTGACGCATAGCTCTCTTCTCAGCAACTCGACGATGTTGTGCTCTTGCATGGTGTCGAAGACTTTGAGCTTGGTATTCGATAGTGGGCAGACCGTCAGCGGTGTGCGTTTAGCGATTAGCTGTTCCATCAAGTTTTCATCTTCAACACAGCGAACGCCATGATCAATTCGGGTAATGCTTAACAAGCTCAGTGCGTCGATAATATTTTGTGCTGGGCCTTCTTCTCCGGCGTGTGCGACGGTCAGGAAGCCTTGGTTGATAGCTTCTTGGAATACATGTTTAAATTTCTCTGGCGGGTTGCCCTGTTCTGATGAATCTAGCCCAACGGCAATGATCTTATCTTTATAGGGAAGTGCTTGTTTGAGCGTTTCAAAAGCGCTGTCTTCATCAAGGTGACGCAGAAAGCACATGATCAGTTGGCTGCTGATGCCAAGTTCTTGCTCTGCTTGATTCAAAGCTCGAGTGATCCCACCGACTATGACTTCAAAGGCAATACCGCGTTCAGTGTGAGTCTGAGGGTCGAAGAATATTTCGGTATGAACCACATTATCTTGCTGGCACTTCAGTAGATAAGCCCATGTCAGGTCGTAGAAGTCTTGTTCATGAATGAGTACGTTAGCGCCTTGGTAATAGATATCGAGAAAGGACTGAAGATTGTGAAATTGGTACGCGTCCCTTACTTGGTCTGGGTTTTCAAAGGGAATTGAAATGTTATTACGCTTGGCGAGTTTGAACATCAGTTCTGGTTCTAACGAACCTTCAATATGTAAGTGCAGTTCAACTTTAGGTAAATTTTTGATAAAGCTATCCATAGCAACCCCTTCGCTATTGTAATTATGGGCGGAGTAGGTGAGATGTTTCGATGGTGAGATCCGAGTCTATAGGCTATCTCTTTCATTTATCTCTATTTGAGCATAGTTCATTTGCTCGTTATCGAGAAAGTGCCCCGTAAATTGGAAGCTATTTTGGAGTTATGAACGAATTGAAATGACTCGCAAACGATTTACCGCACTAGAGTGTGATCCGCTGCAAATATTTGCAGCAATATGTGTTGATTTGTGCTCTAATACCGCGCTTACCAAGGGATGGTGTTAAAAGATACCCACTTAGATGGAGTTATCAAAGTTGACCGATCCCGTAATGATCTCCCTTAGGAAAAAATAGAACATGTCTAAGAACAAAAAATTTGATATCCGCCTTACAGAAAAACGCAACGGTTGGTGTGCAGAGATTACTCGTCAAGTAACATCTCGCAGTACTACAGTATCTAAGCGTGAGTCTGGTTTCGAAACTGAAGCTCTAGCACAAGAGTGGGCAGAGAAAGAACTAGCATCTTTCATCGCAAACCAAGCAGAACGTAACGAGCGTAAATCAGAGCAGCGTAAAGAGCGTGACGAACTACGTCACACTAAAGAGCTTAAAGCTGAGCAAGCTCGTGAAGCACGCGCTAAAGCTCGTGCAGAAGAGGAAGACGCTGAGTAATTCGGTGCACGATTAACTTATAGGTCCCTTAATTTTAAGATAAGGGACTTATAAAAAAAGCCCCAATATAGGTGACTATATTGGGGCTTTTTCGTTTGTGGAGTTCGTTTCTATTTTGCCTAAGAGCGACGGTTTTTATTTATCGTTTTTAACGTCGCTCTATCAAGCTTTAATCAGTTGTTCAGTGTGGTTAGCCAATCGTCTTCTGCTACTTCTTCAATGTAGCTTTCTACTGATTGGCCTACTTCTTCATCGTCTTGTTTGAAGTAAGCAATGTGGAATACTGCATCACCTTCGTTGACAAGAGGCAGCGTTTGCTGGCCAATCACAATACCACCTTTGGTTGTGATCACTTGGCCTTCTTCGTGGCCCAAAGGAGAGCTGATGTAAGCTAGAGTTTGCCCAGCCTCAACTTGTTCACCAAGTCTTACCATATTACGCAAGATGCCGTCTGATTCAGCGCGGATCCAGCTGGTGGATTTGCTCAATACTGGCTCTGGCAACTTCTTACGGTTAGGGCGCAACATGCCTATTTCTTTCATCACTTGATGAACGCCTAGATAGCCTGCACGAATCGCTAAAGGATCAAAACGCAGCGCTTCACCACCTTCATAAGTCAGTACCGGGATGCCCAGTTTTTCAGCTTCGCTACGCAGTGAACCATCACGCAAAGGTGAATCAATGATTACTGGCGTTGCGAACGCTTTCGCAATTCGTAATGTTTCTGGATTTGATAGGTTTGCACGAATCTGTGGCAGGTTAGTACGGTGAATAGCACCTGTATGTAGATCCAAAATGTAATCACAGTGCTTCGCTACGTTTTCGAAGAAGGTGTAAGCGATGCGTGATGTCAATGAGCCTTTCTCACTACCTGGGAAGCAACGGTTTAGGTCGCGACGGTCTGGTAAGTAACGAGATTTATGAATGAAGCCAAATACGTTTACGATCGGCACAACAATTAATGTACCTTTCAGTTTATTAGGTTCTATTGCGTTAGTTAACTGTCGTGCAATCTCAACACCGTTTAGCTCATCACCGTGAATAGCAGCGTTTACCATTAGTGTTGGGCCAGCTTGGCGACCGTGGATGATCTCAATCGGGATCGAAAGTGGAGAGTGCGTGTAAAGCTGAGCTGCCTGTAGTTCAATCTCTTTTCGTTGTCCTGGCTGAACAGTATAACCAAGTAATTCGAATGGTTGATTAGGTTTTAGTCTTGCCATTTAGGTTGTTCTCAACATAGTGATAATTCGTTAACACGGAATGTAGCAATCGTTGATTTTTAGTACGAATCAATCGCTTTACTGTGACGACAAAACTTTTTTATGGAGGGGGTTGGTTATTGGTTTCAATTTTTAATTTGCGATAATTTTGGGTGTTTCAATTTGTGATTTTTCTGACAATTTATTGATTTTAATCTGATAATTCAGAATGTGATGGCTGCTATTATCCATCGCCATTTTTGGTGGCCAAATTCAAATATCGAGATAAAAATGAAGAAAACAATTTCAAAAGTCGTAGCTCTGGCGGTGGTATCAGTTGCTTTATCTGGCTGCGTTGGTAGCAACGCAGTGACGGGGTACTTAATGAAATTCAACCTTAAAGCTGTTGATAACCGTTATGCTCGTGGTGGTTTAAACTTATTGTTAGCACCAGCTTACGGTCTAACTATTGCTGCCGATTACTTAGTGTTCAACTCGCTAGAGTTCTGGACGGGTAGTAACCCTCTAACTGGTACCCCGCATATCTTTGATACTAAGATGGATACTTACCTTGATATTAACCATCAACTGGATCCGTCTCTAACGGAAGCGCCGGTAGGTCCTATCACAAGTGCTGATATGATCGAAAAAGGTCAAATGCAGCAGATCGATGAAAACACTATCCAAATGGATATTACATACCAATCTGGTGAGCGTGCTACATTAATCGGTGTTCGCGATGGCGAGATGGTGACGTACTTCATCGATGGTGAAGTTGTGGCACAAACTTCAATTGATGAGCTAGAGAGCTACGCGGCTACACGCGCTTAATTGCTTGTTTAGTCACAAATAGTCGATTACAAAGATTAGATACAGAAACAGGTACTCATTGAGTACCTGTTTTATTTTGTTTTGAATAAACGGTGCTTACTGTAAGCAGCATCTATTGAGTATATATATTATCGAATTATGCTTTTTCTGGGATTGCTTCAAGCAGTGCAACCATTTGGTTCCAGAATAGCTCAACTGTGTCGATCTTCACTTTCTCATCAGGAGAGTGTGGGAACTTGATTGTTGGGCCGAAAGAAACCATATCCATATTCGGGTAAGGTTCTTTGAATAGACCACACTCAAGACCTGCATGGATAACCATGATGTTTGGCTTGTGACCGTAGATACCTTCGTACATGTCGCGGAAGATATGCATAATTTCTGAATCTGCGTCTGGTTTCCAACCTGGGTAAGCACCAGAGAACGAGATGTTAGCGCCTGCTAACTCAGCAACAGAGTGCAGCATGCTTTCTACTTGGCTACGACCTGAATCGATCAAAGAACGGATCAGGCAAAGCACTGTGATTGAGTTCTCTTCTGTTGTGATAACACCTACGTTTAGAGACGTTTCAACAACACCTTCAATCTCGTCACTCATACGAATCACGCCGTTTGGACATGCGTTAAGTGCCGCGATAAAGCGAGCTTGTTCTGCTTGAGTAAGAGTACCCATTTCAACGGTTACTTCTTCGTTGAATGTTACGATGCTGTCTTCGATTTTACCCAGCTCTGTAGATAGAAGCTCAGTGTAGTAGTTGTATAGCGAAGCCAGTTTCTCTTGGTTTTCAGCCGGTACTGCAACCGTTACGAAGCCTTCACGAGGGATAGCGTTACGAAGGCTACCACCTTTGAACTCTATGATACGAAGGTCTAGATCTTTTGCGTGACCCGCTAGGAAACGAGCAAGTAATTTGTTTGCATTTGCACGACCCGTGTGAATATCACAACCAGAGTGACCGCCTTTAAGGCCTTTTAGCGTTAGCTTACGTGTAACGAAATTATCAGGGACTGCATCACGAGTGATGTCGAAAGTCATTGCACCGTCGATACCGCCAGCACAACCCATGTACACTTCGCCTTCTTGCTCTGAATCGGTATTAAGAAGGATATCGCCTTCTAACCAACCCGCTTCAAGACCGAAAGCACCAGTCATACCCGCTTCTTCATCTACGGTTAGTAGAACTTCGATAGGGCCGTGTTGGATTTCGTTTGAAGCAAGAACGGCCAAACAAGAAGCCATGCCCATACCATTGTCGGCACCAAGTGTTGTGCCTTTTGCAGTAACCCATTCACCATCAATGTACGGTTGGATTGGGTCTTTAGCGAAGTCATGAACTGTGTCTTCGTTCTTTTGTGGAACCATATCGATGTGAGCTTGTAGCACGACACCTTTCTTGTTTTCCATGCCCTGTGTCGCTGGCTTCTTGATGAATACGTTGCCCGTTGGATCGCGACGCACATCTAGGCCTTGCTCTGTTGCCCAAGCAATAATGTATTGAGCAAGCTCTTCTTCGTGCTTTGAAGGGTGTGGGATTGAACAAATCTTATCGAAAAACTGCCAAATAGGGGCAGGGGACAATTTACTGATCTCAGAATGGAATTCAGACACGGATGACTCCTTTTTTATTTGATAACCATATATTTAGGATTTGGATGGATGGAAAGTTAGAACAAAAATCTAAAATATGGGTCTGTTTTGATGGCAACAGCATACCACTTGCGCGTTTTGACGAGTAGCGCTTCTAAGCCCCAGACTCCTCAAATTTTGAAAGCTAGATTGTTCATTTGATCATAAGTAAGTGTCTTGATGCTTATAATTAATTCAGGCAAACGTTTATTTAGTTCTGTTGTGTAATTTAATTACGAGATTTAGTTTGTAAAATAACCATAAGTAGCTAAAAGTGTGATGTGAAGCAGGAAAAGCTTGTAATCTTTTTTCTTTGAGGTATATTAATAACCAACTTCTTAAGTGAAGAGTAAATGCTCAAAGGATGAGTCCGTTTTATCGCCTCCAGGGAACCGAGAAATCAAATTCGTTTTTATTGATTTATTAAGGTGATAGTTATGAAAGGTTTACCATCTGCAATGTTCTGGCTTAACAGCTCTGTTTACACTAGCAACTTTGCATACCCAACAAGCTTTGGTTACTAATACCAGCTGCTTGTAACTTGAACAGTTTGTTCACCCCTATATATTGGAATTCTTTTACAACCCTTTGGTTGACTGATTCTACCGCCACTCATTTTTGAGTGGCGTTTTTTTTGCCTGCTACTTTATCGCCTATCTTGTTCCCAACCACTTTCATTCATTATTTCTCTGTCATTCGTTGCGGTTATTTTTTAAACGCCAAACGATCAATTCACGCCTTATTACGAATCCTGTTGAAAAATACACAACTCTTGTGGGTTTCATTTGAGAATTTGATGGCTAGATTCTCAATGAAAATAATCGATGGTCGAAAAAGTAATCAAGTATAATTGTTGTTTTTTTTTGTTTTGTTTTGTTTTAAATCTTTGTTTTTAATGATTATTTAATTATGCAGTTTATGTTTTTAATCGCTTTGTTTCATACGCCATTCGGATAAATATTAATTAGAGCCTTAATTCTATCTGGAATTTGTTATTTGATAACTTTATAATCCACAGCCAATCGATTACGCAACCGTTTACTTTTTACCCTTATAGGATTCGATAATGTTCGAAAAGCTATTCAAACTCAGTGAAAATGGCACCAATGTGCGCACTGAAATCATCGCAGGTCTAACAACCTTCCTAACAATGGCTTACATCATTTTTGTAAACCCAATGATTCTAGCTGACGCTGGGATGGACCATGGCGCTGTATTTGTAGCAACCTGTTTAGCGGCTGCTATTGGCTGTTTCATTATGGGCTTTGTTGCTAACTACCCAATTGCTCAAGCTCCAGGCATGGGGTTGAACGCATTCTTTACCTACGCTGTTGTAATGGGTATGGGTTATACGTGGCAAGTTGCTCTGGCAGCAGTTTTCGTATCAGGCGTAATCTTCATTTTCTTAAGTATCTTTAAGATTCGTGAATGGATTATTAACTCGATCCCTATGTCTCTGCGTGTTGGTATCTCTGCAGGTATCGGCCTTTTCTTAGCGTTCATTGCACTTAGCAATGCTGGCATCGTGGTTTCTAACCCAGCAACTAAGGTTTCACTGGGCGATATTACCGCGGTTGCTCCTATTCTAGGCGCACTGGGTTTTTTCCTTACTATTGCTCTCGTTCATCGTGGTGTTAAAGGCGCAGTAATGATTGCTATTTTAGCAATCACAGCGATTGGTATCGCAATTGGCGACGTTCAATATGGCGGTATCATGTCTACACCGCCAAGCCTAGCACCTACATTCATGCAGCTTGATTTCTCTGCTGTATTCGAAATCGGTATGATTTCAGTGGTATTTGCATTCTTGTTTGTCGATTTATTCGATACTGCCGGTACTTTGGTTGGTGTTGCAACAAAAGCAAACCTAATTAAAGAAGACGGCAAACTACCACGCTTGAATAAAGCACTACTCGCTGACTCTACAGCAACGTCTATCGGTGCATTATTAGGTACATCAAACACAACCTCTTACGTAGAAAGTGTTGCTGGTGTTGCTGAGGGGGGGCGTACCGGCCTAACAGCAGTTGTTGTTGGTATCTTATTCTTACTGGCTCTTTTCTTCTCGCCGCTTGCAGGCATGATCCCGGCTTACGCAACATCTGGTGCACTGTTTTATGTAGCAATTCTAATGATGTCTGGTCTAGTTGGCATTGATTGGCGTGATCTTACGGAAGCTGCACCAGTCGTGGTAACATGTTTGCTAATGCCGCTGACGTACTCTATTGCTGAGGGTATCTCACTAGGTTTCATCGCTTACGCTGCAATTAAGCTGCTAAGTGGTAAAGGTCGTGATGTTTCACCTGCAGTGTGGGTAATGTCGGCTATCTTTATTCTTAAATATATTTTCGCTTAATCGTCTAGATTTCTGCTTAATCGTTGAAGAGGCTATGTTTCGCATAGCCTCTAATAACATGACAAAATTATTAGGTTTTATACTATGAGCAACAAATTCGTTATCACTTGGGACAACATGCAGACTTACTGCCGCCAACTAGCAGAAAAGCAAATGCCAGCAGAACAGTGGAAAGGCATCTGGGCAGTAAGCCGTGGTGGCTTAGTTCCTGGTGCAATCTTGGCCCGTGAGCTAGGTATTCGTCACGTAGATACGATTTGTATTTCTAGCTACGACCACGATCACCAACGTGATATGACGGTAGTTAAAGCACCTGAGGGTGACGGCGAAGGCTTCCTTATCGTTGAAGACCTTGTTGATAGTGGTGACACTGCACGTAAACTTCGCGAAATGTACCCGAAAGCGAAACTAATCGCAGTTTGTGCAAAACCATCTGGCGCACATTTACTAGATGAGTACATCGTTGATATCGCTCAAGACACTTGGATTGAGCAGCCTTGGGATACTAGCTTAAGCTTCGTTGAGCCAGTAAATCGCAAGTCAAAATAAGCGTAAACTTAGTTTTTTGAGAAATGACCCTTTATAGGGTCATTTTTTTTTATATTATTAGTGACAACCATTTCTTATTAAGTGTCCCTATGTCTGAATCAGAAGAAACGAGCTCGAACCTTTCGGAAACCTTGTTTGTAAAGCATAAGCAGGCTAAAGAAACCTCAATGCTGACGCGCTACATGCCAAGCTCAGAAGAGCTATTGGATGAGAAGCGTAAACAGCAAAATTCATCATGGTATCGAAATTTAAGGCGTCTTCAGTGGGTATGGCAAGGCGTTAACCCAATAGAGCAAGAAGCGGTGTTAGCTCGAATTGCGTCGTCAGATAATTCTCGCACGACGGACGAGTGGTTAGATACCGTCATGGGTTATCGCAGCGGTAACTGGGCATACGAGTGGACTAAGCTTGGTATGCAGCATCAAAATCGCTCTAATGAAAAGAACGGTGAAGAGATGGCTGAAGAGCTGTTTTCAGCATCGTTATGTTTTAGCATAGCGGGTTACCCACATCTCAAGAACGACAATTTGGCAGCTCAGGCTCAAGTGCTGGCGAACGCGGCTTATTCTGAAGCCATCAAGCATACCAAGCTGATCGTTAAGCAACTTGAAGTGCCGTATCAGAATAAGAAAATTAAGGCGAACTTGCATCTCACCAAAACAGATAAACCTCAGCCTGTTGTGATTGTGAGCGCTGGACTAGACAGTTTGCAAACCGATATGTGGCGCTTGTTTAGAGATTACCTAGCCCCTAAAAACATTGCTATGTTGACGGTCGATATGCCGTCGATAGGGCACAGTGCGCATTGGCCTTTAACTGAAGACTCGTCTTGCCTTCACCAAGCTGTGCTCAATGAACTGCCTAGCATCCCATGGGTCGATCACCACAAGGTCGGCTTGTTTGGCTTCCGTTTTGGTGGCAATGCGATGGTGAGATTATCTTTCCTAGAGCAACATAAGCTCAAAGCGTGTATCTCTTTAGGCGCGCCAATTCACGATATCTTTGTTCATGCAGACAAATTGAAACAGATGCCTAAAATGCATTTAGATGTGTTAGCTTCGCGTCTGGGTAAAGGTGCGGTAGATATCAATAGTCTTTCTGGGCAACTGATGGCTTGGTCACTCAAGGTACAAGGCTTGCTGTCGAACAGTAAAACCAGCGTTCCTATCTTGGCACTAGCCTTAGAAGGAGACCCTGTTTCACCACCAATGGATAATCAACTGGTTGCTATTTACAGTGATTACGGCAAAGCGAAGAAAATCAAAGCTAAATCAATTACACAGGGTTATGAGCAATCCCTCGAATTGGCGATAAAATGGCTTGAGGATGAATTATTTAGATGACATTTCTCCTAAATTAGTTAAGCATGAAAAGTGTACAAACTAAGTACCTGATACTCAGAGGTAATTTATAAAATCCAATTGCGTACTTTCTACGTATTGCAGTCTGAGTAACGTCATTCTTAACATTGAAAATGGAGATTCAATATGTCAGAAGTGACACAACAACCTACGCATTATCGTTTGTTGAATGTTTTAAAGGCGATTGGGCCTTACTTAAGAGAACCACAATCAGAAGAAGGTCATTATATTTTTGATTGTTTATCTGTGTGTGTGAACGATAAAAAATCACCAGAAGAACGTGAGTTTTGGGGTTGGTGGTTAGAGTTGGATAAGTCGGAAGAGGGATATTCGGCGAAATACAACATCGGCAAGTACAACATCGATGGCAATTGGGATTGCTTACCATTGCCGAAGAAGGCGGTAGCTGAAGTGTCTCGCACTCAAGAAGCTTTCCACCAAAAGCTGGTTGACGAACTTCAAAATAAGTTTGAAATCAGCGTTCAATTCGACGAAGAGTCTGTCGAATTCGTCTGATTTTAAAGGTTACTCTTCTCTATAAAGTAAAAAGGTGCGATTTCGCACCTTTTCTGCTTGTGAATTCCCCTGTTGATTGCTAAAACATCACCTCTTATTTGTTTTATCTATAAAAGACTTCATGACAACAAATCATCAAAGCGGGACAACAACACAGAGTAAAACTGTCGTTGTTAAACTGGGTACCAGTGTCTTAACTGGTGGAACATTGGCATTAGATCGTGCTCACATGGTTGAGCTGGTTCGTCAATGTGCTGAATTAAAAAAACAAGGCCACTCTGTGGTTATGGTTTCGTCTGGCGCAATTGCTGCTGGGCGTGAGCACCTTAGTTACCCCGCACTTCCCAACTCGATGGCGAGCAAACAGTTGCTTGCGGCAGTTGGGCAAAGCCAGTTGATTCAAGTTTGGGAGTCTTTGTTTGCTATCTATGGCCTTAAAATTGGCCAGATGCTACTGACTCGTGCCGATCTCGATGATCGCGAGCGTTTTCTTAATGCTCGCGACACGATCAACGCACTCGTTGAACACGATATTATTCCGGTGGTTAATGAAAACGATGCAGTAGCAACCAACGAAATTAAAGTGGGCGACAACGATAACTTGTCGGCACTGGTTGGTATTTTATGTGGAGCCGATAAGCTTCTGCTATTAACCGATCAAAAAGGCCTATTTACGGCAGACCCTCGCAAAGATCCGAATGCAGAGCTCATCAAAGAAGTGAAAACCATTGATGACACATTACGCAAGATCGCAGGCGGAAGTGGTACTACGTTAGGTACCGGCGGTATGGCGACTAAACTGCAGGCGGCTGATATTGCTCGTCGTGCCGGTATTGAAGTGATTATTGCGGCGGGTAGTGCTGAAAATGTGGTGTTTGACTCGTTGAGTGACAATCCACAAGGTACTCGTTTTTTGCCTCTAGAAGAAGCGCTTGAAAACCGCAAACGCTGGATTTTAGCTGGCCCTGCATCTGCCGGTGATATTGTGGTTGATGATGGCGCCGTTAATGCTGTGAACACTAAAGGTAGCAGTCTGTTGGCGAAAGGGGTCATTCGAGTTCAAGGCGAGTTTTCTCGTGGTGAAGTTACCCAAGTTACAGACATCAAAGGCAAGGTAGTGGCGCGTGGTATCGCTAGCTACTCGAGCCAAGACTTAGCGAAAATCGCAGGTAAACACAGTAAAGATATTGGTGAGATACTGGGTTATGACTACGGATCAGAAGTTATTCACCGTGATGACATGGTAGTGATTCAAGAGTAGCTCGTGATGATAAGGCGATGCACTGCGAATATACATAATCGTAAAGCGCCTTTTTACATCCAAAGACAGACAGAACTTAGGGAGAGTTAAACGTGGATTTAACTAACATGGGTATCGCAGCAAAAGACGCTGCTTTCCACCTAGCGACCGCTTCAACGGCGCAAAAGAACAAGGCATTGGCGATCATCGCTGATGAGTTAGAAGCAAACGCAGCAACGATTTTAGAAGCGAACGCAAAAGACATCGAACTTGGTCGTGAAGCGGGTTTAACTGACGCATTGCTTGATCGTCTATTGCTGAATGAAGAGCGTCTAACAGGTATCGCTAACGATGTACGTAACGTAATTAGCCTGAATGATCCAGTTGGCAGCGAAATGGACAGTAAGGTACTGGAAAACGGTATGTCACTGTCTCGTCGTCGTGTACCACTTGGCGTGATTGGTGTTATTTACGAAGCGCGTCCAAACGTAACTATCGATATTGCGGCACTGTGTCTAAAAACAGGTAACGCAAGTATCTTACGTGGTGGTAAAGAGACATTCTTCTCAAACATGGAGCTGGTTAAAGTTATCCAGTCTGCATTAGAGAAAGCGGAGCTTCCAGCCGCTTCAGTTCAGTACATCGAAAAACCTGATCGTGAGCTCGTTTCTCAACTGCTTAAGTTGGATGATTACGTGGATATGATCATTCCTCGCGGCGGCGCTGGCTTGCACAAGATGTGTAAAGAGAACAGCACGATTCCAGTGATCATCGGTGGTTTCGGTATCAGCCATATTTTTGTTGATGAAAGCGCTGACCTTGAGAAATCCGTTGATGTTGTTGAAAACTCTAAAGTTCAACGCCCATCTGCCTGTAACTCGCTAGATACATTATTAGTGCACGAAGCGGTTGCTGAAGCTTTCTTAGCGCAGCTAACACAGCGTTTAGCCGGCAAGGTTACTTTGGTTGCTGACACTAGTGCAAAATCGCTGCTAGCGGGTTTTGAAGACCAACGTGATGCGGTTGAAGGCGACTTTGACACTGAATGGTTAAGCTATACGTTAGGCGTGAAAGTCGTCGCGGATGTGGCAGAAGCGATTGACCACATGCGCGTCCACAATGCGAGCCACTCAGACGCGATCATGACGAATAGTCTAGAAAGCTCAGAGCGCTTTATTAACTCAGTCGGTTCTGCGGCGGTTTATGTGAATGCATCAACACGTTTTACTGATGGCGCACAGTTTGGTCTGGGTGCTGAAGTAGCAGTGTCTACTCAGAAATTGCATGCTCGTGGCCCAATGGGTTTAGAAGAGCTGACAAGCTACAAATGGGTAGGCAAAGCGAACTATTTAGTTCGCGGTTAACGCTGGTCGTTAATTTTACTCATCAGCTCATTTTTGAAATGGCGATCGAGTAGCAATAATCAATGAATCACCACACAAAAGGGCCTTAATTGGCCCTTTTTCTTTCCTAACGTTTGGCAATTCCGTTACACTGATATTCAATTATTTGGAGGTGATATGCATTGTCCTTTTTGTTCAGAGAACGACACTAAAGTAATCGATTCAAGACTGGTAGCCGATGGCCATCAGGTTCGTCGTCGCCGTCAATGCCTTGCATGTAGTGAACGTTTTACTACTTTCGAATCGGCAGAGCTTGTGATGCCTAAAGTCATTAAGTCGAATGGAAACCGCGAACCATTTAATGAAGATAAAATGGTAGGTGGTGTTCAGCGTGCCCTAGAAAAACGCCCAGTGAGTGCTGATGCGATCGAACTTGCGATCAGTACTATTAAGTCACAACTCCGTGCAACTGGTGAGCGTGAAGTACCAAGCGAGATGATTGGTAATCTTGTGATGGGCCAATTGAAAGAATTGGATAAAGTGGCGTACATCCGTTTTGCCTCTGTTTACCGCAGCTTTGAAGACATCCGAGAGTTTGGCGAAGAAATCGCTAAATTAGAGGACTAACCCCTCAGTCATGTCTAATTTTACTCCCCTAGATTTTCAAATGATGTCGCGCGCTATTCAATTAGCGAAACGCGGCATTTACACCACTGCGCCAAACCCAAATGTAGGCTGTGTCATCGTACAAGCCGATGGTCAGATCGTTGGTGAAGGTTTTCATGCCAAAGCGGGCGAACCTCATGCTGAAGTGCACGCTATGCGAATGGCGGGTGATAAGGCAAAAGGTGCAACGGCTTACGTTACGCTAGAACCTTGTTCGCATTATGGTCGAACGCCGCCTTGTGCGGAAGGTTTGATTAAGGCTCAAGTTTCAAAAGTGATTTGCGCCATGCAGGACCCAAACCCTAAAGTCGCAGGGCGTGGCATCAAGATGCTACGTGATGCGGGTATTGAGGTTGAGATAGGCTTGTTAGAGCAAGATGCTCTCGATTTAAATCCTGCATTTATCAAGCGTATGCAAACGGGCATGCCATTCGTACAGTTAAAAATGGCGGCTAGCCTAGATGGCCAAACGGCATTGGAAAATGGTCAAAGCCAGTGGATCACGTCGTCAGAAGCGCGTCGTGACGTTCAGAACTACCGAGCCAAATCAGGCGCGGTGTTATCAACCAGCCAAACGGTGATTGAAGACAACGCGTCGCTGAATGTTCGTTGGGCAGAATTGCCAAGCAGTACCAAAATAAATTACGTTGAAGACGAGCTGCGTCAGCCGATTCGCGTGATCCTTGATCGCCAAAATCAACTGCATCCTGAGCTCAAGTTATTCCAGACTCCAACTTCGGTATTGAGAGTTGCTGAAACCTCTGCTGATATTGAGGTCGGAACAACGGATGCTGGTCAGCTTGATTTACACGATTTGATGCGTCAATTGCCAGCGAACCATATTGATCATATTTGGGTCGAAGCGGGCGCGACATTGGCAAAAAGCTTGATTGAAGCACAGTTAGTGGATGAGCTAATCCTCTATTTAGCGCCTAAACTTATGGGCAGTGACGGACGAGGTTTGATGGGCGCATTAGGGCTCACTTCAATGTCTGATGTGATTGACCTAGAAATTAAAGATGTTCGACAGGTTGGTGTGGATATTCGCATCGTAGCGAAACCCGTATTTCGAAACCGATAGTAACGAAACCATAGTGGAAATAGTTCTACTAACCAAATACATGTCGTTGACAACAAAAAGAGTTTTAAAATGTTTACAGGAATTGTAGAAGCCGTAGGTACATTGAGTGCAATCACTCCCCGCGGAGAAGACATCACCGTAACGGTTAATGTTGGTAAGCTTGATATGGCTGACGTTAAGTTAGGCGACAGTATCGCGACCAATGGTGTTTGTTTGACGGTTGTTGAGTATAACGACCACAGCTACAGTGCAGACCTTTCGCTTGAGACCCTGAAAAAAACGGGTTTTGTGGATTACCAAGCTGGCGACAAGGTCAACCTAGAGAAAGCTATGCTACCGACCACGCGTTTCGGTGGCCATATTGTATCGGGTCACGTTGATGGCGTGGGTGAGATTGTTGAGCGTAACCAAGTCGGTCGTGCGATTGAGTTCTGGGTAGAAATGCCTGCAGAGATCTCAAAGTACGTAGCTCAAAAAGGTTCAGTTACTGTTGATGGTATTAGCCTAACGGTGAACGATTTACGCAAAAATGCCTTTAAGCTGACTATCGTTCCTCACACCTCTTCAGAAACGACCATCGATCAATTCAATGTCGGCCGTAAAGTCAATCTAGAAGTTGATGTATTAGCGCGCTACATGGAGCGCCTACTGCAAGGCCAACAGCAAGAGTCTGAGCCTGAATCTCGATTGACGATGGAATTCTTACAGCAGAATGGTTTTGCCTAAAAGTTTGTACAAAGCGCGCTAACCCCCGCTTTGTAGAGCAGAGCAATATCATCAGGTTTAAATAGTGTCGGTTCTAGGAAGCAGAACCATTTCAAAGGATATAGAACAATGCCAATTAGTACTCCTCAAGAAATTATTGAAGACATTCGCCTAGGAAAAATGGTTATCCTGATGGATGATGAAGATCGCGAAAATGAAGGCGATCTAATCATGGCAGCAGAACATGTGACGCCTGAAGCGATTAACTTCATGGCGATGTACGGCCGTGGCTTAATTTGTCTAACGTTGACCAAAGAGCGTTCAAACCGTATGGGTCTAGCGCCTATGGTTCAAGATAATAATGCTCAATACACAACCAACTTTACGGTTTCGATTGAAGCTGCTGAGGGTGTAACTACGGGGATTTCTGCATCAGATCGCGCCGTTACCGTTCAAGCGGCTGTGGCAAAAGATGCGAAAGCCGCTGACCTTGTTCAACCCGGGCATATCTTCCCACTGACTGCTCAAGAAGGTGGTGTATTAACTCGCGCTGGCCATACTGAAGCGGGTTGTGATCTAGCTCGCCTAGCGGGTTGTGAGCCAGCTTCGGTTATTGTTGAGATCCTAAATGACGATGGCACCATGGCACGTCGTCCTGACCTTGAAGTGTTTGCTGAAAAGCATGGTATCAAGTTGGGTACGATTGCTGACTTGATTGAATACCGTAACAACACGGAAACGACGATTGAACGTGTAGCACAATGCCATTTGCCAACAGAGTTTGGTGACTTTGAACTTGTGACTTACCGTGACACTATTGATAACCAGATCCACTACGCAATGCAAAAGGGCGACTTGTCTGTAGGCGCTCCACTAGTACGAGTTCACCTGCATGACACGTTTACCGATCTACTTCATTCAGACCGTGGAACGGAACGTAGCTGGTCGCTAGATAAAGCAATGAAGCGCATTGGCGACGAAGGCGGTGTGTTAGTTATTCTGGGCAACGAAGAGTCGTCTGACTCTTTGATTCACAAAGTGAAGACATTTGAAGCGCAAGATAAGAACGAACAACCAACCATGGCCAAGAAGCAAGGTACTTCTCGTCGTGTTGGTGTGGGTTCTCAGATCCTTCAAGACCTAGGCGTTCACGATATGCGTCTGCTTTCTTCAAGCACTAAGCGTTACCACGCATTGGGTGGTTTTGGTCTTAACGTTGTTGAGTACGTTTGCGAATAAATCATGTGCCGGTGAACACATGTTTCTCCGTTTTAGCGGCATAATTTACCGATGATTTCAGTTGCTCTTTTGGCTGTTGAACATGCCAAAAGAGCAAAGTAGAGAAGCTTGATTTACTCTGTGATCTGCGAGTGAGCTTTTCTTCTTGCTGTTCCCATATGGTTGGGAGCGACGCTGCACTATCATCTTTACATCTCCGGTGTCTGCTCTGCTAAATTAGCATTAGATATTGCTCACAGTTTTGTGCTAGAATCCGGCGATTCTCACTTGATGAAAATAGTTAAAGGAAGGCTTATGAAAGTGATCGAGGGTGGCTTCCCAGCGCCAAATGCAAAAATTGCTATCGTTATTGCTCGTTTCAACAGTTTTATTAACGAAAGTTTACTTTCTGGTGCAATCGATACTTTAAAGCGTCATGGACAAGTAAGCGAAGACAACATTACTGTTGTTCGCTGCCCAGGTGCAGTAGAACTTCCACTTGTAGCGCAGCGCGTTGCAAAAACGGGTAAGTTCGATGCGATTGTATCTCTTGGTACAGTAATCCGTGGCGGTACACCTCACTTTGACTATGTTTGTAGTGAATGTAATAAAGGTTTGGCACAAGTGTCTCTGGAATTTTCTCTTCCAGTAGCGTTTGGTGTTCTTACTGTTGATACGATCGATCAAGCTATTGAACGCGCAGGAACCAAGGCTGGTAATAAGGGTGCAGAAGCAGCACTTAGCGCACTTGAGATGATCAACGTTCTTTCTGAAATCGATTCCTAATGGGGGCCAGTGTGAAACCAGCCGCACGTCGTAACGCACGTCAATTTGCTCTACAAGCAATTTATTCTTGGCAAATTACTAAAGAAAATATTGCTACCGTTGAAGAACAGTTCTTATCTGGTGGTAAGTATGATGAAGAAGAGCATCATGCCGCAGAACCTGCTCTAGCTATGCCAGAAACAGACGTTGCATACTTCCGCGACCTACTAACTGGTGTTGCTCTTAGCCACATGGAACTTGATAGCAAGCTGCGTCCATTCGTATCTCGTCCTATGCAAGATCTGGATTTGATGGAACTAGCGCTTCTACGTTTAGCTATGTACGAGATGACTCGTCGCGAAGATGTACCATACAAAGTGGTTATCAACGAAGCTATCGAGCTTGCGAAAGTATTCGCAGCAGAAGACAGCCATAAGTTTGTTAACGGTGTGCTTGATAAAGCAGCGCCGCACGTTCGTAAGAAATAACACGTGCGTATATTGAATATAAAGGTCAGCTCTCATGCTGGCCTTTTTTGTAACTAAACTTCTGTAATATCAATAATACCAATCGTAGTAAATAACTGGTCACCCTAGCTTGCTAAAACGCTCGATAACTGCGTTACAATTTTTAATTGTAGAATAACTACTTATCGAAACTTCTTGTCGAAAAGAGCTGCCTTGTTCTCAAGCCTTTTCCCTACGCTAATTTTGAACACTTACTTACGGTGATTGGTATAATTACGGTGATTTGTATTAAGACCAAAGATAGGGCATGTGATGTCTGGCGAGTTTAACCTGATTGAAAAATATTTTGTAAATCGACAACCACAACGTAAAGACGTACATCTGGCAGCGGGCGATGACTGTGCTTTGGTCAAAGCGCCAAGCAATGTAGAGATCGCAATCAGCACCGACACTTTAGTTGCAGGTACGCACTTTTTAGCCGAAGCGAATCCTGCATGGGTGGCGCATAAAGCGTTAGCTTCGAACATTAGCGACCTTGCCGCTATGGGTGCGACGCCTGCTTGGGTTTCATTTGCTTTAACTATGCCAGAAGTCGATGAAGAATGGCTTGCCCCATTTTGTGATTCCTTTTTCAAACTTGCAGACTACTTTGGTATTCAGCTAATCGGCGGTGATACAACCAAAGGGCCGCTAAGTTTGACGTTGACTGTACAAGGCTTTGTGCCAGAAGGTCGAGCGTTGCGCAGAGATAACGCTAAAGTGGGCGACTGGATTTACGTGACGGGTAATCTAGGGGACAGCAAAGCTGGGTTAGACGTGTTACTGAACCCCGAAAAGAACAAAGTGAAGCCTTATGCGCTAGAGCTTGAAGAGAGGCACTACCTGAGCACTCCGCGAATATTGGCGGGTCAAGCTCTAGTTAACCTTGCTTCATCGGCTATCGATATCTCTGATGGTGTTATTGCTGATTTAAAACATATCCTCAAACGTTCTCAGGTTGGTGCGAGTATTGATGTAAGCACGCTGCCCCTCTCTCCAGAGTTACGTCAGTTCGCTTGTGATATTACTTCAGCTCAGCAGTATGCGCTGACCAGTGGTGAAGAGTACGAACTTTGCTTTACTGTGCCTGAAGAAAATAAAGGTTCATTGGAAAGTGCTTTGTCGCACACAGGAACAAAAGTCACCTGCATTGGCCAGATAAGACCTGTAGAATATTTTGAACTACACAATAATGGTGAACCACTAAGTTGGAACTTAACTGGTTACGATCACTTTAAGGCTAATTGATGACAAACCCACTTTCTTTTATTTCTCTTAAAAACCCTTGGCATTTATTGGCAACCGGTTTTGGTAGTGGCTTATCGCCGATTATTCCTGGAACTATGGGTACGCTTGCGTCGATTCCGTTGTACCTATTATTGGTTCAGCTCCCTTTTCCTGCTTATGTTGCGGTAGTGGTTGTAAGCTGCATTATTGGTATCAAAATTTGCCAAGTGACATCTGATGATATGGGAGTGCACGATCACGGCTCTATCGTGTGGGATGAATTCGCAGGCTTTTGGATCACCATGGGCTTAGTGCCTTTATTGAATATCCCTACAGATGATTGGAAATGGCTGTTCACTGGTTTTGTCTTGTTTCGTTTTTTCGATATGGTGAAACCTTGGCCAATTGGTTGGTTAGATCAGCGAGTACATGGCGGCTTAGGTATCATGATTGATGATATTGTTGCGGGCATTATGGCGGCTGTTGCCTTGTATGCTGTGGCTCATTTTGCTGGCTGGCTCGTTTAAGAATTAATATTAAAAGCACTAACAATAATAGATAAAAACAAGGAATAACAATGTCTAAGAAGGTTTACTGTGTTGCTCAATTTCAGCCTAAAAAAGGAAAATTGAACGAATTGTTTGAAGTTCTGAAATCACTAGAGCCAAACACAATGCGTGAAGACGGTTGTATTCAATATACAGTGACTCGTCACATCAACAGCCCATTTGCAGAAGGTGAAAGTTTCCCTATTGCATTCAATGAGATCTGGGCTGATAACGAAGCATTCGAAGCACACTGTCAACGTCGTGAAATTCAACAGTTCTTCCAAGAGCAGTGTGTTGAAGAAACCGGCTTGGTTGAGAACTTCAACGTTGCTATCTACTCTGATGAACCAGAGAACTATGACGCACCGGTGCTTAAGCCATGTTGCTAAGCTGGTTTAATAGCCAATAGCCAATAGCCAATAGCCAATAGCTAATAACTAACAACTAAACAGTGAATAGTTAATGAGTTAGCAGATACTAAAAAGGTTGGCCTTAGGGCCAACCTTTTTTGCTTTGTTACTTATGCTGCTTGCTGATGAAAGCTATTTAGCAAGGTAGTCAGAGATAGACTTCTCTATACCTTTGGCATCTAAGCCAAGCTCTTCGTGCAGTTCACCTTGAGTGCCTTGAGCAATAAACTTGTCTGGTAAGCCAAGGTTTAATACTGGCATCAGTAGCTTCTCTTGCATCAAGAATTCAATCACACCCGCGCCTGCACCACCTGCAATCGCGTTTTCTTCGATTGTCACAAGTACATCGTGGTCAGCAGCAAGTTGTTTGATTAGTGTTTTATCGAGTGGCTTCACAAAGCGCATGTCTGTAACCGTCGCATCGATAGCGTCAGCCGTTTGAAGCGCACTCTCCAGGAAAGTACCGAAGCTTAGGATTGCGACTTTCGAGCCATCTTTTGCTTTTTCGCTTTCGCGAACGATACGACCTTTACCAATCTCAAGAGAGGTAAACTCACTTTGAATCTCAGTACCCATACCATTACCGCGAGGGTAACGAACGGCACTTGGCCCTGTGTGCTGATGACCAGTGTAAAGCATTTGGCGACATTCGTTTTCGTCGCTTGGTGCCATGATCACCATGTTTGGAATGCAGCGCATAAAGCTTAGATCGAACGCACCTTGGTGTGTTTGACCATCGGCACCGACAAGACCCGCACGGTCAATAGCAAACATAACCGGTAGATCCATGATAGCCACATCGTGGATCAGTTGATCGTAGCCACGTTGTAGGAAAGTCGAGTAGATAGCGACAATCGGCTTATCACCTGCAATCGCCATACCGGTTGCTAGCGTCACAGCATGCTGCTCAGCAATCGCTACATCAAAGTACTGCTCTGGGTATTCTTTAGAGAAACGAACCATACCAGAACCTTCACGCATTGCTGGTGTGATCGCCATTAGCTTAGGGTCTTGAGCAGCCATATCACACAAGAAATCGCCAAAAATCTTAGAGAAAGTTGGTTTAGAGCTGGTGCTCTTCGGCAGACTTGAATGTGCAGGGTCGAATTTAGGTACGCCGTGATAACCAATTGGATCTTTCTCAGCTGGCTCGTAGCCTTTGCCTTTCTTCGTCATGATATGTAAGAACTGAGGACCTTTAAGATCTCGCATGTTCTTGAGCGTTTTAATCAACTCATTCACATCGTGACCATCGATTGGACCAATGTAGTTGAAACCTAACTCTTCAAACATAGTGCCAGGGACAACCATACCTTTTAGATGTTCTTCTGTACGACGGACCAACTCTTTTATCGGCGGAACGCCTGATAGCACTTTCTTGCCACCCTCACGAATTGACGTGTAAAGACTGCCAGAAAGAACTTGAGCTAGGTGGTTGTTTAGAGCTCCTACATTTTCAGAGATCGACATCTCGTTATCATTAAGGATAACCAACATGTCATTGTGAATATCACCCGCATGGTTCATGGCTTCGAAAGCCATACCTGCGGTAATCGCGCCATCACCAATGACACTGACAACTTTACGATCCTTACCTTCCTTCTTAGCACTGATCGCCATACCAAGTGCGGCACTGATCGATGTTGAAGAGTGACCAACAGAAAGGGTGTCGTATTCGCTCTCTTGTCGCCATGGGAATGGGTGCAATCCATCTTTTTGACGAATAGTCGACAAGCGGTCGCGACGACCAGTAAGAATTTTGTGCGGGTATGCTTGGTGGCCAACATCCCAAACCAATTGGTCAAAAGGAGTGTTATACACATAGTGCAGAGCCACTGTTAGCTCTACTGTACCTAAGCCTGACGCTAAGTGGCCACTTGACTGGCTCACTGAGTTAAGAAGATAGGTGCGTAATTCATCACAAAGCTGTGTTAGCGTCTCTTTCGGAAGTAGACGCAAATCCTCTGGCTTATCAGCCAAAGCAAGAGTTGGGTACTTTGATATATCAAGAGTCATAGGTAATGCGCGCTTATTGTCTTAGTTCTTGCGCTCGATGACGTATCGGGCGAACTCTTCGAGTGACTGGGTATTGTATGGGATTGCAGCCAAAGCTTGAAGCGCTTCCTGTAGCAGAGTTTGCGCTTTTTCTTGAGCGCCCTCTAAACCTAACAAAGAAGGGTAGGTGCTTTTGTTCAATTCTTGGTCAGAACCCTGTGGCTTACCCAAAGTTTCCGTGTCGCTGGTGATATCCAAAATATCATCTTGAACTTGGAAGGCTAACCCGATGGCATCGGCGTACCTATCTAATTGAGGCATTACTTCTAACGCTTTTTCACCAGCAGCGAGTGCACCTAATCGAATGGCACTCTTCATTAAAGCGCCCGTTTTATTTCGGTGAACTTCTTCTAATTCTTCTAGCGTAACAGCGCGGTTTTCGGCTTCAATATCAAGCGCCTGACCAATACACATACCTTGAGCACCAGAGGCTTCAGCTAAGCGTTGAATCATTCGAACGCGATTGCTTTCCCCATCAGCACTTAACGTGCCTTCCGCAAGTATAGTAAACGCGAGAGTTTGTAGTGCATCGCCAGTTAAAATAGCGGTCGCTTCATCAAATTTGATGTGACAAGTCTGATGACCACGGCGCAGTTCATCGTCATCCATCGCCGGAAGGTCGTCGTGAATCAGAGAGTAGGCATGAATACATTCGATTGCAGAAGCTGGAGTATCGAGCTCTTCAGCCGTGCACCCGAGCATTTCCCCTGTAATGTAGACAAGAAATGGACGCGCACGTTTGCCGCCTAAAAGCAATCCATAACGCATTGCGTTGATAAGATTTTGATTTTGGTGTGGCAGGCGATCAAGCCAAAGGTTCAGTTGCTCGTTATTACGTGCTTGATAAGACAATAACGTCTCGATCATAGGGGATCTCATACAATTTGTTATTCAGGTTGTGGGTTAAAGTCGCTAAGTTCTGCATTTTGATCGTTTTGCAGTAAGATGCTAACGCGTTGTTCTGCATCGTTTAGTTTACTTTGACCGGCTCGAGCGAGGGAGATACCTCGTTCGAATTTTTTCAGCGCATCATCTAAAGCTAGATCACCATTTTCTAGTTGATCAACCAAGCCATCAAGCTCTTCGATTGCCGCTTCAAAGCTCATATTTTCAGGTTTCTTAGTAGCCATAATAAATCTGCGTTTGGAAAGATGAACGAACGTTACCCTAGGCCGCTGATATGGTCAAATGTAACAAAGGAATTTTGCTAGAAAGTTCGTTTTTAAGGGGCTTGAACTCACTTTGATTGAATAACCTTAGCTTTATCGAGTTTATGCGCTACGTATAGGGGTAAAGTCTGCGAATAGTAGTGACTCAAAAACGAAAAGTGTGATACTTAAGCCAAGAATTTACTAAAAGATCTTATAGTCTGGCCGATAAAAAGATTATCGTCGACGTAGAGCTACAAAAAAGCATGAGGAGTGCTCAGTGGATTTAGCAACCCTAATAGGTTTGATTGGTGGATTTGCCTTTGTAATCATGGCAATGATCCTAGGTGGAAGCCTCGGGATGTTCTATGACACGACATCCATTTTGATCGTGGTGGGTGGTTCAACGTTTGTTGTTCTGATGAAGTTCACCATGGGACAGTTCTTTGGTGCGACTAAAATTGCCGGCAAAGCATTTATGTTTAAAGCCGATGAGCCTGAAGATCTTATCGCTAAAGTTGTAGAGATGGCAGATGCTGCACGTAAAGGTGGCTTCTTGGCACTTGAAGAGATGGAAATCAGCAACAGTTTCATGCAAAAGGGTATCGACTTATTGGTGGATGGCCATGATGGTGATGTGGTGCGTGCAGCACTGCAAAAAGACATCGCATTAACGACAGAACGTCACGAGCAGGGCGCGAAAGTGTTCTCTGCATTCGGTGATGTTGCCCCTGCGATGGGTATGATTGGTACCTTAGTTGGTCTGGTAGCCATGCTTTCGAACATGGATGATCCTAAAGCGATCGGTCCTGCGATGGCGGTTGCACTCTTAACTACGCTTTATGGTGCAATCCTTTCGAACATGGTGTTCTTCCCTATTGCCGACAAGCTTGCGCTGCGTCGTGACCAAGAAACACTAAACCGTCGTCTGGTGATGGATGGTGTTTTAGCGATTCAAGATGGCCAGAACCCACGTGTTATCGATGGTTACCTGAAGAGCTACCTAAACGAAGGTAAGCGCACGATTGATGGTGAACCCGCGTAAGAGGAATTGAAGATGGATGAAGAAAATCCATGTAAATGTCCTCCTCCGGGGTTACCTCAATGGATGGGGACATTTGCTGACTTGATGTCACTGCTGATGTGTTTCTTCGTACTGCTGCTCTCATTCTCTGAGATGGACGTACTGAAGTTCAAACAGATCGCGGGCTCGATGAAGTTTGCGTTTGGTGTACAAAACCGTTTAGAAGTGAAAGACATCCCGAAAGGGACCAGCATCATTGCACAAGAGTTTCGCCCTGGTCGTCCAGAGCCAACACCGATTGATGTGATCATGCAGCAAACCATCGATATTACTCAGCAGACGCTGGAGTTTCATGAAGGTGAATCTGAGCGTGCTGGCGGCACCATGCGTGACCAAGGCAAGATGACCGGAGGCAAGTCGCCAGAGGTTTCGACTCATGACAATCAAAACTCTGAGTCAGACCAACAGCAACAACAAGCTGAAGCTCAATCGCAAGAGATGGAAACGTTGATGGAAAGCATCAAGAAGGCGTTGGAGCGAGAAATCGACCAAGGCGCGATTGAGGTGGAAAACCTTGGCCAACAGATTGTGATTCGAATTCGTGAGAAGGGTGCATTCCCATCGGGTTCTGCTTTCCTACAGCCGAAGTTCCGACCTTTGGTGAGACAGGTGGCTGAACTGGTGAAAGATGTTCCGGGTATTGTTCGAATCTCAGGGCACACTGATAACCAAAGGCTTGATTCTGAGCTGTATCGCTCGAATTGGGATCTGTCATCTCAGCGAGCCGTATCTGTTGCTCAAGAGATGGAGAAGGTTCGTGGGTTCTCTCATCAACGCTTGAGAGTTCGTGGTATGGCTGATACTGAGCCTGTAGAGCCGAATGATACGGAATGGCAACGCAGCCTAAACCGCCGCGTAGAGATCAGCATCATGCAGGGCGAGCCACTATACAGCGAAGAAGTTCCAGTGGTTACTCAATAATATCGCGTGCTCATATGATTTAGAAAGCCCAACCTTATGATGAGGTTGGGCTTTTTATTTTAATTCGTCATGATTAACTGAGTTCAAATTTGTGTACCTATGACACTACGATGGTGAACAGAGATGCTATTTTTAATAAGGTGCGTATTTATTACTGGCGCTAAAGCACGCACTCTTTTCCTTGTTTCCTTTTCTCATGTATAATCCGCGCCCTTAGATTTAATATTGATCTACTATTGCTTCAATAACTATGTGAAATGACCTTTTACGTGGTGATGAACCTATTAAAATTGTGAACCTTATTGGCGTGAAAGTACTATGAAATTTATTGTTAAGCCCCACCCGGAAATTTTTGTAAAAAGTGAATCGGTGCGTAAGCGCTTCACAAAGATTCTAGAACGTAATATTCGCACTATTCTTCAGCGTCGTACTGAGTCTGTGGCTGTTTTCAACCGTCGTGACTACATCGAAGTGACGTCTGAGAGCGACAAATACTTTAAAGAAACACTCGAAGTATTGACGCAAACTCCGGGTATTCATCACTCCCTTGAAGTTCAGCAATCAGAATTTAAAGACCTGCACGATATTTACGAGCAAGTTCTTGAGCGCAGCCGTGGTCTTATTGAAGGTAAGACTTTCTCTGTGCGAGCTAAGCGTCGCGGTAAACATGATTTTACCTCTATCGAGCTAGAGCGTTACGTAGGTGGTGGTCTAAACCAAGCGGTAGACTCAGCAAAAGTAAAACTGAAAAACCCAGATATTACCGTTAAGGTTGAAGTCGAGAACGGCAAGCTAAACCAAGTGATTGAACGTCATAAAGGCCTAGGCGGTTTCCCTCTAGGTACTCAAGAAGACCTACTGAGCTTGATCTCTGGCGGTTTCGATTCTGGCGTTTCAAGCTACTTGCACATCAAACGTGGTTCGAAAGTGCATTACTGCTTCTTTAACCTAGGTGGTCCAGCACACGAAATTGGCGTTAAGCAAGTTTCTCACTATCTATGGGACAAATACGGCTCATCGGCCAAGGTGAAGTTCATCTCTATCGATTTTGAACCTGTAGTCGCAGAGATTCTTGAGAACGTTGAAGACGGCCAAATGGGCGTGGTTCTTAAGCGTATGTTCATGCGCGCTGGTGGTATGGTTGCAGAACGCTTGGGTATTGAAGCGCTAGTAACCGGTGAGGCGCTTGGCCAGGTTTCTAGCCAAACGCTAACTAACCTTCGCCACATCGACAACGTGACCGATACGTTGATTCTTCGTCCACTTATCAACTGGGACAAAGAAGACATTATCGACCTGTCTCGTAAGATTGGTACTGAAGACTTCGCGAAAGTAATGCCAGAGTACTGTGGTGTTATTTCTAAGAAGCCAACAGTGAAAGCGAAGAAAGGTAAACTAGAAGCGGAAGAAGCTAAGTTTAACTTTGAAGTCCTGGATCAAGTGATCGAGAACGCTCGTATTATGGATATCCGTGACATCGAGAAAGAGAGTCAAGAGCAAGCTCCTGAAGTTGAACAAGTTCAAGCCGTTGCTGAGCACGCTGTCGTTCTAGATATCCGCAGCCCAGACGAGGAAGACGAAAGCCCACTAGAGATCGATGGTGTTGAAATTAAGCACATCCCGTTCTTCAAGCTTTCAACTCAGTTTGGCGACCTAGACCAAGCGAAAGAATATTTGCTGTACTGTGACCGTGGTGTCATGAGCCGTCTACAGGCACTTTACCTACAAGAGCAAGGTTTCCATAACGTTAAGGTTTACCGCCCATAGTGGTGTGCTAACCGAATTGCTGAATACTTTGCAAAGCCGCTTACTGAAAAGTAAGTGGCTTTTTTATTTCTATTGAGAATGCTCTACAGTACTGAGGCATAGTCGAGAGTTTGGTGCGCGATCTATATGCTCTGATTTCATATGTTAAATTGTTGGGCTTGAAGCGGGTTTTTGTGACGCTGAAAATATGAGTATCTTGAAGGATTCTGTTAGTTTTTAGTGCGATTCAATGATTCGATTTGTATGTGTTCAGTTGATTATTTGAGTGCTTGTTTAATTCTGTGATTAATGATGAAAAATAATAAAGATTAATTAGCACAGCTATTGATAAACTTGTTGCTACTTTTCTTTGCACATAAAAAAACACCGCCCATAAGGCGGTGCAAACAAATTTGACAGACAGGTCAAAATAAATACAGGAAGTACATGCCTCGTTCCAGTATAGAACTGCAACAAAACATTTGGTAGAACTCTACCCAACTCGAAAAGAACGAGTTTGCAAACACAACATCGCAGGAGCTAAACCAATTGATTCTAGAGAGAATCAAGCCGTTCAGGCTAGCTGCTGCGGGATGAAATATAGAATTTCTCTGGCCGCTAGGCAATGGACAAATTATAATGTTTCAGATAAAAAAAACTAATGCTTATTTAGAGAGTAACTATGTCTCGTCGATTACCCCCATTAAACTCGTTAAGAGTGTTTGAAGCCGCGGCTCGACACTTGAGTTTTACGCGTGCTGCAGAAGAGTTGTTTGTTACTCAAGCTGCCGTCAGTCATCAGATCAAAGCGCTTGAAGAATTCTTGTCTTTGAAGCTTTTTCGTCGAAGAAATCGTTCTTTGTTGCTTACTGAAGAAGGGCAAAGCTACTTCTTGGATATCAAAGATATTTTCACATCACTGGCTGAAGCGACGGATAAAGTGCTTGAGCGAAGTGAGAAGGGCGCATTGACCATCAGCTTACCTCCAAGCTTTGCGATTCAATGGTTAGTGCCAAGACTTGCTGACTTTAATCAACAAGAGCCTGATATTGATGTGCGAATCAAAGCCGTTGATATGGACGAAGGCTCGCTGACCGATGACGTAGACGTAGCTATTTATTATGGTCGAGGTAATTGGTCGGGACTTAGGGCCGATAAGCTTTATCAAGAATATTTAATTCCTTTATGCTCACCTTCGGTGTTGCTTGGGAGCAAGCCGTTAGAAACGCTCAGTGATTTGGCATGTCATACGTTACTGCATGATACTTCTCGAAAGGATTGGAAGCAGTTTGCTAAGCAAAATGGCATCGATGGCGTGAACGTCAATCACGGTCCTATCTTTAGTCACTCAACCATGGTGTTGCAGGCTGCGGCTCACGGCCAAGGCATTGCATTGGGTAATAATGTATTAGCCCAGCCTGAAATAGAGGCGGGTCGTTTGATTGCGCCTTTTGACGAAGTGTTGGTGAGTAAGAACGCTTTCTATGTGGTTTGTCACGAGAAACAAGCCGACATGGGACGCATTGCGACCTTCCGTGACTGGATGCTAGCGAAAGCGCAGAGCGAACAAGAGGATTTACTCGATGAATAACGTCATCATTGATGGTGAAGACAATCCAATCACCTTTATCTTTGCACATGGCGCAGGCGCAGGTATGGAGCATGAATTCATGCAGTCGGTGGCAAAAGGGTTGGCCTTTAAAGGGATACGAGTTATCCGTTTTAATTTCCCTTACATGATTAAACGTGCTGAAGATGGCAAGCGTCGTCCACCTGACAGAGCGCCTAAGCTGCTTGAAGCTTACCAAGAGATTATTGAGCAGGTTGATGCTGATAAGCTTGTTATTGGCGGAAAATCGATGGGAGGACGCATGGCGAGCCATTTGTCTGAAGTTGATAAGGTGGCAGCAATGGCGTGTTTAGGCTTTCCTTTCCACCCTCCAGGTAAGCCTGAGAAGTACAAAGGTGAGCATCTTGCTGAGTTAGAGAAACCTTGTTTAATTTTACAAGGTGAACGTGACACCTTCGGTAAGCGTGAAGAGTTTGCTGATTTTGAACTGTCTGGTTCTATTCGTGTTGAATTTATTCCCGATGGCGACCACAGTTTTAAGCCTCGTAAGAGTTCTGGCTACACCGAACAGCAAAACATAGCTTTAACCGTTGAGAAACTATCGGCGTTTATCAAAGAGGTGCTTAATGAGAAGTAAGTATTTACTCACCTTTACCGGTATCTCTGGTGCAATAGCCGTAATGCTAGGTGCCTTCGCCGCTCACGGCCTGAAAGCTATTTTATCTGAGTATCAGCTAGGCGTGTTTGAGACTGGCGTTCAGTACCAGTTTATCCATACTCTGGCGATATTGGCGTGTGGCGCTCTGTTACAGATGAAACTTGGCGCTAAATCACAAAAATATTTTTTCATTGCGGCAATTTGCTTTATCATCGGCATCCTTTGTTTTAGTGGCAGCCTTTATGGGTTAGCACTGACAGGAATAAAATGGTTTGGCCCTATAACACCGTTCGGTGGTCTACTATTTATCATTGGTTGGGGAGTCTTCTCCTTCGCTGCTTTGAATATAAAAGAGGTAACTCAGTGAAACACGTACTACTTTATTGTCGCTCTGGTTTTGAAAAAGAATGTGCTGGCGAAATTCAAGACAAGGCAACACAACTGGAAGTGTTTGGTTTTCCTCGCCTAAAGAACAATACAGGCTTTGTATTGTTCGAATGCTATCAAGCAGGTGAAGCAGATAAGTTGATCAAAGAGGTCGACTTCCAATCTCTGATCTTTGCTCGTCAAATGATCGCGGTAGCGGTTGAAATCAAAGACCTGCCAACCGATGACCGTATCTCTCCAATTCTTGAGGCGCTTTCTGAGAAAGAAGGTTTCCCACGTTGTGGCGATATCCGAATTGAAACGCCAGACACCAATGAAGCGAAAGAGCTTTTGAAATTCTGCCGTAAGTTTACTGTGCCAATGCGTCAAGCTATGCGTGGTAAAGGCCTGATGACAGCGAAAGACAATGTTAAAAAGCCTGTGCTGCACTTATGTTTTATCGCTCCGGGTCACTGTTTTATTGGTTACTCTTACCCAACCAACAACTCACAGTTCTTCATGGGCATTCCTCGTTTGAAATTCCCATCAGATGCACCAAGCCGTTCTACATTGAAGCTAGAAGAAGCATTCCACGTATTCATCCCTCGTGATGAGTGGGACGAGCGTCTGGCTCCGGGCATGTGGGGCGTAGATCTAGGTGCGTGTCCAGGTGGTTGGACTTACCAATTGGTTAAGCGTTCTATGTTTGTTCACTGTGTTGATAACGGTATGATGGCAGATAGCCTTATGGAAACGGGTCAAATTAAGCACCACATGGTAGATGGCTTTAAATTCGAACCTGACCGTAAGAACGTGACTTGGATTATCTGTGATATGGTTGAGAAGCCAGCTCGTGTTGCTCACTTGATGGGTGAGTGGATTATCAAAGGCTGGGCGAAAGAAGCACTGTTCAACCTTAAACTGCCAATGAAAGGCCGTTACGATGAAGTACTGCAAGATATCGAGAACCTAAAACAGTTTCTGATTGATAACAAAGTTAAATTCAAGATGCAGGCGAAGCACCTTTACCATGATCGCGAAGAGATCACGGTTCACATTCAGTCACTTTCGAATATCTCACCGTACTAATATTTTCATTAGTATGTCAGTGATAAAGAAAATGCTCCTTTAAGGGGCATTTTTTGTATCTGCTCATCGCATTATCGGGAGTTAAGAATGAGCTTCGTAGCGAATGTCTTGAAGATTGAAGCCCAAATCTATATCAGTTTTTAGAGCTGAAACCAACTTGCACACTCGTGCGGATTCGATGTGTTCATCGAACTTCTTACGATATTTTTTAGGTAAATCTTCAGCTAGGAATGCGGCTTCAATATCGGGATAAGTCGTTAAGATCTCTTTGGCTGCTTTTGGTCCCACGCCTGGGATCCCAGGTACTTGGCTTGAACTAACGCCCGTTAATCCCCAGTAATCTGCAAGTTGCTCTGGTTTTACGCCGAACTCAGCTTCGATAAAGGGCTTATCTAACCAGCGATGTTGGAAGTAATCGCGGATCTGTAGTGTAGGTGATAACAGTTGGCAGTAACCTTTATCGGTAGAGATTATCGTAACTTTTTCACCATGGTCAGCCACTTTTTTTGCGAGTGTTGCTACTAAGTCATCAGCTTCATCGCCATCAGATAACAGCGAATCAATACCTAATTCCCACCAAGCTTGTTGGATAGCATCGAGGCCTTTCAGTAATGGCTCAGGCATTGGCTTTCGGTTTTGTTTATAGGCAGGAAGGACTTCTGCACGCCAGCCCCGATCTTGTAAGTGGTGATCGAATACCGCGATGATGTGAGTTGGTTTAGATTCCGCAAGAATCTTATTAAGAGTACGAGTCGTGGTAGTGATGGTTCTTGCTATATCGGTTGGATCCGGCTGAACTGAGTGAACGCGTCGGATTAGGTTCAAGGCATCGATAATAACAAGATGGATAGACATAAGTTTCCACTAAATAGGCAATAAATAAGGGGCTGCTAGCCCCTTATAGTAACGTATCACTTGGTGAGTTGAAACGCTGGTGACGTAAACGTCATGACTTGTTTAGCTTTATGCTTACGGCTTTGTTATCAGTCAGATATTATCATCAGCTGCTTGGCGCAATTTTATAACAAGGAACGTAGTCGGTACCACCCGGCAGTTTCATTCGATCTTGTTCAACAAAATCATTTAGCAGTTGATCCATCTTAGTCATCAACTCTTTGTCGCCATCAATGAGGAATGGCCCATGCTTCTCAATCTCCAGAATACCTTCGGCTTTGACGTTACCTGCCACAATACCTGAGAACGCTTTACGTAAATTCGCAGCAAGGCTCTCTGTTTTCTGATCCATGTGCAGATCGAGTGCCGCCATAGATTCGTGAGTAGGGTCGAAGGGGAGTTGGAACTCAGGCTCAATATGCAGTGACCAGTTGTAGCTGTAAGCATCGCCTGTTTCTTTACGGTGAGAGCGTACATCTGGCATTGCTTGCTTCATAATTTTCGCAGCACGTGCTGGATCATCAATGACAATTTCATAGTGCTTTTGCGCTTCTTCACCCAATGTTTCACCAATGAACTTATCAATTGAACGGAAGTAAGCCTCGCTCTCTTTAGAGCCAGTTAGAACGATAGGCATCGGTTGGTCTGCGTTGTTTGGGTGCATCATGATACCTAGGATGTACAGCAGTTCTTCGGCGGTTCCTGGGCCTCCAGGGAAGATTATGATGCCATGTGCCATACGAACAAACGCTTCAAGACGTTTCTCGATATCGGGCATGATCACCAGTTCGTTCACTATCGGGTTTGGTGGCTCAGCCGCAATGATTGATGGTTCAGTTAACCCTAAATAACGATGTTCAGTATAGCGCTGCTTAGCGTGACCAATAGCCGCACCTTTCATTGGCCCTTCCATCGCACCTGGTCCACAACCCGTACAGATGTTGAGTTCACGTAGGCCAAGTTCATTACCGACTTCGCGAGTATATTGGTATTCAGTGGCATTAATTGAGTGACCACCCCAGCACACGATCAGGTTCGGCTCAATGCCGGGTGTGAGTGCTCCTGCGTTTCTCAAAATACCAAACACAAGATTGGTGATGTGAGTTGCGTTGGTGAGGTTAAGCCTTTGGTTATCGGCCAAGTGCATGTTGACGTAGACAATGTCACGCAGCACTGAGAATAGATGTTCTTGAATACCCTTGATGATTTCACCGTCGACAAAGGCATGCTCTGGTGGGTTGCTTAGTTCGAGCTTGATACCACGCTCACGACGCACCACTTCAACATCAAATGACTGATACTTGTCGAGCAATTCTTTGGAGTTGTCGGTGTGGCTACCCGAGTTCAGTACCGCTAACGTACAGTTACGATACAGTTGGTACAGATCACTAGATGCGGTTTTTTTAAGACGCTCAACTTCAAGTTGAGAGAGTAAATCCATGCTACCGGCAGGGCTGATATGAGTGATCATAGTGCCTCCTTGTTGAGAAGAGCAGAGGCGACTTTTGAAGTGACCCTCTGGCTCGAGAGTGAGAAGCAAACGTTGAAAGTGTTTGGTTAAAGGTGAGAAGAGTTAACCAGACGAAACGGTTACGACAGCGTTGCTTTATGGATTGTATGGAATTGCTTAAGGGCTAATATCGAGTTGCTTAAGATCTTATAAACAGCATGACTTGTCAAGAATGCTTGTTAAGCGAATGTTAATCATAAGCTTAGCAAACATTGAGGGAATTGGTATGTGATAAGTATTTGAAAAAAAGAAATAAATTAAATCAGGCCTAGTTTAATTCCAAACCAATTGGTTAGTACCACGTTGTTTGGCTTTGTTTAGCGTTTTATTGAGTCGCTCTAGTACTTCTTCAGGTGTATCTGACTCTTTGAATTGAGTACTTGCTGCACACAAAGTAATCGTGATTTGTTGGTCACGGAACTTAAAAGGTAAACGGCTGACTTGAGTCTGGATGTTTTGAATTACCTGGTGGCAATATTCATCCGTTTGCTCTGGTAATAACAAGATAAATTCCTCACCAGAAAAACGAGCCACACTATCGGTAGCGCCGGTCTCTTTGGTGATGGTTCTTGCGATAATTTTGAGTGCTTTGTCACCCGCTGTATAACCAAAACTATCATTGATGGCTTTGAAATTGTCGATGTCGAGCAGTACAACACGCAGTGAGTGTTGCGCGCGAATCCAACGGCGGTATTCAAGTTCTAAGCGATCGGTAAAGGCGGTACGATTGTAGACCTTGGTGAGCGGGTCAAGCAACATACGCTGAGCCTGATCTTCTAAACGCTTTCGATAGTCTTGAGTCACTTCATAGAGCGAGTCTAACTGAGTTTTCCCGTAATTCATT
This sequence comes from Vibrio cyclitrophicus, assembly GCF_024347435.1. Classification (NCBI taxonomy): domain Bacteria; kingdom Pseudomonadati; phylum Pseudomonadota; class Gammaproteobacteria; order Vibrionales; family Vibrionaceae; genus Vibrio; species Vibrio cyclitrophicus. The sequence continues at coordinate 745,962 of NZ_AP025480.1, forward strand.
CTCTCTATCAGAGCTTGTTCTTTTTGCTCTGCATGATTCAATCTTTCAGAAAGAGAGGCGATTTCACTAAGCAGAGGATTAATCGTCTGCTTTAAGTTATCAATGTCCGTTGCTTTATCTACAGAACTCTGGCTCTTGATGACAAGCTCATTTAGCTCAGAGTTCAGGCCTTGGCGATGCTTAAAGTAGCTTTGGCTTTGGTCTGCATTTTGATCTGCGGTTTTGATGCTAGACGCGAGTGAAGAATTAAGCTGGTCAATAAACTGTTCAGACTTTTTACGCTCTAGATTGGTGCCCTCTATGACTAGTTTGAGAATTTGAAGCGTCAGCTCAAGGAGGTTTTGTGTAGAAACACCAAGCAGCAGTTTGGCTCGAATATCGGTAAGTAGCTCACCCGATTCACCCTCAAAATCGAGTTCGGTGATCAGATGTTGTAATTCGTTTGATAAGTCGGCAAGGAGTTCTTGTTCAGGCGATTGCGCAGCGTCGGCAAAATGAGTACGAGAGTTGTTCGCCATGATCTTTATGGCACGCTCGTAAATACCGAGGAGTTTCATGGCGTGGTCGACTTTCTGACTGCCATTGCATTCGGAGAAGCTAAGTAAGTTTCGTAGATCACGTTTCAACGGTGCTGGTAGGCCAGTTATGCGTTGTAGCGTTTCTCCACTGTGCTTAATGCTATCATCCAGATATCCGTTCTGTTTATCCATAGCCAACGTCTTCTGCTTGAGCATTCTTTCTATGACTGCCAATTTAGGGATCATCGAGCTGATGTCTTTTTGCTTTTCTAGCTCTTCCCTAAGGGCAATGAGGTTTTCATCTAAATAACTGTTACTACCAACGCACGCATCACTTAAAGATGTGACGATGCGCTTAAGAACTTTTTGCTCTCTAATAAATTTGAACGAGGTGTCTCTTTGCGTCAAGCGAACTTGCTCCAACTGAAATTTCAGTTGGTGGAGTTGCGCCTGAATGTCTTTTTCAAGAATGCCCATAGATGTATTAATTAGCGCCGCGTAGATCGATCACGATCATTTAGATGAAATTCCGTTGCATCGATAATAACAAAACTAAAAATAAGGTCACGACTTGCAAGTCTTAACCGCTCGCAATTCAGTCATCTTTTAGCATTTTTTTGATGTTGTCCTCATTCTGGTACGACGATTGTATTTTTATTAACCCTTGATTAATGGCATGTTTACAAGCTTCTCGTATGTTACCAGTTGCAAGGCTTGCCGCTGGTGCGTTATCGATAGCTTTGAGGTATACCCATTGACTAGTGCGTTCTTTCAAGCTGATTTCACGCGCTAGGTTGGTCGACATCAACAATACATCTAATAGCTCTTGGTCATTAATAGCGGTGTAAGCTCGTGGTAAAAACGGGTAGTCAGCGATGCCCATTCGAATCGTTCGGTTGATATTACGTTCTGGCTCGAAGTCATTTACCCACGATTGAATCTTTAGGAACATCGCTTCTGGTGATGAATCACGATCTGAATTTGGCTCTATATAAAGCAAGTTCGCATCTGAGAAATGATAGACGCGAGCTGGGCCTTCCAGTTTTGATTTTAAGAAATCACCGAAAGCATCTTCGAGCTCTAAGCCCGCTTTATAACCATTTTGCGTATACATGTTGCGCAGGAAAGGTAAGTCAATCATAACGAAGCGTAAGCGGTCGTTTAATGGTTCATAAATCAACTCCCCAAGCTGCCATTGCTCGAAGGTTTGGCTGGTTTGCTCTAACGAATTTGAGAGCTTAGCATTGAGCATTCTTAGGTTCGGAAGCTTTGAACGTGAGTGCGTAAAAAGATCAGTACGCAGCGAATCCACTTCTTTAGCTAAGGTTTGGATGAGGTAGCCTCTGCGTAGTACAAAGAAAAATAGGACGATGCTGAACAGAAATAGGGCGAAGGATATCTTTTGGAATTTACGATGCTCTAACTTATACCTTTCTAATTCTTGCGCTTGACCAGCGTAGTGCAAAGTTTGTTCAGCAAACTCTTTCTGCTGACGGAATGCATCCTCACCTACACGATTTAGTTTTTGCTGCTCTAAAGAAACTAAACTATTGTACTGCTTGAGATTCGCTAATGCTTGTTGAGGACGACCTGCTTGTTCATAGCCTAAGGACAGTAAGTAATACGAACGCTGTGACAGGTGCATATTTTCTATCTGACGTGAAATTTCAAGTGCACGTGTCGCATGCTTGATTACGTCATCGCTCTCTTGTAGATGATAAGCTAACCCTGCCGACAGCAGCGCAGCGCGGCCTTCCAGTTTTGGAATATCTGTGTACTCCAACAGCTCAAGAGCGCGTGTTAGGTATTGTTCTGCAAGAGGGTAGTTATAAAGGCGTAAGTAGGTAGCTGATAAACTCAGACGAATATCAATGACTTGTTGGATATCTCGGTCGGTGCTTTCATGGTCCAAAACGTTGAAGAAATGCACTAACGCAAGGTTATATTTTCCTTGAAAGAAGTATACATCACCCATTTTTTTAAGCACTTGTGCCAAAACAGGTGAGTTTTCAAAGTTATCATAGAAATCAGCAGCTTGAGATAAGTGCTCGAGAGCTTTATCTAACACTTGGCGTTCAAAGAAAAGCTGAGCAAGCAGGCGGTTTACTTTTGCTAAGCGTGAGCTCAGATTACCTTCTACGGATTTCCAGTAGCCATACAACAACTCAGATAGTGCGTGGTTGTACTCTTTATGGGTTAGATAAAATTCACCGACCGCGATGTGGTAGTCGATAGTCACTTTTTCTGAGTAACGCTGATCGAGGTAGGTTTTCGCTTCTTGGTAGAACTTCTCGGCTTCATCGACCTTATTGTCATAAGAGGCAATATCAGCTTTCAGCATGATCAAACGATAGGTAATACCTTCTGTTAAACGCAAGGTTTTATTCACCGATTCTAGGTTTGCTTCGATACTCGCCAGCTCTGTTTTTGCTTTGGCTGATTTCCTGTCACTCAGCCAAAGTAAGCGTACTTTTAGGATCTCAAGATCCAGTTTTAGGTACTCAAGCTTATAGGTTTTCGCAAGCTCAAATGCTTTGTCGATATGTTGAATCGCAATATGAATATTACCAAGGTTGTATTCTGCTTTCGCTAATATCTTGTAGGCATCAATACTGCTGTTTGGGGTTCTGATCGAAGAGTCTGTCTCTTCGCGAGAAATAGCCGATGGGCTTTTCTCGCTTTGGTCTGAAAGGATACGTAGCGTTAGGTAGCTGTTCGCCATTTGTTTTGCTTGGCTCGGCTCTATCTCAACCAAGTTATTGGCTTCATTAAGCAGCGCCGAAGAATAAACCGACGCATTAACCGACGTGCTTAAGCTTAAAATAAATAGGCTAAAAACGTATAACCAACGCATTTCAATATCCCTTTAAAGATTGGGTAGGTTCAAATAAGTGTGGGTGGTTCCAGCCTAATTACTGGCGGGCCATACGCTTATTGTGGCTTGGTCTATCTTGCTCTGTTGAACGGTATGGATTGATATCCAAGCCACCACGACGCGTGTAACGTGCAAATACGGTGAGTTTCGATGGTGCGCAGTATTTCATGATATCCGTAAAGATACGTTCAACACATTGTTCGTGGAACTCGTTGTGTTCACGGAAAGAAACTAAATAGCGCAGCAGTGCTTCACGGTCAATTTGCTTACCTGAATATGCGATCTCAACGCTGCCCCAATCGGGTTGATTGGTGATTAAACAGTTCGACTTCAATAGGTGGCTGTGCAGTGTTTCCTCAACATTTTGCTCGCTAGCAGCTCCTTCTAGCAGTGACGCTTCAAAATCGTAGCTGTTGATTTGGATGTTTTGATTGTCGATACAATCGCCTTCCATCGTCACGATAGGCTGGTTGGTGTAATCCGTTACTGAATTTACATTTACAATCACCGTTTCGCCTGCACATGCAGACAAATCTTGAGTAAGACGTTCAGTGACTTGGTCCCAGTTTTCGAATTGAGTCTGGTTGTAGCTGTTCAAATAAAGCTTGAAAGATTTTGATTCAATTAAATTTGGGCTAGTTGCTGGGATGAAAACTTCACCGACAGCCACTTGTGGCAGGCCATTGGTGTTAAGCCATGAAAGCTCGTACATCGTCCAAATATCATGACCAACAAAAGGCAGCTCGCCGTTTAGCGCAAGATCATCACGATTCAGGCTACGAGGTACTGGTTGCAATAAACTTGCATCGTATTGGTTAGAGTACTCAGTTTTTTGGCCTAGGGTTAAACCCGCTAGCTCTTTTGCGTCAGAATATTTGCTCATACTTTCGTTTCAAATTCGATTAGAATGGGGTCGATTTTACTGAATCCCCATTACCCTGTCATTAAGTCATCGCTTAATCGGTGCGGAAAGGGCTCGGATTCTATTTATTATTTTGTGTTTAGGAGATTTTCATGACTCAACGTGCTCAAGACGCACTGTTTTCTTTTAGTCAGCGATACGTTGATACGTGGCAAAAGCAACACCAGAGCTTACCCCGTAACGAGGAGCTTGTGGATATCGTATCGCCATGCGTAGAAGAAAAGAGTGGCGACGTCGTGTTATGGAAAAGCTATCCACGTGAGCAATTTGCTGATTTTACCAATGTTGAAACTGGCATTGAATTAACCCTGCATGAAGACATCAAAACCTTCTATGGTGCGCAATACAGTGCTGATATGAACGCGACGTTTGATGGCAATGAATTGACTCTATTGCAGATTTGGAGTGATGAAGACTTCGAATGCCTACAAGAGAATATTCTGGGTCACCTTGTGACTCAACGCCGTTTAAAACTTAAGCCGACCGTATTTATTGCTGCAACAGACGCTGAACTGGATGTTATCTCTATCTGTAACTTAACGGGTAACGTGATTCTAGAACGCTTAGGCACTAAAAATCGTGATGTATTGGCCGAGACATTGGCAGAATTCTTAGACAAGCTACAACCTGCGGTATAAATAGATGTACGTATTAGAGCTTCAATTTGAGTGTTTTGATAACACAACGGTCAGCGCTGTCGATAAGGCGGTTAATGGCTTGATGGATGCACTTCGTTATAACGGACAAGTGTTAGGTCGTGAGTTTCCAATCGTGATGGGCGACGGTGAATTCTATGTTCGCGTTGTGTGTCCTGAGCAAGACAGTTTACATCCGCGTAATCACTCAGACTTCGTAAAAGTGTGTTTTGAGCGCTTGTCTAACGCGAGCCTTCTTGCGCCTAAAATGCGTTTGTTGGGTCGAGATCTTAATTCCGAAGAAGTTGCAGAAGATGAAACGCCAAGTTGGCAGGTGTTATACACGACATTCGTTCATACCTGTTCGCCGCTGCGCAGTGGTGATAGCTTGCTGCCAATCCCTTTATATCGCAACCCACCAACATTCAATGGTGATCATAAAGCCGTACTGAAATGGCAGACAGAATGGCAAGCTTGTGATGAAGTACAAATGGGCGGTGGTTGCCGTGCAGAACACGCAACGCTAGCGGAGATCAGTGATACCAAAAGCGTATTGTTCAAACGCGGTTGGGGCTTGAGAGGGCGCATTGAATATCTCACGAAGATCCCAACTTATTACTACTTGTACCGTGTGGGGGGCATTAGTTTAAAGGCCGAGAAAGAGCGGAAATGCCCGCAGTGTGGTGGTGAATGGCTGCTAGATGCACCGATCCACGATATTTTCTATTTCAAGTGTGATGACTGCCGACTGGTGTCAAACATCTCTTGGGATCACCTAAAGTAACCTTCTAGTGTATATTTAAGCGTCATATTTTAGGTGTCGGAGTGCTAATTAAGTGCTCCGATATTCATTTTTATCATTTCTATATTAAAAATTCAGTACCTTGCTTCATGTTCGGTACTGTGGCCTCATGACTTACTTTAGCTCTATTTTTCTTACTCCTCATTGTTTATCTCTTTCTCCTTTTAATACGAGCAGAGCGTGATATTCAGCTCTTTCTGTAGTGCCAATGTATTCATTTAAATAACCCTACACCCATCAACTTTCAGTCATCTCAATAGTTAGCCTGATCACAATAATCAATCAGTTCTCTTTCAATTTATATTCTTCCCAATATAAATGGGATCGATCCCATGGGAATGTTCCCATTTATAATAAAATAATCTGATTCAAGATCTGAAAGGAATGGACGATGAAACTGTTACCTATTGCTGCTGCACTCTCTACTGTCTTACTTGCACCTAATTTATACGCTGACGAAACCACACCATTGGAGTTTAATGGCTACATGCGCGGGGGTGTTGGCTTGAGTAATGAAGGCGGTTCAAATAGCAAATGGGAGGTGAGTAAAGTAGGCCGACTCGGCAACGAAAATGACCTATATGGCGAGTTTGGTTTTAGAAAAGAAGTGTATGCAGAGGACGACGTTTCATTTTTAGTTGATTCCATGTTGTCGTACTGGCAAGGCCAAGATGAGAACGCTGCGGATAAAAGCGTGGATGTAGTTCAACTCAATGTTCAAGCTGTAGGGCTTTTTGAAGATAAAGGTATTGGTATTTGGGCCGGTGAGCGCTACTACCAACGCCATGATGTACACATCGTTGATAATTACTACTGGGATGTAAGTGGTATTGGTGCTGGTGTTGAACACATCAATATGGGCCCTGGTAAATTATCGGTGGCTTTGATTCAAGACACGGTTACGGGCGATGTGTTTGATGGCAAAGAGACCACAGCCATGATTGCTGATATACGTTATGCGGGTATTCCATTGTGGAACAATGCGGATCTTGAGGTCGGTATTGATATGAACTTCGCCAATGAAAAGCAGGGTCAAACGGTGGACGCGGATGATAGTGTGATGCTGACGGCCAGCCTAAATCAAAACCTAGCGGGTGGCTTCAACAAAACCATTCTTCAAGTTGCTAACTCTGGTTATGCAGAGCAGATGACAACCTTTGGTACAGGTAAGGGCATTGTTCGTGATGCAAACAACAATGATGCTGACGGCTTTCGATTGATTAACTGGGGTGTGCTTGCTATCGGTGAGAACATCGAATTTGGCCACACGGTTCGTTATGCCGCGTCATCGGGGGTTGGTGCGAATAACAGTGATGATGAGTCGTTCAGTGCAGTAATACGACCGCTTTATAAGTGGGACAAGCGCATGCGTACCATTCTTGAAATTGGTGGCTTTGTTGAAACTATTGATAACCAAGACGGCGCGGGCGGCAAGTTCACTGTCGCTCAAGCTTGGGTACCGCAAGTGGGTTTCTGGTCACGTCCTGAATTTCGTATCTTTGCGACTTACCTAAATGATGCTGAAAATGATAATGCTTTCGGTGAAGGTAAGAACAGTGAAATGAGTGTTGGCATGCAAGTGGAAGCTTGGTGGTAAGTCGAATTTTCTTGTAAATTGTAACCAATAAAAAGGGGCTGATGTTATATCAGCCCTTCGGGTATCTATACCGCGCTGTAGTTTAGTTGATTACCAACCTTTAACCACACCACCTTGGAAGATGTCAGAAGCTGCGTTGTACACTTCTTCAGTTTGGTAAGCTTTAACGAAGTTTTGTACGTTTTCTGCGTTTAGATTGTCTTCACGAGAAACGATTAGATTCACGTAAGGAGAGTCTTTGTCTTCAACGAATACACCATCTTTTTGTGGAGTCAGGTTGATAGAACTTGCGTAAGTTGTGTTGATGATAGACAAAGCTACATCATCAAGAGAACGCGGCAGTTGTGCTGCGTCTAGTTCAACAATTGTAAGATTCTTAGGGTTCTTAACGATGTCACGAACTGTCGCTAGAAGGCCTGCACCTTCACGAAGCTCAAGTAGACCTTGTTGCTCAAGAAGCAGCAGAGAACGACCTAGGTTAGTTGGATCGTTTGGTACAGCAATGCGCGCGCCGTCTTGGATTTCGTCAACAGATTTCACTTCTTTAGAGTAACCCGCGATTGGGTAAACAAACGTGTTACCAGCGATAGTCAGTTTGTAGCCACGGTCAGCAACTTGCTGATCTAGATACGGTGCGTGTTGGAATGCATTGATGTCGATAGAGCCGTCATCTAGAGCTGCATTTGGTGTTACGTAATCTGTGAAAGTCACTAGTTCAACATCTAGTCCGTACTTTTCTTTCGCCACTTTAGCTGCAACTTCAGCAACTTGTGCTTCTGCACCTGCCATTACGCCAACTTTTACTTTAGAAGTATCCACTTCTTTATCGCCACAACCTGCTAGTACTAACGCTGATGCCGCTGCTGCGATAGTAAGTAAACCTTTAAGGTTAAATTTCATAATAATCTCCTTTTAATAAATCTATCTAATTTGGTTTCGATGACTCTAATCTTTAATCGTGAGCCTTTATCTGTGGTCAACGCGGCGAACTAATGAATCACCGATTGATTGAATAATTTGTACAAGCACAATCAACATCACTACTGTCACTGCCATGATGGTCACATCGTAACGGTGAAATCCGTAACGAATCGCGACATCACCTAGACCGCCGCCACCTACAGTACCGGCCATTGCTGAATAGCTCACCAGAGTCACGAGTGTAATCGTTACTGAGTTGATGATAGTCGGTAGTGCTTCTGGAAGCAGAACCTTGTTGATGATTTGAGTCGGTGTTGCGCCCATGGACTGAGCGGCTTCCACTAGACCTGTGGGCACTTCAAGTAGTGCACTTTCGATAAGTCTAGCAACAAAAGGTATAGCGCCGATCGTCAGTGGAACAATCGCTGCTGTTGTTCCGATGAAGGTACCAATCAGCATCTTAGTCAGTGGGATAATAGCAACCATCAACACTAAGAAAGGCACTGAACGACCTACGTTCACAACCGCACCCAAAATTTTGTTTAGTTTGGTGTTCTCTAGCAAACCACCTTTTTTAGTCGTGTGTAGAATCACGCCTAATGGGATACCGACGGCAAAGCCAACGATGCCTGCGACTGCAACCATGTAAAGCGTTTCGCCTGTTGCGCCTAGTAGAAGGTTACCGTTAAGGCTGATCCAGTCAGCAATCTCGTTGAAACTAAAGGACATAACCAAGCACCTCTACTTTTACATTGTTGTCGCGTAGGAATTGTATAGCAGCATTATCATTTGCTTCATTACCGAACAGTTCAGCTACCATCATGCCGAACTTTACGCCGCCGGCGTAATCAAGATCTGAGCTTAGGATGCTAACATCGATATTGAATTTACGAGCGATTTGCGTCATTAACGGTGCATCAACGGTTGCTCCTGTAAACTCAAGACGTACCAATGGGTAACTGCTGTTTACTCGAGTCTCATGTAAACGCGCTTGGTAATCTTCAGGAATCGTCAGGTCCAGTGTTGAGCGAATAAACTGATGTGCTAGCTCTGTTTTAGGGTGAGCAAATATTTCACCTACGGTCCCTTTTTCTACTAGTTCGCCGCCGCCGATGATTGCGACTTCGTGACAAATGCTTTTAACCACGTCCATTTCGTGAGTAATCAGTAAAATAGTGATGCTTAATTTACGGTTGATTTCACGCAGTAGCTCAAGGATAGATTGAGTCGTGGCTGGATCCAAAGCACTGGTCGCCTCATCACAAAGCAGTACTTTTGGGTCAGATGCCAGTGCGCGAGCAATCGCGACACGCTGCTTTTGACCACCACTTAGGTTTGCAGGGTAGGTATCGCGCTTATCAGCAAGACCAACCAACTCAAGTAGCTCACTGACTTTTGCTTCAATTGCTGCTTTATCTTTACCTGCAAGTTCTAAAGGCAGTGCTACATTGTTAAATACAGTGCGAGAAGACAGCAAGTTGAAATGCTGGAATATCATGCCGATGTTACGACGTGCTACGCTAAGTTCTGATTTGTTGAGTTTTGTCAGGTCGATTCCGTCAACAATCACTTCACCCGACGTTGGGGCTTCCAACATGTTTACACAGCGGATAAGAGTACTTTTGCCTGCACCTGAAGAGCCGATGACTCCAAAGATTTGACCTTGAGGAATATGGAGGTTGATATCAATTAAGGCATTGATTTCTTTAGTGCCTTGATAAAAAACCTTATTGACTTGATTCACTTTAATCATAGAGAAACCCGTGCCGGTAGAACAGAATAATATGTCGATAGCTCGCTCGATTTACAGACGATGCTATGGTGTTCTATGATCTAAGTCAATAGATATTTTTACGTCTAGATGGCTAAACGCCGATTGTATGGCTAAGCTGGAAACAAATCGTTAACGAACGCAAAACTAAATAGATAGTGATGAAGCAAATAAAGCGTGTAATAATTAATGATTAATAGAGAGTTGATAGAGAACAAAATTTTGTCTAAACCTGCTGTTTTTTTAGATCGTGATGGTGTGATTAACGTTGATCATGGCTATGTACATGATGAGCATGACTTTGAATATATCGATGGTGTGTTTGAAGCGGCGAAAGCGTTTAAAGATATGGGCTATTTATTGGTGCTAGTGACCAACCAGTCAGGCATTGCTCGTGGTATGTTTAGCGAGGACCGTTTTCTTTCTTTAACGCAGTGGATGGATTGGAACTTTGTTGATAACGGCGTTGAGCTTGATGGCATCTATTACTGTCCGCATCATGCTGAACAAGGCTTAGGCGACTACAAGCAAGATTGTGAGTGCCGTAAACCAAAACCAGGTATGTTCATTTCTGCTCGTGACTTTCTTAAGATTGATATGGCTAACTCAGTCATGATCGGCGACAAAGCTGAAGATATGATGGCTGCAGAAGCGGCAGGTGTTGGCACTAGAGTGTTGGTAAGGACCGGTAAGCCAGTCACTGAAAAAGGTGAAGCGTTAGCCAGCGTAGTACTTGATAGCATTAAAGACGTACCCGCTTTCTTGAAAGGTTAAACGTTCTATTTATCACTAAGGTTTTTCTAACCTGAGTCTAAACTAAGTGTCATTGACTATATAAAGATGAGGAACGAAGTATGAAAGCTATGTTGGTAGCATCTCTATGTACGGTAGCATTGGTCGGGTGCTCTAAATCAGCATCCCCTGATAGTGCAGCATCGGATAATCAATTCGTGACTTATCAATGTGAGTCTGACGTCTCGTTTGATGTGGCTTACCTTAGTAATGAAAAAGCAGTACTGCGTTTACCTGATAACGAGTACCAATTGACTCAAGTACCGGCAGGCTCAGGAACCAAATACATTCTAGACGATGGCACCTCAGAGATGATTAGCAGCATCACTTTGCGCACGAAAGGTGACGACGCACGTCTAGAACTAGGCCGTGTGGTCTATCGTAATTGCCAAAAGTAAGTCATAGTAAGAACTGCTATATTTTACAAACAGTTAAGTGAGGAAACCTACCCTCACTTTTTCTTCTCTTTCCTTTAACGTTAGACTTTTTATGAGCAAAAAACTCACTATTCTCGATATTGCTAAGCTGTCCGGTGTTGGTAAGTCAACCGTATCTCGTGTTCTGACCAATGATCCAAAAGTGAAACCTGAAACCCGAGAAAGGGTGGAAAGAGTAATTCAAGAATCTGGGTACACGCCTTCAAAGTCTGCGCAATCCATGCGCGGTGGCAGTCAAAAAGTCATCGGCGTGATCATCTCTCGTTTAGATTCTCCCTCTGAAAACAAAGCAGTTAGCACCATGTTGGCAGAATTGTATCGAGCGGATTACGATGTCGTGATCATGGAAAGTCAGCTAGATAGAGATAAAGCTAACGAACACCTTCAGGTTCTCAAGCGTCGCAATGTAGATGGTATTATCGTGTTTGGTTTTACTGACTGTGATATTCCTGCGATTGAAGCTTGGGGAAACAAAGCGGTGGTGATTGCTTTGGATACTGAGAATGTGACGTCGATTAACTATGATAACCGACAGGTGATCAATAGTGCGTTAACGCATTTAGCAGATCAGGGGATCTCTGAGGTTGGTTTCATTGGCGTTGATCCTAGCGACAAATCAACCGGTGAACTGCGTCTTAAGGCTTATCTCGAGTGGTGTGAAAATACAGGTTCAATTGCGAACTATCGTACTGGTCAACTTCATCATGAAAGCGCTTATCAGTTGGTGGATGAGGTGCTTGTTCCTACGACTCAAGCCATTGTCTGTGCGAGTGATACATTGGCTCTTGGCGTAATCAAGCGTTTGCAAGAGTTACAACGTGAAGATGTGGTGGTGACTGGTGTCGGTGGCAATGATCTTCTCTCTTTCTTGTTCCCTCGAGTATTTAGCATTGATCCTGGGTATCAATCTGCAGGTAAATTGGCCGCTAATCTATTGATCTCTCAGCTTTTAGGCAATTCAGAGATCTCTCATCACACTCAATCTCCGATTCTATAATCCACTCAATCAAGCGAAATTGAACCGCTTAGATTAAAATTAGAGTGTGATCTCTTTCAATTAATGGGACTGTTCCCATTTTAATTTATCATTCATGTGGGCATTATAATAACTGTAATTGGGAATGTTCCCATTAATCTAAATCGAAGTGGTTATAGCTGCATGGTTTAGAAGAGTAATTGAATGAAACCAGGGTGGGGTAGTATGAGTAAGATAGCGAAGCAAGACGTTGCGCGTCTTATCGAGTTAGTCGGTGGCAAAGAGAATATTGCGAGTGTCAGCCATTGTCTAACTCGGCTGCGTTTTGTATTGAACGATACGGAACAAGCGAACAAAGCAGAGTTAGAGAAGCTTAAACTGGTAAAAGGCTGCTTTACTAACGCAGGTCAATTCCAAGTCGTGATTGGCACCGAAGTTGATGAGGTGTACGCACTTTTGATTGAGCAAACTGGTAAAGATGCATCATCAAAAGATGAGGCGAAGTTGGCTGCTCGCCAGAACATGAACTTCCTTGAGCGTGGTATCTCCCATTTAGCCGAAATTTTCGTACCACTGCTGCCTGCCATTATTACTGGTGGTTTGATTCTTGGTTTCCGTAATGTGATTGGTGACATTCGCATGTTCGACGGCAAAACCTTGGTTGAGATCAGCCAATTCTGGGCAACCGTTCACTCTTTCTTATGGTTGATTGGCGAAGCTATTTTCTTCTTCCTACCGGTTGGTGTGTGTTGGGCAACGGTTAAGAAACTCGGCGGAACGCCTATTTTGGGTATCACGCTCGGTGTCACCTTGGTTTCTCCACAGTTGATGAACGCTTACATGATAGGTAAATCGGTACCTGAGGTATGGGACTTTGGCTTGTTCGTGATAGAGAAGGTCGGTTATCAAGCTCAGGTGATCCCTGCGATGTTAGCGGGTGTGGCTTTGGCCTTCATCGAGAGTAACCTTAAGCGCATTGTACCTTCTTATCTGTATCTAGTTGTTGTGCCATTTGTCTCGATCATCTTATCTGTGATTCTAGCTCACGCCTTTATTGGCCCATTTGGTCGTATGTTAGGCGATGGTGTGGCTTTCGCGGCTAAAGTGGCAATGACTGGTGATTTTGCGATTCTGGGTTCCGTGGTATTTGGCTTCCTTTACGCACCTTTGGTTATTACGGGTATTCACCACACAACCAACGCCGTTGACCTACAACTGATGCAAGACTTAGGTGGTACGCCAATCTGGCCTTTGATTGCACTATCAAACATTGCACAAGCTTCAGCGGTTGTCGGCATCATTATTTTGAGTAAACGTGAAGGTGAACGAGACATCTCGGTACCAGCAGCAATCTCTGCTTACCTAGGTGTAACGGAACCTGCGATGTACGGCATCAACCTTAAATACAAATTCCCTATGTTGAGCGCAATGATCGGCAGTGCCGCAGCGGCTGCAATCTGTGGTAGTGCAGGTGTGATGGCGAATGGTATCGGTGTTGGTGGCTTGCCGGGCATCTTATCGATTCAACCTCAATATTGGTCGATTTACTTAGTTGCGATGCTAGTGGCGGTTGTACTGCCCGTTACGTTAACACTGTTCTTCTATAAACGAGCACAGATGAAAGGTGAGCTAGAAACCGCCAACGCGTAATGCATTAAATAAGCGATGACTCCAAAGTGAGACATCGCTTTTGCTCTTAGTTATAGCTTTTTCTCTTAGTTATAACGGCTATTCAACCATGATTCACATGGTGATTTTTATTTTATATTTTCTGGTAAGTGAGTGTTAGAGATGGCGATGACTGAGCATGATGAAAGTTGGTGGAAAACCGCAACCATCTATCAAATCTACCCAAAGAGCTTTTGTGATAGTGGCAGTAAAGGTACTGGCGATATCAAAGGGATCATTTCAAAACTGGATTATCTTAAACACTTAAATGTGGATGCAATTTGGTTAACCCCAGTTTACGCATCCCCAATGATCGATAACGGCTACGATATTTCAGATTACTACGCGATTAACCCGCAATTCGGCACCATGGAAGACTTCGACTTATTGCTGGCTGAAGCGCACCAACGTGGTATTCGTATCGTGATGGATATCGTTGTAAACCACACCTCTACAGAGCACGCATGGTTTCAGTCGGCACTGGGTGACAAAAACAGCCCATACCGCGACTACTACATCTGGAAAGATCCTGTAAACGGTCAAGCACCAACCAACTGGCAGTCTAAGTTTGGTGGTAATGCATGGGAAATGGATGAAGCGACGGGGCAGTATTTCCTACACCTATTCGCGAAAGAGCAGGCCGACCTTAACTGGGAGAACCCGGTTGTACGCGAAGAAGTGAAAGACGTCATCAGCTTCTGGGCTGAGAAGGGCGTTGATGGCTTCCGCTTGGATGTGATCAACCTGATTTCTAAACAGCAAGACTTCCCTAACGATGATATCGGTGATGGTCGTCGTTTTTACACTGATGGTCCACGTGTGCACGAATACCTGAAAGAGATCAGCGAAGCGGTATTCCAGAAATACGGCAGCGTGACCGTCGGCGAGATGTCTTCAACCACGTTGGAACATTGTCAGCAATATTCAAATGTTGATAACAGCGAGCTATCAATGGTGTTTAACTTCCACCACCTTAAGGTCGATTACACCAATGGTGAGAAGTGGACTAATGCACCGTTTGATTTCTTACAGCTCAAGTCGATCTTCAATCACTGGCAAACCGGTTTGAACGGCAAAGGTTGGGGCGCACTATTCTGGTGTAACCACGATCAACCAAGAGTCGTGAGCCGCTTGGGTAACGACCAGCAATATCGCGTTGAATCAGCCAAGATGCTTGCTGCGTCAGTCCACATGATGCAAGGCACACCGTATATTTATCAAGGTGAAGAGATTGGTATGACCAACCCTGGCTATACTGAAATTAGCCAGTATCGTGATGTCGAGAGTACTAATATGTACGATATCATGGTTAATCGTGATGGTGTGGCTCATGAAGATATGATGGCGATCTTAGCGCAGAAATCTCGTGATAACTCTCGTACGCCAATGCAATGGAACGATAAAACTTACGCAGGATTTTCACAAGCTCAGCCATGGCTTGATGTTGCGAATAACTACATTGAGATCAACGCCGAACAAGCATTGGAAGATAAAGACTCTGTATTTTACTTCTACAAGAGTTTGATTGAGTTGCGTAAACAAGTGCCAGTGATTACGGGTGGTAGCTATCAAGATTTATTGCCTGAGCATCCATCTATTTTTGCATATGTACGTGAAAGCGATAGTCAGACTTTGGTTTGTCTTAATAACTATTATGGTGAAGAGGCGGAGTGTGTTTTACCTGAACGTTTTGAGATGCTGAAGGCTGAAAGCTTGTTGTCTAATTATCAAGTAAGCGAGAGTTTAGCGGCGTCTCATCATCAAGTGCTGCGACCTTACGAGACGCGTATCCTCTTGATCGAAGCTTAGTCTCGTTACGATTTCAATTAACCTAATTCTCCGTTCCCCCTAGAGATCTAGGTTTCAACAAAGGCTTTGGAGTGCTCCCCAAAGCCTTTTTGTTTTAGTGATGTATTGATTATAGTGTCTCTGCCTAAATAGTTTAGAATCGAAAGCATCAGGTATTAGCAACGTAGAGCAAGTTATAAGAATTAAGACGCGTAGTTCACTGAGTAGCGAGTTGGCTTATGGTTCATGGCTAATACAATGTTCAATACCGCTGTGCCTAATACAGATACTGCAATTACCCAAGGCGATACGAAGAAGAAGGATGCAAACAGAATACAGGCATCAATGGCCATTTGGGTTTTGCCTACTGAGATACCGTAGCGGTCTTGGATGAACAAACATAATACGTTGAAGCCACCCAAGCTTGAGCGATGACGAAACAAAATCAACATGCCTAAGCCCATTAATAAGCCGCCAGCGACGGCACAGTAAATTTCATTATGTACGTCTAATGAAATCACTAGATATAAATGATCGGCAAATACAGACACTAAAGCGCCTGAGATGGCACTGCTAATCGCAAAGTGACGGCCAAATCGTTTCCATGCTAATAAGTAGAATGGACAATTAGCAATAAAGTACAAAATACCAAAGGTTACCGGCGTAAATTGACTCAAAAGCAGAGCCAAGCCTGTAGTACCACCGGTAAGCAGGTTTGCTGATTGTAAAAAGAATACGCCTAACGCCACTAAAAACGTGCCAGTAAGAATCGCTACCCAATCTTCTTTACGTGAGTGTTTTTCCATCGTTTTTATAATTACCTAACCAATAAAGGCGTGCATAGTAGATAAAAACCTTAGCTTTCGGTAGCTTGAGGTGCAAAATTAAGGTAAACCTATGTAATCTGCGTTTTACAGGGTGTAAAGCGTAAAATTGACAGTAAGCGTCATCTTTGGTTGGATAAGCTTAATAACCATGATGAATCTTATTTGTGATTATGAAAAAACTGCATGATAAAATTGCAATTAGCTCTTTATGACCTAGATCAAATTATGTAGAATGCGTCACATCAAAACGGTGACGGAAACGTTTGCTTTCGGTCGTTGTGTAGTTTTTTTGAAACTTTCAGTACAATCTGAGTCAGGAGATACAGATGCTTAAGCGTGACATGAACATTGCTGATTACGATGCGGACCTATTCGCAGCTATCCAAGAAGAAACTCTTCGTCAGGAAGAGCACATCGAACTTATCGCTTCAGAAAACTACACAAGCCCACGTGTAATGGAAGCTCAAGGTTCTCAACTTACAAACAAATACGCTGAAGGCTACCCTGGTAAGCGTTACTACGGCGGTTGTGAGTTCGTAGATAAAGTTGAAACTCTAGCAATCGAACGTGCATGTGAACTTTTTGGCGCTCAATACGCGAACGTACAACCTCACTCAGGTTCTCAAGCTAACAACGCTGTATACATGGCGCTATTGAATGCTGGCGATACCGTTCTAGGTATGAGCCTAGCGCACGGTGGTCACCTAACGCACGGTTCTCCAGTAAACTTCTCTGGTAAGCTTTACAACATCATCCCTTACGGTATTGATGAAGCTGGCCAAATCGATTACGAAGAGATGGAAGCTCTCGCAATCGAGCACAAACCTAAGATGATCATCGGTGGTTTCTCAGCTTATTCTCAAGTTTGTGATTGGGCGCGCATGCGTGAAATCGCTGACAAAGTAGGTGCTTACTTCTTCGTAGATATGGCTCACGTTGCGGGTCTAATCGCTGCCGGTGTTTATCCAAACCCAGTTCCACACGCTCACGTTGTTACAACAACAACGCACAAAACGCTTGCTGGTCCTCGTGGTGGTCTTATCCTTTCTAACGAAGGCGAAGATCTTTACAAAAAGCTAAACTCAGCAGTATTCCCTGGCGGCCAAGGTGGTCCTTTAATGCACGTTATCGCTGGTAAAGCAGTAGCGTTCAAAGAAGCACTAGAGCCAGAGTTCAAAGAATACCAAGCTCGCGTTGTTGCTAACGCAAAAGCAATGGTTGCTGAATTCCTAGCACGCGGTTACAACATCGTTTCAGGTTCTACAGAGAACCACCTGTTCCTAGTTGACCTTATCGACAAAGACATCACAGGTAAAGAAGCAGACGCAGCACTAGGTTCAGCTAACATTACAGTTAACAAGAACTCAGTACCAAACGATCCACGTAGCCCGTTCGTTACGTCTGGTATCCGTATCGGTTCTCCTTCTATCACTCGTCGCGGTTTCTCAGAAGCAGACGCGAAAGCTCTTGCTGGCTGGATGTGTGACATCCTTGATAACATGGGCGATGAGTCTGTTATCGAAGCAACTAAAGCGAAAGTATTAGAAATCTGTAAGCGCCTACCGGTTTACGCATAATTTTTCTGCGTAGAGTGAACGAATTTCTATGTCGCACATACTCATTTGCTAGCGCAAACTCCGTGTGAGCTCCTTAAACTTCGTTCATCTACTTTGAAAAAGAGTTTAAAAGGTCCCTTTTGGGGCCTTTTTTGTATATGGAGATTTGAGTATCTGAAAATATAGAAAAGCGGGTACTAAAAAGGGCTGATGTTTGCACATCAACCCTTTGCTATTTATTGGTATCGGTTTTACTTTTTGATGCTCAGCAAAGTACCTGATTTACATCTAAACGAGTAGTAGCTGCGACTTTCATTGAATTTGCCCAAGCCTTCGCCATCGCAGTAGTCGATGTTGATATCACGCATGACTTCTAGTGTATCTTCGCTGTTTAAAGCGAATTTAGAACCATCTGAGCAGACGATACGAATTCTCTCATCATGGCTTACAGAGTAGATATCGACTTCAGTATTACACAGCTCAAAAGACGCTTCACGAAAGTTGTCTTGTTGAGAGTTTGAAGAGCAACCGGCAGTGAGTGCGGTTGCAATAACGGCTAATAGTCCGAGTCTTTTCATTGTTAGTCCTTCGATATCATCAAATTTAGTGATGATTTTTATATGCTGTTCTTGGTAGCCTATACAACAACACACTTTGATTCAAGGAGCGTTGGCTGACTCTAAGATATAAAAGTATAGGTGCAAACAGATAATTTATAATAGGTTTATTGGTATTGGTATTGGTATTGGTATTGGTATTGGTATTGGTCTATTACGTACCTCAAACAAAAAAGACCAACACAGAGGTTGGTCTTTCGAAATAAAGCTTGTTTTAAATGACTATCGAAACTGTTTTGCTTCTGGAAAATACTCAAAACCAGCAGACGCAAGTTTAGCGATCAAGGCTGCCTTATCGATTTCGTAGAAGTTAACCACTCGATCCAAATCACCACCGAAGTCGTCACGTAGCTTCATGTTGACGATGCTCATTAACATCACTGGATCCATCTTTGCAAAATTAGCGAGGTTCATGTTAGTCCTCGAAATCTGAGATCAGCAGGTTTGCCGCAGCAAATGCTGCACGATCACGAGCATCTTTAGGAAGAGACTCATCCGCAGCAAGGTCGTTTAATGTTTTTACCGCGCAGGTAACCGCTTTAGGGATATAGCCTTGGTCGCCACTGCCAATTTGAGAATACAGTTCACGCACCAAATCACAACAATCGTATACTTTCATTTTTATACCTAACCAAATGATAACTTATCTCAATATACACATAGAGGTAGACAAAAACAAAGTGGAACTGATGAAGATCAGAGTTAATTTGTCCTTGCTCAATATCTCATTTGTTGATGCTAAATATATCACTTTGCTAGCTTGTTGTTTAACCAGATACTTATCGATTAGCCTGATATTTACCGCTTAATCAGAGATTTGTTGTTCAAGCTGATAAATCACTTCATCAGCCAGGTTGAGTTGCTTGGCTAGCTCTTTGAGGTAAGACTTCTCCATGAAGTTCTGCTCATCAGCCACAATCAAAGAGGCTAAGTAGATCTCACTCGCTTGTTGAGGTGAAATAGCGAGCTGAGCAATTTCACTTGGATCGAGGGGTTTGTGCAGCTCTTCAGACACCAATTTAGTCAGTTGATAATCGGCGCCCATATTTTCGACCGCTTGCTCGATCTTTGCCATCTCCTCTTCATCGATATGACCATCGGCTTTGGACGCAGCAATCATCGATCTTAGAATCAGCACGCTGTGATTTGCATCATTTTCATCAAACTGAGCCTGTTCGACATTGGGTGTCTGACCTTGTTTGGATTGGTAGTCATTGTAGACTTTATAAGCCAAAGCGCCCAGTGCTGCTGCGCCGCCAATCCCAGTCGCTTTCTTGCCCATTTTCTTGGTTTTCTTAGAACCCATTAGCACACCTAAGAGTCCACCACCAACAGCGCCCGCCCCGAAAGCCCCAAGTATGTTTTTGTTGATACTCTTGTCATTGCTATTACAGCTTTTAGAAAGACTACTTAAACTCGAAGATCCTTGGGAAAGCTTTTGAGTACCTTGTTTTACGAGATCTGACTTAAGTGCATGGTTAAGTAAGTTTTTGATATCCATCGATACCTCCAATATAAATGTACTAAAGAGTCGTTAAAACCAATATACGGGCTTAAAGATGAACTGGTGATTAACTTATGTAATTTGCTCTATTGATCAATAGAAGGGAGTTTGAAGTGAAACGACAGGCACAAAAAAGGCCACCTAATAGCAGCCTTTCAATATTTATCTAGTGAGTAATCGGATTACTTAGCTAGTTGAGCCTTAAGGTGCTCGATAACCGTGTCCATAGCGATAGCTTCTTTATCACCAGTACGACGGTTTTTGTATTCGAAGTTACCTTCGTCCATGCTGCGATCACCGATAACGATAGTGTGAGGAATACCCACTAGCTCGATATCTTTAAACATAACACCTGGACGCTCTTTACGGTCATCGAATAGTACTTCGATACCCATAGCTATTAATTCAGCGTATAGCTTTTCTGCTGCTTCTTTAACGCGCTCAGATTTATGCATGTTCATTGGTACGATAGCAACTTGGAACGGCGCTAGTGCGTCTGGCCAAGTGATACCGAATTTATCGTGGTTTTGCTCGATAGCAGATGCAACAACACGTGAAACACCGATACCGTAACAACCCATTTCTAGGATTACGCTCTTACCATCAGGACCAAGCACGTTACAGTTCATTGCTTTAGAGTAAGTATTACCTAGTTGGAAGATATGACCAACCTCGATGCCGCGCTTAAGTTGGATAGTACCTTGACCACATGGGCTTAGGTCGCCTTCAACAACGTTACGTAGGTCTTCAACTTGAGCAAGCTCTACGTCACGACCCCAGTTGATACCAAAGTAGTGCTTACCGTCTACGTTTGCGCCAGCGCCAAAGTCGCTCATTACGGCAACAGAGCGGTCAACGATGAATGGTAGCTCTAGGCCAACAGGGCCAAGTGAACCAGGACCAGCCCCAACAAGTGCGCGGATTTCTTCTTCAGAAGCCATCTCTAGTGGAGAAGCAACCTGTGGAAGGTTTTCTGCTTTCACTTCGTTAAGCTCGTGGTCACCACGGATGATTAGAGCAATAATATCTGCTTCTACTTCATCAGATGCTTTAACGAATAGAGTCTTAACTGTCTTCTCGATTGCTAGACCGTGCTGATCTACAAGTTCTGCGATTGTTTTTGCGTTTGGCGTATCAACCAATTCCATCTCTTGAGTAGGCGCTGCAACTTCTTCAGTAGGAGCTAGTGCTTCTGCTTTCTCGATGTTCGCTGCGTAATCAGATTCAGAAGAGAATGCGATTAGGTCTTCGCCGCTTTCAGCAAGAACGTGGAACTCTTGAGAGCCGCTGCCGCCGATTGCGCCAGAGTCTGCTAATACCGGGCGGTATTCAAGGCCCATGCGGTCGAATGCTTTACAGTAAGCATCGTGCATCGCTTGGTAAGACTTTTCTAAGCCTTCTTTGTCGATATCAAAGCTGTATGCATCCATCATAGAGAACTCACGTGCACGCATTACGCCAAAACGAGGGCGGCGTTCATCACGGAATTTAGTCTGGATTTGGTACAGGTTTAGAGGAAGCTGTTTGTAAGAGCTGATCTCGTTACGTACTAGGCTTGTCACTACTTCTTCAGCTGTTGGGCTAAGAACGAATGGACGAGAGTGACGGTCTGTGAAACGAAGTAGCTCAGGACCCATCTTTTCAGAACGGCCAGTCTCTTCCCAAAGCTCAAACGGCTGAACTACGGGCATCAAGATTTCAACGGCACCTGCATTATCGATCTCTTGGCGAACGATATTTTCGACTTTACGCAGTACACGTAGACCAGTAGGTAGCCAAGTATATAAACCTGAAGCTAGCTTACGGATCATACCTGCACGTAGCATCAGCTGGTGGCTGATAACTTCTGCGTCGTTTGGAGTCTCTTTCAGAGTAGAAAGAAGGTAGTTACTGGTACGCATTCTATGGTATCCGTTTCATCATTGATAAAAGAAAATTTGCTGCAGTGAGTGACGACAGCAAATCTGATATAGCCGTATATAATATCAGCCTATTTGGGATCTCAAAAGCGTTCAATGTCAGTTACATTGATGAAAAGCGCCTCAACAACGAATTTCACGTTAAGATCGAACAAATTTACCGCATATTCCTTACTGTCTGGCTTGCCTTTTTTATAGGCAGGTCGCGGATCTTGACCAAGCACTTCTTTGATCACTTGGATGATATGGCGTGCCTGCGGGTGACCAGACAGCTTACTTTGGGCTTGCTGAGAGAAGTTCACATCTAACACTTCAGGTTCATCGGCGGCAAACCCTCCTAGTGCATCGGGAATTGAATCCGAGTAGGAGATATAAGGTTTGATGTCGATGATAGGCGTACCGTCAACGAGATCGACGCTGCCCAAGTCCAACCAAGTTTGTCCTTT
Source organism: Vibrio cyclitrophicus (assembly GCF_024347435.1). Lineage (NCBI taxonomy): Bacteria > Pseudomonadati > Pseudomonadota > Gammaproteobacteria > Vibrionales > Vibrionaceae > Vibrio > Vibrio cyclitrophicus. Next base: position 768,533 of record NZ_AP025480.1, read on the forward strand.
TTCTTGATAGACACCTTTGAGCTCAACCGCAGACATACCAATCCCATTCGGTCTGAATGTCGCACGTGATGCGAAAACACCGATACGTTCATTGCCGCCAAGTCGAGGCGGCCTCACAGTTGGTTTCCAGCCCGCTTCAAGGTTCTTATCGAACAGAAACAACAACCACACATGGCTAAATTGCTCAATATCCCGAACAGACTCAAGACAGTTTGCTGCGTCAACCAGCCTGACTCTTGAGGTGGATGTTGGTACCAATCTAGGTTGCCTTGGCACTGCGAACTTCTCTTTATAGGGAGACTCTATAAAGCCAATAGGTTCAATGGAGTACATGAGTGGACGTCTCTGATTACGATCTATGGCGGGAAAATATCATAAAATCGCTTGTTTTTCTTTTGATAATAATTATCATTTGTTATGTTATAACATATCAATTTAATTATTTAGGGAAATACAATGAAACCGAATATCCACCCGGGCTACCGCACAGTGGTGTTCCACGACACCAATGTTGATGAGTACTTCTTGATTGGCTCCACCTTGAAAACAGAGCGTACTATCGAATGGGAAGATGGTAATACTTACCCTTATTTCACTATTGAAGAGTCCTCAAAATCACATCCTTTCTATACGGGTAAACAGAGAGTGCTACATAAAGAGGGACGTGTTGCTAATTTTACTCGTCGCTTTGGTCAATTAGGTAAGGGAGCTAAATAATGAAAGTTGTTAAATCACTTAAAAGTGCGAAAAGCCGTCACCCTGATTGCCAGATAGTTAAGCGTAGAGGGCGTCACTATGTGATCTGTAAATCCAATCCAAGATTTAAAGCGGTTCAAAAATAACCGTCAATATGATGTGACATGTGTGTAAAAACGAGGGAAAAGTCAAACTTCATTCATTTGTCTGTTTTTCTTTTCCTTCGAGAGGAACTTAACCGGATATCGAGTGTGTATTTAACGTACGATGTATTTTATTTTCAAATGAATCAATGGGTTATATTGTGAGTTATATTTCTAGTGAATGCATTGTTGTAAATTATAAATCTAGTTTTTGTGTTTAATATAGATTTATTTGCTAATTAATTGTTCAAATAGAGTTAAAAGTCGTCGTTTGTTACACACTTTGTAACATTTTGAATTTCTAATTGATATTTTTGTCGCGTACCCTTCGCTGGCAATTTGAACATCTTTGTCACAATTGCACAGGAATCACTACACAAGGAGGGAACAGATGAGTTCATCTGCTTCAATAAAAAACAACGCACCAAAAAAACCTATTTTCACACGCTTTTTAGACAGCGTTGAATATTTGGGGAACCTTTTACCCCACCCAATCACTCTTTTTGCTATCTTCTGTGTCGCAATCCTAGTTTCTTCAGGTATTGCTGGTTACTTTGAAGTGTCTGTCATGGACCCTCGCCCTGAAGGTGCTAGTGGTCGTGCTGCTGATGGTATGATCCACGTTGTAAGCTTACTTAATGCTGAAGGCTTACAACTCATCGTAACGAATCTAGTTTCGAACTTTGTTGGCTTTGCGCCACTTGGTACTGTACTTGTTGCAATGCTAGGTGTTGCGATTGCTGAACACTCAGGTCTATTATCTGCGGCAATGCGCGGCATGGTAATGGGCGCATCTCAGCGCATGGTTACTGTAACCGTGGTATTTGCCGGTATTATCTCTAACACGGCTTCAGAGCTGGGTTACGTAGTACTTATCCCTCTTGCAGCAATGCTTTTCCACTCATTGGGTCGTCACCCATTAGCAGGTCTAGCGGCAGCATTTGCTGGTGTATCTGGTGGTTATTCTGCAAATCTACTTATCGGTACGGTTGATCCACTGCTTTCTGGTATCACAGAAACAGCAGCACAAATGCTTGATCCATCTTACTCTGTTGGCCCTGAATCAAACTGGTACTTCATGTTTATTTCGACCTTCTTTATCTCGATTGCCGGTGCATTGGTAACAGAGAAGATTGTTGAACCTAAACTGGGTAAATACAATGTCGAAGACGCGTCTGAAGATCTTTCAAATGACTCAATGGGTAAGCTTACTGCTATTGAGAAGAAAGGCCTTAGATTGGCGGGTGTCGCTGTATTAATCGTGAGTGCGCTTTTAGCTTGGACTGTTGTTCCTGCTGACGGTGTTCTACGTTCAGAGGCGGGCACGATTTCAGGCTCTCCATTCCTGAAAAGTATCGTCGCGTTTATCTTTGTATTCTTTGCTATTCCTGGTTTTGTTTACGGCAAAATTACCGGTTCAATGAAGAATGACCGTGATGTGATTAATGCAATGGCAACGTCGATGTCTTCAATGGGCATGTACATCGTTCTTGTATTCTTTGCTGCACAGTTTGTTGCTTTCTTTAAGTGGACGAACTTTGGTCAAGTGGTTGCTGTAGGCGGCGCAACATTCCTTCAGGATATCGGCCTAACGGGTCCAATGTTGTTCTTCGCATTCATCCTAATGTGTGGTTTCATTAACCTGATGATCGGTTCAGCTTCTGCACAGTGGGCAGTAACAGCGCCAATCTTCGTTCCAATGCTAATGCTAGTAGGCTACGCACCTGAAACGATTCAAGCGGCTTACCGTATCGGTGATTCAACAACCAACATCATTACACCAATGATGAGCTACTTCGGTCTTATCCTTGCCGTAGCAACTCGCTACATGAAGAACCTAGGTATCGGTACACTGATCGCGACAATGTTGCCTTACTCAATGGTATTCATGTTTGGTTGGAGCATCTTGTTCTACCTATGGGTATTCGTATTCGGTCTACCAGTAGGTCCAGGCGCTGCAACGTACTACACGCCTTAGTGAACAGTGATAGGCGAACATTTCAATTCGCTTATTAACTGAATAAAAGACGAGATACCAAAGAGCCTGCATCAATGCAGGCTCTTTTTGTTTGAGTCAGTAAACTTACAATCCCGCAAACCGATAGGTAACGCCTAGTTCGAATGACCAGCCCACGTCTCGTTGTATCAACGCGCTGTCGCTGTCATGATGAATTAGGTCTGCTCGAGCGATACCAATCCAAGTTGGCGTGAACTCATAAAGCCCGATTAACCCTGCTTGATAGACAAAGGTTGAGCCCGCATCAAATTGGTTTAGTCCCGAAGCTGATGACTCGGTGTTAGAAATACCATACAGGTGATTGGACAGTTTCTTGTCTCGATAATCGACTTCTAGGTAGGGCGTAATGGTGAATGGCTGCGTCCAGGTTTCTAACGTTCTGCCTAAGTGAAGCTGAACTTCGTAGCCATCATGTTCTGAAGTTACATCGTGTAAGTAGGTGAGGCGTGCGCCTACTGTTCCTAAGGTTATCCCCAGTTCTCCATTCCCATCTCTGTCTTGAATGCCGTTAGGTAGGTCCACAAAAGTGTCTGACACTTCAGCAAAGCGCCAATTTCCAGATAGCCCTACGTAAGGCAGCAGTTGCCAATTGGCTAAGCTACCATCGATAAAGCCTTTTGGACCTGAATAGAATAGGTTGGGTGTCGCGCCAAATTGAGGGGCACTTTTAGTCGAGAAAACACTTTTACCATAGGTGATGCTGCCTCCGATGATTCCGTACTCTTGATCAGCAAAGTGTTCATCGGCAAAGTCTTCATCAGCAAAAGAAAGTTGGGTGCTGCCAAAAACAATGGATAGCGAGAGGGCGATTCGACGAATCATAAGCAATACTCCGTTATTGTAATAAATATCAAGAACGGAGTATGTCGATTAAAATTTCATCTGGGCTACAGCGATGTAAGAGGCGACTTCTAAAGCTGCCGCCATTAGAAAGCTGTGGTTAGCGTTTTGCTAATAGGCGATCGAGGTGGTTTGCGAACTCACGACGGTCGGTTTGAGAAAGGGTGCTTGGTCCGCCAGTTTGAATACCACTTGAACGCATAGTATCCATAAAGTCACGAATGTTAAGACGCGCTTTAATGGTCTCTTTGGTGTAAAGCTCGCCGCGAGAACTTAAAGCAAGTGCACCTTTGGTGATCACTTCATCGGCGAGAGGGATATCGGAGGTAATCACTAAATCACCGGGTGCAGTGCGTTTTACGATTTCATCATCTGCAATATCAAACCCGCTTGGTACTTGAATTGAGAGAATGTTGTTGCGTTTAGGAACGGGTACCAAGTGGTTTGCCACGAAGGTACATTCCACACCTGTTCGCTCAGCTGCGCGTACGATTGTTTCTCGGATAACCTTAGGACAAGCGTCCGCATCAACCCATATCTTCATAGTGTTCTATTTCTCTATTAGCTTATTTATCAGTTAACTTATTGCTCAGTTAGCTTATTGCTCAGTTAACTTGGCTTCAAGCATGGCAACGCGAGCGGTAAGTTCTACAATTTGCTTTTCTAGTTGGCTAACACGATCGAGTGCTGGCGCTTCTTGTGTCGCGACTTCCACTTTAGGGACGCGATTGGCCGTTTTCCAGCTTTTGATCGTCGTGATCAAAGCGGGCATTGGAACTGATGTGCTCATACGAGCTTTAACTAAAGCAACTGTCGGCTCTTTCCCTTGGGCTTGCAGTCCTTCAAGCACCGATTTTAACTCTTCAGACACATCTTTTGTGAGCATGTTGACCTCCATTTTTAGTATTTTTTCATTTTACTCGCTCCAGTGCGCGATAGCGAATCATAAAAGCGCCTATAGCTTGTGAGAGATCTCTTACAAAGGCTGTGAGATAACACGAATATATCGCTAGAGAGATTGATATGCATATGATTAAAATTTTGAATTTTAAGTGTTTTATTTAATTAACAACTTGGTTGGATTAAAAGTGTGATGAAAATCTATTGTCCGAAATCTTAAATCGCGTAAATTAAACCTTGTCGGAAGGATTCTGACACGGAACAGGAAAGCACCAAGGATTTGGTTATCTTCAGGATGAAGATTTGGTTACTTAGGATTGAGTGATCAAGCATGGAGCGTAAGGACATTGTAGGGATACAGACAGTTAACAGGAAGTTAGCTGCAACGGAATGACAATGGACACCTTTAGGATAAAGGGTTGGATTAGCATCAGGACGATGTAAAGGACACCGCTCACGGAACAAGTGATGTGCGCTAACTAGGATTGTTAGCTTTCAGGAAGATTGGACACCGCTAGGACGGCGAAGTAAAGGAAAGAGCTGAAGGATTACAGCCACTATTATGGATGATGCATGGAGCATTAATTAGTAGCCGGACTGCTGCGAGTAAGACCCTAGCCCTGACACTTCGGTGTCGGGGCTTTTCTTTTCTGGGCCTTTATTTATTTCGGTGCTTTGTTATCTGAGCGCTTTTTATCTAATAGTTTTATCTTAAAGCGTCACATCTGCTTTTCTGCTAATGGTCAACACAAGGAGTGTTTTATGACGATTGCAACCTCAAGAACGCTGTTGGTACCTTATACCGAGCAGTTAGAACATGACTTTATTAAGTTGAATTGTTGCCCCATTAATCGTGCTGAAATGAATGGGCCGCACTCTATTGCTTCTGCGAAGCACTTATTCCAAGAAATATTGAACGATAACGTCGGCTTTTGTCGGGCTATTATCCACAATCAAACTCGCGAATACCTTGGGCACTTGTTTATTTCATCTGCGGATGGAAAACACGAACTGGGTTTTATTCTGGACAAAGAGTACTGGCATCAAGGACTGGCGAGTGAAGCGCTAAAACCCTTTTTTAGTTTGGCTTGTTTTGAAGAGCACTTAACGAATGTGGTTGCAACTGTAAATGTTGGTCATAACCCATCCATTAAATTATTAGAAAAGTTAGGCTTTGCATTCAAAGAGACCAAACAAGATATGTTTGGTCCTTATCATGAATATAGCTATACCGCGTATTGCGACGTTACATTCTATGAGGCTGTAGCTCAAACCGCATAGAGCGGAAACCTACCATGGTTAGTTTTCCTTGGTACAGGTCGTCACCTAACGCCGAAAACTCAAAATGGTACACAGTATGCCAGCGCCAAATGGTGGTGAGCTCATGGCGCATCTTCAGTTTATGACCACTAAAGGCGACACTTAATAATTGCAAATCGAGTTCTTTACACTTTCTCGCAATGGCTGTTTTTGCTAACTCAGATTGCCTGCGTTGCTGCCAAAACAGAAAGCAAAAGAAGCACAGAAACAAAATAGCCAATAAGTTATCTATCATTTAATCCATACTTCCTTTTATCTCTTTCTTCCAATTGTGACTTTAGTGTTAGGAGCTATTGAGTAGATCTACTCTTTAGTTAGTCTACTGTTGAGCTTTAGTTGCTTGTTGCAATTCAACCAATGCATTAGCAAGCTCTGGTGATGGATTCGAGTTCAACAATGGTAAAAATACCATTCTTAGTGTCGGAATCATCACTAAATCTGCAAATAGCTGATTGAATAGGTTTTGATTACCTGTTTGTGCGAGACGCAGCAAAAATTGCTCAGCAATAGTTGGATCTTGTAGGGCACTCCAACTTCGACCAGCTAAACCAATTAATACTTCTTGATGACTTAAACGTGGGCTAGCCAAAACTTGGGTAATCACAGCATTCGTTGTATTTTGCTCTGCACCTGAAAGGGCACGAACTAATGCTGAAAGTAAAAACAGATCCGGTTCTTTACTTGAGATTTCATTCTCTGCCATCTCTTGCAAGCGTTGAGCTAGCTTGTCATTGATTTGCGTATGCTCAAGCGCTCCTAGTGTTGCATAAAGAGGCTCTGATGGCAGTTTATGAAGAGCCTTACGAATAGTGACACCGTTTTGCTGGCTGCCTAAGCGAGCACACATATCTGTGATACCCTGCAAGCCAACCGTTTTCCAGTTGTCCCAACCGAGTTCACCTGTGAAGTAATGTTGAGCGTGTTCGTAGTATTGGCTCGTCGCAAGATCTAAACCTAATCTTACTTGGCTATGGAACACGGCCATCTTGTCTTCAGAAGGCTTGAAGGTATATGGGTTGTTAGACAGCTTTTGTTGTTGCTCTTCGGTGATCTCGCCGTTCAAACGAGTGCCCATTGCTTCAATAACAAACTTTAGGAAGTTACCCACATCTCCTTGATGCAATAGGCCTCTTTCATCCAGTTTAAATTTTAGGAACCAAATCCAAGGTTGCTTGTGTTCGTTCCAGTAGCTAATCGCTAAGTGAGCTTGTTTCTGCAGTGGAAATGGGTACGGCTGTTTCCCCTGCTCAACATCAGAGAATAGGTTGTTGTCGATCTTTTGGATACGACGACCTAGATCGTAGATATCATATTGGCAACCGCTATTCTTTAGCAACTGAGTGAGCGTGTGAATGGTTTCCATAGTAATAAAGCTCCTAACTTTCTTTCCTAAATAGATGGTACTCTATGCCCCAATTTCAAGGTCACTAGATAAATAACTTGGTGAAAAATGACAGCTGCCACAAAGTTACCTCTTTTACTTCAACAATTAGAACAACAAATGCGCCAATGTTCTCTGTGGAGCACGTTTCCACCCTCGGATGAGGCGCTTGCGAGCATTGAACCTTTCGCGGTTGATTCGCTACAACCGGAAGAGTGGTTGCAGTGGATCTTTATCGTTAAGATCAACGCAATGATGGATGCCCAAATAAGTCTACCGAAAGGCTTTGCGATTCATCCTTATTTTAGTGAAGTGTGGAAAAATAAGGCAGACAAAGCTGAACTGCTAGTGACGATTCTGAGCATTGATGAGGTATGCGCGTAATGTTAGAGATCATTTATCAAGATGAGTATTTTGTCGCGGTGAATAAGCCTGCAGGTATGCTAGTACATCGCTCATGGTTGGATAAACACGAGACTCAATTTGTTATGCAAACACTGCGTGACCAAATTGGTCAGCATGTATTTCCTTTGCATCGTTTAGACCGACCTACATCCGGTGTTTTGGTGTTTGCATTGTCGAGTGAGGTTGCCTCTGAAGTCATGCCGATGTTCGCCAACCATGAGATGCAAAAGACTTATCATGCGATTGTGCGTGGCTGGATAGAAGAGGGCGATACGCTCGACTACGCACTCAAGGTCGAGTTGGATAAGATCGCAGACAAGTTCGTGAAAGAAGATAAAGAACCACAAGAGGCTATTACCGTTTACGAGCCGTTAGCGAAAGTTGAAGTGCCGTATTCAACAGGCCGCTTCCCAACCAGTCGTTATTGCTTGGTTGAGATGATGCCAAAGACAGGTCGCAAGCATCAGTTGCGTCGTCATATGGCTCACCTAAGACACCCAATCGTGGGTGATACTTCGCATGGTGATGGTAAGCATAACCGTCTGTTTCGTGATGATTTAGACTCTCACCGTTTGTTACTGCATGCTTCTGAACTACGCTTCATCCACCCTTTTACAAAGAAGGAGTTAGTGATGAAGGCTAACCTAGATGAAACGTGGTTAAGGTTGTTTGAAACTTTTGAGTGGGATACCAACTTAGTGAATGCTGAAGCATGTTCGCCTAAGTAAAAGTACACGCGTCCAAGTAAACGTAGAAAGCATAAAACAAAGGGCTGATAGTAATATCAGCCCTTTCTAATATCTGTGTAATTGGAATCGACTTACTAGAATCTAGTTGCTAATAGCGGGATCATTTTAACTTTGCTAGATCAGCTTCGATCTCTGAGATCTTACTCGATACTACTTTCTCTAAGTGACGTAAATCAGTGAGGATCTTCTGCTTCACATCGACCTCAGTGGTTGGCGTAGGTTTGGTGATCTTGTTTAGCTCATCAATCACAAGGGTGAGGTTGCGGTTTATCTCCGTCACTTCTTTGTATTGATTGTTGCCACCACTAACAAGCACACTTTTGACCTGTCGTGGGTATTTAAACTTAACGCTTTTCGCGAACAATTCGCCTTTCTGCTTACAAAAGTAAATCTTTAGAATATCTTTGTGGGCTTCTTGGCGAAGGGAATAACGTTCAATCTGTTTAGGTTCGTGGATACCTAAGCCAGTGAGGTTTGGATACATAAGCGACCTCTAGTTTATGAATGTAATACTTTTATGAAATTGACCTAATCAATGTAGCAGCCTAATCACGCGCTAGATAGTTGATATCTGGGAATTGATTGTAAGTTGTGGGCAAGATCGCTCTCTATCTTTACCCACATTAATTTGGCTATTAAGCCTACTCTTGGCATTGAATTAGCTTTCTAAGGTGCGAGTTCCGAAACATGCTCGGTTAATCTTTCTCTTAACGCTTGTTCCTGTTCCTCTGAAAGCCTTCCTCCAGCGTCACTGGTCAGAATAAATAAATCTTCCGCTCGTTCGCCGATAGTCGTGATTTTTGCGCCATGTAAATTGATGTCTAACTCAGCAAAGGTCGCACCTACTTCAGCCAATAACCCAGGGGTATCCAGTGCTCTGAGTTCCATCAAAGTGTGTTTTTTGCTCTTTGTTGGTAGGAATTCGACTAAAGTCTTGACTTTGAAATGCTGTAAATTTCGAGGTGTACGACGTGTTTTGATCTTAGTTGGGCGACCATCAGCGAGGACATGAACCAAATGTTTGGCAACGGCTTTGTGTCTTGCCTCATCAATAGCTTTGCCATGCTGGTCTAGAACGATAAAGGTGTCTAAAACATGGCCATCTTTGCTGACCATAACTTGTGCGTCGTGGACGTTAAAGTTACGTCGATCGAGTTCAGCAACGACGGTCGCAAACAGTGCAGCCTGGTCTTTGCAGTAGACAAACACTTCAGTACCACCACGAGTGGCTTTTTTGCTTATCAATACCAAGGGTTGGCTTGGATCTTCCAAGCGAAGTAAGTGCTCACAATGCCAAGCGATTTGCTTGTGGGTATGACGCAAGAAGTAGTCGGCCTTGAAACGTTGCCAAAGCACTTCGATTTCGCGAGCGGTGAAGCCTTCTTTACGTAACAGGGCGGAGGCCATTTGTTGGTTGTGGCGAATACGGTCTCTGACATCAACCGGATTTTCTAAACCACGGCGCAGTGCTCTTTGTGTTGAATGGAATAATTCCGCTAGTAGGGTACGTTTCCAACTGTTCCAGAGCTCAGGGTTAGTGGCGCAGATATCGGCGACGGTTAGACAAACCAAAAGCTCAAGTGATTCTTCATCACGTACTTTTTTGGCAAATTCGGCGATAACATCGGGATCGTGGATATCACGGCGTTGTGCAGTGACAGACATCAACAGGTGGTTTTGTACCAACCACGACACTTGCTTAGCCTCGGGTTTAGATAGCCCATGTTCAATACAGAAAGAGTAAGCTTCTACTGCCCCAATTTCTGAGTGGTCTCCACCGCGGCCTTTACCTATGTCATGGAAGATAGCCGCCAGAATCAGTAGTTCTTTCTTCTGAACTCGTGGGTACACTTCACAACAAATAGGGTGCTTGTCGTGGTTTTCTATCTGGCTGAAACGGTTAATGTGCTTGAGCAGACGAATACTGTGCTCATCAACGGTGTAAGCATGGAATAGGTCAAATTGCATCTGACCAACAATTTGGCTCCACTGTGGTAAGTATGCCGATAAGACGCCTAGCTTGTGCATCAAGCTAAAGGCTTTGTGCAGAGCATTTGGGTGGCGAACCAATGCCATGAACTTGTCACGAGCTTCAGGGATGGTATGTAAGAATCGGTTCAGTCGACGGCGCGCTGTGCGCAGTTGTCGCAGTGTTGGTGGGCTTACTCCTTCGATGGAAGAGTCATTGGCAATATGGATAAACATATCGAGAATCGTTTCTGGCCGTGCTTGGAACAGTGCAGGCTTACGCGCCTCTATCAGTGAACCTCGACGCTGGAAATCGTCATCAAGAATTTCAGCTTCTTGGGTCTCACCGCCATTGATGATCGCTTGATCGAACAGTTTAAGTAGCATCTTATTGAGCTCTGCTACACGACGAAGTGTTCGGTAGAACTCTTTCATCATCATCTCGACGCCACGGTTTCCTTCACCAGTATAACCTAGATGCTCAGCGACTTGAGCTTGATGTGCGAACGTTAAACGGTTGTCGTAACGGCGCAGTTCAATATGCAATGCAAAGCGAACACGCCATAAAAAATCTTGGCACTCAACGAGTTCGCGATATTCAGCATCGGTAAGAAAGCCGTATTTACTCATTTCTAGTAACGATGTCGCACCAAAATGTCGACGAGCTACCCAACTCAGTGTGTGAATATCTCTTAAGCCGCCTGGAGTTGATTTGATATCTGGCTCTAGATTGTAAGTGGTGTCGTGGTAGCGAGCATGACGCTCTCTTTGTTCTTGAATTTTAGCTTTGTAAAAAGTCTCACTAGGCCAAAATGAATCGGAATGAATCTTTAGTTTCAGCTCTTGGAAGGTGTCTTCGCTGCCACAAAGTAAGCGTGACTCTTGTAGGTTAGTCGCGACGGTTAAATCATCGGTGCCGATATCAAGACACTCAGCAATAGTTCGCACAGCATGGCCAACTTCGAGCTTTAAATCCCAAAGTAGAGTAATGAATTGACTGACCTTTTCACCAAGAGCTGGTGGAAGCGTTTTTTGCGAGACAATGAGAATATCAATGTCCGATAACGGGTGAAGTTCACCTCGACCATATCCACCCACTGCGACAAGGGAAATATGTGGCAGTTTATTAAAGCCTAAATGTTCCCATAATCGACTGAGAAGCAAATCCATGTATTTGGATCGCAATAGTACTAAATCAGTAACTGGATGATGATTTAGAAATTCATTTTTTTGATACTGCGTGAAGATTTCGAGCTGATTTTTTAATTCGCAGATTTCAATTTGTTCATCATTGAACGTAAGAGGGCATTGATAAGGCATAGTTTGCTATCCGTGCAAGCAAATGAGAATAGTAAACAATTTACCAGAAGCTGGTGGAAAATCGAAATTGAGCGGAAAAAAATATCCTCGACAATGCGAGGATATTTTTAAAAGGCCGATGCGTTCAGTTTAATGAACTAAGCGTTCTTCATGATACGTGGAATAGTTTCATCGCTGCGCAGGGTTAGTACTTCACAACCTGTATCAGTCACAACCAATGTGTGTTCCCACTGTGCCGAGTTCTTGCTGTCAGCGGTGTACACTGTCCAGCTATCTTCGTCATCGAGACGACAGCCGAATTTACCAGCGTTGATCATTGGTTCGATAGTGAAACACATGCCAGCTTTTAGCACAGTGCGGTCGTTGTTTTTGTAGTGAACCACTTGTGGATCTTCGTGGAACTCAGAACCGATGCCGTGGCCACAGTAATCTTTAACAATAGAGAACTTAGCACGTGGGTTGTTCTTGTTGTTTGTCTTGATGTACTTCTCGATAGCAGTACCGATTTGGCCAAGCTGAACACCAGGCTTAACTTGACGCATACCTTCGTAAAGTGCTTCTTGAGCAACCATACATAGACGCTTGTTTGCCGGTGAAACCTCACCAACAAGGAACATCTTAGATGTGTCACCGTGGTAACCTTGTGGACGAACGCTTAGGTCTGCATTTTCATCATCAGGAACAATCACAGTGATATCAACGTTTAGAATATCGCCATCTTTCAATACTGCAGGTTTGAATTGACCTGTGCTACCTGTCTCATCTTGTGATGCTGGAATGCCGTGACACACGATGTGGTTGATAGACGTACAGATTGACTTAGGGAAACCGTGGTAATCAAGTGGTGCTGAGTATGCGCCTCTTTCTAGAGCGTACTCGTGACAGATTTTGTTCAGTTCTTCTGTCGTTGTACCTACTTGGATGTGAGGTTCAATCATCTCTAGAATTTCAGCGGCCAGTTTGCCGGCAACGCGCATTTTTTCGATTTCTTCAGCAGTTTTAATTTTTACAGCCATTGCATATCTCTTAATTTGGTAGCACCTAAGTGTGCATATTGGGGCTATTCTATCAGTGCAGCATTTTAGCGCAACATTACCATGTCCGTACAATGTTGGTGGATACTGCTCAATCTGAGTGGATAATGTTCGGTTTAATGGTGCAGCGTGATTTGAATAGGACACTATTTTACAGAGGAAATTCGCCGCCACGGTTCAGTATAGCAGTCGCCATTTTTAGAATTTTTTCTAGCCATAGATAGACAAAATATGGTATAAAGCGCGCCGGACATCAGGACTGTTTTCTCCACTTGGCGAAACAAGCTTTGTGTCCACTAACTTATTTCTTTAAATCACACACATTCCGACACATGTTCCGGGGTGCCTCAACAACATAGATAACGGCTGAAAAGTGGTTAGTTGTTAGGGGTCGGATTCATGGGGGATGTGGAGGCCTAACCCCATAGAGGATTTTAAAATGGCAACTGTATCAATGCGCGATATGCTTAAAGCTGGTGTTCACTTCGGCCACCAAACTCGTTACTGGAACCCAAAAATGAAGCCATTCATCTTTGGTGCTCGTAACAAAGTACATATCATCAACCTAGAAAAAACTGTACCAATGTTCAACGACGCTTTAGCTGAAATTGCTAAAGTTGGCGAGAAGAAAGGTAAAGTTCTTTTTGTTGGTACTAAGCGCGCTGCATCTGAAGCTGTTAAAGAAGCTGCTATCAACAGCAACCAGTTCTACGTTAACAACCGCTGGTTAGGCGGTATGCTAACGAACTACAAAACTGTTCGTCAGTCTATCAAGCGTCTGAAAGAACTTGAAGCGCAAGCTCAAGACGGTACTTTCGACAAGCTTACTAAGAAAGAAGCTCTAATGCGTACTCGTGAAATGGAGAAGCTAGAGAAATCTCTTGGTGGTATTAAGAACATGGGCGGCCTTCCAGACGCTCTATTCGTAATCGATGCTGATCACGAACACATCGCAGTTAAAGAAGCAAACAACCTAGGTATCCCAGTTTACGCTGTAGTTGATACTAACTCTAACCCAGACGGCGTTGACTTCGTTATCCCAGGTAACGATGATGCAATCCGTGCAGTACAGCTTTACCTAAACGCTGCTGCAGACGCGGTTAAAGAAGGTCGTAACAAAGATGTTGCTGCTGTAGCTGCTGAAAAAGACGGTTTTGTAGAAGCTGAATAATAGCGGCTCTGAGCCATATTTAGTTCATATTAAGCGGTCATAATCGGTGGCTTAACGGACTGAATACAGTCAATATCAGGGGCCAATTAATTAGGCCCCTGTTTTTTATCTTTTTTAGAATTTACTGAGGAATAGAGAATGGCAACTGTAACTGCAGCTCTAGTTAAAGAACTTCGTGAACGCACAGCTGCGGGCATGATGGAATGTAAAAAAGCACTTGTTGCTGCTGAAGGCGACATCGAGCTAGCAATTGAAAACATGCGTAAATCTGGCGCAGCGAAAGCAGCTAAAAAAGCTGGTAACGTTGCTGCTGAAGGCGCAATCATCATCAAAGAAGCAAACGGCGCAGCTGCTCTTCTTGAAGTTAACTGCCAAACTGATTTCGTAGCTAAAGATGCAGGTTTCCTTGCATTCGCTAACGAAGTTGCTGAAGTTGCTCTAGCAGAACGTCTAGAAATCGCTGCTCTTCAAGCTAAATTTGAAGAAGCGCGTATTGCACTAGTAACTAAGATCGGTGAAAACATCAACATCCGTCGCGTACAATTCGTTGAAGGTGTTGCACTAGCTTCTTACCGTCACGGCGAGAAAATCGGTGTTGTTGTTGCGGGTGAAGGCGAAGCTGAAACGCTTAAGCACGTTGCAATGCACGTTGCTGCATCACGTCCTGAGTTCCTAAACCCAGAAGACGTACCTGCAGACGTAGTTGAGAAAGAAAAAGCAGTTCAAGTTGAAATCGCTATGAACGAAGGCAAACCAGCTGAAATCGCAGAGAAAATGGTTGTTGGCCGTATGAAGAAATTCACGGGCGAAATCTCTCTAACTGGTCAAGCTTTCATCATGGAGCCTAAGCAAACTGTTGGCGCTATCCTGAAAGAGAAAGGCGCTTCAGTATCTGACTTCGTACGTCTAGAAGTTGGTGAAGGCATCGAGAAAGCGGCTGAAATGAGCTTCGCTGACGAAGTTGCTGCGGTACAAAAAGGTTAATCCTTAGCGTATTGTTTGAAAAAGACCGTGGCAAATGCTGCGGTCTTTTTATGAATAATGAACAATTTTTTTGCTTTGTTAGCTGTTATGAATACGAACTGAGCTAATCAGTTTTTATCCATGACTGTTAATCATCAACTCTTTGGAAGGTAAACTCCATGACTACGAACCCTAAACCGGCGTATCAACGTATTCTGTTAAAACTTAGCGGTGAAGCACTACAAGGCGAAGAAGGTTTTGGTATTGACCCTACGATCCTTGATCGTATGGCTCAAGAAGTAAAAGAATTGGTTGAACTAGGTGTTCAAGTAGGTGTTGTTATCGGTGGCGGTAACCTTTTCCGTGGTGCAGGCCTTGCTGAAGCAGGCATGAACCGCGTTGTTGGTGACCACATGGGGATGCTTGCAACGGTAATGAACGGCCTTGCAATGCGTGACGCTCTGCACCGTGCTTATGTAAATGCGCGTGTAATGTCAGCTATCCCGCTTAAAGGTGTGTGTGACGACTACAACTGGGCAGATGCAATCAGCCAACTACGTCAAGGTCGCGTTGTGATCTTCTCTGCAGGTACTGGTAACCCATTCTTCACTACTGACTCAGCTGCATGTCTACGTGGTATCGAAATCGAAGCTGACGTAGTTCTAAAAGCGACAAAAGTAGATGGTGTATTTACTGCTGACCCAGTAGCAAACCCAGACGCAGAGCTGTATGATACTTTGTCTTACAACACGATTCTTGAGAAAGAATTGAAAGTAATGGACTTGGCTGCATTTACGCTAGCACGTGATCACAAAATGCCAATCCGTGTATTTAACATGAATAAGCCAGGCGCACTACGTCGCGTGGTTATGGGTGAAACTGAAGGTACGTTAATCAGCGACGCTGACTAATTTTTCGGGCTTACTGAAGCCTTGTGCTTTGGTAAGCTTATCCTTATCACTCCAAATAAAAAGCTTTCTTGAAGAAAGAACATAATCAAGGTGAAATTGTGATTAACGAAATCAAAAAAGACGCTCAAGAGCGCATGGTAAAAAGTGTTGATGCACTAAAGAACAGCCTACAAAAAATTCGTACAGGCCGTGCTCACCCGAGCCTACTTTCTGGCCTTACCGTTGAGTACTACGGTGCGCCAACACCTTTGACTCAAGTAGCTAACGTTATTGCTGAAGACGCACGTACACTAGCAATTACAGTGTTTGATAAAACACTGACTCCTCTCGTTGAAAAAGCAATCATGACTTCTGACCTAGGCCTAAACCCTATGTCTGCAGGTACGGTTATCCGAGTACCACTTCCACCGCTAACGGAAGAGCGTCGTAAAGACCTAGTTAAAATTGTTCGTGGCGAAGCTGAAGGTGGCCGTGTTGCTATCCGTAACATCCGTCGCGACGCGAATGGCGATCTAAAAGCGCTTCTTAAAGATAAAGAAATCTCTGAAGACGAAGATCGTAAAGCACAAGACGAAATTCAAAAGCTAACTGACGCTGCGGTTAAGAACGTAGACGAAGTTTTAGCAGTTAAAGAAAAAGAGTTGATGGAAGTTTAATTTTCCATATTCTTTTCTTTCCGGAAAAACGCTGTACTCACGGTTCAGCGTTTTTTTATGCTACTCTGTTCGACTATTAGAATTTGATTCACTCTTTTATGCATAATTCTCAAGCGTTCACAGACTCTCTTCCTAAACACATTGCTATCATTATGGATGGTAATGGTCGCTGGGCAAAAGCTAAGGGCAAGCCTCGCGTTTTTGGTCATAAAAACGGTGTTAAAGCCGTTCGCAAAACCATCTCTTCTGCAGCCAGACTTGACATTAAAGCCGTTACACTTTTTGCGTTTAGTAGCGAGAACTGGCGTCGTCCTGAAGAAGAAGTCGGTATCTTGATGGAACTGTTTATTTCAGTCCTTTCGAGTGAAGTAAAAAAACTTCATAAAAACAATCTACAGCTTCGTATTATTGGTGACAAAAGTCGTTTCAATGATCGACTCCAAAAGAAGATCGAAGAAGCGGAAGCTTTGACTCGCACCAATACTGGCATGGTTATTAATATTGCGGCCAACTACGGTGGCAAGTGGGATATCCAGCAAGCAATGACTTCTATTGCTCAACAGGTAAAGTCTGGTGATATTAATGTAGAAGACATTGATGAAGCTATGATTACACAACACTTGACTATGGCCGATATTCCGGAAGTTGACCTATTAATTCGTACTAGTGGCGAGTGTCGCATTAGTAACTTTATGCTTTGGCAATTGGCTTACGCTGAAATGTATTTCACTGAACAATTCTGGCCAGACTTTAATGAAGACAGCTTAGTAGAAGCTGTGACTTGGTTTGTAAACCGTGAGCGTCGTTTCGGATGCACCGGTGAACAGATCAAAGCTCTGATGGACAGTTAATAAGGATTTTTTGGTTTGAAACAACGAATTATTACGGCGTTGATTTTAGCTCCCCTAGTTATTCTAGGTATTTTCGAGTTGTCACTTCCTACGTTTATTTTTTCATTAGCGGTCATCTCGCTCTTGGGATTTTGGGAGTGGACTCAGTTTGTTGAAAGCAAGTCGCGTTATTTAGCCTTGATTCCAACGGTTGTGGTCAGTGCGGCAAGTTTTGCTTTTATCCCTTTTGATGCATTTAGCCTTAATGACTTATCTAGCGCCCATTACGCAATATTAACTATTGGTTCTATTTGGTGGGTAATCGCAAGTGGTATGGCAGTGACTTATCCTAAGTCGATGCCAGCATGGAAAGACTCTTCTTTCCTTCGTCATGCTTTTGGTGTATTGACTTTACTGCCATTCTTCTGGAGTGTGGTTATCCTGCGCGCTAACGGCATCGATGTTGACCCTTACCACGGTGCAAAATTGGTAATGTTTGTTTGTTTGCTTGTTTGGGCAGCAGACAGCGGGGCTTATTTTTCAGGAAAGAGTTTTGGTAAGCGAAAAATGGCACCTGCGGTAAGTCCGAATAAGACGATTGAAGGTCTTATTGGTGGCATTATTACTGCGGTGATCGTGGCTTGGATCTTTGCTGATTTGTTTGATATCCAATTCACCAGCCCTCTTCACATGATTATTATTACCCTAGTGACCGTTGTTATCTCTGTTCTTGGTGACCTTGTAGAAAGCATGTTTAAGCGTGTTTCCGGAGTGAAAGACAGCAGTAATCTGATTCCTGGTCATGGTGGTATACTTGATAGAATAGATAGCTTAACGGCTGCATTCCCTGTCTTTGCTCTGCTTTATTTAGCATTCTAATAAAAAAGGGCAGTGTTTCTGCCCTTTATTACATTTCTACGGTCATATGTGATGCGAAATCTAACTATCCTTGGCGCTACCGGCTCAATTGGTGCAAGTACACTAAAAGTCGTTGAGCAAAATCCAGAACTTTATTCGGTCGTTGCACTGGCTGCAGGCTCGAACGTTGAAAAGATGCTGGCGTTAGTTGAAAAGTGGCAACCAAGCTATGTTGCTATGGCTTGTCCTGATGCTGCATCTCAGCTGACAGGCATGTTGTCCGAAAATTACCCTAACGTTACAGTACTTTCAGGTCCGGAAGGTATGTGTCAGGTCGCTTCTTTAGAGGAAGTCGACACAGTTATGGCTGCTATTGTCGGTGCGGCAGGTTTGCTTCCTACGATGTCTGCGGTTAAAGCCGGTAAGCGTATCCTACTTGCCAACAAAGAAGCTTTGGTGATGTCAGGTCAGCTGTTTATCGACGCTGTAGAAAAGTACGGGGCCGAGCTACTTCCTGTAGATAGTGAACATAATGCTATTTTTCAATGCCTACCACAAAACGTACAAACCAATCTAGGTCGTTGTAACCTAGAAGAGAACGGTATCAATCATATTCTTTTGACCGGCTCTGGTGGCCCTTTCCGCTATACCGATGTCGCAGAACTCGAATCAGTGACTCCTGAACGAGCTATTGCGCACCCTAACTGGTCTATGGGGCCTAAGATCTCTGTTGATTCAGCAACTATGATGAATAAGGGCCTAGAGTACATTGAAGCGAAATGGCTATTCAATGCTTCTCAAGAACAACTCAAAGTTATTATTCACCCTCAGTCTGTTATTCATTCTATGGTTCAGTACAAAGATGGTTCAGTATTGGCTCAAATGGGCGAACCCGATATGGCGACGCCGATCGCTCTAACCATGTCTTATCCTGAACGTACTGAAGCCGGTGTTAAGCCGTTGGACTTTACTAAGGTTGGTGAGCTGACATTCTTAGAGCCTGATTTAACTCGTTACCCTTGCTTAAGATTAGCGATTGAAGCTTGCTACTTAGGTCAGCATGCAACAACTGCAATTAATGCGGCAAACGAAATTGCAGTTGATGCTTTCTTGAATAATCAGGTGAAGTTTACCGATATTGCTATCATTAACGAGCATGTTATGAGCAAAGTATGTGAACAACATAACTCTGAGGGCTTAGATAGCTTGGAAAGCCTTCTCGAGCTCGATAATATGTCTCGTCTAATAGCCATTCAATTTATTAAAGAGCAGCTTACATGAGTGGAATTCTGTGGAACTTCGCATCTTTTATTGTAGCGCTTGGCATTCTGGTCGCTGTTCATGAGTTTGGACACTTCTGGGTTGCTCGTCGCTGTGGTGTGAAAGTTGAAAAATTCTCGATTGGTTTTGGTAAATCAATCTGGAGCAAAGTTGGCCGTGATGGCACAGAGTATAGCTTGTCAGTTATTCCATTGGGCGGCTACGTTAAGATGCTTGATGGTCGTGTTGATGACCTTTCTGAAGATGAACAACAATACGCTTTTGATAAGAAGCCATTGTGGAAAAGAACTGCGATAGTCGGTGCCGGTCCTGCATTTAATTTTATCTTTGCTGTGTTTGCGTACTGGTTGGTATTTTTGATTGGTGTGCCTGCGGTTAAACCCGTAATCGGCGAAGTCACCCCGCAATCTATTGCCGCACAAGCCGGAATTGAAAGTGGAATGGAACTTAAATCAGTTTCAGGAATCAAAACCGCAGATTGGGAATCTGTTAATATGGGTTTGATATCACACATTGGTGATCAATCCATGACTGTAACTGTCGCTTCTCAAGATGATATCGGCTTCGAACAACAGATGACATTGGATATCTCAGACTGGTCGTTTAACCCAGAAACTGAATCTGCAATGACAACGCTTGGTTTTAGACCGTATTCGCCAGAAATATCGACAACTCTTGCTCAAGTGATTGACGACGGTGCGGCATACTCGGCAGGGTTAGAAGCCGGTGATAAAATTGTTGAGATTGATGGGCAGCCCATTGAACAGTGGCAGTCGGTAGTCGAGTTAATTCGTGCAAACCCGATGACGTCATTAGACCTTGTTGTGTTGAGAAATGGTGCTGAGCAGTCATTGGTTATGACGCCCAAAAGCCGGGAGCTTTCTGATGGTTCTGTAATTGGCTATGCGGGTATTGCTCCAGAAGTCGCAGAATGGCCAGAAGATTATCGCTTTGAGTTACAATTTGGTGTAATTGATTCTGTAGGAAAAGCATTTGATAAAACAGGTCAAATTATTGGTTTGACGCTGACAATGCTTAAAAAGCTTATCGTTGGTGATGTTGGCTTAAACAACTTGAGTGGTCCTATTTCAATTGCCAAAGGTGCAGGGACAACCGCCGATTATGGTTTGGTTTATTTCCTAGGCTTTTTGGCTTTGATTAGTGTGAACTTAGGTATTATTAATTTGGTTCCGCTGCCTATGCTTGATGGCGGACATTTGCTCTTTTTCGCTATTGAAGCCGTTACTCGTAAACCGGTCCCTGAAAAAGTTCAGGAGATGGGGTACAGAGTGGGAGGGGCAATCCTCTTCTCTTTGATGGCTCTGGCAATATTTAACGATTTTACTCGCCTGTAAATGGTTTCTTACAGGCATTGGTAGTAGCAAGGAATAATTAGAATAAGTATGGCGATTAAGCAAATTCTGTTCGCAAGTCTATTGGCCACTAGTGTGGCTGCGAACGGAGCACAAAACTTTGTGGTTCAAGATATCAAGATCGAAGGTTTACAGCGTGTTGCACTTGGTGCAGCTCTACTGAAAATGCCAGTACGTATTGGTGATGAAGTAGATGAAGGCGATGTATCTGAGATCATTCGCGCATTATATGCTTCAGGTAACTTTGAGGACGTTAAAGTACTTCGTGATGAAGGTGTTTTAGTTGTTCAAGTTAAAGAGCGGCCAACCATTGCAAGTATCTCGTTTTCAGGAAATAAAGCGATCAAAGAAGAGCAGCTTCAACAGAACCTAGATGCGTCTGGTGTTCGTGAAGGTGAAGCGCTTGACCGTACAACACTGAGTAACATTGAGAAAGGCCTCGAAGACTTTTATTACAGTGTTGGTAAATACAACGCAACCGTAAAAGCAGTTGTTACGCCTTTGCCGCGTAACCGTTCTGACCTTAAATTTGTGTTTACTGAAGGCGTGTCCGCTAAAATTCAGCAAATCAACTTTATTGGTAATGAAGTGTTCTCTGATGCTGACTTGCTCAGTCGTTTCAACTTGAATGTCGATGTTGCATGGTGGAACTTTCTTGCGGATGAAAAATACCAAAAGCAAGTATTGGCTGGCGATATTGAAGCTCTGAAATCTTACTATCTTGACCGTGGTTACCTTAAATTCAAGGTCGATTCTACTCAGGTAGCGATCTCACCAGACAAAAAAGGCGTTTATATCACGCTCGGTATTGATGAAGGTGAGGCCTATATCGTTAAAGATGTCGCTTTCCGTGGTGAGTTGATCGGTCGTGAAGCAGATTTCGACGCATTAGTCCCATTTGAAGATGGCGATGTTTATAACGGTTCTTCGGTGACTTCACTTGAAGAAAACGTTAAACGAATTCTTGGTGAATCAGGCTATGCCTATCCACAAGTTCGCACTATTCCAGAATTTGATGATGAAACGAAAGAAGTTTCGTTAGTGATCAATGTAGAAGCGGGTAGTCGTATCTACGTTCGTGATATTCGTTTTACGGGTAACAACTCAACCAAAGATGAAGTGTTACGTCGTGAGATGCGTCAAATGGAAGGAAGCTGGCTTAACTCTAAGTCAATTGATACCGGTAAGAGCCGCCTGAACCGTTTAGGTTACTTTGAAACTGTGGATGTACAAACCGTACGTGTCCCAGGTAGTGACGACCAAGTTGATTTGGTTTACAACGTTAAAGAAGCTAACTCAGGCAGCATCAACTTTGGTGTTGGTTACGGTACTGAGTCAGGCGTGAGTTTCCAAGTTGGTTTGCAACAAGATAACTTTGCGGGTTCAGGTAACCGTGTTGGCGTTAGTGCCATGATGAACGATTACCAGAAGAACGTGAGCTTAGACTACCGTGACCCATACTGGAACCTTGATGGTGTGAGTTTAGGCGGTAAGATCTTCTACAACGAGTTCGAAGCATCTGAAGCGGGTATCGTCGACTATACCAACCAAAGTTATGGTACCAGCCTAACATGGGGCTTCCCTGTCGATGAGCTGAATCGTATCGAGTTTGGTATCGGCTATACACACAACAAGATCGGTAACGTTCCGACCTATATTCAAGTTGAACAGTTTGCGAGAAGTATTGACCAATATGGTGACGAACACATCTTGACCGATGATTTCGACATCAATATTTCTTGGACACGTAATAACTTGAACCGTGGTTTTTTCCCAACCGAGGGTAACCACCAACGTGCTTTCGCTAAAATGACGGTACCAGGGTCTGATGCTCAGTACTTCAAAGCGCAGTATGATGTAAAACATTACATCCCGCTGACCAAAAAGCATGAGTTCACACTATTGATGCGTGGCCGATTAGGCTATGGTAATGGTTATGGTCAGACGGATGGTAACGATAACTTGTTCCCATTCTACGAGAACTATTATGCAGGTGGTTTCACTACGCTACGTGGTTTTGGTTCTAACTCGGCAGGTCCGAAAGCCGTTTACGGAAGCAGTACGGGCAACAACCCAACTTACGACACAGCTACGGATGATTCAGTAGGTGGTAATGCGGTTGCTTTGGCTAGTTTAGAGCTAATCGTACCAACGCCGTTTGCTTCTGATGAAGCGCGTAGTCAAATTCGCACCAGTGTTTTCTTCGACATGGCAAGTGTATGGGATACAGAATTCGTAGACCGAGGCGCACCTAACAGTGGCAGTCAGTATTACTACGATTACTCTGACCCAAGTAATTATCGCTCATCTTATGGTGCCGCTCTTCAATGGATGTCACCAATGGGCCCACTGGTTTTCTCTCTAGCGAAACCAATTAAAGTTTACGAAGGTGATGATGAAGAGTTCTTCACATTCACCATCGGTAGAACCTTCTAATATTTAAAGGACAATATTTTGAAAAATATGATTAAAGCAGCAGGTTTAGGCCTTGTAGTTCTTAGCTCTTCTTTCTTTGCAACAGCGGCTGAAGCTGCGCAAAAAGTGGGTTATGTAAACACTGCACAAGTATTCCAGGCTCTACCTCAGCGTGAAGTTGTTCTTCAAAAAATGCAGGAAGAGTTCAAAGACAAAGCGGCTGAACTACAAAGTATTCAAGCACAAGCTAAGACTAAGATCGAAAAGCTTAAGCGTGATGGCGAACTGTTAGGTCCTGACGAAGTTGAGAAGCTACGTATCGAAGTAGGTCAACTAGACAGTAAGTACAAAATCAAAGCTCAAGCACTAGAAAAAGCAAGCCAACGTCGTGAAGCGCAAGAGAAGCAGAAGCTTTTCAAAGTGATTCAAGATGCTGTAACTAAAGTTGCAGAGAAAGAAGGCTACGACATGATTGTTGATATTCAAGCTCTGCAGTATGGTAAGCCAGAATACAACATCTCTGAGAAAGTAATTAAAGCACTGAAATAAGTTTTTATGAAGAACCTGACTTTAGCCGAATTGGCAACGATTACCGGTGGAGAGCTACATGGAGACGGTAGTATTACCGTCTCAGCAGTCGCTCCTATGGATAAAGCGCAAGAAGGTAACATTACGTTCCTTTCTAACGTTAAGTACAGCAAGCACTTAGGTGACTGTAAGGCATCCGCTATTATGGTCAAAGAGACTGAGCGTGAACTTTGTAAGACCAACGTTATTGTGGTTAATGACCCTTACGTTGCTTTTGCTAAAGTGGCTCAAGCGCTTGACACTACTCCAGCACCAGCTGCGGCTATTGCTGATTCTGCTTCAATTTCAGGCGATGCGACCATTGGACAAAATGTGTCTATTGGTGCAAACGCAGTGATTGAATCAGGCGTTGTACTTGGTGATGATGTAGTCATCGGTGCAGGTTGCTTTATTGGTAAAAACGCAAAGGTTGGCTCCGGCACTAAGTTGTGGGCGAATGTAAGCATTTATCATGAGGTTGTTATTGGCGATGCGTGTTTGATCCAATCAAGCACTGTCGTTGGCTCTGATGGCTTTGGTTATGCAAACGAGAAAGGCGAGTGGGTTAAGATTCCGCAAGTCGGTTCAGTTCGTATTGGTAATCGCGTAGAAATTGGCGCGTGTACAACCATCGACCGTGGTGCTTTGGACGATACTGTGATTGAAGATAATGTTATCTTAGATAACCAACTTCAAATTGCTCACAACGTTCACATCGGATATGGTTCTGCCCTTGCCGGTGGTACTATTGTCGCTGGCAGCACAACGATAGGTAAGTACTGTATCATTGGTGGTGGCTGCGTGATTAATGGTCACATTGAAATCGTTGACGGCGTTACAATCACTGGTATGGGGATGGTAATGCGTAGCATCACTGAGAAAGGCATGTACTCTTCTGGTATTCCTTTACAGCCAAACAAAGATTGGCGTAAAACAGCAACGCGTGTACATCGTATTGATGAAATGAACAAGCGTTTGAAAACCGTTGAAAAACTTATTGAGAAGAGCGCGGAATCATAATTCCAGCATTTCTAATAAAAGGCTCGCGAACAGCGAGTCTTTTTCGTTTATAATCCTTCTAATTAAATAAAGAATATATATAGGAATACGACTTTGACTACTGAACAGACAACGATGAACATTACTGAAATTCAGGAACTATTACCTCATCGCTACCCATTCTTAATGGTTGATCGTGTGACTAGCTTTGAAAAAGAAAAAACACTGACTGCAATTAAGAATGTCTCTGTTAACGAACCTCAGTTCACAGGCCACTTCCCACAACTTCCTGTATTCCCAGGCGTGTTGATCTTAGAAGCAATGGCACAAGCTACAGGTCTTTTGGCATTTAAATCCTTTGGTGCTCCTTCTGGCAATGAGCTTTACTACTTTGCAAGTGTCGATAAAGCAAAATTCCGTAAACCTGTAGTGCCAGGTGACCAGTTAGTTATCGAAGTTGAGTTTTTAAAAGAGCGTCGTGGTATCGCATCATTTAATGGTGTAGCTAAAGTAGACGGCGTCGTAGTATGTTCAGCTGAACTTAAATGTGCTCGTAGAGAGTTTTAATATGATTCATGAAACAGCGAAAATTCACCCGGCAGCAGTAATCGAAGGTGATGTGACAATCGGTGCTAACGTGACGGTTGGGCCTTTCACTTACATTGCTGGTAATGTGACTATTGGCGATGACACAGAAGTGATGTCACATGTTGTGATCAAAGGTCACACAACAATTGGTAAGCAAAATCGAATCTTCCCACACGCAGTGATTGGTGAAGAAAACCAAGATAAGAAATACGGCGGTGAAGACACAACTGTTGTGATCGGTGATCGTAATGTGATCCGTGAAGCAGTTCAGATCCACCGTGGTACAACTCAAGATAAAGCAACCACAGTGATTGGTGATGACAACCTACTTTGTGTCAATGCTCACGTAGCGCACGATGTAATTGTTGGTAACCATACTCATATTGGTAACAATGCGATTCTTGGTGGCCACGTAACCGTAGGCGATTACGCTGGCGTTATGGCGCTTTCTGCTATTCACCCATTCTGTTCAATCGGCGCTTACGCTTATATTGGCGGCTGCTCTGCTGTTGTTCAAGATGTACTGCCGTACGTGCTTGCGCAGGGCAACCATGCTGCTCCATTTGGTCTTAACCTAGTGGGCTTGAAGCGAAATGGGTTTGAGAAACCGGAAATCCGAGCATTACAAAAAGCGTACAAAGAGTTATACCGCTCAGGCAAAACACTTGAAGAAGCGAAAGTGGCTTTAGTTGAAATGGCGAAAGAGTTTACTTCTATAACTCCGATGTTAGAAATGCTAGAGAACTCTGAGCGCGGTATTATTCGTTAATACTTGATGTGGTTATGTACCAGTCAACATGAGTATGACAATCATTACTTCATCAGATTGGTATAACAAAAAGATCGCTACTTGTTAGGCGATCTTTTTTGTTTTAGGCAAGAAGGGAATTGAAAATTATGGCACAACAAGATGCGCATACTGATAGCTCTAACTTTGTTTCGAATGAACCACTGCGAGTCGGTATTGTTGTGGGAGAGCTCTCCGGAGACACGCTAGGTGAAGGTTTCATCAAAGCAATAAAATCCCAGTATCCGAATGCTGAGTTCGTAGGTATCGGTGGACCAAAGATGAAGGCTCTGGGTTGTGAATCTCTTTTCGAAATGGAAGAGCTTGCCGTAATGGGGTTAGTTGAAGTATTGGGTCGTTTACCTCGCTTGTTAAAAGTGAAAGCAGAACTGGTTAAGTATTTCACACAGAACCCACCAGATGTCTTTGTTGGTATTGATGCTCCTGACTTCAACCTGAGACTTGAGTTAGATCTGAAGAAAGCTGGAATTAAAACGGTTCATTATGTTAGCCCTTCAGTTTGGGCTTGGCGTCCTAAGCGTATCTTTAAAATCGATAAAGCAACTGATTTAGTCCTTGCTTTCTTGCCATTCGAAAAAGCGTTCTACGATAAATATAATGTTGCCTGTGAATTTGTTGGCCATACCTTGGCAGACGCTATCCCTCTGGACCCAAATAAGCAGGAAGCTCGAGAGCTTTTAGGTTTAGATCAAGATAAGCAGTGGCTAGCGGTATTGCCGGGTAGCCGTGGTGGTGAGATGAGTTTGATTGCTCAACCATTTATCGAAACGTGCCAACGCATTAAGCAGAAATACCCTGATATCAATTTTGTTGTTGCGCTTGTTAACGAACAGCGTAAAAAACAGTTTACCGACATTTGGCAATCGACAGCACCTGAACTTGAATTCTCGTTAGTGGATGATACCGCGAGAAACGTAATTACCGCTGCTGATTCTGTGCTGCTTGCCTCAGGTACTGTTGCTCTTGAGTGTATGTTACTGAAACGCCCGATGGTCGTTGGCTACAAAGTAAATAAACTGACGGGATACATTGTTAAGAAATTATCGATTACCGAGTTCGTCTCATTGCCGAATATTTTGGCAGGTGAAGAGATAGTGAAAGAACATATTCTTGAAGAGTGTCACCCAGACTTTTTGTTTCCGTCTGTCGATAAAATGCTCTCAGCGGACAATACTGCGTTGATCGAACGCTTTACTGAGATGCATCATTGGATTCGTAAAGGCGCGGACAAGCAAGCAGCCAATGCAGTCTTGAACCTTATTAATAAGCCATTTGTTGAAGCGTAAGCGTTGATAGCTTTATAGAGCACTAAGAGAATAATTATGGCAGTAAAAGAGAAAAAAGAACTTCCTCCTTTTGAGTATCCTGAGGGTTACCAGTTGTTTGCTGGTGTGGATGAAGTGGGGCGTGGGCCATTGGTTGGTGATGTAGTGACGGCTGCGGTTATTCTTGATCCAAATAATCCAATTGAAGGCTTGAACGACTCCAAAAAACTGTCTGAAAAAAAACGCCTTGCTTTACTTCCTGAAATCAAAGAAAAAGCGTTGGCGTGGTCTGTTGGTCGCTGTTCTCCTCAAGAGATTGATGAACTTAATATTCTGCAAGCAACCATGGTAGCGATGCAGCGTGCCATTGCCGGACTTAATATTCAGCCCGATATGGCATTAATCGATGGTAACCGTGTTCCTGAACTGCCGATGGACGGTATGGCTATTGTAAAGGGTGACTTACGAGTCGCTGAAATCAGTGCGGCGTCTATTATTGCTAAAGTGGTCCGTGATCAAGAGATGGAAGAACTTGATAAGATCCATCCCGAATTTGGTTTCGCTAAACATAAAGGTTACCCAACTAAAGCGCATTTCGAAGCAATTGAAAAACACGGCGTAACCGAACATTACCGTAAGAGCTTCAAACCAGTAAAACGTATTTTAGGTATCGATTAACGTGCTTTGGCCAACGCTTTAAATTGGTTCGAGCTTTATATTGATTAGGGCTTCGTATTGATTTAAACGTAGCAGCGAATAAAGTTGCCTATTTGCGGCAGAAAAAAATAGAATACACACAGTTGTAATCCTAGGCTTGAGCCTAGAACTCAGGAAAAATAATGTCAGATCCAAAATTTGTTCACCTACGCGTACACAGTGACTTTTCGATGGTGGATGGCCTATCTAAGGTGCCACCATTAGTAAAAAAAGTAGCTGAAATGGGTATGCCTGCTCTAGCACTTACCGACTTTACCAACCTTTGTGGCTTGGTTAAGTTTTACGGTACTGCCCATGGGTGTGGGGTTAAACCTATTATTGGTGCGGACTTCGTTATGCAGTCTCCAGAATTTGGTGACGAGTTAACAAAGTTGACAATACTGGCCACGGATAACAAGGGTTACAACAACCTTACTTTATTGATCTCGAAGGCCTATCTTCGTGGTCATGTACAGCATCAACCTGTTCTCGATAAAGAATGGTTAATTGAGCATGCAGAAGGCCTGATTATTTTATCGGGTGCCAAAGATGGTGAGATTGGCAAAGCGTTACTGAAAGGTAACCGTGAACTTGTCGCGAGCAGCGTTGAGTTTTACAAAACGTATTTCGCAGATCGTTTTTACCTTGAGCTTATTCGTACCGGGCGTCCGGATGAAGAGTCTTACCTGCACTTTGCATTAGAACTGGCAGAGCAAGAAGATTTGCCTGTTGTTGCGACGAATGAAGTGGTGTTCCTAACCGAAGATCTTTTTGACGCTCACGAAATCCGCGTAGCGATCCACGACGGTTTTACAATGGTTGATCCACGTCGACCAAAAAACTACAGCGCACAGCAATACCTTCGTAGCGAAGAAGAGATGTGCGAGTTGTTCTCTGATATCCCTGAAGCTCTGGAAAACAGTGTCGAGATTGCTAAGCGTTGTAATGTAACCGTTCGCCTTGGCGAATACTTCTTGCCTAACTTCCCAACCGAAGGTTTAGCGATTGAAGACTTCCTGATTAAGAAGTCAGAAGAAGGTCTTGAGCGTCGTTTAGAGTTTCTATTCCCTGACGAAAAAATCCGAGCAGAGCGTAGGCCTGAGTACGATGAGCGCCTCAAAATTGAACTTGAAGTTGTCAATAACATGGGGTTCCCAGGCTACTTCTTGATTGTTATGGAGTTCATCCAGTGGTCCAAAGACAACGATGTACCTGTTGGTCCTGGCCGTGGTTCTGGTGCTGGTTCTTTGGTGGCTTATGCATTGGATATCACCGATCTTGACCCACTTGAATACGATCTACTTTTTGAACGTTTCTTGAACCCAGAACGTGTATCGATGCCCGATTTTGATATCGATTTCTGTATGGATAAGCGTGACCAAGTCATTGATCACGTTGCAGAAATGTATGGCCGTGATGCTGTTTCGCAGATCATCACCTTCGGTACCATGGCAGCGAAAGCGGTAATTCGAGATGTAGGTCGTGTGTTAGGCCACCCATTTGGCTTTGTTGACCGAATTTCTAAGCTAGTTCCGCCTGACCCGGGTATGACGCTAGAGAAAGCCTTCCTCGCTGAACCCGCATTACCTGAACTCTATGATGGTGATGAAGAAGTTCGTGAGCTGATTGATAAATGTCGAATTCTAGAAGGTTGTACACGAAACGCTGGTAAGCACGCTGGGGGGGTTGTAATCTCACCCACCACGATTACTGACTTTGCACCTATTTATGCCGATGCGGAAGGTAACTTCCCAGTAACGCAATTCGATAAGAATGACGTAGAAACCGCTGGCTTGGTTAAGTTTGACTTCTTGGGGTTGCGTACCTTAACTATTATCGATTGGGCATTGGGCTTAGTGAATCCACGTTTGGCAAAAGAGGGTAAAGATCCGGTTCGTATCGAGTCGATTCCTCTTGATGACCAAGCGTCGTTTAACTTATTACAAAATTCTGAAACGACGGCGGTATTCCAGCTGGAATCTCGCGGTATGAAAGACCTGATCAAGCGTCTACAGCCCGACTGTTTTGAAGATATCATCGCATTAGTGGCCTTGTTCCGTCCGGGCCCTCTTCAATCAGGTATGGTAGATAACTTTATCGACCGTAAACATGGACGAGAAGCAGTATCTTACCCCGATGAAACGTGGCAACACGAGTCGTTAAAAGAAACATTAGAACCGACTTACGGCATCATCCTGTATCAAGAACAGGTAATGCAAATCGCTCAGATTCTGGCGGGTTATACGCTTGGTGGAGCCGATATGCTGCGTCGTGCGATGGGTAAGAAAAAGCCTGAAGAGATGGCAAAACAGCGCGGTACCTTTAAAGAGGGTGCTGAAGCTAACGGTGTTGATGGCGAATTGGCCATGAAGATCTTTGACTTGGTAGAGAAGTTTGCGGGCTACGGCTTCAACAAATCTCACTCGGCTGCCTACGCATTGGTTTCTTATCAAACACTATGGCTGAAAACGCACTACCCAGCGGAATTTATGGCGGCGGTAATGACCGCAGATATGGACAACACGGAGAAGGTTATTGGCCTTGTTGATGAGTGTTTCCGTATGAAGCTTAAGCTTCTTCCACCTGATATCAATTCAGGCCTATACCGATTCAATGTCGATGAAGACGGAGCGATTGTTTATGGTATTGGTGCGATAAAAGGGGTGGGTGAAGGCCCTATTGAAGCGATTATTGAAGCGCGCAATAAGGGCGGTTACTTTAAAGATTTATTCGACTTCTGTGCGCGTCTTGATCTGAAGAAGGTTAACAAACGTGTTATCGAAAAGTTGATTCTATCTGGAGCCTTAGATAGATTAGGTCCTCACCGTGCTGCGATGATGGCGTCATTGAAAGATGCAGTTAAGGCTGCAAGCCAACATCACCATGCTGAGTCGTTTGGTCAATCCGACATGTTTGGTGTGTTGACTGATGCTCCAGAAGAGGTTGAACACAAGTATACTCAAGTACCTAAATGGCCTGAAAAAGTTTGGCTTGAAGGTGAGCGAGAAACACTGGGTTTGTATTTAACGGGTCACCCGGTGAATGCTTACATCAAAGAGTTAGCAAAATACACCAGCTGTCGTTTGAAAGATGCTACGCCAACGCGTCGTGACCAATCATTAACGATTGCAGGCTTGGTCATTGCTGCTAGGGTCATGACCACGAAACGCGGTACACGAATCGGTTTAATGACACTTGATGACCGATCTGGCCGAATGGAAGTGATGTTGTTCTCTGATGCACTCGATCGCTACGCAGAATTGCTCGAAAAAGACAAAATTGTGGTCGTTTCTGGACAGGTCAGCTTTGATGACTTCAACGGTGGGCTTAAAATGTCCGCGCGCGAGGTCATGGACTTAGGAAGCGCCCGTGAAAAATATGCTCGTGGGGTATCGATATCTATCGATCAATCCCAGATTAATGGTCAATTTTTTGAACGCTTTGGTCAAATCTTAGAACCTTATAGAGCCGGAACGGTCCCAGTCAATGTATACTACCAACGTGCCGACGCTAGAGCGCGGTTAACATTGGGCACAGAATGGCGTGTGACGCCAAGTGATACATTACTAGACGAATTAAAACAGCTGCTTGGAAATAGCCAAGTAGAACTCGAATTTAACTAAAATTTAGCTTCGCTAACGTGGAGCTGAATCAACAAGGATTCATAGATGAGCCTGAACTTTCTAGAATTTGAAAAGCCTATCGCTGAACTTGAAGCAAAAATCGAAGCGCTACGTGACGTTTCTCGTCACGGTGGTGACGCAGCGGTAGATCTAGACAAAGAAATCGAACAACTAGAGAAAAAAAGCTTAGAGCTTAAACAGAAAATCTTTAGTGACTTAGGTGCGTGGCAGGTGGCTCAACTTGCTCGCCACCCTCAACGTCCTTATACCAAAGATTACCTGGAGCATGCATTCACAGAATTTGAAGAGATGGCGGGTGATCGCGCTTACGCTGACGATAAAGCAATTGTGGGTGGTATGGCTCGTCTAAATGGCCGTCCTGTTATGGTTATTGGTCATCAAAAAGGTCGCGAGACCAAAGAAAAAGTGATCCGTAACTTTGGTATGCCAAAGCCTGAGGGTTACCGTAAGGCTCTTCGCTTAATGGAAACGGCTGAGCGTTTCAACATGCCAATTATTACTTTCATCGACACGGCGGGTGCATACCCTGGTGTTGGTGCTGAAGAGCGTGGCCAATCTGAAGCTATCGCAAAAAATCTAAAGGTAATGGCTGGTCTATCTGTACCAGTTATCTGTAACGTTGTCGGTGAAGGCGGTTCTGGTGGTGCACTAGCGATCGGCGTTGGTGATTACGTGAACATGCTTCAGTACTCTACGTACTCAGTAATATCTCCAGAAGGCTGTGCTTCAATCCTATGGCGTGATTCAGATAAAGCGCCACAAGCTGCAGAAGCAATGGGTCTAGTTGCTCCTCGTCTTAAAGAGCTTGAACTTATCGACGAAATCATTCCTGAGCCTCTAGGTGGCGCGCACCGCGATCCAGTACAAACTGCTCAGAACATGAAAGACATGCTAGTCAAACAACTAGAAGAGCTAGAGCAGTTTGATAATGAAGCGCTTCTTGAGCGTCGTTACCAGCGTCTAATGAGCTACGGTTACTGCTGATAAGCGTGCCTTGAAATGAGGCAGCTTCAAGTAACAAGATGATGAAAGGGTTGGACTCAGTGCCAACCCTTTTTTATTATTAGAACATACCCCGTCAAACCTACTCTCATGGTTCACTCGCTCATGACTCACTTAATCAAAACCTTTACATCGGCACTTCATCAAAGCGCACTTAAGCCTAGTAGATTGATCGTGGCTTTCAGTGGCGGTGTTGATTCTCGAGTTTTGTTAGAGTTAGCGGCACAGTACGCGCAAACGCATGACATTGAGTGTCGTGCGGTACATGTTCACCATGGCCTAAGCGAAAACGCCGACTACTGGGTAGAACGATGCCAAGCATGGTGTGATGTGTTGTCGGTATCTTTGGCTGTAGAGCGAGTATCATTAGATCTTAATAGTGGCGAGAGCGTTGAAAAGCTTGCGCGAGACGCTCGATATAAAGCTTTTGAGCAGCATGTCAGATCGGGTGATGTGTTAGTCACGGGTCAGCACATTGATGACCAACTTGAGACTTTCTTGTTAGCGTTAAAACGTGGAAGTGGCCCAAAAGGACTCTCTTCTATGGCGAAGATTATGCCGTTTGGGAAAGCTTTCATGCTTCGTCCTCTGCTGTCGGTGACCCGCTCAGATATTGAAACATCAGCTCATAATATGGGTTTAACTTGGGTCGAAGATGAGAGTAATCAAGACCTGCGCTATGACCGTAATTTTATTCGTCACCAAGTTACGCCGACATTAATTGAACGATGGCCTAGTTTTCGAGAGTCGGTCAGTCGCAGCGCTCAACTGTGCGCAGAACAAGAGTTTCTACTCGATGAACTGCTTGAGTCTCACTTTCAGCAAGCTTTGAGGGGCAGTAAGAGCCTAAGCCTAAGCCTAAGCATTGAGGCCTTATCTCAGCATTCTGATTTACTGCGCGCACGCTTGCTAAGAATGTGGTTGAACCATTGCAATCAACCTATGCCGAGCCAAAAGCAGCTAAAACTTATTTGGGATGAGGTAGCCTGCGCTCAGGCAGATGCCAATCCTAAGCTGGTGTTGAATGATGTTGAGATTAGGCGTTTTAATAACCAGCTCTATTTGGTACAAGACACCCAAGATTTGTCGAGCTGGCAAAGTGATATTTCAGCGGAAGGTAGCTTAGTTCTGCCTGATGGTTTAGGGGAGCTACACTTAAGTTCAGCGATGAGTGAGGGCGTATCTAGCAACCGTGATTTGCAAAGCTTTAGTTTGTCGGATAAAAGCGTAACACTAAGGGTGATTTTTAATCCGGAAGGATTATCGGCTCACCCTGTTGGACGCGGGCATAGCAGAAAGCTTAAGAAGCTCTTTCAAGAGTATCAGGTACCAAGTTGGTTACGACGTCGAACACCAATATTAATGGATGGTGATCGAGTGATCGCAGTTTTAGGCTTATTCGTAGATAAAAACTACGAAGGTCAAGATTGTGAAGCGCTTTGGAGCAAGTAAAAAAAGTTTGTGTCACAATTTGACGTTACTTTAATAAAAATAATTAATGGAATATGCAATGAAGAAAATTACACTAGGATTAGTTATTGGATTTGGACTATTGAGTGGTAATGCTCTGGCAGGGGATGTTGCCGCAGGTCAAGCTAAAGCCGCAATCTGTGCAGCATGTCATGGTGCAGATGGAATCGCTGTCATCCCCGGTTACCCGAATCTCAAGGGACAAAATGAACAGTATATTGTGTCATCAATTAACGCGTACAAAACAAAGCAACGTAATGGCGGCTTAGCAGCTGTAATGCAAGCTCAAGCTTCAATGTTAAGTGATGATGATATCGCGAACCTAGCTGCTTACTATGCAAGCCTTAAATAAAGTTTCCTCAAAGCGCTAATTAAACAAGATGATAAATTTCGAGCCAGAGCTTTAAAGCTCTGGCTTTTTTCATTGAATGTTTACAATAGCTAACCGATAATGAGCTATTCGTACAGTTTAAGGGATGAACATGAAAAAGATTGAAGCGATTATCAAGCCATTTAAGCTTGATGATGTACGTGAAGCACTTGCAGAAGTTGGCATTACAGGTATGACTGTATCTGAAGTAAAAGGTTTCGGACGTCAGAAAGGTCATACTGAGCTATACCGTGGCGCAGAGTATATGGTCGACTTTTTGCCAAAAGTGAAATTAGAAATTGTCGTGACTGATGAAGTTGCGGATCAATGCGTAGATACCATTATCGAAACGGCTCAAACCGGTAAGATTGGTGACGGTAAGATCTTCATTACTGATGTTGAACGTGTGGTACGTATTCGTACTGGCGAAGAAGACGAAGACGCTGTATAAAAAAACGACTACCCTAAAAGGAGCGCTTATCGCTCCTTTTTCATTTCTGGTGGGTGTTGTATGTTTAAGAAAACCATCATTGTTATCGCAGTTTTGATAACACTTGTTGTTGCTAGTTTTCATCTTATCTTCGTTATTCCTCAAAAACCTAATCTGGTTACTTCCTCTTATAGCACCAGTAACGATACCTATAGTTGCTATCAAAATTCACTACCTAAATCGATTGATGTTTCAGACGGATTGAGCCTAATTGTGTGGAATATCTACAAGCAAAACCGCAATAACTGGCAGAATGAACTGAATCAATTGACGGAGGGAAGTGATTTAGTGTTGTTACAAGAAGCACGTATGACTAAAGAGCTTAGTCAATGGGTGACAAGCGGACAGTGGGGAAGTACTCGTGTTAATGCGTTTGAAGTCTTTGAACAAAGTGCGGGTGTGCTTAGTCTAGCGACCCATTTACCGATCGAAGCTTGTGCATATACTCATGAAGAGCCTTGGCTTCAACTGCCTAAATCTGCACTTTGGTCTCGCTATCAGTTAAGTAATGGAGAAGAGCTTGCCGTCATTAATATCCATGCCGTGAACTTTACGTTTGGCACCGAAGATTATAAAGCTCAGCTTAAAAGCCTAACCGATAACCTGCAAAAATATCGCGGACCAGTCATTTTTGCTGGCGATTTTAACAGCTGGAGCGAAGCTCGCTTTGCGGTATTGAAAGAGGCGTTGGAAAAAGTTGGTCTGACCGAGGTTGTTTTTGACCCTGATAACCGAACTCAGTTTATGACAGGTTTGGTGCTTGACCACGTGTTCTATCGAGGGTTAGAGGTAGAAAAAGCAAAAGCGCCCATTACGGACGCTTCTGATCATAACCCAATGCGAGTGACCTTTAAGGCTAGATAGTAACAAGCCAATGGCAATTAGCTATTTGCACAGTGGTTACTTTTAATAATTAGCTAATGAAACAAATAGACTAGTGAGTATCCTCTAGCCTTTATTTTATCGACTCAAGCTTAGAATATTAAAATGTAGAGAGCCCAGATTAGGTAGTAACCAACCCATGGCAAACCAGAGATGACCAGTGCTTGTCCGCGTTCAAATTCAGTCCACGTCAGCACTGCTGCATAACCTAGCACGATGTACCAAGGTAACAAAAGCGGTAATGAGCTCGCGAACTGTGACCAGTCATTGGTTAGTGGTAACTTGATTAAGCCGTTTAAGCTGTTCAAGTCAGCGGCGTAGCTCATCACCTGTCCATGTTTGAGGAGTAGGCTTGCGTAGCTTGCTACATCACCTAAAACCGCAGGGAACATCACAACCGATGAAGCGGCAAACCATCTCCAGTAACTATGCTGATGTTGGCTTGGCTTTGTTGCGAGGTTAAACCAGAATGCCAACAGAGCAATGCTTAGTGTACGGCCAAATACATCACTGATGATTTCGCTCGCGAGTAGAGTATTGCTGTCAAGTAACGCCAATTGGTCAGGATTAGTTTCAGCCAGTTGCTGTGACAATTCTGAACTTAACCATGCAAAATCTACATTTGAAAAATAGGCACCCCAAAATAAAAATGGGCTGAGTATTAATACGACGTAGGGTTGCCATCCCCAAGCACTTCGTTGATAAAGCGCTAAGAAACAAGCCGTTGGTGAACGGAAAATATCCAACAGCATGACGAGTGGGTTGCTTGACGGGTTCATACACTTACCTTAGTTACATCAACATACAGCTTCAGTTTTTGTCCTGGCTGTAGGTATTTCTTGTTCTGCAAAGTGTTCCATTTTACAACATCTGCACTTTTTACTTTGAACTTTGATGCAATACCGCTGACTGTGTCACCTGATCTTACGTTATAGAAGACAGTGCGGATGATAGAGCCGTCTGAACTATTCTTCCAGATGACCAGTTCTTGACCAACTCGAAGTGTGTCGCGTGGCCCCATACCATTCCACTTAGCCAGCGATTGGTGAGAGACTTTGTTTGCGCGCGCAATCGTCCATAAGCTGTCACCACTTTTTACTGTATGACTGAGCTTATATTGGCCGCGACTCTTCGACTGTGTGTTAGCTAGGCGGTTTGAAGCGCTTAGTGCATATGTTTTGTCGTCTTTGGTTGAGGTTGGGATAAGCAGGTGCTGACCAATACGGATATTGTTGTTGCTCATCCCGTTTGCAGAGCGAATCACTTTACTGGTGGTGCTGTATTTACTCGCCAGTACGCTGATGCTATCGCCAGATTGCACTTTATAGCGCACCAATTTCATACCTTTGCCTTTATTAGCTGCCACTTCTTTGTTGAACTTCTCAACAGAGCTTAGAGGAAGCAATAATTGCTGATGTTTTTCTGGTGCCGTCGCCCACTGGTTATAAGCCGGATTGTAGCCTTGCAGTTCTTTAACTGGAATACCTGCGTAGCTAGCAGCAATCGCGAGATCGAGCTGTTCATCTGGGTTCACCAGAGTTAATACGGGTTTGTTAGGAATAGCTGGAATATCAATTCCATATTTCTCTTGATTTGCGATTACATCAGCCAGCGCGAGTAGCTTAGGAACATAGCTGCTGGTCTCTTTTGGTAAATCTAGAGAGAAGAAGTCGATTGGTTTACCTAGTTTCTTGTTCTTACGAATTGCGCTGTTTACTCGACCGCCACCACTATTGTAGGCCGCAATCGCATGGTTCCAATCGCCATCAAAGCGTCTATTTAGGTCCGAAAGGAAATCCAATGCCGCATCGGTAGAAGCGGCTACGTCACGACGACCGTCATACCAGAAGTTCTGTTCTAGCCCGTAGTCTTTGCCGGTGCCAGAAATGAATTGCCATAGTCCTGCAGCACTGCCATGAGAGTAGGCAAACGCATCAAAAGAACTTTCTACAACGGGCAATAGTGCCAATTCTAATGGCAACCCTTTTTCTTCAATCTTCGTCGTAATCAGATAAAGAAAAGGTTCAGCACGTTGTGAGACGGTTTTGAGGTGACTAGGGTGTTTTAGATACCAAGTTCGGTAGTAGTCGACTTTCTTTTCGTCGGGTACTTCCATTTCAAGTTGCATCGCAATGCGTTTCCAAACATCTTCTTGTGTTTGTGGAGTAACGATAGGTGCTTCAACTTTGGATTCTTCTTTGGTCGCTTCTGATGAAACGTTCGTTTGAGAAACTTCTTTAGTAGGAGATGTGTTGGTTTGCTCGGAAGCTTGGTCTGGATTCTCTGACTGAGTTAATTGGCAACCAGAAAGTAGTAATACCAAAGCCCAGCTGTACTTAACTCGCATGTTACAGCCTTTTTAATAAACGGCTGCTGATAATACTTGCCACTCCCTATGAGTGACAAGTATGGATTTGTTAAAATTCGTTCTTCCACGCACGTAAAGCGGTAAAGACTGATAAAGGATCGGTCTGCTCGGTACGATTAGATACTGATTTAACTACACTTGGCTCTGTGTAACGTAAGAAAGGGTTCACAAACTTCTCTTGTCTCAAATTTGTGGGGATGGTCGACTTATTCTGAGCGCGCAGTCGGTTTACTTGGTCTCGATATTGCTGCAAATGTTGGTTATCAGGTTCAACGGCAAGTGCGAAAGCGACATTAGCTGCTGTGTACTCGTGTGCACAATAGACTTCCGTTTCTTGAGGAAGTGCCGTGATCTTATTCGGCGCGTCAAACATTTGTTGTGGTGTGCCTTCCATGATTCGACCACAACCCGCTGAGAACAATACATCGCCACAAAATAACTTAGCATCACCGACATAACCGATGTGACCTGCGGTGTGTCCACTGAGCCCAAGTACTAGAAAGACTTCGCCAAACAGCTCTAACTGGTCACCATCGTCGACAGGGTGAGTCAACGTTGGGATCGGTTCGTTTTTTGGGCCCACTACATCAACGCCAGGGTGTTGCCTTACTAATTCTGGAACGCCACCAATGTGATCATGGTGGTGGTGTGTAATCAAGATTGCATCTAAAGTTAGCTCATGATGTGCCAAGTACTCTAATACTGGAGCCGCATCACCAGGGTCGACGACAGCACAACGGCGATCGCTATTTTCAATCAGCCAGATGTAATTATCGTTAAATGCAGGTATGCTTTTGATATGTAACATTATTGGATCTCCAGTCACTTTTAGTGAGACAGAATAAGTGAGATAGATTATTGATGAAGCCAGCGCGTAGCAGAAAGAAGTTTGAGCGTCCTTACACTTGGGCACAGTTGCACAATGGGGACTGGTTGAGAGAATCAATTCAAACTCGACTCGATGAGTGGTGTCCAAAGCTTTTT
Organism: Vibrio cyclitrophicus; assembly: GCF_024347435.1. Classification (NCBI taxonomy): domain Bacteria; kingdom Pseudomonadati; phylum Pseudomonadota; class Gammaproteobacteria; order Vibrionales; family Vibrionaceae; genus Vibrio; species Vibrio cyclitrophicus. The sequence goes on from NZ_AP025480.1 coordinate 807,897, forward strand.
GGTTACCACATGCTCAAGCTCGGCGGCCTCAGTAGTGAGATTTCTAGCTGCACATGCAACATTCAACATCAAGTAAACCTAGATATCCAGAACCCATTACATAATGTGATAGCGGATGGCTATAATTTACCCTTTTTAGAGAAAAGTTTTGATGTTGTGGTGCTCAGTCATCAATTAGATTATAGCAATGACCCACATAGGTTATTGAGAGAAGTTGACCGAGTGATGATGGACGATGGCTATATTATCATCACAGGCTTTAATCCGTTTAGTCTTACTGGGCTTGCGAGTTTACTACCTTGGCGAAGAAACAGTTTACCTTGGAGTGGGCGCATGTATACGCCAAGTCGAGTTAAAGACTGGTTAGGTGTACTAAATTATGAAGTGATCCACTGTGATACCTACGCGCTGTTTCCGATGAGTAAATATCAGGCGATGTGGACGTGGTTAGAGAATAGCTTGGGCGGTTGTGCATCCTTTGCGGGAAGCCAATACTTTATTGTTGCTCGCAAGCGTACTTATCCGCTCAAACCGATTAAGCCTCATTGGCACCTTAAACGACGTTTTTCTCCTGTTGGAGCGAGCTTTAGAACCAATACGCGTCGTACAATGGATTCAGCCAAAGCTTCATACCCGCTAAATACAGAAAAAGCCGACTAGAGGTCCAACACCTATCATTTAAGGTGTTTAGATCGCACAGTGTAGCGAGTCTTACTAAAACGAACGGTCCTACCTTTGGGCCGTTTTTGTTTTTCGGGCAAAATATAACGTTTCACTCGCTCTCTCATAGCTCGCAGCTTTTTGGGAATAGAACCTGGAGAAGCGATAGCACACCACATTAGCTCATCTTGAATATCTCGAAGTGCCATCGTAAAGCTTATCCTAAGTGGTGAGACTTCTGCCTCTTTTGCTATTCGGCTAATCTCCAGACGGATTAAGTTATACGCGATAAGGATACCCCATACCTCTTGCTTTACACCCTCTACAGATTGACTGCGGAGCAGAATTTCATCTTCAAGCATGTCATGCTTAATCTCGCCATAACTCTTCTCGATTTCCCACCTTTCGAAGTACACGTCTAATAATGATTTTAAACTGTATTTTCTATCTGTTAGAGAAGTCAGCAGCCCTTGTATATGATTGGGTTGTTGTTCACCATCATCGGGGTATAGAGCCAGCCTCGCTTTCCACGTTTCCGGGAGGCTCGGGTCTTGCTTTCTAGCTTGTGGAGAGACTTTCATCTCTACAATCAGATCTCGCCCATCATCATCGAGTTGCTCGATGGTTTCATACTTCACATTCGACTTTATGGGCGTCATCCAGTGACTTGTCCCATGCTCTCGTTGCCAGTTAAGCATAAGCTCTGCGCTCAGGTAGCAACGGTCAAAAATGGTCAATGAATTCGGGACAGCTGATGAAATTAAATCTTTTGCATAGCTAATTTCACCTTTAGAACTTTCCCCAAAAGCCACATCATGAATAAGTCGACTCCGTAGGGATGTGAGTGCGCACATTCGAACGATTGGATATTCAGTGTGCCTGTCTTTTCGGTAGTAAACATATTGATAATGCTCAGCTAAGCTTGGGTTATCGTGCGTTCTAAACTGTGTGCCATCAATTGAAAATAGGCTCAAACCATTCCATTTATCACCCGCATCTTCCGACTGTGTCCAGTGCTTTGCTGTGATTGAGAATAATGACTCTAAAGGTTTAGCGGTGAGGCGCTTTCTCGCCTGGGGAATCGCACTAGGTGCAATAGACTCACCCAATGAGTTAGACAATTTGAGGTCGAGTTTATCGAGTACATCGGTAATCGGTCTATCTCGATAGAGACCAATACCAACGACTAACCATACAACAAGTTCGGCAGGTAACTTTCTACGACGCATACTCGCTTTGTTCGTTTCAGATAAAGCTTGGTTTATCCAATCTAGCGGAAGGTCTTTTTGGAACAAAGAAAGAGATTCTGGATTAGCAAAATCGTCAACATCGATTAACCAGTGTGACAGCATAAAAAATACCCTTAAACAGAAGTGCTTAAGGGTATTGTCAACCATCTGCAGGATCGTTCAACTGATCAGGAAAATGCTTAAATGATCAGTGTTAGACTAGAGGTCGGCTTTTCATCTATTCATTGGGCTAAGAAATTATCAATTTCTTTAATAAGTTATCAATCAGTTCGAGAAACTATCTTGGTTCAAATGTTACATCGAATTGAACTAAGATAATTAGCTTGGTTGATAACCAGTATCCTCTTGAGTTGGATTCTCAGCCGCAGTTCGCGCTAGGTCATCACACATTTCGTTTTCTCTGTGTCCCGCATGTCCTTTTACCCAGCGCCAATCAACGGTGTGACGAGCAGTTTCTTTATCAAGCCTTTGCCAAAGATCGGCGTTTTTAACAGGTTTCTTATCAGCTGTTTTCCAATCTCGCTTTTTCCAGTTGTGAATCCACTGTGTGATACCTTGGCGTACGTATTGGCTATCGGTGGTCAAAATCACAGAGCAAGGCTCTTTGAGGGTTTGGAGAGCAACAACAGCGGCGAGCATTTCCATACGGTTATTGGTTGTTAGCGTGAAGCCTTCTGCTAGTGTCTTTTCGACTTTTTTGTAGCGAAGTACGATACCATAGCCACCCGGACCAGGGTTACCTAAACAAGAACCATCAGTGAAAATTTCAACTTGTTTCGTCATGATTTGATACTATTACCTCAAGCACATTATCGGCATAGTCTGACACAGTTATCCTTATGAATACCAGTAGCACTCCAGAACAAAGCACGAACGAAAAAAACAGTTCGAACGAAAATAAGCGCATTGTTGTACTCGATACCGAAACCACAGGTATGAATACAGAAGGTGGTCCTCACTATATGGGCCACCGCATCGTTGAAATTGGTGCAGTAGAGATCATCAACCGTAGGTTGACCGGGCGTCATTTCCACGTGTACATCAAGCCCGATCGTGCGATTCAAGAAGAGGCGATTGGCGTTCATGGTATTACCGATGAATTCTTGATTGATAAGCCTGAATACCAAGATATACATAAAGAGTTTCTCGACTTTATCAAAGGTGCGGAGCTGGTGGCTCATAATGCGCCCTTCGATACGGGTTTTATGGACTATGAGTTTGAGAAGCTTAATCCAGCGATAGGTAAAACGGATGACTACTGCAAAGTCACCGATACCTTGGCAATGGCGAAGAAGATATTCCCAGGTAAAAGAAACAACCTAGATATCTTATGTGACCGTTACGGTATTGATAACTCGCACCGTACTCTCCACGGCGCATTGCTCGATGCGGAGATCCTAGCCGACGTCTACTTATTGATGACGGGTGGGCAAACTTCGCTACAATTTAACGCTGGCCAACAAGAAGGCGAAGCCGAAAGTATACGAAGAGTAGAAAGTGGTCGAAAATCCCTAAAGGTTTTACGAGCTACGGCCGATGAAGTAGAAGCGCATCAAAATCGTTTAGACCTCGTCGAGAAAAGCGGAAGCTGCCTTTGGCGTCAGTAGGGAGAAAGTATGTTAAGGGTATTGGCTACCGGTTACTTATTGCTGTTAAGCTTTAGCTTACATGCAGCAACGGAATCCGTAATGAGTTTATTGGATAACCGTTTTCGCGTTGATCCCAGTATTGAACAAGTCACCTTTGTGATTTATCGAGCCGATAACTCTAAACCCGTCGTTTTGGTTCGCCCTGATGGCAAGAAATACTACTCTTGGCGCAATGCTGATAACGTCCGTTGGTACGAAGAATCATCTATGGACATTGTCTCTATTGATAAGCCAATGCCAGGCCCTTGGCAAGCGATAGGTAAAGTCTCACCTAAGAACAACATTAAACTATTGTCTCATTTGGTTTTGGATGCCAACGAATTTCCAAATAAGTTGTATCAAACCGAACACATCAAGTTCACCGCTCGTTTGACCTCAGATGGCAAACCTCTTGTTCTGCGTGATTTTCTGGATCGCGTGAAGCTCAAGGTGACGTTTACTAAGTTTGTCGAAAACGAAGAGTCTTTAGTGAGAGAGGCGCGCCCGGTCCCTGTTGTGATGGGAGAGTTTGCCGACGACGGTACAGGTTTAGACGAAAAAGCCGGAGATGGCGTATTCACAGTATCGTTACCTATTGATATTGAACCGGGCAAATACCGCGCGCGTATTACTTCTGGCAATGGCGTGTTTTTGCGAGCGCAAGAACAAGAAGTACTCGTGTATCCAACCCCCATTACCACTACTTTTATCCAGTCTCGCAAAGAGGGTTTACCTCATACTATCGTAGTGTCCGGCGAGCAAGGCATGATCGCGCCCAGCTCTTTGGCGGTTCATGTTGAGCACAAGGCTCCTGATGAGTTTGTTATGTACAGACAAGGCCAAGCTATGGTTGATGCAATGAAAGTGTCTCTAGAGGTACCTTACGCTGGTGAACTGGGTATTTATAACTGGTCGGGGATGGTTTATGCCACTGATGCTTCAAGCCAGCGTCCGCTGATTTTCCCAATTACTGAGCAATCGTACAGCGTTGTTGAAGATATCGATTTAGCGGAGTCACGACGCCTTCAAGCAGAAGCGCTTGAGGAGCAAAAGCGTATCACAGCAGAATTAATGATACTTCAGAAGCGAGAAGATGACAGGCAACGTAGTATGGTCATTATCGCGGTGGGCAATGTGATCGCGATTCTATTGGGTTTGTTGGTTTGGTTTGTGGTTCGAAAGGTGAAAGTGAAGAAAAAGGCTCAACCAGAAATGCAGTTAAAGGCACCTAAGTAAGCTTGCAATCTATATGGTCTTTGTAAGTATGAGCATTGGCATATAAATCATTGGTGTAAGACCGATTTGCGTTGGTATTGTAAAGAATCATAGTCGTTATTAAAAAAACGGGACTCATAAGAGTCCCGTTTTTTATTGCTTGTTTGCTTCAGCTACCCGTTCGATTTTAATGTCTCGTTTAGCCTTGGTTATCGATGCTAGGCAACGTTCTCAATTGATTGATCTGGGTACTGTGATTTTGCAGCAAGCTTTTCTGGAGAGAAGTCGTCAACGTTAATTGTATACAGTCTGTGTTCCTCTGCACTGACAAGCAACGCAGCTTCTTTCTCAGTTAGGATGCCTTTCTCAAGCCCTAATTGAGCGACAAGGTCTAGTCGTAAGAAAGCGCGTTTTTGATGCGTTTCTTTACAAACTTTATCGAACAGTGGCTCAGCTTGAAGAATCACTTCGAGTGCTTTCTCAATCTTACCTACTGGGTTATGTTCAGTTGCTTCTAAGTATTGACCACGGCCGATACGTGAACGTGTTTCGCTCGGCGTTTGAATAATATGCGCTACTTGGCTATCTAGCTTGTCGTTTGGTGCGCGACGAATACGGCCAAATGGCATCAATACAACGCGAAGTAAACGACCAATCACAGGGCTAGGGAAGTTTGCTAAAAACTCATCAATAGCGACTTCTGTCTGTCTTAGGCTGTCTTGCATACCCCAATGTACTAGCGGTAGATCTTCAGCGTGGCTGCCTTCGCTTTCAAAGCGTTTCAGTGTTGCTGAACCTAAGTAGAGTTGGCTCAGGATATCACCCAGTCTTGCTGATAGGCGTTCTCTGCGTTTCAATGAACCCCCTAAAACGGCCATTGAGATGTCAGAAAGTAGCGCTAGGTTGGCACTGTAGCGGTTAAGCTGTTGGTAGTAGCGCTGTGTCTGTTTATCTGTTTTATTTAATGGTGTTGGTGCATCTGAACCACGACCATCGGTTAAACCAAACCACAAGCTGCGGACTAGGTTGCTCATAGTAAAGCTAACGTGCCCTGCTAACGCTGAATCAAACTTATCAAGCGCATCGCTGCTTTCAGAATAAGCGGCTTCCATTTCGTTAAGTACGTAAGGGTGACAACGAATCGCCCCTTGGCCGTAGATGATCATTGAACGAGTTAGGATGTTTGCACCTTCAACTGTTATGGCGATAGGCGAACCTTGGTAACCACGCGCTAAGAAGTTGGATGGACCTAAACAAATACCCTTACCGCCGACGATATCCATCGCATCAATGATGCTGCGTTGGCCACGGTGGGTACAATGATACTTAACGATTGCAGAGATAACCGAAGGCTTTTCGCCAAGGTCGATACCTGCGACGGTTAGGTTACTTGCCGCATCCATTACATAGGCGTTTCCTGCTAGACGTGCCAGTGGTTCTTCAACCCCTTCCATACGGCCGATAGGTTGCTTGAATTGACGACGAATGCGAGCGTAAGCGCCTGTAGCTAATGCCGCAGATTTAATGCCACCTGTCGAGTTTGAAGGCAGTGTGATACCACGGCCAACCGACAAACACTCAACCAGCATGCGCCAGCCTTGACCTGCCATTTTCTGACCACCAATGATGAAGTCGATAGGCACAAAAAGGTCGTCGCCTTTCGTTGGGCCATTTTGGAACGGAACGTTAAGCGGAAAGTGACGGTTGCCAATCTCGACGCCTTTTAAATCCGTTGGAATCAACGCACAAGTAATACCAAGATCTTGTTTATCTCCAAGCAGACCATCAGGGTCACGTAGTTTAAAGGCTAACCCTAAAACGGTTGCGACAGGAGCAAGAGTGATATAACGCTTGTTCCATGTTAAACGCATTCCAAGTACTTCTTCGCCTTGCCAATCTCCTTTACATACAATGCCGTAATCAGGGATTGAACCGGCATCTGAACCAGCTTCTGGGCTAGTTAGGGCAAAACACGGGATCTCTTTACCTTCTGCCAAACGTGGGAGGTAGTGGTTTCTTTGTTCTTCTGTACCGTAGTGTTGCAATAGTTCACCGGGGCCTAATGAGTTAGGTACGCCTACGGTTGATGACAATACACTAGACACGCCAGTTAGCTTTTGTAGAACCAAGGATTGAGCGTAAGCTGAGAATTCTAAACCGCCGTATTTTTTCTTGATGATCATGGCGAAGAATTTATGGTCCTTCAGGTATTGCCATACTTCCGACGGTAAATCAGCAAGTTCATGTGTCACTTGGTAATCATTGACCATTGCACACACGTCATTAACCGGGCCATCTAAAAATGCTTGTTCAGCTTCTGAGAGTTTTGGATCGGCGATGTTTTGTAGTTTTTTCCATTCAGGCTTGCCTTTGAATAGCTCTGCTTCCCACCATACAGTGCCTGCTTCTAGAGCCTCTTTTTCTGTCTGAGACATTGCTGGTAGAACTTTCTTAAATAGAGAAAGCGCCTTTTGGCTTACTAGGGTTTGACGAATAGTCGGTACAGCAAAAATCGCTACCGCTAATAGGTAACAAAGCCAACCAGTAATCGCGACGCCGCCAAACAGTGTGAGTGCTATCATCGCGCAGGTTAGTACAACTAATGCACGCACCAGACTAACTCTATGGTAAAGACAGACGCCTAAGATGACGGTCATGCCGAGTAGGGAGAGCAATATGTTCATGATCGATTTCCTTTTCAGAGATCACTTATTGTTATTAAGTTTTAGGTAAGAGGTCTAACCAGTTAAGTGTAAACAAAATATTAAATATTTGTAAAACTCTAAATTGGATAAAAAGCGATCTGAATAGAGTTAAAATTCTAATTGTGAGAGGTTGGTGGTGAATATTTGGGCGGATCGACAGTGACTGGTTAATAAAGGTGGCAATCTTTGGGCTTAAGTGTCGACACTATTTCATGTTTGTGGGTAAACTCAGTTAAAAGAGGGAAAAACCCTCAGCTCTCATTTCACGTACTTTAAGTTGCGTAACAAAATATAAGAGATAAGCCTTATGTACCAAGACCTAATCAAAAGTGAATTGAACGAAGCTGCTGACGTTCTTAACAAGTTCTTGAGTGATGACCACAACATCGCTCAAATTGAAGCGGCTGCAAAACTGATTGCCGACTCATTCAAACAAGAAGGCAAAGTGCTTTCTTGTGGTAACGGTGGCTCACACTGTGATGCCATGCACTTCGCGGAAGAGCTTACTGGTCGATACCGTGAGAACCGCCCAGGTTATGCTGGTATTGCGATTTCAGATCCTAGCCATTTATCTTGCGTGAGTAATGATTTTGGTTACGACCACGTATTTTCTCGCTATGTAGAAGCGGTAGGCCGTAAAGGTGATGTGCTGTTTGGTTTGTCGACTTCTGGTAACTCTGGCAACATTTTAAAAGCGATTGAAGCTGCTCAAGCGAAAGGCATGAAAACCATCGCCCTAACAGGTAAAGATGGCGGTAAAATGGCAGGTTGTGCAGACATCGAAATCCGAGTTCCACATTTTGGTTACGCAGATCGCATTCAAGAAGTTCACATTAAGATTATTCATATTGTGATTCAACTTGTTGAAAAAGAAATGGAATAGTCGTTTACAGAGATTTAAAGCACAGCTTAGGCTCTGCTGGTTTTAATAGGGAGTAGATTAAACCATGTGTGAATTGCTCGGTATGAGCGCGAATGTGCCAACTGATATTTGTTTTAGTTTTACTGGTCTGATGCAGCGTGGAGGTAACACAGGTCCACACCGTGATGGATGGGGTATCACTTTTTATGAGGGAAAGGGTTTTCGTACTTTTAAAGATCCTAACCCTAGCTGTGAATCTAAGATCGCAGAGTTGGTTCAAAACTACCCAATTAAAAGCCAGGCTGTTGTCAGTCATATTCGTCAAGCCAACCGTGGTGGGGTTAATCTTGAAAATACTCACCCTTTTACCCGCGAACTTTGGGGAAGATACTGGACTTTTGCTCACAATGGTCAGTTAACAGACTACGATGATCTTATCAGTGGTCGTTTCAGACCGGTAGGTGAGACGGACAGTGAGCTCTCTTTTTGTTGGTTATTAAAACAGCTCGAGGATCGCTTTCCTGAACCGCCTCAAGACATGGAAGGCATGTTTCGCTTTGTTGCTGAGTGTTGTGACCAGTTACGAGATAAAGGTGTCTTCAACATGTTGTTGAGTGATGGTGAGTATGTGATGACGTACTGTACCAATCATTTGTACTGGATAACAAGACGCGCGCCTTTTGGCAACGCGAGCTTAATTGATGAAGACGTTGAGATTAACTTCCAAGAAGAGACCACGCCGAACGATATAGTTACCGTAGTGGCAACTCAACCTCTTACATGCAATGAGGAGTGGTTTAGAATGAAGCCTGGCGAATATGCGCTGTTTCATTTTGGTGAGCTGATAGGTAACAACCATCAAGCGTTAGAAGATGTTGCTTACGCACCTAAAAAAGTTGCGAGCCAAGCACCGACTGAGCCATTGAGCTAAAACCTCCGGGTAGTATTATTTGCTCTGAACAAAAGAGAGGCCGCTTACTGAACCAAAAGATCAGTAAGCGGCCTTTTTATTTGATTTAGTTTTTGACGAACTACTCTTCTGCGTAACCGTGCTTGCCCAATGCTATACCGTCTAAGATCGCTTGCCCGTTTACCATTAATAAACGATCTTCAGCGAACCATTTGCAGACCATCGGATAAATACAGTGCTCTTGGGTGAGGACTCGGCTTGCTAACATGTCAGCATCATCGTCTTCAAAAACTGGTACCTTAGCTTGTAAGATCACAGGTCCGCCATCGAGTTCTTCTGTTACAAAGTGAACACTTGTACCGTGCTCTTTATCTTGCGCATCAATAGCGCGCTGATGGGTGTGTAAGCCGGGGTATTTAGGAAGTAGAGAAGGGTGGATGTTGATCATTTTCCCTGCGTAATGGTGAACAAACTCTGAACTTAGAATACGCATGTAGCCCGCGAGCACGATCAAATCGGGTTGGTAAGCATCGATTTGAACCATCAATTCATGATCAAACTCTTCGCGTGAACCAAAGTTTTTTGGATTAACAGAATGTGCGTTAACACCTGCGGCCTTTGCTCGCTCTAACCCAAAAGCCTCTGCTTTGTTTGAGAACACAGCTTTAACAGAAGCATCAATCATATTGTTATCGCAGGCATCTAAAATTGCCTGTAAGTTACTTCCGCTTCCTGAAACTAAAACAACGATGTTTTTCTTAGAGTGACTGGTTTTATTTGAGTGATTATTTTTCATAGAGTGGGTCATACGATTAGTTAACAGGACTGTTTACAATTTACCTACATAAACTAAGGTTTTCTGCGGGCCAAATAGCAAAATGAGGACCATTAGGTCCTCATTGATTAACTAAATAAGTGAATACATCACTTATTTGATTTCTACTTGCTCTTCACCAGCTTCAGCGTTTGCGATCTCACCGATAACCCAAGCGTTTTCGCCTTCAGCTTTCAGTAGTTCAACAGCTGCTTCAGCTTGATCTTTAGGTAGAGCCACAACTAGGCCTACACCACAGTTGAAAGTGCGGTACATTTCAAATGTTTCCACGTTACCTTTCTCTTGTAGCCAATTGAAGATAGCAGGCCATTCCCAGCTCTTGCCATCAATCACTGCTTTAGTGCCTTCAGGAAGTACGCGTGGGATATTTTCCCAAAAACCACCGCCTGTGATGTGCGAGATAGCATGAATGTCATGCTCAGCAATCATCTTAAGCGCTGACTTAATGTAAATCTTAGTTGGTTCTAGTAGGTGCTCACCGATTGTGCGGCCTTCTAGTTCTTCACTCTTATCAGCACCAGAAACTTCTAGAACTTTACGAATTAGAGAATAACCGTTTGAGTGTGGACCACTTGAGCCAACAGCAATAAGTGCGTCGCCTGCTGCTACTTTAGTGCCATCGATGATGTCAGCTTTTTCTACAACACCAACACAGAAGCCAGCTACGTCATAGTCGTCACCTTCGTACATACCTGGCATTTCAGCCGTTTCACCACCGATTAGTGCACAACCAGCTTGAACACAGCCTTCAGCAATACCAGAAACAACGTCTGCAGCTGTATCTACATCTAGCTTACCTGTTGCGTAGTAGTCTAAGAAGAATAACGGCTCACCACCTTGAACGATTAGGTCGTTCACACACATTGCCACTAGGTCGATACCAATGGTGTCGTGTTTTTTCAGATCCAAAGCAAGGCGAAGTTTAGTACCAACACCATCAGTACCTGAAACCAGTACTGGCTCTTTGTATTTCGTTGGAAGTTCACATAGGGCGCCAAAGCCACCAATACCGCCCATCACTTCAGGGCGACGAGTGCGTTTAACTGCACCTTTAATACGGTCTACTAGTGCATTACCTGCGTCGATATCAACACCAGCGTCTTTGTAGCTTAGAGAAGAAGTATTACCACTCACGGGATAGTCCTCGAACTTAAGTTGGATGTGAAAACGGCGCTATTCTAACAGGGCTTGATTACGAAGAGCAAACGTTTGCGCGGTTTTTTTTATTAGAATAAAGATTCTGAAATAACCACACAGTTCGTGTATAATCTACAGGTTTGTTTAAATATTGCCGGAGTTGGAAATGAAAGTTGTTGAAGTGAAACACCCGCTAGTAAAACATAAAATTGGCCTGATGCGTGAAGGTGAGATTAGCACTAAGCGTTTTCGCGAGCTAGCAACAGAAGTGGGTAGCCTTCTAACGTATGAAGCGACATCTGATTTCGAAACTGAGCGAGTAACCATTAATGGTTGGAATGGCCCAGTAGAAGTTGACCAAATCAAGGGTAAGAAAGTAACAGTAGTACCAATCCTACGTGCTGGTTTAGGTATGATGGATGGTGTACTTGAGCACATGCCAAGTGCTCGTATTAGTGTAGTTGGTATCTACCGTGATGAAGAAACACTAGAACCTGTACCGTACTTCAACAAGTTAGCATCTAACATTGATGAGCGTATTGCTCTAGTTGTTGATCCAATGTTAGCGACTGGCGGTTCTATGATTGCAACTCTTGATCTACTAAAAGAGCAAGGCTGTAAAGTCTTTAAAGTGCTTGTCCTTGTTGCTGCACCTGAAGGTATCGCGGCTCTAGAAAAAGCGCACCCAGATGTTGAGCTTTACACAGCTGCAATCGATGAGAAGCTAAACGACAAGGGCTACATTGTTCCTGGTCTTGGCGATGCTGGTGATAAAATCTTCGGTACTAAGTAATTCGGTTTCAGCTTAAGTGACTCAAACCGTTTCTTAACTCGCTGAATTAGCCGTATTAATAAAAGAGGGAGAGCATTCGACGCTCTCCCTTTTTTGATCTTGTTGGTTTGTGATTCTTTTGAATCTAGCACTACCGATGGATTAATCGATTTGAGCTTTGTCTACCACAGTATTGTCACCTAGCTCTTCTGGAAGTACTAGGTTAAGTAGAATCGCCACGATACCGCACAAGCTTACGCCTTGTAGGCTGAAGTCACCAATACCAAAGGCCATACCGCCAATACCAAAGACTAAAGTAATACCCACAATCACAAGGTTACGTGATTTATGCAGGTCAACGTTGTTCTTGATGAGTGTGTTAAGGCCCACTGTTGCGATAGAGCCAAACAGTAGAATCATGATGCCACCCATTACAGGAACCGGAATCGTTTGAAGTAGTGCGCCTAGCTTACCAACCAATGCAAGAACGATAGCAGTAACAGCAGCCCAAGTCATGATCACTGGGTTGAATGCTTTCGTCAGCATTACTGCACCTGTTACTTCACTGTAGGTTGTGTTTGGCGGAGCGCCCAGCATAGAAGCTGCGATTGTAGCCACGCCGTCGCCTGTGATAGTACGGTGTAAACCTGGCTTTTTAAGGTAGTCTTTACCGGTTACGTTAGAGATAGCAAGCATGTCCCCTACGTGCTCTACGGCTGGTGCGATAGCAACAAACACCATAAAGAAGATAGCGTTGATGTTAAATTCTGGTGCTGTGAAGTTAGGTAGTGCTAACCAGGCTGCTTGAGTGACAGGGGTAAAATCAACGACTCCGTATACTAAGCTCGTTACATAACCCGCTACAATACCACCAAAGATAGGCAGTAGTTTAAGGAAGCCTTTCGAGAAAACACTGATGACAATCGTCACTAGTAGTGAAATAGAAGAGATCCATAATGCTGCATCAGCATCGATAAGTTGCACAGCACCATCACCGGTTTTGCCTAACGCCATGTTTACTGCAACGGGTGCAAGACCTAAGCCGATCACCATGATTACAGGGCCAACCACGACTGGTGGAAGTAGTTTATGGATGAAAGCAACACCTCGAACTTTAATCAATGCGCCCATTAAGACATACACAACACCCGCAGCCATTAGGCCGCCCATTGTTGCGCCAATGCCCCAAGTTTGAATACCAAACATGATAGGTGCGATGAATGCAAAAGAAGATGCTAAGAAGATTGGCACTGAGCGGCGTGTAATCAGTTGGAATAAAAGAGTACCGATACCCGCGCCAAAGAGTGCAACGTTAGGATCAAGCCCAGTTAGTAGCGGCACTAATACAAGTGCACCAAAAGCTACAAACAGCATTTGCGCACCTTGCAAAGCATTTTTCATGTGAAGTCCTTAAATTGGTCGTTATATGAAAAGTGGAAAATAAAATTCGCAGGATTCTATCACTTAGCAATCGATTGCTATACCAAATAGATCAAATTTATTTATCTTAGTGATGTTTGTTGCTATCAAAATAAGAAGAAATACAGTTTACAAGTGAACGATTTATCATGGTCAGGTGATATTTTGTGGTTATTAAACACAGTGGGCGCTATCGACCTTGCCCCCCAATCCATAGTTGCTTATCATCTAGGCACAAGATTTGAATATTAGGATCAGTATGCGCTACATAGCATTTTTGTTAATGGCACTATTAGCCTCTCCGAGTTATGCATTAACTCAAGTAGATATTTTTAGTGCTGAAGTTGCGATTAACGCTGAAAACAAGCAGCCAGAACAAGTGGCAAGAAATACCGGTATGGAGCAGGTATTGATACGTGCGACTGGCCAAACTGATGTTGCATCGAACGAAACCATTCAAAAGGCGATGCGTAAGAGTTCGCAGTACATGTCTCAAATGAGTTTTGGCGAGAGCAATGACCAATCAACATTGCGCATGCGTTTTAACGGTGCTCAAATCCGTTCTCTATTGACCCAAGCGCAGTTACCGTACTGGCCTGATACTCGTTCAAACATTCTTGTTTGGCTCGTAGAAGAAGACAACTACGACAAAAATATTGTGTGGGAACACTCCAACTCACAATTAGCGGCAGGTTTACAAGCTAACGCAAAAGAGCGCGGCTTGCCTCTAACGCTACCTGTGGGTGACTTTGATGATATTACAGGTATTGCGACTTCTGATTTGTGGGGCAGCTTTGTTACGCCAATCAGTAAAGCGAGTCAGCGTTACCCTGTTGATGCTGTGTTGGTGATTAAGGCTCAATCTTCAGGTTTACGTTGGACTTTGTACGATCAAAAGCCGAGTCAATTGACGAGCGCACCAACATCGCCAGTGAGCGGTTCAGTGTCGGGTAACAGCGCTACGACTTCTAAGAAGCTAGTCGACCAAATCAGCAACTACTACGCAGGTAAAAGTGCGGTTACCGTAGCCAGTGAATCTTCGGAATCAATATTAACGCAGTTTATTAGCTTGAATAACGCGCAGGATTTCTTCCAACTGGAGAACGCACTTAAGCGTCTAAATTCAGTTGCAAGTTTAGATATTCTCAAGATTCAAAACAACGAAGTGACGTTCCGAATTCACTTATTGTCGACTCAACAAGAGTTTGAGCAAGAAGTGGAAAGCATTCGCCAAGTCGCAAAGGTTGAAGAATCTTACATTGAACCTGAAGTGAGCCCTGAATTTGAAACGCAAGACAACGCCATGTCTGTAGGCGATGATTCAGCAGCTATTACTGATACGACCCTGAACGATGGCGCAGAAGCGACGGTTAACGAAGCAGACCCAAGTGTTCAAGTCATCAAAGGTAGTAAGTTATCAGCTAAAGCGGATGCTGAGCTAACGAATACGTCTGGCTCGGAAGAGCTAACAGTTGTTGCGCCAGTACATGCTAAGCCAAGTCTAGTATACGAATGGGTTCGCTAGTAATGGTCTACTGACATTGCGGATTGAAATGCATTCATGAAAAAGCCCTGCAAGAGAAATCTCGCAGGGCTTTTTGTTTGTTTATTGTTGCTTTTTCTACTTGTACTAGCTAAAGGTAACCGAACCTAAGTTATTGCTCGAACTTAGCTTTCTCTTTCTTTTCTACTTCAGAAAGACGCTTGAGCTTGATGCCCAACTCTTTTGCTCTGAAACGAGTAAATAAGATATTACCCGCGAACCCTAAGGTAGTCAGGAGTAGTTCTACAGCCGCTAATAATCGCTCACCACCGTCTATATACAAAATAGTTAATGCGTGTAGGAAGTAGAGCATTAAGACGAAATTCGCCCAAGCATGCGTATAAGGTTTGCCTGCTAGAATGCCTGGTAATGGCAGTAACAGTGGTATAGCCCAAGCAATCGCAAGCGTTATATTACTTAGATGAGGGTGCGGCGAAAGTGTCATCTGCCAAGCGACTACCCAGAATAAAAGTGACAAGTTACCCGCTAGCGCAAGGTAGCGAAATAACTTGGTTTTGGGAGACATAGCCTTCTCTGGCATATACATCATTGAGAAATTCCCTTCTGGTTTATGGCGATGCGCGCTAGGCGTTTACCTAGGTTTTGCGCTAACTCAATTTCATCTTTGCTTAAAGAAGCGCTCTCTCCAGTACTGCTTGCACCATAAGGTGTGCCGCCGGTTTGAGTGGTGTGTAGTACTGGCTCTGAGTAGGGGATACCCACTAATAACATGCCATGATGAAGCAGAGGTAGCATCATGCTTTGTTGTGTGGTCTCTTGACCCCCATGCAGTGATGAAGATGAGGTAAATACGCAACCGGGTTTGTCTATAAGATCGCCATTGATCCATAGTGATGTTGTGCTATCCCAAAAGTGCTTCATTGGCCCAGCCATATTGCCAAACCATACTGGACTACCTAGTGCTAAACCATCGCAAGAACGGAGATCTTGCAAGGTCGCAATAGGATCTGTTGGTTGATAGCGCGAATCAGGCTGCTCTTCTACTGTGTACACGTCGTTCACCGTTCTTAGCATGGCTTCGCAGTTCGGGATGGATTCAACCCCTCGTGCAATCTGTCTTGCTAGAGCTTGAGTATTGCCGTGGCGACTGTAGTAGAGAACAAGGATGTTGATACTCATATTGGCTTACAAAATCTCTAATACTTGTTCTGGTGGACGACCAATCTTTGCTTTGTTGTTCGCGACAACCACAGGGCGCTCAAACAGTTTTGGATTCTTGGCCATTGCAGAGAAAAGCTCCTCATCAGTCACTGATGTATCAGCCAAGTTTGCTTTTTTGTAGTCAGTTTCTTTGGTGCGCATCATTTCGCGAACACTGTCAAAACCCAGTTGAGTGAAAAGTACTTTCAGCTGCTCGACAGTTAAAGGCGTGTCTAGATACCTGATAACTTCTGGTTGTATACCGTTAGCTTCAAGTAGTTCGAGAGTTTGACGGCTCTTTGAGCAACGTGGGTTATGATAAATCACGACAGACATGGTTCTTCCTCATTATTATTTTTGGTTTGATTTTCAGGAGAAGCCATTCGAGTGGCTTCTTCACTGTATCCGTTGAGCTTTCGTTTTTCGTTTACTTGCAGCGAGCTGAGCGATTTACTGTAGCGATAAGAAACGTTCACGCTGAATCATTAATTGGTCAATTCGAGCATCGTAACGCGCTTGTTTTAGGCTACCGAGTTCTGCGATTTGGCTTGCTTGCGTATAGTACTGAATCGCTTTGTTCCAGTTAGCTTGCAATGCCAAAATCTCTGCACGAGCGGCAAGGTCTTCGTCGCTGTTACCTAGGTTAATGTTTACCTTTGAAAGCAGATGCCAGCCATTGGTGTCGTTCGGGGTGTCATGCGTGTAACGCTGTAATACACGAACGGCTTCTTGAAGTTCTTCATTTTCAATTAGCGCATTGGCGTAGTTAATGGTTAGTACTGAGTTATTCGGTTGACGAACCAGTGCTGACTTGAGTTCTTTAATCGCAATTTCAGGCTTTTTCTGCTCGATATGCAGATCTGAAATCGCATCTAAATAAAATAGGTTTGTTGGATCGCTGTTGATGAGCTTGGTTAAAATCGGCGCTGCTTTATCTAATTTTTTAGAATCAAGGTAAACCAGTGCTTGGCCGTATTCTAATGATGGAACTAACGCTTTCGGCGCTTTTTTCAGCTTACGTTCAAACCAATCGAGAGCAGCATCATTATTGATACCCGCGTAGCGTGCAACAATGCGGGATCTTGCTAGATGGTAATCCAACGAAGGCGCCAGTTTTAGTGGTGGATAGCTACGAGCACGAGCTCGTGAATCTGTGATTCGATCTTCTGGCAATGGGTGAGTTAATAGCATTGGTGGTGGTGTACTCGCATAGCGATATTCATCGGCTAAACGGCCAAAGAAACGCGGCATAGCGTTTACATCGAACCCAGCTTTTGCAAGTGTGTTGATACCAAATCGGTCCGCTTCTTTTTCATTACTACGTGTGTAGTTTATTTGGCTTTGCATGTTGCCTGCAGTCGTTGCTGTTAGAGCTGCAATACCCGCTTCAGGAGCTGCAATTGCCAATAATACCGAGGCTGCAAGTGCTGCGATGGTCGCTGGGGAACGACGAGCTTGATCTTCCATACTACGTGCTAAGTGACGCTGAGTAACGTGCGCGATTTCGTGCGCTAATACTGAAGCTAACTCACTTTCAGATTGTGCATGCAGGAACAGACCTGAATGCAATGCTACATAGCCACCAAAGAAAGCGAACGCGTTAATGTTGCGGTCACGGATCATAAAGAATTGAAAAGGTGTCTTTACATCGTTCGCGTTCGCGACAAGGCGGTGGCCTAGCGTATCAATATATTGATTTAGAACCGGGTCGTTGACGATAGGCTGACTGCTTCTAATGATGCGCATGTAGGCATCACCATAAATTAGTTCTTGATCGATAGTGAGTGTGCCACCAGCCGCGGTGCCAATATCTGGAAGCTCCAAACTGTTGGTGTTTGCCAACGTTGGGGTGCTTAATGTAGCTGCGATGCATAAGCAAGCAATTGAACGAGCGCGTTTAAACATATTAGTCAGTAATACTCCGTTTCTTCTGACAGTAAGACAAGTGCAATGCAAATTGGTTCTTTATCTGATTTAACCTTTGCCAAGTACGTGCGCTATCATAAAGGAAGATGAATGAATGATGGCGCGTTTTCAAAAACAGATTACAATACGACCCTTATAATAAGCATCGAGCCCAAGAATGACACCTAATATTCTAGATTTACGCCAAGAGCGATGCCCAATGGCGTTATTATTAGCCAAGCGTCACAGTGTAAAGTTAGAAGTAGGCCAATCATTGTCAATTTATGTTTCTGATAACAGCTCGATGAAAGATATTGTTACTTTTTTGTCTAAGCAAGCTTATGTTGTCATGACAGAGGTTTGTTCTAATTACCACCATCTCCTCATCACTAAAAAGGAATCGCAGTCAGATGCTTGAAATGGTCAATCGTTGGTATAAACGACGTTTCTCTGATCCACATGCTGTCAGTTTGGTTGCCATCATTCTATTCGGCTTTATTACGATCTACTTCTTTGGTCATCTCGTTGCGCCATTATTGGTTGCTATTGTTTTGGCTTACTTACTTGAGTGGCCCGTTACCCAACTTCAAAGACTTGGTGTGCCAAGAACACCATCGGTGATGTTGGTGATCATGATGTTCTTTAGCCTGATGCTGCTGGCACTGTTTGGTTTAGTACCAACGATTTGGGAGCAAGTGGGCAACCTTATTAATGATATTCCGAGCATGTATGGTAGTTTGCAAAAGTTCATTGCGACGATTCCCGAACGCTACCCTGAATTAGCCAACCTACAGATTGTTGAATCGATCATGTCTAACGCAAAGAACAAAGCGCTAGGTTTCGGTGAAAGCGTAGTGAAAGGTTCTTTAGCATCTCTTGTGAGTTTAGCGACACTTGCGGTTTACTTGATTCTTGTACCGCTTTTGATCTTCTTCTTGCTCAAGGATAAAGAAGAAATGATCAGCATGGCAAGTGGTGTATTACCTAAGAACCGCCGTCTAGCGACTAAGGTTTGGGTAGAGATGAACCAGCAAATCTCAAATTACATTCGCGGTAAAGTGTTAGAAATTCTAATTGTCGGTGGTGTCAGTTACGTAACCTTCGCAATTCTAGATTTACGTTATTCAGCACTGCTAGCGGTCGCAGTCGGTTTTTCGGTTTTGATTCCATATATCGGCGCTGCTGCTGTGACCGTTCCTGTCGCAATTGTTGGCTTGTTCCAATGGGGGCTTGAACCTCAGTTCTACTGGCTGTTACTTGCGTACGGCATCATTCAAGCGCTAGATGGTAACGTGTTGGTTCCGGTTCTGTTCTCTGAAGCAGTGAACCTTCACCCGGTCGCGATCATTGTTGCAGTATTAGTGTTTGGCGGATTATGGGGTTTCTGGGGGGTATTCTTTGCCATACCACTGGCGACCTTAGTGAAAGCGGTTTGGAACGCTCTGCCAAGCCATGCTTTAGAGGATGAGCCTGAGCATCAAAAATAACTGATTTATTATAGAAAAAGGCCGAACATCTATGATGTTCGGCCTTTTTTGCATTCGTTTAATTTGAGTGGGAAACCTAAATAATTAACGCACTCAAATTGACCTTAAGCTTCTTGATTGAAGTAATCTAAAACCACTTCGTGGTGAGTTTTAGTTTTGAACTTATTAAAGACGTGTTCAATCTGACCTTCTTCATCAATGAGGAAGCTAATACGATGTAGGCCATCATAAACCTTGCCCATAAATTTCTTCTCGCCCCAAACCCCGAACTGCTCAGCAACGCTGTGATCTTCATCTGATAACAGAGTGAAGTTCAGAGATTTCTTCTCAACGAAGTTTGGTAGGCGTTTGACTGGATCAACACTCACACCTAAAACAACCACATTTAGGTCATCAAGCTGTGCTTTGATATCACGCAGGCCTTCAGCTTGCACAATACAACCAGGGGTCATTGCTTTTGGGTAAAAGTAGAAAAGGACTTTTTTACCTTTGAAGTCACCAAGAGATACGATATTGCCATCTTGATCTGGAAGAGAAAAAGCAGGTGCTGGAACACCAGCCGTTAGCGTATTCATGATATTTCCTTTTTAAAAACTGTTTTTGATAAAGTTGAGCGAGCCTTGAACTGATAGGCTCTGACACAGCGAATTGAATTCTTCTTGTAGCTGCATCAAATTACATTCTGATTGCACAGAAGCGGTAATAGAGATATGGAATTGGTCGTTATCGAGCTGAATCTTGGATTTGTTGATGGTTTGTGCGCTAAGCGAGTCGAGGCCGATATCACGGTCTGCGAAGAACTGAGTGAACTGCTCGGTCAGTCCGAGTTTGTCATCTGACTCAACGAAAACTTCTAACGTGTAGGAGTTCTCAATCACATCATGAGGCGAGGTTCGCTTCATAATCGTAATCAAGTCGTGCTCTTGGCCAAGCAAAGGCAGGGTGGTTTCAACCCGGGTAATATTGTTTGCCTTTCCAGACAGTAGCATGATAAGCGTAAACTCTTCACCAAATAGGGCGATACGGCTATCAATAATGTTACAGCCTGATTGGGTGACCAAATGAACCACTTGGTTGCATACACCTGGGCGATCAGTGCCCACAGCTGTGATTACTAGATGTTGAGTCATAAAATCACGTCTCTATATATTCCATTGATGCTGCATGTTAGCACAGTTAACACGAGGAATAAGCGTGCGAGCGGGGCTTTTTATGAGGCGTTTTGCTTCTCGCGTGCTGTATAGGATAGGAATATCTAGTGTGTGAAAAACAAGAAACGAACAAGAAGAAACAGCTTACCTGTTACTGACATCCAGCGATGCGGCATCCGCTAGATTGAATAAAGGTTAGCCAAATTTATAGGTAGAACGCCGTTAGAAGTCGTCTTACCTCAAACATACAACAATATTTAATGCAGATGTTGCCAGTAAGCCACTTTAATGTCTTGTGTTTATTGATTGGCTTACAGTAACATGCAAAAAGAATAAATTAAGGGAGATAGACATGTTTTCAGGAAGTATAGTTGCGCTAGTTACGCCATTTAACACAGATGGTGAAGTGGATTTCGACAGCCTTAAAAAGCTAGTTGAGCACCATATTGCTGCAGGTAGTGATGGTCTGGTTGCGGTTGGCACAACTGGTGAGTCTTCAACACTCACTATTGAAGAGCATGTCAAAGTCGTCAATAAGATCGTTGAATTTGCAGATGGTCGTATTCCTGTTATTGCAGGAACAGGCGCAAACGCAACTCACGAGTCAGTGTTATTCAGCCGTTTATTAAATGGTTCTGGTATTGCTGGTTGCCTGAGCGTAACGCCTTACTACAACAAGCCGACTCAAGAAGGTTTGTATCAACACTACAAAGCGATTGCTGAAGTAAGCGACGTTCCACAGATTCTATATAATGTACCGGGTCGTACTGCTGTAGACTTGTTACCAGAAACCGTTGCTCGTCTTTCTGAGATCGAAAATATCGTTGCACTGAAAGATGCGACGGGTGATCTCGACAGAATTGCAATTCACCGTGAACTTTGTGGCGAAGATTTTATCTTACTAAGTGGTGATGACTTAACTGGCTTAGAATTTGTTAAGCGTGGCGGCGATGGCGTGATCTCTGTAACCAATAATGTTGCAGCCGCTGATATGGCAACCATGTTCAAGCTAGCGAAAGAAGGTAAGTTTGAAGAAGCAGAAGCGATCAATGAGCGTTTGATGCCTCTACATAAGAACCTGTTCGTTGAGTCTAACCCTATTCCCGTAAAATGGGCGGTTCACAAAATGGGTCTGATTGCTGAAGGTGGCTTACGTCTACCGCTGACTGAACTGTCAGAGCCAGCTCAACCTGTTGTTGCTCAAGCAATGACTGAAGCGTGCATTTACTAAAAACGTATGAAGTGATGCCGAAGCGAACCTTCGGCATTTAGGAGTATAAATGAAGTATTCTCACCAGCTAGTGATTGGGTCACTGGCTGTTTTCGTTCTTACAGCATGTTCTGGCAGCCCGACTCAACGTCGCCAAGCCAAAGATGATTTCGAATACTTAGAAACACCTGAGTTTTCACAGTGGCAATTGCCTGAAGATGCTCAACCTCAATTTTACCCAAACTTTGACATCCCAAGCGGTGAGTTTAGTGGTGGTACCGGTCGTAAAGTGGATATTCGTCCACCACAGCAGGTTCTTGAGCTGATCCCGGGCGCTCGTGCCGAGCGTCAAAACGGTGAAGTGACGCTATGGCTTCTTCGTGCTGAAGAAGCAGACCGAGTGTGGCAAACAGCAGTAGATATGCTGGCTCAACGTGGTATTGGTATTCGTGAACAATCAGAGAATGAGATTGAGACCGATTGGGTAACTTGGGTTTCTGAAGATGAAGATGTAGAGATTGGCAGTCGCTACTCTATCGCTCGTTTCCAAACAAATAACCGCCATGGCTTCAAGATCAACCTAATTGATTGGCGTGAAGGTATTGAAGAGAAACCAGTAACCGCAACCAATAAAGAGCGTTATAACGCGTTTTTAACCAACTTAGTCATGGCTAAGTACGATGAAAACCTTCGTGCTGAAGCTGCGCTGAAAGCGCAAGAGTTGGTGAAGCGTATTCCAATTTCAATGGGTGCTGACCGCAGCGGTTTCCCTGTGATCATTGCTCGTACACCATACAACGTATTCTGGCAGCGTCTGCCTACCTTGTTACCGACGATGGGCTTTGAGCTTGAAGAACGTAATCAATCTCAGGGTACGGTAAAGGCGAAGTACGCTGCACCAGATGATGAATTCTGGGAAGAAATTGGCCTACAGCCTATCGATTTGGCGCCAGGTACATACAACTTCCTATTTGGTGACCTTGGCAACCGTACGTCGATCAACGTGACGGATGCGTCAGGTAAACCAGTAGAAGAAGAGCTGCTTAAGTCAATGGTTCCGGTACTCGCGCATATTGCTGACCAAACCAAAGATGACAAAGAAGCGAAAGCTGAGTAAGCACGACAAAATAAATCATAGAGCTGAGTCATATCAGCTCTATGATTAGCTAAAACCAATAAAAAAGAGGACACAATGTGTCCTCTTTTTTATATTCGTTGAGCAATCAGCAGCGATTTTTCCGCTAATTAGGTTGGCCCATCAGAGTAACAACATTAAGCGTTTTTGTTGTCGGTTGACTCATCTTTTTGAGTTTTCTCTTGGTTAAGCTTATCTAATTGATTGAGCTTATCTAAGTCTTTCTCTGTTTTGTTACGACCTGTCAGATCCATATTGGCGGTCTGTTTGAGCGCAGCAATATTACCTACCACAACGCTAACCACGATGATGATGATAACCCAAGGGTTTGTAAGCCACTCCAACATAAGCGCTCCTAATGATTGATATTTGCTACGAAGCGTGCATAGATTGCGTCTAGCTGCTCCATAATAATCTCATACCCTAATATTGGCTTAGATTGGAGTTGCTTGCCAAGTAAAGTAGGTGATAACTGTGATAAGCACGAGTCTGATACCTTACGGTGGCTAATATGCCACGGTTCAATCGCCACACCGCCAAGGTCTTGGTTGTACGGAAAGAAGAATCCAAACTGAGATGCATGAACAGATAACCATTGATAAAACACTTGCTGGTGGCCAGTAAGGTATTCCCATGGCTCTAATTGCAGCTGTATATCTTCAGGTAAGTGATTACGAGCAAAGACATCGAAATCACAACCCCAATGGTGACGACTCGCTCCGGGAAGCGCAGACCATCTTAGGATCGCCGACAACTTTTGTTGTTCACTGAGTGTTGAAGCATCAAGTGGTTGGCTTTCTGAGTCTAATATCGGCGCTTGACCAGAAAACTTACGATTCCAAATCAGAGATTGCCTTTCATAGTCGCGAAAGCCACTGGCAATCTCCATTTTAAAACCAGCAAGTTGAGCAGCTTCAATCAAATTGTTCAGATCATCTTTGACATCACTGTGAACCAAGAATGTCTTGGTGCCAATCAGGTTAGGTTCCAGATGAGAATCTGATTGTCCGGTAAGCTGCTCTGGTGTCATAACGCGTCTCTCAATAATGGGATGCTATGAATCTCTGGTGAAACACTATTTGGCGAAAAGATTCACTAATGTTCTTTCGTACATATCAGTGAGCTTCTCTAAATCAGCCACTTTCACGCATTCGTTAACCTTGTGAATGGTTGCATTAACCGGACCTAGTTCTACCACTTGCCCTTTCATGCGCGCAATAAAGCGTCCGTCAGATGTACCACCGGTAGTCAATAGCGCGGGTTTCACGTCGTTCACGTAACCAACTGCATCCACGATAGCATCAAGCAACGAGCCAGCGTCTGTTAAGAACGGGTCGCCATTGAATGTCCACTTTAGGTCGTATTCGAAATCGTATTTATCGAGTATTGATGTGATGCGTTCAACGATGATGTCGTTGTTTAATTCTGTACTAAAACGCAGGTTAAATTGAACGTTAAACTCGCCAGGAATGACGTTTGATGCGCCCGTACCCGCGCTTACGTTCGGAATTTGGAAGCTAGTTGGTGGGAAGTAATCATTACCTTTGTCCCACTCAGTCGTTGCCAACTCATTGATTGCAAGCAGAGAACTGTGTACGGGGTTGTTCGCTAGGTGAGGGTAGGCAACATGGCCTTGTGTACCTTTAATCGTTAGATCGCCAGTGATAGAACCGCGACGGCCGTTCTTTACGACATCACCCACGTATTCGGTGCTCGATGGTTCACCCACAATACACATGTCGATGTTCTCACCACGCGCCATCAGCGTTTCAACAACTCGTACCGTACCGTTGATGAAAGGGCCTTCTTCATCTGATGTGATAAGGAAGCCGATTGAGCCTGTGTGATCAGGGTGCTTAGCTATGAATTGCTCTACGGCAACGATCATTGAAGCCAGGGAACCTTTCATGTCTGCTGCGCCACGGCCGTGAAGGAAACCGTCGACTATAGTCGGCTCAAATGGCTTGGTGTTCCATTGTTCAATTGGACCTGCTGGCACAACGTCTGTGTGACCAGCAAAAGCAAACAGAGGTGCTTCTGTGCCACGGCGAGCCCAAAAGTTAGTGGTATCTTCAAATACCATCACTTCGATTTCAAAGCCGAGCGCTTTTAAGCGTTCAATCATTAAGTCTTGGCAACCTGCGTCTTCAGGCGTTACTGATTGGCGGCTAATGAGATCTTTTGCCAGAGCCAAAGTTGGGCTATCTGTCATCCTTGAATTCCTTGTTTAAATAAAACGTATAGTCATTAATTTTTAGGGCGTTGCATCAGTGATCAACGTCCGGTTGTCTTTCGATATAAATGCGGTGCTCTAAGCAAAAATAGCGGCGTATTGGTCAGCTTTAAATCCGATGTGAAGCTTACCGTCCACTTTTAGGATTGGGCGCTTAATCATTGCCGGTTGCTCAACAAGCAGAGACACGGCTTTGTCTTCCGTTAACGTCTCTTTCTGTTCTTGTGAAAGTTGGCGATAAGTCGTACCACGTTTGTTCAGCACAAGTTCCCAACCAAGCTCTGAGCAGAAGCTTGTTACTAGCTCTTCTGTGATGCCTTGCTTGCGATAATCGTGAAATTCGAACTCGATACCTTCAGCTTCGAGCCATTTCTTTGCTTTTTTAATGGTGTCGCAATTTGGGATACCAAACATAGTGATAGTCATTATTCTTCCTTTGGGTGATTTTATTTCATTGTTATGAGTTGAATCCTATCAGGAAGCGGCAATTCAGACAAAATAGAGTGAGGAATATTTCATAGAGTGAAAAAAAACAGTAAGAAAATGTCACTATTGGAGACTTATTGATCAGCCTCAACATGTTGTCAGCGAAAAAAGAAATAATTGAGCTGCACATATATAGGAGGTGTCAATGGAGTTGAGTCCTGTTTTTGCAAGGCGGCTATATTTAGCATTGTTAGTGGAAAGCCTTGATAGGCCAAATGTGCCTAAACTCATCGAAAAAACGGGTTGGCCTCGTCGTACGATTCAAGATGTACTCAAGGCGCTACCGGGGATCGGTATCGAACTTATGTTTGTTCAAGATGGGCGACGTCATAATGATGGTTATTACCAGTTATCCGACTGGGGGCCGTTTGATAGTCAGTGGGTTCTAGAACGTAAAGGCGATATAGCGACAAGCCTTGGATTTAGTGCATAAGCCAGCGAAAGCTGGCTTTCTTTTGGGCGTCGCAAAATCAGAGCATACAGATATGCTGGTTTACTTATCTGTCTATTTTCTTACTCACACAGATAGGCTGTGCCAAGCATCGTGACAGAAGTGCTAAAGTCTTGGGGAAGTGTAAATATCACTGTATCTGCGCCTAGCTCAATCGTATTCGATTTGAGTTCATTCATGGCGCCCTGAATCAAGGTGTCGTTCAGGAAAAAGAGGTAACTATACCAGTGGCCTTCGCTACCCGTGACCTCCCCTTTATACTCGCACTGCTCAATATTGATAAGGCCGTGGAAATCCATTTGTACTTTGTCCGCTTCATTGTGAGGAGATGAAGTCGGTGTCGTGCATCCCAAAAGGGTTCCACTCATAGCCAAAGCAACCCATTCCTTTTTCATACGTTTATCCTGTTATTTCATCAAATAAATCGCGAAGCCTATCCAGCTTATGATTAATAGTAGCCACGGCAATTTACTGGCGTGGTTTGATGTTGTTTCAACACTGGTATCTACACTGTTCTCTTCATCTAGATTAGCTTGTTGAGTCTGCTTTTCTTTCTGTATGCGTTTCTTGGCTTTATCTGCTTGGCGACTGCGCTCTTTTTGTTGTTTTTTATAGAGTGCGATGCCTTTTTCGATACCTTGAGCGATCAGTTTGGTTTGTTCTTTGGTTTGAGCTGGCTTTTGAGTTGCTTTGGCTATCTTCATAGCTTCTTGTTGAGATTCAACAGACGGCGTATTAGTTTTCTTTTTCATACTGAGTTCGATAATTAAAGCGGATTAGCTAATAAGATAACGCAAACCTAGTTAAGTATGAATGATTTGCGTTAAAGTGTTGGTTTGAAACTAAGTGAAAGTGAGATTTGTGCGGTACTCCATAGAACAATACGATAAGAACGGTTTTTTGAAAGCCCCAATCTTATTATGGTTGGGTTGGTTATTTCTGGCGAAAGCTTTGGTTGTTTTCATCGTTGCTGGCGCTAGCAGAGAGTCGGGAACTGATATCCTCGAAATTATTTATCCAGATCACCACATGTTCTACATTGGGATCGCATTGAGCATTCCTAGTTTACTTATTATGTGGTTGTTTGGGTTGAGATCACCAGATAGAAAACGCTTGAACAAAGTGGTGTCATGGGGGCGTTGGGTAACCATGATCGCTATTTTGGCACAGGGAGCACATACCCTTTATTTAATCTATTTGGACAACGGATGGTTTCGTTGGTCGAATGGGGTAACTTTATTGTTACTCCTGTGGTTAGCACTTTATCTAACCAATAGTCATACCGCTAAAGATTGCTTTAAAGCGGTCGAGCACGAAGACTGATTCTCATCAAAACATTTGTCCCGTTCACAATTATACTTAGAAGCTAAAAATGAAAGGATTAATCTATGCTTAACATCTCAAATGAGCAGTCTCAAATTCAAAGTGCTATCTTGCCAGAAGCTGGGCCTTTCGCTCTTTACGTTCAATTAAAAGTGAATGCTAACGCTGCTAATGTATTAGCGGAACTTCAAAAGCTTCCGAATCTAATCGCCGAGCTTAATCAAACTCAACCAGATGCGTACTTAACTGCATCGGTTGCGTTCTCAAAGGCTTTTTGGGATAAGTTCGAGCAAGCTGCGCCTTCTGACTTAATTGATTTTCCTGAGCTTGGTGAGGGTGATATCACTGCACCGAGCACATTGTCTGATGTTCTGATTCACTGTCATTCAAATCGACATGATCTGCACTTCTTTATCCTACGCAAATTACTATCTGAAGTCGCTGCGGACGTTGAAGTCGTTGATGAAACCTACGGTTACCGCTTCCTCGATTCTCGTGATATGACTGATTTTGTTGATGGTACTGAAAACCCGAAAGACGCACAGCGCGCTGAAGTAGCGATTGTTCCTGAAGGTGAATTTGCTGGTGGTAGTTATGTGATGGTGCAGCGTTTTGTACACAACCTGCCAGCTTGGAATAGATTGAATGTGTCGGCACAAGAGAAAGTGATTGGTCGAACTAAGCCTGATTCAATTGAACTTGATGATGTTCCTGCTGCGTCTCACGTAGGCCGTGTTGATATCAAAGAAGAAGGTAAAGGCCTTAAGATTGTTCGCCATAGCCTACCTTACGGAACCGCTACGGGCGATCATGGTTTACTGTTCATTGCTTACTGTAATGTTCGTCATAACTTTGATGCGATGTTAGAGAGTATGTACGGCGCGACAGATGGTAAAACAGACCAACTGCTTCGTTTCACTAAAGCAGTGACAGGCGCTTACTACTTTGCGCCTTCGACTGATATGTTGAGTGCATTAACGATTAAGTAAATAACCTCGTATGCAGTAAAGAAAAGGAGCCTCAGGGCTCCTTTTTTATTAAAGCTTTATATGAACTGGTCGATATAAGAGCAATCGTGATTTTTATTCATCTTTTTGTAAGTGAAGGTCTATGGCTATAACTGTTAATACGAATGTCTCAGCGCTGGTGGCCCAGAGAAACCTCTCTAATGCCAACAACATGCTGAACCAATCTTTGGAGCGCTTGGCTTCAGGGAGCCGTATTAATAGTGCAAAAGACGATGCGGCGGGCTTGCAAATTTCGAATCGATTAGAAACACAGATGAGTGGCATTGATGTTGCTGTTCGAAATGCTAACGACGGTATTTCCATTATGCAGACCGCAGAAGGGGCGATGAATGAAACCACCAATATCATGCAGCGCATGCGGGATTTGTCACTACAAGCGAGTAACGGCTCGAATAGCCAATCGGAACGAACCGCGATCCAAGAGGAAGTGACCGCCTTAAATGATGAGTTAAATCGAATTGCAGAAACCACCTCATTTGGTGGTAAAAAACTTCTTAACGGTAGCTTTGGTAGCTCTTCATTTCAAATCGGTGGCAGTTCAGGTGAGGCTGTGCAGATCGGTTTAAAAAGCATGCGTACTGACGACATCAACATGGGTGGTTTTAGCTATGTTGCCAACGGCATGGCAAGTGACTTATGGGAAGTGAAGCCCGATCAGAATGATATGACAATGTCATTTACTGACCGTTTTGGTCAGCCACAAGAGATCACCATCAACGCGAAAGAAGGCGACGATATCGAAGAGTTGGCGACTTATATTAATGGTCAAACGGATCTCGTCTCTGCTTCCGTCAATGATGAAGGGCAGCTTCAGATCTATATGTCTGGTGAAGACACGGCAGGCACGATCTCTTTCTCAGGTTCGTTAGCCAGTGAGCTTTCGATGTCGGCGGGTTATTACGAGTCAGTCGATGACATCAATGTGACTGATGTAGGTGGTGCTCAGCGTGCAGTCTCTATTTTAGATACAGCGATGAAGTATGTAGATAGCCATCGTTCCGAACTCGGCGCAATGCAAAATCGCTTTGATCATGCTATCAATAACCTTGAAAATGTTCATGAGAACTTGGCGACATCAAATAGTCGTATTAAAGATACCGACTACGCCAAAGAAAGCACTCAGATGCTTAAGCAACAAATACTACAACAAGTCAGCACCACTATTTTGGCTCAAGCTAAGCAAGCTCCCAATCTAGCTTTAACGCTGCTAGGCTAATAAATTAAGTTTAATTTTATAACGGTGTTTTTATTAACCAAAGCCCTTTGGTTAATAAAAACACAACTTTTTGCCCGACTGACTCCTCGACAACTTTAGCGTTTTTTTTATCTTTTTTTGATAATTTCACGACTAGTCACGCTTTCTTCTCCTTTATCGCTATTTCTTTAATTTTGTTGTTTTTTTTCTAAAGGTTTCAGCACTCACGCCGTTATTAATAGTAACTTAGAGATAACTACTTGGTTTTCCGAGACGTCGGAAACCGCTATACCGGAAAATCAATTGGAGAAATCACCATGGCAGTGAATGTAAATACAAACGTTTCAGCGATGACAGCGCAACGTTACCTAAACAATGCTAATAGCGCACAACAAACATCGATGGAGCGCCTAGCTTCAGGCTCTAAAATCAACAGCGCAAAAGATGACGCTGCGGGCCTACAAATCTCTAACCGTTTGAACGTTCAGAGCCGCGGCCTTGATGTTGCTGTTCGTAACGCGAACGACGGTATCTCTATTGCACAAACTGCTGAAGGTGCAATGAATGAGACAACGAACATCCTGCAACGTATGCGTGATTTGTCTCTACAATCTTCAAATGGCTCAAACTCAAAATCTGAGCGTGTAGCGATTCAAGAAGAAGTAACAGCACTAAACGACGAACTAAACCGTATCGCAGAAACCACGTCTTTTGGTGGTAACAAACTGCTTAACGGTACTCACGGTACTAAATCATTCCAAATCGGTGCGGATAACGGTGAAGCGGTAATGCTTCAACTGAAAGACATGCGTTCTGATAACGCTCAGATGGGTGGTAAGAGCTACCAAACTGAGAACGCGAAAGACAAAGACTGGAACGTTCAAGCGGGTTCTAACGACCTGAAACTATCGTTCACCGACAACTTCGGCCAAGCGCAAGAAATCGACATCAACGCAAAAGCGGGTGACGATATCGAAGAGCTAGCAACGTACATCAACGGTCAACAAGATTCTGTGAAAGCGTCTGTAACTGAAGACGGTAAGCTACAAATGTTTACTGGTAACAACAAAGTTGAAGGCGAAGTGGCGTTCTCAGGTAGCCTAGCGGGTGAGCTTGGTATGCAACCTGGCAAAGACGTAACGGTTGATACTATCGACGTAACGTCAGTGGGTGGTGCACAAGAGTCTGTAGCAGTAATTGATGCGGCACTTAAGTACGTAGATAGCCACCGTGCTGAACTGGGTGCTTTCCAAAACCGTTTCGACCACGCTATCAGCAACTTAGACAACATTAACGAGAACGTTAACGCATCTAAGAGCCGTATTAAAGATACCGATTTTGCGAAAGAAACGACTCAGATGACTAAGTCTCAGATCCTTTCTCAAGCTTCAAGCTCGATTCTTGCTCAAGCGAAGCAAGCACCGAACTCGGCACTTAGCCTACTCGGTTAATCGATTGAAAGGCCACGTTGACCCATGACCCAATGCGTTAACGTTTGGTTTCCACAAATTAGCTCGTGGTGAGAGATGAGCGCTAAACAGACCCAGCTTCGGCTGGGTTTTTTATTGCCTGTGATTTAGCTAAGAGTGTAGTTTGAGAAAGTGCCGTAATGCTGAAAGGAGCAAAAGCGAGATTCCCTATAACGCTCGTCCCTCGCTGTAGGGAATGACGACTATAGAGAGGTAGTTATCCATTGTTTACCTGAATCGAAGTCGTTGGTCGTCATCTCAGAATCGATCTGAGCGAGATATCAGAGGTCTGTGTCTACCTGAAGTTATACCGCGTTATCTAACATGCAAGGTCAGCGCCTAGGGTGCGTTTAACTGGGTTTAATAACAAAGTAGTGCGGTTAGTTGGCAATTAAGGATTGGTATTGCTGTGGCTTATTGAGGGGCTGTCTACAAGGAGGTGAAGAGCGGCAGTCAGAACCGTTGTTTAAGGAACTCGATCAATATAACAGGCACAAAAAACGCCACCCTTGGGTCTGTCTCTTATACACAAATCCCTAAGCTATGCTTAGGGATTTTTTTTGAACTATTTTTAGGTTCTATGATCTGATCATCTAAGCAATGACAAGGATGATTATCATGACCTATATAGAGCCAACCCTTTGGGCACAAAAACAGTTCGGTCAAGCCCACCTTAATGACCCAAGACGTACTCAAAGACTCGTTGCTCTCGCAGCTTCACTGGCCGAGCAACCTGGCGTACCTGTCTCGAAACTCATTATCTCACCGGCTGAAATGGAAGGGGCTTATCGCTTCATCCGTAATGAGAAAATCAAAGCAGAAGATATCGCAGAGGCAGGGTTTTATGTCACTGCGCAAGAAGCGTTAAAGCAACAAACACTTCTTGCCTTAGAAGACACGACTTCTCTGAGTTACGCCCATCGCAGTATTCGAGATGAACTCGGACACTCCAATCAAGGCAATCGACATCGAGCGATGTTCGTACACTCTACCTTACTTTTTGCGCCCGACACTCAATCTGTGATTGGTTTAATTGAACAACAGCGCTGGACTCGTGATATAGAAAAGCGAGGTCAAAGACACCAGCATGCGACTCGACCATACAAAGAGAAAGAAAGTTATAAGTGGGAACAAGCCTCTCGCTATGTCGCTGAGCGACTTGGCGATAAAATGTCGGATGTCATTTCGGTGTGCGATAGAGAAGCCGACCTCTTTGAATACCTCACTTACAAGCGAGAGCAACAACAAAGATTCCTCGTTCGTTCCATGCAAAGCCGCTGTATTGAAGAGCATGATAATCGTCTTTATAGCTATGCATCTACTCTGTCATCAGCCGGGGAGAAAGTGCTCGAAATACCGCAAAAAGGCGGTCGCAAAGCTCGCAAGGCTCATTTAGATATTAAATATGCCCCCGTGACACTCAAGTCTCCTGCAAACAAGAAAGAGTTCGATAACATTCCGCTTTACTACGTGGGATGTATAGAACAAGGAGAGAATAACGATAAGCTAGCCTGGCACTTACTGACTTCGGAGCCGATAACGAGCAAAGAAGAGGCCCTCAAAATGGTCAGTTATTATGAGCGGCGCTGGCTAATAGAAGATTTTCATAAAGTCTGGAAAAGTGAAGGGACTGAAGTTGAGCAACTGAGAATGCAGAGTAAAGATAACTTAGAAAGGCTCAGCGTCATTTTAGCTTTTATCGCGACTCGCTTACTCCAGTTGAGGTTCATGAATGAGTCCGATGAGTTATCTAAGACCAGTTGTGAGCAGGTATTAAAAGGCAAAGCATGGAAGTTAATGTGGCTAAAGTTGGAGAAAAAGCAGCTGCCGAAGGAAGCGCCCAATATATCATGGGCTTACAATGGTATTGCTCGGTTAGGTGGCTGGAAGAATACCAAGCGAACGGGTCGCGCTTCCATAAAGACGTTATGGCAAGGATGGTTCAGGTTACAAACCATCCTTGAAGGGTATGAACTCGCTAAGTCTCTTGATTAACCAGACTTGTGATCAAGAGACAGACCCTTGGGTAGCGTTTTTATTAAAGCAGATAAGTAATCAGAATTACTTAGTTACTTTAAGAACTGGAGTTTCACCAACAGTTACAGAACCAGAAAGCTTGTTCAGCTCTTTGATTTCGTCCATGTTAGAGATAACAACTGGAGTAAGCGTAGATTTCGCTTTCTCTTCTAGAAGCGCTAGGTCGAAAGTGATGATAGTGTCACCAGCTTTAACTGATTGACCTTCTTCAGCTACACGAGTGAAGCCTTCGCCTTTAAGTTCAACAGTATCGATACCGAAGTGAACGAAAAGCTCAACACCGTCGTCAGACTCGATAGAGAATGCGTGGTTAGTTTCGAAGATCTTACCGATAGTACCGTTAACTGGAGCTACCATTTTATCGCCAGCTGGTTTGATAGCGATGCCGTCACCAACGATTTTTTCAGCGAAAACTACATCTGGCACATCTTCGATGTTTACGATTTCACCAGAAAGAGGTGCGATGATTTCGATTGCACCAGCATCAGCGCTGTCATCAGATACAAGCTTTTTCAGTTTGTCAAACAGACCCATTGTGTCATGCTCCTAACGTTTAGTTTTATTCTGTAGAATATACTATACCAATCTAACAAATTAGACGACTATTTTTAGCCGTCTAATCTTATTAAGCTCTTGGCGATTACTGAGTTTTCTCAGCAATGAACTTTTCTACACAAGCTTCAATTTCTGCTGCTGTAGGTAGAGATAGTGCTTCATCTGCCATCGCTTTAACTTCAGCGAAGTTAGAGTTACGGATTACTTTCTTAACTTTAGGAATAGAGATACCGCTCATAGAGAACTCGTCTAGACCCATACCAAGAAGAAGTAATGTTGCACGTTCGTCACCAGCAAGCTCACCACACATACCAGTCCACTTACCTTCAGCGTGTGATGCGTCGATCACTTGCTTGATTACTGTAAGAACAGCAGGAGATAATGGGTTGTATAGATGAGAAATCATTTCGTTACCACGGTCTACCGCAAGAGTGTATTGCGTTAGGTCGTTAGTACCGATAGAGAAGAAAGACACTTCTTTCGCTAAGTGGTGTGCGATTGCAGCAGCTGCTGGAGTCTCAACCATTACGCCGATTTCGATTTCTTCATCAAAAGCTAGGCCTTCAGCGCGAAGTTCAACTTTGTACTCTTCGATTGCTTTTTTCAGTTCACGGATCTCTTCAACAGAAATGATCATTGGGAACATGATACGTAGTTTACCGTGTGCAGATGCACGTAGGATGCCACGCAGTTGGTCACGTAGGATTTCACGACGATCCAAGCTAATACGTACTGCACGCCAGCCTAGGAAAGGGTTCATCTCTTGTGGAAGGTCCATGTATGGTAGGTCTTTATCGCCACCGATATCCATAGTACGGATAATCACTGACTCGCCTTCCATTGCTTCAGCTACTTCTTTGTAAGCAACGTATTGCTCTTCTTCAGTAGGAAGCGCGTCACGGTCCATAAATAGGAACTCAGTACGGTACAGACCAACGCCTTCACCGCCATTACGCAGGATACCGTCACAGTCTTTTACTGTACCGATGTTGCCACAAACTTCTACACGGTGACCGTCTAGAGTTTCAGCATGCAAATCTTTTAGTTTTGCTAGTTCAACCGCTTCAGCTTCGAAATCTTCTTTGATTTTCTTAGCTTCTGCTAGCTCAGCTTCAGAAGGGTTGATGATGATTTTGTTGTTCATCGCGTCTAGCACAAGCATGTCGCCGTTCTTAACTTGCTTAGTGATATCGTTAGTACCAACGATAGCTGGAAGCTCAAGTGAACGTGCCATGATTGAAGTATGAGATGTACGACCGCCGATGTCACAAGCAAAACCAAGAACGTAATCTAGGTTGATTTGTGCAGTTTCAGATGGTGTTAGGTCGTAAGCAACTAGGATAACTTCTTCATTGATATCTGCTAGAGAAACAATGTTGATGCCTAGTGCATTTTTAACGAAACGAGTACCGATATCACGGATATCAGTCGCACGTTCTTTTAGGTACTCATCATCAAGTGACTCAAGTGCAACAGCTTGCTCTTCGATCACTGTGTAGATCGCGTTGTCTGCGTGCATTTTGTCTTTCTTGATGAGTGCTAAAATCTCTTCTTCTAGCTCTTCATCTTCAAGCAGCATGATATGGCCTTCAAAGATTGCTTCTTTTTCTTCGCCAAAAGTTTCAAGTGCTTTTTGCTTTACAACTTCAAGTTGTTGAGAAGATTTGTTACGAGCGTCAAAAAAACGCTGAACTTCTGCTTCAACTTGATCGTCTGAGATAGATTGAGTGTTTAGGACAATTTCATCTTCTTGAAGTAGTAGTGCTTTACCGAAAGCAATACCAGGAGATGCTAGGATGCCTGAAATCATAGCCTTACCTTAGTTGTTCAACTGTAAACGGGAGAATGTGTGACTTTAAGTCGTCGACTAATGTCGCGTTTATTGCTATCTATTTTGAACAAAGCCACTTTGCTATGCAAAATGGCTTTGAAAGAAGAAGACCGTATTAGTGTAGTTGATCCATAAGAGCAACTAGGTGGTCTACTGCTTGCTGAGCTTGAGGGCCTTCAGCAGAAATAGTAACGTTAGTACCTTTTACTAGGCCTAAAGTTTGTAGTTTGAACAGGCTTTTAGCGCTAGCGCTTTTGCCGTTAGAAGTCACTGTGATGTCAGCGTCGAAAGATTTTGCTTCTTTAACGAACTGTGCAGCTGGACGAGTGTGAAGGCCGTTTTCTGCTGTGATTTCTACTTGCTTCTCGTACATTTTATATACCCCAATTAATTTATTTTTTGTAAGTTTGTAACCAGATTAGCTTAACTGCTTTAGCCCAAATGCGCTAGAGGCTAGTACGCCATGTTCGTGTTAGAACTTAGACTGGTTATAAATTTTTATCCAGCCATGGTCATCTTTTATTGAGTACTCATGACTTTCAGAATTTGTTTATTGCTTCTTTTATTTTGAAGCGAAAAATAAAACAGACCCGATATTACCAAAGGTGGGGCAGGGATCAACAAAAAAGCCCCTAAACGGGGCTTTTTTGGACGAAAAATTGATTTGACCACATATTATTGTTGGTTCTCTTTTTCCGTAAAGATGCCAGCAAATAAGGCTGTACTTAGGTAACGTTCGCCTGAGCTTGGTAACACGGTAACAATGGTTTTTCCTTCAAATTCAGGTAGTTCCGCGATTCTGTTTGCCGCTACTACTGCTGCGCCAGATGAGATGCCCGCTAGAATACCTTCCTCTTTCATTAGGCGTTGAGCCATCTCAATCGCTTCTTCAGAAGTTACTGGCTCTACTCGGTCAATCAGGTCTAAATCTAGGTTACCAGGGATAAAACCGGCACCAATACCTTGGATTTTGTGTGGAGCGGGTTTGATTTCTTCGCCAGCAAGCGCTTGTGCAATCACTGGAGACTCTGCTGGTTCAACCGCGACTGAAGTGATTGCTTTACCTTTCTCGCCTTTGATATAGCGACTTGTACCTGTAAGCGTACCACCCGTACCCACGCCAGCGACAAAGACATCGATCTCACCGTCTGTTGCTTCCCAAATTTCAGGGCCTGTTGTCTTCTCGTGAATTTGTGGGTTAGCTGGGTTGTTGGATTGCTGAAGCAGCAGATACTTTTCTGGGTCTGAAGCGACAATTTC
Source organism: Vibrio cyclitrophicus (assembly GCF_024347435.1). NCBI lineage: Bacteria > Pseudomonadati > Pseudomonadota > Gammaproteobacteria > Vibrionales > Vibrionaceae > Vibrio > Vibrio cyclitrophicus. The sequence continues at coordinate 844,750 of NZ_AP025480.1, forward strand.
TTCTGCTTTAGCGATTGCGCCATTCATGCCTTTTGGCGCTTCAGTCAGTACTAAGTTTGCGCCTAACGCCTTAAGTAACTTACGACGTTCAAGGCTCATTGATTCAGGCATCGTTAGCGTTAGCTTGTAACCGCGAGCAGCTGCTACGAATGCAAGAGCAACACCTGTGTTACCACTTGTAGGTTCAACAAGTTCAATACCTGGTTTTAGAGTACCTGCTTTTTCTGCTTCCCAGATCATGTTTGAACCGATACGACACTTCACGCTGAAGCTTGGGTTACGAGCTTCAATTTTAGCTAGGACATTGCCTTTGCTTACTTTATTAAGGCGAACTAGAGGCGTGTTACCAATCGTTAGTGTGTTGTCTTCGTAGATCTTGCTCATGCGATATTCCTTCATTTAATGACAGAACTAAACGTAGTATATCAATCACTTTACCGTCTAGTGTCTTTCGATGTTTGTTTAGCTTGAATTTAGATTAAACAACTTGAAAAAAAGGTAAAAGGATTAAAAAGTTATATCATATAGATATGTCGCAGAATTCACGCCTATCTTTATGGAAATAAGAACTTCAAAAAAGATAGGCGCAGTTATTAAAAATTGAGGGAGTTTATAGGCGAGAACGTAGCGCTTGGTCTTTAAACTCAGCAACCCACATCGCAGTAGCGCCGCATACGGCAACCGGCATAACGATGAGGTTTAGAATTGGAATCGTTGTGAACACAGAAACAAGCGCTCCGAAGCTGTAGGTCTTGCCTTGTTTTTGTTTCAAATTGTTTCTCATGTCATCAAATTTGATTTTATGGTTATCAAATGGGTAATCAGCGTATTGAATCGCTAACATCCATGCTGTAAAGATAAACCATAAAAACGGTGCAACGGTTTGTCCTAGCGCTGGAATTAACAAAAGTAGGAATAAACCGATCGCTTTTGGCAGAACGTAGACAAGTTTGCGCCATTCTCTCGCTAATATACGTGGAGTGTCTTTGAGAACATCGAGTAAACCATCATCATTGACTTTTTTGCCACTGAGCAACTCTTCTACCTTTTCTGCAAGCAAACCATTGAAGGGCGCGGCAATGAAGTTAGCAAGTGTGCTAAAGAAATACGAAAATGTTGCCAATACGGTTAATACTAAGAGTGGCCATAAAATATATGACAACCAAGACAAAAAGCTTGGCAGTGCTCCAATCCAGCCTTCTATCCAAGTGTTCAGATTGGAGAAAATATAAAATAGAGCACCACCAACGAGTAACACGTTAGCGATGAGAGGAAGTAGTACAAACTTACGAATACTCGGCGACAAAGCGATCTTTATTCCGAAAATAAAGTAGCCAAAGCCAGAGCGGGGAACAGATTCAATAGTCATATTTAAATTAGGTCACATGTGAATTTGGTTAAATAGCAAACATCCCTAGTGTACTCGACCGAAATTAAGAAAAAAAGCGTGGCGAAAATCACACCATGTAAGGAACTAATTGTATTAAGTTGTTCTAAAACAGTGGCTACTTTTGATAGAGTAGTGAAATTGGCCAAATTAACCCAACTTAGTGACAGCGTCTTTATAGCTAGTTGACTAAGAAAGCTGAGAGCGAAAAATGCAGGAATTGCGATTTGTACTCATTATTGTTGGCGCATTAGCTATCGCCGCATTATTGTTTCACGGTCTGTGGACGAGTAAAAAAGAAGGAAAAGCAAAGTTTGGTGATAAGCCGCTTGGTAAGCTTGATAACGATAGCTTAGATGACGCAGAAACTATCCCAAACCGTTCATTCGCCCCAGAAGATGATTTTGAGATAATCCGAAAAGAGCGTAAAGAGCCGGATTTTGCGGTTTCGCCATCTGCGACGGATCCTCTGATTGACTCAGATCCGTTAACCGCGCCACAAACAAAAGAAGTGCACGAAGATGGTATAGAATTGAGTGATTTTCCTTCTTTCAGTGTTGAAGACCCAATCAAGGTAGAAGAACCTAAAGAGCTTGAAGAAGTGGTTGAACATGAAGTTCCAAGCTTTGATTTGACTGATGAGCAGAGAGAAAATCACGCTGGCTTCCGAGAACAATATGGTTCTTTTGATGACAAGTCAGACGAGGTGATTGATGGACCTTTAACTCAAAGCGAGCGCTTGACGCCGAATGAGCCGTTCATTACAACAGAAGCCGTTGTGACACAAAGTGCTGCGCCTGTTGAAGAAGTTAAGCAAGATGAAGAGTTAGGTCTGGAAGTGATTGTTCTTAATGTTCATTGCGCTGGAGAGATTCCATTTGTTGGTACTGAACTTTTCCGTAGTATGGAGAGTAACGGCTTAGCCTATGGTGAGATGTCTATCTATCACTGTTTTGCGCAATCTAGTGCCAAGCCCAAAGTTATTTTCAGTGTTGCGAACATGATGCAACCAGGAACTCTAGAACACGACGATCCTGCTGACTTTACCACAAAAGGTATTTCGTTCTTTATGACGCTGCCTTGTTATGGCCAAGCTGATCAAAATTTCAACGTTATGCTCAGTGCAGCTCAGAAAATTGCCGACGACATGGGCGGTAACGTATTAGATGAGTCACGTAACTTAATGACACCAAACCGCTTGTCTGACTACCGTAAACAAATCAGAGACTTTATGACGGCTTCCAATGCCTAGCCTCATTGTTTAGCCTTGTAAATAATCTATATTTATAGAAAAGGGCTCCTAAGGGAGCCCTTTTTGATATTTCAATCACGACAGAGAATGATATGAAAGAATCGATTCAAGTTACCTTAGAGCAGTTAAGAGAAACTCTGCACTATCATGCCGTTCGTTATTACGTAGAAGATAGCCCTGAGATCCCTGATGTCGAATACGATCGCTTAATGCAGCAGTTGCTCAAGATTGAGGAAGAGAACCCGGAGCTAGTGACGGTAGATTCTCCGAGCCAGCGTGTTGGTGGCCAGCCTTTAGAGGGCTTCACGCAAGTGACTCATGAGATACCAATGCTTTCTTTGGACAATGCTTTCTCTGATGAAGATTTGGATGCGTTTAATAAGCGTATGTCTGATAGAGCGCCAACGGCAAACCTCAAGACTTTCTGTTGTGAGCCTAAACTTGATGGTTTAGCGGTGAGCTTACTCTATGTAAATGGCTCTTTAGTTCAAGCTGCAACTCGTGGTGATGGCGCAACAGGTGAAAACATTACCGAAAACGTGCGTACGATCAGTTCTATTCCGCTTAAGTTGCAAGGTGAAGGTTGGCCTGAGCGCATTGAAGTTCGCGGTGAAGTGTTTATGCCAAAAGCAGGCTTCAACAAACTGAATGAACTGGCGTTGAAAAAAGGCGAGAAAGTCTTTGTTAACCCTCGTAATGCCGCCGCAGGTAGTCTACGTCAGCTTGATTCTCGTATTACGGCAAAGCGACCATTAGCTTTTTACGCGTACAGTGTCGGTGTTGTGCAAGGTGCTGAGCTCTCTACTAGTCACTACCAACGTTTTATACAGCTTAAAGGCTGGGGTTTACCAATGTGCCCAGAGACCAAGCAGCTAACTTCACTCGATGATGTGAAAGCGTATTACCAAGATATTATGTCTCGTCGTGATGCTCTGGCCTATGAGATTGATGGGGTGGTGATTAAGGTCGATGACATTGCCGCACAAGAAACTTTAGGCTTTGTTGCGCGAGCACCTCGTTGGGCTATTGCTTACAAGTTCCCAGCTCAAGAAGAGATTACTTTACTTAACGATGTTGAGTTTCAGGTTGGTCGTACTGGCGCGATTACGCCAGTGGCTAAACTAGAACCTATCTTTGTTGGTGGTGTGACGGTAAGTAATGCCACGCTTCACAATGCTGATGAGATTGCTCGTTTAGGCGTGAAGGTGGGCGACAGCGTTATCATTCGCCGTGCTGGTGACGTTATTCCACAAATAGTGGCTGTTGTACAAGACCGTCGTCCTGATACTGCTACAGACATTGTTTTCCCTGATACTTGTCCTGTATGTAACTCTACTGTTGAGCGCGTAGAAGGTGAGGCGGTAGCGCGTTGTACTGGCGGTTTGGTGTGTCAGGCACAGCGTAAGGAAGCGCTTAAGCACTTTGTCTCTAGAAAAGCACTTGATGTTGATGGTCTTGGTGTAAAAGTAATTGAGCAGCTTGTGGATCGTGAAATGGTAGAAACTCCAGCTGACTTATTTAAGCTCAGTGCAGGTGTGATTACGGTACTTGATAGAATGGGGCCTAAGTCAGCTCAGAACGTGGTGAGTGCTCTTAACAAAGCTAAAGACACAACACTGGCACGTTTCCTTTACTCACTAGGTATTCGTGAAGTGGGTGAAGCGACAGCAATGAACTTAGCGCAACACTTCAAGACTCTCGATTTAGTTCAAACAGCAACACATGAACAATTGGTTGAAGTGTCAGATATTGGCGACATTGTTGCTAGTCATATCACAAGCTTCTTCTCACAAGAGAAAAATAGGGCCGTAATCGAGCAGTTGCTAGAGCTCGGTGTTAGCTGGCCTGCAATTGAAGCTGTTGCGGATGACCAAGATCTACCATTAGAAGGTAAAGTCGTTGTGTTAACAGGTTCATTGTCCCAATTAGGTCGAAGTGAAGCTAAAGCTGCGTTACAAGCATTAGGTGCGAAAGTGACGGGTAGCGTATCGAAGAAAACTGACATGTTATTTGCTGGCGAAGCGGCAGGTTCTAAATTAACCAAAGCACAAGATTTAGGTATCGAAATAAGAACAGAAGATGATCTAATAGCCCTCATTTCGTAAGTAAATACAGATAAAAAAAGCTCAAAGGCACTCCTTTCTCTGGAGTGCTTTTTTTGTGTCCGCTATAAAAATTAAGGCTTTTTAATTGCTGAGAATTTTGTATCTATACGAACTATAAAATCAGGACAGTGATGACGCTCAATATTAATGAAATGCTATTCTAGTTGTAGAATATTTGCGAGTCATATCAATTTTATGAAATCTCATTTTGTTTTAAGTTATTGTTTTTATTTTGTTTTTGTGTGTTGTTCTGTGGTTTTTTAAAATTAGCGAGCGAGATCACTAAGTACCCAGTAAATTTGCACCAACTCATATTTTTTTAGGTGAAAATTAAGTTCTCATTGATCTTTTTGAGGGCGAAGTTAGTCTTAATGCCATGGATGCACACTATGTGTATAACCAGAAAGGAAATAGAGAATTCAGAGTTTAGGGTTCTCAAACAAGAAAAGGTATTTCTCTCTACGGCGGCCAACTTTAGGCGGGGAATATTCAAACAGCTATATCCATTTTTAGGAGTTTTATTCCATGGAAAACAAATTTTTTAAAGTATCTGCGATTACGGCAGCAATGGCAGGTGCACTTTCTGCTGCTCCAGCTATGGCTGAAGACCCAATCGGTCCGGAGTATGCAAGTCAGGCATCAGAGTTCTTCTCTGAATCAACAATTAGCGGTAACCTAAACTTTTTCATGCGTGCTCGTGACCGTGGTAATGTGGATGCAAATGGCAACGATACAGCTAAGACAACAAACTTAGATCACGGCTCTATCTTTGCTAACTTAGGTTTCCATTCAGGTTACGTAGCTGACGTTGTTGGTTTTGACGCAGTAGTGTATAGCACATTCGACATGTGGGCTGGTGAAGAAACTGGCGGTTCATTTGAACACGAGATGAATTTCTTTGATTGTGATTCTGCTTACGGTGCAAGTACAGGCTGTGATTCTTACCAAACTGACAACGGTGTTTCTTTCGCTAAAGCAGCATTAAAATTCAAGTTTGGCGAGAACATCAATGCGCAACTTGGTTACTTCCAACCGTCTGTACCTAGTTCTTTGGGCGTTAACTGGTCATTTGCTCCTGGTACATACCGTGGTGGTGAGATCGGTGGTAACTTTGGCGATCTTTCTGTTGGTTTCGTTTATGCAGACCAGTACAAAGCACCTTGGTTCAAAGAAACATATGAATTCCGTGACGGTTCTTTCTGGGGTAGCCCTGGTAAAGATGTAGGCGATGTATACTCAATGGGTGCTCGCTATACGTTAAGTAATGGTATCGGACTTGATGTTGGTTACGGTGGTTTAACTGACGGGGATCGTAAAAACTTCCATGCTAAAGTTAAAGGCACAACAGACGGCGGTCTATTTTGGTCTCCACAACTATACGTAGTTGATGATGACAATCAATTTGACAGCACAGCTTTCCAAGCGGCGCTATTAACATCTAAATCTATGGGGCAATATAGCTTCCGTGCTGAAGCGACATATACAGTTGCTGACTCTGAAGATACTCGTGGCAATGTTGGTAACATGTCTTACCGTCTAACAGAACAGTATGGTGGTTCAAACGGTGCTTACGATGTTTGGTGGAACAACCGTTCTGACTTTAACCACGATGGCGAATATGCTTTCTTCTTATCTTCAACTCGTGATTTCTCTGATGTTGGTGGTACAGGTTTCAGCGCTGGTGTAAGTGGTGCTTACGGTGCGGGTGCGAAAGCAGACGGTTACGATGAGTTAGTAGAGTATGCATACAGCTTCTTCGCAAACTATGCAATTCAAGCCGGTGCATTGAAAGATGCTAACATCAGCTTCTACTACACTAACTTCTTTAATGATTCAGACGCGCCAAACTGGACTGGTTATTCTAATGCCTTCCAAGACGAGACTGATTTCAAACTAGCTCTAACAATTCCTTTCGGAGTTAAGTAAGTTAGATAAGAAATAGAAAAAGCTGGGCATTTGCCCAGCTTTTTTGCTTTTTAGGAGATATTTATGAAACGTATTATTCCCATTACATTAATTGCTTTTAGTTTAGCTGCATGTACCTCTTCACCGAAAACTGCATCTGAGTTTTGGTATGGTCAAGGGGAGCGCTTTGGAAGTCATGGTTATGCGATAGACAATAATTCATTGGCAGATATTAAAGGAAAGGTTGAGTTTGATGAATCTGCCTATCTTGCTGGATATGAAAAAGGAAAATCAGAGTTTTGTGACCCCTACAAAGCGTTTGAAAAAGGTATCAAAGGAACAAGATACACAGATCAATGTGTGGATATGCCTCAAGAGGTGATGATCAAAACTGAATGGCAAAGAGGCTGGGATGCATTCATTGGTGCTGACTTCTACAAATTTAGGTAGGCTAAGGAACAGTTTCCCTAAACCTACCCACTGTAATTATTGATGCGTACCACCATATGCTTTGCATAGTTCACGGGGCAGTTGTTTTACCGCTCCGTCATTGAATGTACATTGGACACCTGCACCAAATACTTTGCCTGCGTTATTCTGCGCAAGTGAGGTTGGAGCTGAAAAAATAAATACTGAGGCTAACGCTAAAGTTAAAGTTAAAAGTTTCATGTTTGCCATCCTTTAAACTTACCAAAAATAAAATAAATCGCATTTAAACGTCATGCTTAATACTCAATTATGTATATAGTTTATGAAAGATCAAAGTTACATTAAAATTTTTAATGAAAAATAACAAAAGTTAATTTCAATAGATCAATCAGTAACTTATTGATTTGTGGTTACTGGAAATGTCAATAAATGGAAGGTATTTCCTTTATTGAAAATAAAACGCTTATAAATGGCAGACTTTATTTTCTTAAATTATATTTGTTATGCATGGGCGGATGAACGGTGTATTATTTCTTCTTGCATCAAAGGCAGTAACGGTTCATAAATACATAAAATATAACTGGTTATTAGAGTAATATCATGAACATAAGTGAAGCAGCTAAGCTTACCAACTTATCCACGAAGTCTATTCGCCTTTACGAAGACAAAGGGGTGATCTCAGCGCCGTTGCGTTCTGATAATGGCTATAGAAGCTACGATAAGAAGCAGATTAAAGAGCTTGGGATTGTTGCTAAGGCGAGAAGTGCTGGGTTTTCGCTTGATGAGTGTCGTGCACTCGTTGAATTAGCTGACAATCCATGCCGAGAAAGTGCCGATGTTAAAGCAAAAGCGCAAAGCAAGCTAAACGAAGTGAACAGAAAAATAGAAGATCTACTGGTAATTCAAAAGACTTTAGTAGAGTGGGTTGAACAATGTCCCGGTGACTCAAATAGCCATTGTCCAATTATCGATTCGCTTGTAGAGAAAAAGCCATAAGTAAAAACACTTATGGCTTGGAAGCTCATCTGGATTATTCTTTAGTTGGGCTGATTGTTAGAACAATGCCATCGACAGCTGTAATCACGACTTCCTCTCCTGCAGCAACATCATGTGTACTAATCGCAGACCAAGAACTATCTCCTAGGTTTATTCTACAGCTACCTTTTTGTACTGGTTCTAAAAGGCGTGTAGTTCTTCCGATTAGTTGTTTATCTCTTTGATTCAGTTCCCGACCAGCATCAGAGTGTTTATCATTGGACAACTGCCTTCTCCACCACAGCCAAGTGGTAATAAGAGAGAAGCTCGCGAAGGACAACCATTGCATCTGCCAACCGATCGGTAGTGCGCCTAATAGGGCACCGACGAGCATGGCAGATATCCCTATCCATAAAAAGTAACCAGCGGTTCCAATCAGCTCAAGTGCTAGCAGTGCTAGACCAAACGCTAACCAATGCCAATGGTTTACTTGTTCTAGTAATTCGACCATAAGTTAGTCCTTACTACCCTTGTCATTCTTATGTGCAAACATCTCTGCGATACCTGCAACAGAACCCATTAGGCCAGTTGCTTCGAGTGGTAACATGATGATCTTACCGTTTTCAGCTTGGCCAATAGACTTCAATGCGTCGGTGTAACCTTGTGCTATAAAGTAATTAACTGCCTGCATGTCACCTTGAGCGATAGCTGTTGATACCATTTCTGTTGCTTTCGCTTCTGCTTCTGCAGCACGCTCACGCGCTTCTGCTTGCAGGATTGCTGCTTGCTTTTGACCTTCCGCTTTGAGGATCTCTGATTGTTTGTGGCCTTCTGCTTTTAAGATCTCAGCTTGTCGCACACCCTCTGCCTCTAAGATATCAGCACGTTTGTTACGTTCGGCTTTCATTTGAGCATTCATCGCGGCAGTAAGATCGGCTGGTGGTTGTACATCTTTAATCTCTATACGTGTAACCTTTACGCCCCAAGGATTTGTTGCTTCATCAACGATATTTAACAATTTGGTATTGATCATATCACGTTGGCTAAGCATCTCATCTAGCTCCATGGAACCAAGCACAGTACGGATATTAGTTAGGGTTAAGTTACGGATCGCATGCTCAAGATCATTGACTTCATAAGCTGCCTTTGGGGCATCTATGACTTGTACAAAGCACACCGCATCGATAACCACATTTGCGTTATCTTTGGAGATGACTTCTTGAGCCGGGATATCGAGAACTCGCTCCATCATACTGATGCGTTGTCCAACTTTATCGATAAATGGAATGATCAGATTTAATCCTGGCTTGAGTGTTTGTGTATAACGACCGAAGCGTTCTACAGTCCAGTTGTTGCCTTGCGGAACCGTTTTTACTCCAGCGAAAATGAACAGTATTGCGACGACAGTAAAGACGCCGATGGTAATTAATGTATCAATAGCCATACAAAATCCTTTGTAAGTTTAAGTTTTTGATAGTTCATTACTCATACTGGCTCATATTTAAAAATCGAGCAAATCTATAAATGAGAAATGGGCCATAAAACCTTGATTTTATGGCCCATTTAACGTTGTTCGATTCGTACGGTCTGCTGAGGGTTTGTTATCTATCGAGATAGGTATAAGCTAAACACTACGCTGTGATATGTGTGCTTTACTAATACAGTAGCGAGTACAGTTGACGACGGTATTTACTCGCAACTGCGTTACCTTGTCCTAATGCACTTAAGATATCCATGAACTCTTTCTTCATGTCACCATCGAGCGTATTGAGATCTTTAGCTAGGAATGACCAAAGTAGATCCATAGCTTCTTCGCTACGATTTACTTGGTGATATTGCAATGCCAATTCAGAAGCGGTCTTCGCATCGCCTGGACTTTGCTGTAAAGCCGCTTCTAATGCTTGGATTTCTGGGCTGTCAGCAGCTTGCTTGTGAAGTTCAAGCTTAGCGACTAAGCCTTTATAGTAGTTGTCTTGGTACTCGAGAGGGATAGTGGCAAGCTGAGTTTCAGCGAGTTCAAACTGTTGTGTCTCTAAAAGGCATTCAGCGATAGCCAGTTTTACTTCACCTTTGTTTGTTAACTCTGTTGGCAGTTGTTGCATTGCCGAGAGTGCTTGTGTGTGCTCACCGGCTTGCATTTGCTCTAGAGCTTGGCGCAAAGCGAGCTCATCTTGACTAGGTAAGTGCTTACTTAGCATTTCCACAATCGCTTCCACGCTTTGAGGACCACCTAATCCATCGACAGGTTGACCGTTAACAAACAGTGCGATGGTTGGCAGTGCTTGTACACCAAACTGGCTAGCAATGGCTTGCTCTTGCTCGCAATTCAATAGGGCTAGGGTGAAAGCGCCGTTGTATTGCTGAGTTAATGTTTGTAGTTCAGGAATGACTTGGGCGCTCTCTTGGCTCATTGGTGCCCAAAAATGGATGAGTACAGGAGTCTGCATCGAACCTTCTAATACTTGGCGAAAGTTCTGTTCATTAAGTTCAACAATATGCGGAGATTGCATTTACGTTCCTTGAGGGTTGTTTTATGGATACGTTGCAAATATGGGGGGATAAGTTGGTAACTTCAAGATCTAACTCTGTTATCTCAGATAAAAAGAGACAAATATAGAAAAACGCTATGCTTCTATGTTGGTAAAGTAGTTGTCTCTACATGGAAGGCATAGCGTTATCATAAAGGTAGTCAGTGAGGTGTTGCGTGAGATACTCAAAACAGAATAAACAACGTAATAGCCAAACCCACACCTACCCAATTAAGGCGGTTTAAAGTCATGAAGTTTCCAGAGTCTATTCATCAATCGGGAATAATTGATGAGATAGGATAATCATGGCATCTTATTGTTACGGAAAAATTACATCGTTACATTAAAGTTTGCGACTATTGATACAAAGTTAGTAATTTATGCAGCTTTTCTCAAAATAGGGTCTAGCAAGCGACTTGGTAGAATTCTTTTCAATATCGCGAACACTTTAGTTGGGGTCGTAACTCGGTATCTTAGCTTGGGCTTATCGGCTGTGAGTGCATGAAATACTGGCCCAACGCAGCTTTCAGGCGGCAGAACAAACGCGTTGTTTGATGATTCTTTTTCGAGTCGGTCTTTTTGCTGTTGGTAAGCTTTTTGATGTGCACTACCTGAAATCGATATCCATTTGTTAAATGCTTTCAGGGCGTTGGTTCTAAATTGAGTCTCAATCGGACCAGGTTGCAGTAGAGAAATGTGGATACCACTGCCATGTAGCTCCAAGCGCAAGGTATCAGTCCATCCTTCAAGAGCGAACTTCGATGCATTATAAGCACCACGATATTTCATTGCTGCAAAGCCTAGCACAGAACTGTTTTGTACAATGCGCCCTTCACCACGCTCGCGCATGTGAGGAAGAATTTGACAAACTAAGTGATGCCAGCCAAAGAAGTTAGTTTCAAATTGCTCTCTAAGTCCTTGGATTGGTAAGTCCTCTAGTGCGCCAGCTTGGCCATAAGCCCCATTATTGAAGAGGCCGTATAATCCGTTCGGAGACAGTTCTAATGCTCGTTTTGCGCCTTGCTCGATGCTTTCCTGGTTGGAAAGATCCAGTTGGATACATGTGAGCCCTTCGTCTTGAAGACGTTTTACATCTTGTGGATCACGACAAGATGCGATGACATTAAAGCCGCGCTTTTGAAGTGCATGAGCACATGTGTAGCCAATACCCGTTGAGCAACCGGTAATAAGAATTGACTTGTTCACACTTAATCCTTAATTAGAGTTTCTATTGTTCTAGGGTAAAGAATTAGTCTTGATGTTGTAACAAGTTTTTCAGAGCAGGTTCGATTCTTGAATAACTAAAAATGAACCCCATCTCAGTGAGCTTCTTTGGCTTAGAGCGAATGCTGTCGAATAATAGACAAGAAGACTCACCCATGAGTAGCGACATTGCCCATTTAGGAGTGAAAAGGATATGCGGGCGTCGTAATTGCTTGGCTAATGTCCTACTAAAGTGTTTGTTGGTGACGGGATGAGGGGCACACAGATTGAATTCTCCTTGAGCGTGAGGGATCGACAATAAGTGGTTTATGGCCCGAACCATATCAAGCATGTGAATCCATGGCATGTACTGTTTCCCCGAGCCGAGAGGCCCACCAACTCCCAGTTTGTAGGGCGTCAGCATTTTCTTTAATGCACCGCCATTTTCGCCAAGAACAATGCCCGTGCGCAGCAAAACAACGCGCGTTTTGTCAGATTGAGCTCGTTTGGCGATTTCTTCCCAATGAGCACAAACTTCATGAGGAAAGCTTTCATCTTCCACTTCTAATGTTTCATCAAACGGCTTTTGTTGTTGATCACCATAGTAGCCGACGGCTGAGCCGCTGATAAAAGCTTCAGGCGGGTTGCTACTGGCATGAACTAATTCGACCAGTTTTTCCGTAATGTGCCAGCGACTGTTACAAATCCTGTCTTTTTGCTCTGAACTCCAGCGCTTGTCAGCGATAGGCTCACCTGCAAGATTAACCACCACATCGAAGTCATTGAGATCGCTTAGTTCATCCAGAGATTGAATGTAATGAAGATTATTCTGATTAAGGTGGTTTAGGCTTTGCTTTGCTTTTTCTGGGCTCCGCGTCAGTAATGTCACGTCATCAGTGTTCCAAGTCTTGATCAATTCTGAGCCAATAAATCCAGTACCACCAGTTAACAATATCTTCATACCAATCTCCCTATTAAACATAATTATAGACATGGCTTGTTTTTAATAGCCAACCAATACGAAAAAATAACTATAACGATCAGTTGGTTTCAATCGTGTGATAGTGAAATTACGACCGCAATAAACAGGTACCTGAATTTAAATTTTGATGATGGACTATGTACCTTTATCACACTTATGAACTTTACTCAGATAGGTTACCAACTGCGTAATATTTGTCACACAAGCAATGATAAGGATTTGCCATGATTATTAGTAATTGATAACCGAACATAATCGCAAACAAAAGGAGTCACGATGACAGCAGTGCTTGCTTTGTTTCGAGCGATGTTAGGCAGTCTGAGAGATTTGTTACCGATTGTCGCGGTGATTGCTTTTTTTCAACTCGCGGTCCTCCAAGAGCCGCTTCCACATCTCTTTTCTATCCTTATTGGTTTGCTGCTGGTGGTTTTGGGTCTCACTTTCTTCATATTTGGACTCGAAATGGGACTTTTCCCGATTGGTGAATCGATGGCTCAAGCATTTGCTCGTAAGGGGAGCGTGTTCTGGTTATTGACCTTTTCTTTTTGTTTGGGGTTTGGCACGACTATCGCTGAACCTGCATTAACTGCGGTAGCAGCCGAGGCGGCCGAAGTCGCGGCTGAGGGAGGGGTAATCCCTAACTCTTTAGATGAAATGGAACACTACGCGAATGGCTTACGATTCACTGTGGCGTTGTCAGTTGGTATCGCTATTTTACTCGGCGTATTGCGAATCCTAAAAGGCTGGCCAATTCAATACATGATTATTGGTGGTTATATTGGTGTCGTGGTGCTAACTGCATTTGCTCCTGAGAACATCATAGGCATTGCGTATGACTCTGGAGGGGTGACAACATCAACCATCACGGTTCCATTGGTTACAGCATTAGGGGTTGGTTTAGCTTCGGCAATCAAGGGACGTAATCCGATGATTGATGGGTTTGGTTTGATTGCTTTTGCTTCCTTGCTACCGATGATGTTTGTGATGGTTTATGGAATGGTGGTGACATGATGAGCTTTCAGCAATTTTTGGATACCTTTCTTGGTACCGTGACTGATGTCATTCCAATTGGGGTCATTATTTTTGGCTTTCAGTTAGTGGTGCTGCGTAAACCTGTGACTAATTTAGCCAAAGTATTGCTAGGTTTTTTCTACGTCATTTTAGGGTTATCTTTGTTTTTGATGGGACTAGAGTTGGCCCTGTTTCCTCTAGGGGAAACGATGGCGATGCAGTTGACCGAGCCAAACTTTTTATCGGAATTTAAGATCAGCTCAGGACATGGGTTGGTGTGGTTTGACTATTATTGGGTTTATCTGTTTGCATTTTTTATTGGCTTTAGTACCACTATTGCCGAACCTTCTTTGATTGCCGTCGCGATTAAAGCGAACCAAGTTTCTGGTGGCAGCATTAGTATCAACGGGTTAAGAATTGCGGTTGCACTCGGTGTTGCTATTGGTATATCTCTTGGGAGCTATCGTATCGTTGCAGGCGACCCTATACATTACTACATTATTTTCGGCTATGTCATCGTCGTGATTCAGACCCTTTATGCCCCCAAATTAATCATCCCTCTCGCATACGATTCTGGCGGTGTAACCACATCAACGGTGACGGTACCCTTGGTGACCGCGCTAGGATTAGGACTTGCTTCAACCGTACCTGGACGTAATCCAGTGATCGATGGTTTCGGCTTGATTGCATTTGCCAGCTTATTTCCAATTATTTCGGTTATGGGTTATGCCCAAATAACTCATTGGTTAAACCGTATATACACCTCTAAGGAGAGTAAAGATGCGCTTTAAACTGATCTTAGCGTTTGTAGAAGAGAGCAAGACAGACATCGTACTTGACGCCGCGCGTGATGCTGGAGCAACCGGGGCGACGGTGATTAACAATGCCAGAGGGCAAGGTTTAAACCAGAAACGTACCTTTTTTGGTTTGACGTTAGAGGTTCAAAAAGACGTGCTGCTGTTTGTCGTCGAGGAGCATCTAGCAAGGCATATTCTCGAAAGAATTAGTGAAGTGGGGGAGTTTGACCAAGAATCGGGACAGGGTATTGCGGTACAGATAGATGTCGAAGATGCCGTAGGGGTTGCGCATCAAGTAGAGAAGCTAACCAAGGTTGTGGAGGATGAACTATGAGTAGCAGCGAAAAAATCCGAGTAAGTGATGTGATGGCCAATACTTATGTGATTATCGATGGGTTAACCACCGTGTTAGAAGCGATTGAGATGGCAAGAGACCACAAGGTAAAAGCGATTATCGTTGACAAGCGTCATGAGGATGATGAATACGGCATTGTACTAATGAACGATATTGCTAAGAAAGTGCTTGCTAAGAACCGCTCTCCAAAGCGTACAAATGTTTATGAGATCATGACAAAACCAGCCTTAAGCGTATCGGCAGATATGAACGTTAAGTATTGTGCTCGTTTGTTTGAGCGCTTTGGTATCAGCCGTGCTCCGGTGGTCTGTGATAATAAGATAGTCGGTATGGTTAGTTACAATAATATCGTGATCAATGGTATGGCGAGAGATGACGTTTAACCTTTCAATACGTACAATAGACACATAATTTTTATGGAGAAGTATGTGTGAAATTATTTTTTACTTCCGATCTACACGGATCGCTACCAGCTACTGAAAAGGCATTAGAACTTTATCAAGCGTCTGGTGCGCAATATTTAGTTCTATTGGGTGATATTCTGAATCATGGTCCAAGAAACCCGATTCCTGAGGGATATAATCCGCCTGCGGTCGCAGAAAAGTTAAATGCGTTTTCAGAAGAGATTATCGCCGTTCGCGGTAATTGCGATAGCGAAGTGGATCAGATGTTGCTGTCTTTCCCGATGATGATGGATTATTCATGGGTACTGTTAGAGTCTGGCGCGCGTATCTTCTTAACTCATGGTCACCTTTATAACACCAACAAGCGACCTGTATTAAAAGCGGGTGATGTAATTGCGCACGGGCATACTCACATCCCTGTTGCAGAATACCAAGATGGTGTATTTATCTTCAATCCAAGCTCAGTCACGTTTCCAAGAGATGGTCATGCCGCTAGCTATGGCATCTATGAAAACAACACATTTCAAGTGATTAGCCTCGAAGGCGACTTGCTTGTGAGTGGCAATCTATAAACTGGTCGTCGTGAGTAAACCGATCAGAGACTTATGAATACTACAGTCGCCGATTGAGTAGAGTCGTTGATTTGAGTGCCTCAGTTAATTAAAAACAACAGTTAATTGAGGCTAAATAGCTAAACCCTTCTGGAACGCTTATTTTGAGTCTACGTGGCCAAGATCTTTATCTGGAGCAATGATGTTTCGAACTCTTTGCTTCAGTACTTTAGCTTCAGGAAAGCCTCCATCTGCTTTTCTTTCCCAAATTTGCACGCCATTACAAAAGATTTCGAACCTGCCTCCTGTGCCTGGGTTCAAACTCACTTGCTCTATTTCTTCACTGAAAGTATGCAGTAATTCTTGGCACAACCAACTAGAGCGAAGCATCCAATTACATTGACGACAATAGTGTATGGATATAGATGCTTTAGTGATTGATGATGCTTTGTCTGAGCTTGTATTCATTGGACGTCCTTTAAGTATGAGTAAATCCTGATACCAACATCATGACTTCAATGAGAATACAGATGCTACAGGTAATAAAAAAAAGGAGCATCATGCCCCTTTTTCTATTGGTATACCGTTTAAGGTTGCACAGCTATGGGTATGAGGTAGGAGCTATTCGACCTTAGTTTGAAAACAATACTGTAGAACCGTGATTCAAGCTAGTGAGTAACAGCGTTTTCGTGTTCACAATATCAATTCGACGGCTCTGTTCTGCATCCATCTTGATAACCTGAGTGATTAGGTTTAGCTGCTCTTCAGAGAAATCTTGGCGCTGGGCCGAAGTCACATCCTTAAACTCAGTAGGAGAGACAAGTAAGTAGTTGTCATTGATATCCCATTGACCCGTTTCTGAAATGTTGATCACATTCGCTGGTGCAGTTTGTGTGCTATATAGCCTAACTATCGACATTCTTAAGTAAGTGCCATTAGGTAAGTATTTTGCGTTGGAAGATAGTTCAACCTTACGAAGTGGGCCAATCGAGTCAGCTTGTTTGTTGTCAGTGATCAGAGTCACCATTTTTGACTGCCACTCGTGCTGAGTAAGTAGTCGCTCGACTTTTGCATCACTTCCCCAATACAACCAACCACTTAGGAATGCAGACAGGACCAGTAAAATAATGGATACTTTTAATTTCATATTACTGATTACCTTTACAAATGTCGTTTAAATCCGCCTGGTTAGCGTAAATTCTAAGGGTTACATTTTCACTCGAATATTCTTGAGGGTGAATATAGTTAAGAGCAAGATTATTGGTTTGACCGCCTGTCGCAATCACTTCAGCTGGCTTTAGCATTCCTGTGTGATTGGTATTGTAATGCAACACACATTTTTCTATGGCTGGTAGCCAACTGGATAGATCAGGGTGATTGATTGGTGATTGTACTTTCACGCCGTCAACCTCAGCTAACGTGCGAAACTCTGATTCTGCAGGATTAGTAAACGTCAAAACCAGAATAGGCATGATGAAAGCTGCAAGCAGTAACGAAAACGTTAGCCATTTATTGTTGTTGGTCGAAGCTAAAACGGGCGTTATGGTTGGCTCGACCTCAACTTTTGTCTCTTGAATTTTCGTGATTGGTGTTAGTTCTATGGTTTCAGATGCGATATCTTCGGTCGTCGTAGTATGTGCAAATGTCAAGATTGGTTCGACGTCATTTTCTGCAATTTCAGTCATCATTGACTGGTCACTTGATGAAAGTGGTGCAGAACGCTCAACAGTGGCAATAAATTGGTAACCCCGTTTTGGAACGGTCTTAACGAACTCTGGAGATTTGGTCGAGTCTTTCAGCATCTTTCTCAGTGTCGATACTGCTTGCGTTAAGCTTGAGTCATCGACCTCAAAGCCTTGGTCTCGCCAAACATATTCGTGCAATTCATTGCGAGTGATAACTTCATTGGGCCTTTCTGACAGCATTAGGAGAATGCGGCTTTCATTGCTACCAAGACGTACGACTTCGCCGTCGCTCATTTGGTCAACAAGTGAATTGCTATTTGGATCGAATACGAACCGCTGTGCGAGAATAAACTTTGTGCCGATATTGCTCATTGAATTCTTCTATTTTTGGATGATTTTGGGTGCGAAATAGACAAATTAGAGGTGAAGTTCGTCTGATTCTTCACCAAATTATGGCTTCTTTTATGTTCTTTTATATTTATCAGGCTCAAGGATAATAAAAACAGATCAAAAAAACAGTGTTTTTATGATTTTTGACCTTGAATTTACAATTGTCATCCTCATGTTAATGAACATATGAGAGGTATTCAATATAACGCCCCTGTATTTGTTCAACATAAAGTATAGATGTTTTGGAGTAAAAATGAGCGAAACGGCAACGCAAAATAAAGAGACTCGTGGCTTTCAATCTGAAGTAAAACAGCTACTTCATCTGATGATTCACTCACTGTATTCAAACAAAGAAATTTTCCTACGAGAGTTGATTTCTAACGCATCTGACGCGGCTGACAAGCTTCGTTTTCAAGCGCTATCGAATGGTGACCTCTACCAAGGTGACGCGGATCTAGGTGTTAAACTGTCGTTTAATGCGGAAGCAAATACTTTAACGATTTCTGACAACGGTATCGGCATGAGCCGCGACAACGTTATTGAGCATTTAGGTACGATCGCGAAGTCAGGCACTGCAGACTTTTTCTCAAAGTTGTCTGAAGATCAGAGCAAAGACTCTCAGCTGATCGGTCAATTTGGTGTTGGTTTTTATTCTGCATTTATCGTGGCAGACGCAGTAACTGTTCGCACTCGTGCAGCGGGCCTAGCGAGCAATGAAGCCGTTCAATGGCACTCTGCAGGTGAAGGTGATTACACCATTGAAGACATCACTAAAGAGTCTCGCGGTACCGACATCATTCTTCATATGCGTGAAGACGGCAAAGAGTTCTTAAATGAATGGCGTTTGCGTGAAGTGATCGGTAAATACTCTGACCACATCGGTATCCCGGTTTCTATCTTAACAGCCGTTAAAGATGACGAAGGTAAAGATACCGAGGAGGAGCATTGGGAACAGATCAATAAAGCGCAAGCACTTTGGACCCGCAACAAATCTGATATCGAGAAAGAAGAATACCAAGAGTTCTACAAACATGTATCTCACGACTTTGCTGATCCATTAACATGGAGCCACAACAAAGTTGAAGGTAAGAACGACTACACAAGCTTGCTTTACATCCCAGCGAAAGCTCCTTGGGATATGATGAACCGTGACCATAAGAGTGGCTTGAAACTCTACGTGCAGCGTGTATTCATTATGGATGATGCTGAACAATTCATGCCATCTTACATGCGTTTCGTTCGTGGTTTAATTGACTCAAATGATCTGCCTCTCAACGTGTCTCGTGAAATTCTCCAAGACAACAAGGTAACTCAATCTCTACGTGGTGCATGTACTAAACGTGTTCTAACGATGCTTGAGCGTATGGCAAAGAATGATAACGATAAGTACCTAGAGTTTTGGAAAGAGTTTGGCCTAGTGATGAAAGAAGGCCCAGCGGAAGACATGGCTAACAAAGAGAAGATCGCTGGTCTACTTCGTTTCTCATCTACGGAAGTAGACTCTGCAGAGCAAACCATCAGCCTTGCTTCTTATGTTGAGCGCATGAAAGAAGGCCAAGACAAGATTTACTATCTAACTGCTGATAGCTACGCAGCCGCTAAGAACAGCCCTCACTTAGAGCAGTTTAAAGCCAAAGGCATTGAAGTGGTTCTAATGTACGATCGCATTGACGAGTACGTGATGAACTACCTAACGGACTTCGACGGTAAGCAGTTCCAGTCAATCACTAAAGCTGGCTTAGATCTAAGCAAGTTTGAAGGTGAAGAAGAGAAAGAGAAGCAAAAAGAGACAGAAGAAGAGTTCAAATCTGTTGTCGAACGCACTCAAGCTTACCTTGGAAATCGTGTTAAAGAAGTTCGTACTACTTTCAAGCTAGCAACAACGCCAGCAGTCGTTGTCACTGACGACTTCGAAATGGGTACGCAAATGGCTAAACTTCTTGAAGCTGCTGGCCAAGCGGCACCTGAAGTTAAGTACATTTTTGAGATTAACCCTGAGCATGCTCTGGTTAAACAAATGGCAGATGAAGCGGACGAGCAAGCGTTCGGTCGTTGGGTTGAGTTACTCCTTGGCCAGGCTATGCTAGCTGAAAAAGGCTCAATGGAAGATCCGTCACAATTCTTGGGTGCAATCAACGAGCTACTAACAAAGCGTTAGTCTTTCGACTTTGGGCTAATCCAATAATTGTAATAAAAAGCTCGCAAATGCGAGCTTTTTTTTATGAACGTCGTTGAAAATTCGGTAAATGTGGCCAACGCCACCGTTATCGTTACTACAAATGTTGTCGATGCATTCTTTAGTCGTAAATTCAGCCAAATTGAATATTAATGTGATAGAATGCTCGACCTAATCAGCTGGGACTAGGAACCTATCGTTCCCAGTTGTATGATTTTTAAACGTTATACCGAAACTTACCGTTTGGCTTCTATTTGCAGTTTTACTTAACCTCAATGGTTATCTAACGCTTTCTGTTTATCCTAAAAATGAACTACGAAAGTGGAATAGTGAGCTTCGGTATAAATCATAATTTTATAAGAGGATTAAACATGCGCATCATTCTTCTAGGTGCTCCTGGCGCGGGTAAAGGCACTCAAGCTAACTTCATCATGAACAAATTTGGTATCCCTCAAATTTCAACTGGTGACATGCTACGTGCTGCTATCAAAGCGGGTACTGAGCTTGGTAAGCAAGCAAAATCAGTAATCGACGCTGGTCAGCTAGTTTCTGATGAAATTATCCTTGGTCTTATCAAAGAGCGTATTGCTCAAGATGACTGCGAGAAAGGTTTCCTACTAGACGGTTTCCCACGCACAATCCCACAAGCTGATGGCCTTAAAGAAATGGGCATCGCTGTAGATTACGTTGTTGAATTTGACGTAGCTGATGATGTGATTGTTGAACGTATGGCTGGTCGTCGTGCTCACCTTCCTTCTGGTCGTACATACCACAATGTGTACAACCCACCTAAAGAAGAAGGCAAAGATGACATCACTGGCGAAGAACTAGTTGTACGTGATGACGACAAAGAAGAAACAGTTCGTGCTCGTCTAGGTGTGTACCACGATCAAACAGCTCCGCTTATTTCTTACTACGGTAAAGAAGCGGAAGCAGGCAACACTAAGTACCTTAAATTTGACGGTACTAAGCAAGTCGCTGAAGTTAGTGCAGAACTTGAGAAAGCACTAGCATAATTGGCTAACAGCCAGTTTTAGAATTTGATATATTAGAAGCGACCTTACGGGTCGCTTTTTTTGTTCCAAATTTTAGTACGATACCAATCTCGATAAGTTTGATTGCACATGATTCAAGATTATTAGTCCTGATGATAGATAGCAGTGTGGAGCTTGAGGTACCTCATGTTCAGAATGATTATTCAAACATTTGGTATACACAATGATCTTGAACTTATTCCGATTAGTATATTACTTTCCAGAAAATCACATATTAGTCTCAGGTATCTATGGAAAATAATAAAAAGCAGGGCGTTTTACTGGTGAACTTAGGGACTCCAGATTCGGCAACCCCGGCTGGCGTTCGTCGATTTTTGAGTGAATTCTTACATGACAAGCGAGTGGTAAACCTAACTCGTTGGCTCTGGTGTCCAATCCTGCATGGTGTAATCTTACCGATTCGAGCTCCGAAAGTGGCTAAATTGTATCAGTCTGTGTGGATGGACGATGGATCACCGCTGCTTGTGTACTCACAAAGACAAGCTGAGAAACTGCAGAAGAAATTGCAAATGCCTGTTGCGTTGGGTATGACCTATGGCAACCCAAGTCTTAAGACGGGTGTCGAACAGCTGATGGAGAAGGGCGTCGAAGACATCATCGTACTACCTCTGTACCCTCAGTACTCTGGAACAACGACAGCGGCTGTTTCTGATGGTTTAACTAAAGCCTTTAAACAGATGTCTGTGATTCCAAGCTACCGCTTTATTCGTGACTACTACGCGCATCCAAGTTACGCAAAAGCACTGGCTGAAAGCGTTCGTAGCCATTGGGATAAAAATGGCAGAGCCGATCATTTAGTGTGTTCTTTCCATGGTATCCCTAAGCGATTGGCAGATGAGGGTGATATTTACCCGCAGCATTGCGAAGCGACGACAAAATTACTGGCTGCAGAGTTAGAGTTGTCAGAGGACGATATTACCATGACGTACCAGTCTCGGTTTGGTCGAGAAGAGTGGTTGAAGCCTTACACTGACGAGACGCTGGAATCACTGCCGAGCAAGGGCATCAAAAAGATCGATATCATGGCACCTGCATTCTCAGTTGACTGTCTGGAAACGTTGGAAGAGATTTCGGACCAGTGCAAAGAGACCTTCATTGAAGCTGGTGGTTCAGACTTTAGCTATATTATGTGTCTCAACGACAGGGACTCGCATATTGATATGATGGCAGAGCTAGTGGCGATTCATCGCTAACGACTGTTTACTGGCAACAGCACTTCACATAATAGAAATAAAAAAGGACTGCTCATTGAGCAGTCCTTTTTTATTTTGATGTTTCGTCTAGTAATAGACGCTTAGCTATTAAACAGCTGAAGCTTCTGTTGTTTTTGGTTCAGCTTCTAGCAAGGTGTTAGTTTCTACGCCATGCATCCATGACACGAGTTTACCAGCACACAGCAACAGTAATATGCCACTCACCGTTGCAGTAATCGCAATACCACTGAAAATAGACATAGCACCAAGCTCACCTACGTGTGAACCTACCAGGCCTGCTACGTAGTTTGCAATGGCGTTAAAGCCAAACCATGCCCCCATCATTAACGATGCTAGGCGAAGTGGAGCTAACTTAGTGACCAACGACAGGCCAATAGGAGATAGACAAAGCTCACCAAGAGTATGGAAGAAGAAAGCACCGACTAGCCAAAGCATGGATGTTTTGACTGTTAGGTCGCCACCTTGTTCCATTACTGCACCCATCATGCACACGAAGCCTAGAGCTAAGAAAAACAGAGCCATCGCAAATTTCACTGGAGAGTTTGGTTCGCGCTTACCAAGTTTGACCCAGAATGCGGCTATTAATGGCGCAAGTGTGATGATGAAGAACGGGTTCAGAGACTGGAACCAAGCAGCTGGTACTTCAAAATCGCCGATCATACGGTCAGTATATTGCTGAGTATAAATATTCATTAGGCCACCGGCTTGTTCAAAGCCTGCCCAGAAAACGATCACGAACAGACCCATAACCAGAATAACTTTTAATCTGTCGAACTCTTCTTTTGTGAGTGGCGTTTTCTCTTTCGACTTGTTCAGTGCTTTTGCTCGTGCAGCTGCTGGCACCGAACCGATGTTACCTAACCAAGATTGAGCCATCGTCATTTGCATAATCAGGCTAATGACCATACCAATACCAGCGGCAAGGAAACCTGCCTTCCAGCCGAAAGAGTCGACTGCAGCGCCTGAAATTAAGCCACCAAGTAGTGCGCCTAAGTTAATGCCCATGTAGAAAATGGTGAAAGCACCGTCACGTCGGTTATCGCCTTCTTGGTACAGATCGCCAACCATGGTCGAGATGTTTGGTTTAAACATGCCGTTACCACTGATAAGCAGCGCTAAACCAAGGTAAAGAGCGTTTACTTGGTCTAAGCCAATAAAACCATTGGGCAGAGCAAGTGTAAATTGACCAAGTGCCATTAATAGGCCACCAATCAAGATCGATTTACGTTGACCTAGGTAATTATCGGCAATCCAGCCACCAATTAATGGTGTGATATAGACTAAACCGGTGTAAATACCATAGAGATCGAGTGCGTCTTTTGTTGACCAACCAAGTCCACCGTTGAGGGTAGTGTCAGTTAAGAATAAAACCAGAATTGCACGCATCGCATAGTAGGAAAAACGTTCCCATAGCTCTGTGCTAAAAAGTAGAAATAGGCCTCTAGGGTGGCCAAAAATGTTGTGATTGCTTGGCATAAGTTTTACTAATTTTAGGTATTAAAAGATTTTATAGTTACTTATGTATACAGAGTAGAATAACCATCTGCAATAGGTGTGTTTTATGGTTACGACAACTTATTTTTTATAAGTGAATGATAATGTGAGGTTTTCTTTGTAATGTCACCCAGTTAACGCGTGCTGCAAACTAATTTTTCAAATTTGGTTTGGTGGCGTAATAAACAATTCAAGCGCGCCCCTGAATGGTTTAATTGTTATGTATCAGTTTGGTGTATTGCTTCGGGTTTTAAAGAGTATGCTATGCACAATAGGAGTGGCGTACACACGCTTACAATAATGCACCTTTTTATCTGAAAACGATCCCTGTACAATGCTTAACCACTTTTGCTACCTATAACTTTTTGTTGATAAATTGGTCTGCTACGCATTATTTCTTGCTTGCTCGATTCATTTTATTAATGGCGATTCAACCGTTTTAGGCATGTGGTAAAATATCTAAAAATATAAAATGGCTAGTAAAATGAAACGTTGGTATTTACTTTACTGTAAGCGTGGTGATCAAAAACGCGCGCAGTTGCACTTAGAAAATCAAGGGGTGGAGTGTTTTTATCCCCAAGTAGAAGTTGAAAAGGTTGTTCGAGGGAAAGAAAAGCAGGTCAAAGAACCGTTATTTCCATCTTACATCTTTGTTCGCTTTGATTATGAGCAAGGCCCAAGTTTTACGACGGTTCGCTCTACTCGTGGTGTTGTCGACTTTATTAAATTCGGATCTAGGCCACATGAAGTACAAGGTGATTTAGTGTTTGAGCTTAAAGAGTTCGAGAAATGTTTTAGTGACGATACTGAAGACTGTTGTATTGAGTTTGAATCAGGGCAAGTCGTGAAAATTAAGAGTGGTCAGTTTGCTGGTATTGAGGCTATCTATCATCAAAAAGATGGTGAGGCGCGTTCTATCATGTTAGTTAAGATGATCAGTCAAGTGGTACCTGTCAGTATTGAGAACGAGGCACTTCAAGCCCAAGCATAAGCGCAAGAATAAAAACAAGGCTTAATAAAAAAGGCGCATTATGCGCCTTTTTAGTGTTTAGCATTTATTCAAACGAAATCTCTTAGTAAGAGTCGTTGTGAACGGCTTGTACCGCACGACCAGATGGGTCTACACAGTTTTTGAATGACTCATCCCATTCAATGGCTTTCGCAGATGAACAGGCAACCGAAGGACCGCCAGGGACACATTCTGCTGCTGATTCTAGAGGGAATAACTCTTCGAAGATCTCACGGTAAGCGTAACCTTCTTTGGTTGTTGGCGTGTTGTAAGGGAAGCGGAATTTAGCGGCTTCCATTTGTTGATCCGTTACTTTTGCTTCAGCCGTTGCTTTCAACGTATCGATCCAATCGTAGCCAACGCCGTCAGAGAACTGTTCTTTTTGACGCCAAGCGATTGAGTCTGGTAGGTAGTCTTCAAAACACTCACGTAGGATGTGTTTCTCCATCTTACCGTTACCACACATTTTATCTTCAGGGTTCAGACGCATTGCTACATCAATGAACTCTTTATCTAAGAATGGTACACGACCTTCAACGCCCCATGCCGCCAGTGATTTGTTTGCACGAGCACAGTCGAACATGCTTAGAGCAAGTAGCTTACGTACTGTCTCTTCATGGAACTCTTTTGCGTTTGGTGCTTTATGGAAGTATAGGTAACCACCAAAGATCTCATCAGCACCTTCGCCAGACAGTACCATTTTGATGCCCATTGCTTTGATCTTACGAGCAAGTAAGTACATCGGCGTTGATGCACGAATCGTCGTTACATCGTAAGTCTCGATGTGGTAAATAACATCACGGATGGCATCTAAGCCTTCCTGAATGGTGTAAGTCATCTCGTGGTGCACTGTACCGATCTTGTCTGCAACTTCACGAGCAGCGATAAGATCTGGTGCGCCTTCAAGGCCAACAGCGAATGAGTGCAGTTGTGGCCACCAAGCTTCAGATTGCTCATCATCTTCGATACGCATTGCTGCAAAGCGTTTAGCGACTGCTGAAGTAATTGATGAATCAAGGCCTCCAGATAGAAGTACACCGTAAGGAACATCAGTCATTAGTTGACGTTTAACGGCTGCTTCTAGCGCTTCAGTTAGTTCTTCTTTGCTTGTGCTGTTGCCTTGTACCGCAGCGTACTCGTTCCAATCGCGGATGTAATAGCGTTGAGGTTCTGCATCTTTTGAAGAGTAGAAGCTACCCGGAGGGAATTCACTGATTGTTTTACATACTTCAACCAATGCTTTCATCTCTGAAGCAACGTAGTAGTTGCCGTGCTCATCGTAACCTTGATAAAGCGGGATAATACCAATATGGTCGCGGCCCACTAGGTACTCGTCTTTCTCTTCGTCGTATAAAACGAATGCGAAAATACCGTTAAGCTCTTCTAAAAGGTCTGCGCCCATTTCTTGGTATAACGCTAGGATTACTTCACAGTCAGAATCTGTCTGAAACTGGTACTTATCTTCATAGCGTGCACGAAGTTCTTTGTGGTTATAAATTTCGCCGTTCACTGCAAGAATGTGTTTTTTATCTTGGCTGTATAGTGGCTGTGCGCCACTGTTCAGGCCAACGATAGCCAAACGTTCGTGAGCGAGGATTGCTTTTTCACCAGCGTAGATACCAGACCAGTCTGGACCACGGTGACGAAGCTTCTTTGACATTTCTAAAGCAATAGGGCGAAGTGCTGCGGCATCACTTTTAATGTCGAGAATGCCAAATACTGAACACATAGAACTTCCTTTTAAATAATTTCTAAATTAACTGCATTCAATTTGCCATTCTGGCTAAAAAAAGCAACCAGATGTGAGCAAAAAAATAATATAAAGGGTGTTCTGTTAGAAAATATCTAATTATTTAGTGTTTTTGGTGTTTGCTATCTAATTGTGGTCGGTTTTTTGTACAGAAACCTCCCAAAAGTGCAAAAAAACAGCAAATTTGAGAGGTTTGGCAGAGAGCATTTAAGGTTAGGTTTTATCGATATTTGGGTTTAGTTGTTCGCAGACGTGTCGAGCAAAACCACTACCCGCTTCGCTGTAAATATTAAATGCCGCATCGACGCCATTCTCTTTCAGTGTTTCGAGCTGATCGGGATACTCAGCAATCGCCGCAATTTGACCTTTAAAGTGGCGTGACTTCAATTGCTCTAAGGCGGTTTGATTTCCTTGGTGATGAGGCATCGCCAAGATCACTAACTTCACGTTTGCTGTATCTAAGATACGCTCCCAGAAATCTGGGTCAGTTGCATCGCCAGAAATAACGTTTCTTCCTAGGTTTCTATGGTTGTGTGCCGCTTCTTCACGAACTTCGACACCTAAGCTAACCTTGCCATAGCGCGAACGTAATTCATCGTAGGCGCCAGTACCAATACGTCCCATACCTAGAATCAATACCTGTGCACGACCCGGGTCAATTCGTTTATCACGTTGGTTAAGTTTTTCAGCTGCATGCTCTTTTAACCAGCGGCCTGATTGTTGATAAAGTTTGTGGCCCGCTTTGTTTAGAGGCGCAGCGATCAAAAACGATAGCGAAACTGCAATCGCCACAGCCACCAAGATGTCACCAGACATCCAACCCATCTTAAAGGCTAAACCGCCAACGATAAGACCAAATTCACTGTAGTTAAACAGTGATAGAGAGGCGAGTAGGGATGTTCGAACACGGAATTTGAAGCGGTTGAGTACCAAGAAGTAAAGCACGCCTTTCACTGGCAGCAACAGCAAGAATAAGATGGCGAGCATGAAGCCTTGGATAGTAGGTTGCTCGGATAACCCAATATTCAAGAAGAAGCAAACGAGGAAAAGCTCTTTGAGGTTAAACAGCGATTTCGACAGCTCTGAAGCTTTTGGGTGACCTGCTAGCAACATACCTAAGATAAGAGCGCCCAAGTCTGGTTTTACACCTACAAACTGGAACAAGCCAGCACCAACAACTAATGCGAAAAAGATGCCGAACAGCACCAACATTTCACCGTGCCCAACCCAATCAAGGATTTTGTAGAACAGCGGACGTAAAAATGGTAAAGCGAAGAGTGCGATGGCGTACCACTCTGGAATCTTACCTGTCGATGCGGTCAAAAAGACCACTGCAAAGATATCCTGCATGACGAGAATACCAATCGCTAGCGTGCCATAGGTCGCGTTCATTTCCCCTTTCTCTTGCAGAGACTTTACCGCGAATACGGTACTAGAGAATGAGAGAGCGAAACCGAGTAGAACGATTTGTTCTATCGACATTGCTGCTAGAGACGAAATACCTAAGAATTTAAAACCAAACAGGGCTACAGCAAAAAACAGAGTGGATAAAAGGTTATGGATGGTAGCACCGGCCCAGATCTCTTTAGAGAGTAGGGTTTTGATGTCTAGCTTTAAGCCAATAGTAAATAGGAGCAGGGTGACACCAAGGTCAGCCAAGGTAATGATGGTGTCATTGGTTTCAAAACCCAGAGCAAATAGCCCAAAACCAGCGACCAAAAAGCCGACCAATGGGGGAAGGTGACACTTTAAAGCAATAAATCCTGCAATAAACGCAGTGGATATTAATATAAGTTCCATAACTTGTTGTTGTAGTTCCCTAGCTTAAAAAAACGGGCCGTGTTTATACAAACACGGCCCGCGGACAATCAGAATTGTTTTTCTTTAGTCTTCGAGTAGCTTTTGAAGTAACACACCGTTGAGCATGGCGCGCTTGATCATGGCAAAAGCTCCCATCGTAGGATGTTTATCGATCTGAGATGCTACAATAGGCAGGCCGCTATGGAAAGCCGTTAACGACTGATTCTCAACATTGCGCTTAATCGCAGGGAAAACAATCTCTTGTGCCTTAGTTATATCACCAGCAATGATAACTTTCTGAGGGTTAAATAAGTTAATCGTCATTGCGATAGCCTTACCTAACTGATTTCCTACTCGAACTAAGCTTTGCTTCGCTAGTTCATCACCATTAATCGCGTGGTCACAAACATCTTGAATCGTAATATGTTCAAGCTCGGTCAAAGAAGACTCATAGCCTTGCTTAATCAGCTTCTGTACTCGCTCAACAATGGCCGGGTTTGCCGCTACTGTTTCAAGACAGCCGAAGTTACCACATTGGCATTGCTCGCCGAGCGGATCTATTTGGATATGACCAATTTCACCCACGTTGCGGTTATGGCCTAGGAAAACTTGACCATTTACAATAATGCCGGCACCTGTACCGCGGTGAACACTAACTAAAATAGAGTCTTGGCTATCTTTACTCGCACCGAAGTAGTGCTCAGCAAGTGCCATTCCTCTAACGTCATTACCCACAAAACAAGCAACATGGAATGTGTCACGAATAATGTCGCTTAATGCTAGGTTATCGATGTCTGTGTTTGGCATGTACTCAACAACACCTGTTGTTGGGTTAACCAAGCCAGGAAGAGTGACACCAATGGCAATCAACTGATCGATCTTTGGTTGATGTTCAGCAATGAAAGCCTTCAAGCTATTGACCAAGCCTTGGGTAAGGTCTGATTGGTCTGAATAATTCAGGTCTTGTTGTTGGAAAGCCAATTCACGACCGCCAAGGTCATGCAGGCTTATTTGAATGTAGTCTCGCCCCAAACGCACAGCAACAGAATGAAAGGGTTCTACTTCTGTGGTTAGGGAAATAGCGCGTCTACCGCCAGTAGACGCTTGCTGCGCAACCTCTTTAATTAGGCCGCGTTCTAAAAGTTGGCGGGTAATTTTTGTAACACTTGCCGGTGCGAGTTGGCTTACATCAGCCACTTGTATACGACTGATAGGCCCTTGTTGGTCTATAAGTCGGTATACCGCCGCACTGTTTAGTTGTTTAACTAAGTCTACGTTACCTATTTGTCCGCCATTCATACTTAATTGTGCTCGTATTGTCCGTTAACAACAGTCGCTTTAACGTTAAAGTCTCGGTCAAATACGGCAAGGTTTGCAACCATGCCTTTTTTGATTCGACCTAGCTTGCTTTCTACACCGATAGCCTGAGCTGGGTATAGCGTAGCCATGCGAAGAGCTTCGTCTAAAGCGATACCAGCGTGCTCAACTGTATTCTGAACTGCTTCAATCATAGTCAGAGCTGAGCCGCCCAGTGTGCCGTTTTCATCAACACACTTACCATCACGGTAATATACTTTCTTACCGACAAAAATAAAGTATTCCATGTCAGCACCTGCAGGAGCTGTGGCATCCGTCACTAATACCAACTTTTCTCCTTTTATTTTATGTGCAATTCGGATGTTTGCGTAATCAACGTGGAAACCGTCAGCGATGATGCCAGCGTAAACTTCAGGCGTGTCGTAAATCGCGCCAACAACGCCAGGTTCACGACCAACCATAGGTGTCATAGCGTTGAACAGGTGAGTCGCGAAAGTGATGCCTGATTCAAAGCCTTGACGCGCTTCAGCGTAAGTGGCATTGGTGTGGCCGATAGAAACCACTACGCCAGCTTTGTGTAGACGCTCAATATGTTCTGGGTCGTTGAGCTCAGGAGCCAGTGTTACTTTGGCCACAAGGTCACTGTTTTCACAGATAAGCTCAATCATTTCATTGTCAGATTTACGAATGTGATCGACACTGTGGATGCCTTTTTTCGCAACGTTTAGATATGGGCCTTCAAGGTGCAAACCTAAAGACTGGTTTTGGTATTGGTTGTGGTATTCACGAGCTGCCGTAATAACCGCGCGCATATCTTCGTCCGAAGAGGTGATTAGCGTAGGTAAAAAGCTAGTACAGCCCGATTTAAGGTTTGCTTTATGCATGATCTGCATTGTGTCAGCAGTGATCTCATCATTCAGCATTACACCGCCACAGCCATTCAGTTGTAGATCAATAAAACCCGGGCTTAGATTTGTACCATCTAGGTCACGGACCTCGATTCCTTCTGGTAATTCAGAGATAGGATAGACTTTTTTGATCAGTTCGTTTTCAATTACAACAGCATGATCGGTTAGAACATCACTACCAGTGTAAATTTTACAGTTACTTAGCGCGTACATAGTCAGCTAATCCTTATTTCGTGAGATCTTTTAAATTTGTTCGTTACCTAAATGTGGACTTAGTTTGCGAGCATCATTTACGTAACGATTTATCTTTTACGAGCAAACGTTTTTAAAATGAGAAACGTATTTAAGTGTTTGAAAAACAAATGAACAATTAGTTAATTTTATAGTTTTAAGCTAATGTTTTTCGGTTGTTTATTGGCATTTTCTACCTAAAATAACCGGGCATTAACCCAATCTTTATATTTGGATTTTATCTATAAATGTTCATTTTTTTGAATGATAAAATAAGTTTTATGATCTCGCTAGCAAAAACCTCTGGATTTGGTGAAAACTGGTGATTAGGATCACAAATGGTAAGGTTTTAATTTGCGGAGCAAAATTAATTGAATACACTGAATAGGACTAAATTGAGCGACTAAAATAAGTTTCTCAGACGAATTCTAAAAAATCCTATAGGGGAAACAACTGGTGAATATTCTAGGATATGCACAGAAGCTAGGTAAAGCGTTAATGCTACCTATCGCAACGCTTCCGATTGCGGCGCTTCTACTACGTTTAGGTCAAGGCGATCTACTTGATATTCCATTTATGGCGCAAGCTGGTGGTGCTATCTTCGGTAACCTACCATTGCTTTTTGGTCTAGGTATCGCGATTGGTCTTTCTAAAGATGGTAACGGCGCAGCGGGTCTTGCTGGTGCAGTTGCTTACTTCGTACTAACAGCTACAGCAACGACAATTAACGCCGACGTTAACATGTCGTTCTTCGGCGGTATCTTCGCAGGTATCATCGCAGGTCACTCTTACAACGCCTTCCATGCAACACGTCTTCCTGAGTGGCTGGCTTTCTTCGCAGGTAAACGTTTAGTACCAATCATGGCCGGCTTATTTGCACTTGTTGCAGGTGCTGTGTCTGGTGTGGTTTGGCCTGGTGTTCAATCTGGTCTAGACGCACTAGCTCACGCAGTATCAACGTCTGGCGCTGTTGGTCAATTCGTTTACGGTACTCTTAACCGTGCACTTATCCCTGTTGGTCTTCACCACGTATTGAACTCATACTTCTGGTTTGGTATGGGCACATGTCAAGAAATCATCGTTGCTGGTCAAGGCGCATTCGCTGGTATCACTCAACTTTGTGTTGACCCTGCACTGGCTAAAACACTAGTTGTTGGTCAAGAGCACACGTTCACATTCGCTAACTCTGTTACTCCAGAAATCACAACTGTTGTGAAAGAAGTGACTGAAACAGTTAAATCTGGCGACCTACACCGTTTCTTCGGTGGTGATAAAGGTGCTGGCGTATTCATGAACGGTTTCTTCCCTGTAATGATGTTTGGTCTACCAGGTGCTGCACTTGCAATGTACCTAGCTGCTCCTGCTGAAAAACGTAGTCAAGTTGGTGGCGCACTGTTCTCTGTTGCATTCTGTTCATTCCTAACAGGTATCACAGAGCCGCTAGAATTCATGTTCGTATTCCTAGCTCCTGCTCTATACGCAATGCACGCTGTATTTACTGGTCTGTCTCTAGTTGTTGCTAACATGTTTGGTACTTTGCACGGTTTCGGTTTCTCTGCTGGTCTTATCGACTTCGTATTGAACTGGGGTCTAGCAACTAAACCATTCACTCTACTATTGATTGGCTTAGCATTCGGTGCTCTATACTTCTTCACTTTCTCTTTCGCAATCCGCGCTTTCAACTTGAAATCGCCAGGTCGTGAAGATGATGACGAAGCTGTAGCGGCTCCTGCTGGCGACGCACCAAAAGGTGAGGTTGCACGCCAATACCTAAAAGCACTAGGTGGTCACGAAAACCTGACTTCAATCGATGCTTGTATCACTCGTCTACGTCTAACGCTAAAAGACCGCTCTATCGCTGATGAAGTTGTTCTTAAGAAGCTCGGCGCTAAAGGTGTGGTTAAACTAGGTGAAAACAACCTACAGGTTATCCTAGGTCCA
Organism: Vibrio cyclitrophicus; assembly: GCF_024347435.1. NCBI lineage: Bacteria > Pseudomonadati > Pseudomonadota > Gammaproteobacteria > Vibrionales > Vibrionaceae > Vibrio > Vibrio cyclitrophicus. The sequence continues at coordinate 877,604 of NZ_AP025480.1, forward strand.
CTAGCTGAAATTGTAGCTGGCGAAATGAAAGCTATCGGTGCAGGTGAAGACCTATCTGATGTAAAACTTCCATAGTAAGGGAAGTACTTAATTAAGACGTAAAGTTACTCTTAAGTAAGTGTCAAATTGAAAGCCTCCCACATGGGCTGTCTCTTATACACAAATCCCTAAGCTATGCTTAGGGATTTTTTTTGAACTATTTTTAGGTTCTATGATCTGATCATCTAAGCAATGACAAGGATGATTATCATGACCTATATAGAGCCAACCCTTTGGGCACAAAAACAGTTCGGTCAAGCCCACCTTAATGACCCAAGACGTACTCAAAGACTCGTTGCTCTCGCAGCTTCACTGGCCGAGCAACCTGGCGTACCTGTCTCGAAACTCATTATCTCACCGGCTGAAATGGAAGGGGCTTATCGCTTCATCCGTAATGAGAAAATCAAAGCAGAAGATATCGCAGAGGCAGGGTTTTATGTCACTGCGCAAGAAGCGTTAAAGCAACAAACACTTCTTGCCTTAGAAGACACGACTTCTCTGAGTTACGCCCATCGCAGTATTCGAGATGAACTCGGACACTCCAATCAAGGCAATCGACATCGAGCGATGTTCGTACACTCTACCTTACTTTTTGCGCCCGACACTCAATCTGTGATTGGTTTAATTGAACAACAGCGCTGGACTCGTGATATAGAAAAGCGAGGTCAAAGACACCAGCATGCGACTCGACCATACAAAGAGAAAGAAAGTTATAAGTGGGAACAAGCCTCTCGCTATGTCGCTGAGCGACTTGGCGATAAAATGTCGGATGTCATTTCGGTGTGCGATAGAGAAGCCGACCTCTTTGAATACCTCACTTACAAGCGAGAGCAACAACAAAGATTCCTCGTTCGTTCCATGCAAAGCCGCTGTATTGAAGAGCATGATAATCGTCTTTATAGCTATGCATCTACTCTGTCATCAGCCGGGGAGAAAGTGCTCGAAATACCGCAAAAAGGCGGTCGCAAAGCTCGCAAGGCTCATTTAGATATTAAATATGCCCCCGTGACACTCAAGTCTCCTGCAAACAAGAAAGAGTTCGATAACATTCCGCTTTACTACGTGGGATGTATAGAACAAGGAGAGAATAACGATAAGCTAGCCTGGCACTTACTGACTTCGGAGCCGATAACGAGCAAAGAAGAGGCCCTCAAAATGGTCAGTTATTATGAGCGGCGCTGGCTAATAGAAGATTTTCATAAAGTCTGGAAAAGTGAAGGGACTGAAGTTGAGCAACTGAGAATGCAGAGTAAAGATAACTTAGAAAGGCTCAGCGTCATTTTAGCTTTTATCGCGACTCGCTTACTCCAGTTGAGGTTCATGAATGAGTCCGATGAGTTATCTAAGACCAGTTGTGAGCAGGTATTAAAAGGCAAAGCATGGAAGTTAATGTGGCTAAAGTTGGAGAAAAAGCAGCTGCCGAAGGAAGCGCCCAATATATCATGGGCTTACAATGGTATTGCTCGGTTAGGTGGCTGGAAGAATACCAAGCGAACGGGTCGCGCTTCCATAAAGACGTTATGGCAAGGATGGTTCAGGTTACAAACCATCCTTGAAGGGTATGAACTCGCTAAGTCTCTTGATTAACCAGACTTGTGATCAAGAGACAGCCCACATGGGAGGCTTTTTTGTGCCTGTTGTTTAGAGCCAGTGAACAATGTTCGTTCTATTCTTCATCGAATCGGAGAAATAATCACAATTAAAGGACGGTTCTTATTGTGCAAAGGCGCAGAATTGTGGATGATTAGCAACAATGATCTTTCTATCTTTGACAGGCAATAAAAGCGGCCTTTGTCTCGGATATGAAAGATAACTTTCTCTGACAATACTAAATACATAGAGGTGCTATAGATGAGTGAAGCTGAGGCTCGTCCATCGAATTTCATTCGCCAAATTATTGATAAAGATTTAGCGGATGGTACACACAGTAGCGTGCATACTCGTTTCCCGCCGGAGCCAAATGGCTACCTGCACATTGGTCACGCTAAATCTATTTGCTTGAACTTTGGTATTGCTCAGGACTACCAGGGACAATGTAATCTTCGTTTCGATGATACAAACCCTGAAAAAGAAGACGTTGAATACGTTGAGTCAATTAAGAATGATGTAAGCTGGTTAGGCTTCGAATGGTCTGGTGATATTTGTTATTCATCAAACTACTTCGATACGCTTTACGCTTATGCTGTGGAATTAATTAATAAAGGCTTAGCGTATGTTGACGAGCTAAGTCCTGAGCAGATCCGTGAATACCGTGGCACGTTAAAAGAGCCTGGTAAAGCGAGTCCATATCGTGACCGCAGCCCTGAAGAGAACCTAGCGTTGTTTGAAAAAATGCGTGACGGTGGCTTTGAAGAAGGTAAAGCGTGCCTACGTGCTAAGATCGACATGAGCTCTTCATTTATGGTGATGCGCGATCCTGTTATCTACCGTGTTCGCTTTGCTCACCACCATCAGACAGGTGACAAGTGGTGCATTTACCCAATGTACGACTTCACACACTGTATCTCTGATGCACTAGAAGGCATTACCCACTCTATCTGTACGCTTGAATTCCAAGATAACCGTCGTTTGTATGACTGGGTGCTAGACAACATCACGATTGATTGCCAACCTCGTCAGTACGAGTTTAGCCGTCTGAATCTTGAATACACGGTAATGTCGAAGCGTAAGCTGAACCAGCTTGTGGTTGAAAACCTAGTTGAAGGTTGGGACGACCCTCGTATGCCAACTATCTCTGGTCTACGTCGTCGTGGTTTCACTTCAAGCTCTATCCGTGAATTCTGTAAGCGTATTGGTGTGACTAAGCAAGAGAACATGATTGAGTTCGGTTCACTTGAATCTTGTATCCGTGATGATCTGAACGAAAATGCACCTCGTGCAATGGCTGTTCTGGATCCGGTTAAGATCGTTATCGAAAATTACGAAGCAGACGCAGTAGAAACGCTAACCGTTGCAAACCATCCAAACAAGCCAGAAATGGGCACTCGTGAAGTACCATTTACGCGTGAAATTTGGATTGAACGTGATGACTTCCGTGAAGAAGCAAACAAAAAGTATAAGCGTTTGGTTCTAGGTAAAGAAGTTCGTTTACGTGGTGCTTACGTGATTAAAGCTGAACGTATCGAAAAAGATGCAGAAGGCAACATTACGACTATCTTCTGTTCTTACGATAACGAAACCTTGGGTAAGAACCCTGCAGATGGCCGTAAAGTGAAAGGCGTTATCCACTGGGTATCGGCTGATAAAGCATTGCCTGCTGAGATTCGTTTGTACGATCGTCTATTCACCGTGGCAAACCCAGCTGCTGCTGATGACTTTGCTGCAACGCTCAACCCTGAATCACTTGTTACACTTAACGGTTTTGTTGAACCTAGCCTAGCTGAAGGTGTAGCAGAGCAAGCGTACCAGTTTGAACGAACAGGTTACTTCTGTGTAGATTCGAAAGATTCTAAAGCAGCTGCACTAGTATTCAACCGTACGGTTGGTCTACGCGATACTTGGGGAAAAACTGAAGCTTAATCGCTAAAGTGATTCGCTTTCGATAAGCACCCTAATAAAAAACCGGCTTAGAGCCGGTTTTTTGTATCTGAATAAAGTCGTCAATTATAGAATAAGTTGCGATTAATCGTCTTATGTAGTGACCATATAAAAAACGCCGGCCCAAGCCAGCGTTCTATGTTACTTCTTCGCTTTATGCGCGTCTGGATTGCCTTTGCAATCTCCGGTAATGCTCTTTCCGTATAAGTACAAACTGTGGTTTGTCAGCTTCACGTTGTAACGCTCTGCAATTTCTTTTTGTCTTTCTTCGATAAGGTCATCAGAGAATTCGATAACTTCGCCACAGTCTAGACACACTAGGTGATCATGGTGGTGCTGTGTTGAAAGTTCAAATACAGACTTACCGCCTTCAAAGTGGTGACGCGTTACAATACCTGCGTCATCGAACTGGTTAAGCACTCGATAAACGGTAGCAAGGCCAATCTCTTCACCTAAGTCGATCAGCTTTTTATATAAATCTTCAGCACTAATATGTTGGCAGTCTGGCTGTTGTAATACTTCTAAAATTTTGAGCCGTGGAAGGGTCACTTTAAGACCAGCATCTTTTAGCGCTTGATTATTGTCTGACATATACTTTCCTGTTGATGATCTGCCGCAATTAACAGAATTCAATATTAATACCATTATAGTTTAGTCAGGCATAACAATAAACCACGAACTTCAAAGGGTTACTCATTGACATCACAATGTGTTTTGTAAAATAGAGGCATCTCACTTATAGTGGAGGTTCGACCAGTCAAGGTGACGGTGTTTCTGATATGAACATGGAATGTTGTTATGAATAAGCAACTCGCAAAAATCTACAAACCGAACATTGTAAAATTCGCACTCAATATTTGGCCACCTTTCTGGGGAGCGGGTATTCGTATTGCTCATATAAGCCCTGACTTTAGAGTCGTTAAGACGATATTAAAGCTACGCTGGTGGAACAAAAACGCCAATCGCACTCAATATGGCGGCAGCATATTTTCTTTAACTGACCCTGTTTACTCTTTGATGTTAATGGGAATTTTAGGTGAGCGGTATTATGTTTGGGATAAGGAAGCGAGCATTAACTTCATTAAGCCTGGTTAGTCTGACTTGTACGCCGATTTTGAAATCAGTCAGGGGCAGCTTGATGAAATTTATCGTCAGACACAGCTTGGAGAAAAATGTTTCCCTGAATTTGTTATCTATGTGAAGGATAAGAAGGGGAATGTGGTTTCAGAAATTCAGCGCACTCTGTATGTCAGAAAGAAACCGCAGTTTAGAGAGGATGACGACGGATTAGAAGCTGGGCGATATAAATAGTAAAAAACCTCCTAAATGGAGGTTTTTTTCATATCTGTATAATCGTGACTAATTAGTCACGATTAGTGAACGGGCACTAGTCTTCTAGCTCTGCTAAGCACATTTCTTCATGGATTTGTTTAACCCAATTAGAAACGCGTTCGTCAGTCAGTTCAGGTTGACGATCTTCATCGATACATAGACCAACGAATTGGCTATCATCGCCTTCAACTAAACCTTTCGATGCTTCGAATTCGTAGCCTTCAGTTGATGTGTGACCTAAGATGGTACCGCCTTTTGCTTCAACGATGTCACGGATAGTACCCATAGCATCACAGAAGTATTCTGCGTAATCTTCTTGGTCGCCACAACCAAAGATAGCAACAAGCTTCGTTGAGAAATCAATAGCTTCTAGCTCTGGGAAAAAGTCATCCCAATCACATTGTGCTTCGCCGTAGTACCACGTAGGGATACCAAGCAGCAATAGATCGAAGTTATCGATATCTTCTTTGCTGCTTTTTGCAATGTCTTGAACGTGAACGAGCTGCTTGCTCAATTGCTTTTGAATCATCTTAGCAACAGCTTCAGTGTTACCTGTATCGCTACCAAAGAAGAGACCTACACTTGCCATAGAATCATTACCTTTAATTTTGTCTGTTGTCGGTGTAACAAAGTTCGGAGGAAATCGTTAGATCCCAGTTCCTTCCCAGCTTAGTTGGATTATCCCTTTAGCGATAAAACCTGCGCAGCCAAGGAAAAGTACTAACCATACAATACGACGACCAAATGCAGGAACATTTCCCTGCTTTAGAACGTCCTTAATTGCCATACCGATTAAAAAGAAAATCGCGGCAAACAGGAGATCTAAACCAATAGATTCAATGATGTTCATGTAGTCGTAAAGCATGGGAACCTTATATACCAATTTTGCTTGGGCGCACTATATCACTGTTGTGAGATAAAGTTAATCTGCAGTGATTGCACAGTTCTCATTTATCTGCATGAAAAAGAGCAGTTAAGCGATGAATTTTCTGATTGCTCTGAGTACTTCAGCTGGTTTTTCTGCATGCAGCCAGTGCCCAGTATTAGCAATGACATGAGCCTTAGCGTTAGAAAATTGTTGTTGAACCGCGGCTTGATGATCGGCAGTGAGGTAATCAGAATCACCGCCTTTTATTAGCAATGTTTTGACCGAGGTTTTATCTACGGGTTCCCAACCAATGATCTGGGGGTAGTTATTCAATAGTGATGCCACGTTAAAACGCCATTCCATAATACCTTGTTCTGTTTTGAACAAAGATTTTGTTAAGAACTGACGAACCCCGTCGATCTCGATATATTTTGAGAGGATCTTTAGCGCATCCAATCGTGAGGTCGGCTTTTCTTCAATAACCGCTTGCAGACCGGCGAATACGTTGTCGTGGCGACTTTGGGTGTATGCGACCGGTGCCATATCTAAGACAATCAACTTATGCAGTGTAAGATGCTGTGTCAGTGCCATCGCTACTTTGCCACCCATAGAGTGACCAATTACAGTGACGTCTTTTAAATCAAGGTCACGCAGCAATTGGGCAACATCTTGGGCCATTGCTTGATAATTATGGGTTTCGCTATGGAAGGATTGACCGTGATTGCGTAGATCGATGCTAAGTACCTGATGATCGGCTTTTAGATCCCTAGCGAGCAGGCCAAGGTTGTCCAGATTACCGAATAATCCATGGATCAAAACAATGGTGTGACCCTCACCTTCAATTTTATAGTTGAGCTGTACTGACATTTTTATCTTATTCATGGTGGGTTTGACGTAGAGTATCCGCGCGGATCTCGCTATAATCCCCCAGAGTTTAAACATTGAGATTGTGAAAAGCGAATGAAAACAATTGAGGTTGATGAGGACCTATACCGTTTTATTGCGGGTCAGACAGAACGTATTGGCGAAAGCGCTTCAGATATTCTGCGCCGCTTGTTACAGGTTGATAGCCAAGGCATGGTTCCGATCGATGAGATCGTTGAACCAAAAGGTATCGTTGTTAGCAAAGAGGTAGGCTTTACTCCAGAGAAGTTCGATGGCGTTAAAGAAATGCGCTCACTACTAATATCAGATGAGTTTGCATCACTAAAGAAAGCCATTGATCGTTTCATGCTTGTGTTATCAACACTGCATAAAATCGACCCTTTAAGCTTTTCAGAAGCAACTCAAGTAAAAGGCCGTAAGCGTGTTTACTTCGCAGATAACGAAGAGACGTTGTTAGCAAACGGGAATACAACCAAGCCTAAAGCGATTCCACACAGTCCTTTTTGGGTTATTACTAATAATAATACTAGCCGCAAAAGACAGATGGTTGAGCAGCTTATGAGCCGCATGAATTTCCAAGCAGAATTGATAGAAAAAGTAACAGGTTCAATTTAAAGAAATCTGATTTAAACCTCATAATATCCATGGATAAGAAGATATTATGAGGTTTTTTTGTTTTTAAATTTTATATATAAGGATGTCGAAAAATGGCTATGCACCCTCGTGCCGGGCAAAAAGCTCAGCAGGAAGATCTTCATAATATTCCGGCTTTAGTGGCTAACTATTTCTTACAGCAACCGGATGCTAGTAACCCTGAGCATAAAGTTCTATTCGGTACTTCGGGTCACCGTGGTACAGCAGACAAATCAACATTTAACGAAAACCACATTCTCGCGATCGCACAAGCGGTGGCTGAAGTTCGTGCTGAACAGGGTACAACAGGCCCACTTTTCTTAGGTAAAGATACTCACGCTCTATCTGAGCCTGCGTTTTCTACTGTTATCGAAGTGCTTGTAGCGAACGGTGTTGAAGTTATTATTCAAGAAAAAAATGGCTTTACTCCAACACCAGGCATCTCGCACGCGATCCTTACGCATAACCTAGTAAATGATAAAAAAGCCGACGGCATTGTTATCACACCTTCACATAATCCACCTCAAGACGGCGGTATTAAATACAATCCGACACACGGTGGCCCTGCTGAAGCTGAGCTAACTCAAGCGATTGAAGATCGTGCGAACGTCATCATTGCTGAGAAAATGCAAGGTGTTAAACGTACCCCTATCACGCTAGCTAAACAGTCTGATTTAGTAAAAGAAGTTGATCTCGTTGCTCCTTACGTTGCTGACTTGGTTAACGTGGTTGATATGGAAGCGATTCAGAAAGCAAACATCAAAATTGGTGTGGATCCACTAGGTGGTAGCGGCATCGATTATTGGCGTCAAATTGGTAAAGCGTACAACTTAGATCTTACTTTGGTAAGTGAAGCGGTTGATCCTTCGTTCCAGTTTATGTCTTTAGATAAAGATGGCGTGGTTCGAATGGATTGTTCTTCTCCGTACGCGATGGCAGGTTTACTGGCCCTTAAAGACGATTATCAATTAGCGTTTGGTAACGACCCTGATTACGATCGCCACGGTATTGTTACACCAAAAGGCTTAATGAATCCAAACCATTTTCTAGCAGTGTGTATCGACTACTTATACCGTAACCGTGAAGGTTGGGGTAAAGACGTTGCTGTTGGTAAGACGTTAGTATCAAGCGCTCTGATTGACCGCGTTGTTGCTGATTTAGGCCGCGAGCTTTGCGAAGTGCCAGTTGGTTTCAAATGGTTCGTTGATGGCCTTTATAACGGTCAGTTTGGTTTCGGTGGTGAAGAAAGTGCGGGTGCATCTTTCTTACGTAAAGACGGTACGCCTTGGTCTACAGATAAAGATGGCCTGATTCTTTGCTTACTTGCGGCTGAAATCACAGCCGTTACTGGTAAGAACCCACAAGAGTACTATGAAGAACTTGCCGCTAAACACGGTGAATCTAAGTACAACCGAATTCAAGCAGTCGCTAATGGCGCACAAAAAGACGTGCTTAAAAAGCTCTCTCCAGAGATGGTTTCTGCTGAGACGCTTGCTGGGGATGCAATTACTGCACGCCTAACACACGCTCCAGGTAACGGTGCTGCGATTGGTGGCCTTAAAGTGACAACTGAGAACGGTTGGTTTGCTGCTCGTCCATCAGGTACTGAAGACATCTACAAGATCTACTGTGAGAGCTTTAAAGGTGAAGAGCACCTAAAAGCAATTGAAGCAGAAGCTCAAGAGATTGTGAACCAAGTATTTGCGGCGGCTGGTCTATAATCGATTACGATTCATAGAATTATCAAGCAAATAAAAAGGGTTGATGTGAAAGCATCAGCCCTTTTTATTTGCGCTGGTTGCGTGTAAGCGGGAAAAGCAAAATGAGTTAGCTTAGGCGGCTAACCGTGTGGCCAACTTTGTGGCATCACAAACCAGAATTGCCCAGATTGGGTTTGCCCATGTACAAAGCGCTCACCAAACTCAGTAAGAGGTTCACTGGTGAAGTCATCAGTACCCGCAGCCCATTCCTCTTTGCTGAGAGGGTAGAGCGCTTCAGTGATTAAATGGGCTTGGTTTTGATAGCACCAAAAACCGTTTACTTGACTTGAGTTAATGTCGTAGCCCAAACATTCAGTAGGTATTTTTTGATCTAAGAATGGGTTGGTATAGAGACGACCCTGCATGAGGAGATGTTTTGAGTCGACATCGATCTCTGGATATTGTTCAAGAAAGGCCGTTGAAGACGACATACCCAATTGGTGGTCCAACATTCGATCGAGCTTCTTATCTAATTGGTCGTGAGAGTTCGGACCAAACCATGTCTGTTCATGGAGTAGATAAAACTTAATCGCTACTTCCCAATGTTGCAGTTTTTGGCTGTTCTCTTCTTCGAGAATAAAGTCGATAGCGCCTAGTGTTCTACCTTCGACATTGATCTGAATCTCATCGTGCTTGATTGAATAATTATCCGAAGCAATGATGACTTGTTCACATAGGTGTTGGTAGAGAAAGCCTAATCTAGGATTACCATTATAAGTATGTGATTCGTCGATTTCTAGGTGGCTTGAGAATGCACCGAGATCAGATATGGGCGGCTTGATTTCCAATAATGGCGGTGAGTCGATAACCCATTGGTAAAAACGTTGCAGTGCTGTCATCTCTTCCTCATAAACATAGCTCTTTATAAACGTAGATCTTTATAAACATGGCCCTGGGGCTTTCGACATTCTACCCGTAAATTGATATAACGGCGTTATTATAAAGGTAAGCTGGAAATAAAAATGCATAACATACAATTAGAAAAGCTACTGAACGAAAAACTGCAGCCACAGCAGATTAAAGATTACTGCCCGAATGGTCTTCAAGTCGAGGGGGCTTCTGAAGTGAAGCGCATCGTTACTGGTGTAACGGCCTCTCAAGCTCTGATTGATAAAGCGGTAGAATTGAATGCCGATGCTTTGTTGGTTCATCACGGTTTCTTTTGGAAAGGTGAGTCAGAAGCGATTCGAGGCATGAAGGGCAAGCGCATTCGTACTCTGATTAAGAATGACATTAATCTTCTAGGTTATCACTTACCTCTCGATATCCACCCTGAACTTGGTAACAATGCTAAGCTCGCTGAACTGCTTGATATTGAAGTTGAAGGTGGCTTGGAAGGACATCCACAATCGGTTGCAATGTTTGGTAAATTAAAAACACCAATGACAGGTGAAGAGCTTGCTGCAAAGATTGGTCAAGTTTTGAATCGTATACCGTTACATATTGCTCCTGAAAACACCGATAAAATGATTGAAAAGGTAGGTTGGTGTACTGGCGGTGGCCAAGACTACATTGAACTAGCGGCTTCTCAGGGTATTGATGCATTTATCTCTGGTGAAATTTCAGAGCGCACGACTTACTCAGCACGTGAGCAAGACATCCATTATTTTGCTGCGGGTCACCATGCAACAGAGCGATATGGCGTGAAGGCATTAGGTGAGTGGCTAACGAAAGAGCACGGTTTAGATGTCGAGTTTATTGATATTGATAATCCTGTGTAAAACAGGTAAGTGATTGGGAATATCTAGTCGATTGTAGCTTTTGCAAAGAAAGAATTTCTATAAGAGTACAGTTGGTAAGGTTAGGTAAAGATTCAAAGTATCCCGTATAAAAGAAAAGGGGTTGATGTTCTCACATCAACCCCTTTTAACATTATGCTTTATAGCAACTACTCACGTTCGTGAAGTGCTTTAAAGTCACGTTGTTCTTCACCAGTATACAGCTGACGAGGACGACCGATACGGTTCGTCGGATCGCTGTGCATTTCATTCCAGTGAGCAATCCAACCGATAGTACGAGACATCGCGAAAATTACTGTGAACATTGATACTGGAATTCCGATTGCTTTCAGAATGATACCTGAGTAGAAATCTACGTTCGGGTATAGCTTCTTAGAAACAAAATACTCATCAGAAAGGGCAATACGCTCAAGTTCCATTGCTACATCGAGTAGCGGATCTTGTATGTTTAACTCTTTAAGTACTTCGTGACATGCTTCGCGCATTACTGTTGCACGTGGGTCATAGTTTTTGTAAACACGGTGACCGAAGCCCATCAAACGGAATGGGTCATCTTTGTCTTTTGCTTTCGCAACATATTCTTCAATGTTATCTACACTACCAATCTCTTCGAGCATACGTAGGCAAGCTTCGTTTGCACCGCCGTGAGCAGGCCCCCAAAGTGATGCGATACCTGCCGCAATACACGCAAACGGGTTAGCACCAGATGAACCGGCTAGACGTACTGTGGACGTTGAAGCGTTCTGTTCGTGGTCTGCGTGTAGTGTAAAGATTTTATCCATTGCACGTGCAACGATAGGGTTCACTTCATATTCTTCACATGGGTTTGCAAACATCATATGTAAGAAGTTTTCTGCGTAGCCTAGGTCGTTACGTGGGTAGATAAACGGTTGACCTATTGAATATTTGTAACACATTGCTGCCAACGTTGGCATTTTTGAAATTAGGCGATAAGCCGCAATTTCACGGTGTGTATCGTTGTTGATATCAAGTGAGTCGTGATAGAACGCCGCTAGAGCGCCTACAACACCACACATTACAGCCATAGGGTGAGCGTCACGACGGAAGCCGTGGAAGAAACTAGCAATTTGCTCATGCACCATAGTGTGACGTGTCACGGTAGTCTTGAACTTTTCGTATTCAGTTCGAGAAGGGGCTTCACCGTATAGAAGTATGTAACATACTTCTAAGTAATCAGCGTTATTGGCAAGTTGGTCAATTGGATAACCACGATGTAAAAGGATACCTTTTCCACCGTCAATAAAAGTGATTTGAGACTCACAAGATGCAGTGGCAAGAAAACCAGGATCAAAAGTAAAAAAACCATTAGAACCTAGTGTACGAACATCGATCACTGGTGTACCAAGTACACCCTCTGTAATCGGCAGTTCGATCGGCGCATGACCTTCAATGTGAAGGGTAGCTTTCTTATCCGCCATAACAATCTCCTTTGTTTATTATTTTATCCGTCCAGGATGTTTATGTGCCATTTTTTTACTGGTCTTACGTCCGAAAGTCAATTTTTCTGCAGCTTTGTGTGCACTTGTTAGTGTTTTTTACATTAAATTCGTTAAAAATCTGGTCTGTGTAGCATTATTTGTTACATCAATTGTATTAGAATGTTGCCAGCCGTATAGTGGCGCTGAAAAGTTTGGTTAAAACCTTATAAATGCAAGGCTAAGAAGAAATGTGAGGTGTCTTTCTTAATCGAGCAATTAACAATTATTTTACAATTATCTAAGGCTCAACTTCAGTTATTTGTTAAGTTAATGTTAAATTTTGAAGGTTAGCAATCAAATTTTGTCCATAACAATATCATAAGGTTATTTAATGACCATAATGCTCAATGGAGCTGAGTGAGCAAGCCCGTGAAAGAAAGAAAGACAAGACCTGTTAATTTAGATTTACAGACCATCCACTTTCCGATCACAGCAATAGCTTCCATCCTACACCGTGTGTCTGGGGTGATAACTTTTGTCGCGATTGGAATTCTGCTTTGGTTACTATCCACTTCCCTCTCATCCCCAGTAGGCTTTATGGAAGCTAGCGACATTGTCGACGGTTTCTTCGTGAAGTTTATTCTGTGGGGCATTTTAACCGCTTTGGCTTACCACATTGCTGGTGGTATTCGTCACCTTCTTATGGACCTCGGTCACTTCGAAGAGCTGGAATCTGGCGCTAAGAGCGCTAAGGTTGCATTCGCAGCAACAGCGGTATTGTCTCTACTAGCGGGGATCTTAGTATGGTAAACAACGTTTCTACTTTTGGTCGTAATGGTGTTCACGATTATTTATTGATCCGTGCAACTGCCATCATTATGACTCTCTACACTATCTACCTAGTGAGCTTCTGTGCTTTCTCTGGTGATATTTCTTACGCATCTTGGACGCAATTCTTTGGTGGAACCTTCACTAAAGTCTTCACTATGTTAGCGCTTACTTCTGTTTTGGTTCACGCGTGGATCGGTCTATGGCAAGTACTAACTGACTACATCAAATGCGCAAAACTGCGTGTTGGTCTTCAAGTCGGTGTTGTTGCAGTTCTTCTTGGATATTTCTTCTCTGGTCTGTTTATTTTGTGGGGTGCGTAAGTGACTATTCCTGTTCGTGAGTTTGATGCCGTAGTTATCGGCGCTGGTGGTGCAGGTATGCGTGCCGCACTGCAAATTTCTGAGCAAGGCCTATCTTGTGCATTGCTTTCTAAAGTTTTCCCTACTCGTTCTCATACGGTTTCAGCGCAAGGTGGCATTACTGTTGCTCTTGGCAATGCTCATGAAGACCATTGGGAACAACATATGTACGATACTGTAAAAGGTTCCGATTACATCGGTGACCAAGACGCTATCGAATATATGTGTAAAAACGGTCCTGAGTCGGTAATCGAACTTGAAAAAATGGGCCTACCATTCTCTCGTTTTGAGAACGGTACTATTTACCAACGCCCTTTTGGTGGTCAATCGAAAAACTTTGGTGGTGAGCAAGCGGCTCGTACAGCAGCGGCAGCCGACCGTACTGGTCACGCACTGCTTCATACGCTTTACCAACAAAACATTAAGCATAAAACGACGGTTTTCTCTGAGTGGTATGCACTGGATCTTGTTAAGAACGAAGATGGTGCAATTTTAGGCACAACCGCGCTTTGTATGGAAACGGGTGAGGTTTGTTACTTCAAAGCGAAGGCAACAATTCTTGCGACTGGTGGTGCGGGTCGTATCTACGCATCAACAACTAATGCACATATTAATACTGGTGACGGTGTTGGTATGGCTATCCGTGCTGGCGTTCCTATGCAAGACATCGAAATGTGGCAGTTCCACCCAACGGGTATCGCTGGTGCAGGTGTATTGGTAACGGAAGGTTGTCGTGGTGAAGGTGGTTACCTTCTCAATAAAGACGGCGAACGCTTCATGGAACGTTATGCACCAAACGCTAAAGACTTAGCGGGTCGTGATGTTGTTGCTCGTTCAATGATGGTTGAAATTCGTGAAGGTCGCGGTTGCGATGGTCCATGGGGTCCACACATCAAGCTGAAACTTGATCACCTAGGTAAAGAGACGCTTGAATCTCGCCTACCTGGTGTATGTGAACTGTCTCGTACCTTTGCTCACGTTGATCCAGTAAAAGAGCCAATCCCAGTAATCCCGACATGTCACTACATGATGGGTGGTGTTCCAACACAAGTTTCTGGTCAAGCTATTAAGCAAACCGAAGACGGCAGCGATGTTGAAATCCAAGGTCTATTTGCTTGTGGCGAAATTGCATCAGTATCCGTTCACGGTGCTAACCGTCTAGGTGGTAACTCACTACTTGATTTGGTGGTATTTGGTCGTGCGACAGGTTTACACTTAGGTGAGACTCTGAAGAAGCAAGAAGAAGCTAAGCCAGCAACTGAAGCTGACATTGAGCGTTCTCTAGAGCGTTACAACCGTTGGGAAAACAGTACAGACGGCGAAGACCCTGCGCAAATTCGTAAAGATCTTCAGCAATGTATGCAGAACAACTTCTCAGTATTTCGCGAAGGCAAAGCAATGGCTGAAGGCTTAGAAGAGCTTAAAGTAATTCGTGAACGTCTGAAAAATGCACACCTATCTGACAAATCTACGGAGTTCAACACTCAGCGTATTGAGTGTCTAGAGCTTGAAAACCTGATGGAAACAGCGTTTGCAACAGCTGTTGCTGCTAACTTCCGTACAGAGAGCCGTGGTGCTCATGCTCGTTTTGACTTCCCAGACCGTGACGATGAGCAATGGCTATGTCACTCACTGTACAACCCTGAATCTGAAAGTATGACTAAGCGTGGCGTAAACATGGAACCAATCCATCGTGAAGCGTTCCCGCCTAAAGCACGTACGTACTAAGGAGATATGACCATGAAACTGAATTTCTCTTTATATCGTTACAATCCAGATGTCGACCAAAAGCCTTACATGAAGGAATACACCCTAGAGGTGGATGAAGGTTCAGACATGATGCTTTTGGACGCGCTTATTCTGTTGAAAGAACAAGATCCAACAATCTCATTCCGTCGCTCGTGCCGTGAAGGTGTGTGTGGTTCAGATGGTCTGAACATGAACGGTAAGAATGGACTGGCTTGTATTACTCCGTTGTCTGCGCTTTCTGGCCAAGACAAGATTGTAATCCGCCCATTACCTGGTTTGCCAGTTGTTCGTGACTTGATTGTCGACATGACGCAGTTCTACGACAACTACGAGAAGGTTAAGCCATTCCTCGTGTCAGACGGCAATGTACCGCCGGCACGTGAAAACTTACAAAGCCCTGATGAGCGCGCGCATTTAGATGGACTGTACGAATGTATCATGTGTGCATGTTGTACTACTTCATGCCCGTCGTTCTGGTGGAACCCTGATAAATTCATCGGTCCTGCTGGCTTGCTTGCAGCGTACCGTTGGCTAATTGATAGCCGAGATACGGCGACAGACGAACGTTTGTCCGATCTTGATGATGCATTTAGCGTTTTTCGTTGCCATGGCATCATGAATTGTGTAAGTGTTTGTCCTAAGGGATTAAATCCGACGAAAGCGATTGGTCATATTAAGACCATGCTGGTAAATCGTTCGGTTTAAGTTATAAAAAAATTGCCGCCCTAGAAGTTTTGGGGCGGCCTTTTAATAGCTCGGCTCAGACCGCAGCAAACGTGAAAACTACTGGTTAAGGGAAAATATGCACAACGGCGTGATGAAGGCATGGCTCGAGTCTTCACACTTGGCTGGCGCCAATGCAACGTACGTAGAAGAACTCTATGAACTGTATCTAAGTGACCCCGATTCGGTAAGTGACGAATGGAGAAGCGTTTTCGAAGAATTGCCTGTGCAAGCTTCAGAAACGGTGGAACAACCACACTCTCGTGTTCGTGAATACTTCCGTCGACTCGCTCAAGAAACAAAGCATTACAGTGTCCAAGTTAGTGATCCAGATGTCGATGCGAAACAAGTAAAAGTTCTGCAACTTATTAATGCCTATCGATTCCGAGGGCATCAAGCAGCAAATCTAGACCCCCTCGGTTTATGGAAAAGAGATACAGTTGCAGAGCTGGATCCTTCTTTCCACACTCTTACCGAAGATGACCTCAATGAGACGTTTAACGTCGGTTCTTTTGCCATAGGCCAAGAGACGATGGTGCTTAAAGATCTCTATAAATCTCTTAAGCAAACTTATTGTGGGTCTATCGGTGCTGAATACATGCACATGACGAATACAGAGCAAAAACGTTGGATTCAACAACGTTTAGAATCTGTATCTGGTCAACCATCTTTCAATAAAGAAGAAAAGCAAGCTTTCCTAGAAGAGCTAACAGCTGCTGAAGGTCTTGAGCGCTATCTTGGTGCTAAGTTCCCAGGCGCTAAACGTTTCTCATTAGAAGGTGGTGATGCTCTTATTCCAATGACGAAAGAAATTATTCGTCATGCTGGTGGACAAGGCATGCGTGAAGTTGTTGTTGGTATGGCTCACCGTGGTCGTCTAAACATGCTGGTCAATGTGCTTGGTAAAAAGCCACAAGATCTGTTTGACGAATTTGCGGGCAAGCACAATGACGACACGTGGGGCACTGGTGATGTGAAATACCACCAAGGTTTCTCTGCAGACTTCGCAACACCAGGCGGCAATGTTCACTTAGCACTCGCATTTAACCCATCACACTTAGAAATCGTAAACCCGGTAGTTATCGGCTCAGTGCGTGCTCGTCAAGATCGTCTAGGCGATAAAGATGGCAGCAGCGTACTTCCAATTACTATTCACGGTGACTCAGCAATTGCTGGCCAAGGTGTAGTACAAGAGACGTTTAACATGTCTCAAGCGCGTGGTTTCTGTGTCGGTGGTACGGTTCGTATCGTTGTAAATAACCAAGTTGGTTTTACAACATCTAACCCTCGCGATACACGCTCTACGATGTACTGTACTGATATTGCGAAGATGGTTCAGGCTCCGATTTTCCATGTCAACTCTGATGATCCAGAAGCGGTCGCTTTCGTTGCTCGCCTGGCACTAGATTATCGTAATACGTTTAAGCGTGATGTTGTTATTGATTTGGTTTGTTACCGTCGCCATGGTCACAATGAAGCCGATGAGCCAAACGCAACACAGCCTTTGATGTACCAAAAAATCAAGAAACACCCAACACCACGTAAGCTGTATGCTGACGTACTGATGGAGCGCGGTGAGTTTGGTATTGATACGGCAACCCAACTCGTTAACGAGTATCGTGATGCACTTGATCACGGTGAAGTTGTGGTTAAAGAGTGGCGCCCAATGGCACTTCATTCTGTTGACTGGTCTCCATACCTTGGTCACGACTGGAACATTGAATGGGACAACAAAATTGATATCGAGCGCCTGAAAGAGCTTGGTAGCAAACTTTGCCAATACCCAGACAGCCATAAGCTGCAAAGCCGAGTCAATAAACTGTACAACGATCGTACTGCCATGGTGAATGGTGAAAAACAAGTCGATTGGGGTATGGCTGAAACTCTGGCTTACGCAACACTGGTTGATGATGGAAAACGCATTCGTATCTCTGGCCAAGATTCTGGTCGTGGTACCTTCTTCCACCGTCACTCAGTTTTGCACAATCAATCAGATGCGAGCACTTACGTTCCTCTTGCGAACATCCATGATAAACAAGGGCCATTCCAAGTGTTTGACTCTGTGTTATCTGAAGAAGCAGTACTAGCGTTTGAGTATGGTTATGCAACAGCAGAGCCAAGCGGTCTAACCCTTTGGGAAGCACAATTTGGTGATTTCGCAAACGGTGCACAGGTTGTGATCGACCAATTTATCTCATCAGGTGAGCAAAAGTGGGCACGTCTATGCGGCCTAACAATGTTACTTCCTCACGGTTATGAAGGCCAAGGCCCAGAGCACTCTTCTGCACGTCTTGAGCGTTACCTTCAGTTATGTGCTGAACAAAACATGCAGGTTGTTGTTCCTTCAACGCCGGCGCAGGTTTATCACATGATTCGACGTCAGGTTGTTCGACCAATGCGTCGTCCTCTGATCGTAATGTCGCCTAAATCATTGCTTCGTCACCCTTTGTGTACGTCTTCTATGGAAGATTTAGCCGAAGGTACGTTCCAACCAGCAATAGCAGAAATTGATGATCTGGCTCCTGAGAACGTAAAACGCGTCGTGTTCTGTTCAGGTAAGGTTTACTTTGACCTGCTTGATCAAAGACGTAAGAACGAGCAAGACGATGTCGCTATTGTACGTATTGAGCAACTTTACCCGTTCCCTTATGAGGACGTAAGAGCTGCAATCGCACAGTACACAAATGTAGTCGATTACGTTTGGTGTCAAGAAGAGCCACAAAACCAAGGTGCTTGGTACAGTAGCCAACATAATTTCCGAGCTGCTATCCCAGTAGGTGCTGATATTCAATACGCAGGTCGTCCTGCGTCAGCATCACCAGCTGTTGGCTATATGTCGGTACACTTGAAACAACAAAAAGCGTTAGTTGACGACGCTTTGACCCTACTTAAGAACTAGAAGTAAAAGGAAAATACGCACATGACAATTGAAATTCTGGTTCCAGATTTACCTGAATCTGTGGCTGATGCAACAGTTGCTACTTGGCACAAAAAACCGGGCGAAGCGGTTGCACGTGATGAAGTCATTGTAGATATCGAAACAGATAAAGTAGTTCTAGAAGTACCGGCTCCTGAAGCGGGTGTTCTGGAAGCTATCATCGAAGAAGAGGGTGCTACGGTACTTTCTAAGCAACTTCTGGCTAAAATCAAGCCGGGTGCTGTCGCTGGTGAACCAACGAAAGACACCACTGAAGATACAGAAGCATCTCCTGATAAGCGCCATAAGGCTGCGCTAACAGAAGAGAACAACGATGCACTAAGCCCAGCTGTTCGTCGCCTGCTTGCTGAACACAACCTACAACCGGTTGACGTTAAAGGCACTGGTGTTGGTGGTCGTATTACTCGTGAAGACATCGACGCACATCTAGCAGCAGCGAAAGCGGCGCCGGCAGCAGCATCTGCACCAGCAGTTGAAGCGCCAGCAGCGGCTCGTAGCCAAAAACGTGTGCCTATGACTCGCCTACGTAAGACAGTTGCAAACCGTCTTCTAGAAGCGAAAAACAGCACAGCAATGCTGACTACTTTCAACGAAGTGAATATGAAGCCAATCATGGACCTTCGTAAGCAGTACAAAGACCAATTTGAGAAGCGTCACGATACGCGTCTTGGTTTCATGTCTTTCTACGTGAAAGCAGTAACAGAAGCACTGAAACGTTTCCCAGAAGTGAACGCTTCTATTGATGGTACAGATATCGTTTATCACAACTACTTCGACATCAGCATGGCAGTATCAACGCCACGTGGTCTGGTGACTCCAGTACTGAAAGACTGTGACACACTAGGTTTCGCTGACATCGAAAAAGGCATCAAAGAGCTAGCAATCAAAGGCCGTGACGGCAAGCTAACTGTTGACGAGCTGATGGGCGGTAACTTTACTATCACAAACGGTGGTGTATTTGGTTCTCTAATGTCTACGCCAATCATTAACCCGCCTCAAGCGGCAATTTTGGGTATGCACAAAATCCAAGACCGTCCAATGGCTGTTGATGGCAAGGTAGAGATTCTACCAATGATGTACCTAGCGCTTTCTTACGATCACCGTCTAATCGATGGCCGTGAATCAGTTGGCTTCCTAGTGACCATCAAAGAGCTTCTAGAAGATCCTGCACGTCTGCTATTAGACGTTTAGTATCGCTAAAACGTCTAGTTAACCCTGTTAGCTAGACGTAAAAAGTTTCAAAGGCTAGGCTGCTCAACGTCTGGCCTTCAATTGAACTGTAAAGCCATTAGAAAATGGACAGCAGTTGATTTGAGAAGACCCTACAGACGTAACACAGGAAACTGTGTCGTTATGGAAATAATAATCCCTTAAGGGAAAATAAACGGAATATCAAAATGAATTTGCATGAATACCAAGCCAAACAGCTGTTTGCAGAATTCGGTTTGCCTGTACCTGAAGGTTTCGCGTGTGACACAGCACAAGAAGCTTTCGAAGCTGCAGGCCGTATTAGTACAGCCAAGAAAGTTGTTAAGTGTCAAGTACACGCTGGTGGTCGCGGTAAAGCGGGCGGCGTAGAGCTACATGACACTAAAGAAGGCGTTAAAGAGTTTGCACAAAAGTGGCTAGGTAAAAACCTAGTGACTTACCAAACAGACGCTAATGGTCAGCCTGTAACAAAAATCCTAGTTGAAGAAGCATCGAACATTGCTAACGAGCTTTATCTAGGTGCTGTTGTTGACCGTGCAACGCGCAAAATTGTATTCATGGCGTCAACTGAAGGCGGTGTGGACATTGAGAAGATCGCTGAAGAAACTCCAGAGTTGATTCACCAATCTGCGATCGACCCTCTTGTTGGCCCTCAAGCTTACCAAGGTCGTGAACTTGCGTTCAAACTTGGTCTAGTTGGCGATCAAATTAAACAGTTCGTTAAGATCTTCATGGGTCTTGGCCAAATGTTCTCTCAGTACGACCTAGCTCTACTAGAAATCAACCCGCTTGTAATCACTGGCGAAGGCAACCTGCTTTGTCTAGACGGCAAGATCAACATCGACTCAAACGCGATGTACCGTCAGCCTAAACTACGTGAAATGCACGATCCATCTCAAGAAGACGAACGCGAAGCACACGCAGCGCAGTGGGAACTGAACTACGTAGCACTTGATGGCAACGTTGGCTGTATGGTTAACGGTGCAGGCCTTGCGATGGGTACGATGGATATCGTAAACCTACACGGCGGCAAGCCAGCAAACTTCCTTGATGTAGGTGGCGGCGCGACAAAAGAACGTGTAGCTGAAGCATTCAAGATCATCCTTTCTGATGACAATGTTAAAGCAGTACTAGTAAACATCTTCGGTGGCATCGTTCGTTGTGACATGATCGCTGAAGGTATTATCGGTGCGGTTAAAGAAGTTGGCGTAACAGTTCCTGTAGTTGTTCGTCTAGAAGGTACTAACGCAGACCTAGGTCGCGAAGTACTTGCTAATTCTGACGTTGATATCATTGCAGCTGAATCTCTAACAGATGCTGCTCAGAAAGTTGTTGCTGCTGCGGAGGCTAAATAATGTCTGTATTAATTAACAAAGACACTAAAGTAATCTGTCAGGGTTTCACTGGCGGTCAAGGTACATTCCACTCAGACCAAGCTATCGCATACGGTACGCAAATGGTTGGTGGTGTTTCACCTGGTAAGGGTGGTCAAACTCACCTAGGCCTTCCAGTATTCAACACAGTACGTGAAGCAGTAGAAGTAACAGGCGCAACAGCAACCGTTATCTATGTACCAGCTCCTTTCTGTAAAGATGCAATCCTAGAAGCAATTGATGCAGGTATCGAACTGATCGTAACGATCACTGAAGGTATCCCTACAACAGATATGATCGACGTTAAAGTGAAGCTAGAAGAAACTGGCGTTCGCATGATCGGTCCTAACTGTCCAGGTCTTATTACTCCAGATGAGTGTAAGATTGGTATTATGCCTGGTCATATCCATAAGAAGGGTAAAGTAGGTATTGTATCGCGCAGCGGTACTCTGACGTACGAAGCAGTTAAGCAAACAACAGATGAAGGCTTTGGTCAGTCAACATGTGTTGGTATCGGTGGTGACCCAATCCCAGGTTCAAACTTCATTGATATCCTAAAACTTTTCCAAGAAGACCCAGAGACTGAAGCAATCGTAATGATTGGTGAAATCGGTGGTACTGCGGAAGAAGAAGCGGCTGAGTTCATCAAAGCGAACGTAACTAAGCCAGTTGTTTCTTACATCGCTGGTGTTACAGCTCCTCCGGGTAAACGTATGGGCCACGCAGGCGCAATCATTTCTGGCGGTAAAGGTACTGCTGAAGATAAATTCGCAGCACTAGAAGCAGCAGGCGTTAAGACAGTTAAGTCTCTTGCTGACATCGGTAAAGGCCTACGTGAAATCACAGGTTGGTAATCAGCTAACTTTTATCGAATGAGATAGAAGTTAACTGAACGATATAAAAAAGGCTTGGTCACTGACCAAGCTTTTTTATGTTCCCGAGATACGAGATACGAGATACGAGATACGAATCGTATGATTACGCTCGGGTCTTAACCATCTGAGATAGCATAAACATCGCAGCCGCACTGATAACCACAGACGGGCCAGCAGGCGTGTCATAGAACCAAGACAAGCTTAATCCACCGAATACAGAGATAGAGCCAATAATGGAAGCAAGGAACGCCATCTGTTCCGGTGTATTAGAAAACTTCCTTGCAGTTGCTGCTGGAATGATTAGCAGTGATGTCATGATCAACGCACCCACAAATTTCATACCGACAGCAATCACGATACCAACAAGCAGCATCAAAATCAGACGCATTAAATCAATGTTTATACCGTCAACAGCCGCGAGATCTTCGTTAACTGTCGTTGATAATAGTGGTCGCCAAAAGATAGCCAGTACCAGTCCAATTACAGCGGCACCCGCATAGATGAACACTAAATCAGTCGGAGATACCGCCAGCAAGTCACCAAATAGGTAGCTCATCAGATCAATACGAACATTGTCTAAGAAGCTGACAGCAACCAAGCCAAGTGATAGCGCACTGTGCGCCAAAATACCGAGTAGGGTATCCGTCGCGACCAGCTTTTGTTTTTGCAATGTTACGAGCAACACAGCCAGCATCAAACAACAGATCAGCAGCGCGAAGTACAAGTTAATGTTGAACAGGAAGCCAAGCGCTAAGCCCATCAGAGAGGCGTGTGCAAGGGTGTCACCAAAATAAGCCATCTTGCGCCACACTACAAACGAACCCAGTGGTCCAGCAATAAGAGCAATGCCTAAGCCTGCAAGAATAGAAGGTAGAAGAAACTCAAGCATTAGTGGTGATGTCCGTGTTTATGGTTGGAGCAGTCGTGCACATCTCCAGAAACTGGCTGGCCGGCCAAGTCATGGTGATGGTGGTCATGTTGGTGGTGGTAGAAAGCCAAACTCTCTTGAACCGCGGTACCGAATAGCGCTATATAAGAAGGGTGGTGCTTGATATCAGCTGGTGCACCAGAACAACAGATGTGGTGATGCAGACAGATCACATCGTCTGTTTTTGCCATCACTAAATGCAAGTCATGTGAAACCATAAACACAGCACAACCAAAGCGGTGACGGATGGAATCTATCAGATCGTAAAGATCGATTTGGCCTTGTACATCAACACCTTGTGCGGGTTCATCAAGAACGAGCAGATCGGGTCTTTTCAAAAGAGAGCGAGCGATCAGCACACGTTGGTTTTCGCCACCAGACAGTTGATGCATGTTACTTTTCATCAGGTGTTCAGCGCCCACTAGCATCAAAGACTCTAGGATCTCTTGTTTACTGAATTTTCCGGTGAGCTTAAGAAAACGCTCTACATTGAGAGGCAGAGAGTCGTTCAGCTTTAGCTTTTGAGGAACGTAACCAATTTTTAGTTTTTTTGATTTGGTGATCTTTCCGGAATATTTGTTCTGGAGCCCAAGTAGTACCTTAACTAAGGTTGATTTCCCCGCGCCATTTGGCCCAATTAGGGTAGTGATTCTGCCACGCTCTAAATTTAGAGATATGTTGTCTAAAACTTTTCGACCGTCAAATTCGACGCTCACAGAATCTAGTTGGATTAAGTTATCCATGAATAGAACTCATTTGCAATTCGCTAATGTTATAATGTAACATTTACCTCAAGCCTAAGCTACTTTTCTATTATCGAGGGATTATGTCACGTTCATCTTTTATACTTGCTACTTTGCTTTTAGCGCCAAGTGTTGCAAGTGCTAATACTATTTTAACAAGTTTTAAACCAATTCAAATGATTGTCACGGAATTAACGCAAGGCGTTAGTGAACCGGATGTGCTAATGAACAGTAATGCTTCGCCGCATGATTATGCGCTTAAGCCATCTGATGTCAAAAAAGTTCATAGTGCTGACATGGTGATTTGGTTCGGTCCTGACCTTGAAGCCTTTTTGACTAAGGTGATTGGTTCGAAAGAAAACGTTATAAAGATCAGTTCAATTCCTGGAATTGAACTGAGAGAATTTGGGCATGAAGACCACGACGCGCATGAAGGACATAACCATGGTAGCCATGACCCACATTTTTGGCTAGGTATCGATCAAGTTGAAGTCGCCGCTAAATATATCTCAGCTAAGTTGATTGAAACTGATCCTGATAACGCGATGGCGTATCAAGAGAACCTAGATTCATTCCTCATTGCTTTGAAAGATAAAGAACAATCGATTCGTGACCAAATTGCACCAGTGAAAAATAAAGGTTATTACGTGTTCCACGATGCGTATGGTTACTTTGAACAAGAATTTGAATTGAATAACTTAGGTCACTTTACGGTTAGTCCTGAACGTAAACCCGGAGCTAAAAGTCTGATTGCAATCAAGAAAACTTTGGTACGTGACAATGTCCAATGTGTATTCTCTGAGCCTCAATTTACACCTGCTGTGATTGAGTCGGTAACTCGTGGAAGTAATGCGAAGCAAGGGCAACTTGACCCGGTAGGTTCAAGTGTTGAAGTGAAGAGTGGAAGTTATTTCGATTTTCTTCAGCAACTTACAGATAGTTACACAAGCTGCTTAAGTGCTGAGTAATTAATATAAAGTAGTCATTACCTTACTTTGTTCCCGATAATTCATGAATCATGCCGCTTTTTTGCGGCATTTTCGTGACCGCTAAGATAAAACCTTTCAACAAATCGTAAACCTCCTTTCTCCTTCGTTAAATTCCGCTAAAATAGAAAGATAATTATAATCACAAAAAAACTCAGCTTATGTTCAAGCAGTGGTGAACCATTGCGGCTACTGAAATTTCATGTGTTGTTGCTGTTCAGGATTAAAAGTTGTATCAGATTATCTTCAAAGTGCTCATGTTAATGAGTGTTTCATTTAGCGTTCTAGCGGTAAATACATCACCCTCTGTTTTCTATCCTTTGCCTGTTCAAGCACAAGGGAATTTTCTTGCGGCCAAAAACCTATATCTCGGGGCTGGAGGAGGTCTCTGGATCCACGATGTGCATGGAAAAGTTCTATTTTACGATGGTCGTACCCTGCTACCGAGAAAGGGCAGTCTTCTACAATTTTCTTCAGAAAAAGTGGCGTTTCTCAACGATGAATTTTGGAGTTTTTTCGATAACGAGGTTTATCGACATACCCCAGGTATCGGTAATGAGCTCGCGTTTAGTCTAAGCCCCGGTGCTGAGATCGTTAATATCGGTGTATCTGGTGATTATATTTGGGTGACCGATGGTAGCAATTTTTATACTTACAATACGCAATCTCTAGAATTCAACACTTATTCATTACTCAAGCTGTATCGATATAACAATAGCAGTGACATCGTAATTAATGACGCAGAGCGTGTGTTGTCTAAATGGGTATTAGCGACGAGTTCGGGAGTTTATCTTTCGGAAAATCAAGAGTTTACTCACATTGCCGCATCAGACAAGCACCACATTGAGACGGTTTATTTCTCGAACACTAGACGCGAACTCATTATTGGGACTTTAAATGGTGCGGTCATTGTTGATCTTGCTGATCCAGATAAAGAGATATTTGTTCGAGGTTCACATGTGTTGTCTCTTGCTGAAACGTCTGATCAATATTGGATAGGTACAGAGCACGGGCTCGTTAGCTATAATTTTATTACTGGTCAAGTTACACGTTTTGATCAAACTGCCAATCAAGATTTCTCATTGCCAGGCGAGAAAATATATTCGCTGATCAATGACCATGCGGGGGGAATGTGGGTTGCGACCAATAATGGTATTCGATATTTTTCACTATTCAGTAAGACATTCTCTAGAACGCCGCTAACAGGAATGGGAATGCATTCCAGCAGCGTGGTGATAAATAGGATACAGCCTGTGAATGATAATCTATCGTGGGTTGCATCTTCGATGGGGCTGTATTTAGTCGACTCTCAAAGTGAAGCCCCCCCAGTTCGTGTTTATCAAAAACCTGTAAAGGACTTAGAGGTTTTTGATACTTCAATCTGGCTGGCAACAAAAGACGGTATTATTAGTATTAATACCAATACATTAGAACTTCAAGAGCTCAACTTACCGAGATCTGTTGAGGGTATCCACATTGAGAACTTTGCGCTTCAAGCTGACAATGTGCTCTGGATGAGTTCGGGGCAAAACCTTTATTCATTGTTGCTTGATACTATGGCTCTCACCAGTTATGGCACTGATTGGTTGGTTGATAAGTTTTTGCCAGCGAAAATTACTGACCTTAATATGGGTTTGCAAGGCAGTCTTTATATTGGTACAGATCACGGATTCTATTCCTTTATTGATAAGAGAATTAGCTTCAGTCGTTTGAGTGAGCGGTTTGGTAAAGTTGTTGATATCGAACAGGCCAAAGATGGCGCACAGTGGTTCGCGGGTAGTTATGGGGTGTATCGAATGCCTCATGACACCAACGTCATTGAAGAGGTTGCTCTTATTGAAGATAACATTAGCCCAAATTGCTTGATCAGCGATGATAACGGTGTTTGGTTAGGGTCTTCGAAAGGTGTAAGTTACTACGGGCTTGATGGGCAATTACTCAAACATATTGGTTCGCCATTTGGTCTGATCACTAATGAACTGACTGCTGGTGCGTGTGCCCTGTTTTACAGTGATGAGAATCAATCATCTCGGTTGGTTTTAGGCTCAAAATATGGTGTGGTTACAGCACTGTCCAATGAGTTATTGGTTTCGACCACACCTCATAGCCGAGCATTACTCAGTAAGATAAGTGTTGATCAGCAAACTGTATCACTTGGTGGTAAAACAGTTGACCTAGAGGAAGTGCCTTACGGTTCATCGATTGGCTTTAAGCTTGGTATTTTACCCGCGACATTCGCGCCTGCGATGGAATATCGGCTCACCGATGACGAGCCGTGGAGCGAATTTGAGGGTGGTTTGTTAACACTGGATCATTTGCTCCCAGGTGATTACACGCTAGAAGTTAAGCCGGTGAAAGATTCTCATTATCGATTTGTGTCTACAACCCAAAGTTTCTCAATTGCTGAGCCTTGGTACTTGAGTAATTGGGCTGTAGCTAGTTCTCTTACGATGTTAATTGGATTGGTGACTGTTCTTGTTTTTTGGCGTTCGCGTTATGTCACTTTTGCCAACAGACACTTGAAAGCGCAAGTTGCATTAAAAACGGACCAGCTGAGACATCAAAGTCGTATTTTATTGACGACCAATCAACAACTCAAGAAACAGCTGTTGGTCAAAAATGTTTTGGTCTCACATACAGCGAAGGAGTTATCTGATGAAGTGACTCAGATTGCTGCGATGTTACCTAGTTGGAACGATGACCAAGGTCAGTCACCAATCCTGACGTTGAAGAACGGGCTCGCCCAATTGACCAATAGCCAAGAAGGTTCAGAGACAGTCTGTTGCGATGTAATTTTAGTATTGGAATCTGTGCTTAAAGCGTGGAAAGGTGATCTAGCTAAAGCGGGTATTGAGCTCGATATTAACGTTGAAACCAAGCATAGGCATGTGTCGTTGTTGTATTTCAATTTGGATATCATTTTTAATAGCTTAGTTGCGAGTATCATTAAGAGAAATTTTAAATCGCAGAGTATGGTGGTATTGGTTGAAGAGGTTGAAGAGCATTTAGTCGTGACCATTCGCGATCATGGTATGCCTTTTCCTAAATTGGCTTCATCGATTAATGAAAGCAATGGAAAGTCGACTGATCTTAATATCGAGAAACTACCTTTGTTAATCAATCAAAGCGGTGGCGAGCTCAACGCTTTTGTTTCTGATTCTCAAAACAAGGTTCAGCTTTCATGGCCAATTGAATATCAGGTTTTGGATGACCTTGAAGCAAGCACAATAGAACAGATTGAAACGATTAAGCTTGCCGCTTCGTCACCAGAGCAACAAAAACTGACGGCAGAACAAGAATGGAAAAATAAAGTGTCTCAGCTTGTTAGTGAACATTACGCTGATGCGGAGTTTGGCACTGCAACAGCTGCTAAATACTTGTTCATGTCAGAGAGAAGCTTACAAAGACGCTTTAAATCGGCTTACAACAAGACATTCAAAGAGCACCTTAATCAAGTTCGCTTAGAGCATGCTTGTGAAAGGTTATTGGCCGGAGAAAAGGTGTCAGACGTCGCGTTCGATTCTGGCTTTAATGACCCTTCTTATTTCAGCCAGCGATTTAAGCACCACTTTGGCATGTCTCCATCTAAGTTTGCGGAAAATAACGAAGAGTAATCAACCGCAGGTTTATTCCTGTCTAAAGGTCAATAAAGACACCTTGAGCCTCGACATTCATGTCGGGGCTTTTTTAGGGTTTTACGGAAGATACGGAAGATACGGAAGATACGGAAGATACGGAAGATACGGAAGATACGGAAGATACGGAAGATACGGAAGATATTTGGAGTTGGGAGTTCTAACGATTTTTGGTGGAAAGTGACAAAATTAAGGAAAGAAAAAAAATATCGTGGCATAGCCGGGGGGACTATACCACGGGTGCCAAGGACACCTTCGCTTGCTGCCGGAGTGATATGGAAACCACACCACCTCTGGAATAAAATTAAAGAGAAGTAATTTCTCTTCGATGGAGAAACTATACGGTGAGTTACTTATTTTACTTATAAAATTAACGCCAGATATCTGTGAGAAAACCGACATTGTGTTAAATTGTTGATATTTAATGATTTATTTTGGTTTTGATTGGGCGGTACTCGTGAGGTAGTTCTCGCTAATTGTTGAAAGTAACGTTTTTGACGTAAACGTTTTTAACGAAATTTACGAGTATGTATTTCCGAAAACTTTGATTTCACACAATAGAATTGTGGTCATGTATGTGTATCATGGCTGTTAATAACAATCTTTCTCATTATCAGTCACGAATTGGGTATTTATGAAACTTTCACAACTCGAGCAAGGAAAAGCGGCTTCTATTGTTGCACTAACAGGCCTAACACCGGACGTTAGAAAAAAACTAATGGTTATGGGGATGCTGCCAAAAACCGAGGTGACGTTGATTCGTCGCGCACCTATGGGTGATCCGCTTCAAGTTGAAGTGAGAGGGGTTTCAATTGCCATTCGTGAAAGCATTGCAGAACAAATCGAGGTTATCTAAATGGATTATCAAGTTCTTACCGTTGGTAACCCTAATAGTGGTAAAACAACATTATTCAATGCACTGACTGGTGCGAAACAGCACGTTGGTAACTGGGTTGGTGTAACCGTAGAAAAGAAAACGGGTTTGTATTCGCATGCGGGCGATCAGTTTCAACTGACTGACCTTCCAGGTATCTACGCTCTTGATAGTGGTAATGATGCTAACAGTATTGATGAATCTATCGCGTCTCGTGCCGTTTTGACTCATCCAGCTGACGTTATCATCAATGTTGTCGACGCTAGCTGTCTAGAACGAAGCTTATACATGACATTACAGCTACGTGAGTTGGGGCGCCCAATGATCGTTGTGTTGAACAAAATGGATGTGTTAAAGCGTGAACGTCAGGTGATTAATCTTAAAGCGCTAGAGAAAGAGCTAGGTTGCCCTGTGCTAAGTTTGTCTGCAAACGACAAAGGTCAAGTGGTTCGCTTTAAAGAGCGTCTTCATAAACTGCTTGTTCAAGGTGTGAGCCTTGATCCTATTTCTATTGATTACGACGTAGCTTTAGAGGCATTGATTCCTTCTGTTGAATCACAGTTCGATGATGCTGATGTTTCTCACCGAGCTTTGGCTATTCGTGCGTTAGAAAATGATTACTTGGTATTAAATGGGCTTGCCCCTCACACTCGCACCCAAATTGATAGTGTGCGTCTTAGTGCTGAGTTTGATATCGACCTCGCTGTTGCTGATGCAAAATACACTTTCTTACACGACCTTTGTAAACGTGTTCGTCGCAGCGAAGGTAAACTAAGCCGCAACTTTACAGAGAAAGCAGACCAATTCATTTTGAATAAATGGGTCGGTATTCCTTTCTTCTTCGTCATCATGTACCTAATGTTCATGTTCTCTATCAATATTGGTAGTGCGTTTATCGATTTCTTCGATATTGGTGTAGGGGCAATATTAGTTGATGGTGGACACCACTTACTGGATGGCCACTTACCTGTTTGGTTAGTAACCATACTCGCTGATGGTATCGGCGGTGGTGTTCAAACGGTTGCGACTTTCATTCCTGTTATCGCTGCACTGTACCTGTTCTTAGCTGTACTCGAAAGCTCGGGTTACATGGCTCGTGCGGCATTTGTACTTGATAAAGTAATGCAGAAGATTGGCTTACCGGGTAAAGCATTTGTACCGCTTGTACTGGGCTTTGGTTGTAACGTGCCTTCAATTATGGCGACGCGTACTCTTGACCAAGAACGCGAACGTAAACTGGCTGCATCAATGGCGCCGTTTATGTCATGTGGTGCTCGTCTTCCGGTGTACGCACTGTTCGCAGCAGCATTCTTCCCTGGCGCGGGACAAAACGTGGTATTCGCTCTGTACATCATGGGTATTGTTGCTTCTGTGTTTACGGGTCTGTTCCTTAAGAACACCATCTATCCAGGTAGCAGCGATAGCTTAGTAATGGAAATGCCAGATTACGAATTGCCGACAGTGCAAAACGTAATGCTTAAAACGTGGCAAAAACTGAAGCGTTTCGTACTTGGCGCAGGTAAAACTATCGTAATGGTTGTGGCAATCCTGAGCTTCTTGAACTCGCTAGGTATGGACGGCAGCTTTGGTAATGAAGACAGCGAAAACTCTGTGTTGTCTAAAGCGGCTCAAGTTGTAACGCCTGTATTCCAACCGATTGGTATTACGGAAGATAACTGGCCAGCAACGGTTGGTATTATTACGGGTATCTTCGCTAAAGAAGCGGTGGTGGGTACATTAAACAGTTTATATACAACACCATCCGATGAAGAAGCGGCTGAATTTGATTTAGCAGCAAGCCTGCAAGAAGCGGTAATGACCATTCCTGAAAACCTATCTGGCTTGAGTTATTCAGATCCTCTAGGTATTGAAGTTGGTGATTTGTCTGATTCAAGTTCTGTGGCGGCTGATCAAGAAGTGGATACCTCTATCTTTGGTAACTTGAAAGATAAATTCGTGTCAGGGCATGCTGCATTCGCTTACTTGATTCTTATTCTGCTTTACACACCTTGTGTGGCAGCGATGGGTGCTTATGTTCGTGAATTTGGTCAGATGTTTGCACGCTTCATAGCGGTTTGGACGATGGCTCTTGGGTACTTTGGTGCGACCTTCTACTACCAAGCAGCAAACTTTGCTGCCCATCCAGTGACAAGTGCAGTATGGATGGTGGCGATTGCTGGTGGTTTTGTGGTGACGTATCGTGTCTTCAAGAAAGTGGGCAGTAAGCAGAAAGCCTTAGAGGTGCAAGTCGTATGATTTTAACTGAACTTCATCAATACATTGATAGCCAAGGCGTTGCGGCTCGCAAAGAGCTCGCTGCAAAGTTTGGCATGAGTGAAGATGGCGTCGATGCGATGCTGAGTGTGTGGGTCAAGAAAGGAAAAGTTTCTCGCTTGGTCGATACCAACAAACATGGTCATACAACGCGTATTCGCTATACCATCAGTAAACAAGATGGTTTGTCGCTTAACGTGATGATGTAGTTCAGAGCTACATACACTCGTTGATAACGGCGAGGCTAGAAAATTAAAAAAGCCGCTTATTTTAGATAAGCGGCTTTTTGTTATGTGTCTTTTCTGAACTGTTAGGCTTTAAAGTTTAACGAGATATTCGAATTACGCTTTCTTGAAGATAGAGCTCAGTGACAGAACATTTTGAATACGAGTCAGGACAGCTGCTTGATCTTCTTCACTGCGTTGTTCGCCTTTGGTGTTACCCCATACAGGACCTGGCCACGCGATGTCATCTTTGAAGCGTGCAATATGGTGAATGTGTAGCTGAGGTACCATATTACCTAGCGCGCCTAGGTTTAACTTGTCTGGTTGGAACGTTGCTTCTAATGCTTGGCTTACCGCTTGAGACTCAAGCAAGAACTGCTGTTGTTCTTTCATTGGTAAGTGATGCAACTCTTTTAGGTTGGCACGTTTTGGTACCAAGATAACCCAAGGCACTGCACTGTCTTTGCTTAGCAGTGCCAAGCTTAGTGGAAATTCGCCGATAAGTGTGGTGTCTTTTGCTAACTGTGGGTGAAGTTCAAAGCTCATTATTATTATCCATTTCGATTTCTTGAATTCAGTATATGTTAGATAAAACAAAAGGTTGATGCTCTCACATCAACCTTTGTATTTATTCATTGTAACCCGAACGGAATTACATACGCTCTAGAGTTTCAATACCAAGAAGCGACAGACCTTGCTTGATAGTCTTAGCTGTCAGTGCAGCAAGCTTCAGGCGGCTTTGCTTAACGGTTTCATCTTCAGCCACAAGGATAGGGCATGCTTCGTAGAAGCTAGAGAATTGACCAGCAAGTTCGAATAGGTAGCTACACATGATGTGTGGCTGACCTTCGCGAGCAACAGACTGTACCGCTTCTTCAAATTGTAGAAGTTTTGCGATAAGTGCTTTCTCTTTCTCTTCAGTGACTTTGATTTCACCTTCAAGAGAGTCCATAGAAATGCCAGCTTTAGCAAAGATTGAAGCAACACGAGTGTATGCGTACTGCATGTACGGTGCTGTGTTGCCTTCAAATGCAAGCATGTTGTCCCAATCAAATACGTAGTCAGTAGTACGGTGCTTAGAAAGGTCTGCGTACTTAACCGCTGCCATTGCAACTGTGTTAGCAATTGTTGCTTTTTCTTCTTCCGCTAGTTCTGGGTTCTTAGATTCGATTAGCTGTGCTGCACGAACTTCTGCTTCATCAAGAAGATCTGCAAGACGAACAGTACCGCCTGCTCGAGTCTTGAATGGCTTACCATCTTTACCTAGCATCATGCCGAACGCGTGGTGCTCAAGAGAAACAGACTCTGGGATGTAGCCAGCTTTGCGAACGATAGTCCAAGCTTGCATTAAGTGTTGGTGTTGACGCGAGTCGATGAAGTAAAGAACACGATCAGCGCCTAACTCTTCAAAACGGTATTTTGCACAAGCAATATCGGTTGTTGTGTAAAGGAAGCCGCCATCACGTTTCTGGATGATAACGCCCATTGGGTCGCCATCTTTGTTTTTGTATTCGTCTAGGAATACAACTTGTGCACCATCATCTTCTTTAGCAAGACCTTGCTCTTTCAGATCTGCAACGATAGTTGGTAGCATGTTGTTGTACATACTTTCGCCCATTACGTCATCACGAGTAAGAGATACGTTTAGACGGTCGTAGTTACGTTGGTTTTGAATCATAGTAACGTCAACTAGCTTCTTCCACATCTCTGCGCAGAACTCATCGCCGCTTTGCAGTTTCACTACGTAGCCACGAGCTTTAACTGCGAACTCTTCGTCTTCGTCGTAAAGCTTTTTAGATTCACGGTAGAAGCCTTCAAGGTCAGCAAGTTCCATTGAAACTTCACCAGATTCAGCCTGAACGCGCTCAAGGTTTGCGATCAGCATACCGAATTGAGTTCCCCAGTCACCGATGTGGTTAGCACGGATAACGTTGTGACCTAAGAATTCTAGAGTACGAACAACCGCATCACCGATGATGGTTGAACGTAGGTGACCAACGTGCATTTCTTTTGCTACGTTTGGCGCAGAGTAATCTGCAACAATGGTTTGTGTTTCTGCTACTGCAACACCAAGACGAGAATCAGCCAACGCTGCATCTGCTTGTTTTGCTAGGAAAGCTTCATCTAGGAAGATGTTTAGGAAACCCGGACCAGCGATTTCAACTTTTGAAGCGATACCGTCTAGGTTTAGAACGTCCAATACTTTTTGAGCAAATTCTCGTGGGTTAGTGCCTAGTCGTTTAGCAACGCCCATAACGCCGTTTGCTTGGTAATCACCAAACTGTGGTTTTGCAGATTGGCGAACAGCAGCAGGAGAGCCTGCAGGTGCGCCAGCGGCTTCTAGAGCCTGAGATACTTTGTCATTAATAAGTGCTTGGATATTCACACGCGTTTCCTTCAATTCAAGGATGATAAGAGTGGCCATTATTTCATGGTCACTAAATTGGTTAATTATGCTTCTAGTTAAC
Organism: Vibrio cyclitrophicus; assembly: GCF_024347435.1. Taxonomy (NCBI): domain Bacteria; kingdom Pseudomonadati; phylum Pseudomonadota; class Gammaproteobacteria; order Vibrionales; family Vibrionaceae; genus Vibrio; species Vibrio cyclitrophicus. Next base: position 912,025 of record NZ_AP025480.1, read on the forward strand.
GATTTAATGCCGAAATGAACAGCAGACTCTGTTTAAGTTCACAGAAATGGCGGTAATCATACCAATTTTGTAAGGTTTCTTATAGGTCGAATTGATAGAAAATTAACATTTACTTAGGGGTTTTTGACAATCGACTTTTACCCGTCTGAGTTTGTCTGTTTGGGAAGCTGAGTTAGCGTACTTCGCTGAGTGTTTTTTGGCAAAGCAAGGCTTGTTGATGGAAGCAAAACTGATAACATGCAGCCATTATTTGGAGAATATAGACGATGACGATGAGCCTGAAGCAAGCTGAACTAGAACCACAACAAATGATCGCACGCCTTGATACCTTTATGGCAAAAATCGAGAACCTAGGAAATATCTTAGGTTTAGATTTAAGCTTTGCTCAAGCGGATCATATTGCGCTTCGAATCAATAAAACTGAATTAGCAAAATCTGCGCATCATGCATGGTCTGAATATGGTTCGACGATTTCAGAAGCTATGATCAACGGTCGTCCCATTGTGGTGTTGGCTTTTGATGAGCCATTACAAAGCCTAGGCTGGAGAATTGAATGCTTAGAGCTGCCATATCCTGCGGAAGGCAAGAGCTACCCTAGCCAAGATTGGGAGCACGTAGAGTTTGTGATTCCTTCTCACGCGCAAACCGCCGATGAGTATTTAGCGGATCTTAAAGAAACCTACCCGCTGTTTGCTGCTAACTTTGACACTTTGTCGGAGCACGGTGTTAAGGTAAAACTCTCTAGTCCGAAAGGCGAGGGTGAACGTTTGAATAACCCAACCGTTGCATTCAAGCATCAAGGGATTTGCATCAAGCTGCATCCACACACTTTGAAGAAGATTGTTGAGTCTGAACAAGCTGAATTTGAGTAGGGATTTACTGGGAATATCTTAAGCCAACCTGAGATTTAGATACAAAAAACGCGCAATGGGGTTAACCCTATTGCGCGTTTTTATTTCTGATTGGGAAGCTAATTAATATTCGGCTTACAGAATCACTGTTTTGTTACCATAAACAAATACATGATCGTTGACCACTTTGTTCAAGGCTTTGCTCAATACATTCTTTTCTACGTCACGACCAGCTTGTGCCATGTCTTTCGCGCTGAAGTTGTGATCCACAGGGATAACATCTTGCTTAATGATTGGACCTTCATCGAGATCGTTCGTTACAAAGTGCGCCGTAGCACCAATGATCTTAACACCACGCTCGTAGGCTTGTTGGTATGGCTTAGCACCAATGAAAGCTGGCAAGAAGCTGTGGTGAATGTTGATTATCTTATGGTTGTATTTTTCAACAAATCCCGGAGTCAACACACGCATGTACTTCGCAAGTACAAGGTAATCCGCCTCATATTGATCAATAACTTCAAGCATCTTCTTCTCATGCTCTTGGCGATTTAGCCCTTCATGAGAAACATGGTGATATGGGATGTCAAAACGTTCAGTTAGGCTTTGTAGCGTATCGTAGTTACCGACAACGGCCGCGATATCAACATCTAAGCTACCATCGAAATTTTTCATCAGAATATCGCCAAGGCAGTGTGCTTCTTTTGTCACCAAGATAACAACACGTTTGCGAGACGAATCTACAAGTTTACGTTTTGTGTTTTCTGGTAGAGCTTGGTCTAAATCAGCAAGCAGAGTTTCATCATTGAAATACCCTTCTAACTCGGTACGCATGAAAAAGTGACCACTTGTATTATCTACAAATTCATTGTTGTGGATAATATTGAGTTGGTGCTTGTAACAAATGTTGGTGATCTTTGAGATGAGGCCAGGGGCGTCAGTACAGTGTGTGAGTAACGTTTTTCTTTCCATTTGCATCTTACTTCCATGAAATATTTTTATTATTCAAATTAAATGCAGGCCGCCGAACGGTGAACTGAGCCGCAATATAACCGTTATAATTAATCTATTATCGAGTTGGTTTCAACAAATTCTGCTGTTCATTTATCGGTTTGAACAATTGCTTTATGTAGAAATATCCGTTTTTAGATAGTAATAAAGGCAGAAGCTTAGTTTTTATAGTTTTGACCTTAGTACGCATTTGAACTTCAACCGAGGTAATTCTTGCCGCGGTAAAAATAGAGGTGATACTTATGGATAAAGAGTTACTAGCAAAAAAATTGTACTGCAAGCGAGTGAATTCATTGGTGAGAGGTACCGAGTTAGACGGTAATATTCTAGATGAAATGTGGGAAAGTAAGACTTCACCATTCGATGCAGTAAAAGCCATCCAACCTTGTGATAACCATTTCGAAGGTGCTTCTTGGTTGTCGCGTTATCTTAGCCGAAAATGAAAACGATTCTTTGATTACTACTTCTCTGGTCGTTACCTATTAGGTCGCTTAAACCAAATCAAACGAAACCAAATACCTCCGGCGCGAAGTCATTCTTGATTCGCACCGGCTCACTAAACCTGACATAATTCGCCTTCTATTTTTCCAAGCCTCGTACTCTATGATATCTAAAACGTTTTCTGCTGATGGTGCTCTGGGTAAAGCGATTCCAGGGTTTCAACCACGACAAGCTCAGTTAGACATGGCTGAAGCGGTCTCACAAGCAATTCAACAACAAAGCCAATTAGTTGTTGAGGCAGGGACGGGTACCGGTAAGACGTTTGCTTATCTAGTACCGGCACTGCTTAGTGGTAAGAAAACCATTATTAGTACGGGGTCAAAAAACCTTCAAGAACAGCTATTTCATCGTGACTTACCATTGATGGTCGATGCGCTTGGTTTTTATGGTCAGGTTGCTTTGCTGAAAGGTCGTTCAAACTATTTATGTTTGGATAGGTTGAGCCGCCAAATGATAGAGAGTCATGGCACTCATACTGATCCAACACTACTAGCGCAATTGGTAAAAGTTCGTAGTTGGTCGTCATCCACTCAGACGGGTGATTTGGGTGATTGTGATGATATCGCTGAAGACAGCCCTGTTATCCCGACTATTACCTCAACTAATGATAACTGCTTAGGTAAAGAGTGCCCAAGCTACACTGATTGCTTCGTGCTTAAGGCGCGTAAAAAAGCGATGGACTCTGATGTTGTTGTAGTGAACCACCACTTGTTCTTAGCGGATTTAGCGATTAAAGAAACCGGATTTGGTGAACTGATACCTGAAGCCGATGTGTTTATTTTCGATGAAGCGCACCAACTTCCTGATATCGCCAGTCAGTATTTCGGGCAATCGGTTTCTAGTCGACAGATCCAGGAGCTAGCCAAAGACATTGAAATCGCTTACCGAACTGAAGCCAAAGACATGCGTCAGCTGCAGAAAGTAGGGGATAGACTCGTTCAATCGTCAGCTGATCTGCGTATCGTACTCGGTGATACCGGCTTTCGTGGTAACTGGCGTGAAGCATTGAAGTCAGAGTCGATTGCAAGAGAGCTAGTACGTTTACAAGATGCGTTGCAGCTTGCGGTCGATGTATTGAAATTGGCACTGGGGCGAAGTCAGTTATTAGATACGGCTTTTGAGCGTGCAACGATGATTAAGTCGCGTATCGAACGTGTATGTGATGTGTCGATTACCGGTTATTCCTATTGGTATGACACCACGCCACGCCACTTTGCTTTACACATCACACCATTGTCGGTCGCGGATAAATTCCACGAACAAATCGAGCTTAAACCGGGAGCATGGGTGTTTACCTCAGCAACTTTGGCTGTGTCGGACGATTTCGACCATTTCACCTCTCGACTCGGGTTAAAACCGTCAGCACAGTTTTCACTGCCAAGCCCGTTTGACTATCCAAATCAGGCGCGTTTGTGTGTGCCTCGCTATCTTCCCGAACCAAATAGTCCCGGCTTAGCGGATAAGCTAGTAAGAATGTTGACCCCTGTGATTGAGCAAAACCAAGGTCGCTGTTTCTTCTTGTGTACCTCTCACAGCATGATGAAAGAGCTAGGCGAAAGATTCCGTGAAACGCTCTCGGTTCCAGTCCTGCTACAAGGTGAGACAAGTAAACAAAAAACCTTAGCCGAATTCATGGAATTAGGTAACGCATTGCTGGTAGCCACTGGCGCTTTCTGGGAAGGGATAGATGTTAGGGGCGACGCATTAAGCTGTGTTATCATCGATAAATTGCCCTTTACAGCCCCTGATGATCCTTTATTAAAGGCTCGAATCGAAGACTGTAAGTTAAAAGGGGGGGATCCTTTTGCACAGGTGCAGTTGCCAGACGCTGTAATTACCTTGAAACAAGGTGTTGGCCGTTTGATACGTGATAAACGCGACAATGGCGCTTTGATTATTTGCGATAACCGCTTGGTGACTCGCGATTACGGTGGCATATTTTTGGCGAGTTTACCGCCTATCCCACGTACCCGTGACTTAGGGATTATTAAAGAATTCTTAGCTAAAGACCATTCAACCGCTGCTGAGTAATTAGCATTGTTGAGCTTAGCCATTATTTTTAGATTAGATAACGAATATTTGAGACACGAATGAGCGCGAAAATTCTTGCAGTAGATACCGCAACTGAAAACTGTTCAGTTGCACTAGTAATGGGTGACCAGGTGTTCGCACGTAGCGAAGAGGCTCCTCGAGACCATACGAAAAAAATTCTACCTATGGTTGATGAAGTACTGAAAGAAGCGAATGTCGCTTTAACCGATATCGACGCAATCGCGTTTGGCCAAGGCCCAGGCAGTTTCACGGGTGTGCGTATTGGTATCGGTATTGCTCAAGGCTTGGCTTTTGGTGCTGATTTACCGATGATCGGTGTGTCTACATTGGCAGCGATGGCGCAGGGCAGCTACCGTAAATTTGGTGAAACGCACGTAGCAACAGCGATTGATGCTCGCATGAGTGAAGTGTACTGGGCTCGTTACAGCCGTGAACAAGATGGTCGTTGGACTGCAGTTGATGCTGAGTGTGTTACACCACCAAGCGAATTAGCTGCGCAGCTTGAAGCGGATTCTGAGACATGGGCAAAAGTCGGCACAGGGTGGGAAGCGTATGCAGAGCATATGGACACACTAGCGATCAACACCAAAGCGTGTGAAGTGCTGTTCCCAGAAGCTCAAGATATGGCGTTCCTTGCTCAGTTTGCTTACGCAGACGGTAAAGCGGTTGCAGCAGAAGAGTCTGAGCCTGTTTATCTTCGTGATAAAGTGACGTGGAAAAAGCTGCCAGGTCGTGAGTAAATAGGTACTGTTTGGCTCTGCAACATATCTTGTAGAGCCATGATAAACTCATAATTCAGATCACTAAAGTCAGATCACTAAAGTCAGATCACTAAAGTCAGGTATAAAACTCTTCAAGCATGGTTTCAATAAACGGCTTACCTCCTTCTTCGATAGGCAATACATCCAAAACCAATCGAACCAATAAAAAGAATGAGGTAAAAAAAGGCGATGCAAAAACCTCAGTTGGTCAGCCAACTAGGGTCGCGAATGCTGTCTCGCATTCGATTCGCCAAGTTAAAGAATCTGAGATTCACAAAGCTCAGGTTCAATATGATCTTCCTGAAGGACGTGGACGACGTGCGATGGAAGAGTATATGGATGTGATGAATCAAGCTAAAAAAGAGGAACTTGCGAAGCTTATTGGGGTCGATATTTATATCTAGCTTTGCGCTCTTATTTCTCCTGTTCCAAGGACCAGCATTATGTTTTCTCTCATTTCTAAATCTCGCTTATTTTTCCTTGTTGCTTTCTCTTCGATGGTGATGGGGTGCTCATCGCTTCCAAAAGAACTTAATGCAAACTCAGAACAAGTGGTTACCAATTATCAGGAATGGGTAAACACCCTACCGGATGCGGGCGATGTTCGCTTAGGTGGTGTGATTGCCAAAGTAACTAACTTGAAAGATAAGACGCGTGTTGAAGTGGTTAATATGGCGATCTCAAGTAACGGAAAACCTGATCTAGATGCCGAGCCAAAAGGGCGTTTTGTTGCGTACATTGATGGTTATGTTGAACCATTGAGCTTTGCTGAAGGCCGATTGGTTACTTTAGTTGGCACATCAAATGGCTCAGAAGATAGCACCATTGGTGATTATCCTTATACCTTCCCAGTCATGAATGTATATAACCAACGCTTGTGGCAAATTACAGAGAGAGTGGTTGTGAACGACTTTGCTCCTACCTATTATTCATGTCGCAGCTTACATTGTCGTAGTTTCCAAACGATGCCAAGACAAGGCCGCGTAATTAAAGACGTCGAATAGGCAGAGTTGGTTAAGATTTATGGATACATCAAAACAGGGAAAACAAACCGTATATGATTGAAAAGTCATACTCCCTTGCAAGTGGAACACTTGCAACACAGCAGATTGGTAACCCAAAAACGACCGCAACGACGGTCGTTTTTATTCATGGGTGGCTTGATAACTCAGCGAGCTTTTCTTCTGTTATATCGAATCTACAAGTACTTTCACCAAATTCTCATCTGGTTGCGATTGACCTCTTTGGTCATGGCTTTTCATCTCATAAGTCAGGCAGTTACTACCCATTTCACGACTATATCGATGATTTGCATCAGTTGGTGACTAAATTATCGCCAAACAGACTGGTACTAGTAGGACATTCACTTGGTGCATTGATCGCAAGTTGCTATAGTGCCGCCTTTCCTGAAAAGGTGTCAGGATTAATTCAAATTGAAGGTCACGGACCTCTTTCAGAAGCTCCCCACGAAACAGTCTCTCGCTTGAGGGAAGGGGTACTCAGTCGTCTTCGACAGCGAAGAAAGCCTTCACGTCCTCTAGCAAGCCTTGAGGATGCTATTAAGCTGAGAGTTCACGCCAATCAAATTAAAGCAGAACTTATTGCTCCTATTGTTGAGCGAGGTATTGCCGAGTTCGAGAACTCTTGGCAATGGCGATGCGACCCTAACCTAAAATGTGACTCGTTGTATCGTATGTCACAGACGCATGCTGAAGTGATCATGGCGGCTATTGAATGCCCTCAATTAATAGTTTTAGGGAATGATGGATTCCGACATTTGCAGCATAATCGCTACAAATCAGCCCATAGTTCTCTGCATATAGAGACTATTCCTGGCGGACATCATTGTCATTTAGAGAGCCCAGAGCTAGTTTCAGAGCTAATTCTTGGTGTAGTTAACAAAATTTAAACAAGTGTTTGAGCCTTTTAGTGCTCATGCACTAAAGCTGTGCTGTAATACCGCAATGATAAATAGCGGCGAGCAGTCGTCAGCTGATAAACGAGGAGTAACATCGTGGATAAACCTTGGCTTTCACGTTATCCAAGTGACGTACCAGAAACGATCAACCCAGATCAGTACCCATCTCTTATTGAAATGTTCGAACAGTCGGTACAGAAGTACGCAGACCAACCGGCATTCGAGAACATGGGGTCTATCATGACATTCCGTAAGCTTGAAGAGCGCAGTCGTGCTTTTGCTGCTTACCTGCAGAATGATCTGAAACTGAAGAAAGGCGATCGTGTCGCACTTATGATGCCAAACCTGCTGCAATACCCAATTGCACTCTTTGGTGTATTGCGTGCAGGTATGATTGCAGTGAACGTCAACCCGCTGTATACGCCTCGTGAACTTGAACATCAACTGAACGATTCTGGTGCAAAGGCGATTGTGATCGTATCTAACTTTGCGAGTACGCTAGAAAAAGTGGTGGACAACACTCCAGTTAAACACGTTGTTCTAACCAGTCTAGGGCAAATGCTGCCGCGTGCTAAAGGAACAATTGTCGACTTCGTTGTGAAATACGTAAAAGGTATGGTACCTAAGTATGATCTGCCGGGTGCTATCTCGTTTCGAAAAGCGCTGCACAAAGGCCGTCGTCTGCAATATGTGAAGCCGTTTATGGCGGGTGATGACATCGCGTTCCTACAGTACACGGGTGGCACAACGGGCGTAGCGAAAGGCGCAATCCTAACGCATCGCAATATGATTGCGAACGTACTTCAAGCGAAAGGGGCATACGGCCCTGTATTGCAAGAAGGCCGAGAACTGGTGGTAACAGCTTTGCCGCTATACCACGTATTCGCGCTGACTGTGAACTGTTTATTGTTTGTTGAGATGGGTGGTCGAAACCTGCTTATTACTAACCCTCGCGATATTCCTGGTTTCATCAAAGAGCTACAAAAGGTCCCATTTACTGCGATTACAGGCGTAAACACGCTGTTCAATGCACTAGTAAACAACGAAGATTTCCACGAGCTAGATTTCAGTAACTTACGCTTGTCTGTTGGTGGCGGTATGGCGGTTCAACGTGCTGTTGCTGAACAATGGAAGAAAGTGACAGGTATTCACTTGCTGGAAGGTTATGGTTTAACCGAGTGTGCTCCTTTGGTTACGGGTAATCCTTATGACTTGAAAGACTACACGGGTGCAATCGGCTTGCCTGTACCATCGACGGAAGTTCGTATCATTGATGATGAAGGTAAAGTAATTGCCAATGATCAAGTGGGTGAATTGCAAGTTCGTGGTCCTCAAGTGATGCAAGGTTACTGGCAACGCCCAGAAGCGACCAAAGAGGTGATCGATCAAGACGGTTGGTTATCGACAGGTGACATCGTTAAGTTTGACGAAGAAGGCTTGCTGTACATCGTTGACCGTAAGAAAGACATGATTCTTGTGTCTGGATTTAACGTCTACCCGAACGAGATTGAAGACGTAGTGGCTCTGCATGGTAAAGTGTTAGAAGTAGCGGCTATCGGCCAACCTCATGAGGTGTCTGGTGAGCTGGTTAAGATTTACGTGGTAAAACGTGATCCTAGCCTAACCAAAGAAGACATTATCGCGCACTGTCGTGAACACCTAACTGGCTACAAGATCCCTAAATTGATTGAGTTCCGTGAAGAGTTACCGAAAACCAATGTCGGTAAGATTTTGCGCCGTGTATTACGTGAAGAGAATGATGCTGAGCTTGCTAAACGCGCAAGCGAGTAACGAGCTAATTTTCGAGTAGCCATCGCACCAGAAACCATCGAAGTGCTTAATCTAAGCGAGCGCCGAAAAATGGTGTTAGAATGCCGACAGTTAATGTCGGCATTTTTGTATCCGGCGATCAAAGTAAAACCAGTGAGAGTTTTTGTGGATTATCAAATCATTACCCAATTGAAAGACCTTGAGCGAGTTTGCCAACAAGCACGTGAAGCCGATGTCGTTATGCTTGATACGGAGTTTGTTCGTACAAGAACCTATTACCCTCAATTAGGCTTGATTCAGTTATTTGATGGTGAAACGCTGTCACTGATTGACCCTATTGCTCTTGGTGAAATGACACCGTTTGTAGGGTTGTTAAAAGATGCTTCTGTCCTAAAAGTGCTGCATGCTTGCGGTGAAGATTTAGAAGTATTCCAGAACGCATTTGGTTGCACGCCAACTCCAATGGTCGATACTCAGATCATGGCGGCTTTTTTAGGTCATGGCTTATCAACTGGCTTTGCTGCCTTGGTTTCAGAGTTTGTCGGTGTTGATTTAGACAAGAGTGAATCTCGCACTGATTGGCTAGCTCGTCCGCTTTCTCAAAAACAGCTCGACTATGCTGCGGCAGACGTTCATTACCTAATGCCTATGTACAACAAGCTTCTAGAAAAAGTGATGGAAGCAGGCTGGTGGGAAGCGGCTCAACAAGAGTCTGATTTACAAGTGGCTAAGCGTATCCGTAAAGCAAACCCTGACAGCGCTTACCTTGATATTAAGGGTGCGTGGCAGTTAAAGCCTAAGCAGCTCGCTATCTTAAGACCCCTTGCAACTTGGCGTTTAAAAGAAGCGATTAAGCGCGATTTAGCGTTGAACTTTGTATTCAAAGAGCAAGACTTGTGGGCCGTGGCGCGTTTTTCGATGAAAGATCCCAAGCAAATGGAGCAAGAAGGTTTTGATTACCGCTCTGTACGCCGCCATGGTGCTAAAATCAGTTCAATCGTTAAGTTAGCTGAGCATACTCCAGAAGAAGAGTACCCAGCACCAGTAGAACGCTTAATGGACTATCCAGGCTACAAGCAAGTATTCAAAGTGTTGAAAGACGAAGTGAAAACGGCATCGCAACACAGTGGTTTAGCAACGGAATTTTTAGCATCCAAGAAGCAACTAAATCAAGTGTTGAGCTGGGTTTGGAAACATGACCGTAACCCTGAGAAATTGCCTGATGTTATGCAAGGCTGGCGTTTAGAAGTGGTTGGCGAGAAGCTTAACAAAGCGATCAAATAACCGTTTATTGCTCCCAAGTTTAAGCGAACTACAACTATAAAATTGTAGACACAAAAAAGAGAGCCTAGGCTCTCTTTTTTATTGAGTATTGATAAGCACGGCTCTAGCTCTACTTATCGATCTTCTTCTGGAAGTTTAACATTCAGCTCTAATACTGAAATGTCGTCATCTTTGTGTTCGAACGTTAGATCAACCATTGAAGGATCCACCTCAACGTACTTTGCAATACACTTCAAGATGTCTTCTTTTAGTTGTGGTAAGTATGACGGTGCTGGGTCGTCATGGCTACGTCGCTCTGCAACAATGATCTGCAAACGCTCCTTGGCTAGGTTTGCGGTTGTCTTTTTCTGTGGTCTAAAAAACTCTAATAATGACATTGCGTATTAGCCCCCGAACAGTCTTTTGAAGATGCCTTTCTTCTGCTCCGTTAAGAAACGGAAGTCTACTTGGTTACCCAGTAGTCGTTCTACAGTATCATTGTAAGCCATGCCTGCATCGGTTGCTTCGTCAAAGATAACGGGCACACCTTTGTTCGATGCGTTCAATACCGCTTGGCTCTCTGGAATTACACCCAGTAGAGATATGTGCAGAATTTCTTCAACGTCTTCTACACTTAGCATCTCACCTTGAGTCACACGTGCTGGGTTGTAGCGAGTCAGTAAAAGGTGCGTTTTCACTGGCTCTAAGCCGTCTTCTGAACGACGAGATTTAGAGTCAAGAATACCTAGAATACGGTCTGAATCGCGTACAGAAGAAACTTCTGGGTTAGTCGTAACAATCGCTTCGTCAGCGAAGTACAACGCCATCAGAGCACCTTGCTCGATACCTGCCGGAGAATCACAGATGATGAAATCAAAGCCCATTTCATCCAGTTCATCAAATACACGACGAACACCATCTTTCGTCAGTGCGTCTTTATCACGAGTTTGAGACGCAGGAAGAATGAACAGGTTTTCCGTGCGCTTGTCTTTGATCATCGCTTGGTTCAGCGTCGCTTCACCATTGATAACGTTAACGAAGTCGTAAACAACACGACGCTCACAACCCATGATTAAATCTAGGTTACGCAGACCGATATCAAAGTCGATAACTGCGGTTTTCTTTCCTTTTAAAGCCAAACCCGAGGCTATAGCTGCACTGGAGGTCGTTTTGCCTACCCCGCCTTTACCTGACGTTACAACGATAATGCGTGCCATTCTGTTTTCCTTTTATTTCTCTTATATTGCGAGGACATCAACGTTTAATACATCGTTTGCCATACTGAACATGGTTTTCTTCTGCCAGTACTCGCTATCAATTTGATCGCTGAGCCAGTAATTTCCAGCAATGGAAACCAGCTCGGCTTGTAAATCATTACAAATTATTTTTGCTTCAGTTTGACCACTTGCACCTGCAATAGCACGGCCTCGTAAAGTGCCATGAATATGGATGCTGCCATCGGCTATCACTTCTGCTCCGGCGCTTACATGGCTTAGGATTAATAGATCGCCATCTTTTGCATACACCTGTTGGCCTGAACGAATCGGTGTTCTCACCACTTTTATCGGAGCCATTTTCGCCGGAGCTTGAGAGGGAGACTTGCTTGCTGTCATAACAGCAAAGCCAGCTTCTTTCGCTAGGTTTTGCATACGCTTATCAGAACAGCCAGCCACGCCAACCGGGATCATGCCCGCTTGAGAGATACCGCTTTTCAGTCGAATAAAGTCGATATCGCCTGCGACTTTACTGATGTTGATAACAACGGGCGCAGCAGCGAAAAACGTAGGTGCTTGGTCTACCTTCTCTTGAAGAAAAGACACTGCATTTTCGACTTGATCATCGGATAAGTGCAATACAGATAGCGTAAAACTGCTACCTTTTAGATCTGGGTTACTAGACATCGAAAAACTACAGGACCTCAATAGCGAATGGGTACAATTTCTTTATCAATAAAATAAAGGGCATTGCCTGAAACTAGGTTTATCATGTTATATTCCCAAACCAAGCACAGCAAGTAATCTTGTTGTCAAATGAACGTTTTGTTCTCAATATTTCCCCAACATAAACTATTGATCTCGCAAGTGAGAGTTTTGTAGTCATAAACAATTAAAAAAGGTTTGTCATGCTGTGTTCTATATATAAAAGTTCAAAGAAAGAAGGAACATACCTTTATATCCCTAAGAAGGATGATTTCTCACAAGTTCCTGACGCATTGATGCAAATGTTTGGTAAACCTAGTTTTGTAATGGTAATTAAAATGGATGGCCGTAAACTGGCTCAAGTGAACATCGATAAAGTGAGAGAGTCACTGAATACCGATGGTTTCTTTTTGCAGGTTCCGCCACCACCGGTTAATGAGCTTGAGCTTCATAAAGAGCGTAAATCGCAACAAAAAGTTCAAGACGAAGAGTGATAGCCACCTCAATTCAGGGAGGAGTGATCGTTGAGTAAATTTTCAAAAACCATATTGGCAGTGTCGGCGTTATTATTGGGTAATAGCTTGGCCATTAGCTCAGTACAAGCTGAAGAGTTGAGCTTTGAGCAATATGTAGAAAAACTAAAGCAACAAGGCCGTGAAGAAGGCATTTCCGAAGCGATCATTGAAGAAGCCTTTGATGGTGTGACGTTTAAACCAAGAGCCGTGAAAGCCGACAAAAATCAGCCTGAGAAAAAACTGACTCTGGATGAGTACATTCCAAGAGCAGTGCCAGATTGGAAAGTGAAGCAGGCGCGAGCGCTTTATAAAGAGCATTACCAAGCGTTAAAGCGTATTGGCGATGAGTATGGCGTTCAACCAAGGTTCATTGTCGCGTTATGGGGCGTAGAGAGTAATTTTGGTAAGTTCACGGGGAATTACAGCGTTATCGATGCATTGACGACCATGGCTTATGAAGGACGCAGAGAAGCTTTCTTCCGTAAAGAAGCAATGGCGGCGTTGAAGATTCTTGATCAAGGCCATATTGCACCAAAAGAGATGAAAGGCTCATGGGCTGGCGCGATGGGGCAACCGCAGTTTATGCCAAGCTCATTCTTAGCTTACGCTGCTGATGGTAGTGGTGACGGTAAGAAAGATATTTGGGGTACTGAAGAGGACGTATTTGCTTCTGCGGCCAATTACCTCAGCCAATCAGGTTGGGATGAGCAATATACCTGGGGTCGTCAGGTTCACGTGCCATCAACGGTATCAATAGAGATGCAAGGTCGTGATGAGGACAAAGCGAAATATCTAGAAGAGTGGTCTGAACTTGGTATTACGCGTTTCGATGGTCGCGCGCTACCTAAGCTAGACGAAGACATCAAAGCTTGGCTGATTATGCCTGATGATGAAACTGGTCGTTCGTACCTCATTTACAACAACTACAATGTTCTAATGAAGTGGAATCGTTCTTACTACTTTGCGTTGGCAGTTAGCCACCTAGCAGACAGAATTAAGTTTGATTAATCGACCTAAGGTCGCCTTGAATAGCATTTAGCCTAGTATAGGCCGAACGAACTAAAGGACTCTTCGGAGTCCTTTTTGTTTTATCCGATTTTATATTTCAGAGATTTAAGAAGGTGGTCTTGTGCTAACAGATAGAGCTGCGCAGATGGTGATATTCCATGCGCTGATCAAGCACGAAGGTTTTACAAGTGCAGCAAAGAGCTTGAATGTATCGGTATCCCATATAAGTAAGCAGGTTGCTTTGCTTGAAGACTCGATTGGCATCAAGTTGGTGCAAAGAACCACACGTAGCCTGACGCTGACCGAAGCTGGGGAGCTGTTCTATCAGCACTGCGAGCAATTGTTCAATACTGTCAAAGCGGCTCAAATGGATATGGACAGCCAACGAGATGATATTTCTGGAATATTGAGAGTCGGCTTGTCACAGTCATTTGGCACACTGCATATCATTCCTGCGATTGATCAGCTCAGACAACTTTATCCTCAGTTGAGAATCGAGGTCCACTTGTTCGATTACAAAGTGGATATGATTGAAGAGCGTCTGGATCTCTGGATCACCAATAATGAAGATCTACCCGAAGGTTACATTGCGCAGCGTTTGGCTGACAGCCAGTTTGTGGTGGCCGCATCACCGGATTATCTGATTAAATCAGGGACCCCACACGTGCCTTCTGACCTTATTGAGCATAACTGCCTTATCTATCGTAGCCGAGAGCGAGACTACACATCTTGGGCGTTTGATAACGGGCAAGAGAACCTTAGCGTTAAAGTAGCGGGTGATTATTCTGTGGATTTGGCTGAAGCAGTACGGGATGCGGCAGTTTCAGGGTGGGGCGTAGCTTATCTAGCCACATATTTAGTGAAGGAAGAGTTTAGAACGGGCAAGCTCATCCAAGTTTTACCGGAATGGCGAGCGAGCCAGTTGATGCCTTTCTATGCCGTATACCCTAGCCGCAAGAATATGCCGAAGAAGCTTTCCGCGGTGATTGAATTTATTAAAGACCATATCGGATCACCGACCTATTGGGATGAAAACCTTAAAACCTGCGTTGAATTACATCGCTAACTTTTTCTAAATCTATAAATATAATTTCCATATGGAAAAAGTATGCTTTTTAATCAAAGTTATTTATTAAAATTCAATGATTTAATTAATTCCATTGCTCCGAATTGATTACCCCAACATCACGTTAACAATCGCACCTTGCCGCAAACGATTTCCTCTATACAATGCGTCGCCTTTCCTACCTACAACTTTTAGGTTGACGCACATGGCTTCCCTACTTGGAATTATCACTATTTTAGTTGCCGCTTGGTTACTATCTACGGACAGAAAAAATATCCCGCTGAGAACGGTTTCTCTAGCTTTCTTACTGCAAGTTACATTCGCGCTATTGGTACTGTATGTTCCAATGGGCAAAGAAGTATTGAATGCAGCCACAGGCGCGGTGTCTAGCTTAATCAATTATGGTCAAGAAGGGATAAACTTCCTTTTTGGTGGCCTTACCAATAATGGATTCGTTTTTGCGATTAATGTTTTGGGCATCATTATCTTTTTCTCTGCATTGATTTCAGGTTTGTACCACATCGGCTTTATGCCAAAGGTGATCAACCTCATCGGCGGCGCTTTGCAAAAGTTCCTAGGTACAGGCCGCGCGGAGTCACTGTCTGCGACGGCAAACATCTTTGTTGGCATGATCGAAGCACCATTGGTGGTCAAACCTTATCTAAAACACATGACAGACTCACAGCTGTTTGCGGTGATGGTATGTGGTTTGGCTTCAGTAGCTGGTGGCACGTTAGTTGGCTATGCATCGCTTGGTGTTGATTTGAACTACCTGATCGCTGCGGCATTTATGTCAGCGCCTGCTGGTCTATTGATGGCCAAGATTTTGGTACCAGGTAACGCAGATGAGGCTCAAGAAAATATTGAGCCTGACGTTGAAATTCCACGAGCAACAAACGTCGTTGAGGCAATGGCAGATGGGGCTATGTCTGGACTTCGCATTGCTGTTGCAGTGGGCGCAACACTACTTGCCTTTATCAGTGTGATTGCAATGCTAAATGGCTTACTGGGCATGGCTGGTGACTGGTTTGGCGTAAATCTAAGCTTCGAACTTATCCTAGGTTATGTGTTCGCTCCTGTTGCATGGCTGATTGGTGTGCTATGGTCAGAGGCTGTGGTTGCAGGTTCACTGATCGGTAACAAGATTGTCGTGAACGAGTTCGTGGCTTTCATTCAGCTAATGGACGTAAAAGATGCATTGAGCGAACACTCACAAGCGATCGTGACTTTTGCTTTATGTGGTTTTGCTAACATTTCTACCATGGCGATTCTGATCGGTGGTTTGGGCAGTTTAGTTCCAGAGCGTCGTTCTTTCATCTCACAATACGGTTTTAAAGCGATTTGTGCGGGTGTGCTTGCTAACTTAATGAGTGCAGCGATTGCTGGTGTGGTACTTTCTCTGTAGCTAGATGATAAGTACCGAATGGATGAGTCAGTCATTTTATTTCCCCCTATAGTAAAGTGACTGATTAATCGCAATAATATTCGGTTAGCACGAAAAAGAGAGCCTATAGTTTAATCACGTAGGCTTTCTTGTTTCAGCAAATAAGTTTGTATCACAGGGTGTGGTACAAATTTTTAGGGGCACAAATGGATTTGTCGATTACTTCTTCTTTGGCGTTAATTGGACTTTTGTCTTTAGCTTGTCAGCTACTTGGCTGGCGTTTGCATCTTCCCGCGATTCTCCCTCTTCTTATCGTTGGCCTGTTGCTAGGTCCCGGTTTAACTATCCTTAATCCCGATGTTATTTTCGGTGATGTTCTATTTCCGCTGATTTCGTTAGGTGTTGCTATCATTCTGTTTGAAGGTGCATTAACTCTGAATTTCAAAGAAATCAGAGGCCATGGCCGGATGGTGACTCACTTAGTGAGTTTCGGCATGTTGATTACATGGGCGTGCATCGTGATGGGGGCTTATTATTTTGTCGATTTCAGTTGGCCGTTAGCGGCACTGTTTGGGGCATTGGTGGTTGTCACTGGCCCTACGGTAATTGTACCTATGCTACGTAGTATTCAGCCCAAATCCTCTTTAGGCAGTATCTTGCGTTGGGAGGGGATTATTATTGATCCTATCGGCGCTCTATTTGCTGTTCTTGTTTATGAATACATTGTCTCTTCTGCCGATCCTACTGGGCATGTACTTTCAGCTTTGGGGCTGACTCTAGCGATTGGTTTGGGGTTAGGCAGTATTGGCGGTCACCTGATTGCTAAGATGTTACAAGGGCACTGGTTTCCGCATTATCTACGTAACGTGGCTGTCCTGACGTTGATGTTGGCGGCGTTCTCTTTTTCTAATGACCTGAGTGAAGAGTCTGGTCTATTAACCGTGACCATTATGGGTATCTGGCTTGCTAACGTGAAAGGGTTGGATCTCGAAGATATTATTGAGTTCAAAGAAACCTTAACTGTGTTACTTATCTCAGCACTGTTTATCTTACTGGCGAGTCGACTTGATTCAGGGACTTTCCTCTCGATAGGTTGGGGGGGGATTGGCTTATTAGCGGTCGTTATGCTGGTGGCTCGTCCTCTGAGTGTGTGGATCAGCGGGATCGGCACGGATCTCAGCTCGGCAGATAAATGGTTTTTGAGTTGGATGGCGCCTCGCGGGATCGTCGCTGCCGCAGTTTCTTCTCTGTTTGCAATCAAGCTTCAAGAAAAGCAATTAATCGAAGGCGCAGACCTGTTGGTGCCAATGGTGTTTTTGGTCATCATCGGTACGGTTGTGATTCAGAGTCTCACTGCCAGTTGGTGGGCAAGGAAGTTAGGTGTGACCCAGGAGAAGGCACAAGGGGTTGTATTCTTTGGTGCGACTCACTTTACACGGCAGTTTGCCAAAGTACTGGCGACACATAACATTAACAGTGTGCTTGCCGATACCAACTGGGAAAGCATTCGCTTGGCGCGCATGGATAACTTGAATGTCTATTTTGGTAATCCAGCTTCGAGCCACGCTGAAAATAATCTTGATTTGGATGGAATAGGGCGTGCGATGATTGTATCGCCGTATCGTCAAACCAACCCGTTAGTTAGCATGCACTATCAAGACGAGTTTGGAGAGAATAAAGTCTTTGAGCTTGAATCCTCAGAGAATAAACATGAAAGGCATCAAGTGAACCGCGATGGAAATAGAAGTCTGTTTTCTGAAGGGGTGACGTATTCCAAATTGAATTCACTAATGGCTCAAGGCAGCCAAATTAAGAGCACAGGCTTAACAGAAGCATTTGATCTCAACGAGTTTAAGGCTCTGTACCCTAAAGCGATTCCTCTTGGGGTGATTACCGACGGTGATTTCCGCTTAGTGACACAAGGTTCTGACCTGGAAAAACTAGCATCCACCGATTGCGAGATCGTTAGCTTACTACCACCTTCTGAACAGACAGAAAAAACCGATATTCCAGATAAGTAGCGAGTCGCTCTATATTAAAAGTGAGTAGCTTAGTATCAAAAGTGAAAAGCATAGAAAAAGCCGCAACGTTCTTCACGTTGCGGCTTTTTCATTTTATTCATACTGTCGCTGCGAGTTACTTTGAGTGAAATTGTTCACAAGCGATCATTGTATTCTCGATTAGGCTCGCTACTGTCATTGGACCTACACCACCCGGTACTGGTGTGATGAAGCTTGCGCTCTCTTTAGCCACATCGTATTCAACGTCGCCAACGAGCTTGCCAGATTCCAAACGGTTGATACCAACATCGACCACAACAGCACCTTTCTTAATCCAAGCACCAGGAATGAAGTTAGGCTTACCAACGGCAACCACCACAACATCGGCTTGACGTACATGACCTTCAAGGTCTTTGGTGAAGCGGTGACATGTTGTTGTCGTACAACCTGCTAGAAGAAGCTCTAGCGTCATTGGGCGACCTACGATGTTTGATGCGCCAACCACAACCGCGTGTTTTCCACGTAAGTCGATGTTGTAACGGTCAAGCAGCGTTATGATGCCTTTAGGCGTACAAGAGCGTAACTTAGGCATACGTTGAGCCAAACGACCTACGTTGTATGGGTGGAAGCCATCAACGTCTTTTTCTGGTGTGATGCGCTCAAGAACGTGAGTAGTATCAATACCAGCAGGCAAAGGTAGTTGAACTAGAATACCGTCAATTTCCGGATCTTCGTTCAGTTGGTCTACCAATGTTAGTAGTTCATTTTCTGTCGCTGTGGCTGGCAAATCGTAAGATTTAGAAACGAAGCCAACTTCTTCACACGCTTTACGCTTACTTCCTACGTAAACCTGAGAAGCTGGGTCTTCACCCACTAAAACAACCGCTAGGCCCGGAGCGCGTAGTCCAGCTTCTGTACGAGCTTTTACACGTGCCGCTACTTCAGAGCGAACCGTTTGAGAAATTAGCTTTCCATCAATATTTTGAGCAGTCATGAATTTCCTTAGTATTGATATTCAAGTTAGTGGCTGATGTTTTTGGCGCATTATTCCAGAAAATCTTTTTGATTACCATCAAGCAAACGATTGCTTTGGTTTAATTTTCAACACTTATATGTTTGTTGCCCTTTTTTTACTCACTTAGATCAGAATGTTACATAAAGCCGTTGCTTTACTGATTCGAATTCGTATAATTCGTTCCTGTAGCGCGCCCTTAGCTCAGCTGGATAGAGCACCTCCCTTCTAAGGAGGTGGTCGAAGGTTCGAATCCTTCAGGGCGTGCCATTATTTAAAGAAACCCGATAACTCTCCGAGTTGTCGGGTTTTTTGCATTTTACACATCATAAAACACTTCTTTTCAAGCGCTACTCATTTTTTTCTGTTATTCGTTTCATTCGGTTTATGTAATATAAAGTTAAAATTGTTCGTTTTTTGGGTTTACATCATTTGGTAATAAAGCCACTATGAATTCACGAAGAATAGACAAGTAAAGCTATTAGCCAGTCGGTTTAAGAATCAAACCTTCTGCCAATAGCTGATTTAGAGGAAGTAATGGCAGGAAACAGTATCGGACAACATTTCCGCGTGACTACGTTCGGAGAAAGTCACGGTATCGCACTAGGATGTATCGTAGATGGGTGCCCACCAGGATTAGAAATTACCGAAGCAGACCTTCAAAGAGATTTGGACCGTCGTCGCCCTGGTACTTCTCGTTATACAACGGCTCGCCGTGAAGCGGATGAAGTGAAAATCTTATCAGGTGTATTTGAAGGCCAAACTACGGGCACTTCTATTGGTCTATTGATTGAAAATACAGACCAACGCTCTAAAGACTATTCCGAAATTAAAGACAAATTCCGTCCTGGTCATGCTGACTATACCTACCATCAAAAGTACGGTGTGCGTGATTACCGTGGCGGCGGTCGCTCTTCTGCTCGTGAAACTGCAATGCGTGTTGCGGCAGGTGCAATTGCGAAGAAATACCTGAAACAAGAATTTGGTATTGAAATCCAAGCTTACCTCTCTCAAATGGGTGATATCTCAATTGATAAAGTGGATTGGAATGAGATCGAAAACAACGCGTTTTTCTGCCCAGATGCCGACAAAGTTCCTGAGTTTGACCAACTGATTCGTGACCTGCTAAAAGAAGGCAACTCGATCGGTGCGAAGATTCAAGTGGTTGCGACTAAAGTGCCTGTAGGCCTTGGTGAGCCAATATTTGATCGTTTAGATGCTGACATTGCTCACGCTCTAATGAGCATTAATGCGGTGAAAGGTGTTGAGATTGGTGATGGCTTTGATGTCGTTAATCAACGTGGTAGTGAACACCGTGATCCATTAACTCCAGAAGGCTTCAGCAGCAACCATGCTGGCGGTATCTTAGGCGGCATTTCTACTGGTCAAGATATTGTGGCAAGCATTGCGCTTAAACCAACATCAAGTATTACCGTTCCTGGTGACACGATCACTAAAGACGGTGAAGCAACGCAGTTAATCACTAAAGGTCGCCACGATCCATGTGTGGGTATCCGTGCGGTGCCTATTGCTGAAGCGATGCTGGCTATCGTTCTGCTTGATCACTTGCTACGCCATCGCGGTCAAAACTTTGGTGTGACAACTGAAACGCCAAAAATCTAATTTTGCATCTATTCTTTCAATATTGAAATTATAGATACTAAAAGGGGCTGTCTCATTATGAGGCTGCCCCTTTTTTTATATTTTAGTGCATGACGCGCAGCGTTTCGTATTTTAGTACTAGCAAGCGCTAGTGTACCGAGCTTTCAGGGTCAAGCTGAAACGAAGGTAAGCGCCACTTGAATCGTACGGCCGCCATACGCAGCAAGTAACCAACCACAAGCGTAACAATCGTTGCGGTTACGTCGTTAATGCCAAGCTCAAGCAAACCTAGGTATAAACCTGAAGCGACAAGTGCGACAGATGCATATAGCTCTTCATGCAGAACCAATGGTGTTTGACGGCAGATAAGGTCACGCAACAAACCACCAAACACGCCAGTTACCAAGGCAGACACCATACAGATCATTGGGTGCAGACCCATGGTCATCGCGACCTTCGTGCCAATGATGCTGAACACGATAAGACCTAGAGCATCTAAACGAATGAACAAGCCTTTTAACTTGATTACCCATTTAGCCAGTCCTGTTGTGATAACACCTGCGATACAGGTGATCGCCAGATATTGTGGGTTTTCAACCCAACCTAAAGGGTAATGGCCGAGTAAGATATCTCGTACTGTACCGCCGCCAATTGCCGTTGCACTTGCAACCAACATTACACCAAACCAATCCATTTTTTGTTTGCCAGCACTGAGAGCGCCGGTCATGGCTTCTGCCGTGATGCCAATGATATACAAAACACTTAGTAGCATTGCTGTAGCTCTATAATTTAGGTCTATAAATTGGAGTTTTATAAGGCCTTGAGGATATAAAAATGAAGCGCGAGTGTAGTAGTAAAAACGCTGATTGACGAATGAATATTTGTACCGTGAATAGGCATTTCGGATTAGCTAAACTAATTATTTACCTCAAAGTGGTGTAATCTTGGATCAGCAATCGATTGTCACGATAAAGTCTAATGGTTAGCACAAAATCATTACTCGTTATAGGGCTTTACCGAGTGCTTAAAAAAACGCAAAATGCCCCTGTTCTTTTTACTTAAATATGAATTTATGACGCACCAATACTCAGACATTATCGACATTTTTAATCAGACTTTCTTTGAAAGCTTTAACACCAAATTGGAGCTCGGCGCTGATGAGCCGATCTATTTACCTGCCGACGACGACACTCCACATCATCGAATTGTTTTCGCTCGCGGCTTCTATGCCTCTGCGTTACATGAAATAGCACATTGGTGTGTCGCTGGTCCTGAGCGTCGTTTATTGGAAGACTTTGGCTATTGGTATGAACCTGATGGCCGAACTGAGTCAGTTCAAGCTGAGTTTGAAAAAGTCGAAATACGCCCACAAGCGTATGAATGGATCATTGCGACGAGCGCAGGCTTTCCTTTTAATGTCAGCTGTGACAATCTACACGGCGATTTTGAGCCAGATCGCTTGGCCTTTATGAATAAAGTACACAGTGAAGTCATGGGTATCTTAGAAGTTGGCCTCCCTCCTAGAGTAAAAATGCTTTCTGAAGCATTACGCAGCTTCTACGATGTTGAACCTTTATGTGCTAGTCAATTTATTGTGAAATAAGAGAATATTATGATTATCGAATTTGAAGAAAAACTACTTGAAGTAATTGATGCTCGCATTGAAAACGCATCAGACGATGAATTGTTTGCTGGTGGTTACTTACGTGGTCATATTTCTCTTTCAGTGGCTTCATGTGAAGAAGAAGGTATTGAAGACGTGGCTGAAGTAAAAGTACGCATTGAAAAGAGTTTAGAAGATGCACGCTCTGAACTAACACCAGCAGACCGCACTATCGTCAATGACCTTTGGGTTGAGCTACAGAATCAAGCTTGATCGCTAGCTATTTATCATTATCCGCTCAGTCCCTCCCTTTTCATTTTGCTGAGTCGTGAATAGTTTGAGACTCATTCGAAATTTTTGAATGAGTCCGTTCATTTCTTGTGATGGTTCCATTTCCTGGCTACGTTATTCTAATCCCACTTAACGGAATTACAGAAAGGTCACATCATGAAAGTTATCGCATTTGGTGCAAGCACAAGCTCTACCTCCATCAACAAAGCATTAGCAACTTACGCAGCTAACTTGATTGAAGGTGCTGAAGTAAAAGTTCTAAACATCAACGATTACAACGTTCCTATGTTCAGTGAAGATACTGAGAAAGAAATTGGCCAAGCTGAAGGTGCGCAGGCATTCTTGCGTGATTTAGCAGAAGCTGACGTATTTGTTATCTCGTTTGCAGAACACAATGGTCACTATCCTGCAGCGTACAAAAATCTCTTTGATTGGGCGACACGCATTGAACGTTCAGTATTTGGTGACAAGCCAGCGGTTTACTTAGCGACTTCTCCTGGTCCTGGTGGTGCGCAAACTGTGCTTGGTGCGGCAACAGGTTCAGCACCATTTTTTGGCGGTAACGTTAAAGCGTCGCTTTCAGTACCGAGTTTCTACGATAACTTTGATTTTGAGTCTGGCTCTATAAGCAACGAAGAGATCGCACAACAGATTAAAGAGGCAGTTGCTAAGCTGTAAATACTGCTTCGTTTAGAACATCAGTTCAGAGCAATATGAACAACAAAAAGCCCGAGTGACATAATGTTGCTCGGGCTTCATTAGCTTTTACTTTTATATATTTCTAATATTCGGAAATATCAGATGTTCAGAATTGTTGAACTAGACGCTACGGGTTTGTTTTAGAGTGCTTGTCTGCAACCCATCCCGCCGTTAACGCTTTGCCTTTACGCAACCTACGAACCCACATTCTGCTTGGGTGAATAGCCTCAAGCACATCAACAGGCAAAGGCAGCGGATTGCCACACATTTGTGATGCTAACACTTCAGCTAATAATGGCGCAGAGCTTAAGCCGCGTGAGCCTAGTCCAATAAAGCAATAAAGGTTAGGGAAGCTCGTTACCGTTTGAACATCCTCAACCGAATCTCGTTGAGGGTTGAAGTTGTGCAGGCCTTGGTATTGCTCTTTGATCGATTCGAAATTGCCCACATTGCCGACAAATGGTAGGTGATCTCGGCTTACGCTTCGGATACCTTGGCGCGCTAAGTTGTCACTGGTGTCGACATCTTTTGTCCACTCTTGGTCTGGCAGCGATCCGTTCAGGCGATCACCATTATGTTGCTGAACCTCAATATCAAACTCTTGGTCGATATTGGTTTTGTCGTAGTTCGCGCCAATACAGTGGTGACCGTTATTTGGATTTTGCGGCGTTAGGTAACCATCAAAGCACAACACGGTTTTTAGCTTGGTTAAGTTTTCTGTGGTCGGAATATGGCTTACTTGGCCTTTAACCGGAGTAAGAGGTACGGGTTGAGTCTGCTCAAACTGGGTGAACTTGTGGCCGTTCGCAACGACTACTTGGTCATGTTTAGTTTGAATCGCACCTTGTGGAGTATCAATGGTGAGTTGCCATTGTTGTTCAACTTCGAGCCACTCAAGTTGAGTTACTTGATGTTGATAGTGCGCGCTCACTTGGTTGGTTTCTTCTAACTTGCTAATCAAACCTCGAGTAAGCTGAAGAGGGCTTAGCCACCCACCCAATGGAAAGTAAACACTCTCTTTATCAACCGGTAAGCCAATCTTTTCGTTCGCTTGTTCTGGCGACAAACGCTGAATTAGGTCGGTGTGGAAGTTGCCTTCCAACATGCGATTGAGCTTTTTGGTTGAACCTTCATCCCACATCAGAATATTTACGCCACACCAGCTGTGATCGAAGTTTACTGATTGTGCTGCTTGATTAATAAATTGGCGGGCAAACAATAAGCCCGGACCAAATATTCTTGAGACATTGGATGTCGCTTCGCTGAGTAGCGGATAAATCGCACCTTGGTTGTTACCAGAGGCATTTCCAGCGGCGTGTTGGTGTTCACAATAAAGCGTGATGTCTTTACCGCGTCGGCTTAATGTTTTGGCAAGCGCAGCACTGGCAACACCACCACCGATAATGGCGATATCTTGTGAATCACTGTGTTGAGCTAGGCCATACCAAGGTTTAATGTTGGTATGAGCGTGCTTCTCATCAAGTCGGCCAGCAATCATTTCACGCTTAGTACCAAAGCCTTTAACTTTTTTCATCGCAAAACCAGCTTCGATTAAACCGCGGCGAACAAAACCAGCAGCAGTAAACGTTGCACAGCTGCAATCTTGTTTTGCCAGTTTGGCCATGCCGTTGAATAGGTTCTGATTCCACATCTCAGGATTCTTACTTGGCGCAAAGCCATCTAAGAACCAAGCGTCAACCAAACCTTCACGTGGGGTTGGTACGTTAGGCATACAATCTTTAATATCGCCAAACCACAAATCAAGCGTGATTGTACCGTCGCCTAGCACAATGCGGTGACATTCAGGCAGAGCGATAGGGTAGTGCTCTTGGAGTTGCGTCGCATACTCGGCTAATTCTGGCCACGATTGATGTGCTTTGATGAGATCCTCTTTATTTAAAGGATATTTTTCAAAACTGATGAAATGTAACTCTTTGGTCATCGCTTGTGGGTTATCTTTAATAAAAGTATCGAACCATTGCCAGACCGCGAGAAAGTTCAAACCGGTACCAAATCCGGTTTCCGCAATCACAAAACGGCGTTGTTGATGTTCAAGCCAACGCTCTGGAAGGTGGTTTTGTTTTAAAAAGACGTAGCGAGTTTCTTCTAAACCGTTAACATTAGAGAAGTAAACGTCGTCAAATTGGTCTGAAACTGGCGTGCCAGACTCATTCCATTCCAGTTCTGCATTAGTAATTGAAGTCATAAAATCTATCATTTTGTGATTTGAAGCGATATGTTGGTAGGGATTGTACGAATTTCTAGGAAAGCTGACCACTTTTGTTAGGCTTCTTAGTTATCATCTAGCTGAATTTAGAATTATAGGAATGTCACATGAAACGAGTCGTAATCACCGGTATGGGTATTGTTTCAAGTATCGGTAACAACGTCGAAGAAGTTTTAGCATCACTGAAAGAGGGTAAATCAGGTATTACCGCTTCAGAGCAGTTCAAGGAAAATGGCTTGCGCTCTCAAGTTTGGGGTAACCTGAAAATGAACCCTGCTGACCATATCGACCGCAAAAAAATGCGCTTTATGGGTGATGCAGCGGCATTCGCATATCTTTCAATGGAGCAAGCAATTGCTGACTCTGGTTTAACTGAAGATCAAGTATCTAATGACCGCACAGGTATCGTTGCGGGTTCAGGTGGTGCTTCATCTCTAAACCAAGTTAACGCTGTAGACATCATCCGTGAAAAAGGCGTTAAGCGCGTTGGTCCATACATGGTTCCACGTACAATGGCTTCGACGGTTTCGGCTTGTCTTGCTACACCATTCAAAATCCGTGGCGTGAACTACTCTATGAGCTCTGCATGTGCGACATCTGCACACTGTATTGGTCACGCAATGGAGCTTATCCAACTGGGTAAACAAGACGTTGTATTCGCTGGTGGCGGTGAAGAACTGGATTGGTCTCTGACTATGATGTTCGACGCAATGGGCGCTCTTTCTACTAAATATAACGACACGCCAGAATTGGCTTCTCGTACCTACGATGCAGACCGTGACGGTTTCGTTATCTCTGGTGGCGGCGGCATGCTAGTAATCGAAGAGCTTGAGCACGCAGTTGCTCGTGGCGCAAAAATCTACGGCGAGATCGTGGGTTACGGCGCAACTTCAGATGGCTACGACATGGTTGCTCCTTCTGGTGAAGGCGCGGTTCGTTGTATGAAGATGGCAATGCAAAACGTTGATGGTGTTGACTACGTGAACACCCACGGTACTTCAACTCCTGTTGGTGACGTTAAAGAACTTGGCGCAATCCAAGAAGTATTTGGCGGCAACAGCCCAGCAATCTCAGCAACTAAAGCGATGACAGGTCACGCTCTAGGTGCAGCTGGTGTACACGAAGCAATTTACTCAACACTAATGCTTGATAACGGCTTTATCGCTCCAAGCATTAACGTTGCAAACCTAGACGAAGCAGGCGCAGGCCTAGACATCGTAACGGAAGCTCGTGAGCAAGAGCTAACAACGGTTATGTCTAACAGCTTTGGTTTCGGTGGTACGAACGCAACGCTAGTAATCAAAAAATACCAAGGCTAACTGAAGCCAAGGTTAAATTAATAAAAGGTTAATCGTTAATGGGTGACGTGAGTGCAGATTCAACACGCACAGGCCACTCAGTAATCATGACCATCAGAACATAGCTTTTATAAATAGGGTTTTAAGCGTGTTTTTTAACCTTAGCTTTGTAAGCTTCGCTTTAGAAAATGGCTTTTTAAATCAAGATTTAGAAGTTGAAAGGTTTCCAGAGCTTGACCAGTAGTGACTTTGGTTAGTACTGGTTGAACAGACGCAAGACTCTGTCTCCTGGAGAGCGAGATAGGATCCTTTTGTTCTGGATGTTTGCCCGATTGTTTATTCAATCGGGCATTTTTCGTTTTAGTCTTCTGACTTTTACTTTTTGATTTTAGGTATTGGTTCTTATTTCTGTTCTTGTTTGTGCAGACTAGGCGATTCAGCCCTTTATTTATAATGTATTCCAATTGCGACTCGACACCGAGTGTGGAATTTTGCACAATCATTTCAATTCACATTTAAGGTCGACAGACCCCAACGAAAGTACCTTCCCAATGAAAATCTTAATCGATGAAAATATGCCTTATGCTGAAGCGCTTTTTAGCCAGCTAGGTGAAGTGACAATGAAGTCCGGTCGAACGCTAACCGCTGACGATCTTGTTGACGTAGATGCTCTGATGATTCGCTCGGTGACTAAGGTCAATGAAGCGCTGATCAGCAAAGCGAACAAGCTTAAGTTTGTTGGAACTGCAACAGCTGGTATGGATCACGTCGACCAAGAATTGATGAAAGAGCGTGGTATTTTCTTTACTGCAGCGCCTGGCTGTAACAAGGTGGGTGTTGCTGAGTATGCCTTCAGCGCGATGATGGTGCTTGCGCAGCAACAAGGCTTCTCTGTATTTGACAAAACGGTCGGTATTATCGGTTGTGGTCAGGTAGGTAGCTACTTAGCGAAGTGCTTAGAAGGTATTGGCATTAAAGTCTTGCTGAACGACCCTCTAAAACAGCAAGAGGGTGATACTCGTGAGTTCACCGACCTTGAAACGTTGTTAGAACAATCTGATGTAATTACTTTGCATACACCTATCACCAAGACGGGCGAATTTCCAACGCACCACATGATTAACGAAAAAGTGCTGAATAACTTCCGCGCTGATCAGATCCTAATTAATGCTGCGCGTGGCCCGATTGTCGACAACCAAGCGCTAAAAGCTCGTCTGCAAAAAGCTGACGGTTTTACTGCGGTTCTGGATGTATTTGAGTTTGAGCCTGAAGTCGACTTTGAGCTTCTTCCATTATTAGCTTTTGCAACTCCACACGTAGCGGGCTACGGTTTAGAGGGCAAAGCGCGCGGTACTACGATGATCTTCAACAGCTATTGTGAATTTTTAGGTACTGAACAACGTGCTTATGCAAGCGATCTTCTGCCGATAGCCCCAGTGCCTCAAATGAAATTAGATAGAGCTTGGGATGAAGCAACACTGCACAATTTGACTCAGTTGATCTATGATGTGCGCAAAGACGACGCCTTATTCCGTCGCAATATCTCTACGCCGGGTTCTTTTGATAAGATGCGTAAAGAATATTGGGACCGTAGAGAGTACAGTGCAGTCGAGTTAACGGGCGACGAATCTTGTAATTTAACGCCGTTATCTAAACTCGGTTTTATGGTAAAGCCAACTTTATAAAAGAGAGAAACAATGAGCCAAGAATTTAATATTGCTATTTTAGGTGCGACTGGTGCGGTTGGTGAAACCATTCTTGAAGTACTTAAAGAGCGTAAATTCCCTGTCGGTGAACTGCACTTACTAGCAAGTGAACGTAGTGAAGGCAAAACTTCCCGTTTTAACGGCAAAACAATACAAGTACAAAACGTAGAAGACTTCGATTGGTCTCAAGTACATATTGCGTTTTTCTCTGCTGGTAGCGAGCTTTCTGAGCGTTGGGCTCCAATTGCTGCGGATGAAGGTGTGGTTGTTATCGATAACACATCACGCTTTCGTTACGAATACGATGTTCCTCTGGTTGTGCCAGAAGTGAACCCTGAAGCGATTGCTGAGTTCCGTAACCGTAACATCATTGCGAACCCTAACTGTTCTACTATCCAAATGGTTGTAGCACTAAAACCAATTCACGATGAAGTCGGTCTTGAGCGTATTAACGTTTCAACTTACCAATCTGTGTCTGGTGCAGGTAAGCCGGGTATCGATGAGCTAGCAGGTCAAACGGCTAAGCTTCTTAACGGCATGCCAGCTGAAAATTCAGCGTTCTCACAGCAGATCGCGTTCAACTGTATTCCTCAAATCGATGAGTTTACTGAGAACGGCTACACGCGTGAAGAGATGAAGATGGTTTGGGAAACTCAAAAGATCTTTGCTGATTCTTCAATCACAGTGAACCCAACGTGTGTTCGCGTACCTGTATTCTACGGTCACGCTGAATCTCTACACATTGAAACTCGCGCGCCAATCGGTGCAGAACAAGTGGTTCAGCTTCTAGAGAACACAGAAGGTGTTGAAGTATTCCAAGCGCTCGACTTCCCAACTCAGGTTCGTGATGCTGGTGGTAAAGACCACGTTATGGTTGGTCGTATTCGTAACGACATCAGCCACCACAGCGGCGTGAACATGTGGGTGGTTGCTGATAACGTTCGTAAAGGTGCGGCGACAAACGCAGTACAAATCGCTGAAGTTCTGATTCGCGATTACTTCTAAGCTTCATTGCTTTGATAAACAAGCCTCACTCTTTAGTGAGGCTTTTTTAATCGATTGAAAATATTGTTAGTCAAATTGTGTGAAATTGCTGCGAATATTGTTGCTGCAACACATTTTTTGTTTTCATCTCTATAGTTTTACGTCATTTATCCGATATATTTAATAGATCATCACTTTTCCGAATTTAAGCACCTAGCTGAGCCTTTTATGTTTCAAATTTTCAAGCCGTGGTTAATGCCTTTTGCCTTTATCATTGCGACTCAGATTTCCGTTGTTCGTGCAGATTCCATTCGAGTTGTAGGGCCTAATGGTCAGATACAATCAGCGCCTACGTTTTCAGAACCTCTTCAAAGAGCGCAGTCGAATAGCGCTGAGCCTTCTCGTTTCTATGGTCCAACTCGTGGCTCAGAAACTTTGTGGTCTATTGCCTCAAAGCTACGCCCTGATAACTCTGTTTCAGTTCAACAAACCTTGTTGGCTATTTATCGCTTAAACCCGCAAGCGTTTGAAAATCAGAATATCCATAGCTTGTTGCCTGCCAGTAATTTACGTGTTCCTTCTTTAGAGCAAACACGTGCTAGCTCGACGCAGCAAGCTATCAACATCATGAACTCGCACCTTGCTAAGCTTGACGCTCCTGTGACTAAGCCTGCAGCTTCGAAGCCAAAGGCGCCGATTCCTGAAAGCGCAAACAATGTTGCCCCAGCCAAACAAGTCAGCGCTGCAGAAACCGTTAAAAAGCCATTGTCTCCAACCCAGTCCTCTCTAGCCAACTCAGCTCCAACCCAGGAGATGAACAAGCTAGAGAAACAGTTAGAGCTTTCAGAAACAGAGTTGTTGTCACTTGAAGAGAAAAACCACCAACTTCGTTTGATGTTGTCGAATGTCCAATCGGAAGTCGATGAACTAAAAACAGAACTCAGTGATGAAGACCGCATTCGCAGCGAAGTCGAAAAGCTACTTGATGAAGAGCGTAGAAAGAACGCTGAAATCGAAAAAATGGCACCGAGTGCGATGGACGAACTGTTATCTAATGGTTGGTTAGTTGCGGCCCTTGCGATTATTCCGGGTCTTTTACTTGGTTTGATTATTGTGATGTTGTTAGGTCGTCGTTCTAAAAATGATGAACAGCAACAAACCTCTCAAGATCAACCTATTCAGCCAGAGCCAAGCAGCGCAGCGCCTATCGCTCTTAGCGATGAAATGGATGACTTTGACAACGATCTATCTCTAGATGATGAGTTGTTTGGTACTGAAGATGACGCCAATAAGTTGTTTGATGACCAAGCACTTGCAGAAGAAGACGATGTATTTGCGGGTTTAGAAGAGTCTGATCTCGACTTCAACCTTGACGGTGAAGATGATGACCCATTTGCCAGCATCGGTGATAACGGTGACTTAGATACCAACTTCGACGAGCTGGACTTAGACAGCAGTAACGGCATCAGTGTCAACGCTGAAGAAAAAGCACTTGGCCTTGAAGAGATGGAACGTGCGCTTG
This sequence comes from Vibrio cyclitrophicus, assembly GCF_024347435.1. Taxonomy (NCBI): domain Bacteria; kingdom Pseudomonadati; phylum Pseudomonadota; class Gammaproteobacteria; order Vibrionales; family Vibrionaceae; genus Vibrio; species Vibrio cyclitrophicus. The sequence goes on from NZ_AP025480.1 coordinate 942,985, forward strand.
ATAAAACGGCAGAAAGCGCACTTGATTCGGATGATGGTGATTTTGACCTTTCGGATGACAATACAATGTCTGCTGATGACATTGAGGCGTTACTATCTCAAGAATCCGCAACAGAAGATTTAGGCTCAAATGAGCTAGACCAATCTCTACTTGATGATCTGTTTGCGCTTGATGATGAAGATGATGACAGTTTCGATATCGATGCGTTGATTTCAGAAGAGCAAAATGATTCGGCTTCTAGCACAAACATGCCAGCAACTGATGACTTCGACATTGATGCGCTTATTTCAGAGCAACAGAGCGATGCTAAACCAGCCGATGTGAGCAACGATGAATTTGATATCGATGCTTTGATTTCTGAACAGCAGACCTCACAACCTGCGGTTCCTAGTGTAGAAGATGATATTGATGACATCTTTGCTCAAGTCGCAGCGCAGAACAATGGAGCTAATGATCCTTTTGACCTAGATAGCGATGATGAGATTGCTTCTGATCTTAACAGCGGTTTAGCGTCTGATGATGATATTGAAAATATTCTGGCTCAGTTTGATCAACCATTAGAAAGTGAAGAAGAACCAGACAGTGTTGACCTACTGGATGAACAATTATCAAGAAATGATGTTGATCTAAGTAACTCAACTGACCTGCTTGACGAAATGCTAGAAGATGAATCAGATGAGGATTCTGGCGAACCTTTGGGCTTTGATGCTTTATCTGAACTGGAGGAGCTTTCTGGTCTATCAACCGATGATGAACTAAACATCGCAGAAGACAGTATAGAAACCTTGGATGAATTGATCAGTGATTCTGATGGTGATGACTTTGAGCTTGATGCTGAGAGTACAGATTTACTTGATGATTTTCTTGATAGCGAATTATTAGCTGACGATCTTTCAACCGATGGAACAGATAAGCCGGTCACTGAATCTTTAGACCCGTTTGATGACTTACTAACCAGTGGTATTGAAGACGAGCTTGAATCAGAAGAATTGACGTTTGATAAAGAGTTGGACACCGCGTTTGATTTAGACAAAACCAGTGATGACCTTCTTACCGATTCAGACGTTGAGCCTGAACAGATAACCGATCAACCAACTGAACTTGAGTCCTCAGAAGCTGAGTTAGCACAAACAACCGATACAAGTGAAACACTGCAGCCTGAACAACCTTCAACCAACGATGAATCATTAGATTCGGAAATTGCTGAAAACGATGTTGATGTTCCGGCTGAAAGTGAAAAAGCGTTTAACAGTGATGACTTTATCGATGATTTGTTTGGCGTAGCGCCTGCAACGGATGCATTGCTAGATGATGCACTAGAAACAACTGACGAAGAGTTGGTTGATGAGTTGATGACGTCTGATGACAGTGCTTTACAGGAAGCGGTTGAAGAGCCAATTGAAGATCTCATTGATAATATTTCAGAGCCAGAACAAACGTCTCTTCCGGATGCTACTGAAACCTTACCAGAAGAGAGCGTGTCGTCTGTTGAAGATGACGAACTGGATATAGATTCACTGCTATCTGAAAACTCTGATCTCGAAGCACCAGTTTATGATGAGCTAAAGCAGGAAGAACCTAGTCAACACAGAACTGAACAAGGCGAGTCAGCCGCACAAGACAGTAGTGAAGACACCGCGCCTAGTCTTGAAAACCACGTTGCTCCGCCTTCTTTGAATGATATTTCTGAAGACGATGAAGAGACGGTTGAAGATTGGCTAGCAGAAGCGATCGACGATGTCGAATCTCCAGAGAACATTGACTCTGATTTTAACTTTGAACCGAAAATTGAAGGTAGCGATGAGCTAGAGAATGTTGTTGAATCCATGCCAGAGCCAGTTCGTGCTGCGAATATGCCAGAGATCATTCCCAATGAATTTGGTGTACCAGAGGATGACGATTGGCTGATTGGAGAGGATACAATTAACGAAGGTGCATTGACGGAATCTGACGCGGAAGTAACATCGGAATCAGAAGCTCCTGTTGCTGACTCTCAACTCGACGCTGCACCTGAAAGCGGTGCTGTGCCTCAAACGGAAACCACACCACAAGTTGAATCTGTACCTCAAACTGAAACTACTTCCTCAGACAGCGAAGATGAGTTCTCTTTTGATGATTTCGAATTGCCTGAGTTCGGTGAAGAAGATGCATTGGCGGAAGCAGTTAGTGAACCGGACGAAGCACAGTTAGAGCAAGACTTATCTGATGGTACAGAGACGTTCGAGTTCGATGACCTTGACCTTCCTGAGTACGATGAAGAGAGTGCCAAAGCGGATTCTGTTCTTGATGACATTGAACAAAGTAGTGACGAGCCAGTCGCTGAAGAACAAGGCGTAGAATTAGATGAATTTGATTTGCCGGAATACGGTGAAGATGAAGCTATATCAGATGCCTTTGCTGAAAAACCAACGCCGTTAACTTCTTTTAGCCCGCAAGGTGAAGAGCAAGACGCATTGCATGACTTGTTCTCTAATCCACAAAGCTTTAGTCAAGCTGATGATTTCTCTGATACAGAAGAACCTGAAGTTGAAGACTTTACTCAACCGATGACTTCTGCGGGTGAAGCACCAAGACAAGACTTAAACACAGCGTTGACTCAAGACGAGCCACTTGAAGGCTTTGATGATTTTGATGAAACTGCATTAGCTGAATTGCTTTCTGAAGATGTTCAAGACTCTGTCGACAACATGTTCAACAAACCACTGGATGCGACCTCAATTGATAGTGCAGGACTTGATATTGATGCCATGCTTGAAGTTGGCGGTGAAGATTGGAAAGGCTTTAACCTAGCGCCAGAGCAACAATCGAGCATGCATAATGATGTGCCTGATGATCAACAAGAGATTTGGGCGTCGGCTGAACAGCAAGCTGAACCGAAGATCAAAGAAGAGAATTGGGCTCAACAAGACAACCTAACCGAATCAGGCAACAGTCGTGATAAGCAGTACATGACGATTGATGAACTAATGGCTCAAGTAGAGCAAGAAGGTGAAGAAGTCATTAATCCAGACGATGAAGAGTTAAAATTGGACGTTGGCCTAAATGAATTCCCTGATGTCATTGGTGATATTGGTAATTTTGATGTGGACAGCAACGCTGAAGCTGCTGGTAAGCTTGATTTGGCTAAAATCTATATCGAGATGAGTGATCCTCATGGAGCTATTAAGCTCTTGGAAGAGGCGATAGTAGACGGCAGCGATGATATTCGCCGAGAGGCAAAGAACCTCATCGATACGTTAAACGGCCGATAAATTAAATCAAACATAAAGGGTAGCGTTGGCTACCCTTTACTTTAGGGCGCTGGTGATTGTTTATTGCAGTTTTAACCCCATCTCATTTGGGCTAACACTCATTTCCGTATATACTTCTCGGCCCATTTTCAAAGAGAACAAGAACATGAAAATTGCTTTAGGTATTGAATATAACGGTACCCACTACTTTGGTTGGCAGCGCCAACGAGACGTGAAAAGTGTCCAAGAAGAATTGGAAAAGGCTCTTTCAGTTGTCGCGAATCACCCGGTAGAAGTTATGTGCGCAGGTCGAACCGATGCTGGTGTTCACGGTACGGGGCAAGTCGTTCACTTTGAAACAAATGTCGATCGCAAAATGGTAGCGTGGACAATGGGCGCGAATGCCAATATGCCAAAAGATATTGCGGTTCGTTGGGCTACAGAAGTGAATGAAGATTTTCATGCTCGTTTCTCAGCAACAGCTCGTCGCTATCGTTACATTATCTTTAACCACGCATTACGCCCTGGCATTTTAAATTCAGGAGTGAGTCATTATCATGGTCACCTTGATGAGAAAAAAATGCACGAAGCGGGTCAGTACTTGCTTGGTGAAAATGACTTTACGTCGTTTAGAGCAACACATTGCCAATCTCGCAGTCCATGGCGAAACATGATTCACTTAAACGTGACTCGTCATGGACACTACATCGTGATCGATATTAAAGCGAATGCGTTTGTCCATCATATGGTGAGGAATATCACTGGTAGCTTAATTGCGGTAGGTAAAGGTGAGCAGAAACCAGAGTGGATCCAATGGCTTTTAGAAGCAAAAGATCGAAAAGTTGCAGGTGCGACCGCAAAAGCGGAAGGCTTGTATCTGGTAGATGTTGATTATCCTGAACATTTTGATCTACCAAGAGAGCCAATTGGCCCTCTATTTTTACCGGATGATTTGAACTAAATGTGAGACTTAGGTTCAAAAAATATTACGGTTTCGTGCGTAAAATAGTCACAGAAAATAGGTACAACCAGTTTTTTATCTACAGTCGCTGTTTTATGTGCTTTAATTCCCACGCATAATTCCCAAATTTATTTCTTTCGCAATCAAGCGGAAGAATCGAAACAAAAAGGTCTTCCATGAGTTGGCTTGAAAAGATTTTAGAAAAAAGCAACATCGTAACATCTCGTAAAGCGTCTATCCCTGAAGGGGTTTGGACTAAATGTACTTCTTGTGAGCAGGTTCTTTACCATGCTGAACTAGAGCGTAACCTAGAAGTATGTCCAAAATGTGACCATCACATGCGCATGAAGGCACGTCGCCGTCTGGATACATTCCTAGACAAAGGTGAGCGTGTTGAACTGGGCACTGATCTTGAGCCACAAGATAAACTTAAGTTTAAAGACTCTAAGCGCTACAAAGAACGTATCTCTGCTGCACAGAAAAACAGCGGTGAGACAGATGCATTAGTGGCAATGAAAGGCGAACTACTTGGTTTACCTATCGTAGCATGTGCGTTTGAATTCTCATTTATGGGTGGTTCAATGGGCTCTGTGGTAGGTGCACGTTTTGTGAAAGCTGTTGATGCAGCTATCGAAAACAATTGCGGCTTAGTGTGTTTCTCTGCAAGTGGTGGTGCTCGTATGCAAGAGGCGCTTATGTCTCTAATGCAAATGGCGAAAACCAGTGCTGCTCTTGAGCGCTTATCTGCGAAAGGCTTACCGTTTGTTTCAGTAATGACTGATCCAACAATGGGGGGTGTTTCTGCAAGTTTGGCCATGCTTGGTGATATCAATATTGGTGAGCCAAAAGCGCTTATCGGTTTTGCTGGACGTCGTGTAATTGAGCAAACGGTACGTGAAGACCTTCCTGAAGGTTTCCAACGCAGTGAGTTCTTACTAGACCACGGTGCTATCGACATGATCGTTGACCGTCGTGAAATGCGTCAGCGTGTTGCAAGCCTTGTTGCTAAAATGACCAACCAGCCTTCACCATTGGTAGTTTCTGTGAACGATTCACCGAATGAAGCTACTTATGAAGTACCAGAAGCGCCAGAAAAAGGGTAAAGTACCATCTAACAAACCTACTTAATCATGGTTATGAGTTAGATGAGTCAACAACCTATTCCTCAAGCCACATCCTCTTTGGAGATGTGGCTTGATTATTTATCAAACATCCACACAAGTGCTATTGATCTTGGTTTAGACCGAGTTCAAGCCGTCGCCTCTAAGGCAAAGCTCACCAAACCTGCTCAACACGTTATTACCGTTGCTGGAACCAATGGCAAAGGCTCAACGTGTGCTCTGATGGAAGCGATTCTGTTGGACGCTGGTTACTCAGTTGGTGTCTACAGTTCTCCTCACTTAATTCGCTATAACGAGCGTGTTCGTATTAACGGCCAAGATCTATCCAACGAAAAGATGGTTCAGTCTTTCGATTTCATTGAGAAAGAGCGTGGCGAAATCAGCCTTAGCTTTTTCGAATATGGTACGTTGGCGGCGTTACGCGCTTTTCAAACAGAAACGGTTGATGTTGTGTTATTGGAAGTGGGTCTAGGCGGGCGTCTAGATGCGACCAATATCGTTGAACATGATGTTTCTGTGATTACCAGTTTGGCTGTCGACCATGTTGATTGGTTGGGTGACGACATCAATGTGATTGGCTTTGAAAAAGCGGGTATCTATCGTAGTGGTAAACCTGCTATTTGTGGTCAACCCAAGCCACCTGCGACGGTTGCTGCGCACGCTGATGACATTAAGGCTGAGTTCTATCAAGTGGGTATTCAATATGCTTATGATGTAGATGGTGATGTGTGGAATTGGCGCAGTGGTGCATTTCAATTGGAATCACTGCCTATTCCAAGCCTACCATTACCTAATGCAGCAACAGCATTAATGGCACTAGGTACTTCAGATCTGACTATTAGCGATGTTAACGTGGTGAACGGTTTGAAGAATGCTCAGCTCCCGGGACGCATGCAGCAAATTAGTGAACACCCCGTGATTGTGCTTGATGTCGCGCATAATCCGCATTCGGCCGAATATTTTGCACAGCAAGTTGAGAAGACGTACGCAGGAAAAAACTTACACGTTGTTGTCGCTATGCTTCATGACAAAGATATCCCCGCGACATTGGAAGTATTAGCGCCGATGACAACACATTGGTACCCAGCTTCACTGCAAGGCCCACGAGCTGCAACGGCGGCGGAATTGTGTCAAAGCTTACCTGAAGGTATAAAGCAGCATACAACTCCTTTTGCGGCGTTTGAAGCGGCTTTAGCTTCGGCTCAAGGTGATGATGTTGTGTTGGTGGTCGGTTCTTTCCATACCGTTGGTGAGGTGTTGGAGCACTGGCAGAAAAAAGGAAACTAAATGGCAAGTAAATTCCAAAGCCGATTAGTCGGCACCATCATTTTAGTGGCCATTGGCGTGATTGTATTGCCCGATGTGCTTGATGGTAAGAAGCTCCACTACAAAGAAGAGTTTGCAAGCATTCCGATTAAGCCTGAGCTTGATAGTAATGTTGAGGTTTTTGAAGTGCTCGACCCTGTTGAAGATCAGATTGCATTACCGGATTCTCCGGTTGAGCAAGTGGTTGAAAGTGGCGGTGCTGATAAATCCGATACGCAAATGGCGTCGACTTCAAACAATAAAGAAGCAGACAAAGTGGCAGTCGTGGTGAAACCTGTACCAGAAAAAAATGAATACCAAGACAGTGCTTGGCTTATTCAATTAATGGCTTTGAAGAATGCTGACAACGCAAAAAATGTTGTTAAGGATTTACAAAAGCGTGGTTACCAGGCTCACACCAAACAAGAAAAAACTTTTACGCGAGTAATTATTGGCCCGGATGTCTCTAAATCCAAACTTGAGCGACAAATTAAGGAATTAGAAAAAATTACGGGTTCAAAAGGCCAATTGCTCAAATTTAAACCGTTAAATCCATAAGAAAACGTTTGCGTCAGCATTTTTTCTGTTAAAATGCGCGCCAACTTAAGATGAAGAATTCATGAATTGGTTAGATTTTGTCATTTTAGGCGTGATCGGCTTCTCTGCCGTGATCAGTTTAGTTCGCGGTTTCGCTAAAGAAGCGTTGTCACTTGTTATTTGGTTTGGAGCATTTTTTATTGCTAGCCAGTACTACGCTAAATTAGCCATGTACTTCACCAATATCGAAGATGAGATGTTTCGAAACGGAACTGCGATAGCAGCATTGTTTGTTGCGACGTTAGTTGTTGGTGCCTTAGTTAACTATGTCATCGGTCAACTAGTTCAGAAAACAGGCCTGTCGGGTACAGATAGAATCCTCGGTGTCGTCTTTGGTGGCTTACGTGGTGTTTTGATTGTTTCTGCAGTGTTGTTTTTCATGGATGCGTTTACTGCATTCCCAAGTTCTGAGTGGTGGAAGAATTCGCAATTGGTTCCGGAGTTTAGTCGAATCATTGCGCCGTTCTTCGAGCATTTACAAGCAACATCTAGTTTCTTATCTGGCGCGCTTTAGCGCCAGTTAATGTCGAAAATCGAGGATTAGGACATGTGTGGTATTGTTGGAATCGTGGGTTCAACACCTGTAAACCAGTCTATTTATGACGCTTTAACGGTATTGCAGCATCGTGGCCAAGATGCCGCTGGTATTTGTACCATAGAAAGCAATCGTTTCCGTCTGCGTAAGGCGAACGGTTTAGTAAAAGATGTTTTTGAAGCAAAACACATGCAGCGCTTACAAGGTGAAGTGGGTATTGGTCACGTTCGCTATCCTACAGCGGGCAGTTCAAGTGCTTCTGAAGCTCAGCCTTTCTACGTAAACTCTCCTTTTGGCATCACGTTGGCGCACAACGGTAACCTAACGAACGCAAATGAAGTTCGTGCGAAATTATTCGAGAAAGACCGTCGTCATGTGAATACAACCTCTGATTCTGAAGTTCTACTGAATGTATTAGCTCATGAGATCGATACCGTTAAAGGTAACGTGACTTCAGAAGACGTTTTCCGCGCAGTAGCGAACGTGCACCGCACTATTCGTGGTGCTTACGCCGTAACGGCAATGATTATCGGCCACGGCATGATCGCATTCCGTGACCCACATGGCATCCGTCCGCTGTGTCTTGGTAAGCGTGAAGTTAATGGTAAAACAGAGTATATGGTTGCGTCTGAGTCAGTAGCGTTAGACGCTGTTGGTTTTGACTTTATGCGTGACGTTGCTCCTGGTGAAGCTATCTACGCAACATTCGACGGTGATCTTTTCACTAAGCAATGTGCAGATAACCCACAGTTAAATCCATGTATCTTTGAGTTTGTTTACTTTGCTCGTCCTGACTCGTTCATCGATAAAATCTCAGTTTACAGCGCGCGCGTTGAGATGGGTGAGATGCTAGGTAAACGTATTAAGGAAGAGTACGCAGACTTGGACATTGACGTGGTTATTCCAATTCCAGAAACATCGAATGATATCGCGTTGCGAATCGCTCAAGCGATTAACAAGCCATACCGTCAAGGTTTCGTGAAAAACCGCTACGTTGGCCGCACGTTCATCATGCCTGGTCAGCAACAGCGTAAGAAGTCAGTTCGTCGTAAGCTCAACGCTATTCGTTCTGAGTTCAAAGATAAGAACGTTCTACTGGTTGATGATTCTATTGTTCGTGGTACGACATCAGAGCAGATCATTGAGATGGCTCGTGATTCAGGCGCAAACAAAGTTTACATGGTTTCAGCCGCTCCAGAAGTACGCTTCCCTAACGTTTACGGCATCGATATGCCAAGCGCGACAGAGCTGATTGCTCATGGTCGTGATAATGAAACGATTTGTAAGCAGATTGGCGCAGACGCTTTGATTTTCCAAACACTACCAGACCTTATTTCTGCAGTCGGCATGGGTAATCAAGACATCTCTCGTTTCGATACTTCAGTATTCAACGGTGAGTATGTTACGGGCGATATTGACCAAGCGTACCTAGACTTCCTAGATTCTTTGCGTAATGACGACTCAAAGGTTCAACGTGAAATCCAGCAAGACTTAGCGAACTTAGAGCTGCATAACGAAGGCGCTTAGTTTCTCGTTAGCAACAGATCACTTTTGTTAGTGGTAAAGCACTTTCGTAAGCAGTAAAGCGATTCCATTATTAATAAAGTGTGTTCGCTAACAATCAAGTGTTTTCACTAATAACGAACCACAGTGTTAGCGGGCTAAAAAGAAAAACCAGAGCATCAGCTCTGGTTTTTTTGTTTGCGGGGAATGGGATTAGTATTAATGAATGTGGTATGCGATCACAAAATCAATAAACAATCTAACCTTCTCAGGTAAATGGTCTTTGTGGTTATAAAGCATGTAAATATCACGAGGGTTAGCGCTCCAGTCTTCTAAGACTTGTACTAAGCTGCCGTCTTCAATGTATTCACGGATCATGACATCAGGCATTAGGGTGATACCTAGGCCTTCAGAACACGCTTGTCTGACAACATTCAATGCATTGGCGTTGAAACGACCTTTCTCGCTATTAACGACGGTCTCTTCATTCGAATTACTCAGCTGCCACTTAATCAATGGGTAGCCTTTGAGCAACGAATGGTTTGCCAACTCTTCAGCGTGACTTGGTGCAGGGTTCTTAGCCAAGTAATCAGGGCTTGCGATAAGAATATCTTTCACTTCGCTGATTTTTCTCGCGATTAAGCTTGAGTCACGTTGCGGACCGACTCTGAAAATTACGTCCCACTCCGTTGGGTCAAGCTGATCGGCTTGGTTGTTCATCATCAGCTCAATATTGATATCAGGGTATTGAGTCATGAATTCACTGAACATCGGCATCATCATGCGCTTAGTCAGGTTGGAGGGAGCGGTAATACGGATCTTCCCTGAAGCACCTTTACACACATCAGTGAGCTCTTCTGCAGTAGAAGACAGACGTTGCAGTAACGGAGAGCACTCATTGAAAAAACGTTCGCCAGCCTCTGTCAAAGAGAGTTTACGCGCGTGTCTATTGAGAAGCCTTAGGTTTAAAGAGTCTTCTAAGGCTTGGATGCGTCGTGTGATGGTCGCAACCGGAATCATAGTTTTGCGTGATGTTGCGGTGTAGCTTCCATTTTCAACGACAAGTCGAAAGAGGTTTAAATCATCTAATTTCATAAATCCAGACACATTTGTTTACAATCTCATCTAATTTATACGTAACAGTGAGATCAATGTTTGCGTTACGTCAACTCGTTGCACTATTTACAAGTATTCCAACCCTCGTCACGAATTACCAGTAAAGAGTGCAAATTTGTGTATTTAGCATTTTATTACTAAGTTTTATATTAGTTCTTGGAACAGATAACAATAATAATTCGACTTAGTTTTGTGAGGTTAAAGATTATGTACAAAACTTACAGTCAGCCAGTAATGACCTCGGCTCAGGAGATGATCAACCAAAAATGTGTCATGTTGGTTGATGATGACCCCATTTTTCGCCGTATAACCAGCGCGTATTTAGATGCGATTGGTTATAAAGTGGTTGAGGCTGAGAATGGACTGGATGCTTTGCAAAAGCTTAGGGATTCAGCACCAGATTTAATTGTGTGTGACTTATCAATGCCAATTTTGGATGGCATCGAGCTTGTAGAAGAGCTCAGCTTAGAGTATCCATCATTGCCTATGATTGTTGTGTCAGCGACAGACGACATGTCAGATGTCGCTAAAGCATTGCGATTTGGCATTAAAGACTTTTTAGCTAAACCGTTAGAGGATCACGCCCATTTAGGTAGCGCGATAGCTAATACACTCAAAGACTCGTTTGACAATATTTCAGACCAACGAGACTTTTCGAGCCAATGGTTTTCGGTAGATGACGGAGGAGAAATCCCTGAAGATCAAGAATTACATTGGCACTTGAATTACTTGCAAGACAACCCTAGTGCAGCAAAAGATCTATTGCATGCGCTACTTCCGGAAAAAGATACACGACAAGGAGCGTGGCGCTGTAGTTATCGATTGTTGCAATCAACAGAAATGATGCCACTTGTGTTTGATTACGCGTGGCTGATGAACGGGCAGTTTGCTTTTTATCTCGTTGATTCGTCTTCTTCTGATAATGGAGGCTCCGCGACGACCTTACTGGTGAGAGCTCTATTCCACGATTACATCAGGAATAGAAAAGATTTTAATGTTGACCTCAAAGATATTGCTGAGGTTTTGGAGAAAGGGATTCATTGCTCTAAGTGCGCTACGCCAGTTGATGCTTTGTTTGGTGTGGCTAATCTTGCTGAAGGGACTATCTCTATCTTACCTGCGGGTTTAGATGGGCGGTGGTCAAACGGTGAGGTGAATCAACACATTGCTGCAGGTGAGCGTTTAGGTGAAAACTGTAAGAAGAATTTTATTACAAGGGATCTGCCGATTGAAAAAGGGTGCCAGTTGTCAATGAGCTTACTGGGATCGGCAAGTTTTAGCTTAGACATACACCAAGGGTCTACTGATTAACCCTATATTTCCTCGGTTTTTGTGAATAATTGATTAAGGTATAGTTGCGCAAATGGTGTGGCTATGCCTTTTTTGTTAAATGTTGATTTAGCAAAGAGGGTTTGGTTCGCCACACACTTACCTTTACTAACAAAAACAAGAAGTAATCATGGCAGATAACAAAGACTTTCAAGACCCGTTTAATGTATTCTACTTTCTAGGATTTTTAGCCGCATTTTTAGCGATCCCATTATTACCAGCAACCCTTACGTTGATTCGAGTATTCAATGGTTACGCAACATTCTAGTGAAGCTATCTTAGATAAATTAATATAGTTAACTCAAGGAGGCCACAATTAGCGTTCGAGTTTTAAGCCTCAATATTGCTGGTGGCCTTTGTATATTTCTCGCAGTTCTAGGGATAGTTTTGCCCGTTCTGCCAACCACTCCTTTTCTCCTTCTTGCCAGCGCCTGCTTCATGCGAAGCAATCCGAAAGTTCATAAATGGATGCATGAGCACAAAACGCTGGGCCCTTTACTGAACAATTGGTATCAATACGGTGCCGTTACCAAACAAGTTAAAACGCGTGGCGTATTCTTTATCTTGTTGAGTTTTGCGTTATCCATCTACTTTGCTCCTATCATTTGGGTCAAGGCTTTCCTAATTTGCGTACTTGTTATTCTTCTCACATGGTTTATGCGACTTCCAACTCATGAGTTGGTTGCTGACAGCAAAGAAAATCACTACCATTAAGCCAGTGTGCCTGCTTATTTAGCGGGCGTTTATTATTTCAGCAATGAAAGTTATGACTCTCGTTGCAATGAATACCAATCGTACCTTTCCTTGGTTTCGTGCGTTAACTTGTTTGATTCGTTAACGAGAGTTTGGAAAGTGGCCTAATGAAGTGCATAAGATTATGAACACAGAAAAAATCTCTCTGATCAAAGCTAGCATCAAAAGTATCCCTGATTACCCTAAAGCAGGTATTTTGTTCCGTGACGTGACAAGCTTGATGGAAGATCCTGCAGCTTACAAAGCGACTATCGACCTGCTGGCGGAAACATACAAGGATATGGGCTTTACTAAGATTGTTGGTACTGAAGCTCGTGGTTTCCTATTTGGTGCGCCTTTGGCACTTGAGCTTGGTGTTGGTTTTATCCCTGTTCGTAAACCGGGTAAACTGCCTCGCGAAACAGTGGCACAATCTTATGAGCTAGAGTACGGCACAGATACATTAGAAATCCATACCGACGCTATCGTTGAAGGCGATAAAGTACTGATGGTCGATGACTTGCTTGCAACTGGCGGTACGATTGAAGCAACAACAAAGTTGATTCGTCAGCTTGGTGGTGTGGTAGAGCATGCTGCATTTGTAATTAACCTTCCAGAAATCGGTGGTGACAAGCGCTTAAAAGGCCTAGGTCTAGAAGTGTTTAGCATCTGCGAATTCGACGGTCATTAATCCTTTTCGGAATTATTCATGAGCTATCTTGCGTTAGCGCGAAAATGGCGACCAACCAAATTTAAAGAAGTGGTTGGTCAAGCCCATGTTTTAACAGCATTAGAGAATGCCCTTAGCCAGAATAGGTTGCACCATGCGTACTTGTTCAGCGGTACACGAGGTGTCGGTAAGACAACCATCGGTCGTTTGTTTGCTAAGGGCCTCAACTGTGAAACAGGCATTACCTCAACACCTTGTGGTGAATGCCCAACCTGTAAAGAGATCGATGAAGGTCGTTTTGTTGACCTGCTCGAGATTGATGCGGCATCACGAACAAAGGTAGAAGATACCCGCGAGCTTCTGGACAATGTTCAGTACAAGCCTGCACGTGGTCGCTTCAAGGTTTACCTTATCGATGAAGTACACATGCTTTCTAGGCACAGTTTCAACGCACTTCTAAAAACTTTAGAAGAACCGCCTGAATATGTGAAATTCTTGCTCGCAACGACAGATCCACAGAAGCTTCCAGTGACTATTTTGTCGCGTTGTCTGCAATTCCACCTTAAGCCGATCAGCGTGGATAACATTCATGAGCAGCTTGATCATATTCTAGAGCAAGAGAGCGTAACTTCTGAGTCTCGTGCGCTTGGAATGATTGCGCATGCGGCCGATGGCAGTATGCGTGACGCTCTTAGTCTAACAGATCAAGCGATTGCATTAGGCAATGGCAATGTAGTGACAGACACTGTTGCTCATATGCTCGGGACACTTGATACCGACCAAGCGATTCATCTTCTTGAAGCGATTAGCAGTAAACAGCCACAATTAGCGATGGCTTGCATTCAAGCTCTTGCTGAAAATGGCGTTGAGTGGGATGGATTGCTGAGTCAACTTGCGACTCAACTACACCGTTTGGCGATGTATCAAGCTCTGCCGTCTACTTTAGATAAGGCTCAGCCTGATGCCGAAAGGCTGGAACTGCTGAGCAAAGCGTTAAGCCCTCAAGACATCCAACTCTACTACCAGATAGTGCTGAAAGGTCGTGAAGACTTGCCATTATCGCCAACCGCTCGTGTTGGTATTGAGATGGTGGTTCTGCGTATGTTGGCGTTTAGACCGGTTGAACAAGCGGCTGCTACAGTTATCACGACTCAGTCGACAAGTCCTGTGCTAGCGCCTGCTACTCAAGCTCAAAGCGTTGCTCAACCTGTGAATCCATCTACACCAATGGCCGCTCCGAGACAGCCAGCTCAGGTTCAACAGCCCGTTCCGATGCAACAACATACGCCTCAGCAGAAAGCTATACCGCAACCGTCGATACAACAGCAACCGCAGCAGAATCAGGGGCAACATTCAGATTCGCAAGGTTACGCTGATCACGCAGGCTACCAAGGTTATCCAGAACAGGATTACCCGCATAGCCAAGATGATGCGCCACCGGCTTATGACGAACGTCCTAGCGACGGTACAGATCAGCCTCAGCAGCAACAAACGAATTATCAGAACCAGAGTCCGGTTCAACAGCCAAGCGCTGCACCTTCTGCTCCTTCTGTTTTGCAAGAGCAACCAGCGCGCGCAACCTCGCCAGTGAGTGGCTTACGCCATCAATTGCGTTCTCAACGTAGAGGCAGTGCTGCAACAGAAAACAAAGGGTCAGTGCCAAAAAAGGCTAAAGCGACACCAGCTAAAACTTCAGTTCTTGACCGAGTTGCTCAGCAACACGGTGGTTCTGAGCGGGTGTCGCCAGCTTCGTTATCCACTTCTTCTACAGAAAATGTTGCCAATGATAATGAACCTTATCGCTGGAAACCGTCTAAACCTGTAGTGAAAGAGGTGAGTAAAGAGCTTACACCCACTCAGATCAAGCGCGCGTTAGAGCACATTAAGACACCAGAAATGGTTGATAAATTGCTGCAAGAATCTATTGCTCAAGATGAATGGTCCGCCACGATTCAAAAGCTGGAAACAGCAAAGCTTGTTGAACAGTTAGCATTGAACTCAGTGTTTGCTAAAAATGGCACATCAATCACCTTAACGTTAAGATCGAGCCAAGCTCACCTGAATACGGATCGAGCACAGAGTGAGTTGTTACAGTCTCTCAATACCGTGCTCGGAGAAGAGTGTCATTTGAGTGTGGAAATCGGTGACGGTGGAGAAACACCTCTCGAATTAAGAGAAAGATTGTACCAAGGTAAGTTGAAAGACGCGTTTACCGCTTTGGAAAACGATGCCAATGTACAGTTTATTGAGAGGCGTTTTGCTGCCGAGCTCGACAGAGACAGTGTTCGCCCCATATAGAGCTTTTTCACGTTTAGTGACCTGCGTATCATCCTAGATAAGCAAATCTGAGAACTGAACCTCGAGGGGTTGAATCACTGTGGTTTAACCCCCATTTAAGCACCAAAGCTTAATAAATTTTAATAAACCAATTAGACCAGAGAGTATTAACATGTTTGGTAAAGGCGGTATGGGCAACATGATGAAGCAAGCCCAGCAAATGCAAGAGCGCATGCAAAAGCTTCAAGAAGAAATCGCGAATATGGAAGTTACAGGTGAGTCAGGTGCTGGCCTTGTAAAAGTAACCATCACTGGTAGCCACAGCGTTCGCCGTGTTGATATCGATGAAAGCCTAATGGAAGACGATAAAGAGATGCTTGAAGATCTTATCGCTGCTGCTTTCAACGACGCGGCTCGTCGTGTTGAAGAGACTCAAAAAGAGAAAATGGCTGGCGTAACTGGTGGGATGCAACTTCCACCAGGTATGAAGATGCCTTTCTAAGTAACTTATTCTTTAAAGTTAATTCAAGTGGTGGTTTGTGTTGAACAAGTCACCGTTTGAAAATCAGAACGGTTAACTATGCGTACCAGTCATATGCTGGAGCATTTGATGGAGGCCTTACGTTGTCTACCTGGGGTTGGTCCCAAGTCGGCGCAGCGTATGGCCTTTCATTTGTTACAGCGCGATAGAAAAGGCGGCCTACAGTTGGCTGATGCTCTTAGCCAGGCAATGACAGAAATTGGTCATTGTAATGAGTGCCGTACTTTTACTGAAGAAGATACCTGCCATATTTGTACCAACCCTAAACGTCAGGAAAATGGTCAAATCTGTGTAGTAGAGAGCCCTGCAGACATTGCAGCAATTGAAGCAACTGGCCAATATTCAGGCCGTTACTTTGTGTTGATGGGCCACCTTTCGCCACTTGATGGGATTGGTCCAAGTGATATTGGCCTCGATGTTTTGGATTACCGCTTACGTCGTGGTGATATCACAGAGGTTATTCTCGCGACCAACCCAACGGTTGAAGGCGAAGCAACGGCCCATTACATTGCTGAGCTATGCAATGCCCATGAAGTGAACGCAAGTCGAATCGCCCATGGTGTTCCCGTTGGTGGTGAGCTAGAGCTGGTAGATGGCACCACGCTTTCGCACTCCTTACTCGGTCGTCATAAGATATAAAAAAGCCGCTTGGTGAATAATCACTAAGCGGCTTTTTCTTCTTTTGTTATAAAGCTTTGTCCTTGAACGTGTCTATTCTAAAACCTTTCAAACGATTAATCAGAGCCGCGCACGGCTTTGTAAATCGCAGCGCCAATCACGGCACCAATAATCGGTGCAATCCAGAATAGCCATAATTGCGAAACAGCCCAGTCTCCAACAAATACGGCTACACCAGTACTTCGAGCAGGATTCACAGAGGTATTAGTGACGGGGATACTGATAAGGTGGATCAAGGTTAAACAAAGACCAATCGCGATAGGTGCAAATCCAGCCGGTGCTTTTGAATCGGTTGCCCCCATGATCACGAATAGGAACACCATGGTCATGACCACTTCACACACGAGTGCTGCGGTTAGCGAATAGTCACCCGGTGAGTGTTCACCGTAACCATTCGAAGCAAAGCCTGATGAGACAACGTCAAAACCTGCTTGGCCAGAAGCAATCACAAATAGCACGCCGCCCGCGATAATACCGCCAATCACTTGGGCAATAATATAAGGCGCAACATCTTTGCCATCAAAGCGACCACCACTCCATAGGCCGATGGTGACAGCAGGGTTGAGGTGGCAACCGGATATATGACCAATAGCGAAAGCCATAGTGAGTACGGTTAAACCAAAGGCAAGGGAAACTCCGAGTAGGCCAATTCCCACATCAGGGAAAGCCGCGGCTAAGACGGCACTACCACAACCGCCCAACACCAACCAAAACGTACCAAACATTTCTGCGATATACCTATTCATAACGATCCTTATTAATCTGTACCAGTATCAACAAGATAGTTTAGATTTCGTAACTTTGTGAAATCTTGAGCATATAGGAGGCAGAAAAGGGCAGATGCGCTTAGGTAATCGCTTCTAATTCGATCAGGTTATCAAGGGCTTCTTGGTCGGTCTTGCCACAAATGACAGGGCAGGCTTTGAATTGGTGGCACACCTTAGGGCGCGAAGATAGACCAAACAGCTTACAAAGATTTTGCTCATTTAATTGAATGCATCGCACGCCCGCAGGCTTGCCATTGGGCATTCCAGGAATAGCTGATGTAATACTTGGAGCGACACAACATGCTCCACAACCTAAACGACATTCCATCAAATTAAACTCACTAAATAGCAGGGGGCGCGATAGTAGCAAAAAATGATGAGAGTGACAGCTGTTGATTGAATCAAAGAATGAACAATGATTATCCTTGAACTTTTTATGGGCTAGCGGTATAACACGCACCCCAGTAAATGAGTAAGAAGTAATCCTATGACGAATCCATTTTGGCAAGAAAAAACACTAGAACAGATGACAGAGCAAGAGTGGGAATCACTGTGTGATGGTTGTGGTAAGTGTTGCCTGCATAAACTAATGGATGAAGATAGCGATGAAGTTTACTACACCAATGTGGCATGTAGCTGGTTAAACGACAAAACATGTTCGTGTAAAGACTACCCGAACCGTTTCACTTCTGGTGAAGAGTGCTTGAAGCTGACTCGTGACAAGATCGACGAGTTTCACTGGCTACCAGATATTTGTGCTTATCGCCTTTTATCAGAATCTAAGCCTATTCCTGAATGGCACCCATTGATCACCGGATCAAAAACAGAGATGCATGCAGCAGGCGAAAGTGTTCGTAATAAAGTGGTGTACGAAATTGATGTTGTCGATTGGGAAGATCACATTTTAAACCACCCGAACCGTTAGTTATTCTAAAAACAGCCGCTTTTGAGCGGCTGTTTTGCGTCGCCTAAATTTAAAACTTACTTAATTACTTAACTTAAAGGCTTAAAACAAAAAACGCCCCGGAGGGCGCTAAAGTTAAACGAGCAAAAAAGATTCAGGCTAGTTTACTTGTTGTTTAATGTACTCACCCAATTCTGAGTGGTGCATGATTTTCGAAACCGGCAGTATTTTCTCAGCAGGGCCCCAAGCAAACACGTTCACAGGTGTGTGAGTATGTGTACCTGTACCCCAAACAATGTTTTGACCCGTTGCTTGTTCACGAGCAAGCAGGTTGCCACGGTCGTTATATGGGAAGAATGCATCGAAATCGTTGATAGCAGGTACTTCTTCTGCTGACAAGTATTTGTGCTGAGCCAATCGGTATGGGTTCGGCTTACTGGCTAATACGTTTTTCGCTTGTTCCGCTGTAATAGGGAACTCACTGTTTTTGTTGACGATTTCGGCCAGTTTTTCAGGTGTTTGCTGTGCTTTATCTAGCTTTTGAAATTCGCTGATCATGCCGTAGTAGCTTTGCTTCTGATTGTATAGACCATCAAGAATATCGAATGCGCCAAAGTTAAAGTTGGGTGCATAGTCGCGATCAGCGAAGGCTTCGCCAGAACGTTTCTGTGGTTTTGGTAAGTCGTTAGAAGAGTAGCTGAAACCGAAAGATCCTGTTTCGTGGTCTGCGGTCACAATCACGATCGTGTCTTCACGATCTTTTGCCCATTCATACACAATTTGGATCGCTTCATCAAACTTGAGCAGTTCATGCAGCATCGTGCCGGCATCGTTACTGTGACCCGCCCAATCGATTTGGCCACTTTCAACCATTAGGAAAAAGCCATCTTCATCTTTGGATAGGATGTTGAGCGCTTTTTTTGTCATCTCTTTCAGGCTTGGCTGAGTTCGTTCGCCACTCTTTTTCTTGTTGCTGTAAGCGATGCCATCATCCATGCCTGAGTAGGCGAATAGGCCAAGTAGTTTATCGCCCTTAGCGTCGTCTAGCATGTTGCGATTAAACGCCAGTTGGTAGCCGTCTTTCTCTGCTTCAGTCAGCAGGTTACGGTCGTCTTTACGTTTCGATTTGAGATAAACATCACCTTGAGTCAGTTTCTCAAGTTGCTTATAGGTTTCACCTTTGTCGTTGGTCGATTTAGGAATCCAATGACGTAGCCCTCCAGAGAGCATCACATCAGCGCCCGTTGCTAACATATCAGATGCAATTTGATTCTCTAAAGAACGGTGAGGTTGGTGAGCGGCGAAAGAAGCCGGGGTCGCGTGAGTTAAGCGTGTGTCGGACACTAAGCCGGTCGCTTTGCCTGCTTTTTTCGCTTTCTCAAGTACGGTCTCAACATGGTTACCCTGTGAATCGATACCGATCACTTCTGAACCGCTGTAGATACCCGTTGCAAGCATGGTCGCAGAGCAAGCTGAATCCACTACGATTGCGTCTTCCGGATGCGTTAGGGATGAACCAATAACCCCTTCTTGAGCAAGTTGATAAATGGCCGTTTTGTTCCCTTTATAGATGGAATTTGGCGCTTGGTTTGCGTAGGTTTCCAATAAGCCAACTTGCTGAGGTCCCATGCCGTCGCCGATCATCAGAATGACATTTTTGATTTCTGCTGAAAGTACGTTGAATGAGAGTGTAGAGGTTACCACTGCGGTAACAATTGGTTTCATAAAGTGCTTCATTAGTTATCCCTTTTTATATAAGCGGGATGATTAGAACACCGATTTATGTCAAAGTCGTTTCATATTTGTTTCATCAACATGAAAGTGAGCAATAACTCAAGTTTTTAGAAAAACATAAAAAAAGGCTCACATTTCTGTGAGCCTTGGTCTTATTTAGGAGCGTCCAGATTAACGGACGATGTCATGGCTAATGTCAAGCAAGCGGCAGTTCTGCAACCACCTGGTTGAACGCGACTCGAGCTTTTTGAGCTTGCTCAGATAACTCTACTTTCTTCGCTTGAGCTGTACTTAAGTCGTTTTCAGCCTGCTCAAGAGCTTGTTGTAGATTTTCTGGAAGTTCATGTGTTTCCATTTGCGCACCTTGTTCAAGAACATAAGCACGAATTTCTTTCTTAACATCCGCTAGCGCTTTGTAAGCTTCACGTTCATGTTCAGCTGCCTCTTGTGCGGCATCTTTCTCTTTTTCAAACTGTGCTAATGCCATACCTTCTGCCGACCATGGATCCATGTCTGGTAGTTCTTCGATGTTAATCGTTGGTTCGATGTACGCGTCTTGATGACGTAGATCTAGGCTAGTGGCTCGAACGGCTGAAATCATCAACATCACAGAGATCGCTAGTAGTGGTAAACCACCTACGATTGCTGCGGTTTGTAGTGTACTTAACCCCCCCAAGAACATCAGGATTGTTGGTAAGAACGAAAGTGTAAATGCCCAGAACATACGGTTCCAACGCATCGGCTCTTCTGTCACGTTGTTCTGAACTACAGAAGCCAGAATATAAGAGATAGAATCAAAGGTTGTCGCAGTGAAAATGATACATAGTAGTGTGAATACTGCGATCACCAATGTGCTCATTGGCAGTTGTGCCAGCATCGAGAAGATCGCTTTAGTTGCGCCTTCTTCGTTCAAGATAGCAACGACATCGAGCTCGCCAGACAACTGTAGAGATAAACCGTAGTTACCTAAGATCATGAAGAATAAGAAACAGCCTAATGAACCAAAGAAGATTGAGCCTGACACCATTTGTTTAATGGTTCTGCCACGAGAGATTCGTGCAACAAATAGGCCCATACTCGGTGCGAAAACTAGCCACCATGCCCAATAGAAAATGGTCCAATCTTGTGGGAAGTGCGTGTTTTCAAAGGTTCCGTAACCACCAAATGGTTCCGCCCATGTTGCCATCACGAAAAAGTTAGACAGTAGGCGACCAATTGAATCTAGGCCTGTTTCCAGCATGAAAATCGTAGGGCCAGCAATCAGAACGAAAGCCAATAGCCCCATCGCACCCCAGAAGTTGATGTTGCTGAGGATCTTGATGCCTTTTTCTAAACCCGCATAAGATGAGTACGCAAAAATAGCAGTACAAACCAGAAGTACCATCACTTGAGTTAGGTTGTTTTTAGGCAGACCGAATAGGTGGTTAAGGCCTTCAGTGATAAGAGGAGCTGCTAAACCTAAAGTTGTGGCTGCGCCGCCTAATAGACCGAAAATGAATAGGATATCGACGATCTTTCCCGGTACGCCCTTACTACGGTGTTCACCAAGAACGGGCATTAGAGCGCTAGAGATTTTTAGAACAGGTTGTTTACGAACATAGAAGAAGTAAGCAATAGGAATCGCAGGGATCAAGTAGATAGACCATGCGATTGGTCCCCAGTGGAACAGACCATAAGTCGCTGCCCAACGAACGGCTTCCTCACTGCCTGGCTCCAGTTGGAAAGGAGGTGATTGATAGTAATAAGCCCACTCAATACAGCCCCAGTACAAGATACTTGCACCGATACCACCACAGAACAGCATTGCTGCCCATGATGCTGTTTTAAATTCTGGCTCTTCGTCCGCTTCGCCAAGTTTGATTTGTCCCATATCACTGAAGACAACATAAACCATGAACGCACACGCTGCTAGGCCAAGCGCTAAATATAGAAAGCCGAGTTGATCGGTCATAAAAGTTTTAGCTACCGCAATCCAGTCTGCTCCTTGAGTAGGGAACATAATCAGCGGGAAGACGATCGTGAGTAGGAGTGCTATCGCACCAAAAAAGGTCGGCTTGTCAATAAGCTCAAAAGTGTTTTTCACGGGTATTATTCCATTAAAATGAGAGCGGAATTATGGAGTGAACTCGTTTTTTAGGACAAATCAGGTCTGTTGTCGTGACGACAAATCACTTTTTACAATAGAAAAGACTCTATGCAAAGGGGCAATGCAAGAGATGCAGCGTAAGGGATGGGATACAGTGGAGAACGATAAAGTGTTAGACCAGAGCGAGAAGGATTCCACCAACGGTTGCCGCTGCGGACAAATATTGCCCAGCTGAATACGAACCGTCGTCTTCTTCTTCGATCTTGTCTGGGTGATCCATACCTAGAGCGCCATGAGCAAATGATTCAACCTTATCGGTAACGGTTTCATTCTCTGCTTCAATTTTTTTTGCTTCTTTATCGATTTCTTTCAGGGCAGATAAGAGCGCTTTGCCTTCATTAGAAAGCTTAACAGTGTTTTGTTCAACCTTAAGAGGCGCGGGCTTTTCAGCTTCACTGTTTTTACTCTGTGAGTTCATTTGCGAAGGTGAATATAGCTGGGTATTACTCGTTCCTACCGGCGTCATATAGCTCTCCTTACCTATCCTTAAATATAGTATCGGCAGAGGTGTGAAAAACTTGTGCATTTAATCACCATGGTGATGTTTTTTTATTCGCACATTACATTTTCATCTGCTTAATCAAAACTGCTTGGTAATTAAGCAATTCCTATGCCGATATCAATATTTATCTTAGGGCGCGATTGAACAAGCTTTTAGTTTGCCAGACTTGTAGCATGCCAGACCTAAACTTGGATAAGATTAAGTCTGGATAGCGAGTTTAGTCGCACTTGAGATCGGATCCGCGCTTAGATAGGTGCTTGTATGCCTTCATTCGGTTCTCTTTCTTAACAAAACGAGCCGGTGGAGAAAGCACTTTTAGTTGGTAGTCACTGCTATTCGATGAGATTTCTTCAACTGGACTGATGATGGCAATTTTCAAATCAGGGTTACGACGTAGAATCGACGCTGCAGTGCCTAAACCACCTTCGGTGTGGAATTTACCAGCCACATGGATCACCTGTTGTTCAGGGTTTGATGCTAGGTAATCCACAATCGATTCAGCCATAGTTTCGTCCCAGGTTACCTGAGCGGAAAATTGCTTTTCTGTTTGCTCTGGTGTGCCGTGATGCATTGAAGCCATGAACTTTTCTTTGTAAGGGCTATCGCCAGTATCGACTTCTGAAGCAATCCATTGGCGTTGTTCCGTCGTTAGCTGATCTAGATAGGATAATCCTTTACGGCCGATACACTGTACAAAGGGTTTTGGTGCGTTTGCCGCAATGATATCGACATCGTTGGCTTTTGCGAATTCAACCAGCGCACGATAATCACTTTCGTAATTTGGCCAAGCAGCGGCTTGAGACATAAGAACTTGTTCGCCAATCTCACCGTTTAGATATTGGTTTAATGTGTCTTGATGCTCTCGAGTGAATTGTTCCATTGATAACGCAATGTTTGGCGTAGCGTTTCGACGCACTTTTAGGAAATGGGTTTGGAAGCGATGGATAGCAGAGTGAGTGTGCCATTCTCCAATAAGAACGACGTCAGCTTCTGTCAGTTGCTTGGGTAACGCATCGAGGGAAAGTGTTTTACCTTGTGGGGAAGCAAACTGGTAATCATAAAATGTGAAAACGGTTTTTGTTTGCGTGTTAGCCACTGTTTGAGAAGTGTTGTTTGAAGGTTGAGTAGCACAAGCTGTAAGCAGGGTAGCTAATCCGATAAGAATAATACGTTGCATGAAATGCCTCCTTGAAGAACACGCATACTAAAGGAGGCAAGATGAGATTTCAATGCAAACGATAATCAATATCAATTAAATTTGTTTGCGGTACACTCTCAACATAAAGTCAGCTTCACAGTTGAATTGCTCTGCATCGGTGAGTTGTCGTTTAAACTCTTCACTCGCTTTCCAAGCAAATGGCGTCATCTGTAGCAGGTCGAATGCATCTGACCCCGATAGTTCCATCATATAGTTTAGTTGTTCTTGGTGTTCAAGCGTAAAACCTTCGATCACTTCTGGATCTTCGTCATGTAAGCGAACGCCATCATAAATTGCATCACGCAGTTGATACAGGTGTCGGTTAGCGGGTGTCACGGTGATCACCACACCATTATCTTTGATGGTGCGTTGCAGCTCTTCAGCCTTGCAAGGCGCGTAAATGCGTAGAATGCCGTCTAAGCTGTTTTCAGCAAAGGGTAGGCGATGGCTTGATGCAACCGAGAAGTCGACTACAGGGTAGCGTTTAGCCGCGTATTTGATAGCGATCTTAGAAATGTCTAGGCCAAAAGTAGCACCATTCTTTTCTTTTAGGTTTACCGCAATTTCGTTGGTGTAATAACCTTCGCCACAACCAATATCCAATAGGCTAGGTGCCTCTGCTGGTAGATAACGAGAACACAATGTCAACACCGCTTGGCGCATTGGGTCATAGTGGTTGCCTTCAAGGAAGCGGCGACGAGCCTGCATCATCTCTTTGTTATCACCTGGATCTTTTGAGCGTTTGTGGTGTGCTGGCATCAAATTGACATAGCCTTCTTTCGCTAGGTCGAACTGATGGTTCTTTTCACACTTAAACGTACGATCGTTTTGAGATAAAGGTTGGTGACACAAAGGGCATTGGTAAGTCATTGCGAACTCGAGGTAGATATCTTAAGGGCGAAATTTTAACAGGAAGCAAAGAGGGGCGCTAGCGTAAACGAGGTTGCCGTAAATAAGTAGAGCCAACGAGGTGTTGGCTCTATATGAAGTTATTGAGTTCACGCAGCGATATGTGAACTCAAGCTATTTACTAAAGTTATTAACCAAGGCCAATCACTAAGTCTTTAGTTAAATAAATGGTTAGCTAAAGAAGTTCACTTGATTTTTCAATGACTCAGCTTGCTTTTGAAGTTCATCAGCACTTTGAGATGTCTTAGCGCTGGTTTCTCGGCTTTGTTGGTTTAGGTCGCTGGTTGCATGTGCGTTGGCGGCTATCTCTTGAGAAACTTGAGCTTGCTCTTCAGATGTTGCAGCAATAGTTTCAGCTTGAGAAGCAATAGACTCAACCTGAGAAGCAATGGATTCTAGTGCTGTACCGGCTTCTTGCGCTTTATCGAGTACTTGGTTGGCATTCGATTGGCTCTGCGTCATTAGATTTACGGCATTATTAGTGGAAGCTTTTAGCTTCTCAATAATGCTTACCACGTCTTGTACTGAGGTTTGAGTACGATGAGCCAGCGTTCTCACTTCGTCAGCAACAACGGCAAAGCCACGGCCTTGTTCTCCAGCACGTGCAGCTTCAATCGCAGCATTCAACGCAAGTAAGTTGGTTTGTTCTGCGATGTCATCAATCATTTTGGTAACAGTTTGGATGCTTTCGCTATCAGCGCTTACTTGCTCAATCGCTGATGCTGATTTATCTAGCTGATCGTTGAGCTGAGCAACATCAATACACACACCTTCAACAACCTCTAAGCCTTGCTGACTATCGTCATTTGCCAGACGGACGTTTTCAGCAATGCTGTTGACTTGTTGAGCTACGGATTCAGCCGACGTCGCCATCTCTTCTATTGCTGTTACTACTTGTTCTACTTGCGCCTGTTGACGGTCAGATTGCGTTAAGTTGTGGCTTGCATCTTGAGAAACACTGCTTGAGCTATTTTGAACTTGATCACTGGTCGCGCGAATTTCACCCACTAATGTATTCAACTGGGCAGCCATGGTTGCAACCCCTGTATTTAGGTTACTGATTTCATTCTTTGTTTGCTTACCTGAGTTTGGAATATGTAGGCTGACTTCGCCTTTCCCTAAACGCATCATGTATTCGTTTAAGGTTGTTAGCGGTGTTAGTGTATGGTTCAAAACGAAAGTTAACACTACGATTGTAGCGGCGGCAATCAAGGTCGCAATGATAGCGATAAGCTTCAGAAGCTCGTCACTGCCTTTGGTCACTTCCTTAATGAACGTGCCGCCAAGTAGCTTCCATCCCCAACCCGGAACGTCGGTGTATACCAGATATTTTTCACCTACTGTTCCTTGATACTCATATGGGTATAGGATCAGGCCTGATGATTGTTCGAAGAGTTGATAGAAAGGTTTGTTGCCATCGTAATCGGCGACATCAATAATCGATTTGCCACCGCCAGCAAGGGTAGGATGCAATAAGTACTGACCTTGATGTTCTTTTTCATTATCAACAATGATGGTGTATCCGGTGTCTCCCCATGATACCGAGCGCAAAGACTCAAATAAGCTCTGAGTTGCTTCTTCAACGGGTAAGCCAATGAAAGACACACCATTAACTTTACCTTGAGCATTGGTTAAGGGAGCGTAGTAGGTGATGTAACGCTGGCCGAATAGTTTTACTTGAGCGTAATAAGGCTGGCCACTTTTGAGTTTGTTATAGCCTGGGTGGTTTCGTCCTAGCGTAGTAGCAACTACTCGATCACCTGAAGGGTTTTTAAGAGATGTTGATACACGAATGAAGTCCTCACCGAATGGGGCAAACAATGTTGCTACTGCGCCTGTATCACGAGTAAAGCTATCAACGAGTTTGGTGTCGTTGATCAGGCTTTCACCATATTGCGTCATGTTAGGAATCGAATGGCCGTTGAACTCAACGTCATAACTTTCAACATAAACACCTGCTAGGTAACCGTTACGAAAAGTTGATTCTAAAACTTCGGCGGTATGCAGGTAGGCATCAAATTGACCAGATATTGTTTTGGCCATTGCTTCGACTTTTGACTGATGCTCTTTCAGTGTGTTGTCTAATAATACCTGTGAGGCATTTCGATACACGAGGGTCGCAATTGAACCAAAGGCGATCAGCAAGCAAAGTAAAATCACTAGCTTAAGTTGGAAACCAACACTTTGATTTTTGTATTTATCGAACATGAATTCACTATCCTGTCTTCATTTAGGTGTTGTTAGATTTGGTTTTACTATTGAGTTTTATATCATAAGAACTTATTTATCGGCATGGATTGATAATAATTAATGAATTAATGAATTAATGAATTAATGAATTGATGGTTATTTTTATAAATTAAACTGATAAATGGTGATCTGGTGTTGATTTGAACCAATACGAGGAAGGCTGTTGTGGCTATGCGCTATGACTTTTCAGGATATACGCTACTCCTTATTGGATACATGCCATTGCTCTGGGGAGTGGTGAGATTGTAGACAATAAAAAATGCAGCTTGTGAAGGCTGCATTTATTGTTTTTTCCTCGAATTAGCTAGACGCTTAATTCGAAGAGATAACCGTAATCAGTTGGTGGCTCTCGCCTGGCTGTAACGTTTTACCTGCTTCTAGGCTTGGTGCATGCAGCGTTGATTCTACACACATCATAGTGAGGTAACCGTCGTCTTGCATATCGCCCATACTCGCAGCGCCTTCAGCCCACGGGTTCCATAATACAGCAGAGTTATGACCGTGGTTCTCAACCGTTAAAGTGCGATCCAATTTTTTGTCAGCAACAAAAATTTGCGCTTCTGGTTGTGTGTAAACACGATCGATGGTGTCAGTCAGGACAAGCTCAGAACCACCTTGGCAGATCTTACCACCTTGTAGGCTATCAATGTATTCAGCGCCCATACCTGTCGTGGTTGTGTTGTGAATATTTCCAACGTTTAGGTAAGAGTGCAGCGCACCAGAGAAAGTCCATGGCTGAGAATCAGTGTTCTTCACATCCAAGGTCACTTTTAGTTGCTCGCCGATTTCAACATTCAAACGAGCATCGAATTGATGAGGCCAGACAGTTAACGTCTCTTCGTTTGGCTTTAGACCTAAGCTTACTATCACACCCGCTTCGCTTTCACGGTGCTCAACTAATTGCCATTCGCTTGAACGTGCAAAACCATGAGCAGGTGCTGCAATGCGACCAAACCAAGGCCAACATACCGGAATACCGCCACGTAGAGCCGTTTTGCCATCAAACTTAGCTTGTTGACTCATCCAAATTAGGTCTTCTTGGCCTTGTGGTTGGAATGACACGACATGGCCGCCAAACAATGAAATGGCTGCGTTTGCTTTATCGTGGATAACGCGAACTAGTTTTACGCCTTCGTGTTCTACGATAGTCACGTTGTCAGAAAGTACAGTCAGTGTGGGTAGAGTAGATAAATCCATTACATGATCCTTCTAAGGAAATTGAATTCAAATGCTGACTAGAGTGATGCTTGTGATATGACGAGTAACAAGCTCAGACAGTATTAGAATTGAACTTCGTTGTTTTTTAATCAACTTCATTCAAAAGACGCTCAAAATATAGCAGGTATTAAAAAGGCGACACTAAGGTCGCCTTTTTCAAAGTCTTTCTCAATGAAAGTCTTCGCTAATGCTTGTCTAAAGCGATTTCTAAAAAGAAATTACTTAGAGATGTGAGCGATTAGGTCTAGAACTTTGTTTGAGTAACCGATTTCGTTGTCGTACCAAGATACAACTTTAACGAATTTGTCAGTTAGAGCAACACCAGCTTTAGCATCGAATACTGAAGTTTGAACTTCACCGATGAAATCTTGTGATACTACTTGGTCTTCAGTGTAACCAAGAACGCCAGCCATTTCGCCTTCAGAAGCTTCTTTCATTGCAGCACAAATTTCTTCGTAAGATGCAGCTTCTTTTAGGTTAACAGTTAGGTCAACTACAGATACGTTAGCAGTTGGTACACGGAAAGCCATACCAGTTAGAAGGCCGTTTAGTTCTGGAAGAACAACGCCTACAGCTTTAGCAGCACCAGTTGAAGATGGGATGATGTTTTGAGAAGCACCACGGCCACCGCGCCAGTCTTTAGCAGAAGGACCATCTACAGTTTTTTGAGTTGCTGTAGTAGCGTGAACTGTAGTCATAAGACCAGACTCAATGCCCCACTTATCGTTAAGTACTTTAGCGATAGGTGCAAGACAGTTAGTAGTACAAGAAGCGTTAGAAACGATGTCTTGACCAGCGTAAGATGCTTGGTTAACGCCCATTACGAACATTGGAGTTGCATCTTTAGAAGGACCAGTAAGAACTACTTTCTTAGCGCCAGCAGTGATGTGCTTACGTGCAGTCTCATCAGTTAGGAAAAGACCAGTTGCTTCAGCAACTACGTCTACTTCGATAGCATCCCACTTAAGGTCTTCTGGGTTACGCTCAGCTGTAACACGTACAGTTTTACCGTTAACGATTAGGTTACCGCCTTCAACTTCAACAGTACCGTTGAAACGGCCGTGAGTTGAGTCGTACTTAAGCATGTATGCCATGTACTCTACGTCGATTAGATCGTTAATACCTACTACTTCGATGTCTGCACGCTCTTGAGCTGCGCGGAATACGAAACGGCCGATACGGCCAAAACCGTTAATACCTACTTTGATAGTCATTGTAGTTGCTCCACAACTTAATTTCTGATTAAAGATAACTGGTAGTAAAATTACAGAATCCAGTATACATCTGCAATAGATAATCCGACTTAACTTGTTTAATGTCAAAAAAAAGCGACGCTTTTCTTAACAATTGGGTGTAAGTGGTTGAAAATTGACCATTGCGAGTGGCTCTGTACCCTTCCAGTTGGGTAAAATACCCCTAAATGATGATTCACTTATGAGTGTATATGTACAATGTTTCCTGGTGAGAAAGTATGTGCTACAAAACGACTCATATGCAAGCCTTTATGGTAAAAAGTAAATATAATAAATGAGAATGTGGAGAGATATTAACGTGATTCAAAAGGAAGGAAATATGTTAAAGCCTGATGAATACTGGCGTGAACGCCTATCAGACGATGAATTTGAAGTGTGTCGTCTACGTGGAACTGAAGCCCCTTATAGCGGTAAGTTACTGCATAATCAGAAGACGGGTGTCTATAGCTGCACATGCTGTGAAAGCCCTTTGTTTCTGTCGGATAACAAATATGACTCTGGGTGTGGATGGCCTAGTTTTGACGCCCCAGTGAATGATGAAGCGGTACGCTATATAGAAGATCTAAGTCACGGAATGAAGCGTGTAGAGATCCGTTGTACTGCTTGTGATAGCCATTTAGGTCACGTTTTCCCTGATGGCCCACAGACAACTGGCGAGCGCTTCTGTGTTAATTCAGTGTCGTTAATTTTCAACAAAAATGACAAAATTACGAAATAACTTGTAACTATTGTTTAATCCTTACAGATTGCATTTGCCGATTTAGGAATACTGAACTGCCCAAGATTTCAGAATTAATTCTAGTACAAATAAAAACAGCTACCAGAAAGGTAGCTGTTTTTTTAGGCTGATGAATAGGAAGTCTAGGTTAGAAATCAATAAGTGTTCGATCAGTAATTAGGGACGACCGAAGGGCTGTAAACCCCATCTTCAATGGCTTCGACAATTTTGTCTGCGTCTTTATTTAACTGCTTGTATCTTGGGGCGTCGAAGTTATAGAGAACGGCCAACTCCGCTTCAGAAGCAATCGGCACATCAAACTCTTTGGCTACCATTGCCCATACGTACGCCTTTTCTCTATGGCCTAAGCTGTGATTGATGCTAGCCATGGACTTAAATATCTCAGTATTAACAACCGAGTTATTCGACAAGGTTAGCGCATTATTGAGTAGCTTCAATGTCTTGGCATGATCTCTCGTGGTATAGAAAGTCGCTAGAGCATATTGCATCTCCGCCGTATTTAATGCTTCAGTTCCTTCTAACTGTAAGAAGCTGCGTCTTGCATTAGTATCACCAGTTTGTGACCACAAGAAGTAGAGTGTTTCTGGTGTGTCTGATTGAGATAGCTCACTAACGATTCGTTCTGACTCTTCAATACTGTGCATTAATGCCGTAAAGCGACGTTCTTGAAGTTGGGATTGGTCAATGGTCTCGATCTGTGCGGCAAGTTCTAAACACTTTTTATATGTAGTGACTAACTCGAATTCTTTAATCTTATTGGTTTCGGTTGGTTGTTTTTGAACTTCAAATCGATGCCATATGAGGTCGGTACGTGCAACACGACATTGTCCGTCGTTCATGTTCAGCAGCTCACATTGTAACGTTGGGTTACTTTGGCATAGCTGATCCGTGTTTTTGTTTCCTTCAAGGCACCCAACCAGAGTGAAAGGCAATATGCCAACCGCCAACCATTTCATAATTTTCATATTCCTTCACTTGTGATCAAATACACTTATTTTCGGTCAGGTTCTTGACTCAATTTCGTTACGGGTTATTTTCTGGTGAAAATTGTTAAAACTAAGGCTTTTTATCATGGATGCAGAACAACTTCTTAGCGCAATGACTCCCGAAGTCTACGAACGTTTAACCTACGCTGTTGAAACAGGTAAATGGCCAGAAGGTACGGCGCTCTCAAAAGAACAGCGCGACTCGTGTATGCAGGCGGTGATGTTATACCAATCTAAACATAACTCTGAAGCTCAACATATGACAATTGCAGCTGGTGGTGAAATTAGCTTTAAATCTAAGTCTGAACTGAAAAAACAGTTTAAGTCAGACCAAGAAGATATTGTTAGGGTCAACCCGAATCACTAAGCTAAATTACAACAAAGGGGTGGCACTGTGCCACCCCTTTTAATTTTAAGCCGCTTATTTATAAGCAGTTAAACGATTTAGCTCACGTTAAATACTTTTGAACCCATTGAAGGTTCATGCTCTCGCGGAGCTTTCTTTGTATGATGAAAGCTCCTGTTAACGACGAAAGCTCCTATTGACTACGAAACCTATTGTTAACCATGAAACCTATTGTTAACCATGAAACTTATTACCAACACGAAGATCTTGGCTCAATCCACAGCAAAACAAGCTTATAAGCTCATCTCACCACGAAGCACTTGTAGCATCTGAGCCTTCACTTCTTCATAGCTTAGGTTTTGGCTTAATAAGTAGTGTAGCTTAGCCAACGCCGCTTCTGGCGTCATATCAAAGCCACTAACTACGCCAGCTTCTGCAAGTGCACATCCTGTTGCGTAACCGCCCATGTTGACTTTACCTGCCAAACATTGCGTTAGATTCACCACAATCACACCACGCTCTGACGCATCTTTCAGATGCTGAAGCAGCTCTGGATTTTGTGGTGCATTACCGACACCAAAAGTCAGTAGGATCATCGCGTTAACAGGCTGTAGCAGCGTGTTGCGGATTACTTCATGTGAGATGCCTGGATACATAGTGATTACGCCGATGGGTTGCGGCGTAATGTTATGAACCTTGAAAGCTCCTTCAGGTTGTTCGTTGACTTTTACGTTATTGCTAAGCTGGATATTAATACCTGCTTCAAGCAATGGGCTTAGGTTTGGCGACGTAAAGGCATTGAAGCCATCTGCATGTGATTTTGTACTGCGGTTACCGCGCATCAACTTGTTGTTGAAGAACAGGGTTACTTCATTGATAGGGTAGTTAGCTGCAAGGTGTAACGCATTCAGCAGGTTTGCTTGTCCATCTGAACGAAGCTCAGCTAGTGGGATCTGAGAGCCCGTAACAATCACAGGTTTGCCTAGGTTTTCAAGCATGAAAGACAGCGCCGAAGCCGTGTAAGCCATAGTGTCTGTACCATGCAGGATAACGAAACCATCGTACTTATCGTAGTTCGCGCGAATATCATCAGCGATAGTTTGCCAATCAAGTGGCGTCATATCGGAAGAATCCATCAATGGAGAGTATTCATGAATGGTGTATTTAGGCATCTCTGGACGATGAAACTCTGGCATACCTGCTAGCTGCTTATCCATAAAACCAGCGACAGGAACATAGCCGTGATCAATAGACTTCTGCATGCCAATTGTGCCGCCGGTATACGCGATATAGATGTGTTTTCTTTCCATGGCGATTAATACTTAGTGTGATATAGGGAACAGGGAGGCGATTATAGCGAATTATCATGCAATAAAAAGAGGCGCCTTACACAGAGGCGCCTCTTGATTATTGAGTTATTGGTTTAACTTATTGAACTTGGCAGTTTAAGCAAAAAGCATATCGGCCTTGTGGGTCGTTAAAGTTGCCTAACAACTGGCTATCTTGGGCTAACTGCTGAGTAACAGGTCGTAAACTGCTCGGTATCATCGATTGGATATCTAGGCCTATCGACATCTGAACTTGATTCATAAATTCTTGAATAAATTGTTCAGTGGCAGAGAGTGGCTCTTCTACCCAATAGATGTTGTAGGTTTCAAGGTCTGCTAGTGAAGCTGCTGCCGCGATTGCATCGTCAAAATCACCGATTTCATCCACGAGTCCTTTTTGCATCGCATCTTGACCTGTCCATACTCGGCCTTGAGCGATCTTGTCGACAGCATCAACTTCTATACCTCGATTTTCTCCAACCAAGCTGATGAAACGACGGTAACCATTTTCAATACCCATTTGGAATGCATCCTTCGCACCGTCGCTTAATCCGGTGGTTATACCTAGGCCAGAGAAAGGTGAAGTTCCAACACCGTCAGTATAAACGCCAATGTCATTCAAGCCTTTCTCGAAAGTTGTGATGACGCTGAAGATACCAATCGAACCGGTCAGCGTGGTTGGTTGAGCTAGGATCTTGTCTGCGCCCATTGAGATCCAGTAACCACCAGAAGCAGCAAGGCTAGACATCGAAACGACGACTGGCTTACCTGCTTGTTTGATCGCTTCTATTTCATTGCGGATCACTTCTGAAGCAAATGCACTGCCACCTGGGCTATCTACTCTAAGTACTACCGCTTTCACTTGATCGTCGTTGCGCGCTTGGCGAAGTAGGGCTGCAGTTGTATCACCACCAACCGTACCACGTGGTTGTTTACCATCCATAATCGCGCCGCTGGCAACAATCACCGCAACATCGTGTGACTCGCTTGTTAGATCAGGAAGCATGGTTGTTCGGTACTCGTAGTAGCCAAGTGCGTTGTAGCTGTCTTGACCATCACTACCGAATACATCAGCAAGCTCAAGTCGAACTTGCTGGCGAGTTGCTAGTTCGTCGACTAACCCTAACTTCTCTGCCAGTTTTGCAATATCGCCATCTACTGATTCAAGGTCTTTTAAGAAAGAGTCCATGCTTGGGTTCAGCGTTTTAGCATCGATCTGACGGTTGTTGCTCACGTCATCAACATAGGCTCCCCATAGTTGGCTTAACCAACGAGAAGCGGACTCTTTGGCAGCATCCGACATATCGTCGCGAATGAAAGGTTCTATTGCAGACTTATAAGTACCCACACGGAACACATGTGTGTTCACGTCTAGCTTCTCTAATAAGCTTTTGTAGTAAAGTGAGTAAGCGCTGTAACCTTTAAGGAGCACACCACCGTCTGGTGATAGGAAGACCTTATCGGCGTAGCTGGCTAAGTAATATTGGCTTTGGTTGTAAAAATCACCCACTGCATAAATAGGTTTACCCGTTGCCTTAAATTCATTTAGCGCTTTAGCAATGTAACGAAGTTTAGTTAGGTTGGTTTCTGGCAATTCTCTGAGCGCAAGAACGATACCGGTGACGTTATCATCATCTTTGGCATAGCGAATCGTTTTAACGATATCAAACAGGACGTTCTCTTTTGGAAGGTCTTTACCCAGTAATGAACCTGTTACGGAATCCATTGGGTTAATGTAGCGACTTTGTTCGACAATCGGACCAGAAAGGTTAAGCACTAGAGCCGATTGTTGTGGGACTGTCGGTTGAGTCGTATCTGAGTGAAAGTACACAAAGTAGATGATGGCGATACTGAGTAAAAAGAAGAGGTTAACAAGCGCAAGACGCACAAACGTGATGAGCTTCCAAATCCCTTTAAAGATCATGCCTATAAATTTGAATATTTTTTTCATTCTGTCTCCGCAGTGAGATCACGTCGCTTTAACAAGCAGCAGTACTATTAATCTCAATAATATGAACTGCTTAGTATCCTACGATAATTCCCTAGCTCAAACTACACCAAGAATTGTTAATCGATATATATTCTCATTAAGTGTAGTCATATTAGGGGGTGTTGAACGATTAATGCGGTCTGCATTATGATCGGTGTTACAAAAATGTAAACGGTTGTTTGAAATTTTGGTGATTGAACTATAATGTGGTCAGACCACAAGGATAAAATAATAGAAGTGATGTCTGCCATGTACCCACATTTACTTGAACCACTCGATCTTGGATTTACTCAGTTACGTAACCGTGTATTGATGGGATCAATGCACACAGGTTTAGAAGAAAATAAAGAAGGCCTGCACAAACTCGCCGCATTTTATGAAGAGCGAGCAAAAGGAGGCGTTGGCCTTATTGTTACCGGTGGTTTCTCTCCTAATTTACGTGGCAGATTAACCCCATTCAGTGCTGAATTTAGTAAAGTTAAGCACGCTAGAGCGCACCAAGTTGTTACTGAAGCCGTACATAAGCATGGTGGTAAAATTGCTCTTCAGTTGTTGCATGCTGGTCGCTATGCAATGCACCCCTTCGCGCAGAGTGCTTCTGGCATTAAAGCGCCGATCGCTAAGTTTGCACCGAGTGAGATGAGCCCTCGCCAAATTAAAAAGACCATTGGTGCCTTTGCCAATAGTGCTGAGTTGGCGCAAGTTGCTGGCTATGATGGCATTGAGATCATGGGTTCTGAGGGGTACCTGATTAACCAATTCATCTGTAAGCGTACCAATATGCGTTACGATGAATGGGGTGGCTCGTATGAAAAACGCATGCGCTTCCCGTTAGAGGTAGTCAAATCGATTCGTGAAGCGGTTGGTGATGATTTCATTATTATTTTTAGACTGTCGATGCTGGATTTGGTTGAGCAAGGCAGTACCTTTGAAGATGTTGTGCTGTTGGCTCAAAAACTCGAAGAAGCGGGTGTCACCATTATCAACACCGGCATCGGTTGGCATGAAGCTCGTATTCCGACCATCGCGACACAAGTGCCAAGAGGCGCATTTTCATGGGTGACGGAAAAAGTAAAACCTCACGTTTCTATTCCGGTGATTACCTGTAACCGAATTAATACGCCTGAAGAAGCAGAACGCATTCTCAGTTCCGGGCAGGCGGATATGGTCTCCATGGCTCGTCCTTTCTTGGCTGATCCAGACTTCGTCAATAAGGCCGCTCAAGATCAAGCGCGTTTTATTAATACTTGTATCGGCTGTAATCAAGCCTGCCTTGATAACGTGTTTAAAGGTAAAAGAGCGAGTTGTTTAGTTAACCCACGTGCTTGTTATGAAACTGAAATTATTGTTCAGCCTGCCGAAGCGACCAAAACGATTGCTGTTGTTGGTGCTGGGCCTGCTGGTTTAGCTTGTGCTACGACCTTGGCACAACGTGGACATAAGGTTGACTTGATTGAGAAAAACGACCGTATCGGCGGCCAATTCAGATTGGCAATGCAGATTCCGGGTAAAGAAGAGTTCAGAGAAACCATTCGTTACTTTGCTAACCAAATTGATGCTTCAGGCGTGAATCTGAAACTTGATACTGAAGCAACGTTTGAAATGCTGTTGAAGTACGATGAAGTTGTGATGGCTGCTGGTGTTGAACCAAGAAAGCTTGATATTGAAGGCATCGATCAAGAAAACGTAGTCGACTATCAAACCTTGATTCGCGAAAAGACACCAGTAGGCGAAAAAGTCGCAATTGTTGGTGCTGGTGGCATTGGTATTGATGTGGCAACTATGCTGACCGAGCCGACTTCTCACAGCTTGGACGACTGGCTACATGAGTGGGGCATTGATAAGAATATGGAGCACCCAGGTGGGCTTTACCCTTATCCTGATTCATTTAGCGATAAGACCGTTTGGGTGATGCAACGTAAAGCAGGTCGTGTCGGTAAAGGTCCGGGTAAGACTACAGGTTGGATTCATAAACGCACATTGGAAAAACGTGGTGTGAACTTACTTGGCGGCGTGAGCTATAACAAGATTGACGACCAAGGTCTGCACATCAGCGTTGGTAAGAAAGAGCAGGTACTCGATGCCGATTCCGTTATTGTATGTGCGGGGCAAGTTTCTGTTCGTCCATTCGAAGACATGTGGCAAGAGTTTGGCGGCAAACTGCACGTGATAGGCGGTGCTGATTATGCAGGTGAACTGGACGCGGTGCGTGCAATTCGCCAAGGTGTAGAGTTGGCTATTAAGCTTTAGAAAACAGTTGAATGACTTTGCTCAACTCGCTGTAGATTGAAAGGTAAATAAGGCTCCTAAGTCACAGATTTAGGAGCCTTTATTGTTTCTAGTAGCACTAACTATTATTTCAAATGGACTGTCGTTGAGATTTATTATCGTTTGCATTTTATGCTACAGTTCAAGTATATAAATAATAAAGAATTAGTAAGGACTTCAAATGGATGCTTTGGATCTATTGCTCAACAGACGCTCAATCGCCAAACTCTCTGATCCAGCACCTGAAGGTGTCGCGTTAGAAAATATCATCAAAGCGGGCTTACGAGCTCCAGACCATG
Source organism: Vibrio cyclitrophicus (assembly GCF_024347435.1). Lineage (NCBI taxonomy): Bacteria > Pseudomonadati > Pseudomonadota > Gammaproteobacteria > Vibrionales > Vibrionaceae > Vibrio > Vibrio cyclitrophicus. The sequence goes on from NZ_AP025480.1 coordinate 980,417, forward strand.
GTGCATTGACACCTTGGCGTTTTGTTATCGCGCAAGGTTCAGGTTTACAAAAACTCTCTGACATTTTAGTTCGTGCAGCACAAGCTGACCAAAGCGAAGAAGCGGTGATTGAGAAAGTAAAGAAAGCGCCGTTTCGAGCTCCAATGGTGATCACAATCATCGCAAAGGTAACTGAGCACGAAAAAGTGCCAGCGTTCGAACAACACCTGTCTGCGGGTTGCGCTGCACAAGCAATGCAAATGGCCGCTGTCGCGCAAGGTTTCCAAGGTTTTTGGCGTTCAGGGAAATGGATGTTCCATCCAGAAGTTCACCAAGCATTTGGCATGGAAGGTGATGACGAAATTGTTGGTTTTTTATATTTGGGTACTCCGGGCTGTACGCCAATGAAAGTGCCAGAGCGTGAATTCTCAAAGTTCGTCGAGTTCTTATAGAGTACGTTGAAGCTGAATAGTGGAATACTAACTGTATAAACAACCAGTTTTCCTTGATTTATTAGGGCCACATTAGATAATGTGGCCCTAATTGTTTGTAGCACCTGGAAAAACATGTCTCGTCTTATCATTGCTGAAAAACCAAGCCTAGGCCGCGCGATTGCCGCCGCATTACCGAATCCACAGAAGAAAGACCAAGGGTTTATCAAATGTGGAAATGGGGACGTGGTGACTTGGTGCATTGGACACTTATTGGAACAGGTTGAGCCGGATGCTTATGATGACCGTTATAAGAAGTGGAACTTAGCTGATCTGCCTATTGTGCCAGAGCAATGGCAACTGAGACCGCGTAAGACTTCAAGCAAACAGCTTACGGTGATCCGAAAGCTATTGAAAGACGCCACACAAATTGTCCATGCGGGTGACCCAGATAGAGAAGGGCAACTGCTAGTCGATGAAGTGATCGACTATTGCAAGGTATCCAAGGCCAAGAAAGAGTCGATGGACAGGCTGCTGATCAGCGATTTGAACTTACCAGCGGTAAAGCGTGCGCTCTCTCAAATGCGCAGTAACCGAGACTTTATTCCACTGTCTATTTCTGCTTTAGCACGCTCTAGAGCCGATTGGCTGTATGGCATGAACATGACCCGAGCTTACACCTTGCTGGGTCAAAAGGCGGGTTACCAAGGCGTGTTGTCGGTAGGGCGAGTGCAAACGCCAGTACTTGGTTTGGTTGTAAGACGTGATGAAGAAATTGAGAATTTCATTCCTAAAGATTACTTCACTCTGCACGCTTTGATCCCTTATCAAAACAACGGCCAGAGCTTTGATATTCGAGCGCGTTGGAAACCAAGCGAAGCATGTAAACCATGGCAAGATGAAGAAGGCCGAGTGCTCAATCGAAAGCTGGTTGAGAACGTGGCTAACCGAATTGCGAATCAACCCGCGACGGTAACGGAATCAGAGCAAAAACAAAGTAAACAAGCTGCGCCACTGCCTTATTCGCTGTCAGCACTGCAGATTGATGCGTCTAAGCGTTTTGGTATGAGTGCTCAGCAGGTGTTAGATACGTGTCAGTCGTTGTACGAGAAACACAAACTCATCACTTACCCGCGTTCTGATAGCCGCTATTTACCGAAAGATCACTACTCACAACGAGAGTCGGTCGTGGATGCTATCGCTAACAATGCGAAAGAGCTGCAAAGTGGTGCTCAAGGTGCGGACCTTTCTCTTAAATCCAAAGCATGGAACGACAGCAAGGTCGATGCTCACCACGCGATAATTCCTACTCCGAAAAAGTCATCGGTGAACGGCCTATCTGCCAATGAGATGAAGATCTATCAGCAAATCGCTCGTCAGTATCTAATGCAATTCTACCCACCTGCTATTTTTGCCGATGCCAAGTTAGTCTTTGATATTGCTGGTGGTGTGTTCATTGCGAAAGGGCGTCAGCTTATTAACCCTGGTTGGAAGGCGTTGATGGGTAAAACAGATACCGAAGAGAAGGGGGATGGAACTGATGCGGTTCCACCGCTAGATAAAGGTTCTGTGTTGACGTGTCGTGAAGGTGTGATTGGCGATAAGAAAACCGAGCCGCCAAAACACTTCACGGAAGCGACCTTGCTACAAGCGATGACAGGTATCGCGCGCTTTGTCGCGAACAAAGACCTTAAAGCCATTTTGAAAGAGACCGACGGCCTTGGCACAGAAGCAACCCGTGCGGGCATTTTAGATACTCTATTCAAAAGGCAACTGCTAACGCGCCAAGGTAAGAGCATTCATAGTAGCCCTGCGGGCAGAGGTTTGATTCATGCTTTACCTGAGGGCTCGACCTTTCCCGACATGACAGCTCACTGGGAGCATCAGTTGCAAGGCATGGCTGAACGAAATCAAGCGTATCAACCTTTCATGCAAGCGCTAGAAAGCAAGATTGATGGTTTGATGGGCAAGGTAAAAACAGGCGAAGTTCCTGAGTCTCTGCGTCATCTTCCTAAAGTCGAAAGACCGGCTTTTAAACGTCGCAAAGGCGGTGGTGCGAAGTCTTCTGCTAACAAAGGTACGTATGCTAAAAAAGGGACTTACGCTAAGAAGGGCACTAAAAGCTAAGACTTATTGAGGTTAGGATTAGCGCCCGACCTTTCGTCCGCAGCGCTTAAACAGCTGCTGCCAATAGTCCACGTGGCGACGAGTTGATGATCGAAAGGCCTGATGTGCATCTTGAATGGGAAAGTAATAATTGTGCAGTTCAGGTTGCGCGTCAAACATCCCTAGTTGCGGGGCTAACTGCTGATAGTAGCCATCCAGCTGCGCCATGTAGGGCTGAACTTTGCCTATATATTGCTGCTCGAACACATTGTTGAGATAGCGAAACTTAGTGGTGTCTCGTTGTTTACCACAGATTATACTGTCATCGAAAGTAGTGAGTTGCTTGGTGATGGTATCAAGCTCAACCGATGCACGAGCGAGTGAGTAATACAAATCCCCAAGGGTCGAACTCTTCTCTAATACTTCTTGAACCTCAATGGTTTTGCCCGAAACGAGCGATGTGTTTAACGCTTGATTGATATGTCCTAATGCATCACTGGTTTGTCGTACCTGATCGCCGACATCTGCACGTAACCACTGACTACCACGCATTTGTGACTGCATGGCATCGCTTGCATAGATGAGATTCCATTGGTGCAGTGGAAATTGTGCGAGTTTTTGCTGCTCGATTTCTTTGAGTAGTTCTACGACCTCAGAGTCTAATTCTCTACCGGATAAACATTTCCCAACACCTGCAAGTAGGGCGACTTGATAATCATAATTGCGAAACTCGTCGGTGACTTTTCCAAGTACGGAGTTTCTTTCTGCAATCAGGTTGAACAATCGACACTGACGAAGCTGGTAACTGTCGATGAGACCGATAGAAAGCGATGGCACGTCAATCAACAGTTCTCTTTTTCTCGGTAGGTTTTCAAATTCCCATTCCTCTTTTATCTCGTCAACATCTTGTACTCTGGCTATCTTGGTTTGGTAGTCGTCGAATAAGTCTCCGGGGCCATCACTGAAGCAGCCAGCTAGCATTACCGTCAGACAAAACAGCGCTGAGTGCTTTACTAGGTTTGAGAGAGGGCCTACATTCATCTGTGGGTTACCAGTCGATTTCGCTGCCATCGAAATTGAAGAAGTGACCACTGACTTCGGTATTCGCTGACTCGATGACTTCAATAAGGCCAGAAGCAGAAATGTCAGTGTCGATCAGAGCATTCGGCCCGCCCATTTCTGTCTGTACCCAGCCTGGATGCAGTGCTAATACAGTGAAGCCGTTATTGGTTAAGTCGTTGCTTAAGCTCTTCACCACGGAGTTTAGCGCGGCTTTAGAGGAACGATAGATGTAGCCGCCGCCAGAGGTGTTTTCTGTCATGCTGCCCACTCGAGAAGACAAGCAAGCGACCTTTTTCACGTCACTGTTTTCTAGAACAGGTAATAGCGTTTCGACAAGTTTCAATGGCGCAATGGTGTTGACTTCAAAAACACGGCGCCACTCTTCAACATCGGTATTGCCCAGACCGTAGCCTTTTGGCCCGTAGTAGCCAGCATTGTTAATCAATATATCGATCGCAGGAATTTGAGAGGGAAGTTGGCTCACCGCTTGGTAATCGGTTATTTCTAACTGAATGCAGATTAGGTTGGTGTTGTGGTCTGCAAGTGAGATCAGGCCTTTGGCTGAAGAGGCGTCACGGTAAGTTGCGTACACCTTGTGATTACCTTTCAAGTATTGTTGAGTCAGGCTTAAGCCAATGCCGCGGTTCGCTCCAGTAATAAAAATAACGCTCATGGTGATTCCTTTCAGTTCAATTAGTTAAGTTTGATTGCTTAACACAAGAAAAGCAACGGTCCACCAACTGGCCATCATCATTTCCACAAAATCATTACTGATGCTATGGACCTGCAGATCACCCCAAAGAGGAGTATTACGTTTTTCATAGTGGTCTTTGAATATAATTCTAGGTAATGATAATTGTTATCATTATTTGGGGTTGTCGCCAAGTCTGATGCTGTTATGATTTTGATAAAAATACGCAATTAGCCTGATTATGATTCCTTTAATTTACCACCCAATTTATTCGCAGTTACCTTTGCCAGAAGGGCACCGCTACCCAATCAACAAATATCAGTTGTTACACGGTGCTGTTGAAGCACTAATGGATAGCGATCCTCTATGGAAGAGTCAGTTTGAAGTCTTCCAACCAATGCCAGTTTCGGTTGAACAGGTAAAACAGGTTCACGATAGTGAGTATGTGGATTTGCTTATTTCAGGTAATTTGCCCGCGGCGAAAATGAGACGCATCGGTTTCCCGTGGAGTGAACAACTTATTGAGAGAACACTCTACTCAAGCGGTGGAACTTGCTTGGCCGCTGAAATGGCGATAGAGAGTGGTTTCGCGATTCATTTGAGTGGTGGTTATCATCACGCACACCATGATTTTGGTAGCGGCTTTTGTTTGTTGAACGATCTGGTGTTAGCGGCAAAACATGCGCTGACCTTTGAACATATCGATAAAGTGCTTATCGTCGACAGCGATGTTCATCATGGTGATGGTACAGCGACTCTATGCCAAGAGAATGACGATATTATTACTCTATCGTTCCATTGCGATAAAAACTTTCCTGCACGTAAACCGCTATCCGATTTGGATGTGCCATTAAGCCGTGAAACCGGAGATGAAGAGTTTCTGCGCTGTTTCGAACAAGTTACCAAGTTGGCTATTGCTCATCACCAACCTGATCTGATCGTTTATGATGCGGGCATTGATATTCACCAAGACGATGAGCTGGGCTATTTGAATGTCTCGACACAAGGGATATTTGAGCGCGACTGTTTGATGGTCAGTCTCGCAAAATTAGAGTCTATTCCTATGGCGTGTGTGGTTGGTGGTGGATATCGGACTCAGCATCAAGATCTGGTTCCTATTCACATGCAATTATTGAAAGCAGCTTATGAAATTTATGGTTAAACGTCCCCCAAAAACCTATTAAAGAAACCGGCTATCTAAAAACCCCTTGCACCATAATGGTTCTCACCTGCACCAAAAAAGACATGGAATTGCACCAGTTTGGCTTAAATAAAGTACTTTCTTATTAGATAGTTACTTATTTTTGCGACTATTTATGGTCTATAAATTGCTTATCCTCTGTGTCTATAAAAAATACAAGGGATGTAAATGAACCTGACGGACAAGGAACGCAGTTGGCTTAATTGGTTTGGTGTGACAGGTAAACTGGCAATGCGAAGAGCCTGTTTTCTAAATCGAAGTAGAACAAGAGAGCTTGAGCAAGCATTTGAAAGCATCGCTCACACTCGCGTTAAACTGCTTCACAATTGGGTCAAGAATCAATGGGATTTCCTAGAGGACTCTGCTGTTTATTTAGCGAGTCGAAATGAAGAGCAAGCTGAGGATACGTTAGCGAGCCTGCTCAAACGCAGTTCGGATTTTTCTGAGTTGGCGATCATTGATGGCAAAGGCATCGCACAAGCTTCGAGTTTTCAAGAGCATGTGGGTATTGCTATCGGAGATAAAAAAGCAATATCAAATGCAAAGCAGCGCTATCTACACGGGCCGTATATGGACTCGCGCACTTTGAATGTAGGAGCATCAAGCTCTTCGTTTCATGACCAAGTCACATTGATGTTTTATGTGCCGTTCTCTCGAGACGATAACACACAGCAGTTCTTGTGTGGCAGAGTGCCCAATGATGTGATTAGCGATATCATTCAACGAGAAGCTGGGCATATCTACAGTGAGTCGGGTGATAACTATATCTTTATGGTGGACTCGATTCATGATCCACATATTCAACCAGGTGTTGCACTATCTCGTTCTCGTTTTGAAGATAACACTTTTTCTCATGGTGAGAATTTAAAGCAAGGAATCAGTACTGACTGGGGAACGGTCAAGATTCAACAACACACTGAGTTCGAAATTCGCTTTACCGATCCGGCCACTAATCAACTTCATCCGGGGGTCAGGGAAACCATTGAAAATGGGAGCAACCTGTTTGTTGGATACCCCGGTTATTCAGACTACCGTCATATACCAGTTATTGGAAAAGGGCTTACATTTCAGCTGGACGGATCTCCAGACACCTTTGGGATGATGTGTGAATCCGATTTGGAAGAAGTCTATAGAGACCGAAGCTTGAGTTATACCCTATCTAAGCATTTTATCGGGTGTATGTCGTTACCCATCTTTATTCCGCTATTGCTCTCCAACCTTTATTCACTTTCGCCTTACTTACAAAGTGGCCTTATGTTCGCTTGCGCAATAGTGAGCTTAGGCCTATTCAGATGGATCAGCGCCAAACCGTTAGCGGATAAAGTTCATGAGATGACAGGGGTAATGCAAACCTTAGCGGAAGGCGATGGCAATTTAAGTCGGAGACTCGACCCAACCACATTCAGTCATAATGAACTTGGTAATTTGGGGCGTTGGACCAACAGTTTTATCGATAATTTGGATAATACGGTTAGTGAGTTGGTTCATGCTAGTCATGAAGTCAGAGAAGTTTCAGAGTCTATGTTCCGCCGCAGTGTGGTAATGAGCCAAACTAGCGACGAGGCATCACAGGCGTTAAGTAATATGCTGCAATTGAGTCAGTATCAACAGAGTGAAATTACCCATGCGACTGTATCGGCAACGCAAATGGATGTGGTAATGAAGCAAGCTGTTCTTAATGCGGAAGAGGAATACAATCAGTCTGTCGAAGGTATGGAGATTGTTCGGAATATCGTAGAAAGCTCAGCGAACAGTGTTAATGAGGTGAATAATGAAATGTCCAAAGTGTCTGACATTATAGACATCATTACTGACATTACCGCGCAGACTAATCTTTTAGCCTTGAATGCGGCCATCGAGTCGGCAAGAGCGGGTGAACACGGGAGAGGATTCTCTGTCGTCGCATCTGAAGTCAGAACTCTGGCTGACCGGACATCCCAAGCCGCTAATCATATTAGTGACCTAATGAAAGAGCTACATAGTAAGTCTCGTAGTGCTGTTGAGTCTATGGAGCAAGGCGTTGAGAATGTGAGTAAAGGAAACTTAACAGTAGACTCAAACGCTCGCAGTGAACAAATTCAAGCGGCGGTTTCTGAGCTCTTTACCACGATGTCTAACCTAGATGAAAATAGTCAGCAGAATGGGCAGACTGCCGATAAGGCACAACGGTCTATATCTGACTTGCAACTCTCTACTAAACAATTAGCACGTAGAGTGTCTTTAATGGGGAATGCGTTAAGCCGATTGGATCAATTAATCGGACGCTTTGAAGTGAGCAGAAAAGTTGCTTGATGCACAGGCTTGATAAGTTGAGTGCATAAGCTTCAACTTAGATACATAAACCTTAGATACAAAAAAGCCGCTGATTTCTCAGCGGCTTTTTTAATGTGGTGGAGGGATAGGGATTTGAACCCTAGAACCGCTATTAACGGTTGCCGGTTTTCAAGACCGGTGCTTTCGACCACTCAGCCATCCCTCCAATGGCGCGTATAATATAAGGCTGGCTTTCGCTTGTAAATACCCTTACCAACTGACTGCTTTTTTTATGAACGCTTTTTAATATTTTTATTTCTATTGGTAATTTTTTGCGCGTTATTTTCGATGAAAAGTTCAGTTTATTCCTGATAAGCGAGTATTTGCAATCAAAAGCCCTAACGCAGTTATCGAGTTTCTTCATTCGCTAGAGTGATCAGTTATTTACCACGATGGGTGGAACTTAGGGGAGGAGAATAAATATAGCGAGAACTTGAAGCTTGAGATTTTCAAATGATTAGGGCGAAGGCTTGCAAGTTTGGGCATAAACTTCAGATGCAAAAAGCCTCTGATTTCTCAGCGGCTTTCTTTAATGTGGTGGAGGGATAGGGATTTGAACCCTAGAACCGCTATTAACGGTTGCCGGTTTTCAAGACCGGTGCTTTCGACCACTCAGCCATCCCTCCAGTGGCGTGAATAATATAAGGGGCGGAGGATCTTGTAAACCCTTAATTTACATAATTTTGTTTTGTTGCTTGTTTTCTAATCATTGATGGCAATAAAAAAGGGAAGCCGTTGGCTTCCCTTTTTTAATTGATGATCATTTAGTCATTTTTTGTGTAGAAACGCTGTAGCTCAGTTAGGCCTTGCATCAACACTGGTAAGCGCGGGCTTACGTCTTTTAAGCGCTTATAATCCTGGTCGTACAGTTTATAGTTGCCAAACTTGTCGAGCACTGTTGTTTGCTTGTCGGTAACAAGCGCCAATTCACGAGAATCGCCCGCTAGTATCCATTTTCTCTTACGCTCATCAAACAGGCTGCGACCGCTGCTGAAGTCTGTTGGGTTTGAAGACACACCCAGTAGTTCTTGCATCAATGTGACAGACACATCTAAGTGACTTGAACGATGTGTGTACTCAGAGGGAGACTTACCTGGCCAGCTGATAACTAAAGGAACCTGCAACTGATAGCGACTGTAGTTCGAGTTTGCACCCCAGCTGTTTGTCTTGGTTTCGTTAAATTCAGTACCGTGATTCGAAGTGATGACCACTACAGTATTATCGCTAAGCTCTAGGCGTTCTAATTCCGCGTAAATAGTCGCTAACTGGCTATCGGCTGCTTGTGCTGATTTTTTGTAATCGGCCGCAAAGCGCTCTTCAGTACTTAACGCAGGATCAGAGCTTGCATCGTAATTCGAAAAGTTGTCGAGTGTCGTTAGCTCAATAAAGTTGAACCAAGGACCCTTAGTGTCTGGTGATTGCACCCAATCAGACCAAGCTTGGATAGCACTTTGGTCATCATAAGTTGCTTGCTCTGGCATAACATCACGACCACGGAAAATGATTTCCGAGTAAAGTGGATCGTCGAAATTATCGCCACTGAATGCTGCGAACTTATAATTATGATTGTCTAAAACATCGAACAGTACGGCATTTGAGCCTTGAGCTCGGATGCTGCTTGAGTAGCTACTTGGCAGCCCATAGAACAAGCCAAAAATACCAAACATGTCATTACTAGAACTGTAATGGTTAGTAAAGTTGATTGCTTGTTGAGAGAAAGCGTAGCTGTTTGGCATTGCTGCAGCGTTTAGCGCATCAGAACGCAGGTTATTTACGCTGACCATCAGGATGTTGAGATCATCACTGCGTCGATTGTATTGAATCTTTTCTAGCGGGTAGCTAACTAGATTTACGTTTTCTTTGTTCTCTTCTAAGCGCTGGAGGTACTCTTCACGGTCTAGTAGGCCATGTTTTTCCATAAAGCTTTTCGCTGTCATAGGGTAAGACAGTGGGAAGTTGGCTTTTTGGCTTGTAATTGGATTATAGAAAAACGCATCAGCCCACATATAAGTTAGGTGGCTACTGATGAAACACAAAAAGAACACTGCCGTAATTGGTCGGCCGATGTGCTTATGAGACAGTTTACGTTGCTTACGCCAAACCCATTCAGATAGGCCTAGCTGTAATAAGAAGATGAGCGGCATAACAATGAACAGGTGCTGCAAATCAGAAGTGAATGCAGATTCCTCGCCACTGAATAAAACCTCCCACACGACAGGTGTCAGGTGGAGGTTTATATTTTGATACGTTTGGGTATCAATTAACAGGACAGTTAAACCTATGGTCGCGAAGCAAACGGCAACCAAACGTAGTAACTTCCTCGACGGAAGAATAAAAGTGAGTGGGAACAGCACTAATAGATAGAGAGCGAAGACTAAAAAGCCAAAATGACCAACCCACGATGCAGCTAAATAAAACTGACCCAATAGGGTTTCAGGCCAAGCCGATTGAGTAATATAACGAGTACCGATCAACATCGCCGCAATGATGTTGAAAAATGCAAACCAATGACCCCAACCAACCAGTCGAGATACACGATCGCTATATGAGTTTGCGCTGTCTACCATTTATAATTCTTTTATCCGTCAATCAAATTTAGTGAGACTTTTTATCTTCAAGAGAAAAAATTAAAGCCTCGGCAAATTTTTCAGCAATTCCTTTGCGTTGTGAAGCAGCAACGTTCTGATTTAAGACATTGGTTGCGATATTTCCAGCGATCATCAGTGAAAGTTCTGGTGAAGCTTTGTGCTTAGATAGAACAGCACCCACTTCAGCTAGGATTTTTTCAACTTGTGCATCTGTGTATTTAGATATAATCGGCATAAGGACTCTAATAATGATAGTAAAAGCGGCTTATGATAACCTACTATGCATGACAACTGAAACCTGAACGGTAATATTTTCACTATGAGCCTTCACCTTTCCAACGTAATTTTACACCAACTAAGCAAGAACGATCAGGAAGAGCTGATTGTTAACTATCGTGCTGAATCTCTAGAGAACGATGCTTCATCTGAAAGCCTAGTGGCTGAGCTTCACCGCGTGTTCAACTCAAAAGCAGGCAAAGGGTTTGGTTCTTTCAAATCCGACAGCGAATTCCAGCAGTCGTTGCATGAATTTCGAGCTGGGGAGCAAAGTTTCTATGATTTCTCTCAAAAAAGTGCTCTACGTCTAAAAGATGAACTTTCAAAGTATCCATTTGCTGATGAAGGCACGTTGGTGTTAGCTGAATATCAATCACTGGCAACAGACTACCTTTTCATTGGTTTACTGCCTTCGAACCAAAGTTTGAAAGTCACAGAAGGTCTCGACATTAGCGCGACTGACTATCTTGATATTTCAAAGATGGACATCGTGGCACGCCTTGATCTTTCAACATACGATACAGACAAAGAGTCAAACCGTTACCTTACTTATATAAAGGGGCGTGTTGGTCGTAAAGTCGCAGATTTCTTCTTAGATTTTCTACAAGCTGAAGTGGGTTTAGACGCCAAGCAACAAAACCAGGTATTGATGCAAGCGGTAGAAGATTTTGTTTCTGACTCTAAGTTAGAGAAAGAAGAGGCGATCAGCTACAAAAAGCAAGTTGCGGATTACTGTAACGAACAGCTAAAAGCGGGTGATGAGGTTCAAGTTCGTGAGCTTTCTGGAGAACTGCCAGCGAGCACTGATGGCACAAGCTTCTTTGACTATACTAGTGAGCAAGGCTACGAGTTAGAAGAAAGTTTTCCAGCTGATCGCGCAACTATGCGTAAACTAACAAAATTTGTTGGTGCTGGTGGCGGTTTGAATGTTAGTTTTGATAGTCTACTTCTTGGTGAACGTATCTTTTACGATCCAGAGACTGACACACTAACCATTAAAGGCACACCACCTAACTTACGTGACCAACTGACTCGCAATAAGTCATAGTCCTGAGTTAATGGTGAAAAGCGACAGCAGGATGCTGTCGCTTGTTTTGTGCTTGGTATTCTTAGCCAGGATAATGGCTTATCGACGACACGCACAAGGAATATAGATGGAACAATCAGTAGCAAAGCCCAGTCGCTTTAAAAAACCAACCACTTTCTTGGTTGTGCTCTTGGCTCTGTGGCTATTGCCTTCATTGACCCTTCTGAATTTAAGCCGTTCTTACACTACTTCTCTCGCTCAAATTGAAGAACTTGGTATTCGCGTCAATGAATTGAGGCAATCGCTTTATTTCTCTGAACCGCTGCGAGTGTCTCGAATTAATGATTTAGCACTTGATGCACAACTTGTTTACTCGATCCGATTGCAGATTGAGTCTGATTTCCAACATGCCTTGTTTCGCCCTGATGTAAATCAACTGCTTTACGTAGCCGATCAGTTTTTAGAGAAGTTTGACGAGTTCATTCCAATCGAAAGTCAGGTTCAAAATATTGTTGATACGGTTAAAGCAATGCGTGCAGATAATAATCTTTCTTCTGAATTAAAACCTCTGATGAACGAATTTGGTGTTGTTGTCTTTGAAGCTATGTATTCCGATAGTCAAAGCTCATCAGCCACCTATCGAGCCTTTGACTCTATTCTAAAAAAATCTTACTCATTAAAAACTGAAGAGCAAGACGCAATCCAACAACTGTTGGTGGATGCTTCAGCCTTATTAGGTGATTACGCTAAGCTCCATTATTTGGTCGATAAAATTAAGAAAAACTCGGTTAATGAGCAGATCATTAAACTCGAAGCTGAATTTCATGATCGTCAATTCAACCTTTTGGTTGTGATGTTAGGCTTGAGTTTGGTCGCTATGATAGCGCTAGTCTTATTATGTGTTCGCTCAAAAATGGTCGTGCAAGAATCAGCGGAAAATTTGGGACTAGACACTGAGGACGAATCTGATAACAAAGACGTTATATCGCTTTCTGGTGAAGAAGAGCACGTGTTTCAAAAGTCTAAAGACAATGCGATTTCTCCGAGCCTCAAACAATCTAACAATAACACACACACTAAGAGAAAAGCGTCACTTAACCCACACTCAGAACCGCAATCACAACAGAGCTCTAATCTAAAAGTTCAAAGCGCTAATCCAACAATTCCAAGTGTTAATTTAGACAAAAATGTATTAACAGCAAGTGTTACAAGCTCACAAAATCTGGAAGAAGTGTCGATGGCCGGGAAACATATCGCTAGTGTGACCGATTCAAAACCTGCGATTGATATCGAAGATATGTTAGAAACGCTCGATGGTGACGCTGAATCTGTAGAATTGCTGCTTGGAGTTTTTGTACAAGACCATACTGATGATTACACGAAGTTCAAATCTTTATTGGTTAATGATGAAACTTCTGCCGCGCGTGTTGTGCATAGCTTGAAAGGTGTGGCTGGTAGTATCAAAGCATCGAGATTAGCCATTATTGCAGCGAGCGTTGAAATGACAATGAAACAATCTAGAGCCATCAGTGAGCACGATTTAGAAGAATTAGAATTGGCAATAAAAGCTTCTGTTGACGCCGCTGTAGATTATTTAGATAGTCGGAATTAACTTTCATAGAAATTTTGACAATACTCTGACGAAGTGCTCATACAATCCGCGCCCTTAGTCTTTGTCAGAGGTTTATATGTTACTAGTGTTGAGTCGAAGTTGGATGGTATTGTTGCTTAGCATTGCGTTAAGTGGTTGTTCTCTATTAGAAGTTAAGTTAGACAGTCAGTCGACACCTCTCACTCAGCAAGAGCTAAACGCTCGAATTATGACGCGTGAATACGCCAAGATGTTTTTTACACGAGTAGAAGGCTCCGCGGACTTGATCGCGCAATCTTACTCTGACGATGACACCCTACATCAATCCTATGTTTTGCTTTGGAAGATCCATGCGGAGCAGGGCTTACAACAAGCGGCTTACCAAACTTCACCGATGTCAGCGTTGATTGATTCTTGGGTATTTACTGCGCAAATGAATCAATTCTATGCTCAAAGTCAAGGGGCTGATTTGTTCGAGACAAATGATGCGGTAGAAACCGCTATTTTTCTTGATCAAGAAGTAAAGAAACTCGCAAAAGGCGTATTGAGCTCGAGCGATTTCGATCAGAGCAAAGATTTCGTTGCGCAGTTTGTTGCTAGCCACCCATTTAAAGACCTCACATTCAGAAGCACACCCGCTTACCGTGAATGGCTGAGTTACCTAGGGAAAGACGAGTCGCAAATCGTTCAGAGCTTAGGAACGATGCCAGAGGCGATGAACGATGCGTCAGACCGTTTAAGCTTGATGGCGGATCAAACACCAAAATTGATGTCGTGGAAAGCAGAGTTAGTCGCTCTGAATAGCTCGCTAACGGGTGAAGACCTGTCTATGACGCTCGCAAGCCTTCGTCAAACATCAGCAAGCATGCAGGACTTTATTGAAAATAACCCTGAGTACATGCAAACGCTAGCTTCGATTATGTCGACAGAAATGCAGCCGCTACTGAATGACTTGAGCGATAAGACAGACCAAAAATTAGAGAGACTAAGCGATGAACGCGTGGCACTAGAAAATATGGTGACACGAGAGAGAGAAGCTCTGATAGAGATGGTTGCGAAAGAGCGGATTGAAATTGCTGGTATTGTGGCATCAGAAAGAGAGTTGTTCACTCAAGATCTAGACCGTGTTTCTCAAGATGTGGTTGTGCTTGCAATTGATAAGCTGATGGAGTTAATCAAAGGTGTGGTTATCTACTTCATCCTGTTTATCTTAGTCGTGTTCTTTACACCTTTAGGAATCGGTTACTGGTTGGGTAAGCGAACCATAAATAAATAGTAAACATGTAAATAGATGAATTAGAAGGTTAAAAAAGAGCGCTCTAGGGCGCTCTTTTTGCATTTCTCTATTAACGTTTTGAGTTATGCCCTAAAGCATTAGCTCATAAACTTAAGCCTGTTGCTTACTTAACTCTGTCGCCTCTTCAGCTTCAAACGCAGGTGCCGTTGGTTCACACTTATCAACGAACCAACCCATGTAAGAAGTCACGATAGTCACGATGATACAGATGAAGCTTAACCACATGAATGGTGCGTAAGATAGTGTCGCGACACCTAGAATACTCGCCATGTAGATACCATTGTCACTCCAAGGCACCATGCCAGAGGTCAGCGTGCCACCAAACTCAGCATTACGAGATAAGTTCTTACGTTTGTAGCCTAAACGGTCGTAGTTTTTCGCACAGATTTTTGGCGTAAGGATGAGTGATACATACATTGCTGAACCGAACACGTTACCCATGAAAGCCGTACCAATTGTGCTAGTTGCTAGTGAGCCAGCGCTGTTTACTCGGCGCTCGAACACTTTAGCAATTGTCTCTAGTACGCCCACTTTATCCAGCAAGCCGCCGAAACCTAGACCAAATACGATGACCGCAACCGAACCCAGCATGGAAGACATACCGCCACGGTTAAGAATCGAATCAATGAACTCTACGCCAGATGAGATGGAGAAAGGTGCCCAAGCAGTGTTGAATGCCGTTAGGAAGTCGATCTCTTGGATCATGACCGCCCAGATAATACCCAGCAGAGAACCAAAACTGATGACTGGGAATGAAGGCATGCGGAAAGCCAACAAACCAAGCACAATAAGTACCGGAACGAATGAGTAAGGCGTGATGTAGAACTGAACTTCCATCGCTTTGATTACAGAATCAACTTGGCTCATGTCAACGTTACCCGCGTAGTGGAAACCAAACGCAGTAAACATGATGCCTGTAATCACGTAGCTGATTAACGCAACTGGAAGCATGCCCTTGATGTGTTCAACTACTTCAACACCAGACATTGAAGAAGCCAAAATCACTGAATCAGAAAGCGGAGACATTTTGTCACCGAAATAACAACCTGACAGCACTGCACCAGCAGTAATCGGTGCTGGAACACCTAGACCTTGGCCGATACCCATCATCGCTATACCTGCTGTACCTGCAGCGCCCCATGAGGTGCCGGTCGCCAGTGCAGTCAGAGAACAGATGATCATGGTCGCTAAAAGGAAGATAGAAGGGTGGATAGCTTTCAGACCATAGTAAATGATAGTAGGTACGATCCCGCCAGAGATCCAAGTACCAACAAGAGCGCCAACGGCTAAAAGTATTAAAACCGCGCCTAAGCCATTGGATATTCCTTTGAGTGCTGCTTTTTCTAAGTCTTTGTATTGGTGTCCAAGACGAATACCCAAAACCATGATAATGAACCAGCCAATGTACAAGGCAAGTTGGATTGGTAGGTCAAGCTTTGCTGTAAAGGAAAAAGCAAGGGATAGAAATAGTCCTAACGCGATGAATACCTGCAATAGGTTCGGTAGACGAGTTTTACTCTGCTTCATAAAAGCCTCTTGTTATTTCGAGCATTTATAGTGCTTCGTTATAGTGTGTGGTGCAAAACGGACACTACAGTAATTAGTTTATTATATCGAAAAAATACGTCTAAGTTGTGATATTTGACTGCTAAATAAATGTTTCGCGGTTTCATAGTCTGAAAATTTGTTAAATTCATGATTGTTACATGTTGAATTCTGTCGCACGTTGTTTTCGTTGTGTAAAATATTATTCTGGTTAACCTTTGTTAAATAGTGGTAATTACTGTTGCAAGCAGGATCTAGTTGCTCGTAAATTGAACAATTCATATCAATAAACACATAAGTTTGGTGATAGTCGGTGTTTTATCAGTGACTAAGCGGCGGAATGAACAACAAGAGATAACTGCGTGATTCATCGCGTTCACTTAAAAGAAACGAAAAAGTTACACTTTTTGACAAAAAGCACTTGAGTTCTGTTTCTGAAAAACTTATAGATGGGGGAGAGCAATTTTTAATTTATACATGGAGAGTGAGCGATGAGAGTAGGTCTAGTTGGTTGGCGCGGTATGGTTGGTTCTGTACTGATGCAACGTATGGTTGAAGAGAAAGATTTCGACCTAATTGAGCCTGTTTATTACAGCACATCTCAGATTGGTATTCCTTCCCCTGTTTTAGGTGGTAAAGATGCGGGTCTACTTCAAGACGCTTTTGATATTGATAGCCTAAAACAGCTTGATGCCGTGATTACCTGTCAAGGTGGCGATTACACATCAAAAGTATACCCAGCATTGCGTCAAGCAGGTTGGAAAGGTTACTGGATTGATGCAGCTTCTACTTTACGTATGGACGCTGATTCAATCATCACTCTTGATCCTGTTAACTTGGCTCAAATCCAACAAGGCATCCACGGTGGCACTAACACTTTCGTTGGTGGTAACTGTACCGTGAGCTTAATGCTTATGGCTTTGGGTGGTTTATATGAGAAAGGCATGGTTGAGTGGATGAGTGCCATGACGTACCAGGCGGCATCCGGCGCTGGTGCTAAGAACATGCGCGAACTGATTTCGCAAATGGGTGTTATCAACGATAGCGTTAGCTCTGAGTTAGCTAACCCTTCAAGCTCAATTCTTGATATTGATAAAAAAGTGGCAGACACCATTCGTTCATCTTCATTCCCAACTGATCAATTTGGTGCACCTCTTGCAGGCTCGTTGATTCCTTGGATCGATGTGAAACGTGAAAATGGTCAAAGTAAAGAAGAGTGGAAAGCGGGCGTTGAAGCGAATAAGATTCTCGGCTTAGATGGTCAGCCAATCCCAATTGACGGTACTTGTGTGCGAATCGGCGCAATGCGTTGTCACGCTCAAGCACTAACAATCAAGCTTAAGCAAGACGTTCCAATGGACGAGATTGAAGAGATAATCGCGACACACAATGATTGGGTTAAAGTGATTCCTAATGACCGTGACATTACGGCACAGGAACTAACACCAGCGAAAGTAACAGGCACGATGTCTGTACCAGTAGGTCGTCTACGTAAGATGTCTATGGGTAACGACTTCCTGAACGCATTCACTGTTGGTGACCAACTGCTGTGGGGTGCTGCAGAACCACTACGTCGTACATTACGTATTATTCTTTCTGAGAAAGCGTAACTGCCTCATCTCTGATAATAATTAAAGAAGAAGCGCCTTAAGGCGCTTTTTTTGTATCTGATGCTTAGTCTGGATCTTTGGCGACGACTCGTTTGTCTGGATCTGCTAACTCACTTGCACAGTGCTTGCAATACATGGCATCCGAATCATGGCCTGCACGGTTACAGTTAGGGCACTTAACCAACTCTTTATGAGAGTTCATTTCATTGCTGAGTTCTGCGGTAATTATCCCTGTAGGCACCGCTAAAATAGAGTAACCCAATAGCATGGTCAGTGATGCGATAGCTTTGCCAAACGCGGTTTGTGGGGTGATGTCTCCGTAACCCACCGTCGTGATTGTCACAATTGCCCAGTAGATACTTTGAGGGATACTTGTGAAGCCATTTTCAGGCCCCTCAATGACAAAAATTAGTGACCCAAAGATAGTGACGAGGATGCCAACAGTGCTGAAAAAGATAAGTATTTTTCTTCTTGCCATTAATAGCGAACGCAGCAGGATATTGGAGTCTTGTAAATAACGAACCAGCTTAAGAATTCTGAATATGCGCATGACACGTAACAGCCTGACCACACCCATGAACGAAGCACCTGGGAAGATGATTGCAAGGTATGTTGGAAGAATGGCGAGTAGGTCAACCACTCCATAGAAGCTGGTGGCATAGGACTTAGGTTTTGGGGAGCAATAAAGCCTCAATAAGTATTCTAGTGTGAATAGTGCTGTGAAGCTGTATTCGATGTAACGTAACTGCTGTGACCATTCGGTCATCACGCTCGGGATTGACTCTAAGATTAGCACGATCAATGAAACGACGATCGCAATGATCAGAGAGATATCAAATGCACGTCCTGCTGGAGTATGAGTACCAAAAATAATGACGTACAAATGATGCTTAAGAGGCTGACGTGACATAGGGTGAAGTTCACCTTTTGTTAAATGTATTAACTGTGATTATACAAGCTTCATAATCATGAGGCGAGTGAAAGCCTAACCACTTTACTCGCCTCGTTAATATCAATGCTGAGTCCCCACAACGGCGGGTTATACCGATATTGTTATGCTAATCCTGGAAATAGGTTACGTAACCCGTTTGCAATGAATTCGATGCCGAGTGCTCCCAGAATCAAGCCCATGATACGGGTGATAACATTAATTCCTGTTTGACCAAGAAAGCGAACGATAACTGGCGCAGAACGGAACAGAAGCCAAGAGCAAGTCGCGAAAGCAATAATGCTAAGGCCGATTCCTACTGTATCAATCGCGGCTGGATAGCGAGAACCATAAACAATGGTCGAACTGATTGCACCAGGGCCAGCCATTAAAGGCATCGCTAGAGGAACGACCCCAATTTGCTCTTTGCTAATGTATTCAGACTTCTCTTGCTTGTTCTGCTTATCTTCACCGAGCTTACCGCTCATCATCGAAAATGCGATGCTCAATAATAGCAAGCCGCCTGCAACTCGAAATGAGTCGAGAGAGATGCTGAACATGTCTAAAAGCAATTGTCCCGCGACAAGCGACACAATCAAGATAACGGCAACAGCAACGTTGGCTTGTAAGGCTGTCCTATTCCTCTCTTCTGGGGGCATATGAGCAGTAAGAGAAACAAAAACAGGCATTATGCCGATTGGGTTTACGGCAGCAACAAGCCCAAGGAAGAATTGCATAAAAATTGCGAGTTCTAAACCTTGCATGAGAGCGATCTCCAGATAGCGTTCTTAGGATTGAGGGGTTTGATCTGTACATAGTCAGAGCGCGTAATGTAAGTGACAATTCTAAATTTCACGAATGAAAAAAACTAACGCGAAATAGGGGATTTTTCTTAGAAAAACTAATTGAATCTCACTTTTGTACTAGCCTTGTTGCAAGCTAGTCGTTGGTGTTTCATTTTGTAATATCTTATTGAGTAAATGTTAACTGTCGCACGAAATTAATAAAAAATATGTCAGAATCTAGCCCGTGCAACGCTATGGATATACTCTCAGTAGCACGAATACAGCTGTATACATGTAATTTAACGGACTAAAAATGAAAGTTTTTTACAAGTTATGACTCTATGTAAAAAAACTTTGTCTGTTTGCTTGTTTTTTGCGCTAACGAAAAGTGTGACTTTAATCTATATAAATCAGACTCTTAAGTTTATTTTTGCGATTGCCTTACTACTTTCTGGTTAATTATTTTTGGGTAACTGATCTGGGTCAATTTTTTTCACACTGTGAAATAATATACTCAGCCCTGAAAGCAATTTACTAAGAACGCTGTGAATTAGGGTTAAAGACAAGCAGTGAAATTAATAAAAAGTTTTTAATATTTATTATTTTAGGAGATCCACCATGCCTGTAACTAACTTAGCGGAACTTGATGCTCTAGTAGCTCGCGTTAAAGCAGCTCAAGAAGAGTTCGCAACATTCTCTCAAGAGAAAGTAGACGCAATCTTCCGTGCAGCTTCTCTTGCTGCTAACCATGCTCGTATTCCTTTGGCTCAACAAGCCGTTGCTGAATCTGGAATGGGTATTGTTGAAGATAAAGTTATCAAAAACCACTTCGCTTCAGAATTTATCTACAACAAATACAAAGACGAAAAAACATGTGGCATCTTAGAAGAAGATGAAAGCCTAGGCACTATGACTATCGCTGAGCCTGTAGGTATCATCTGTGGTATCGTTCCAACAACGAACCCAACTTCAACAGCAATCTTCAAATCTCTAATCTCTCTTAAGACACGTAACGGCATCATCTTCTCGCCACACCCACGTGCAAAGAATTCAACAAACGATGCAGCTAAACTGGTTTTAGACGCAGCGGTAGCAGCTGGTGCTCCAAAAGACATCATCGGTTGGATCGACCAACCATCGGTAGAGCTTTCTAACGCGCTGATGAAGCATGACGGTATCGCACTTATCCTTGCTACTGGTGGTCCAGGCATGGTTAAAGCAGCATACTCTTCTGGTAAGCCTGCGATCGGTGTTGGTGCTGGTAACGTTCCTGTAGTTATCGATGAAACAGCTGACATCAAACGTGCTGTAGCATCTATCCTTATGTCTAAAACATTCGATAACGGTGTTGTATGTGCTTCTGAGCAAGCTGCAATCGTAGTTAGCGAAGTATATGACGAAGTTAAAGCGCGTTTTGCTTCTCACAAAGCTCACGTTCTATCTAAAACTGACGCAGATAAAGTTCGTAAAGTTCTTCTTATCGACGGCAACCTAAACGCTAAAATCGTAGGTCAACCTGCTCCAGCAATCGCTGAAATGGCGGGTGTTAAAGTTCCTGCTGATACAAAAGTACTTGTTGGTGAAGGCCTTGGTAAAGTTTCTTACGATGACGAATTCGCTCATGAAAAACTGTCTCCGACTCTAGGTCTATTCCGCGCAGACGATTTCGAAGATGCTGTCGCTCAAGCTGTAACAATGGTTGAAATCGGTGGTATCGGTCACACATCTGGTCTTTACACTAACCAAGATACTAACGCAGACCGCATTCGTTACTTCGGTGACAAGATGAAGACGGCTCGTATCTTAATCAACATCCCTACTACTCACGGTGGTATCGGTGACCTGTACAACTTCAACGTTGCACCTTCTCTAACTCTTGGTTGTGGTTCATGGGGTGGTAACTCTATCTCTGAGAACGTAGGTCCTAAGCACCTTATCAACAAGAAAACTGTAGCGAAGCGAGCTGAAAATATGTTGTGGCACAAACTACCTAAGTCTATCTACTTCCGTCGTGGCAGCCTTCCAATCGCTATGAGCGACCTAGAAGGTAAGAAACGCGCATTCCTAGTAACGGACCGTTTCCTATTCAACAACGGTTACGCAGACGACGTAGTACAAATCCTTAAAGCACAAGGTATTGAAGTTCAAGTATTCTTCGATGTAGAAGCGGATCCAACACTGTCTGTTGTTGAGAAAGGCGCTGAAGCAATGAAGAGCTTCCAACCTGACGTAATCCTTGCTCTAGGTGGCGGTTCTCCAATGGATGCTGCTAAGATCATGTGGGTTATGTACGAGCACCCAGAAACTCACTTCGCGGAACTAGCAATGCGCTTTATGGATATCCGTAAACGTATCTACAAGTTCCCTAAAATGGGTAAAAAAGCTGAGCTTGTATGTATCACTACGACTTCTGGTACGGGTTCAGAGGTTACTCCATTCGCGGTTGTTACAGACGACAAGACTGGTGCTAAGTACCCACTAGCTGATTACGAAATTACGCCAAACATGGCTGTTGTTGATGCTAACCTAGTAATGAACATGCCTAAGTCTCTAACAGCATTCGGTGGTTACGATGCAGTAACTCACGCTCTTGAAGCTTACGTATCTGTTCTTGCGAACGAATACTCAGACGGCCAAGCTCTTCAAGCTCTTAAGATGCTTAAAGAATACCTACCATCAAGCTACAAAAATGGTGCAGCTGACCCAATCGCTCGTGAGAAAGTACACAACGCAGCAACTATCGCTGGTGTAGCATTTGCGAACGCATTCCTAGGTGTGTGTCACTCAATGGCTCACAAAATTGGTGCTGAGTTCCACCTACCACACGGTCTTGCTAACGCACTGCTTATCTCTAACGTTGTACGTTACAACGCGAACGATAACCCAACTAAGCAGACTGCATTCTCTCAGTACGATCGTCCACAAGCACGTCGTCGTTACGCTGAAGTTGCTGACCACCTAGGCCTAAGCCAAGCTGGTGACCGTACTGCTCAGAAGATTGAACGTCTACTGACTTGGTTAGAAGAGCTTAAAGTTGACCTAGACATCCCACTATCTATCCAAGCTGCGGGTGTTAACGAGTCTGACTTCATCGCTAAACTAGACGAGCTAGCTGTTGAAGCGTTCGATGACCAGTGTACAGGTGCTAACCCACGTTACCCTCTAATCACTGAGCTAAAAGAAGTTCTAACAACTTCTTACTTCGGCCAACCATACGTTGAAGGCGAAACTTTCGAAGGTACTACAGTTATCCTTAAGAAAGCAGATCAAAAGCCAGCTGACGCGAAAGCGCCAAAAGCTAAAAAAGAAAAAGCTAACGCATAATAAGTAAGCATTAGTTTTGAGATAAGTTTTCGCTAGCACGAACCTTATCTAATCGGGAAAAGAACAAAGCCCCAGTCGAGAGACTGGGGCTTTTTTATGTGGTCGGTTAGGTTAAAACTAACAATATAAAAAGTAAGAAAATAAAAAGGATCTACACTTCGGCAGCGACGACACGTCCGCTGAAGTAGTCATTAGAAATGATGTACTCGGTTGTTCTGGTCAGTTCATCTTGTAGTTGAGCCCAATGACATCGGTTGAGTTTTCCGTCTGCATTGTGAACGGCAGGAACGACCCCACCAACTCGTATCCCGAATGGGGTGAGTTCCTTAGCCCAACTATGGGTAAAGCCGGTAATCATTGAGTTAGCACTTTCTAAACCTGATACATCACTGAAATCATCATGAGAGATCACATTGACGATCACGCCTTCTTTATCTTCTTCTCGTAATCGCTCAGCACTTATCTGGCCAAATGCAAAAAGGGTAGAGGCTTTCGAAGATAAATCATCAATATAACTACTGACGGGTTGGTCGCCAATCAAACTTGGCATTGGAACGCTGATCCAGTTGTTAACTAACACATCAGGTGTCGTATTGAAGGTGTGCTGGACAAAATCGAAGACCGCTAGTATGGCTTGGTTATGATTACTTTCGAGCGTATAGCGGTAGACCGAATCAGAGAGTCGAGAGCATTGGGTATAGGTTTCTTGCAGTGCTGTAGGATCTTTATCACAAAGGATAACGGTGGCTCCAAGGTTAACAAAGTGGTTCGCAATCGTTCCTCCCAAGCGCGAGCCTGCTGATGTCACCAATATGATTGAGCTTTTTATTTCCATCCAAACACCTAAGAAAATAATCTATGTCGTTTAAGGATGGGTTAAATTTCATACAACGGGTGTGAATTGGTTCAAACTAAGACGTACCAATTGATAAGTTTGTATGAACTTAGTGGCAGCTCACATTTTGTAGTAACTTCAAGACGTAACCCACAATTTGTATTTTGAGTGTGCCTAAGACTAGTGGTTCATATCACTCACATCAATTGCTTAAGGGATACAATTTAGGAGCTGATGAGCAGGCAGTGAGGTAAGGTTTGTTGTGACTATACTTGGGCCTGAATTTGATACTGACGTTGAGCGGTAGAGAGATCGTTGTAAAGAGTCGCATTAGGTAATTCAGGTAAGTGCTTATTTGCAAGTTTCCGTCGGTCGTGACCTGAAAGGTTTTGGTAGACGTCTTCGGGAAAATCGCCAGTATCTTCAGGCATAAAAGCCAGTGCTTCTGGTTTTAAGTAATGACTTAGTTTTGCACTAGCAAGGCTTGCTTGATGAAAGTAATTCGACTGTTGTGCAGAAATTTCGTATGAGGATTGATCAGAACGCAATTGTTGAGGTGCAGCGACACCAAATTGTTTGCGCAGGCGATCTTCGCTAGTCTCGGTTACCTCGATAGTATTTATAGGAGTACAATCGCGGACATCATTAGAGAACATGGATAGCAGCAACGCGAA
This sequence comes from Vibrio cyclitrophicus, assembly GCF_024347435.1. NCBI lineage: Bacteria > Pseudomonadati > Pseudomonadota > Gammaproteobacteria > Vibrionales > Vibrionaceae > Vibrio > Vibrio cyclitrophicus. The sequence goes on from NZ_AP025480.1 coordinate 1,004,680, forward strand.
ATCTGCACGGCGACCTTGTTCAACCGCTTGGTTGATCCCGATGCCGAACTTTAGTTCGTTGATGATTCCTGCTTTGTCTAAAGTGTGTATTTGCATGTTGCCTCTCATTTGATACACCTTTAACGGCACGGAGTCGGCAAACTTTAGTGTTTAATTACAGACAAATACATAATCTATGTAGAGCAGATAAGAGCTTAGTTTCGATTAGGGGTAACTGAAGGAGTCGGTGATAAAACAAGCTCTGTTAACTCATTTCACCTTCCATGTTCAAGCTGAAAATACGACGGATACAAAAAAGCTCACGCCGAGGCATGAGCTTTCAATAAGTCACTCGCTATTAATAGCGCAGCATAAGTAAAAATTACTTAGCTAGGTTCTCTTCTACGAAAGACCAGTTTACTAGGTTCCAGAATGCAGCCATGTAGTCTGGGCGAACATTGCGGAAATCGATGTAGTAAGCGTGTTCCCATAGGTCAACAGTTAGAAGTGGAGTAACACCTTCTTCTGTTAGAGGAGTTGCAGCGTTAGAAGTGTTAACGATGTCTAGAGAACCGTCAGCTTTTTTAACTAACCAAGTCCAAGAAGAACCGAAGTTGTTGATTGCTGAATCAGTGAATTTTGCTTTGAATTCTTCGAAAGAACCGAATGCGGCGTTGATAGCTTCTGCAACAGCGCCAGTTGGTTCGCCGCCTGCTTTAGGAGCAAGACAGTGCCAGTAGAACGTGTGGTTCCAGATTTGAGCAGCGTTATTGAAAACACCACCAGTAGAAGTCTTAATGATTTCTTCTAGTGTTTTGCCTTCAAACTCAGTACCTGGGATAAGACCGTTTAGTTTAACAACGTAAGTGTTGTGGTGCTTACCGTGGTGGAAATCTAGCGTTTCTGCTGAGATATGTGGTTCTAGCGCGTCTTTCGCGTAAGGAAGAGCCGGTAGTTCAAATGCCATTGCTCAATTCTCCATTGATATGAAAGAGTTAACTCTTTCGATTGCTTCCAGTGATATTATTATTCATGGCTGGTTATACTGACAACCATGGTCAATTTGCTGACTTGCGATATAGTTTAGCAAGTTTTTACTTTATTAAAAGCTTAATTCATCACTTTTGTGTGAATTGTTAGCTTAACTTGTTAACCATTTTTTTTATATGGTTTTTATTCTTTTGGTTTGGGGTAGAATAAAGGCAATGAAAGCCGTAATCCATTAACGAGGAAGCAATGGAAACTATCGATAAAATCAAACAGCAAATTGAAGAAAACACCATTCTACTTTACATGAAAGGTTCTCCTAAGCTGCCAAGCTGTGGTTTTTCTTCTCAAGCATCTCAAGCTCTAATGGCGTGTGGCGAAAAATTTGCATATGTAGACATTCTACAAAACCCTGATATCCGTGCAGAGCTTCCAGCTTACGCACAATGGCCAACTTTCCCACAACTTTGGGTTGAAGGTGAGCTAATCGGTGGTTGTGACATCATTCTTGAGATGTTCCAAAAAGGTGAACTTCAGCCAATCGTTAAAGAAGCAGCGGCTAAAGTTGCTGGCGATGACGCTGAGTAAGTTCTCGCTTTTTTGCTTGAATAGATAAAATGAGGGGCCTTAATTAGGCTCCTTTTTTGTTTTAATTGATTGAGTCATTGACTCAATAAGGAATGAACAATGGACGTGAAACTTCATTATGTACATGACCCAATGTGCAGCTGGTGTTGGGGATACAAGCCAACACTTGAGTTATTGAAACAACAATTGCCTGCGAGCATTGAGTTTAATTACGTAGTTGGCGGTTTAGCTCCTGATTCTGATGAGCCAATGTCTGAGGAGATGAAAGGCAAGCTTCAGGCTATCTGGAAGCAGATCGAAGCTAAGCTGGGTACTGAGTTTAACCACGAATTTTGGACTGAGTGCAAACCTGTGCGAAGCACCTATCCAGCGTGCCGCGCTGTGATAGCTGCTGGTTTTCAAGACCACTATGAAGCCATGCTTGAAGCGATTCAACATGCTTACTATTTGCGTGCGATGTTGCCACACAGCCAAGATACTCATCTGCAACTCGCTGAAGAGTTGGGTATGAACGTACAACAGTTTGAAAATGATCTTTCTAGCAAACTATTGGAAAGTGAATTGGATGACCAGTTAGGCTTTAAAGAAGCGATAGGCGTACATTCTTACCCAACGTTAATGCTTGAAGTTAACGGTATCTTCACTGAGGTTGCGTTGGATTACCATTCGTCGGAGACGACGCTTAAATCTATTCGTGAAGTACTTGTGAATAGCGCTCCTACTGCTTAGTTCAATGAGAGCTCTAACTCTCAATTAGTTCACACTACTTTGAAGGCTTACTTACAACAGTAAGCCTTTTCTTTTATCTGGCGCAATGAGTTTATTGAGGTGCTAAAGGGTAAGAGAGAATAAAAGAGCAAGAGATATCCCAGATACAAAAAAGACCGCACGAGGCGGTCTTTGTAATAATAGCTTAGGTTCTTTACTACAGAACCTAATTACAGAACCATAGCTGCAATCCAACCGAATACGATCAGTGGGATGTTGTAGTGCAAGAATGTTGGTACGACGGTTTCCCATACGTGTTCGTGTTGACCATCAGCATTTAGACCAGATGTCGGACCTAATGTTGAGTCAGAAGCCGGAGAACCAGCATCACCTAGCGCTGCCGCTGTACCCACTAGCGCGATAGTGGCCATTGGTGAGAAACCAAATGCCGCCGCTAGAGGAACGTAGATAGTTGCAAGGATTGGAATCGTCGAGAACGAAGAGCCAATACCCATTGTTACTAATAAGCCGACTACCAGCATAAGCAGAGCTGCTAGAGGCTTGTTGTCACCGATACTTGTTGAAAGTGCTTCAACTAGAGATTCAACACCACCAGTCTGTTTCATCACTGCTGCAAAACCTGCTGCTGCAATCATGATAAAGCCGATCATTGCCATCATGTGAACACCCTTAGTGAAGACATCGTGTGTCTCTTTCCAAGCAATTACGCCACCGAAGGTGAATACCATGAAACCAGCCAGAGCACCGATGATCATAGAGCCCGTCGACAGTTGAACGGTTAATGCAGCAACGATACCAGCTGCCGCTACTAGGATGTGCTTCTTGTTGATCTCTTTTACTTCTGTTGAAACAACAGTGTGAGACGTTTCTTTGTATTGGCGAGGTTTACGGTAAGTAAAGAATACCGCCGTTAGAAGGCCGAAGATCATGCCGGCTGCTGGTAACAACATGGCCATTGGTACTTGGCTTGCTACTACGCTTTCAAGACCGTTGTCATGAAGGTTTTTTAGTAGGATGTTGTTTAAGAAGATACCGCCAAAACCAATCGGTAACACCATGTAAGGTGTGATTAGACCAAAAGTAAGTACACACGCAACTAGACGACGGTCTAGGTTCATTTTTGCGAATACGCCTAATAGAGGTGGGATTAAGATTGGGATAAAGGCGATATGTACAGGAATCACGTTTTGTGAAGACATGGTCACTAAGATCAAAGACGCAAGGATACCGTACTTAAGACCATTAGATGCCGCGCTGTTCTCTTTGCCGTGAATACGCTTGATTACGCTTTGAGCTAGTAGGTCTGTGATACCAGACCTAGAGATAGCAACAGCAAAAGTACCAAGCATTGCGTAGCTAAGTGCGATAGTTGCACCGCCACCTAATCCACTTTCGAAAGCAGCTACAGCGTCGTTCAGACCCATACCAGAGGCTACGCCACCGATAATTGCACTGAACGTGAGAGCAACAACTACATTTACGCGCATCAAAGCTAAAACAAGCATGATGCAAACTGAAATTACAACAGGATTCATATTATTCTCGAGATGTTGTGTTTTTTATGAAGGCAATACGAACGAACGTTTACCGATTCTATTTTTGTTGTTCGTCAACAAGAGGCCAACCACCAAGGGCTTTCCATTTGTTTACAATGCCGCAAAATAACTCTGTGGTTTTTTGCGTATCATACAAAGCAGAGTGTGCTTCTTTGTTGTCAAATTCCATCCCAGCAGTGCGGCAAGCTTTAGCCAAAACGGTTTGACCGTAGGCAAGACCACTAAGAGCTGCAGTATCAAAAGTTGCAAATGGATGGAAAGGGACGCGTTTAAGCTTACAACGCTCACTTGCTGCATTTACGAAGTTTAAATCGAATGTAGCATTGTGAGCGACCATGATTGCGCGACTGCAATCTGAAGCTTTTTGTTCTTTTCTCACTAGCTTGTAGATTTCTTTAAGGGCTTCTTGCTCCGACACAGCACCACGTAATGGGCTAAATGGGTCTTTAATTCCGTTAAAGTCTAATGCTGCCTGCTCTATATTTGCGCCTTCAAAAGGCTCAATGTGAAAATGAAGCGTTGATGCAGGTTGCAGATCTCCGTTCTCATCCATTCTTAATGTAATGGCACAGATCTCTAATAATGCATCTGTTTCTGCGTTAAACCCTGCGGTTTCCACGTCGATGACCACGGGAAAATAGCCACGAAAGCGGTTTTTTAGGGTCAGAGCTTCGTTTTCTACAGTCATGTTAGCCCAAATAAGTGTGATTAAGGCTACATTATTGCAGATAATAGCAGTGATAAAAACTAGGGAACGGCAATAATTAATAAATTAGCCACTCTATTGCGGCTTGATATTTGCATATTTAAACTCGATAGAAATATGCGGCAATTGGCTGCATTGTTAAACGAATTGCTTAAGAGATACTCCACTTTATGAAGAAACAACTCATAACAGGTTCAATGTTATTTTCGCTACTTATGTCGTCATCGGTATTGGCACAAGAAAAGCGTTACGGAGCATCTCCTCAACAGTCGGAATGGGAGATGGTGGCCAATACACCACTCGAATGTCGTTTAGTTCATCCGATTCCCAATTTCGGTGATGCTGAGTTTTCATCTCGTGCAAGCAAAAAAATTATTTTGGACTTTGAACTTAAAATGCGTCGTCCAATGGGAGCAACACGTAATGTTAGCTTGATTTCTATGCCGCCACCTTGGCGTCCGGGCGAGAGTGCTGATCGCATGACAACCATCAAGTTCTTCCAACAATTTGACGGCTATGTAGGTGGTCAAACAGCTTGGGGGATATTGAGCGAGTTGGAGAAAGGTCGCTACCCGACATTCAGTTATCAAGAATGGCAGAGCCGAGATCAGCGGATTGAGGTATCTTTATCGTCAGTGCTATTTCAAGAAAAGTACAATGTGTTTAGTGACTGTATTGCCAATTTGTTGCCTTATAGCTTTGAAGATATCTCTTTTACCATTTTGCACTACGATCGTAACAGCGACCAGTTGAACAAATCGTCACGTAACAGGCTAAGCCAGATTGCTGATTACGTTCGCTACAACCAAGATATTGATCTTGTGCTAGTGGCCACGTATACCGATTCTGCTGACAGTAAAGGCATCAGCCAAAACCTTTCAGAACGAAGAGCCGAATCACTAAGAGAGTACTTTAAGTCACTCGGTTTGCCAGAAGACCGTATTCAAGTTCAAGGTTATGGTAAGCGTCGCCCGATTGCTGACAACAACTCGCCAATTGGTAAAGATAAAAACCGACGCGTTGTGATCTCTTTAGGCCGTACACAGGTTTAAACTGAATAGCTTGTCTAGATAAAGATAAAGATAAAGATAAAGATAAAGATAAAAATGCCTATCTACGTGATGGGCATTTTTTGTTTGGATAACATGTCGATTTGGCTCTAATTATTCGAGGCAACCATTAATTCAAGCGGAACCGAGCAATCATTTCACAGTTGGTCGCAGTATCGATTTTTTCAACCATAGAGGCTATTTTAGGATTTGGATGGCGTTTCATGAAATCGATAAGGGCTTTTTTACAACAACCAATAGAATCTATAAAGCTAGAGCATTGCGTATTAGGGCACTGAGGAATCAGTGTCAGGACCTTTTCAGAGGCAAGCTGAAGGTACTTAAGTTCATATTCTTTATCGCCCGCCCATCGCCAAAACTGAGCAAGGTTGTGGCAAGAGATGACCGAAATCAGTAAGCGTTCATCGGCCTGAATATCAGTACGCTCAGTAATTTCTTCGCTTAAATTCAACGCCTGCTGATAGTGAAGAATGCTTCGTACAGGATCGTCGAGTTGCAATGCAGTATCGGCAAGTAACGTGTGTTTTTCCCATTCGCTAATCATTGTATAACCTCACTAATCAAGATGGGCTTAATTTAAATGATAATCATTATCATGTAAAGTTTCATCGATGAGATTGTGAATAATAGTGGGTAAAGAATATTGATTATGAATGAATTGATAAAAAAGAAGCGAGCATAGTGCTCGCTTCTCTTGTGCATTAATTTAGCTCTTGCTTTCAAAGCCTAGTATCGCAATGGTTAGTGACTAACCTTCGAGGCCTGCACTTGCTTGTTTGTTCTGAATAAGCTCAATCATGTAGCCGTCAGGGTCTTTTACGAATGCAATGTGAGTAGAACCGCCTTTTACAGGGCCGGCTTCACGAGTCACGTTACCGCCAGCGGCTTTAATCGCGTCACACGTAGTGTAGATATCATCAACACCGATCGCTACGTGACCGAAAGCTGAGCCTAGGTCGTATTCAGTTGTGCCCCAATTGTAAGTTAACTCAATAACAGCACCTTGAGATTCGTCACCAAAGCCAACAAAAGCCAGTGTGTATTCGTACTCTTTATTTTCGTTCTTACGTAATAGTTGCATGCCCATTACGTTGGTGTAGAACTCGATAGATTTATCTAGATCACCAACTCGTAGCATGGTGTGTAAAATACGACCGTTTGACATGATTTGCTCCTAGCGTTAACTATGTTTACGTTTTTTGTAATTCTGTTTTATGCCGCCAGAAAAGTGCGGCACGGTTTAGCTTCTTAGCTTCTTAGCTTCTTAGCTTCTTAGCTTCTTAGCTTCTTAGCTTCTTAGCTTTGGGCTAACAGCTTATGAGCTTAGACGTCTGTTTTTTCCTTGAACTCACACAAATCCTCAATGATACAGCTGCCACAACGTGGTTTACGCGCGACACAGGTATAACGTCCATGAAGAATGAGCCAATGGTGGACATCCAGTTTGAATTCTTTGGGAATGACTTTGAGCAGCTTAGCTTCAACATCGTCGACCGTTTTGCCCATCGCTAATTTAGTGCGGTTTGATACGCGGTAGATGTGGGTATCAACGGCAATGGTTGGCCAACCGAAAGCAGTATTCAATACCACGTTGGCTGTTTTACGGCCAACACCAGGAAGGGCTTCTAATGCAGCGCGATCTTCCGGTACTTCACCATTATGTAGGTCAAGCAGCATGCGACACGTTTTAATGGTGTTTTCTGCTTTCGAATTAAAGAGGCCGATTGTCTTGATGTACTCTTTTAAGCCATCGACACCTAGGTCGAAAATAGCTTGTGGAGTATTAGCCACTGGGTAAAGCTTATCAGTGGCTTTGTTGACGCTGACATCAGTTGCCTGCGCAGATAAGAGCACGGCGATCAGCAACTCGAAAGGGCTGTTCCAGTTAAGCTCGGTTTCTGGCTTTGGATTGTTTTCTCTTAAACGCTCAAGTATTTCTACTCGTTTTACATTGTTCATAGCGACATTACTTTCAAATAGTTAGGGCTTGAGCTCCGGAGTTGGTATTCAATAAACTCTAAATGCTCAGGCTTTATCATCGGTTACGCGCTCTTATGAGCGTCATTATTATGTGTACTTGGTCAATCTAATTATCTGCTGAGCGGTTGAGCTACTCAGCAGGGTTTAAGCTACTGTAACTTATTAAGCATTGGTAACGCGAGCGCGTTCAATGGCTGGTTTTTCTTGTTTTGGCTGCCTAGATTTTACTTGGTTGTCGATGATGTTTTTCAAAGCAATCAAGAAACCAACACCAATAAAGGCACCTGGTGGAAGCAGGGCTAGCAAGAAGCTGTTATCAAATTGGAATATCTGGATTCGTAACACTGAAGCCCAGTCGCCAAGAAGTAGGTCTGCACCATCAAAAAGGGTTCCGTTACCAATAACCTCACGCATCGCACCCAATACAACCAGTACCGATGTCATGCCAAGACCCATCCAAAAACCATCTTGAGCAGCAGGTAAAACTGCATTTTTTGAAGCAAAGGCTTCCGCTCGGCCAATGATGATACAGTTGGTTACAATCAGTGGTATGAAGATACCCAAAGATAGGTAAAGGCCATACGCGTAAGCATTCATCAGAAGTTGAACACAGGTTACCAGTGAAGCAATGATCATCACGAATACTGGGATTCGAACTTCTTTTGGTACATGGTGACGAACCAAAGATACACAGACGTTCGAACCGACTAATACAAGCAATGTAGCAATGCCTAACCCAAGCGCGTTGGTCACCGTTGACGACACAGCCAGTAATGGACACAGCCCAAGAAGTTGCACTAGGGCAGGGTTGTTGGCCCACATGCCATTTTTAATTAGTGTTTTATGGTCACTCATTATTCACCGCCACAATTTAGAGGTTGAGCAAGCAATGCTTGGTTGTTTTGGTTAACGTACTGAACCGCTTGTTTCACTGATTTTACGACGGCTCTCGGTGTAATGGTTGCGCCGGTAAATTGGTCAAAATCGCCACCATCTTTACGAACTTTCCAACGCTCAAGGTTAGAGTCAGTTACTTGTTTACCCGAAAATGAGAGTATCCAATCAGTCACTCGTAAATCAATTTTATCACCCAGACCTGGAGTTTCTTGGTGTGAAAGAACGCGAGTACCTAAAATAGTACCGTCAATTTTCATCCCAACAATTACTTTTATTGCACCATTGTAGCCATCAGGTGCGATGGCTTCGATCGCAATCGCGCTAGGCTCACCGTTGAGTGTAGCAATATAAGCCGGCATTGCTTGTTCTGTTCCAAGCTCCTCAGCTTCCACCAAAGTACAAGCTGAAAACAGCTCGTTGTCATGAAGATTGTGCGGGATCACTTGGTTAAGCACAGACAGTAACTGAGCCTGTTCTTGCTGTTTGATCTGATCTTTGGTCAGGTAGTGAGTAACGGCCACCAAACCTGTCGAAGCGCAGGCAAAAATCGCAAGTACAAGACCGTTTTTCTTTATTGCATTTAGCATGGTATCCGCTCCCTTAGTGGCCGTATGTACGAGGTTTGGTGTAGTAGTCAATCAGTGGAACACACATGTTGGCTAACAACACAGCAAACGCTACGCCATCAGGGAAGCCACCCCAGCTGCGGATGATAAATACTAGACCACCGATCAGCGCACCAAATACCAAACGACCTTTCACTGTCGTCGAGGCTGAAACTGGGTCGGTTGCAATGAAGAATGCGCCAAGCATAGTCGCGCCAGACAATAGGTGAATGGTTGGAGACGCGGTTTCACCTGGAATTAAGATTAAGAATACCAGGCTAAACAGCGCAAGGCTGCCGATGAAAGCTACCGGAATATGCCATTGAATCACACGTTGTTTGATCAACACTAGGCCACCAACAAGATAAGCAAGGTTTACCCATTCCCAACCCACGCCAGCTAACCAGCTGAATTGTGGTTGAGACAGAGCTTCAGAAGCTGTGTTACCCGCCGTTAATGCGGTTTTGAATGCATCGAGTGGCGTTGCCATCGTGGTGCCATCAATACCAAGACGCGCTTGTTGTAGAGATAAACCTTCATTATTGAAACCAGTAAAGATCATCAAGAAGGAGTCAACAAAACTCGTTGCCTCAGCGGTTAAGCTGGTCGGCGCATTCCAGCTGGTCATCTGAACTGGAAATGAGATCAGCAAAACAACGTAAGCCACCATCGCGGGATTAAATGGGTTTTGCCCAAGGCCGCCATAAAGGTGTTTTGCGATGATTATAGCGAAGAACATACCGATGACTAGAATCCACCACGGAGAGTGTGGGGGAATCGCGACGCTCAGCAGCCAAGCGGTAACAACCGCACTGTAATCACGCAATGCCATCACTGGCGGACGTTTTCTTAGCAACATTACAGCGGTTTCAAAGGTAACAGCAAGTGCAATAGCAAATACTAATTGGATGAGCGTACCCCATCCAAAGAAGTAGGTTTGAGCTAGTAGACCTGGCAACGCACAAATAGCGACCCATTTCATGAGATCAGGGGTGCTTCTACGATTGTGCGCGTGCGGTGAGCTGGCGATAAAGAAGGCCACTACTCTTTCTCCTCATTATTCTTTTTGTCTTGCTCTTGCTGCGCCTTTCTTGCTTTAGCACGAGCTATTGCGGCAGCAACTGCTGCTTTTTTAGGATCGATTGGTTCTGACTGAATATCAGCTTCCACTTCAATTTCAATTACAGGTTCAGTAGTCGTTGCTTCTGTTTCGATCTGCTTAGCTTGTTGTGCTTTCTTCGCTTTAGCACGAGCTATTGCGGCAGCAACTGCTGCTTTTTTAGGATCGACTGGTTCTGACTGAATATCAGCTTCCACTTCAATTTCAATTACAGGTTCAGTAGTCGTTGCTTCTGTTTCGATCTGCTTAGCTTGTTGTGCTTTCTTCGCTTTAGCGCGAGCTATTGCAGCGGCAACGGCAGCTTTTTTAGGATCGACAGATTCTTCTGGAGCCTCGGGCTCAGGAGTTTCAGTTGTCTCTTCCTGTTTAGCTTGTTGTGCTTTCTTCGCTTTAGCGCGAGCTATTGCAGCGGCAACGGCAGCTTTTTTAGGATCGACAGATTCTTCTGGAGCCTCGGGCTCAGGAGTTTCAGTTGTCTCTTCCTGTTTAGCTTGTTGTGCTTTCTTGGCTTTGGCGCGAGCTATTGCAGCAGCAACCGCATCTTTCTTAGCGTCACCTGATTTTTCAACCGGAGCTTCAGAAGCAGACTCTGTTTGTTGTGCTTTCTTGGCTTTAGCGCGAGCTATTGCAGCAGCAACCGCATCTTTCTTAGCGTCACCTGATTTTTCAACCGGAGCTTCAGAAGCAGACTCTGTTTGTTGTGCTTTCTTCGCTTTAGCACGAGCAATCGCTGCAGCGACGGCATCTTTCTTAGCGTCGACACTACTTTCAGTTGGAGCTTCAGAAGCAGGCTCTGTTTGTTGTGCTTTCTTCGCTTTAGCGCGAGCAATCGCTGCAGCGACGGCATCTTTCTTAGCATCGCCAGAGCTTTCTGTTGGATTATCCGTTGCAGCTTGCTGTGCTTTACGTTCTCGTGCTTGACGTTTACGCTCTTCACGTAGCTTAGACATTTCAGAGTTATCTGGTTCTGCGTCATTTGCTTTCTGGGCCGCAGCTTGTTTTGCTTTTGCTCTAGCAATAGCCGCTGCAACCGCAGGTTTTACAGCCGGTTCCGCATTAGGAGCTTGGTCTGCCGCGGTTTTTTGCGCTTTAACGCGAGCAATCGCAGCTGCAATCGCATCATCGCCATCCGTAGACTTCATGTCTTTACGACGGTTGTCAGCGGCTTTCTTGAAGCGGTTTTCACGCTCTGCTTTGTCACGCTCCATGCGAGCGTTTTTTTCTTCGAAACGAATCTTGGCGCGTTCTGCAGCTGTTGCTTCGTCTTTTCTTGTTTTGATTTCTGCTTTCGCTTGGCGATAGTACTGAACAAGAGGAATTTCACTTGGGCAGACAAAGGCACAAGCACCACATTCAATGCAGTCTTTAATATTTAGTTCTTCACACTTATCCAACTCGTTGGCTTTCGCATGCCATTGCAGTTGTTGAGGGAGCAATGACGCAGGACATGCTTCGGCACAAGCACTGCATCGAATACATTCCATTTCATAAGTGCTTGGCGAAATTTCACGGCGTGTCGGCGCTAAAATACAGTTGGACGTTTTGGTAATTGGCACATTAGCATGTGGTAAAGTGAAGCCCATCATAGGGCCGCCCAAAATCAATCGCGGCAGCTTTTTATCCGCTTTGTAGCCAAACTCTTCCAGTAACTCGTGTACTGGTGTACCTAATAGTGCCCATACGTTGCGAGGTTGCTTAAAGGTCTTCCCTGTTAAAGTCACAACACGGTTGATAACGGGCTCGCCGTCAACCACTGCTCTTTTAATAGAGTAGAGAGAACCGACGTTTTGAACCAAAACACCAATATCTGCAGGTATACCACCAGCTGGAACCTCTTTATTGGTGAGGATCTTGATGAGCTGTTTCTCACCACCCGAAGGGTATTTAGTTGGGATAACTCGAATGACGATGTCTTTGTTTTTCGCTGCAACCTCAAGTGCTTTTATTGCATCAGGTTTGTTGTCTTCAATACCGATAACGGTCAGCTTTGGTCGAAGGATATGTTCAACCACTTCAATGCCTTTTAAAACTTCGTTGGCATGCTCTTGAAGCAACTTGTCATCTGAGGTGATGTAAGGTTCACACTCAGCAGCGTTGACGATCAAAATGTCGGTACGACCTAAACCTGATTGAAGCTTCTTAGCCGTAGGGAAGCCCGCGCCGCCCATGCCTGAAATACCGGCTTGGCGAATCACATCCAGCAGTTCGTCAGAGGTTTTTTTAGAAAAGTCTTCAACTGGATTTTTTTCAATCCAAGTGTCTAAGCCATCAGGTTTAATAACCACGCACATTTCGCTCAGACCTGAAGGGTGAGCGGTGGTTCTTGGTTCAATAGCGGTAATCACACCCGAAGTTGGTGCATGTACTGGCAAAGTAAAACCCGTATCTAAGGCCGTCAGTTGTTGACCTTTTAGTACGGTGTCACCAACAGCAACCAATAGGTTACCGGGCTTACCGATGTGCTGTTTCACTGGAAGAACGATTTCTTCAGGAAGCCTTGCATGGGTGATATCGGTAGTATTTGACTGTTTTTTGTTTTCAGCAGGATGCACGCCGCCCGGGAAATCCCAAATAGAGCCCGTGCGAATTTGTTCAATTAAAGAGATCATACCAACTAACCCTATGCTTTTGGCTCTGATGCAGTCGCATCAGTGGCTTGGTTAGTGATATCAGTAACAGGAATGATGTTCATCTGCCATTTCCAATTTTCAGTCGTTGTTGCCACTGGAATCATTTCGATACAGTCAGTAGGGCACGGTGCGACACATAGATCACAACCTGTACATTCATCTTTAATTACTGTGTGTAGTGCCTTGGTACCACCAACAATGGCGTCAACAGGGCAGGCTTGAATACACTTAGTACAGCCGATACACATATCTTCATGAATGAAGGCAACGGTTTTTACTTTGTTATCTAAATCATGAGCGGAGTCTTCAACTTCTACGCCCATTAAGTCTGCTAGCTTCTCAATAGTTGCTTGGCCGCCCGGAGGACATTTGTTGATCTTGTCTCCGTTAGCGATCGCCTCTGCGTATGGGCGACAACCTGGGTAGCCACATTGACCACATTGAGTTTGCGGTAAGATGGTATCGATTTGATCGACGATAGGATCGGCTTCAACTTTAAAGCGGATAGAAGCAAAGCCCAAAATAGCGCCAAAAACAGCGGCTAAAACGGCTAGCGCAATGATCGCAATTAAAATGGTACTCATGCTTATTTCACCAACCCAGTAAAGCCCATAAATGCCAGAGACATTAAGCCTGCTGTGATCATCGCAATCGATGCGCCTTTGAAGGGCATTGGAACATCAGCAACCGCAATACGTTCACGCATCGCAGCAAATAGGATCAATACAAGAGAGAAACCCACCGCAGCGCCAAAACCATAGATGATCGACTGAATGAAGTTGTGGTTTTCATTGATGTTCAAAAGTGCCACACCTAATACCGCACAGTTGGTGGTGATAAGAGGCAGGAAGATACCCAATAGGCGATAAAGAGTCGGGCTGGTTTTGTGAACGACCATTTCCGTAAATTGAACGACCACCGCGATAACCAAAATGAAGCTCATGGTACGCAGGTATTCAATACCCAGAGGGGTAAGGATGTAGGTTTCTACTAGGTATGCAGATACCGACGCTAACGTCAGAACGAAAGTCGTCGCGAGGCCCATGCCAATCGCAGTCTCCAGTTTCTTGGAGACTCCCATGAAAGGACATAGCCCTAAAAACTTCACTAGCACAAAGTTATTGACCAGCACTGTGCCAACCAACAACAAAAGGTATTCGGTCATAATGGATTAATTCTTGAGATTCCGATCCCGATATTATCCTGCTTTGCTCGCCTAATAACAACCAAGGATCACTAGGGATTTAGATGCTTGGTGAAAAAATAACCAGGTAATCGTTTAATTAAGATGGGTCAGGTTAAGTATAGGTGGGTATTTGATCGTAATAAAAAATAAGATTAACTCAATGATAACTCATCTAATCAATCCTATTTTTTGTAAACAGTATTGAGGGGCAAAATTACGTAGTCTTCAAAAGTTTGAGTTTTCTCAATTAATATTTCGGACAGAGGCTCTACGCACCAAAATTGGCATAAATAATTTGTGCTCCGGATGCTCTTTAGGTTCGTCACTTGCGAGTTGAAGAGAGAGCTTAACTGCTTGGTTTGCCATAACTTGGATTGGATAGCGAATAGTGGTTAATCGAGGATAGATGAAACGTGCAATGTGGCCGTCGTCAAACCCAATAACTGACATATCTTCTGGAATATGAACCCCATTTTCTTGTAATAGTGCCAAACAGCCTGCCGCCATATAGTCGTTATACGTTGCAATGGCAGTTATATCAGTGTTTTTTGCCATCAAGTTAACCATGGCTTGCTCGCCGCCGAGCTCATCAGGTTCTCCATACTCGATGTATTCATCGTTCGATTCAATGCCGTATTCTTTGAGCGCGTCTAAGTAGCCACCTAAACGGTCATGAGCATCTTCAATATTGTGACTCGAGCAAATGTAGCCGATGTGTTTGTGGCCATTTTTAATCAAGTGTTCGGTTGCAATGTAAGAGCCTCGGCGATTATCGAGTGCAATACAGCGGTTTTCGATATCGGGCACAATACGATTGATCAACACCATTCCGGGTACTTCGTTTGCCAGTTTTACTAATTCTTCATCATTAATGCCTTTACTATGAACAACGAGTGATTCGCAGCGGCTGTTAATCAGTAGATTAATGGCATTACGCTCTTTGGTGGCGTCATGATAGCCACTGCCAATCAATAACTGTTTTTCTTGCTCGCTTGCCACGGTATCAATGGCTTTGATCATCGAGCCAAAGAACGGAGCAGAGACATCATTAACTAGTACACCAATCGCATTTGAAGATTTGCTGACTAATGCTCGGGCGTTGGCATTTGGGCGATAGCCGAGTTTTTCCATAGCGGCTTTTACTGCTGCAATCGCGGTTTCACTTGTGTGAGGTGCATTGTTGATTACTCGAGAGGTGGTCGCGATTGATACGCCTGCTTCCTTCGCAACATCTTTGATGGTAGCCATTCCGCTCTCTTATTCTAAATATAATGCTGTGTGCTGATGGTTGGACATTTAACAACGGATAGTTAGGCAATTCAAATGCTAAACATCAAATATGACGAGGTTTAATGGTTTATTTCTGATTGACTTATTCGTTTGAAAATAAAAAGCCAAGCTCTAGTCAAGAGCTCGGCTTTGGAATCACATTGGCGTGTGAATCAAGCTAGTCAGAGCATCGCAAAACCAAGCGGCTTAAGGTCGAGCCGTTGACTTTAATTTTACTTATGATGTGCTTGTTAGCGTAACCTGATAACGATATTGATTGTCGGTGAGTTGAAACTCTTGGTGAACACTTGGGCTCCAAGAATCATCACCACCAACGCCCATATGTTGGTGATCAACGCGTACATAGATTTTATCTTCACGAGTCAGGTTATTGATATGCTTAGCATCCGTTAATTGTTGCTGGCTGTACTGACTCACACTGAATGAAAAATCGCCTTCGATCCCGATACTTCCCACATTCAAGTTTTTGGTTCCACAACGTAACCCGCTATCGGTTGGGAATATATACGGCGTGTGCATCTGATCCAGTGTTTGTTTGTGTAAACCGAATCGCGCAGCGGCTAAGCGGTCAGGGTAGTTTTCAAACGGCCCTAAACCTTGCCATGAAATCGGTGTTTTATTCGCGGTTTCGATTGGTAAAGGCAGCTCCATTTCAAGACCAATACGCGGCATCGGTGGTAAGTGATCGGCTAAGGTGACATCAACCGCGATATTCATTTCACCTAGGTTATTTAAGGTGTATTGCCATTTTGTAATCGCTTGGATTTGGCCATTAAATTGGTAGGCGAATACTGACGCCACTTGTACTGAATCTGCGAGTGCTTGCACGATACAACTTGTACACTGACGTTCCCATTGACCAATACCTGCAAGTTCCCATCGACAAGCCCATGCGTTCGGGTCGATGTTGTCTATTTCACTGATGCCAATGTCGTTATCTAGTGGCGCACGATAGAAATTATCTTCTGGTGCTTTGAGTACCTGAGGTTGTCCATCGACAATCCAATTCGTAAGTAATCCGCTTTGTGTATCCCATTGCCATTGATGTGTTTCATCTAGGCTAGACACCATCACGTGAGTGTCGTTTTGTTTTACTTGAGGTGCGAGGGCGTTCTTCGGCTCAGGAATTTGTAATCCAGCTTGGTTACGCAAGGCAAACTGTTCCGTTGCACAAACATGGCCTTCTTTCGCCCATTGGGTTGAATGAGTCAGAGTGATATCTGTGTCGAGATGATATTGAGCCTCTGTTTTTGGTACGAACATCATATCTATTTCAAGAGCTTGCGAGCTGTCTGCCGCAATTGCTAAAATTTGTTTGCCCGATTGAATCGCGATGCCGTTTTCGAGCAATTGCCAGTTCAGTGTTTCATTATCAGTCGCACGGAATAGGTTTTCATTGGTCACCGTTAGGCGGACTTGGTTTTCAGTTTGCTCATCCAATGTCACGCTGATCATTCTTTGGCAGTACTTCGCTTCTTCCAAGGTTGGATGTATGCTGCGATCTGGGAAGATCAAACCATTGATGCAGAATTGACGGTCGTTGATCGTGTCACCGAAGTCGCCACCGTATGCCCAGAAGTGTTCACCGTTTTCATCCCATTGGCTTAGGCCTTGGTCAACCCAATCCCAGATGAAGCCGCCTTGCAGGCGAGGGTAGTCTCTGAATGCATCCCAGTAATCGTTAAAGCTACCTAAGCTGTTACCCATTGCGTGCGCGTATTCGCAAAGGATCAGCGGGCGTTGCTCATTAGGTAAAGAAACCCATTTTTTGATAGACCACTTCGGAACCGCATCGTCTTCGATAGTGCTGTTAACACGTGCGTACATTGGAGCAATGATGTCAGTTGCTGTGGTGTTCGAACCGCCGCCTTCGTACTGTATAGGGCGAGAAGGGTCGTACTGTTTCGACCAAGCATACATCGCATTGTGGCTGCTGCCGTGCCCTGACTCGTTGCCCAAAGACCAAATGATAATTGAAGCGTGGTTTTTATCACGCATCACCATTTGTGTGTATCGACTCATATAAGCGTGTGCCCATTGCGGGTCGGCAGACAAGCGGTTCATAGGCTGCATGCCGTGTGTCTCGATGTTTGCTTCATCACACACATATAAACCGTATTCATCACACAGTTCATACCATCTAGGGTGGTTAGGATAGTGAGCTGTGCGTACAGCGTTGAAGTTGTACTGCTTCATTAGACAGATATCACGGATCATATCTTCTTCCGTCATCACATGCCCCAACTCTGGGTGATGCTCATGACGGTTTACGCCGCGAATCAATAGCGGTTTGCCGTTTAGCTTTAGCTGACCGTCGGTCATTTCTATTTTTCGGAAACCAACTTGATAAGCTTCACTTTCTAGGTGTTTACCTTGTTCATCAAGCAATGAAACGACAATTCGATAGAGATTAGGAACTTCTGCGCTCCACTTCTTTGGCTCTCGGACATGAAGAGTTTGGAATACCACATCATTGTATGTCCCACGCTCATCAATGCGGCGATTGTGTGGGCGATCGATAATCGGTTCGGTCACCGCGTGGTTGCCTTCAAACAATTGAACCTGAACTTGGAAGATGTCTGGTGCAGTAATTTTTGTCACGATAGATAGCGAACCATCGCGGTAGCACGAGTCTAAGTCTGGTGTAACGAACACATCTTCAATGCACTGCTTTGGTTTTGCTAGCAAGGTTACATCACGGAAAATACCGCTTAGCCACCACATATCTTGGTCTTCAAGATAACTACCATCACACCAACGCATCACCATTACTGAAAGTGTGTTTTCGCCAACTGTTAGGTACTGAGTTAGGTCAAACTCGGCAGGCAAGCGGCTATCTTGGCTGTAGCCAACCCAGTCACCGTTACACCAAAGATGAAAAGCAGAATTTACACCATCAAAGATAATACGTTGTGTGTTCTCTAAATCTTGTTCCGTTAATGTAACTTGAGTACGGTAACAACCGGTTGGGTTGTCTGCTGGAACGAACGGTGGATTGACTTCAAATGGGTATTTTACGTTAGCGTAAATCGGCTTATCGTAGCCTTGAAGTTGCCAGTTAGCAGGAACAGTTATTTCGTCCCATTGTGAGTCATCAAAACTTGTTTCGATGAACTCACCGTTAACGTTTTCCGGTGTGTCAAAGTATTTGAACTTCCATTGTCCATTAAGAGATTTACGTCGTGATTCAATGCCGTCTCGGGCGTGTTCGAGATTGCGGTAGCTTGATAATGGGCTGTGCGCATTTAGGCAGTGGATATTCACAGACTGCGGGTTTTCCCAATCGCGTCTTTGGATGATGTTTGAAAATGCCTTCATGGTATTCCTACTCTTAAAGTGTTCAATATTGGTAATAATTCTATTAAGTCATCAGTTTTTTAAACCGTGATGACCGTTATCAAATAGTTGGTTCTACGTATTGTTCTGTTGGCTTATTCAGCTAGCTGTTTTAATAAATAACCTTTTGCTTCGGGCATGCCCTGTTCGGCCGCTTGATTAGCAATAAATGCGGCTTGTTTGATGTCATTGTTGTTTAGGGCTTGGTCGATGTCCTTTTGGATATTCAGCCATTGCGCCTTTTGATTGGTTTCAACTGCCTGAGTTGATGGTTGAGAAACTTGCTTTGAACCTAAGGTATCGGGCTCATTGTTGGATGAAACGCCAAGCTCAGCCAATAGAGTCAAAACGGCGTTGTTTGTTGATTTGCTCGCCGTGACATCAATGACACCTACGCTGCTCAACGTGGCAGTCAGAGGCAGTTGCTTATTGCCTATGATTTGCTGAGATTCTGAATACAATTCTTCCGGGCGAATACGGCTGATAGTGCTGTCTAATTTTGTGCTATCGGTACTGACAACAACATATTGTGCATTGTCTCGTTGGGGCATAAGTGAAATGGATACCTCAATTCTTTCTAGGCCTTGCATAGAGGTAGGGTGGTAAGTGAAGTCGTTAGCGTTGTAATGACCTAGCAGTTGCCATTGTTTGTCAAAGACATAAACAGACGGAGCGAAAAGCGCGTCATCTTTAATGTATGAGCGAATTAATAAAGACAGCGATTCTGTCGTGTTACTGATTTGATACGCGATAGTTGGAAAGCGCTGCCTACTTGCCTGTGTATTTTGGTTTAACAATGAAGAGGAGAGGGTCGGTAAATGACCGTCCATAATCACTTGTTGGTGAAATGGAATAGGCAATTGAGTCGTTGGCAGCGCATTTAATTGAGAACAGCATGCACTGTTATTGAAATCAGTATTGAGTTCATTTTCTGGTATTCCGCTGCATGCGCTAACGGTGAGTGCAGCGACAATGGTCACCAATGATTTTAATTTCATCTGATTGCTACCTTAGTAAAGGGGAAAACAGCGGCTTTCCCCGTTAAATTGCTATTCCAGTGTAGAGCGTCAATTCGTTAATTGAATAGACGCTCGGAGGTTGTGGTTTACCACCAAGTTTCTACGTTGAAACCAAAGGTAATCTCATCGACGGTCTCTGCGTTTATGCTCGTCGCCGTGCCATACACTTCGTTACCACGATCCCACTCGTTATTTGATTCAGAGTAAGTTGCAAAGATACGGATTGATGGGCGAGCCCATACCCCTTTGCCAGCTTGGAACATTTGAGCCACGGTCACTTTATACATATCGTTGGTGCCGGCTCCGTTTTGAGCTTCTACCGTTTCGTAACCCACCTCTAATGCTGTCGACATGTAATCTGTCCAAGCATATTGAGGGCGCGCACCCACACTGAACCACTTCTCACCATCGTTGTTATCTAGGTTTTTGTCTTGATAAGCGATGGAGTACATCACTTGAACATCTTCACTGATATTCAAGTCACCGTGGTTAAACAGTCGCCAGCTAGAGCCATCGTGTTCAACGCCCGTGCTGTATTTTCTGTTTGAGCCACCTTCAGCACTCATTAATCCGCCTGCCAACGCATCGGTACCATATTGGAAGGCCAAGGTGTTTGAACCGTAGTTCCAAGCTTGACGGTAAAGTGCAGAGAGCATTGCGCCAGAAGTAGTAATGTCTTTATCGTCGTAGCTCGAGTTCTGCGTGGTTACGTAGTTCAAACCAAGAGTAAGATCTGCTGTGTCACTCAATTCAATGCCGCTCAAGCGAGCATCAATGTTATGAAGACTACGCCCATCGTCACTGGAATTTGGTGCCATCCAGGCTAAGTGAGCATCAGCAAAGCCGAGATCCCAATCTTCAATACCAACACCGGTACTAGATGTATCCCAGTACTTCACATCTATCATGTGGACTTCGTGGCGACGGTAAAAACGTTCACCAGCCCAAATTTTTGCGTTGGGTTGGCCGTCGATAAGGCCATGACCTGCCGACCAAAGTTGGATCGTGCTGACATCCCCCCAGCTATCTCCACTACCCAGGTAGATAGTGGTATCAAAATAGGCGTCATTGTCGCGCCATACATCCGCTTTAACACCGGCTTCCCACCAGTTCAATTCATTGCCTAAACGATAGTTACCGTAACCTTGGCTTGCTCGAATAACGTCGTTTCGTTCTCCTTTTCCATCGTTATGTTGGTCATTGTCGGTGTAGATGTTGCCCCATTTCGCATAACCAAAATACGTTACGTTTTCCACTGCAGCGGAGCTGATTAATGGGGTGAGGGCCAGAGTGAATCCTAATGCTTTAACTAGCATTTTTTGTTTCATGAAGTGTCTCCATTATTTTTTTTATGGATATTTTTATGTTTGAGTCCTAACTCGAGCGAGAGTGTAAATAAACAATGGAAACGTTTTCATGATGAGGTTGGCATTTTTGCTCTATTGATGGGTTTGTGACTATTTTGTGTGATTTTGATCTGATTATTGAGCTTGTAGTGGAGGTTTTATAGCGATTTCTGTGGATTTTTAGTGGAATCGTTTTCTATTTAAGGGGTTGTGGAGGTTGACCGTGCGTTAGAGCTGAAGTTGTTCGTTGTGTTCGGACGTAGGTAATAGTGATGCGAGGCTAGGGCTATCAGTGTCTTGGGGATTTTTTGAGGGGAAAAGCAGCCCAGTCAATGATAACTGGGCATGTGAGACAAGGAAGCAAGTATCAAATTCAATGCTGAAGTTAGGCTACAGGCATTGAGTTCTATACCGTCAAGCTGGAATGTAAAAGTTAGGACCCAGGGAGACACTTCATAGTTGTACTCTAAAGGTTAAGAATACGAGTGTGGTGTGGCGAGTTCAAGAGGAAATGTGTCTGAGCTAATTTTCAAATTACAGCTATATCATAACCCATTGAATTTTATGGGTTTGATTGTTGTTAAACTCCTGTTTATTTTAATATTATAACGCTTTATTTAATGTGGAATACCCCTATTTTTTGGGATCTGGAGTATATGTGTTGAGGTGATTGTTGGTATAAATCTTTGAATTAGGAGGTATTATTTGAACCTATTAATCTTATAATATTTAATGGAAACGTTTTCATGATTTTGGGTTTGATCACAGAAACTCTCAGCTCAATAATTATGATACGGGGTAATTAAACGCCTTAAGGTTAAATAAAATGACGAATAAATCCCTAGTAGAAATTACGGGCAAAGACTCGCAACTGATCGTTGAACTTGGTGATTTCGCGGAAATTCTGCATTGGGGAGTTCCAGTTCGTGGCGATCTAGCAAACTTTCGTGTTTCTCTTCAAAGGCCTGTTCCTTGCGGTCGCCTTGATAATGATGTTGCTATGTCGCTGAGCCCAGAACTCGGGCGCGGTGTGTTCAGCAGTCCGGCATTAGAAGGACACCGAGACGGATTGGACTGGGCGCCTGTGTTCTCTATTACGGATATTCAACAAACACCATCTAACTTAATCATTGAGAGTGAAGATGTACGTGCAGGCTTACGTTTAACAACCGAGTTATGCCTTGATAAACATGATGTTGTGAAATCTCGTCACACCTTAAGCAACGTTAAAGCCGGCCTTTATCAGGTGAGCCGTCTCGCCAATACATTACCATTACCAGCAAGAGCTAATGAGTTGATGACGTACTACGGCCGCTGGGTACATGAGTTCCAAACGGTGCGTCAACCCTTACAGCAAGGGGGCTATCAACAAGAAAATCGCCGCGGACGAACGTCTCATGAACATTATCCAGCGATGGTTGTTGGTACCGCTAACTTTAATGAAATGGCAGGTGATGTGTGGGGTATTCACTTCGCTTGGAGTGGTAATCACAGACTGCGCGCGGATGTAAAAGCAGACGGTCGTCGCTACGTGCAAGCGGAAGTTATTTATCTACCGGGCGAGATTGCATTGGATGAAGGTGAAAGCTTAACGACACCTTGGTTATATGCCAGTTTCAGCTCGGAAGGCCTAAATGGAATGAGCCACCAATTCCACTCCCACGTGAGAGGTTCCATCTTGCCGGAGTCTTTCGTACAAAAGCCTCGACCTATCCATCTTAATACATGGGAAGGCATCTATTTTGACCATGATCCTGATTATATTATGTCGATGGCTAGCCAAGCCGCGGATATGGGAGTAGAGCGCTTTATCATTGATGATGGCTGGTTCAAAGGGCGCTGTGGAGACAAGGCCGCACTAGGGGATTGGTTCTTAGATGAAAAAAAATACCCAAGTGGTTTAGAGCCGATAGTTGAACACGTTAATCAATTAGGTATGGAGTTTGGATTGTGGTTTGAACCTGAGATGATCAATAAGGATTCTGACTTATACCGAACCCACTCAGACTGGTTGCTCGCGGTGGACGGCTATGACCAACCAACTGGTCGCAATCAATATGTTATCAATCTTCAGAATCAACAAGCATTCGACTTTCTGTTTGAACGTCTTGATCATTTCTTAAGTAAGTACAACATTGCTTACATTAAGTGGGATATGAACCGAGAAGTTGTACAACCTGCGCATTTAGGCAGGGCTGCAGCTCATCAACAAACCGCTCGCTATTATGAGTTGGTCGATAAAGTCCGAGATAAGCACCCTATGGTTGATATTGAATCTTGTGCGGCTGGAGGTGGTCGTATCGATTTTGAGGTTCTTAAGCGTACGCAACGTTTTTGGGCTTCAGATAACAATGATGCATTAGAAAGGCAAACTATTCAGCGCGGGATGAGCTACTTCTTCCCTCCTGAGGTAATGGGAAGTCATATAGGTGCGAGCCACTGCCATAGCACCCGTCGTCGTCATAGTATTGAGTTTCGTGGCCTGACAGCACTGTTTGGTCATATGGGGATTGAATTAGACCCTGTAAAAGAAGTTCAAGAAGAGAAACAGGGTTTTGAGCACTACATAAAGCTACATAAGATGCTGCGTCCGTTACTGCATAGCGGGAGAACTTGGCGAGTTCCAACGGACGATAGTGCCCATCAAATCCATGCGGTCGTTTCCGAAGATGTGTCAGAAGCTGTTGTGATGATTGCACAGCTGGCAATGCCAACTAATTCGTTGAGCGGTCATTTGCGCATGCCTGGGCTAGATCCACAAAGCTTATACAAAGTTTCTGTGATTGATAAACCGTTAAACTACGACGATATTGTGAATTATCAACCACCATGGACAGAAGCTGGCTGTGAGCTATCAGGTGCTTGGTGTGCTGAGGTTGGTCTAACGATGCCAATACTTGATGCAGAAACAGCGATGCTGATTAAGTTTGAACGTATCGACTAAGTTTTAGCTTCGACTTTTATATTTGACGAACCGCGTAGGTGCACTTACGCGGTTTTTTATTGCCTTCAATAAGTCATCAATAATTATCTAATAGGCTTAAAGCGACCTTACTAGCGTAAGGGGGCTAGGTAATACACAATTTAATATGACGTAGTGTAATCGTTCTCATGCTTAATCTTGCCTTGTTAGCTGTTTTTAGCGCTTTAATTACCGGTATTTCCTAGAAAATGTTTTTTTTATTGTTCGATCTCTCACTTTAGATAGTTGACTGAAAACGTTTCCATTTGAATGGTTGTTGATCACAGTATCTGTTCGTTGGAATGGTTACATTAGCGTCGGACTTGATACTTGAGTGTTTTAAGAAGCGACCATAGAGTGGCTCTAAAACAGAACTTGAGTGGATAAATTATTATAAATAAAAGGTAAGCGTTTCAACGTCTGTTAGGAGATGAAGTTACGCGCCTGAAGGAAATACTATGTCTGATCAAATTACTCTACAAACCAAATTATCTTATGGACTTGGGGCTTTAGGTAAAGATTTTGCCTGTGCTCCGATCTACATTTTCTTAATGTTTTACTTTACCGACGTTGCTGGGTTGTCAGCGGCATTTGTGGGTACTATTTTTTTGGCCGCGCGCATTGTCGATGCGGTCACCGACCCAATGATGGGCGTTATCGTTGATAACACGCGCTCTAGATTTGGTAAATTTCGTCCTTGGATTGTTATTGGTACCTTATTAAATGCTGTAGTGCTAGTGGGTCTTTTTAGTACGCATATGTTTGAAGGCACTACGTTATACATTTATGCAGCCGCTGCTTATATTCTGTGGGGGCTTACGTACACCATTATGGATATTCCATACTGGTCTATGATTCCTGCGTTATCTAGCTCTCGTCAAGAACGTGAAAAGCTTGTTGTGTGGCCGAGACTGTTTGCTAGCTTAGCGTGGTTTGTCACTGGTACTTATGGTTTACACATTGTTGGTAAGCTTGGTGATGGTGACCAAGGGCAAGGCTTCTTCAACGTAGCTATTTTGATTGCGGTATTGTTCGTGATGAGTGCGTTTTTGATTGCTCGTAACGTGAAAGAAAAATCTGCACCGGCGAATGCTAAACCAGCAGAACGCTTCAGTTTTAAAGATGTACTGGTTATCATTGGTAAGAATGACCAGCTAAAAGCACTTATTGGTACCGTATTGTCGTTCCAAATAGCAAACTTGCTAGTTGGTGGTTTTGCGATTTACTACTTTTCTTATGCCTTAGGCAATGCTGACCTGTTCCCAGTATATATGATGGTCGCAGGTGTCGCTGAAGTCGCTGGTGTTTTCTTGTTCCCTCGTATTGCATCAGTGTTACCACGCAAGCACTTATGGGTTATTGCTTGTGGCTTCCCAGTGCTGTCTTGTATCACGCTACTTATCATGGGCTTTATCGCACCAGGTAGCACGATTCTAATCGGTATCGCAGGCGCTGCAATCAAGTTTGGTGTCGGTATCGCTAACGCACTGCAAACTGTAATGCTTGCCGATGTCGTGGATTACGGTGAGCACAAAACAGGTCGTCGCAGTGAGAGTGTTATCTTCTCTGTTCAAACGATGCTTGTTAAGTTTGCAGGCGCGGCTGGTGGTTTTATTGTTGGTATGGGGTTGTCGGTGGTAGGTTATGTACCAAACGTTGAACAGTCTGACAGTACAATTATGGGTTTACAGTTCATGATGGTAGGAGTCCCTGCGATTCTAATGACGGTAAGTGCTCTTGTTTATAAACGTTACTACCATCTACACGAAGGTTTTGATAAAGACCAAGCTGATAAAGAAACTCCGGTAAATGTTATTACTGCAGAAGCATAACCGCTAAACGACGTCTAATCTAGAATAAAACTCAGTTTAGTCACTAAGCTCCAACGCCTCCTAGTGAGGCGTTTTTTATGGATGTTAATTATTAATACTGAGTTCACCGAGTTCTGCTGTAACTAAAACGCAAAAAGCCGCATCGAGTGATGCGGCTTCTTAAGTTTGGCCTCTTTTCTGAGGCTCGAAAACGGGCGTGTAGCAAGGTCCGGCGATTCGGGTGTGACATTAACTTGGAACAAGTTAGTCGCAGTTATATACGAAAAGAGCCCAATCTTTCGATTGGGCTCTTTTCTGAATTTGGCTCCCCTTGCAAGACTTGAACTTGCGACATACGGATTAACAGTCCGCCGTTCTACCAACTGAACTAAAGGGGAATTGCTTGTTAGCGATGCGAATTTTAATAATAGTCCGATTTTCTGTCAACAAAAAATAGCAGAAAAAAGTAAGATAAAAAACTTTACTTTCTTGAACACCTTATCGGATTTAGCTTTGCTTTAGTTATCCACCAAAATTGTGGATAAGTGTGTGTGTGAAATCTTAACAACAATAATCGGGATAAATCTGAAAATGTAAAAAATACAAATAAAGTAATGTATTTAAAGAGTTTGTATTGAAATATCGCTGTTGTATAACTTTTTTAGATTATAAAGAAAACAGCAGAACAAGCGGTATTTTTAGATTTTTTGGGGAAAAGTAGTGGATTAAAATTAGAGTAATATAGCTGAAGAAACTTTGCAGGGGCACGGATAATACCAAGTTATAAAAATAAAAGCTATAACTGATATCAGATCTTAAGATGCGTTTCTCTAGATAATAGTTGCAACGACACTCCTCCTAGAGTGACAATGACCTGATTATAAAAACAGTATGGAAATGGCGACCTATGAGTAAACTCTTTGACTTGGTATCGGACTACAGCCCGTCCGGTGACCAGCCGACTGCGATAACCAAATTATTGGACGGACTAGATTCCGGTTTGGCACATCAAACTTTATTAGGGGTAACAGGCTCTGGTAAAACCTTTACTCTTGCCAACGTCATTTCCCAATCTCAAAGACCTGCGATCCTGTTAGCGCCTAATAAGACATTGGCGGCTCAACTTTACGGTGAGATGAAATCTTTCTTTCCAAACAATGCCGTTGAGTATTTCGTTTCTTACTACGATTACTACCAACCTGAAGCCTACGTTCCAACCACGGACACGTTCATCGAGAAAGATGCGTCTGTGAACGCTCATATTGAACAGATGAGGCTTTCGGCAACCAAAGCCTTACTCGAGCGAAAAGACGCCATCATTGTGGCTTCTGTGTCGGCTATCTACGGTCTTGGTGATCCTAAGTCTTACTTGAAGATGATGCTTCATTTGAGTCGCGGTGAGGTGATGGATCAGCGTGATATTTTACGCCGCTTGGCTGAGCTGCAATATTCAAGAAACGATGTCGCCTTTGAACGTGGTCAGTTCCGTGTTCGTGGTGAAGTGATCGATATCTTCCCGGCTGAATCTGACCAAGATGCGGTTCGAATTGAGATGTTCGATGACGAAGTCGATTGTATTAGTATTTTTGATCCACTGACTGGTGCGATTAAGCAAAGAGACTTACCACGCTTTACGGTCTATCCAAAAACTCACTATGTAACCCCAAGAGAAAAAATCCTTGAAGCGATTGAGAAGATTAAAGATGAATTGCGCGATAGGGCTCAATACCTAAAAGACAACAACAAACTGTTAGAAGAACAACGTATCTCTCAAAGAACACAGTTTGATATCGAGATGATGACTGAGCTTGGCTTTTGTTCGGGTATCGAAAACTATTCACGATACTTAAGCGGTCGTGCGGAAGGGGAAGCGCCCCCTACGCTGTTCGATTATTTACCTAACGATGGCCTGCTGATCATCGATGAGTCACACGTAACGGTGCCGCAAATTGGTGCCATGTATAAAGGTGACCGATCTCGGAAAGAAACCTTGGTTGAGTTTGGTTTCAGGCTGCCTTCTGCGCTGGATAACCGTCCTATGAAGTTTGACGAGTTTGAATCGATCGCTCCGCAGACGATATTCGTTTCAGCAACGCCTGGTAACTATGAGATAGAAAAATCAGATGGCGAAATTGCCGATCAAGTGGTTCGTCCGACGGGTTTGCTTGACCCTATTATTGAAGTTCGTCCGGTTGCTACTCAGGTTGATGACTTGTTATCTGAGATAAGAATACGCTCTGTTAAGGAAGAGCGAGTGTTGGTCACGACGCTAACGAAACGAATGGCAGAAGATTTAACAGAGTATCTCAGTGAACACGGGGTTAAAGTGCGTTACTTACACTCAGACATCGACACCGTTGAGCGTGTCGAGATCATTCGAGATCTACGTTTGGGCGAGTTTGATGTGTTAGTGGGTATTAACTTACTTCGTGAAGGTTTGGATATGCCTGAAGTATCGCTGGTGGCGATTCTTGATGCTGACAAAGAGGGCTTCTTGCGATCTGAACGTTCTCTTATTCAAACGATTGGTCGTGCGGCACGTAACTTGGAGGGTCGAGCGATCTTGTATGGAGACTCAATTACTAAGTCGATGAGAAAAGCGATTGATGAAACCGACCGTCGCAGGGAGAAACAACAGGCTTACAATGAAGAGCAAGGCATCACTCCGCAAGCACTGAAACGTAATATCAAAGATATTATGGAGCTGGGTGATCTCACTAAGTCGAAACAGCAGCGACAATCTAAGCAGGTTCCACTATCGAAAGTCGCCGAGCCTTCTGAAAATTACACCGTGCTTACCCCGCAGCAGCTTGATAAAGAGATCAGTAAGCTAGAAGCTACGATGTATCAACATGCTCAGAACTTGGAATTTGAATTAGCGGCGCAAAAGCGTGATGAGATAGAGCAGTTGAGAAAGCAGTTCATTACCAACAGCTAATCTCAATTCTTATTCAAGAAGTTTATATCGGAAAAATTTAAAGTGGAGAGTGTTTCAGACAAAAAACAGCCAGTAGTAAATGTTCTACTGGCTTACGTTTGTGAACACTGAGTCCACTAACAACGTCAGTTGGCTAGGTGACCCGAAGGTCAATCTAGCCGTTGCATCGTTCGTGCCATGTAGCTAATACATTGATTATTTGAAGCAGGTAGAGAAATATAATACAAATACCGTGGTTGATTTGCATAATGCAAAGCGGAATGCGACTATAATAAGAAATGCAAATTATAAATGGCTAGGATATGCAATCAAAAACGCTAGATAACAAATCAAAGTATTTGTTGATGGTGGAGGATACGGCTTCGGTCGCCGCTTTATATCGCTCGTATCTTACACCGCTCGAAATTGATATCAACATTGTCGGCACAGGTCGCGATGCAATTGAGAGTTTGAATCATCGAATCCCTGACCTCATCTTATTAGATCTGCGCCTTCCTGATATGACGGGTATGGACGTACTATTTGCTGTAAAACAAAAATACCCAGAAGTCCCCGTTATCTTCATGACGGCTCACGGCTCTATCGATACCGCAGTAGAAGCCATGCGTCATGGTTCTCAAGATTTCCTTATTAAACCTTGTGAAGCCGATCGACTCCGTATCACGGTGAATAACGCGATACGCAAAGCCACTAAACTGAAGAACAGTTCTGAAAACCCGGGTAATCAAAACTATCAAGGATTCATCGGTAGTAGCCAAACCATGCAGCAGGTTTATCGAACAATCGATTCCGCGGCATCGAGTAAAGCGAGTATTTTCATTACCGGTGAAAGTGGTACCGGAAAAGAGGTGTGTGCAGAAGCGATTCACGCGGCGAGTAAGCGTGGTGATAAGCCATTCATTGCGATTAACTGTGCGGCTATTCCTAAAGATTTAATCGAAAGTGAGCTGTTTGGTCACGTAAAAGGTGCCTTTACTGGCGCTGCAACCGATCGTCAAGGTGCGGCTGAACTTGCCGATGGTGGAACCTTGTTCCTCGATGAGTTGTGTGAGATGGATCTTGAGCTACAAACCAAGCTTTTGCGTTTTATTCAAACGGGTACTTTCCAAAAAGTAGGCTCTTCGAAGATGAAGAGTGTGGATGTTCGTTTTGTATGTGCAACCAACCGAGACCCTTGGAAAGAAGTCCAAGAAGGTCGCTTTAGAGAAGATTTATACTACCGTTTATATGTAATTCCACTGCACCTACCGCCATTGCGTGAGCGTGGCGAGGATGTTATCGAGATTGCATATTCACTGCTGGGCTACATGTCTGTTGAGGAAGGTAAGGCCTTTGTTCGTTTTGCTCAGGAAGTGCTGGACCGCTTTAACCAATACGAGTGGCCGGGTAACGTTCGTCAGCTACAAAATGTGTTGCGAAACGTGGTGGTACTGAACAATGGTAAAGAGATTACCCTGAACATGCTTCCACCTCCACTGAACCAGCCGATTGAGAGCAGTCTGCGGTTGAAAGAGATGCAAAATGAAGACATCACTGTAAAAGACATTTTCCCATTGTGGATCACTGAAAAAACAGCGATTGAACAGGCCATAAAAGCATGTGATGGCAACATCCCTCGTGCGGCAGGCTTCTTAGATGTCAGTCCATCGACGATATATCGTAAGTTACAAACGTGGAATGCGAAGCAGTAGTCACTAAACAATAAGAAAAGAACAATGACGAAAGTATTAAATCAGCAAAAAGTTGATGAGCTTGCCAGTGAAATAGGGCCAGAGAATGTGCCAGTTTTATTGGACATCTTTTTAGGTGAATTGAAAGGTTATTATGAGCATCTAGAGCTTAATAAAGATAACGATACTTCCAAATATTTGGCTGATATTAGCCATGCACTTAAAAGCAGTGCGGCGAGTTTTGGCGCAGATTCATTGTGCAGTTTTGCGATCAGCTTGGATGCAAAAGTAAAACAAGCCTTGCCTGTGACAGAGGTTGATTTTCAAAATATGCAAGAACTGTTGCTAACAACTTATCAGGAATATCAGCAGTTGATGACCGACATCTAAAACCGCTGATGGCGACGTATACTAGATACAGGCATAAAAAAAGGAGCGTTATGCTCCTTTTTTACATCATCAATATGGACCTAGGCTAGCTGGAATCTAATTGCCTACTGAAGCTTTACACGGTCATGTCGCCAATCTCGATTGGGAGAAGCAAGGTCAGTGGTTATACAGTTCCAGAGTCCTTCAAGTTCAGGGTGTGGAGCATTGCCCAGCACGACATCGATTTTTCTCGCTTTACAGGTGCGCTCACACCACTCTAATTGTTCTTGAAGGGTCATTTTCCCTGCAGGGCCGTGCTCTGGCGAAAGGTTTTCAACGAAGATAACTTTAGCCTTAGCGTTCTCCGAGATTGCTTTACCAATTTCAGGCAGAAGAAGCGGGGGCATCACACTGGTCAGAAAGCTGCCAGGACCAAGAACGATACAGTCTGCTTGTTCGACGGCCGCAACGGCTTCTTTGGTTGCGGGGACTTCTGGCGACAAATCCATCATGCGTAGCTTTTCGGTCATGTCATCAACATTGGTTTCGCCGGTTACCCAACGACCGTCCATGGATAGGGCTGTGAGGTCAGAAGGGTGCTCCGTCATTGGGACGATATTGACATCGACCTTGAGCATATTTCGAATTAGGTTAATCGCTTCTAGTGGGCGAACCGAGAGGTTGTCTAATGCAGTGAGCATTAGGTTACCTAAGTTATGACCGTCGAGTTCGCCTTGGCCGCGAAAGCGGTATTCGAACATCATCGAGCTAATTGAAGGTTCTGTTATTAATTGGTTGATACAGTTGCGTGTATCTCCCCAAGCGATACCACCTTGGCAGTCTCGAATTCGTCCTGTTGAGCCGCCATTATCCGTTGTTGCAACAATGCCAGTTGCGTTGTTACCAAAGTCTTTTAGTGCAGCAAGCATACGACCTAAGCCATGGCCTCCACCGATTGCTACGACTTTCTTTGAAGCGTAAATATTCATTTTTTATTCTTGTTAGATTATTACCAACTATAATTTAGGTTAAATACTTCTCGCTATATACTCAACAAGAGTTATTTTGAGCGTTTGATACGTTTTTTTTGCCGATGTGGCCCGTTTTTTACCATCAGAGCTAGATTCACGTACAAATATTAAGTATTTTATTACACAGCTACTGCGTGTGTGAATATAACGTGCAGTTGCCATAACTCCGAGCTCTCGCATGCTAAGTCGCACAGTGGTATTTGCTGTACCGATACGCATCAAGAGCCAGTGACATGTTGTCACAAGGGCTTAATTGGAAATGATTATGCCTCCCGTGTTTGGAAAGGTGTTCCGTGGCGCAACAATTCGAAGATAGATTCCATCGCAAGTTTTATTACTTGCGCTTGTCGGTTACAGACGTCTGTAACTTTAAATGTACTTACTGCTTGCCAGATGGTTATAAACCGTCAGGGCAAAAAAATTCGTCTTTTTTAAGTGTTCCCGAGATCAAACGCGTTGTTAAAGCGTTTGCAGATTGTGGTACCTCAAAGATCCGCATTACAGGCGGAGAGCCGAGCCTGCGTAAAGACTTTCCTGAAATCATACATACCGTCGCTTCTACTCCTGGCATCGAAAAAGTAGCCACCACAACTAATGGCTACCGCATGGAGAAACAAGTAGAGCAATGGCGTGATGCTGGTTTAACCCACATAAACGTTAGCGTGGATAGTTTAGATTCGCGTATGTTCCATCAGATCACTGGTGAGAATAAGTTTACAGAGGTTATGCGAGGTATTGATAAAGCGTTTGAGGTTGGCTTTGAACAAGTCAAAGTAAACGTCGTATTAATGAAAGACCTCAATAGTCAGGAGTTACCAGCCTTCCTTAATTGGATCAAAGACAAACCTATTCAATTACGTTTTATCGAGCTTATGAAAACCGGCGAGATGGACGAGTTGTTCGATAAACACCATGTTTCTGGCGTTGCGATTCGCAATCAGCTTATTGCTAATGGTTGGCTATTAAAAGTCAAAGCCGTTAATGATGGTCCGGCACAAGTGTTTGTCCACCCAGACTACAAGGGTGAAATCGGTTTAATCATGCCTTATGAGAAAGACTTTTGTGAGAGTTGTAACCGACTGCGCGTTTCAGCGACCGGTAAACTTCACCTATGTCTGTTTGGCGACCACGGTGTTGAACTGCGAGATCTGATTCAAGAAGATCAACAAGAGCAAGAGCTCATTGATCGAATTCAGGCTCAGCTTCAAACTAAGTCCGTTAGCCACTTCTTACACGATGGCAACAGCGGCATGACTCCAAACTTGGCGTCAATCGGCGGTTAACCCGCTACACACTCTAAAGCATTTTATCGCTCAGCTTCCTTAGGCTGGGCGAATCAGTCTAATCATTGAAAATTTATATAGGTGAACAAATG
Organism: Vibrio cyclitrophicus; assembly: GCF_024347435.1. NCBI lineage: Bacteria > Pseudomonadati > Pseudomonadota > Gammaproteobacteria > Vibrionales > Vibrionaceae > Vibrio > Vibrio cyclitrophicus. The sequence continues at coordinate 1,037,860 of NZ_AP025480.1, forward strand.
GGTCACGCAGAAAGCAAATTCCAAGCAGCAAACATTGCAGTACTAACGGTTTCAGATACACGTACAGAAGAAAATGACACGTCAGGTGGTTACCTAGCTGAGCATGCTAAAGAAGCGGGTCACAACGTGGTTGATAAGCAAATCGTTATTGACGATATGTACAAGATCCGCGCGATCGTATCTCAGTGGATCGCTGATGACAGCGTGCAAGCGATCATGATCACTGGCGGTACGGGTTTCACTTCTCGTGACAGTACACCTGAAGCACTTAAGCCACTATTCGACAAAGAAGTAGAAGGCTTTGGTGAGCTTTTCCGTCAAGTGTCTTACGAAGAGATTGGTACTTCGACAATTCAGTCGCGTGCGATTGCGGGCTTTGCTAACCACACAGTAATCTTTGCGATGCCAGGTTCTACAGGTGCTTGTCGCACCGGTTGGACGAAGATCATCAAGCAACAAATGGATGCTAGCCACCGCCCTTGTAACTTTATGCCACATCTTTCTGTATAAGGTGGTTTGAGTATGAGCCAATTTACACACATTAATGCGTCTGGCGAAGCGAACATGGTCGATGTATCGGCTAAAGCGGAAACTGTACGCGAAGCGAGAGCGGAAGCTTTCGTTCAAATGTCAGCAGAAACGCTAGAGCTGATTGTTTCTGGTAGCCACCATAAAGGTGATGTTTTTGCGACGGCACGTATTGCTGGCATCCAAGCGGCGAAGAAGACCTGGGACTTGATTCCACTGTGCCACCCTCTACTACTAACTAAAGTAGAAGTGCAGCTAGAAGCTATCGAATCTGAAAACAAGGTTCGCATTGAATCTGTTTGTAAGCTTGCAGGTAAGACGGGCGTTGAGATGGAAGCGCTAACGGCTGCTTCTGTTGCTGCGCTAACGATTTACGATATGTGTAAAGCTGTTCAGAAAGACATTGTTATCGAGAACGTACGCCTGTTAGAGAAGACGGGTGGTAAATCAGGTCACTTCAAGGTGGAATCATGATTACGGTACTTTTCTTTGCACAAACTCGTGAACTTGTCGGTGTTGATAGCCTAGAAGTCGATGCGCAATACAATACTATTGAAGCGATTCGCAGCCACCTTGTAACAAAAGAAGGCAAATGGGATATCGCATTGGAAGAGGGCAAGCTGCTGGCAGCACTTAACCAATCAATCGTACCTTTGACGACTGAAGTGAAAGACGGCGATGAAGTGGCTTTCTTCCCACCAGTTACTGGAGGTTAACCATGAATGACTCTCGAGTTATTGATCCCAGAGTAGTAGTTACTGCTGAAGACTTTTCTGTGGGTGACGAATACGATTATCTAGCTCAAGGTACAGCTGCAGGAGCGGTAGTGACGTTTGTTGGTAAAGTTCGCGACATGAATCTTGGCGACAACGTAATTGGTTTGTCTCTAGAGCATTATCCGGGTATGACAGAGAAGTCGCTGAGCGAGATTTGCGACCAAGCTGAAGCTCGCTGGCCGATTGAGAAGATGCGAGTGATTCACCGCGTGGGTGACCTAGATATCGGTGACCAGATTGTTTACGTTGGTGTATCCAGTGCGCATCGTGACGCTGCCTTCGAAGCGTGTGAGTTTGTTATGGACTTTCTGAAAACCAAAGCGCCGTTTTGGAAAAAAGAACGTACTACTGAAACCACTCGTTGGGTAGATTCGCGAGATTCCGATGCTAAGGCTGCAGAACGTTGGGAAAAATAGCCCGTTAATATTTCGTCACGTCTTTAAATAGTGGAACTGATATATACAGTCCTGACGAAATTAGTAGTCCTTATTTAAATAAACGAAGCCGACTCCCTAAGTCGGCTTTTTTGTATTTGTTATAGCGTTATATATAAATAAATTGTATTTTAATAAATGATTAAGCACTTCCTGTGAATATAAATTCTAATGACAAACTAGCCCTTATTGGTGCAGTATTTCTTCTGTTTTGGTGCAGTGTATTATGCTGTTTTGTATAAAGTGATAACCCTCACAAATAGTGCAGTCTGTTTAGGGGATATGTGATGTGCAATTAGATTTGATGTGGCATTAATGTTAATTTGTTGGCCGTGTTCTAGCATAAGATGCTAAAAAAAAGTATCAGTACAGATACATCAACACTAAAGGCTGTTTTTTAATAAATCCCTATGCGTAACTCACTATGTATTGGAGTTTTATTAGATTAATACACTGACACCTTGAATATTTCGGAGAATTATCCGATTTTTTGCGGCTTGTTTATGGCAAATTACTTCAATGGTTGATAGTGTGTGCCTCAATCTTTGTAAGGTTTTAGGTTTTTATGCTTATATTTTGAGCTAAATAAATCTAAATCACTGCCGTTCAGTGAACCTAGCAAAGAAGTCATGGATGCAATACGAAAAACTTGGAGTTTATTAAATGTACAAGAATAAAATCACTCAAGCCCTTCTTCTAGGTGCTGGTTTGGCAGTGGCTGCCACTTCTACTCTTTCTATCGCTGCTGAAGTTCCAGCAGGCACTGAACTAGCAAAAGTTCAGGAACTGGTTCGTGGTAACGGTACTGAAGTAGCAACACTCGACCCTCACAAATCTCAAGGTGTACCAGAATCTCACGTAATTCGTGACCTTCTAGAAGGTTTAGTGAACCAAGATGGCGACGGCAATACTATCCCAGGAGTAGCTGAAAGCTGGGAAACGACAGACAACAAAACATTTACTTTCCACCTGCGTAAAGACGCTAAATGGTCTAATGGCGATCCTGTAACGGCGAATGACTTCGTTTACAGCTTCCAACGTGCCGTTGATCCTTTAACTGCTTCTCCATACGCTTGGTATATGGAATATACCAAGATGGCGAATGCGAAAGATATCGTCGCGGGTAAGAAAGACAAGAGTGAACTAGGCGTAAAAGCTTTAGATGACTACACGTTAGAAGTGACATTAGATACAGCTGTCCCATATTTCGTAATGATGATGGGTCACACAACAGTGAAGCCAGTACATAAAGCAACTGTTGAAAAATTCGGTGACCAGTGGACTAAGCCTGAAAACTTTGTTGGTAATGGTGCATTTGTTCCAAATCAATGGGTAGTTAACGAGCGTCTTGAACTAGTACGCAACGAAAATTACTGGGATAACGAACATACAGTTCTTAACAAAGTAACATTCCTACCAATTGAGAACCAAGTTGCGGAAATGAACCGCTTCCTTTCTGGCGAACTAGATTTCACATGCGAAGTGCCTAACGAGCACTTCCGTCGCTTACAGAAAGAGTATCCAGAAGATGTAAACATTAAGGGTAACCTGTGTACTTATTACTACCAATTTAATGCACAGAAAGCACCTTTCGACGATGTACGTGTTCGTAAAGCAATGTCTTATGCGATGGACCGTGACATCGTGACGAAAGCGATTCTTGGTCAAGGCCAAAAACCAGCTTACTTCTTGACTCCTGAAATTACTGCTGGTTTTGACCCGGTAACTCCAGAGTATGGTCAACTTTCTCAAAAAGAGCGTATTGCTGAAGCGAAACGTCTTCTTGAAGAAGCTGGCTACACGAAGAGCAACCCACTTGAATTCAACCTGCTTTACAACACGTCTGAAAATCACAAGAAGCTTGCTGTAGCAATCGCATCAATGTGGAAGAAAGAGCTTGGTATTAACGCGAAACTCGAAAACCAAGAGTGGAAATCATACCTAGACAGTAAAGATACTGGTAACTTTGACGTTGCTCGTGCAGGTTGGTGTGGTGACTACAATGAAGCATCTTCATTCCTAACATTGATGGTTAGCCAAAATACAACTGCTGGTCAGCACTATAAGAGCGCAGACTATGACAAGATTATCGATAAAGCACTAAGCTCTACTTCAGAAGAAGAGCGTACTAAGCTATATATCGAAGCAGAAAAATTGCTAGCTAAAGACATGCCAATTGCTCCAGTCTACCAGTACGTTACAACACGTCTTGTATCACCTCAGCTAGGTGGTTACCCAGAAGGTAACGCCGAAGATAAGATCTATTCAAAAGATCTTTATATCAAAGCAAAATAACCTCCTATAAAAATAAAATATAACTAACTTAGACCTGTGTGCGAGAAATCGCACGCAGTGTCTATTTAATTTTTAATTGTCACAGACTGAAAAGAGTGAGTTTATGCTTAAATTCATTATGAAAAGGATATTCGAAGCGATTCCAACCATGTTGGTGTTGATCACTATATCTTTCTTTCTCATGCGTTTCGCACCGGGTAACCCGTTTTCGAGCGAACGCCCATTACCGCCAGAAGTTATGGCTAACATCGAAGCTAAATACGGCTTAGATAAACCTGTATTTGAACAGTACACAACGTACTTGACTAACATCGTTCAAGGTGACTTTGGTCCATCATTCAAATATCAAGATTACACCGTAAATGAGCTGATCGCAGTTGCGCTTCCTGTATCTGCGAAGGTCGGTTTTGTTGCCTTTATCTTTACCCTGATTATGGGGGTATCGGTCGGAACCATTGCCGCATTGAAACACAACACCTGGGTCGACTACACCATAATGTCGACTGCCATGCTCGGGGTGGTCATGCCGTCCTTCGTGTTGGCACCAGCGCTTATTTACCTATTCTCTCTACACTGGCATATATTTCCAGCAGGTGGTTGGCACGGGGGTACTTATATGTACATCGTCCTGCCAGTTATTGCGATGTCTCTTCTGTACGTAGCCACTTTTGCTCGTATCACTCGTGGTAGCATGATTGAAACTCTAAACAGTAACTTTATTCGAACGGCTCGCGCAAAAGGTCTAAGTTACCGTTACATTGTTCTTAAACATGCACTTAAACCAGCCCTGCTTCCTGTTGTTTCTTATATGGGACCTGCGTTCGTAGGTATCATTACAGGTTCAGTTGTCGTTGAAACCATCTTCGGCCTACCGGGTATCGGCAAACTGTTTGTTAACGCCGCGTTTAACCGTGACTATTCGCTAGTAATGGGTGTAACCATTTTGATTGGTTTCCTATTTATCTTATTCAACGCGATCGTTGATATTTTACTAGCGCTTATAGACCCGAAAATTCGCTACTAGCAGGACGCATGGTTATGTTGAAGAAAAAAGAAAACTTAGAAGCGATCGAAAAATTCTCTGAGAGTTTGGAAATTGAAGGTCGCAGTTTGTGGCAAGATGCGCGTATTCGTTTTATGCGTAACAAAGCGGCAATGGTCAGTCTATTTATCCTTACGCTCATGGTGCTATCGGTCATTTTCTTACCGATGCTAGCACAGCATGCTTATGATGATACTGACTGGTACGCAATGCATGCAGCACCAAGCGTGGATCATTGGTTTGGTACCGACAGTTTAGGTCGTGACCTATATGTTCGTACGATGATTGGCGGCCGTATATCTCTTATGGTAGGTGTGATGGGTGCATTCGTAGCGGTACTGATTGGTACGCTTTACGGTGCAGCTTCAGGCTTCATTGGCGGTCGCACTGACCGAGTAATGATGCGAATCCTGGAGATCCTATACGCGGTGCCATTCATGTTCCTAGTAATCGTACTGGTAACGTTCTTTGGTCGTAACATCGTACTGATCTTTGTTGCTATCGGTGCTATTGCTTGGCTCGATATGGCGCGTATTGTACGTGGCCAAACATTGAGTTTACGTAGTAAAGAGTTCATTGAAGCTGCTCACGTATGTGGTGTCAGCAAATGGAAAATCATTACACGCCATATCGTACCAAACGTATTGGGTATTGTTGCGGTTTACTCAACGCTACTTATTCCAAGCATGATCCTTACAGAATCATTCTTATCTTTCCTTGGTCTTGGTGTTCAAGAGCCTATGACAAGTTGGGGCGCGCTGTTACAAGAAGGCTCGCAAACAATGGAAGTTGCTATCTGGCAACTGGCATTTCCAGCAGCATTCATGGTAGTTACCCTGTTCTGCTTTAACTACGTAGGTGATGGTCTGCGCGACGCGCTTGATCCAAAAGACAGATAACGAAATAGCAATTAAAAGCTATAAAAGATTAAGGAAGCAATAATGAGCTTATTAGATGTCAAAGATCTGCGCGTCGAATTTACCACGCAAGATGGTACCGTAACCGCAGTAAACGACCTGAATTTCTCACTCAACCAAGGCGAAACGCTAGGTATCGTTGGTGAGTCAGGTTCGGGAAAGTCTCAAACGGTATTTGCACTGATGGGGTTGCTGGCTAAGAACGGCATCATCTCAGGCAGTGCAAAGTTTGAAGGCAACGAAATTCTCAACCTACCTGAGAAAGAATTGAACAAAGTTCGCGCTGAACAGATCGCGATGATCTTCCAAGATCCAATGACCTCACTGAACCCTTACATGAAAGTATGTGATCAGTTGATGGAAGTTCTCATGCTGCATAAAGGTATGGGTAAAGCGGAAGCGTTCGAAGAATCAGTACGCATGCTTGAAGCGGTGAAAATCCCTGAAGCACGTAAACGTATTACCATGTATCCACACGAATTTTCTGGCGGTATGCGTCAACGTGTGATGATTGCAATGGCCCTGCTGTGTCGTCCGAAACTGCTTATCGCGGATGAACCAACAACGGCGTTGGATGTAACTATTCAAGCGCAAATCATGGAATTGCTGAACGAGCTTAAAGATGAGTTTAATACTGCGATTATCATGATCACCCATGACTTGGGTGTGGTTGCTGGTTCTTGTGACAAAGTATTGGTGATGTACGCAGGTCGTACTATGGAATACGGCACGGTTGATGAAATCTTCTATGAGCCAAGCCATCCCTATGCGGAAGGCCTGCTTAAAGCAATTCCTCGTTTGGATACCGAAGGTGAAATTTTACCGACGATTCCAGGAAACCCACCCAACTTACTTCGCCTACCGACAGGTTGTCCTTACCAAGACCGCTGTCACCGCGTAATGGACCGTTGTAAGCAAGAAGCACCGATTTTGCAGCCATTTGCTAAAGACCGTCAGCGTGCTTGTTTTTCTGATTGGGAGACTTGGACAAAATGAGTAAAGAATTACTATTAGATATTAAAAACCTTAAGGTTCACTTTAGCATTGCGGCTAAGTCTGCTTGGCCTTGGGCGAAACCATCAAACCTTAAAGCGGTTGATGGTGTGGATGTTCACCTTTACGAAGGTGAGACTCTGGGTGTAGTAGGTGAGTCTGGCTGTGGTAAATCAACATTTGCCCGCGCAATTATTGGTTTAGTTGAGGCAACTGAAGGCGAAGTTATGTGGTTAGGTCAAGACCTGACTAAGATGCAGGAAGTGAAGCGTCGTGAGACTCGTAAAGAGATTCAGATGATCTTCCAAGACCCGCTAGCATCGCTTAACCCGCGCATGTCAGTTGGAGACATCATTGCTGAGCCTCTACAAACTTTCTATCCTGAGCTTTCTAAACAGGAAGTGAAAGATCGAGTTAAAGAGATGATGGCAAAGGTTGGTCTACTGCCCAACGTAATCAACCGTTACCCACATGAATTCTCTGGTGGTCAGTGTCAACGTATCGGTATCGCGCGTGCACTTATCTTGAAGCCTAAGATGATCATCTGTGATGAGCCGGTTTCTGCTCTGGATGTATCTATCCAAGCTCAAGTAGTAAACCTTCTAATGGAACTACAGAAAGAGCTAGGTTTGTCTTTGGTATTCATCGCGCACGATTTGTCGGTTGTGAAACACATCTCTGACCGTGTATTGGTGATGTATTTGGGTAATGCGGTAGAACTTGGTGAATCAGATGCTTTGTTCTCCGATCCTAAGCACCCATACACCAAAGCGTTGATGTCTGCTGTTCCTATTCCAGATCCTCGCTTAGAGCGCAGCAAAACGATTCAGATGTTGGAAGGTGATTTACCTTCACCAATCAATCCACCGTCAGGTTGTGTGTTCCGTACTCGTTGCCCACAAGCAACTGAGGCTTGTGCTCAAACTAAGCCAACAATTCAAGGCGATGACGTACACGCAGTATCTTGCTTGCACGTACAAGTCTAGAACCCATTTAAAACGGTTCAGCCTGTGACAGGCTTAAGCGCAACTTTTTTATGAGTTGCGCTTTTTTTGTGTCTAGACTTTCACGCTGAACAAGCTTCATCAAATAATTCGAACAACTAAGCCAACTTCTTCTGGTTTTGAAACCGTGGGCTTTTTTTATACTAATACTAATCGTAGTAAATAACTGCTCATCCTAGCTTGTTAAAACGCTTGATAACGGCGTTAGAATTTTTGATTGTAGAATAACTACTAACAGAAAAATTCTGCCTTGTTCTCAAGCCTTTTTCTGCGCTATTTCTGAACATTTACTTACTGTGATTGGTATATAAAATTTTGGATGACAGAGGTTTGGATATGGGTAAGTTAGTTGAAGGTGTATGGCATGATGTTTGGTACGACACTAAGGAAAGTGGCGGCAAATTTGTTCGTGAAGATGCTGGCTTTCGAAGCTGGGTAGAGAACAAGTCGGGCGCACAATTTCAGCCAGAAAGCGGCCGTTATCATTTATATGTATCATTAGCTTGCCCTTGGGCGCACCGAACTCTGATCTTTCGTGAGCTGAAAGACCTAACCGATCATATTGATGTGACGGTAGTCTGTCCAGACATGATGAGTGAAGGTTGGCAAATGGGGTTACCTGAACCTCTGTTCGGTCATACTCGTATGCACCAAATCTACACTCAAGCTAAGCCTGATTACTCTGGCCGGGTAACGGTACCTGTGTTATGGGATAAGAAAACAAACACCATTGTAAGTAACGAGTCCTCTGAGATTATCCGCATGTTCAACTCAGAATTTAATGAGTTAACGGGCAACACAGACGATTACTACCCGTGGGAATTAGCGAGCAAGATTGATCAGTGGAACGATTATATTTATCCGAATATCAATAATGGTGTATACCGAACGGGCTTTGCGACAACACAAGAAGCCTACGAAGAAGCGTATGACTCGTTGTTTGAAGCTTTAGATAAAGTTGACGCCCACCTTAGTGAGCACCGTTATCTAGCGGGTAACGAGATTACAGAAGCAGATTGGAGATTATTTACCACTCTGGTTCGATTTGATGCGGTCTATGTCGGGCATTTCAAGTGCAATAAACAGCGCATTGCTGATTACGTCCATATTCAAGGTTATCTAAAAGAGTTGTATCAAGTGAAGGGAATCAAAGAGACGACCGACTTTTACCATATAAAGCGTCACTATTACTACAGTCACACAGGTATCAACCCAACTCAAGTTGTACCAAAAGGACCAACGCTAGATTTAGAATCAGCCCACGGGCGAGGTTAGATTAATCCTCGACATAAAAAAACCCTAGATAAGAATCTAGGGTTTTTTGCTTTCTACAAAAGAAAAATTAGTTAATTACTTTTTCTTCAGCTTGAGCGGCTTGGTCTGCTTGGATAGCTGTTAGAGCTACTGTGTAAACGATATCGTCTACTAGAGCACCACGAGACAAGTCATTTACTGGCTTGCGCATACCTTGAAGCATTGGACCGATAGACACTAGGTCTGCTGAACGCTGTACCGCTTTGTAAGTCGTGTTACCCGTGTTTAGGTCTGGGAATACGAATACTGTCGCTTTACCTGCAACTGGAGAGTTAGGCGCTTTAGAAGCGGCTACGTTTTCCATGATTGCTGCGTCGTACTGAAGAGGGCCGTCGATCACTAGATCAGGACGTTTCTCTTGAGCAAGTTTGGTTGCTTCACGTACTTTATCTACGTCTGCACCTTTACCAGATTCACCAGTAGAGTAAGAGATCATAGCAACACGTGGGTCGATACCGAATGCCGCAGCAGAATCTGCAGATTGGATAGCGATTTCAGCAAGCTGTTCAGCTGTTGGATCTGGGTTGATCGCACAGTCACCGTATACAAGCACTTGATCAGGCAGAAGCATGAAGAAGATTGAAGATACGATAGAAGCATCAGGAGCAGTCTTGATGATCTGGAACGGAGGAACGATTGTGTTCGCCGTTGTGTGAACAGCACCAGAAACTAGGCCGTCAACTTCACCAGCTTCAAGCATCATAGTGCCTAGGAATACTGAATCTTCTAGCTTCTCACGAGCAACAACTTCAGTCATACCCTTAGCGCCACGAAGTTCTACTAGACGAGCTACGTAGTTTTCGCGAACTGAAGCAGAATCGATGATCTCAACGCCAGCGCCTAGCTCAACACCTTGCTGTGCAGCAACGCGACGGATTTCTTCAGGGTTACCAAGAAGTACACATGTTGCGATACCGCGTTCAGCACAGATAGATGCAGCTTTAACAGTACGTGGCTCATCACCTTCAGGAAGAACGATGCGCTTAGCCGCTTTACGAGCGAATTCTGTTAACTGGTAACGGAATGCTGGTGGGCTTAGACGGCGAATACCTTGAGTGCCTTCAGATAGAGAATCAATCCAAGGGCCATCAATGTGGCTTGCAACGTGATCGTTAACGAACTCGATACGCTCTTTATCGTCTGCAGGTACTTCTAGGTTGAAGCTCTGTAGGTTAAGAGACGTCTGCCAAGTGTTACCTTGCGCCTTAAAGATCGGTAGACCTGAAGCGAATGCAGGTGCACAAAGGTTAGCAATACTTTCTGGAATGTCGTAACCGCCAGTCAGTAGGATTGCGCCAATTTCAACACCGTTTTTCGCAGCAAGAGCCGCAGCAACGATAACGTCAGGGCGGTCTGCAGAAGTTACTAGCAGTGAACCTGGCTTGAAGTGCTCAATCATGTGCGGTAAAGAACGTGCACAGAAAGTGATGCTCTTAATACGACGAGTAGAGATTTCACCTTCGTTAACGATTTCAGCGTTAAGGTGTTTAGCCATATCAACCGCACGAGTTGCGATTAGATCGATGCTCCATGGCACACAGCCAAGAACACGGATAGGACTAGAGTTGAAGATTTGCATTACTTCAAGGTTCGCTTGTTGAGCGCTATCTGCATCGTCAAAGATTTCAGATAGGTCAGGGCGAGTACGGCCAGCTTCATCAACAGGAGCGTTAAGCTTGTTGATAATCACGCCTTTGATGTTCTTGTTCTTAGTACCGCCGAAGTTAGAACATGCTACTTCGATACGCTCTTTAAGCTGAGTAGGGTTATCAGTACCAGGAGTCGCAACGAATACGATCTCCGCACCAAGTGTTTTCGCGATTTCCGCGTTCACTTGGTTAGCAAATGGGTGCTTACGAGTAGGAACTAGGCCTTCGATTAGCGTTACTTCTGCGTCTTTGTTGATCTTGTTGTATTGCTCAACAACTGACTCAAGAAGCTCGTCCATTTTTTCACTACCGATCAAAGCTTCAGCTTTAGTCATTGCGATTGGCTCACCAATCTTAATGTCGCTGTTTGCGCTGATGATAGTAGACGTTAGATCTGGTTGGTTACCACCGCTACGAGGCTGAGCGATTGGCTTGTAGAAAGAAACACTTACGCCTTTACGCTCCATAGCGCGAAGAACACCCATGCTAACACTAGTAAGACCAACACCAGCGCTTGTAGGGATAAGCATAATAGTACGGGACATTGACGAACACCTTTAACTATTGGAAATAAAAAAAGCTCAACTGCTATTCCCACCGATATTAAAATTGGGGTAGGAATAGAAGTTGAGCCCCATTTTCTTGATATGAAAAACTGACTAGCTTCGAGTGAAGCTAGTCAGGAAAATCAATTAAAGACCTGCTAGTTTCGCAGTGTCTTCAGCAATTACTAGCTCTTCGTTAGTAGAGATAACCATTGCAGGGATACGGCTGTTAGCTGTAGTGATAGTACCTTCGCCGCCGAAACGAGCTTTAAGGTTAGCTTCACCGTCAACTTCGATGCCGAAGATGCCTAGGCGGTTAAGAACCATTTCACGGATTGGGCCAGAGTTCTCGCCGATACCGCCAGTGAAAGTGATTGCGTCTAGACGACCTTCTAGAGTTGCAGTGTAACCAGCAACGTACTTAGCTAGACGGTGACAGAACACGTCCATTGCACGAGTTGCTTCTTCTTTCTCACCGTAGTTGTCTTCAACGAAACGACAGTCAGAAGTCACTTCAGTTAGACCAGCAAGACCAGACTCTTTAGTCAGCATGTTGTTGATTTCTTCAACAGAGTAACCAAGAGCATCGTGTAGGTGGAAGATAATCGCAGGATCTAGGTCACCACAACGAGTACCCATTACAAGACCTTCAAGAGGAGTAAGACCCATAGAAGTATCTACAGATTGACCGTTCTTGATTGCACATACAGAAGCGCCGTTACCTAGGTGACAGTTGATGATGTTAACTTCTTCAACTGGCTTGTTTAGTAGGCCTGCAACTTCACGAGTGATGAATAGGTGAGAAGTACCGTGCATGCCGTAACGACGGATGCCGTGCTCTTTGTACAGGTTGTACGGCAGAGCGTATAGGTAAGACTCAGAAGGCATTGTTTGGTGGAATGCAGTGTCAAAAACAGCAACGTTTTTAAGGCCTGGGAAGTTTTGTTGAGCCGCTTCAATACCGATAAGATGAGCTGGGTTGTGAAGAGGTGCGAAAGTCGCAGCGTCTTGAATACCCTTAAGCACTTCATCAGTGATAAGTGCAGAAGAAGTGAACTGCTCGCCACCGTGAACGATACGGTGACCGATAGCGCCAAGGTTAGCTTTAAGCTCAGGCTTAGAAGCAAGAATAGTTTCTACCATGAAAGATAGTGCTTCTACGTGAGCTGCGCCCGCACCTAGTTGTGCTTCGTGCTTGCCGTCAAGTTTCCATTTCATACGAGCTTCTGGAAGACCAAGACATTCAGCAAGACCAGTTAGGTGCTCAGCACCTGTTTCTGCATCAACAACAGCAAATTTAAGAGAAGAACTACCACAGTTTAAAACTAAAACTAGCTTAGACATTAATGACTACCTGTTTATTTTTCTGATCGAAATCAGTTAAGGATGAAAATTAATCTCAAGAATAGACGAAGCACTGTTGCTTGCGTACTAACCTTGGTCAAAAAAACGTTAATTTCCGTATTAAAGTGAAAGCCACTTTTTAAGAAAAGAGGCTCTTGCATTCCTTGCAGAAGTCGTCCCAAAGTTGCTTAAATTGTAAATAAGGGCAACAATGAGATTGAGGTCTGCAAATAATAGCGATATTGTGCAAATATAACAAAAAAATTTGAAAGAATATTATTTTTCGTCAAATTTTTGTGTTTTTAGTTGATGATTTCAACTTTTTTTTAACGGGAGACTCATATGAGCAATAGAGTTGGTTTAGCGAGCAGTTTAAAAGATGGCCAAAAGTACATGGATCTCTGGCCTGTTCGAAAAGAGTTAAACGCTATTTTCCCTGAGCAACGCATTATCAAGGCGACGCGCTTTGGCGTAAAGGTGATGCCAGCAATAGCCGCTATTAGCGTTCTTACGCAAATGGTCTTTAATAATTATCAAGCGATGCCGCAAGCTGTGGTTATGGCTTTGTTCGCTATTAGTTTACCGCTTCAGGGTATGTGGTGGTTAGGCAACCGCTCAAACACGCAACTTCCACCAGCATTAGTATCGTGGTATCGCGAATTACACGAGAAAATTACTGAGACAGGTTTTGCTTTAGAACCAATAAAGCCACGTCCTCGTTATAAAGAATTGGCGATCATTTTAAATCGCGCATTTCGTCAGCTAGATAAGTCCTCTATGGAGCGTTGGTTCTAAAAGAGCAGTTTGTTTCCTCCGTTTGTCTGAGAACGACTTTGTATCAGTAGCTCGTTCTCAGATTCGTTCTCTACTTTAGTTGTTTAGTTACTCCCTTATTCATTTTGTTTCTTACCTTTCAGTTAACCTAATCTGGCCTTTTCTCGCATAACTCGAACTTTGTTGTGTTTTTGTTAAATATCACTTCAACTTATCAATAGTTACTGGTAATAATGTCAATAGTGATTATTTTGATGTTGTTCTCTTCGAGCGATTAATAACGAGTAGAGCTTGATGTAGGGAGCGATAATGGGTTCTGTAAGAAAGGTATTGGCAGCGGTTTTAGGCTGTCTGTTGTTGCTGTGGACTGGCAACGTAATGGCGAACGTCGCCAAAGTATCGGTTTCACAAGTTGTTGACCACCCAGATCTGAATGCGACACGTCTAGGGCTTATCGAAGGATTGAGAGCGAAAGGCTATGAAGCAGGTAAAAATTTAGAGTTTTCCTACGAAATGGCCAATGGCAGTCCTGTCCAAGCGGCCAAGATCGCTAGAGAGTTAGTGAGCGAAAATCCCCATGTGTTAGTGGGCATTGCTACCCCGACCTCACAAGCGTTAGTCTCAGCTACTCGTTCAATTCCTATTGTATTTACGGCAGTTACCGATCCAATCGGTGCAAGGCTAGTTAAACAATTGGAAATGCCGGGGCGAAATGTCACCGGTCTTTCTGATTTATCTCCGGTTTCTCAACATGTCTCACTGATTAGAGAGCTTCTTCCTCAGGCAAGCTCTATTGGGGTTGTTTATAATCCTGCAGAAGCAAATGCCGTTGCGTTAGTTGGTTTGTTGAAAGAGGCTGCGAGAGATTTTGGTATTACTCTTTATACTGAAAAAGCGTTGACCATTGATGATGTTGAATCAAAAGCAGGGTTTGTTGCCAAGAAGTCTGATGTTATCTATGCGTTGACCGATAACACGGTTGCAAGTGGTATAGAAGGTCTTATTGAAGCAGCGAATCAAGCGAATACTCCCGTCGTCGCAGGGGCTACTTCTTACGTTGGTAAGGGAGCTATTGCGGGCTTAGGGTTAGATTATTATGACGTAGGTGTCCAAACTGCAGACTATGTAGCGGCGATTCTGAACGGACAAAAACCTGGAAAGTTAAGTGTTAAAACAGCAAAGAGTTCGAAACTGGTCATTAACTTAGACGCGGCTCGCGAACTTGGTGTGACACTGCCGAAGTCCGTCATTGATCGTGCGATAATCAGTCGTTGATAAGGTTAATTATCAATTGTTTGACGGTATTTAAGTGATTGTTGTTAACAGTATTGAATTTGCTTAGATGAACAAAACTCATCGATTCTATATCTGGCTTGCGTTCTACTTTATTCATTTTTAAGCAGTTATCTTACCATTAGTCATATCGTTAATATCAATTTACATCATTTTACATCGAGGGAAATGACAATTAATGCCATAATATTAATGGTATAAATGAAAATAGCTGAGCACTAAGAGCACATTATATGAAAGTAAACAGGCACTTTAGCCTTCGCTTTGTCTTTGGATTCCCTGCCGTGATCGCCATAATGTTGCTAGGTCTAATTGGTAAGAATCATTTTGATGCGGTAAAAAAAGATATCAACGTTGAGTTTCATCGCATTGAAGAGGTGTTCACACGAACGACGAAGGTGGTTACTGCTTTAGATTACAGCTTCTCAAACTACTACAAATCCGGAAATCCACTTTTTCTCGACCATAATAAGCAGGTAGTTAATGGCCTATGTCGCATTTGGCCTATCGACGTCCTGCTTCTCGCAGATGGTAAAACCGGCGATATCCCTTCAGTTGACATCGACTATATGCTGGTTGGTGAAGAGTCGTTGTGCTCTGAAAGCAGCGATAGCTATAAAGGTGCATCAGAGAAGATCGCTTTAGCTCCTATCCTTTCATTTCTATCTCAACTTGATGAATATCATGACGGTGTGCACTTCATTGATGCGAGTGGTTATGTCATTTCATCACCTGAAAATTTTGCCAAAGGATTAAGTAAGGCGCTTCTTTCCACCATCAAAAGTCGACCTTATTGGCAAAAAACTGCTAATAATCCAGAACAACTTACGTTAACTGGGCCTGTGTACCGATTCGATTCACTGGACCGAATTATCAGTATGACTATTCCTGTATTTCACAAAGGCGTCCATCAAGGGATGCTATCTGTCGATATTGATGCGGACAAACTGTTAGAGGCTTCTAATCAGCATTTAGCGGGAAGAGTGAACATTATTGATACGACTCTGGTGGATCCAAGCGATTCTGCAATCTTTTATCGTGAGATTTCCTTAGAAGGCGTCGCGTCACATCATGCGATGTATTACGAGTTAAATCTAGCTAAGGAAATCGAGCATTTCTTTATTTATGAAAAAGATAGCTTAATTGTTGCGATTATCGTTTATCTGTTCTCCGTGACCATTTTCTTTTACGTTAATTCCAATATTGAACGCGGTTACTTTAAAGAGCTTGCTGCCAAAGATCCGATGACAGGGTTATTGAATCGACGTGGTTTAGAAGTGTTTTGGCAAAGCGTAGAGCATGACCAACTATTTGCTCTAACGGTGCTTGATATTGATGATTTTAAGTCAATCAATGACACCTATGGGCATGATAAAGGCGACGATGTGATTCGCTTTATGTCTCGTCAGATAAATAACAGCATTCGAAGCAGTGACGTGGCAGCTAGGTTTGGTGGAGAAGAGTTTGTTGTTTACATGAAAGGCGAGGATCGTGAGACACTGATGAGAACGTTAGAGCGTGTGAAAAATGCGATTTGCGCGACATCAGCCGATGTTATTCCCAATGGATTTACAGTATCAGGTGGTGTCTGTCTCGTTGAAACAGAGCAAAACAAACTTAACTTCGAAGAGATATTTAAATACGCAGATGAAAAGCTGTACGTGGCTAAGACGACAGGTAAAAACCGTCTCGAATTTTAGCCACGCGATTGGACAAGTGTTTTGAGGAGTAAGTAAGCAGTGATGCGTTTTTTGAATAAAACGTGCCTAAAGAATTAATGGAATTGGCAGTGTTGCTCTTGGTAAAGCTGCAGGCGTTCTACTATCGGTGGCGCCTTCTTAAAGGTACGAATTTCTTTAAATAGTTCGTTTGCTTCAGGGTAGCCTTTACTTAAATAAACAAACCACTGCTTCACTCTATTGGGGTAGTACATGCCTTTATCCCCTTTAATTTGAAACTCTGAGTAGCGCAGTAAAAGTTCAATCACTTTATTCCACGGCATTTTAGGGTGGTTGTGCTTAACGACATTACCAAGGTTCGGAATGTTGAAAGCACCACGGCAAACCATCAATGAATCGATTCCTGTTGTTTCAATGCAATCTTGACCATCTTGATAGTTCCAAATTTCTCCATTCGCAATCAACGGTAAAGAGGTCCGCTCTCTTATTTGATTGATGTAATCCCATTTGATTTCGCTGGCTTTGTAGCCGCCAACTTTGGTACGAGCATGTACAGTCAGTTCATCCGCTTTCGCTTGTTCGATAGCGTCGACAATCTCAAAGCACTCATCCGGGTGCTCCCAACCCAAGCGAATTTTAGCTGAAACGGGGATATGCTCAGGCACTGCTTCTCTGCATGCTTTTACTACTTGGTAAATAAGTTCTGGCTCTTTGAGCAATGAAGCCCCACCATTACTTTTGTTTACCGCTTTGGCTGGACAACCGAAGTTTAGATCGATCCCTTTCGCGCCAAGATTTGCTGCTTGAATAGCATTCTCTGCCATCCATTTAGGATGTTGACCCAGTAGCTGAACATGGACAGGCACACCAGACATGGTTTGAGAGCCCTGAAGTAATTCTGGACAAATACGGTGGAAAACATGCGGGGGAAGAAGTTGATCAACGATACGCACAAATTCTGTGACACAGAGATTGTAATCATTGATCTCTGTAAGAATTTCACGCATTAGGTGATCTAGAACGCCCTCCATAGGGCCAAGTATTACTCGCATATTGCTCTACCGAAACTGAGTGTATCGAAAATTAAGAGGCGTGATTGTACGGTTTGATCATAGAGATGTCACTATGCGTGTAGTAAGTGTCGGCATAACGGCTTCAGCGGTTAATAGCGACAGGTTAAGCCTGATAACGTTATAATGGGATAAATGATCTAATAAATAGAGCTTTCATGACATATCAATTATTAAACTTACCTGAATCTACGACTGACATTACTCCTCAATTTATCGAAGGGGCAATTCTTGCTTCTAACCTTGCGACTAAGCCATTAGATCCAGAAGCGTGGCTGGCTGTCATTGCTCCTGAAGCTGGCAAAGAATTGGTTTCAATGGTGACTGAGCAAATTAACCGTCAACATAATCTAATTCAGCGTAATGAATATTTACTGACTGATGTGTTGGCTGATGGCGATTTTAATGAGCAGTTCGCCGATTTCGCTGAAGGTTTTATGATGGTTTGGCCTACTGTGGAAGAGCAATGGCAAACAGTGACGATGGCTGATGGCACTCTGCGTATGTTACAAGCGCTCCTAACAACTCTCATGTTAGCGATTGATGAAGAACAAACTCAGCAGCAAATGATTGCGGCTGGGCTTGAAAACCCACCATCACTTCAAGATTTAGTGGGGCAGGTTGATCTAATGATTTCAGAGGTGGCATTGGCGGCTGATGAAGCTATGTTAGGCAATAAATCGCAGAGCGTGAACCCATTCAAAGGTATTGGTCGCAACGACCCTTGCCCATGTGAAAGTGGCAAAAAGTTTAAGCAGTGCTGTGGCAAAAACAGCTAATCACGGCTTGTTGAGTAACTCAGCTTGAGTGAGTAGTTAACTTCCTTTAAGTGATGAAAAGCTTAAGCGATAAAAAAGTCGACCTTGTAGTCGACTTTTTTGTTCTATTTTAAAGGTCTGTATTAGTCCTTTTTCGATTTGAAAAATTGAGAAATGATAACAAAACCACAAGCAATTAAGTTACCGGCAAAGATAATCACTAGCCATTGAGGCATCGACAGGTCTAAGAGTTGCCAAACGACTTTACTGCAGTCGCCGTAAGCTTCGAACATCCACGGGGCCCATTGGTTTAATGGTGCCCAACTAGGGAAGGTTACGAATAAATCACAGGTAGCGAAAGGAGACGGATTAAACTGGTAGTCAACGTGCTCTAACGCAAGCATTAAACCTTTATAAGCACCAAATCCCCAACCAGCAAGGCCTAGCCAGCGTGATACTGGGTTATTAGGAGCAACAGCGCCAATGATTGCCGCGACGCCGATAGCAAGCATAGCAACGCGCTCATAGATACACATTACACAAGGGCCAAGCATCATCACATGCTGAAAGAAGAGAGCGCATGCTTCAAAAAATACAATAAAAGCCAGCAATAAAAGCCAAGATAAACGTCCCTTAGAGAAGTCTTTGAGCATTACAAAAAAATTCACGAATTTAATCCTGTCTATAAAATAAAAAAGCCCTGAATACTCAGAGCTTTTTATCTTGGATAAGTTTCCTAATCAACTAATATTTTTGATTAGTTAGTTATACTTGTTGTGGTTTGTGACACAGTGTTTAGCTTAGTGACCGCCAGAGATAACTGGAGCAATGACTTCACCAGTTCGGTGAATAATCCAACCTGCATCATAAAACCATGCTGTCATTGGTTCAACGAAGAACACAATACCGGCAAGGCCAACCAGTGCCAACACGATAGTATATGGCAGAGCCATGATGACCATGCGGCCATAAGACAGTCGAATTAACGGAGCAAGTGCTGATGTTAATAGGAATAGGAATGCAGCTTGGCCGTTTGGTGTAGCAACCGAAGGTAAGTTAGTACCTGTGTTGATAGCAACAGCAAGTAAGTCAAATTGGTCACGAGTTATGATGCCTTCAACGAGCGCTGTTTTCACTTCGTTGATGTAAACCGTACCTACGAACACGTTATCCGAAACCATCGATAAGATACCGTTGGCTACATAGAAGAGGGCTAACTGTGCGCCTTTATCTTCAACGTGAAGTACTGCATCGATCACTGGCTTAAATAGTGATTGGTCGATGATTACCGCAACTACAGCGAAGAAGACAGCCAGAAGTGCTGTAAATGGTAGCGCTTCTTCAAAGGCTTTACCCATTGAATGCTCTTCGATAACGCCAGTAAATGCCGTTGCTAAAATAATAACTGAAAGACCGATCAAACCCACTTCAGCGACGTGAAGCGCCAAGCCTACAATAAGCCAAATTGCGATTGCACCTTGAACCCATAGTTTTGCAACGTCTTGCTTGGTACGATTTGCTCGTTCTTTGTTGTCGAACTCAACTAAGATTTGGCGAACGTTATTTGGCAATTTTGCACCGTAGCCGAACACTTTGAATTTCTCTACAAGCGCACAAGTTAGAATACCGCAGACGAATACAGGCAGTGTTACTGGTAGCATACGGATAATAAACTCACCGAATTCCCAACCTGCTTGTTTAGCAATTACTAGGTTTTGCGGTTCGCCTACCATAGTCATTACACCACCTAACGCGGTACCAACACCAGCGTGCATAAGCAGTGAACGTAAGAAAGCGCGGTAGTTTTCTAAATCATCACGTGTTAGTTCGGAGATCTCTTCATCATGAGTATGATCGTGCGCAGACGTTGTGCCTTTACCTGATGCTACTTTGTGGTAGATAGAGTAGAAGCCAACTGCAACGCTAATAACGACCGCGATTACTGTCAGTGCATCTAGGAAGGCAGACAAGAAAGCAGCGGCAACACAAAACGCAATAGAGAGTAAAACTTTGGACTGGATGCCGAGCAGTATCTTCGTGAAAATGAACAGAAGCAGTTCTTTCATGAAGTAGATACCAGCAACCATGAACACCAATAAGAGTAATACAGGAAGGTTTGCTTGTAGCTCGTGATAAACCATTTCAGGCTTGGTCATACCAATGGCGATGGCTTGAATTGCTAATAAACCACCAGGTTGAAGAGGGTAGCATTTTAGCGCCATAGCTAGCGTGAAAATAAACTCAACCACCAATAGCCAGCCCGCAACAAATGGGTCAACTAGGAAGAAAACAAACGGGTTGATGATTAAAAAGGAAATGATGGCAAGTTTATACCAATCAGGAGCCTTACCAAGGAAGTTCTTGATAAAAGCGTTTCCGAGAGACATCGGCATGTTAATACTCTTTTATGTTGATTATGAATAGACAAGCAATACAACATTTGAGAATCGAGTTATGTATTTGTTAAAACACATAACTAACAGTGACTTAGAAAAACTACATTCCATGTAATGTTCTGTGGTCTTGCCAAGTCACTCCCTTAGAAACTCAAGCACTGCTAATTTTTGAGCGCAACTCTACTCTTAGATAACATTTAGTCAACAGGAAAAGCCCTGCTGCACTAAAAATACCCCTTTTTTATCGAGAAACGCGATCAAAGTAGCGCAAGCATACCACTTAAAATGTGATAAAAACCGACTAGAATCAATATTTGAGCGAAATGATTGAAATTTACATGATAGAAGCGGTTTATATATGATTATTACAACTTAACATTGCAATTTAGTGGTTTTAAAAATATGACCAACATCATTGATTTAAAAGGAAATTTGTTGTGTTAATAATTTGTTGAAATGGTGGTTTGTAGTTGCTTGCTTTCTAAAGCTAAGTTGCAAACGTGTGCTGAACTTTAGAGTTTTAACTCTACTCGTGTTTTGGGGGAGTAAAACTTTTGAGGGTGTTTCCGCTAGGTGTGACTAGTGGTATGATGAGTAAATTAAAACAGAATAATTAAATTGGATTGAAGTGTAGATGGTCATTAAGGCGAAGAGCCCGGCAGGATTTGCAGAGAAGTATATTATTGAAAGTATTTGGAATGGCCGTTTCCCTCCAGGTTCTATCTTGCCAGCAGAGCGTGAGCTTTCCGAGCTGATTGGCGTTACACGGACTACGCTTCGTGAAGTACTTCAGCGTCTTGCACGTGATGGTTGGTTGACAATCCAACATGGCAAGCCAACGAAAGTTAATCAGTTTATGGAAACCTCAGGTCTTCATATTCTCGATACATTGATGACGTTGGACGTGGATAATGCAAGTAAGATGGTAGAAGACTTGCTTGCTGCTCGAACGAATATCAGCCCTATCTTTATGCGTTACGCATTCAAATCAAATAAAGAAGCTTCAGAGCGTACGATCAGTAATGTGATTGAATCTTGCGAAGCGCTACTTGCGGCACCAACGTGGGACGAGTTTTTAGAGTCTTCACCTTATGCTGATAAGATCAAACAATCAGTGAAAGAAGATGTAGAAAAAGATGAAGCGAAACGTCAGACGATACTAATCGCGAAGACTTTTAACTTTTATGACTACATGCTTTTCCAACGCCTGGCATTTCATTCAGGCAACCAAATCTATGGCCTGATTTTTAATGGTGTGCGTAAATTGTATGACCGAATTGGCAGTTACTACTTCTCTAACCCAGAAGCTCGACGCTTGGCGATGGACTTCTATAAAGAGTTGTTCATTATCTGCGAGAGCGGCCAACGTGAAAACTTGCCATTAGTGATTCGTAACTACGGCATCGCAAGTGCACAAGTTTGGAATGAAATGAAAACGACATTACCAACGAACTTCACTGAAGACGACAGCTAAGCCATAGGTTTACTATTGTTGTTCCTGTTTAGTCGGTGACGTAAAGAAAACGAAAAAGCGGCGAGATAATCAAATTATCTCGCCGCTTTTTATTCATCGATAGTTGGTGAAAACTTATCAATAGGCAGTAACTTACCCTGCAAACTCTTCTGAGTCTGGACGGTTAGTAAATTGCACGCCATTTAGAAAATCGCAAAGTAGCTGGTCTTCACATACTTTGTAGTTCTTGTTCTCTGGCTTGCGGAAGTAAGCGCCAATTTCGTACTTGCTCAAGCTAATGCCAACTACTTCTAGTACGTCCAAAACATCTTCTGCTTTCATGTTTAATGCGATACGAAGCTTCATGAAGATCATGTTGTTCGTCAGTGCAACTTCAGGTTTAGGTTGCTCGCCTTCTTTCTTGCCACGCTTAAGGTTGATGAAACCATTTAGGAATACCGCTAACTCTTTATCTTTCATCTTAGAGCATGACTTGTCGTTGTCGTCTTTTAGCCAGTTAATCACTTGGTCATGAGCAACGGTCACATCAGCTTGTTCGATAGCTTTGATGATTTGTGCATTTTTAAGGTTTAGTGCGTGTTGAATACGACGCAAGATTTCGTTGTTAGTCACTGGGGATTCCTAAAAAGGGTTTTAGAGTAAAGAGGTGTTTATCGTCGACAAACTAATTTCTACTCTACATAGCATAGTTGACGGCGACTCTAACAGAGAACGCTTATTTTCGGTAGATATAAAAAATCCCCAATGCTGATTAACTCTTTCAAGTTAAAAATGCATTAGGGATTTAGTGATGAGTGCTTGTTATCTGACTGAAGCCAGAATTACATTACACGCATACCAGGTTGAGCACCTTCGTGTGGCTCAAGGATCCACAGGTCGCTGCCGCCAGGGCCAGCTGCCAGGATCATGCCTTCAGACATACCAAACTTCATCTTACGAGGTTTTAGGTTAGCTACCATTACGGTTAGCTTGCCTTCTAGCTCTTCAGGTTTGTATGCTGATTTGATGCCAGAGAATACTTGGCGAGTCTCACCACCGATGTCCAGTTGGAACTTTAGTAGTTTGTTCGCTTTTGGTACTTCTTCACAAGAGATGATACGAGCAATACGCATGTCTACTGCAGCAAAGGCATCGAACTCAATCTCGTCTGCGATTGGCTCTTTGTCTAGCTCAGTTTGGCTTGCTTGTTCTTTTTCAGCTTCTGCTTTTTCTTTCGCTGCTGCCTCTGTGGCTGCATCTTCTTTAGAAGACTCAACCATTGCTTCCACTTTCTTAGGATCAATGCGGTTGAATAGCGCTTTGAACTTAGTGATCTCGTGATCAGTTAGCGGAGTCGCAATCGCTTCCCACGTTAGCTCTTCGTTTAGGAAAGCCTCAGTGCGAGCTGCAAGCTCTGGCATTACTGGTTTCAGGTAAGCCATTAGTACGCGGAATAGGTTAATACCAACAGAAGAAACTTCTTGAAGCTCTTTCTCTTTACCTTCTTCTTTTGCAAGAACCCAAGGTGCTTTCTCATCGATGTACTGGTTAGCTTTATCCGCTAGTGCAGTGATTTCACGGATAGCACGGCTGAACTCACGAATTTCGTATAGCTCGCCGATACGCTCAGCAGCAGCAACGAATTCGTTGTATAGCTCAGGTTCTGAAAATTCAGCAGCTAGCTTGCCTTCAAAACGTTTAGTGATGAAGCCAGCGTTACGAGAAGCTAGGTTAACAATCTTGTTTACTACATCAGCGTTTACACGTTGAGTGAAGTCTTCAAGGTTAAGGTCTAAATCATCGATACGGCTGTTTAGCTTAGCTGCGTAGTAGTAACGCAGACACTCAGGGTCTAGGTGGTTTAGGTACGTGCTTGCTTTGATGAATGTGCCTTTCGACTTAGACATCTTTGCACCGTTCACTGTTACGTAGCCGTGCACGAATACGTTGTTTGGCTTACGGAAGCCTGCGCCGTCTAACATTGCTGGCCAGAATAGGCTGTGGAAGTAAACGATGTCTTTACCGATGAAGTGGTAAAGCTCAGTTGTGCTGTCTTTCTTCCAGTATTCATCGAAGTTTAGATCGTCACGCTTGTCACATAGGTTCTTGAAAGAAGCCATGTAGCCAACAGGTGCGTCTAGCCATACGTAGAAGAACTTGTCTTTTTCACCTGGGATTTCAAAGCCAAAGTAAGGTGCATCACGTGAGATATCCCACTGTTGCAGACCAGACTCAAACCATTCCTGCATTTTGTTTGCAGTTTCATTCTGTAGAGAGCCAGAACGAGTCCATTCTTTAAGCATACTTTCGAACTGAGGTAGGTCGAAGAAGAAGTGCTCAGAGTCTTTCATTACTGGAGTTGCGCCAGAAACCGCTGATTTAGGGTTAATCAGTTCAGTTGGGCTATATGTCTCACCACAGTTATCACAGTTATCACCATACTGGTCTTCTGATTTACACTTAGGGCAAGTACCTTTTACGAAGCGGTCTGGTAGAAACATCTCTTTCTCAGGGTCGAAAAGCTGAGAAATAGTACGGCTAGAAATGAAGCCGTTCTTTTTAAGTTCTAGGTAGATGTGAGAAGCCAGTTCACGGTTCTCTTCGCTGTGTGTGCTGTGGTAGTTATCAAAGCTGATATCAAAGCCAGCGAAGTCTTTTTGGTGCTCTTCACTAACAGCAGCGATCATCTCTTCTGGTGTGATACCCATCTGTTGAGCTTTAAGCATAATTGGCGTGCCGTGAGCATCGTCAGCACAGATGAAGTTTACAGTGTTGCCACGTAGACGCTGGTATCGAACCCAGATATCAGCTTGGATATGCTCAAGCATATGACCAAGGTGAATAGAGCCGTTAGCGTACGGAAGCGCACAAGTTACCAAAAGTTGTCTTGGATCAGTTGCCATACTTAATAATTCGCTTTTTTGATAGGTATAAATTTTGAGAGGTAATACTACTTTATAACGTGTGATACGCCAAGGTATCAGACAAAGGATTCCCCTAGTTTTTTAGGGGTTCAGTCTTTATCTCGTGGGTGATAGCATAAATAAAAAAGGAGCCTCAATGCGTAACTTTACTTCTAAGCAAGATTTCTGTTCATGGTTGAATGAGTTCGAATCACCAATCCTCATTCCTGAGTGGGCGCAACACCAAAATATTGTATCGGTTGATCCGCGTGGATCATTTGTTATTACTTTACCTTTTGCTGCGAATCAACTGGCTGCTGATCTTAAATACTGGATTAACGCTCAGATCGAACAGCAACTTGTCAGCGCTTTTCAATTCGAAGTGAATGTGAAGCCATCAGCGCTTGAAACTACCGTCGCTACACCATTGAAAGGCGTTAAGAACATTATCGCGGTAACGTCTGCCAAGGGGGGAGTGGGTAAATCAACAACTTCGGTAAACCTTGCGCTCGCGTTATCTAAGTCAGGTTCAAAAGTCGGTTTGCTGGATGCAGATATCTATGGCCCGTCAGTGCCTATGATGCTTGGCCAATTAGACGCAAGACCACAAGTACAGAATAATAAATGGATGATGCCAATTGAGGCGCATGGCATTTTTACACATTCTATTGGGTATCTTGTGTCGAAAGACGATGCGGCAATCTGGCGTGGCCCTATGGCAGCTAAAGCTTTAGGCCAACTTGTTAACGAAACCGTATGGCCAGAGTTGGATTACCTTGTTATCGATATGCCACCGGGCACGGGTGATATTCAGCTAACGTTGTCGCAGCAGATCTCAGTAACGGGCGCGGTAGTCGTGACGACTCCTCAAGATTTGGCTTTAGCCGATGCACGTAAAGGTGTAGCGATGTTCGATAAAGTGAACGTACCTGTGGCGGGTCTCGTCGAAAACATGAGCTACCATATTTGTAGTCATTGTGGTGAGAAAGAGCATATCTTTGGCGCTGGTGGCGCAGAGGCTATGTCTGAAGAATTTTTCCTCGATATCTTGGCGCAAATTCCACTGCATATTGATGTACGAGAAGACATTGATGCTGGCTGCCCAACGGTAATACGTCGCCCTGACAGCGAACATACTCGTCATTATCTAGAGCTTGCTGAAAATGTTGCTGCGAAGATGTTTTGGACGGGAAAAGCGAGACCGGAAGCAATTAACTTCTCTATGGTTGAATAAAGTTGGCCACTCTCAATGTCTTGTAAATAATGGTTGGTAAGATAAATGGCTTTTTGGGTTTAGGAAATAGCCATTGGGGTTGTGCAAATAGTTGTAGGTAAGTTATTTGAAAGCAAACGATTGTATTCATTAAATGCATTGATATCATCAATTTGACTGCAATTAGCTAAAATGGCGACTAGAATCTATGTTGTTTAGCCCCTATAATCAGGCGGTTTATCTCTTCCCACCACCAAACCATATCGGGTGCAAAATTAATGTCTGATAATAATCAATGTGTCATCGTAGGTATCGCTGGCGCTTCAGCTTCAGGAAAAAGTCTGATTGCTAGTACAATTTATAATGAATTGCGCGAAAAAGTAGGCGACCATCAAATTGGTGTTATCACGGAAGATTGCTATTACAGCGACCAAAGCCACTTGAGTATGGAAGAGCGTGTTAAAACTAACTACGATCACCCAAATGCACTAGATCATGATCTTTTATGTGAACATCTACAGCAGCTAATGAGTGGTAATGCAGTAGAAGTTCCGGAATACAGTTACACAGAGCATACACGCACTTCTGAAACGACTACACTTACCCCTAAGAAAGTGATCATTTTAGAAGGTATTCTGCTTCTAACTGACCCGCGTCTCCGTAAACTAATGCACGCAAGCGTGTTTATGGATACGCCATTAGACATCTGTCTACTACGTCGTGTTAAACGTGATGTAGAAGAGCGTGGTCGTACAATGGACACGGTACTTAAGCAATATCAAGAAACAGTGCGCCCAATGTTTATGCAGTTTATCGAGCCTTCAAAACAACACGCAGACATCATCGTTCCTCGTGGTGGTAAAAACCGTATTGCGATTGATGTGTTAAAAGCGCACATTGCGAAGTTGTTGAAGTCTTAATCGAATAAAATTTTGCCTAAGTGACTCACTTAGCTTTATTTTTTACCGAATCAGTGGCACTTTTATAGTGCCACTTTCTTTTGGAATCTAAGCAAGGAATATGCGGATGAAGAAACTACTCATTTTCATAGCTGTACCAGTGTTTGTTGTTATTGCAGCAATTCTGGCACTAGTGCTGTTAGTGAATCCCAACCAATTTAAGCCATTAATTGTCGAACAAGCCCAAAAACACACCGGCCTAGAGCTCGTGATCGAGGGTGATATCAGCTGGCAATTCTTCCCATCTATTGGCTTTGCTCTTGGTCAAACTGAATTACGTAACCCTGAAGGATTTACCCAACCTAACCTATTTAAGGTTGATAACGTTGGTGTTGATGTGTCGGTTACTCCGCTATTTAGCAACCAACTAGAAATCGGCAACGTGACTCTGGATGGTGCAGAATTCTATTTAGAAACCCTTAAAGATGGTCGTAAGAACATCGATGCGTTAACGCAGGCATCAGCGTCTCAAGAGCCTGAGTCTGTTGCAGATACCCGTTCTGAATCCGCGCCAGCGACCGAAGAACAAGGTACGACAGAAGTATCAGGTTGGACGATAAACCTTGCGGGCGTTACTGTCTCAAACGCATTGTTTGAAATGGACGACAAGCAAGCCGGCTCATTCACTAAGTTATACGATGTGTCTTTAAACTTGTCTGAATTTGCGGTTGATACGTGGACCACTGCGACCTTTGCTGCCTCTGGTGAAAACAATCAGCAGAAGTTCTCTGCAGAAGGTAGTGCTGAGTTTAAATTAGCGGAAGGTTTTGCAAGTTACGCACTTCGCAATATTGACCTAAACGCTAAGTTCAATGATCCTGCGACGTCGATTGAATCTGCAAAAATTGGTTTGAACACGTTTGAGTTCGATAAGGTAAACCAACTTACTTATGCTGTAGTTGGTAACGCCGCAGGCCTTGACCTTGATCTTAAAGGTGGTGGTGAACTAACGGTAGATAGTGCGATTTCAAAAGTCACATTGAATAAGCTGACGTTAGATTCAACACTCAAAGGCGATGCGCTTCCACAATCACCAATGAAAGTGGATATGTTGTCTGACCTAAGCTTTGATCTTAATAAGAGCCACTTGAGCTTTGTGCTAGAGAAGTTGCAAGCAAATGCTATCGAGCTAGACGGTAAAGCAGACGTCACCTTATCTGAAATACCAAAGGTTCGTTTCTCTCTCCATAGTCCAAATATCGATTTAGATGAGTTCTTAGGTTTGGGTAAGACAACAGAAACGGCGAGCACAGCGCCTTCTGATTCTGCTGGTGGCTCAACGTCAAATTCTGATAGTTCAGCTCCTACTAAAGAAGTAGAACCTGATCTTTCGGCTCTGAAAACGTTAGACGTGAAAGGTGACATCACGATTGATAAGTTCAAAGCGAACAACGCGAAGATGCAGAATGTTAAAACAGCATTTTCTGTTAATCGTGGTATCGCGGAGCTAACCTCATTTACATCGAATCTCTACGATGGGTCTATCTCTGCAACAGCTAGATTAGATGCACGTAATACACCGGCGACTTACACCGCTAAGAAGAAAATCAAAGGTGTGAAAGTTCAGCCGTTACTGGTTGATGTCGCTGAAAACGATATGCTAGAAGGTACTGGTAATATCGATGTTGACGTCAAAGGTAAAAGCTTGACACCAACAGGGATTAAACAGAACTTAGTCGGTACGATTGCGATTAATTTCGAAGATGGTGCGGTTAACGGTATTAATGTCGCTCAGCTGATTCGAGAAAACTACGCCAAGATCAAGGGTGAGAAGGTCGAAAAAGTTGATGGCGCACAGAAGACTGATTTCAGTGCAATGAAAGCGACACTCAAAGTGGATAAAGGCTGGGTTTCAACGAATGACTTGTCAGCTCAATCACCGCTTTTAAGAGTGACGGGCCAAGGTAAGGCAAACTTCATCAATGAGACAGTCGATTTCCTTGTGAGAACATCGATAGTTGGGTCCTTAGAAGGTCAGGGTGGTAAGAGTATCGATGACCTGAAAGATGTCACTATCCCAATCAAGGTCACTGGCCAGTGGGCAGAACCGAAATTTGCGCTTGTTTTTGATGATGTGTTGAAGCAAAAAGCGCAGAAAGAGATTGACCGTGGTGTGAATAAGCTAACGGATAAGATCAAAGACGAAAAAACGAAAGAAGCGGTTGATGGTTTATTGAAAGGCTTCTTTAACTAATCTCTGCTCGCTTGAACTAGCATAGAAAAAAGCGCCATTCCTTATTGCAGGGAATGGCGCTTTTGTTTGGATGCTTATGATACTTTCGAGAGATTCTCTATGACACTCGTCCCTCGTTCTAGGGAATGACGATCGGTGCTCATCCTTTATTTAGGGGAGTAACACTGAAGAGTCGTCATCCTCGAGAGGAAAGAATGACCGAGTCGGGGATCTCTAATTGAACGGGATTACCAATCCACACCTTGTAGAGCTTTAACGCCAGATTCGAAAGCGTGCTTCACGTTACGAACTTCAGATACCGTATCAGCCATGTCAGTCAACGTTCGATGCGCACCACGTCCAGTAATAATTACTGATTGCATTTTCGGGCGATTATTTAGAGCTTCTACTACTTCGTCCAATTCGATGTAGCCATAACTCACCATGTACGTCAGCTCATCAAATAAAACTACATCAATCGACTCGTCGGTTAGCATACGTTGACACTCTTTCCATACGCGCTGCGCAGCTTCGATATCTTGAGCCTTGTTTTGGGTTTCCCAAGTAAAGCCGGTTCCCATCACTTGGAACTCTACATCCAGCTTTTGAAGAACGTTTTTTTCGCCATTATCCCAAGTGCCTTTAACAAATTGAGCAACGGCACATTTCTTACCATGGCCTACAGCTCGAGTGATGGTACCGAAACCTGATGTTGATTTACCTTTACCGTTACCAGTAATAACCAACAATAAGCCTTTCACTTCTTGTGCTGCAGCCACTCGTGCATCGACTTGTTCTTTTACTTTCTGTTGTCTTGCCTTATGGCGTTGTTCTTTGTTGTCTTCGGTCGACATAACAAATCCTTTTAAGTTGTGATTGCGTCTATCATAGCCTAACTTAACGATAGCAAAAACCATCGGAAGAACAGGTGATTACGGATGAAAAAGATACTCGTTGTTTGCATGGGGAATATTTGTCGTTCGCCAACAGGTGAAGCGGTGCTTCGAAAGAAAGCTCAGCAGATAGGGATTGATGTTGTGGTCGACTCTGCGGGTACAATTGGATTCCACCAAGGCAATCCACCGGATTCACGCTCAAAGTCGGCAGGAGAGAAGAGAGGGTACAGTTTTAAGGGAATAACCTCCCGCAAAGTAGTTATGAATGACTTTGAAGAGTTTGACCTGATACTTGCAGCAGATAGAGCTAATTTGGAAGACTTAATGAGCCAGTGTCCAGTTCACCTCCAATACAAGCTCGCGCTGTTTTTGAGTTTTGGAGAGTCACAGTATCAAGAAATTCCCGATCCTTATTATGGTGAGGGGAATGGCTTTGAATTAGTGTTGGATTTAATCGAAGAGTCGAGTGATGCAATATTAAATTCGATTTAACGTCGAAGTGATGTTCGGTCTTTGAGCAAAAAAGAACAAGATCAACACGATCAAGAATATCAAGAATTATAGATATAAAAAGGCCGACATCGAATGTCGGCCTTTCTAAATCTAATTTAAGCGATAGCTAAGATTACTTAGACATTACTTTGTAGATAGGGTCTTCTGCAACGTTCGCTTCAACTAAGCTCCCGGCTTTGTGCAGCATAGCGACACAGTCTTTGCTTAAGTGGCGAAGGTGAAGAGTTTTGCCTAATGCTGCGTAACGGTCAGCAATCGTGTCGATTGCTTCAATCGCTGAGTGGTCAGTAACGCGTGAGTTTGCAAAATCAACGATGACATCTTGTGGATCGTTGTATGCGTCAAACAACTCTAGGAAGTTAGCCGTTGAACCAAAGAAGATTGGGCCGTTAACTTTGTACTCTTTTGAGCCTTCTGCGTTTACTGAGGTGTCTGCGTAGATGTGTTTAGCATGTTGCCAAGCGAACATTAACGCTGAAGCTACAACACCAACACCAACGGCTACCGCAAGGTCAGTTAACACCGTTACTACTGTTACAAGAATGATAACGAAGAAGTCTTGCTTAGGTACACGACGCGCCAGCTTGAAGGTAGCCCATTCAAACGTGCCGATAACAACCATGAACATTACACCCACTAGTGCCGCTAGAGGAATCATCTCGATAAGCGCGGAGCCAAACAGGATGAACATCAGAAGTGCAACTGCAGCTACGATACCTGAAAGACGACCACGACCACCTGAGTTTACGTTGATCATCGATTGGCCGATCATCGCACAACCACCCATCGCGCCAAATACTGAACACGTTACGTTAGCCATACCTTGACCTACACATTCACGGTTAGATTGACCACGAGTGTTTGTCATTTCGTCTAGTACCGTTAGTGTTAGTAGAGACTCAATCAAGCCGATAGCCGCAAGGATAATGGCGTATGGCAGAATGATTTGCAGTGTTTCAAATGAAAATGGAACCGCAGGAATCGAGAACGTTGGTAGAGAACCTGCTAGTGTCGCTGCTTCATCACCAGACATAGTACGTAGGAAGTCGACAACAGTACGAGTTTCAAGATCAAGACCAACAACCAAAGCCGTTACCGTAACAATAGCAACCAATGAAGAAGGCACTGCTGTTGTGAGTTTAGGTAGGAAGTGGATGATACCCATAGTCAGTGCTACTAGGCCTAACATCAGAGTCATTTGACCGCTTGGTAACCAAGTTAATGCTCCCGTTACATCAGGCGCTTTAAATTGGCCAAGCTGTGCCAAGAAGATAACGATCGCTAAACCGTTCACGAAACCAATCATTACTGGGTGCGGAACGATACGGATAAATTTACCTAGCTTAAATACACCAGCTGCAATTTGCAGAAGACCGGCTAACATTACGGCTGCAAATAGGTATTGAACACCATGGGTTGCCACTAGGCTTACCATTACTACAGCCATTGCGCCAGTTGCACCAGATATCATACCTGGACGACCGCCAAAGACAGAAGTGATTAAACCTACGATGAATGCTGCGTAAAGACCAACCATTGGGTCAACGCCAGCAACAAAAGCGAATGCTACGGCTTCAGGTACCAGAGCTAGGGCTACTGTAAGACCTGAAAGCACGTCATTCTTTACAGAGTGCTTTGAAAATTGTGGGAATTCGAACATGTTTGCTCAGCTATGCTAAAAATGGATTTACCGACACGAGTGTATTGCGTAGCCAAACAGTGATGGAAAAGAGCGGCAATAGCGAAGTGTCGAAAAGATAAGTGCGCGAATGCTACCCAAAAATGTGATTAAGTTCAAGGTTGAACCCCACTTTGAGTAATATATCTATTATAAGTTATCGGAAGAATAGATATAAAAAAGGGCTGCTTATTAATAAGCAGCCCTTTGGTGTTATCTACGGATTAATCCGTGAAACTTATTAGTATTGAGGCTTAGTCATGCCTGCGCCAGCTTTGTTTGACGCTGCTTGGCTACCCGCACCTTTCGGTACAAAACGCTCAGTACGGAAGGGAGCTGCAACAACTTGAATCTCTTTGATCTCTTGAGGACCCGGCGCTTTAGTCATTGGTGAACCTGCTTGCTTTTTAGCAACCACAGCCTTTGGTGCCGCTTTAGGAGCTTCTGCTTTTACAACAGGAACTTCTTCAACTTTTACACTTTCAGCGTTAGGAGTTTCAACAGCGACTTCAGGTTCAACAACGGGTGTTGCTTCTTCTGATTGTACAGGTTTAGCTACAACAGGAGCTTCTGCTACTGGAGTTTCAACTTTCGTCGTTTCAACAGCGATAGGAGCTTCTTTAATAACGGCTGGAGCTTCAGTTACCTGAGCTTCAACGTTAACTTGTTGAGTTGCAGTTTGCTCAATAATAGCAGCATCGTCACGACGAATGATTACTTTACCCATAGCCAGTTCAGGACACGCAAAGCCACCTGCCATAACTACGTTGCTTTGTGGTGCTGTATCTTGAGCAACATTTTGCTCTTGAACAGCAACTTTAGTCTCTGTACTCACTTGAACTTCGGTCACTTCAGGTTTTGCCTGTTTGTGATGAGGCTTTGGTACGAAGCGAGGCATTACTTTACCCATAGCCATCTCAGGAGAAGCTACGCCACCTTTACGTAGGCGGAATGGGTTAGGGCGACGATCACGACCACGACGACGACGTTGACCACTTGCACGTAGATGACGTGGAGAACGACGGTTACGACGTTGTTTTGGCTCTTCCTGTTCAGTTTGCTCAGAGTTTGCTTGAGTTGCTTCTACTTGTTCCGCAACTTTTTGCTCTTTTGCTACTGACTGTTCTTTTGCGACAACTTGCTCTTTAGATGAGTTGTCTGCTTCAGCTTGAGCTTGTTGGTCTTTAACTCGAACTTGTTTGTTCAGTTTACGACGCTGACGACGCTCTTTAATCTTAACAGCTTTAGCTTCAGGTTTTGCCTTAGGCGCTTCAGGCTTGTCAGCTTGAGCTTCTGCCGCCAGCTGTAGACCTTCTTCTGCTAATTTAGATGGTACTTGCTCTTCGCGTTGCTTCTGCTCATCACGTGGCTTGTTGCGACGATCTTGCTTTGGCTTACGAGGTTGACGAGTTTGCTGTGGAGCTGCTTCTTTTTGCTCTTCAGGTTTCTCATCACGTGCAGGTTTGCGACGACGTTTGTTGTCACGGTTTTCGTTACGGTTGTCACCACGTTCGCCGCGTTGTTCACCACGCTCGTTACGTTGTTCGCCACGGTCACCACGTTGGTTACGACGGCGGTTGTCGTTACGATCACGGCGTTGACGGTTACCGTTGTTACGATTGCTTTTAGGTTTCTCTTCTTCTTGCTTCTCTTCTTTTTTCTCTTCTTGAGTCGAAGAGCCAAATAGGAAGCTACCGATAGCCTTGAAGAAACGACCGATTAGACCTGGTTCTTGAGTTGTTACTGGCTCAGCTTTCTTCTCTTCTACAGCTTTTGGAGCTGGAGCTGGAGTCGGTGCTGATTGAGCTGGAGCTGCAAAGCCTTTTAGAGCCGGCTCTTCGAGCTTCTTAGGGCGAATAGTCTGTTCTGCAGGTTCTTTGCTTTCCGCTTCTTTAAGCGCATCTAGCTTTTGAGGAAGTAGGTAAGACAGTAGATCAAACTCTTCACCTTCACGAACACGGATAACCTCAAAGTGTGGCGTTTCCATGTCTGAGTTAGGAACAACAGTGATCTTAACTTCTTGGTTCTTCTCAATGTGGTTTACTGAGCGACGTTTTTCATTCAGAAGGTAAGAAGCGATTGGAACAGGTACAACAGCAAGTACTTGCGCTGTATTGTCTTTCAGGGCTTCTTCTTCAATCAAACGTAGAACAGACAGTGCTAGAGATTCGTTATCACGAACAACACCAGTACCTGTACAACGAGGACAAATGTGGTGGCTTGCTTCTGCTAGTGATGGGCTCAAACGTTGACGAGACATCTCTAGAAGACCAAAGCGAGAAATACGGCCAATCTGAACACGTGCGCGATCTAAACGAACGGCATCACGTAGACGGCTTTCTACTTCGCGTTGGTGGCGAACCGGAGTCATATCGATGAAGTCGATAACAACAAGACCGCCTAGGTCGCGTAGACGTAACTGACGTGCAATTTCATCGGCCGCTTCTAAGTTAGTATTTAGCGCTGTTTCTTCAATATCGCCGCCCTTTGTTGCACGAGCAGAGTTGATATCGATAGAAGTCAGAGCTTCTGTTGGATCGATTACGATAGAACCACCAGAAGGAAGACGAACTTCACGTTGGAAAGCAGACTCGATCTGGCTTTCAATCTGGTAATGGCTGAATAGAGGCACTTCACCATCGTATTTCTTAACGCGATTCATGAAATCTGGGCGTATTAATTGAATGTGCGCTTGTGCACGTTCAAAAATAGTGTTGCTGTCGATTAGAATCTCGCCAATATCACGACGTAGATAGTCACGAATCGCACGAACGATTACGTTACTTTCTTGGTGAATAAGGAAAGGGGCTGCGTTTGAATCAGAAGCTTGCTTGATAGCGCCCCAGTGATTCAATAGAACATTCAAGTCCCACTCTAGCTCTTCTGCACTTTTGCCAACACCCGCTGTACGCACGATTAAGCCCATACCTTGAGGAAGTTCAAGAGTGCTTAATGCTGCTTTCAGTTGAGTGCGTTCATCACCTTCGATACGACGAGAAATACCGCCAGCGCGAGGGTTATTAGGCATAAGAACTAAGTAACTACCGGCCAAAGAGATGAAAGTCGTCAGTGCAGCACCTTTGCTACCACGTTCTTCTTTCTCTACTTGTACGATCACTTCCTGGCCTTCTCTTAGCACTTCTTTAATGCTAGGGCGGCCTTGGTATGTATAACCTTCAGGGAAGTATTCGCGGGCAATTTCTTTAAGAGGGAGGAAACCATGACGTTCTGCGCCGTAATCAACAAATGCCGCTTCTAGGCTTGGTTCAATACGGGTAATACGTCCTTTGTAGATATTCGCTTTCTTTGACTCGTGACCTGGACTTTCGATATCTAGATCGAACAGTCGCTGGCCATCAACCAAAGCGACACGCAACTCTTCTTTTTGAGTTGCGTTAATTAACATTCTTTTCATTTAGAAATTCTCATTGTCTTTTCTTATTTTCATCATTGTTCTTATCGCTTTATTTCGTTTCTCATGGTGCCAGATCCCATGGCTTTATCGGTGCAGCCTCCCGGCTGGAGAGGGATGCTCTGGGGCACGTCAGTCATCATAGGGAGTTAGCCTATGATCCGCGATGTGGCGGTGAATACTCAACATGAGTGTACGTGAGTAGAGCGATAAGGAGCTCAGTTGACCGTGTCTTACGCCGATTGCAGCACTGTCTAATCTGAGTTATCTACTCATTTACTTGCTTATGAATGGTTAGCTGTTTAAATAATAGTCAAACCACTGATAGCAGCTGTGAACTATAGCAGCGGTCGGTAAACACAGCAATCTGCTTTGTCGGAATGCTGTAAAAAAAACAGTTTTTGTTTGGGTTTTGATAGCTCTAACTCACTGTCTATAAATAATTTATCATTTGATATTTTAATTTGCAGGAATCTTGATGCTTTTTTGTTCGAAGAATCAAAGAAATATAGAACTTCGAGTGCAATTTAGTGATGGATTCGAGACTATTAAGCGTAAATTAGTGCGGAATAGTGCTAAGAAAATCTCAATTATCAAAAGTGACAGTGATACAATAACCGCATGAGCGAAATTAGAACCCAAGTCCAGTTTGTCGACATCGACGAAGATATGGCTGGTCAGCGTATTGATAACTTCTTACGCAACCAATTAAAAAACATCCCGAAAAGCATGATTTATCGAATCGTGCGTAAAGGCGAAGTCCGCGTAAACAAAAAACGCATTAAAGCTGAGTACAAACTAAAAGCTGGTGACTTAGTTCGTATCCCACCAGTAACGATTGAAGAGAAAACAGAAGAGAACATACCGAGCACAAAACTCAACAAGGTTTCTGAACTAGAACAGTGCATCATTTATGAAGATGATCATCTGTTGATTCTTAATAAACCGTCGGGTACTGCTGTTCATGGTGGTAGTGGGCTAAAGTTTGGCGCGATTGAAGCATTGCGTGCACTTCGTCCTGATGCTCGCTTTCTTGAGTTAGTGCATCGGATTGATAGAGATACGTCTGGCATTCTACTTGTTGCTAAGAAGCGCTCTGCACTAAGACATCTTCAAGCGCAGTTCCGTGAAAAAACGGTTCAGAAATACTATTTCGCTTTGGTGATGGGTGAATGGAAGAACAGTTGTAAAGTGGTCAATGCACCTTTGTTGAAAAATGAAGTAAACAGCATTGTTCGTGTTAACCCAAATGGTAAGGCGTCTGAAACTCGTTTTAAGGTTTTAGAAAAATTCCAAGACGCGACTTTGGTTCAAGCGAGCCCTATTACCGGCCGCACCCACCAAATTCGTGTGCATGCTCAGTATACTGGTCATCCGATTGCTTGGGATGACCGTTATGGCGATCGTCGATTCGATGCTTATACGGGTAAAGTTGGATTGAATCGTTTGTTTCTTCACGCAGCAAACATCAAGTTTACTCACCCAGGTAGCGAAGAGAAGATGGATATCTCAGCGCCAATGGAAAAAAGGCTAGAGAAGGCCCTGACTGGTTTACGTAAGCTTTAGAAATATACGAGTTCACAAATTTTTCGTGAATTGAGTATCTGAGCTTCAATTAGAAAAGGTTGACGAATATCGTCAACCTTTTTGTTTTCATATGTTGTCGAAGATCCTTAACTCGCTCATCCCTTCTCTTGAGGATGACGAAATTTACTGAAAGACCGTTTCGCTACTTATTTCACTTTTCTTTCTCGTCGTTTCTTAAACGGACGAAGGAAGGAGTAGGGAACCCTTAACAAAGAGAGAGTATTTGTTACAGCACTCTCATTCCTTGCGCTTCTAACATATCGACTAAATCGATCAGAGGTAACCCGATCAAGGTATTTGGATCTTTGCCTTCCATTTGTTTGAACAAAGCAATGCCTAATCCTTCACACATAAAACTGCCTGCGCAGAAATAAGGCTGCTCTTTCTCAACATACGAAATGATTTGTTGCTCTGTTAGATCGCGGAAATGCACCACGAAGGTGTCGAGACGCGTGTCAGCTTTATTGGTTTCGCTGTTCCAAACGGAAAGTCCAGTATAGAAAGTGATGCTTTTACCACTTTGGCGAGATAGTTGCTGAATTGCTTTTTCACGAGTGTGTGGCTTACCAATGATCTCATCGTCAATCACACAAACCTGATCAGAACCAATCACTAATCCTGGTTGTTCAATTGTACAAGACTTGGCTTTCGTCTCAGCTAAACGCATCACTAACTGCTGAGGTGTCTCTTCTGGAAACGGTGTTTCATCGCAGTCAGGCTTGGCTGTTATGAAGTCTAAGTGTAGTTTTTTGAGGATCTCTTGCCTAAATGGTGAGGTAGAGGCTAAAACTAGTTGGTAATTTCTCATTTTAATTTACAATTCACGGAAGCATTTATCTCAGGATAACGTAACTTGTCCTGCTATTCATAATGCTCTGAATAGGAAAGGCAGGAAAGTACATTTTTTTTGCCATTTCCTTTGACTAAACATGATTTGGAAGATAAGATTCGCGCCCTATGCAAAAGGAAAAAATACCGCGTACAGTTGATCCGGCAAGAACGGCTCAAAAACGACTCGATATGGATGGTATCATCCAAGTCAGTCTTTTAAAGCGTTTAACCGAAGCAACTGAAGGCGTAAAACGTGACGCGCAAGTCTCAATGTCATTTGGGCTTGATGAACAACGATTAGTCGTTATCTCTGGTAAAGCTAACGTCGAAGTCGATTTAGAGTGTCAACGTTGTAATGAGGTTTTCGCGCATGAGTGCGATGTCCAATTTACTTATACTCCTGTTTACAGCGAGAAAAGTGAAGAGGAAGCACCGGAAGAGTACGATTTGGTAGATCTGAACGAGTACGGTGAGTTAGACCTGATTCAATTAGTTGAAGACGAGTTCATCCTTGGATTGCCACAAATAGCAATGCACGACGATGCGAAATGTAGCGTTAACTCAAATAACTTGGTGTTTGGTGAACTTCCTGAAGAAATTGAGGAAGACAAAAAGCCGAATCCATTTGATGTTTTAAAAAACTTGAAGAAGTAACTTATTAACAAATAAGTATCTTTAAGAATTTACATAGGAGTAGGGTCAATGGCCGTACAAAAGAGCAAGAAATCACGTTCAATGCGTGGCATGCGTCGTTCACACGATGCGCTAACTACAGCTGCACTTTCTGTAGACGCAACTTCAGGTGAAACTCACCTACGTCACAACGTGACTGCCGAAGGTTTCTACCGCGGCAAAAAGGTTATCAACAAGTAAGGTTGACCTTTGCAAAATCTAACCGTTGCGCTTGATGCAATGGGCGGAGACTTCGGTCCCCGTGTAACAGTGCCTGCCGCCGTGCAGGCACTGTCGTATTTCCCAGAGCTAAAAGTCATTCTCATAGGTGATCGAAACGCGATCACATCTCAATTATCTTCATTAGGTCAAATGCCTGATTCTCGTTTGAGTATCCAGCACTGTGACCGAGTTATCTCCAATTCTGAAAAACCGTCACTAGCTTTACGTAATAGTCAGGGTAGCTCTATGCGTGTCGCTATCGATCTGGTTGCCGAATCACAGGCTGATGCTTGTGTGAGTGGTGGTAACACTGGTGCATTGATGGCTTTGTCTCGTTTCCGACTCAAACTCCTCCCTGGTATTGATAGGCCTGCATTGGTTTCCGCTTTGCCTACTGCCTCTGGTAACCGGACGTGGATGCTTGATTTAGGAGCAAACGTATCTAGTGATGCGGATTCACTCTTTCAGTTTGCCGTGATGGGCAGCGCATTAGCAGAACAACATTTAGGGCGAGCTCCACGCGTCGCTATTTTGAATATTGGTGCAGAAGAAATTAAAGGCAACGACCTTGTAAAACGATGCGCCGAAATGTTGGCTAATACTCAATCCGTTAACTTCATAGGCTATATTGAAGGTAATCAACTACTTCAAGATGCAGCTGATGTCGTCGTATGTGATGGTTTTGTGGGCAATGTCTGCTTAAAAACGTGCGAAGGTACAGCTCAGCTCTTTATTGATAAGCTAAAAACGCGCATGATGGCTTCAACAATAAAGGGTTGGATTGCCAGAAAGCTGTTTTCTGAGCTATTTACTGAATTAAAAACCTTGAACCCCGACCAGTATAACGGCGCAAGTTTGTTAGGATTGCGCGGCATTGTCATTAAAAGTCATGGAAGTGCTGATGTGTCTGCAGTCGTCAACGCGATTGGTGAAGCAGTACACGAGGTCAAACGACAAGTCCCCAGCCGCATTAGCGATCGTTTGGAAGCGGTTTTACTCGAGAGGCATTATTAGTCTTCATGTATAGCAAAATTTTAGGTACTGGCAGCTACTTGCCATCTCAGGTGCGTACTAACGCAGACTTAGAGAAAATGGTAGAGACTAGCGATGAGTGGATCGTTGCTAGAACAGGTATTAAAGAGCGTCGTATTTCAGCGGAAAACGAAACCGTTGCTGATATGGCGTTTTACGCTGCTGAAAATGCCATTGAAATGGCAGGTATCGACAAAGAAGATATTGATTTAATCATCGTTGCGACAACCAGCAGTAGCCATACATTTCCGTCTTCGGCATGTCAGGTACAAGGCAAACTTGGTATCAAAGGTTGCCCTGCGTTTGATTTGGCTGCGGCATGCTCTGGCTTCGTCTATGCATTGTCTGTTGCTGATCAACACATCAAGACTGGCATGTGTAAAAATGTTTTGGTGATTGGTGCTGATGCACTGTCAAAAACCTGTGATCCGACTGACCGCTCTACTATCATCTTATTTGGTGATGCAGCAGGTGCGGTGGTTGTAGGCGCAAGCGAAAAGCCAGGTATTTTGTCTACTCACATATACTCTGATGGTAAATACGGTGAGCTTCTAAGCCTAGAAGTACCAGAGCGTGGCGGTGATGCAGACAAATGGCTGCACATGGCGGGCAACGAAGTATTTAAAGTAGCTGTAACTCAGCTTTCTAAGCTGGTAAAAGACACATTGGCTGCGAACAATATGGATAAGTCAGAGCTTGATTGGCTAGTTCCACACCAAGCGAACTACCGTATTATCTCGGCAACTGCTAAAAAGCTGACGATGTCACTTGATCAAGTGGTGATCACCCTTGATAAGCACGGCAATACGTCGGCAGCTACCGTACCTACAGCACTTGATGAAGCTGTGCGTGACGGGCGAATTAAACGTGGTCAAACGCTTCTACTTGAAGCATTTGGCGGCGGCTTCACTTGGGGTTCTGCGTTAGTTAAATTCTAACCTCAAGCGAAAATCAACAAACAAGGCACATAACTTATGTGCCTTATTCAATTTTTGCTTTGCTTAAAGGAAAATTACAATGAGCAAGTTTGCTATCGTATTCCCAGGCCAAGGCTCTCAAGCTATCGGTATGCTTGCTGACCTAGGCGAACAGTATGATGTTGTAAAACAGACATTTGCTGAAGCTTCAGAAGCACTTGGTTACGATCTATGGGCATTGGTTCAAGATGGTCCAGTAGAAAATCTAAATGAAACTTTCCGCACTCAACCGGCTCTATTAACAGCGTCTGTTGCAATTTGGCGTGTATGGCAAGAGCTTGGCCTAGAGCAACCTGCAAACTTAGCAGGTCACAGCTTAGGTGAGTACTCTGCACTGGTTTGTGCTGGTGTCATCGACTTTAAAGAAGCGATCAAATTGGTTGAGTTACGTGGTCAGCTGATGCAAGAAGCCGTTCCTGCAGGCGTTGGAGCAATGTACGCAATCATCGGTCTTGACGATGAAGCGATTGCTAAAGCGTGTGAAGAAGCTGCGCAAGACGAAGTTGTGTCTCCAGTTAACTTTAACTCTCCTGGCCAAGTTGTTATCGCAGGTAACAAAGCGGCGGTAGAGCGTGCTGGTGCACTATGTAAAGAAGCCGGCGCAAAGCGTGCGCTTCCTTTGCCTGTTTCTGTGCCATCTCACTGTGCACTGATGAAGCCGGCAGCAGACAAACTAGCGGTTGCTCTAGAAGCGCTAGAGTTCAATACGCCAGCACTACCTGTTATCAATAACGTTGATGTTATTGCTGAGACTGACCCTGCGAAAATCAAAAATGCACTTGTTCGTCAGCTATACAGCCCAGTTCGTTGGACTGAAGGTGTACAGGCAATGAACGAACAAGGCGTAGAGAAACTACTAGAATTAGGTCCAGGTAAAGTTCTTACTGGCCTAACAAAACGAATCGTAAAAACTATGACAGCTGCTGCAGTTAACGACACTGCATCACTAGAAGCTGCTAAGTAAATAACCACTTAATAGAGAAGTTATGATGAATTTAGAAGGCAAGGTTGCACTAGTTACAGGCGCAAGCCGTGGTATCGGTCGTGCAATCGCTGAACTTTTAGTTGAGCGTGGTGCTAAAGTTATCGGTACAGCTACTTCTGAAGGCGGCGCAGCTGCAATCAGTGAGTATCTGGGTGAGAACGGTAAAGGTCTTGCTCTTAATGTCACTGATGTTGACTCAATTGCTGCTACACTGAAAACCATCAACGATGAATTTGGTGCGATTGACATTCTAGTTAACAACGCTGGTATCACTCGTGATAACCTACTTATGCGTATGAAAGACGATGAGTGGAACGACATCATTGATACTAACCTAACGCCTATTTTCCGCATGTCTAAAGCTGTATTGCGTGGCATGATGAAGAAGCGTCAAGGCCGTATTGTTAACGTTGGTTCTGTAGTTGGTACTATGGGTAACGCTGGTCAAGCTAACTACGCAGCTGCAAAAGCTGGTG
Organism: Vibrio cyclitrophicus; assembly: GCF_024347435.1. Classification (NCBI taxonomy): domain Bacteria; kingdom Pseudomonadati; phylum Pseudomonadota; class Gammaproteobacteria; order Vibrionales; family Vibrionaceae; genus Vibrio; species Vibrio cyclitrophicus. The sequence goes on from NZ_AP025480.1 coordinate 1,080,653, forward strand.
TAATTGGCTTTACTAAATCAATGGCTCGTGAAGTTGCGTCTCGTGGCATTACAGTAAACACTGTAGCGCCTGGTTTTATCGAAACAGACATGACTAAAGCGCTAAATGATGACCAACGTGCAGCAACTTTGGCGAATGTACCAGCAGGTCGACTAGGTGACCCTCGCGAAATCGCTGAAGCTGTGGTATTTTTGGCGTCACCTGCGGCAGCTTATATCACAGGTGAAACACTTCACGTCAATGGCGGTATGTACATGGTGTAAATTATGTGCAACATTTGTGCATGATTTAAGTCAAGATCATACGTAATTTCGGTTAAAATCGTGAAAATTGTGGTTTGACCAGAAAAGTTGACCTTGCAACTTTCAATAGATTGAATAAACTACGGAAAACATCGCATAAAGCGAACTCTGTAAAGGAAAAGAAAAAATGAGCAACCTCGAAGAACGCGTAAAGAAAATCATTGTTGAACAGCTAGGTGTAGACGAAGCTGAAGTTAAAAACGAAGCTTCTTTCGTTGATGACCTAGGTGCAGATTCTCTAGACACAGTTGAGCTAGTAATGGCTCTAGAAGAAGAATTCGACACTGAAATCCCAGATGAAGAAGCTGAGAAAATTACTACTGTTCAAGCAGCTATCGATTACGTAACTAGCGCTCAGTAATAATCTCTCCCAGGCGGTCACCTCGACCGCCTGTGTTTTATCTAACTCATCTATCCTCATCTTAAATCACCTCAATCTCCGGAGTGTAAAATCGTGTCCAAGCGTCGTGTAGTTGTCACTGGCATGGGTATGTTGTCACCGGTAGGCAACACTGTAGAATCTTCTTGGAAAGCCCTGCTAGCTGGTCAAAGTGGTATCGTTAATATCGATCATTTTGATGCAACCAATTTCTCAACTCGTTTTGCAGGTCTAGTAAAAGACTTTAACTGCGAAGAGTATATGACTAAAAAAGATGCTCGTAAGATGGACTTGTTCATCCAGTACGGCGTCGCAGCAGGTATTCAAGCTTTAGATGATTCAGCCCTAACTATTACTGAAGAAAACGCTCCACGTGTGGGTGTTGCTATTGGTTCTGGTATTGGTGGTCTTGGTTTGATCGAAGCCGGTCACCAGGCTCTAACTGAAAAAGGCCCTCGTAAGATTAGCCCGTTCTTCGTACCGTCGACGATCGTGAATATGATTGCTGGTCACATGTCTATCATGCGTGGCCTACGCGGTCCAAACATCGCGATTTCTACTGCATGTACGACTGGCCTACATAACATTGGCCATGCAGCTCGTATGATTGCATACGGCGATGCTGACGCAATGCTAGCGGGTGGTGCTGAAAAAGCATCAACTCCACTAGGTATGGGCGGTTTTGGTGCGGCTAAAGCATTATCTACTCGTAACGATGAGCCTCAAAAAGCTTCTCGTCCATGGGACAAAGGCCGTGATGGTTTCGTTCTTGGTGACGGTGCTGGCATGATGGTTCTTGAAGAGTACGAACATGCGAAAGCTCGTGGTGCTAAGATTTACTGTGAGCTAGTTGGCTTCGGTATGTCGGGTGACGCTTACCATATGACATCTCCAAGTGAAGATGGCTCTGGTGGTGCATTAGCAATGGAGGCGGCTATGCGTGATGCAGGCATTACTGGTGAACAAATCGGTTATGTTAACGCACACGGTACTTCGACTCCAGCAGGTGACGTAGCGGAAGTTAAGGGCATCAAGCGTGCTCTTGGCGAAGCAGGCAGCAAGCAAGTATTGGTATCTTCTACGAAATCGATGACTGGTCACCTTTTAGGTGCTGCTGGTTCTGCTGAGGCTATCATCACAGCGATGTCTCTGGTTGATCAAATTGTTCCACCAACAATCAACCTAGATGATCCTGAAGAAGGTTTAGATATTGACTTAGTACCTCACACTGCACGTGAAGTTAGCAACATGGAATATGCTGCATGTAACTCATTCGGTTTCGGTGGTACAAACGGCTGTTTGATCTTCAAAAAGATTTAATCATCTTATTAAAGACGTAAACACTCGTAGATAGTCACAATTAGACTTGTTTTTAAACGGCTTGATGCTTTAGCATTGAGCCGTTTCTTTTTATGGGGAAAAACATGTTTTGGGTTGATGGGGAAAGCCAGCAAACTATCGATATTTTGGATCGCTCGTTTCAGTACGGAGACGGCTGTTTTACGACAATGCTCGTGAGTGATGGTGAGATACAACATTTTCACGATCATCAGCGTCGTGTCGATGATTGCCTTAAAGCGTTACGCATTTCCGCACTTGATTGGGATGTGGTTAACCTTTGGCTCGATAATGCGCTTCGACATATCCAAGATAACGCTCTTCATAATGAAAAAGCAGGGATTAAGCTGCATGTTAGCCGTGGAGCCGGTGGGCGAGGCTACAGTACTAAGAATATCGTCAAACCGACAATAACCATCACTATCTTTGATTACCCCTGTCATTATTCAGCGTGGCAAGACTCCGGTGTTGAACTCGGTATCTGTGATCAAGCGCTAGGTTTGAGTCCGCTGCTTGCTGGCCATAAGCACAATAACCGTCTTGAACAGATTTTGATGAAAGATGAAATGGATCAGGCGAATGAAGTGGATGGTGTGGTGCTTGATATTTCAGGCAATGTGATTGAAACCACCATGGCAAATCTATTTTGGCTCAAAGGTCAGTCGATATACACACCTCAACTCACGCAAAGTGGTGTAGAGGGGGTTATGCGTAAGCAAGTGTTAACCGCGCTGAATCAAGCTGAACTTTCCGTTACAATTAGTGATTATTGCTTATCTCAACTCATGCAAGCTGACGAAGTTTTCATGACCAACTCCATTTTAGGGGTTGCTCCCGTTATCCGTATTAGTGATACCCAATTTAACATTGGAACCGTTACTCGTAGCCTTCAAGGACAACTAAACTCGTGATCAAAAAGTTATTTATTTTTATTATCTTGTGCCTAATCGCAGTCGCTGCTGCTGGGTTCTATGTATACAATCAAGCACAAGATAACCTGAAACAAGTTATTCAATTAGAAAAACCGCAGGTGGTGACAGTTGCTTCAGGAAGCAGCTTTAATCGTGTTTTAGCACAGTTGATTAATGAGGGGCTTTTTGAGGCTTCTCCTTACGAGAAATTAATCCGTAAGTTGCACCCTGAGCTTGTAGACGTAAAAGCGGGTACATTCCTGCTTGAGCCTGGTTTAACCCTCGAGCAAGCGCTACAAGTGCTGGTCGAAGGGAAAGAGCATCAATTCACGATTACTTTCGTAGAAGGCAGTCGCTTTGATGAGTGGCTTGTTCAGCTGAAAGATAACGAATTCATTCAACAGGCGTTGGATGGTGCCTCTGAAAAAGAGATCGCTCAAAAGCTCGGTATTGAAAACGAAAAGCTAGAAGGACTTTTTTTAGCAGAAACGTACCACTACACCTACGGTACAACGGATTTAGATTTGTTGAAGCGCGCGCATCGAGACCTAATGAGCGTGGTGAATGAAGAGTGGGTAAATCGAGCGGATAAACTGCCTCTTAAATCGCCATACGAAGCGCTAATTCTTGCATCTATCATTGAGAAAGAGACCGCCGTTGCGTCAGAACGTGAGCGTGTTTCTTCTGTGTTCGTTAACCGTCTGAACAAGCGTATGCGTTTGCAAACTGACCCAACGGTTATCTATGGTATGGGTGACAGCTACGATGGCAATATCCGTAAGAAAGACTTACGCACGCCAACGGCATACAACACCTATACAATGAGTGGTTTGCCACCGACACCTATCGCCATGGCAGGTAAAGCGTCTATCAACGCGGCGTTGAATCCAGAGAAGAGCAACTACTTGTATTTCGTTGCGAGTGGTACTGGCGGTCACGTATTTTCAAAGAGTTTGACTGAGCATAACCGTGCAGTACGAGCTTACTTAAAACAATTAAGAAAAAACAAATAAAGAACAAATTATGAATCAGTCGAAATTTATCGTGGTCGAAGGCCTTGAAGGCGCTGGCAAAAGCACAGCAATCAATGCCATCGTTGAGACATTAAAAGCGTCGGGTGTCGAGAATATTGTTAATACTCGCGAGCCGGGTGGTACGGTCTTAGCTGAAAAGATGCGCTCATTGGTTAAAGAAGAGCACGAAGGCGAGAAGCTTCAAGACATGACTGAATTGCTTCTGATGTACGCAGCACGTGTTCAATTAGTAGAGAACGTTATCAAGCCCGCACTCGACAGTGGTCAATGGGTATTGGGTGACCGTCATGATATGTCTTCACAGGCATACCAAGGTGGTGGTCGTCAGATCGCACGCACGACTATGGAATCACTGAAAGCAACTACACTAGGCGGCTTTAAGCCCGATCTAACGCTATATTTGGACCTAGACCCTAGAGTTGGGCTAGAGCGTGCTCGAGGTCGTGGTGAGCTTGATAGAATTGAAAAGATGGACATCTCATTTTTCGACCGCACGCGTGAGCGCTATCTAGAAATTGCAGAACAAGATGATTCTGTACTTGTGATTAATGCGCAGCAAGAAATTGAGCAAGTAGCCGCTGATATTAAAGTCGCGCTAAGTGCTTGGCTAGATAAACAGTAGGTAGTCATGGCTGAAGTGTATTCTTGGCTTGCTCCCGTATGGAGTGAGTGGAAAAAAAGTCTCGATGCAGAGCGCTTTCCCAATTCTGTTATTGTTAATGCGCCGGAAGGGCTTGGCGTTGATGCGCTGATTGGCCAACTTACTGCGTCATTAATGTGTACTAATTATGAAAGTGAGTCTTGTGGCTTTTGTCACAGCTGTGAGTTAATGAAGTCGGGAAGCCATCCTGACTTCCATGTACTCTCACCAGAAAAGGAAGGTAAGTCGATCACGGTTGACCAAGTGCGTGCGAGTAACCGCTGGGCCCAACAGTCTTCACAGCTAGGGGGTGTACGTGTCATCTTGCTTGAGCCTGCTGAAGCAATGAACGAATCTGCATCGAATGCGCTTTTAAAAACGCTGGAAGAGCCATCAAGCAAGTGTATTTTCATTCTTTCTACGCGTAACAGCCATCGCTTGATGCCAACTATCCTAAGTCGTTGCCAGCAATTTAATGTGGTGAGTCCTCAATTAGACGTTGGTTCTGCATGGTTAGATAATGAAGTGGGTAAAGCCGTTCCACCGTATGTTCTAACACTGAATGACAACGCGCCTTTAAAAGCAAAGGTGATGTTTGAACAAGGTGGTGTTGATACTTCAACTAAAGCGCTAGATGGCTTTGTGAATGTTATCAAAGGTACTCAACCTGACATGTTAAAATTCTCTACAGAGCTTGGTAAAGACCCTTTGATTCAACTTGGTTGGTTATGGCATTTACTCTCCGATGTACAGAAGCTGCATTTCGGCTTGACCAATAAAGCTATTACACCAGGTGCGAAAGCACTGTTTGAGGTGATGTCTTACCAAAGTGCTTATGCCGCCTCGAATAAACTGCTGACATTGATTGAGAAGTTAAAACAACACCCTGGGCTCAATACGGAGCTACTCATAATGAATTGGCTAATTGCCACTTGCGAGGAAACATGTTCGTAGATTCCCATTGTCATTTAGACAAGCTAGATTACCAAGATTTACACACTAGTGTGGAAGATGTCGTTAACAAGGCAAAAGCAGCAAACGTTGAGCAGCTGCTTTCTGTTGGTGTGACACTAGATTCGTTCGAAAATATGCTCGATATGATCGCACCGTTTGATAACGTGAAAGCCTCTTGTGGTGTTCATCCTCTCGATGTAGAAAGCGATTTCTGTTTAGAAAGAATGCGCGAGTATGCGAGTAATCCAAAGGTTGTGGCGATTGGTGAAACTGGTCTTGATTATCACTATCAGCCTGAGACTGCAGAGCTACAGCAACTACGATTTAAGCAACATGTAGAGCTCGCTGTAGAGCTTAATAAGCCATTAATCATTCACACTCGTAACGCTCGTGAAGACACGTTGGCTATTTTACGTGATGGCGGTGCTGAAAAGTGTGGCGGTGTTATTCACTGCTTCACTGAAGATCAATCGTTCGCTGAAGCAGCGATGGAGTTAGGTTTTTATATATCAATTTCAGGAATCGTTACCTTTAAACAGGCCACAGAACTGAAAGAGGTTGTCAAGAATCTGCCTCTCGATAGGCTATTGATTGAGACTGATTCTCCATACTTGGCACCAGTTCCATATCGTGGCAAACAGAATCAGCCTGCATATGTAGTAGAAGTTGCCGCATATATCGCGCAATTGAAAGGTTTGTCGATGAAAGAGGTTGCTGAACAAACGACCAGAAATTACCAAAAACTTTTTTTGCGATAAAAAACTACGTAAGTAAATAAAAGGGAGCGAAAGCTCCCTTTTTGTGTTTTTGATCACCAAAAGTGCGTTTTTTTTTAATGTTTACGAATTATGTTGAACTTGAGAGGGCTATTTATAACATTTGTAATTTTGTTACTAAAAATAACATTTACTCCTATTTTATTCACCCAGTAAAATAATAAGACCTTCAAAAAATATGTTTATTTTTCAGTGTATTAGACTCTTGTAAAGGATTGCATTTCTAGATTTGACATGTGATCCAAGACGTGTTTTGAAACTAAATTTCGTAAGTGACTAGAAAGTTAGTTCCCCATCAATATATATTTAGCGGCAGAAAATATAATGCAATACATGGTTACATTTTCGCAGGGTGCTAACATAAAGGCTACGGGGGTGTGCCGTTAGAACCCATATAATTATTTTATCTTTATCAGGAGCATAAACATGTTTAAGAACCTTTTTGCTAGCCTGCAGAAAGTTGGTAAGTCTCTGATGCTACCAGTATCAGTTTTACCAGTTGCGGGTATTTTGCTAGGTGTCGGTGCAGCAGACCTTCCTTTCATTCCAGAAATTGTTTCAAACTTAATGGAACAAGCTGGTGGTTCAGTATTCGGTCAAATGGCACTACTGTTCGCAGTAGGTGTGGCACTTGGCTTTACTAACAACGATGGTGTAGCGGGTCTAGCTGCTATCGTTGGTTACGGCATCATGACTGCTACACTAGGCGTAATGGCCGGTGTAATGGGCGTTGATAAAATCGATACTGGTGTACTAGGTGGTATCCTAGTCGGTGGTGTTGCTGCTTGGGCATTCAACCGTTTCTTCCGTATTCAACTACCAGAATACCTGGGCTTCTTCGCTGGTAAGCGTGCTGTGCCAATCATCACAGGTTTCTCTGCGATTGGTCTAGCAATCCTACTTTCTGTAGTTTGGCCACCAGTTGGCGGCGCTATCTCTGCGTTCTCTGATTGGGCAGCTCACCAAAACCCACAAGTGGCGTTTGGTATTTATGGTATCGTTGAGCGTTCTCTGATTCCATTTGGTCTTCACCACGTTTGGAACGTACCTTTCTTCTTCGAAGCTGGTACTTGTGTAAACGCAGCTGGTGAAACTCAAAACGGTGTTCTTACTTGTTACCTAGTTGCTGATGACGCATCTCGTGCTGCGGGCAATGGCTTCGGTCAGCTAGCTGGTGGTTACATGTTCAAGATGTTCGGTCTACCTGCTGCTGCAATCGCAATTGCACATTCGGCTAAACCTGAAAACCGCGCTAAAGTAATGGGCATCATGGCTTCTGCTGCGTTGACTTCATTCCTAACGGGTATCACTGAACCAATCGAATTCTCATTCCTATTCGTTGCTCCTGTACTGTACGCAATCCACGCTCTACTAGCTGGTTCTGCTTACGTTCTTGCGAACACTCTAGGTTTTGTACACGGTACATCTTTCTCTCACGGTCTAATCGACTTCCTAGTTCTATCTGGCAATGCGTCTAAGATGGGTCTAATGGTTGTATGTGGTATTGGTTACGCTGCGATTTACTACATCGTATTCCGCACTGTGATTAAAGCTCTTGACCTTAAAACTCCAGGCCGTGAAGACGAAACTGAAGAAGAGTCAGTTGCTACTGGTTCTGAACTTGCTGGTGAGCTAGTTGCTGCATTTGGCGGTAAAGCTAACATCACTGGTCTTGACGCTTGTATTACTCGTCTACGTGTTGCAGTTGCTGATACAGCTATTGTTGACCAAGACAAACTGAAGAAACTAGGTGCTGCTGGTGTAGTCGTAGTAGCTGGTGGCGTACAAGCTATCTTCGGTACTAAGTCTGACAACCTTAAGACAGACATGGATGAGTGGATCCGTAACAACGGTTAATCACTGATTCAATAAATTGAAAGGAGGCCTTTAGGCCTCCTTTTTGGTTTTTTGCTCTATGAAAGATCTTGATACGTTTAATCTCTGTGAGCTCAATCTGCTATCTTTAACTTTACGATGACACCACTGTTTGTGATTCATGTAACCTATCGTTTTTTAAAACAGTCTGAGAATATTATGAAACATCGTTACTTGATCGGCCTTATGTGTTGCAGCGGGGTCTCGTTTGCCCATGCTTCTGAAGCTCCAGATTTAGAAGTTGGTCTCGCTATTGACCAAGACCTAAGTGTCGTTGTGGAGTTTGATCAGAAGTATCGCGCAACTATTGGCAATGACGGCGCTGCATTTGACTACATTTGGAAGCGTGGTCAGTTTGAGACGGAAGCTCCGTTGAGCTGGTATGTCGGTGCAGGTGCGTGGGCTGAATGGAATGATGACTTTGGTTTGCGAGTACCTTTAGGCGTGAAAGTGAATTTCTACGAAGGTTGGAATGCGTACGCACAAGTTCATCCTGAACTCGACATGTATAAAGGTGTTGAGTTACAAGTCGGTGGTGCACTGGGTGTGACTTATAAGTTCTAAAATGAACTTACACCGTTTTTAGAATGAAAAGGCCAGCATCGAGCTGGCTTTTTCGTTTTATCAGCTACCGTAATTAGAACGTAAAACTGAGTCCGACATTGGCTTGGAATTGGTTCATCCAATCAGTATCAAAGCGGATAATACACTCTTGACCCGTACTAGGGATGTAACACACACCAGATGTGTCGTTATCGACAACCGTACCTAGCCAACGCACCTGGGTGTTCAGCGCTAAGCGGTCGCTAAACTTGTATTCCAAGCCGCCAAAGATTGAGGTTGAGAATCCATACTTGTCCTTCGCCCAATCCACATCAACGTATGATGCCCCGAGACCTAGCCCTAGGTAGCCAGATAACATAGGCGATGCAGGGTAGTAGATACTGCTTTGAAAGTGCAAGTATTGGATTGAGGAGCTAAGATCCAGCGATTCTAACTCAGAGCTTTGGTTGGAATAGAAAAAACCGATACGTCCTTTTTCTAATGGGGTTTCTATTGCGAAGGTGAAGTTTTCTGAGCCTTCCATGTCAAAGGTTTTACCATCCTGGTCTTCGACACTGCCACCACCGGTATAACCTACCATGGGAGTAATGATGATCTCTGGAGACGCATATACGCCCGACACGGAGAAAAACGCAATTAAGGCCATCATATTTACGTTGTTATTCATGAGTATATCCTTATCCATACACTTACTAATTGTGATGGTTACATCAATATTGTGCGACTAATTTCGACGATTCTTGAAGATACTTCACACACCTGATAGTACTTAAATAGAGACTCAACAAATTAATAATAAGCCAGAGGTGTCTATGGACCATAATCTGAAAAATGCCCTACAAATAACGGTGTTAATTTACACAATCATTCTTTCATTTGGTTTTATTGCGATTGGTAGTTAATACCATTTATCGTGAGGCTGGGTTTTCATACTCAGGGTATTAATGAATAGTGGGCTCATAACCAATATTGATACAGCAATAGACTTGGATTATTACGCTAAGTTTATTGCTGGAAAAACAGCACTGGTCGCTCAAGGTGGCGGACAGAGAAGTATTTTTACTTCTGGAGTGCTGGATGCCTTTCTTCTTTCTAATTTTGACCCCTTTGATGAATTTTTTGGTACTTCCGCAGGTGCTTTAAATTTATGTGCCTATCTGTGCCGTGATAAAGGCCTAGGCCGTTCTTTTGTTCTCGATCTCACCACAGCACCAGAATTCTTTAATCTGTTTTCTTACATAAGACATCGTAAGAACTTAGGGTTAGAGTGGGCGTTGGAGCAGATCATGGCTTACCCATATAAGCTCGATCTTGATTTGGGGCGACAAACCCTGGGCGCTCGACAACTCTTTGCTGCGGTAACCGACTCGAAAGACCTTCAAGACCATTACTTCCCTTTGCTGGGTGAAGATTGGTATAAAGTGATGATTGCAACGTGCGCCATCCCTCGTTTATACAATGATGAAATACTGATTGGTAATGGAACATACGTAGACGGTGGTGTTTCGGCTGCTATTCCTGTGCAAGAAGCTTGGCGCCGTCAGGCTCGATCTATTGTTGTCATTAGAACCGAACCTACCTTTGAGTCGAATGTTGACTTACCCATTCAGGATCACAATAAGCCAATTTTAGCGAAGAGCAACAGAGCCTCTGTAGAAGAACTTGAGTGGTTTCGTGGTTCGTTGAATAATGTTCAAGGTCATTGGCAACAAAAAGTAGACCAATGGAAAACCGATTGGAGCTCGTTCTTTCAACAACAAATTTTGAGTTCAAAAGAGCAAAAGCGCGACAGGGTACATTTGGATCTTTTAAATGGCGGTCGATGGTTGTTTGGTGCTGATGATATCTATCGTTTAAGCCATTTGATTGGTGATAAGTTTGATTCAGGCTTAGCTGATATGTTGATGGTTCATTATCAAACTTACTCGCTAACTCAAAACTTTCTTAACTCACCACCCGATGATGCGTTTGTGGTCCAGATAGCACCTAGTCAGCCGCTTAAATCGAGTTCATTAATGAGTGACAAAGAAGATTTGCTACATGACTACGAATTGGGTTTAGAGGCGGGTTACCGATTTGTCGAAACTTATACGTCAACAGAGAACGCTCGTAGTTCACACATGTCACAGCTTGCCACCAGCGTTGTTGATAAATAATGCTCGCAGGCAATAAGTAGTTAGACCGACAATATTTTGAAGTGAAAAAGGGTTATTGAACTTGGTTCGATAACCCTTTTTTGTTTGCCCAGCGAAGCTGGCAAACCCGTCAGGTTGAAAGAAACCTGAATCACCCCGACTGAGGGGAAGATAATCCGAATCGCAAGGGCGTTGTTGGCTAACGGCAGGGTCTGAAGGAAGCGATAGGAAGTTAGCAGTACACAACGCAAGTAAACCTGCTTCGGCAGTATAGGTGGGTAAGCGTCCGAAATAGCGCGAAGCCCTATACTCAGTCAGACCTATGCTGTGCTTGAGGGTGGCATTGTTAACAGGGAGCCAGTGCAGTAACTGGGGAAGCCTGACACCACATCCAGACAGTCTGGAAGCACAAACTCGAAGCGAAAGCTAAGAGGTGTGTTGGTGCGAGGTGGCAGATGAATCCGTAGTAGTGAGTAAGGCTAAGCCAGAGAAGCCCAGTAATGGTGTGGAGGAGAAAACTTAGCTGACCAGCAGCATCAAGTCTGATGGAGCACTGAAATGCCAAAAGCACTCAGTGTTGCGAAGGGAGGAAGTACACTTTAAGTCTGTGATGAACAGATGTTTTTTTTTTTTCAGTGATACCCAAACCGAATCGCTATCGGGGTATTCCTAGTTTGGTTGATTGTGGAAGCAAGATACTGCGCTAAGAAACCGTATAGGGGAGTAACTCTGACTCACTTCAGTAAATTGCCACTGAGCTAGAAGGCTGAACAGCAGAGAGAAATAACACCCACGCTGAAGATGAAACACCTGTCCCCACACAGCACACAATCCAAGGAGAGAAAGTGCGAGTTTATTACAGCTTATATGGTCATCTACTCAACAAAGAGAGGCTGTATAAAGGGTTTAAAAAGGTAAAGAAAGCGAAAGGCGCGGCTGGAATAGATGAGCAGAGCCTGAGCAACTACGCCGAAAATCTGAGTGATAACCTCGATCAACTCCTCTCTGAACTTAAAACCAAGCAATACAAACCTCAGCCAGTCAAACGGGTAGAGATACCCAAAGAAGACGGAGGGGTGCGATTGCTCGGGATCCCAACAGTTAGGGATAGAGTTGTCCAACAAGCGCTCAACGATATCCTCACCCCCATCTTCGAAGAGCAATTTCACCCATCAAGTTTTGGGTATAGGCCGAATCGAAGCTGTCACGATGCAATCAACAAATCCACGATGTTCATCCGGCGTTACGGGTTACAACACGTTGTAGATATGGACTTGTCGAAGTGCTTTGACAAACTCGACCACGAGTTGATTATCAAAAGCATCAGAAAACGAGTCACAGATAGCAGTGTATTAGAGCTGATAAAACAGTTTCTAAAAAGTGGGGTGATGATAGACGGTAGTTGGCAGGAGACAGAGCTAGGAAGTCCACAAGGTGGTGTTATCAGTCCTTTGATAGCCAATATCTACCTTGATGCGTTCGATCAGGAAATGCGAAAGCGCGGCCATAGGATCGTTCGTTATGCGGATGACATACTCATCTTCTGTCGTAGCAAGGCAGGGGCAGAGAATGCCCTTGCACAAGCGACGAAGATCTTAGAAGGAGAGCTTAAACTCACAGTGAACCAGACGAAATCACATATAGCGCACAGCAGTGATGGCGTGAAGTTTTTAGGTGTAGAAATCGGGAGTCAATTTACCCGCATTCAAACTAAAAAACTGAAAGTGTTCAAAAGCAAGTTAAAGCGAATGACGAAGCGAGGGTGCGGTAAGCCACTTGAGCAAGTCATAAAAGATCTAAACCCAGTGTTAAGAGGGTTCAGCCAATACTTCAGGATCACCAATAGCAGCAGGGAGTTCTCAAGACTAGCAGGATGGCTACGAAGAAGACTGCGTAGTATCCAGTTGAAACTTTGGAAGAAGCCTCAACGCTTACATCGAAAGTTAAAACAGTTAGGGTATAAGCCGCCGTTCCAGCATATCTCAATGACAAGTTGGGTCAGTGCAGCGAGTCCACTATCAAGCTATGCGATGCCAAATCAATGGTTTAATGACCAAGGATTGGTAAATCTTGGGACAATAAGGACAGGGTATGTGTTCAGCCAATATGCTGAATGGAAGTGTGCATGAGCCGTATACGAGGTCCGTACGTACGGTTCTGTGAGAGGGATGAGGCGGTAACGCCTCACCCTACTCGATGTTTTCTTAATTTTATGCCTAAACCTAGGATTCTAGACTCTAGTGATTAGACTTATGTGACCGGTAGGATTCTCATACAGTTGGTTGACCCCGCCACATCCATAATATCGCCTTGGGTGACGATCACGAGGTCGCCAAATTTAAGGTATCCTTCTTCTTTCAGGCAATCTAATGTTGATAGTGCAATATCAAAGCTGTCTTTGGCCTCTGTTTCAAAGTAAATAGGCGTCACGCCTCGGTATAAAGTACAACGATTAAGCGTTCCTTCGTTACGAGACAGGGCATAGATAGGCATGTCGGCACTCAGGCGAGACATCATCAGTGCAGTTCGCCCTGACTCGGTGAGAGTGACTACGCCTTTAATGCCTTCCATATGGTTTGCTGAGTAGATGGTCGCCATCGAAACGGTTTCTTCGGCGGTAACAAAGGTGCGGTCAATACGGTAATTAGATTGGTTATTAATGCCCGCCATTTTCTCTGCACCAATACAGACTTCTGCCATTGATTTCACGGTTTCTACTGGGTAATCGCCCGCCGCTGTTTCCCCCGAAAGCATGACAGCATCGGTGCCATCAAGTACGGCATTGGCTACATCCATCACCTCTGCGCGGGTTGGCATTGGCGCGGAGATCATCGACTCCATCATTTGCGTTGCGGTGATTACGGTTCTGTTAAGCGCTCTAGCACGACGTATAAGCTGTTTTTGTACTCCTACCAACTCAGGGTCACCAATTTCCACTCCGAGGTCACCACGGGCCACCATGACCACATCTGAGGCTAATATGATGTCATCCATGTTCTCAACTGTTGCTACTGTTTCTGCTCGCTCTACTTTTGCGACAAGGTGAGCTTCTAAGCCAGCTTCCCGTGCAAGCTGGCGAGCGTAATGCATGTCTTCACCGTTGCGAGGAAAAGAAACGGCCAAATAATCGACTTTGATTTGAGCTGCAGTGACGATATCGCGCTTGTCTTTTTCTGTCAGCGCTTCTGCGGAAAGCCCCCCCCCTTTTTTGTTAATGCCTTTGTTATTGGAAAGAGGACCACCGATGATGACTTCTGTGTGAACGCGACAGCCTTCCACCTTGGTGACTTTTAATTGAACACGACCATCGTCGAGTAACAGAATGTCGTTAGCGGATACATCGTTAGGGAGCTCTTTGTAATCAAGACCGACGGCTTGTTGATCGCCTTCACCTAAACCTAGGCTGCTGTCGAGCGTAAATTGGTCACCGACGGTAAGTTGTATTTTGTTATCTTTGAATGTCGACACACGAATCTTGGGACCTTGTAAGTCACCGAGAATAGCGATTTGAGTGCCGAGTCTTTTTGCTATCGCTCTGACGTTTTCTGCGCGTTGTATATGGTCTTCGCTAGTGCCGTGCGAGAAATTCATACGGACGACATTGGCACCTGCTTTGATGATTTCTTCAAGCACGTTACCTTTATCAGTAGAGGGGCCTAGCGTTGTGACGATTTTCGTTTTTCTTAATTCGGCTGTCATGAATACTCCTAGAGTGAGACCAAGTAATCTTTCAAAAGACTGAATTAAGTATATGCATTAATTGATAATTTATTGGGAGCTAGGGAGATATTTCTTTATTTGTCTCCAATTATTGAATTCAGAGCAAAAATGCGATGTTTCATTCTGAAAATTAAGTCTCAATTTATCGATATGGGTGTTAATTTTTCTCAAACTATTTGACTAGATACACAAAGATTCATGTATATACGTGATACTGGTCACGGCGATATACCAAGTGACTTCACAATTACTTCGCAAAGTAAAAAAATTAACCTGTTGATGATTTCTGGAGCGTAAAATGTACATGGCTCAACCGGGCCATATTGATCATATCAAACAGGTCAATGCTGGTCGTGTATATAAACTAATTGACCTTAGAGGTCCTATTTCTCGTATCGATCTGTCCAAGCAAAGTGAGTTGGCTCCGGCGAGTATTACTAAAATTACCCGTGAACTCATTGAAGCTCACCTCATTCACGAAACCACGGTTCAAGAAGCCACTACTCGTGGGCGTCCTGCTGTCGGTTTGCAAACCAATAACGAGGGTTGGCAATTTTTGTCAATGCGTCTTGGTCGTGGATATTTGACCATCGCACTTCATGAGTTGGGTGGCGACGTGCTTATCGATACTAAAATTGATATTCATGAACGTGATCAAGATGATGTACTTGCACGTCTTCTGCATGAGATTGATGAGTTTTTCCAAACTTATGCTGAACAACTCGACAGGGTGACGAGTATTGCAATCACATTGCCAGGTTTGGTCAATTCTGAGCAAGGTATTGTGTTGCAAATGCCGCACTACAACGTTAAAAATTTAGCGTTGGGTCCTGAGATCTACAAAGAAACGGGGCTACCTGTCTTTATCGCCAATGATACCCGAGCTTGGGCATTAGCAGAGAAGCTGTTTGGTCACTCACAAGATAACGATAATTCTGTTCTTATCTCAATTCACCACGGTGTAGGTGCCGGGATCATTCTCGACGGCCGAGTGTTGCAAGGTCGACATGGTAATATTGGTGAACTTGGGCATATCCAGATCGATAAGCAGGGCAAACTTTGTCACTGCGGTAACCGAGGCTGCTTAGAAACGGTCGCGAGTTCCCAGGCGATCCGTGATCAAGTAAAAGAACGATTGGCGAATGGTGAAGCATCGACACTGACAGTGTTTGAAGATGTAACTATTGAACAGATTTGTGCTGCCGCTGCCGATGGAGACCCTCTTGCAGTAGAAGTGATCGAACAGTTAGGTCGTTACTTAGGTGCTGCGATAGCGATTGTGATTAATCTTTTCAATCCAGAGAAAGTCTTGGTTGGTGGCGTTATCAATCAGGCAAAGAGCGTGTTGTATCCTGCGATCCAAAAGTGTATCGAAGAGCAGAGCTTGTCGGTTTACCATCAAGACTTAGAGTTAGTGGAGTCTCGATTCTATAAGCAGGCGACCATGCCAGGTGCCGCGCTTATCAAGCAGGCCTTATATGATGGTCAATTATTAATGAAAGTGATTGAAGGCTAACTTCTTTTTACCCGTCTTTTAGCTTTACCTGAAACCTTTCCATGTACTTAAGCTTTGTATAACATTATTTGTTGTACTTAGTTTAAGCATTCTGTGCATTGGCGCTTTGCTTTAACCTATTGAAGTAGGCTATTGTAGCCACAGTTATTATTTGTCCCTAAGGTGTTGTATGTCTGGCGTTTTAAATTCGGTTGATCAGAGAACCAAGCTAGTTGGTGAAAACCGTCTGGAACTCTTATTATTCAGCTTAAATAGTCGTCAATTATTCGCGATTAACGTATTTAAAGTAAAAGAAGTCTTAAAAGTACCAGTACTCACTCGCTTACCGGGCTCTCACCATCACATTACAGGGGTTGCCTCTTTGCGTGGCGAATCTGTTCCTGTTATTGATTTGCGCAGTGCGATTGGCTTTCCTCCATCACGTGCTGAGTCTCAAGAAAGTAACTTGATCATTACGGAATACAACCGAACGGTACAAGGTTTCTTGGTTGGGCAAGTCCGTAATATTGTGAATACGACTTGGACTGAAATTCAGCCACCACCGAAGACGGCGGGTCGTGCAAATTACCTTACAGCTATCACACATATTCAAGAAGAAGATCAGCATAAAATTGTTGAGATAATCGATGTCGAGAAAGTGTTGGCCGAGATCATTGATTACGACGTTTCTATTTCTGAAGGTGTTTTAGACGAGCAGCTAGCCAATGAAATGGTTGGGCGTAACGTGCTTATCGTTGATGATTCTTCAACCGCTCGTAATCAGATTAAAGGTACCTTGTCACAACTGGGTTTGAACATTATCGAGTGCTGTGATGGCTTAGAAGCGCTAACCTTACTTAAAGGATGGTGTGATGAAGGCAAAGACATTAATCAAGAAATCCTGCTGATGATCACTGATGCCGAAATGCCTGAAATGGATGGCTATAAGCTGACTCATGAAGTACGTACTGACCCTAGAATGCATGATCTATTTATCACACTAAATACCTCATTAAGCGGAAGTTTTAATGAAGCTATGGTTGAAAAAGTAGGGTGTAACCGCTTCATTTCTAAATTTCAACCTGACCTCTTAGTTGAAGTGACTCAAGAGAGAATGCGTCAGTTATTATAATTAAACCTGCTGTACGGTTATTTTTAATGATCTTATAGAAAACGTTTGTTAACATTGATGAAGCATATTTATCGTAACGAAATATGCTCAACGATTAGCGTAACTTTTCACACACAATCTAAGGCAGTTTCTCTTAATGATATGGTTAACTTCTAAAGTTGTAATGACTTTGAGTTTATTACTATATAGGGAATTTAAGAAAAGACGTACGGAAGCTGACGTTGAGTGATAGCTCAACAATTTTTATTGAAGGGAGGCTGAAGGCTCCCTTTTCTGTTTTTTACGTCTCTTTCGTTGGTCTTTGATGGCATGGCTATTTTTACCGTTACTGATAATTCACAACTAATGAAAATCTCGTGATTTGGTGTTCAAGCCAGTAATTTCATCGGTAATATCGATGAGCTTTCCCGCAATCACATGCACGACTTCGCCTTCCTTCTCTAAGACCCCTTGCACCTTTAAAGCCTTCGCTGTCAGATAAGCTTGTTGCTGTGCGCGTGCGGTGGCTCCCCATACCACAACGTTAATATTGCCCGTGTTATCTTCTAATGTGACAAAGGTGACACCGGCTGCGGTGCCGGGTGACTGCTTACCAGTGACTAAACCAACGACCGTGACCATGGATTTATGTCTTTGTTGTTTTAAGTCTTTCATATGTGTGAAGCGGCCTAATCGATTAGTTTCTTCTAGTAAGGTGATAGGGTGCTTATTTAGCGAAATCCCGACACTACTGAAATCCTCTAATAAATTTTGCATTTCACTGGGTTGATGAAGTGAGTGTTTTATGTCGTCGTGAACTTGACTAAATAACGGTAAGTCAGATGCTGAATCCATCATTGCCCAGCGTGTCTGAAAACGGTCACCAGAAACATTGTGTAACGCATTAGCTGACGCGAGTAACTCTATGTCCTTCTTATTCATCGACAACTGTTTCACTTGGCTCGGATGGCGATAACCGGAATGTGGGCGATTGGCGAGCACGCTTTGGATTCCATGCTCGCTGAACCCTTTGATTTGTCGTAGCCCTAAGCGAATCGCTAAACCATTCTGATGTTCAACGACTATGTGGTTGTCTTGTGAGGTGTTCACACATACTGGAAGAATCGCCACATTGTGTCGTTGTGCGTCTTGTACCAACTGTGAAGGGCTATAAAAGCCCATGGGTTGGCTATTGAGCAAAGACGCGTAGAAACATTCTGGGTAGTAACATTTCAACCAAGCTGAGCAATAGGCTAAAACGGCAAATGAGGCGGAATGGCTTTCTGGAAAGCCGTATTCACCAAAACCACATATTTGTTTAAATATCTGCTCAGCAAACTCTGTCTCATAACCGCGATTTTGCATGCCCTCGATGAGCTTGTTTTTGAACTTAAAGACGTTACCATTTTTCTTCCAAGCCGCCATGGCGCGTCTGAGTTGATCCGCTTCTCCACCTGTAAACCCTGCTGCCACCATCGCGAGCTTAATCACTTGTTCTTGGAATATCGGCACACCTAAGGTGCGCGACAGTACCGATTTAACATCCTTAGATGGATAGCTGATTGGCTCAATACCATCTCGACGCTTTAAGAATGGGTGAACCATATTGCCTTGAATAGGCCCAGGACGCACGATAGCGATTTGAATCACCAAGTCGTAATAAGTCCTTGGTTTGAGCCTTGGCAGCATGCTCATTTGCGCGCGTGACTCAATTTGGAATATACCGACCGTGTCTGCTCGTTGAATCATGCCATAAACCTGAGGATCGTCCTTGAGGCGAGTGATCTCTGCGATGGTGAGTGATCGCCCGTGAATGCGTTTGATCAGGTCGAAGCACTTACGAATCGCAGAAAGCATACCAAGCGCGAGTACATCGACTTTAAGCAGCCCTAAGGTTTCAAGATCATCTTTATCCCATTGAATGATGGTTCGATCGTGCATAGCTGCATTCTCGACGGGAACCAATTCGTACAAAGGCCCAGAAGAGATCACAAAGCCACCAACGTGCTGAGATAAGTGACGTGGAAAGCCGATGATCTCATTAACTAAATGGATAAATTGCTGACCTTTCAAAGAGTCCGGTTGCAGCCCCAATTGAGTTAATTGAGCCTGCCAACCTAAGCTTTTGTCTCTGCGGTTGGTGTTCTTTATGAAGTAATCCAGCTGAGTTTCTTGTAGCCCTAAAGCTTTGCCGACATCTCTTACTGCACTTTTGAAGCGATATGAAATGACAGTTGCGGCAAGTGCTGCGCGTTCTCTACCGTATTTTTTGTAGATGTATTGGATGACTTCTTCACGGCGCTCATGCTCAAAATCGACATCAATATCCGGCGGCTCATCACGTTCTTTACTGATGAAGCGTTCAAATAATACTGAGATCTGTCTTGGGTCGACAGAGGTGATTTCTAAGCAGTAACAGACCACGGAATTGGCCGCTGAACCTCGACCTTGGTAAAGAATCCCTTGGCTTTTGGCAAACATGACGATGTCGTGGATCGTGAGAAAAAAGAAAGGGTAGTCAAGCTCGTCAATCAGCCCCAGTTCTTTCTCTATGATTTGTTGAATGTCGTTAGGCACGCCTTGCGGGAAGCGAGCTCGTTTTCCTTTTTCGACTAACATGCGTAGATAACTCATGGGTGTCTCACCTTGAGGAATCAGCTCGCTTGGGTATTCGTAGCGCAAGCTGTCTAACTCAAACTCGCACAGCTCTGAGATTCGGTTGCTCTCTTCTAGCCACTCAACTTTGAATATATGAGAGAGCTTATTAATACTTCGTAAACAGCGCTCGGCATTAGCGAGTAAGTGACTGCCCACTTCGGTAATAGGTTTTTGGTATTTTATCGCAGTGAGTGAGTGCTGTAAGGGTAAGCGGTTAGCATTGTGCATCAGCACGCCACCACAAGCGGTTATCGGCAGTTGATGATGGTGTGACATCTCGACGCAATAGTCGATGTACTGCTGATCGGTTTGCTTTAGGTGTCGTTGTAAGCCGATCCAAAGCCGGCCTGAATGATGCTGAGAAAGCCATTGCCCCCAGTGTGCATCTTCATTTTTCTGTTGAGGGAGCCAAACAATAAAGCAGTGCTTAGCCGACATGATATCCCACTCAGAGAGTTGATAATGTCCTTTACTGCTACGACGTCTCGCATTGGTAATAATACGACACAGCTCGGCATAGGCTTCTCTGTTTGGGCATATCAAGATCACTTGGCACTCTTCATTTAACCAAAACATGCTCCCGACAATTTGTTTGAGCGACAGTTTATGTTGCTTGATTGCTGAGTGAACCTTAACGATGCCCGCCAGCGAGCACTCATCAGTAACTGCGAGCGCTTTGTAACGTAAGAAGTCGGCCTGTAAAACAAGCTCCTCTGCGTGTGAAGCTCCTTCAAGGAAGGAGTAATTACTTTGGCAAAATAGCTCTGAGTATTGCTGAGACATAACGTAATCTCACTTAACCATTGCGAGTGAATATGATTGAAAAAGGATGTTGAAGTTCAATAAGCAGAACGGACGAGATAGCGAAGTTTCTTACTTTCTGTCTTACAAACTAGCTAAATAAGCCGTGCAAAAACCACTGTTTATCTGGTGTTCTAAATATCCAGAGCCATCGACCGTTTTCACTGTGAGCAATAAAGTAGTCACGAATGATCTTCTCTCCGTCCCACCAGCCAGACACAATGCGCTCTGGGCCTTGAGATAAGGTGACGCTTTCGGTTAGTGCTTCGGGCTCTGGCAGTAAAATACTGGGCCTGAGTCGTTGTTGGTTGACGCTGAGAGCTATGGTTTGTTGCTCGCTCCCTGAGGGAGTTTGTCTCTTTGACACAGGTTTACTCAGTGTTGGGAGTGAATACTGATTGGCCTTTTCTGGCCTTGGGTCGTATTGTATTTTCGGTGTTTGAATGCAGGCTTGCCCAAGCTTTGCTTGCAGTAGTGAGAGCAAATCTAACGTGGCAAGTGTTCCTGTGTTACCATCAAAAAGATCATGGTAGGCCAATTGCGGTTCTCCATGACGAACCAAGGATAGGGTCAGCCCCTGAACCGGTGCTGTGAGCTTTAGTGATTCTAAGGTGAGATGCGTGAGATTTGCCCACTTTGTCGCAAGGTAATCACCTTGTGCTGAATAAAAAGAGACAGGGTGGTCGTCTTTATTTCTTAGGTGCAAAGTCAGCGTTAACTCGAAAGCCACTCGGTCACGTAACCTCAAAAAGCATTCGAGCTGATTCAACAATTTCAGCAAAGGCTTTTCGATGAATAGGATGTTTTCAATATCAAACAGCAGCTCCAAATATTGTTGGAAACTCTCTGGTGGATGATAAAAATCAATAGGGTGCTTGAACTGCCCATTAAGACGACCCACATAGTTCACCAAGTCGATATCAAAGCGGCGCGCGACATCTTGCAAAGGCAGCTTTAATAGGTCTTCTACGACATTGATACCAACACGATTCAGGCGCTCAACTTGTTTAGCAGGAAGCTCGCTTGAACTCAGCGCCTGCTGACTTACCCAAGCTTTCATTTGCTCAACATTGTTCGTCGCTTGGTTGATGGATTGCTTGCCTAAAAGGATTGCAGAAAGCGGCGAATAACCCGTGGCAAAGCTGAACTGGATATTGAGCGTTTCTAAATGGCTTTTGAGTTCATGCCAGTAGTTATCTAGCCCATCGTAAAGCGACAGCATGTTAGAGGCCTTAATCAATAATCCATTAGGTGGCAGTAAGGCCATGTCGGATGTAACCAGATAGGCCCATTGAGCAATCTCTTTCAGCTTATTTTTCTCTAGCTCAATGATGTAAGGGTGAACGTGTAAGTTATGGCAAAGCGCCGCTGCAGATCCTAGCCCCATACCTAGTGTTATGCCTGATTCCAGCGCGGCTGGGTTAGCTTGCAGCACATGGTGATCTTTTTCATCCACGATGATAATAGGTTGTTCGCGTGAGTCTTTGCTTGAACCCAATTCATTAGAGTTAAACAAGGTATCCAACTGCAGAGATGGAAAGTGCAGATAAAGCCACAACATACGCTAGCCTTGCTTTGCAATAGGAAAAGCAAGCACAGTGTTACCTGACAAAGCACGGTCTAAGTTGTCTTCATAAACGACTTGCTCTGTGAGTAACGGCCAGTTATGTGTCATGTCTAGAATAAAGCTGCCATACGACCAACTGCCTTTTCTTTTGGTGATCTCAACCTTTAACCCTTGAGCGTGAGAAGACAGCTTCATGCTTAAAGAAACGGGTAGGGATAACTGATTATGGCTGGTGGCTTTAAAATGAAATTGCAGACACTTACCCGTTTCGCTTGCTGCTTGCAGGCGCTTGGTTTGGTGGATTTCGAGATTGGTTCCCCATAACAATACAGAATGACAGGCACCACTCTTGAGGCACTGTTCAGCGGCCCATAATGCATCGAGGTCGCGTTGAGGCTCGATAACGAGAATATTTTCTAGTTGAATCCTTTGGCTGCTAAAAAACTCGGCACCTATTTTCCCTGGCGGGTTAATGAATATGGCCAGTTTCTGTGAGTTTTGTTGAGCTAAATAAGGAGTGAGTAGACGAAGTTCACCGATCCCTTGTTGTGACTCAACTTCAATAACACCGTGCGTTGGGAAGCCGCCATCAAGTTGCTTATCCAATTGAGGATAGCCTGTCGAAGTGGTACTTCCTAGCGTTGTTGATTGTAATCCTTTCCAGATTAACTGGCGGTCTTGTAAGTTTTTTATTAGTTCATGCATAATTAAATACCTGTATATACATACAGTATATTTAACAATGAAAAAGATGCAAAGCAAAATGACGAAAATTAGCGGAAGTAAGCGTTAGATGATTGATTTGGATATAAAAAAAGCCGCTATTAAAGCGACTTCTTGTTATTGCTCATAATATCAGCTACTTAGGTTGAGCATCGATACATTGGCCATTAATGTCTGTCACACTTGGGTTCATTAAGTGTAGATAAAGCGGGATGATGTCGAGTGGCGTTTTTAACTTGTTCGCATCTTCACCTGGGTACGCTTTTGCACGCATGCGTGTTTGAGTGCCTCCTGGGTTAATTGCGTTTACACGGATGTTAGTGTCTTCAAGCTCGTCCGCTAGGATTTGCATCATGCCTTCTGTTGCAAACTTTGAAATTGCGTAAGTGCCCCAAAACGCACGGCCAGAGTGACCAACCGTTGAAGAGGTAAAGACAATACGACCGGCTTCCGCTTTTTTAATAACTGGCAGTAATGCTTGAGTCATTAGAAATTCAGCTTTAACGTTGATTTGCATGACGCCATCAAACGTTTCTTCATCGATTTGATTAAACGGACTTAACGTGCCAAGCACACCTGCGTTATGCAGTAGACCGTCTAAGCGACCGAACTGAGATTCAATGGTTTCAGCCATGTCGATGTAGTTCTGTTTCGTCGCGCCTTTTAAATCCAGTGGGATAATCGCAGGTTGCGGGTAACCAGAACTTTCGATTTCGTCGTAAATCAATTCAAGGTTTTTGACATTGCGGCCTAACAGAATGACAGTTGCGCCATGTTGAGCGAAACTTAGTGCGGCTTGGCGACCAATGCCAGCACCGGCACCTGTAACCAAAATTACTTTATCTTTGAGGGCATCTGTAGAGATTGGGTAATCCACTGTGCTTATCCTTCTTTCTTTTATTATGTTCGTCATTCCATTGATGTTAAATCACACAGATAACCGCAGGAATGATGAGAAATTCTTGGTAATCGTGACAAGATGGTTACAATACACTAATTCATACAATAGGGGATATGACATTGGAATTTTTGTTGGACTACGGCTTGTTTTTAGCCAAGATTGCGACAGTTGTAATCGCCATCATTGCAATTTTAGTGATTGCTAAATCGGTGGGTGGAAAATCAAGCGCGATTAAAGGTGAGCTGGAAATCACGAACCTATCTGAACATCACAAACAGACGATTGAGCAACTTGAGCACCATCTACATGATGATGCTTTCATCAAAGCCCGTGATAAAGCAGAAAAGAAAGCGGAAAAAGAAAAAGTAAAATCACGTGGCAAAGAAGTGAAAAAAGCAGCGAAAGAGGGTGAGCTTGATAGCAAGCGTGAACCACACCTATTCGTTCTCGATTTTAACGGCAGCATTGATGCGAAAGAAGTGGCTTCGTTACGTGAAGAGGTAACGGCGGTGTTGGCTGTGGCTCGTGAAGGTGATGAAGTATTGCTTAAGCTTGAGTCTGGCGGTGGCATGGTTCACGGCTATGGTTTGGCGTCTTCTCAACTTGATCGCATCAAAGCAGCAGGTTTGCCTCTAACTATCTCGGTAGACAAAGTAGCCGCGAGTGGTGGTTACATGATGGCATGTATTGCGGACAAAATTGTATCTGCACCGTTTGCTATTGTTGGCTCTATTGGTGTTATTGCTCAACTGCCAAACTTCAATAAATTGCTTAAAAAGCATGACATTGAGTTCGAACAGCTAACGGCGGGTGAGTACAAACGCACGCTTACTATGTTTGGTGAGAACAGCGATAAAGCACGCGAGAAGTTTAAAGAAGAGCTCGAAGAGACGCATGGCTTATTCAAAGACTTCATCCGTGATCACCGCCCAGCACTCGATCTTGAAAAAGTAGCAACGGGTGAGCACTGGTTTGGCACACAAGCGCATGAACTTGGGCTAGTGGATGAGATCAGGACTTCTGATGATTTAGTCGTAGCAGCATGTAAAGACAAGACGGTTCTAGCGATTCACTACGTACAAAAGAAAAAATTATCAGATAAGCTAGCAGGCGTTGCAGGTAAATCTGCAGACAGTGTGCTGATGAAGTTGATTGAACGTGGCCAAAAGCCGATTGTTTAAGCTTATTTAGCTTTAGCTCTAGTATCTAGGTTTAGTGCCTTGCGTCTATTGAAGACGTTTGAGCCTTAAAAAGAAAGCGCATAAGTCATCAGACTTATGCGCTTTTTATTGCTCCACTTCCGAGCGGGTTGACCACTATGTTGTAGGGGGAGCGGAGTCTTATACCAATCACTTACTTTGATTGGTATTAAATCTTGGATCCATAATCGTTACGTTTTGGACACGTCGTGAGGATTTCTCTATGGCCTGTGTCTTTGAGCTCTTCCAAAATGACATCAAAGCCCCATAAGCGATAGAGATGCTTCATCACTTCATCGTAGCCTTTATCAAGCGGGATACGGTCATGAGGGACATATTGCAATGTCATTGAACGGTCACCACGAACATCCACATTAAACACCTGAATATTCGGTTCAAGGTTACTTAGGTTGTATTGTGCAGCCAGTTTTTCTCTAATCAAGCGATAGCCAGGATCATCGTGAATTGCACTAACTTCGATGGTATTTTTACGGTCGTCGTCGAGTACTGAGAATAGCTTAAAGTCACGAATGATCTTTGGAGAAAGGTATTGGCTGATGAAGCTTTCATCTTTGAAGTTGTGCATCGCAAAGTGAACCGCCTCTAACCAATCACTGCCGGCTAATTCAGGGAACCACTCCTTATCTTCATCGGTTGGCTCTTCACAGATACGTCGGATGTCTCTAAACATCGCAAAGCCAAGTGCATAAGGGTTTATCCCACTGAAATAAGGGCTGTTGTAGGCGGGTTGAGCAACCACACTGGTGTGACTGTGTAGGAACTCTAAGATGAACTTATCACTCACCAAACCTTCGTCGTAAAGGTGGTTCAGAATGGTGTAATGCCAGAAGGTAGCCCAACCCTCATTCATTACCTGTGTTTGTTTTTGAGGATAGAAATACTGGCTTACCTTACGAACGATACGAACACATTCACGTTGCCAAGGTTCAAGCAGTGGCGCGTTCTTTTCAATAAAGTAGAGGATGTTTTCTTGAGGCTCACTCGGGAAACGAACTTTTGTTGTTTCTTCCTTACTTTTATTTTGAGGAACGGTTCTCCATAGCTCATTCACTTGAGATTGCAGATAAGCTTCACGCTCTTCTTGTCTCGCCGTCTCTTCAGCAATCGAGATCTTTTCTGGGCGTTTGTACCTGTCTACGCCGTAATTCATCAGCGCATGACAAGAGTCGAGAAGTTGTTCTACTTCTGAAACACCGTATTTTTCCTCACAATCCGCGATGTATTTTTTAGCGAACAATAGATAATCAATAATCGAACTTGCGTCTGTCCAAGTTTGGAACAGATAGTTACCTTTAAAGAATGAGTTGTGGCCGTAACAAGCGTGAGCCATAACGAGCGCCTGCATAGTGACGGTGTTCTCTTCCATCAAGTAAGCGATACATGGATCCGAGTTGATCACGATCTCGTACGCTAACCCCATTTGGCCATGTTTATAGTTTTGTTCGGTTTGAATGAACTTCTTACCAAATGACCAATGGTTATAGTTGATAGGCATACCAATACTTGAGTAGGCATCCATCATCTGTTCAGAGGTAATGACTTCAATCTGGTTCTGGTAAGTATCTAAACGGTAATGCTGGGCCACACGCTTAATTTCAACGTGGTATTGTTCTAACAGGTTAAAGGTCCAGTCAGGGCCGTCAGGCAGCATCTTGTCGTTTTTCTTCTGCGCAGCCTTGTCTCTATCTGCAATGTTTGATTTCGCTGTCATGGCAAGCCCCCTTATGCTGTCTCTTTCTGGAACAGCTCTCTAAATACTGGAAAGATATCTTCTACGGTCTTGATGTTTTTCATTGCGAAGTTGTCAAAGCTACTTTCTAGTTTTTCGTATTCATGCCAAAGCGTTTGGTGAGAGCGGCGTGTAATTTCGATATAAGAGTAATACTGACAAGTTGGCAGAAGCGTGTTGACCAACAGCTCTTTACAGCGAGGTGAGTCATCAGCCCAGTTATCACCATCAGATGCTTGTGCCGCATAGATATTCCACTCATTAGCTGGGTAACGGTCGGCGACAATTTCTTTCATTAATTTCAGTGCACTAGAAACGATGGTACCCCCGGTCTCTTGAGGGTAGAAGAACTCATGCTCATCGACTTCTTTGGCTTGTGTATGGTGGCGAATAAACACGACATCGACGTTTTCGTAGGTTCGGTTGAGGAATAGGTAAAGTAGAACATAAAAACGCTTAGCGATATCTTTAGTCGCTTGGTCCATTGAGCCAGATACATCCATTAAACAGAACATCACGGCTTGGCTAGATGGGATAGGGCGCTTCTCGTAGTTTTTATAACGTAAGTCAAAGGTGTCAATGAACGGTACGCTTTCGATTTTCTTACGTAACTCGGCAATCTCTTCTTTTAATCGACTCTCTTCAAATGGTTGAGCGGGTTCTGTCATCTTAACTTGGTCAAGTTGTTCCATCAGTAGATTCAGCTCGCGTCTTTTCCCTGCTGTCATGGCAGTTCTACGCGCGAGAGATTGCTGTAGAGAACGTACAATCGCAATGTTGGACGGAATCCCTGCACTCTGATACCCAGAGCGATGGGTTTTCCATTCAGTGATTTTATTGACCTGATTTTTTTCAAGGTTAGGGAGTGCCAAGTCTTCAAAGAGAATATCAAGATACTCATCTTTGGAAATTTGGAAAGTAAACTCGTCTTGACCTTCGCCATCAGGGCTGGCGTCACCTTCGCCAGAGCCACCACCTTGTCCACCACCTTTAGGGCGCTCGATTTTATCGCCGGTAATGAACTGATCGTTACCTGGATGAACGCGTTCTCTTCGACCTCCTTGGCCTTGATGAAAACTAGGTTCTTTTATGTCTTTATGAGGAATCGTAACATCCTCACCCGTTTCAGTATTGGTGATTGAGCGTCGGTTGACTGCATCGGCCACAGATTCTTTGATTTGCTCTTTATGGCGTCTTAAGAAGCGCTGTCTGTTTACAGCACTCTTATTTTTGCCATTGAGCCTCCGATCGATAAATTGTGCCATAAGAACTCCCTCTCAGCTGATGTCGCGATCCTACTTTTTATTCGGGTATAAGAGTTATTGGTTTATTAACGTATAAAGTTATTGATTAGTACGAGCTGCTCACCTGAACAGCTCAAAACCGTTTCATTATGAGGATTTGCGAACTCTTAGGTACCACTCGGATAGCAGTCTGACTTGTTTTTCGGTGTAGCCTTTTTCCATCATACGAGCAACGAAGTCGTCATGTTTTTTCTGGTCATCCGTTGAGGTTTTAGCATTGAACGAAATAACAGGAAGCAGCTCTTCTGTGTTGGAGAACATTTTCTTCTCAATCACAGTGCGAAGCTTCTCGTAACTGGTCCAGACTGGGTTTTGACCGTTGTTGTTGGCTTTGGCACGAAGCACAAAGTTCACTATCTCGTTTCGGAAGTCTTTCGGGTTGCTGATACCGGCTGTTTTTTCGATTTTCTCCAGTTCACCATTCAGTGAAGCTCGATCAAATAGCTGGCCTGTTTCTGGATCGCGGTACTCTTGATCTTGAATCCAGAAATCAGCATAAGTCACATAGCGGTCGAAGATGTTTTGACCATACTCAGAGTAAGACTCTAGATATGCGGTTTGAATCTCTTTGCCGATGAACTCGACGTAACGAGGTACTAGGTATCCTTTCAAGAACTCAAGGTACTTCTCTGCGGTTTCTTGAGGGAATTGCTCACGTTCGATTTGCTGTTCAATTACGTAGAACAGATGAACTGGGTTAGCAGCGACTTCGGCTTGGTCGAAGTTAAACACACGAGAGAGGATCTTAAAGGCGAAACGTGTTGATAGCCCAGACATGCCTTCGTCAACACCAGCATAGTCTCGATATTCTTGGTAGCTTTTCGCTTTTGGATCGGTGTCTTTTAGAGTTTCACCATCGTAAACACGCATTTTTGAGAACAGAGAAGAGTTTTCCGGCTCTTTCAGTCTGGACAGGATGCTGAATTGCGATAGCAGATCGAGTGTGCTTGGCGAACAAGGGGCTTTGGATAGCTCACTGTGTTCAAGCAGTTTCTTGTAGATCTTAACTTCTTCAGAGACGCGCAGACAGTAAGGGACTTTTACAATGTACACACGGTCGAGGAAGGCTTCGTTGTTTTTGTTGTTACGGAAGGTCTGCCACTCAGATTCGTTCGAGTGAGCTAAAATCATACCGTCAAATGGCAGTGCAGAAAGCCCTTCGGTACCGTTGAAGTTGCCTTCTTGTGTTGCCGTTAGTAGAGGGTGCAGTACCTTGATTGGCGCCTTGAACATCTCTACGAATTCCATAACACCTTGATTTGCTTTACATAGAGCCCCCGAGTAGCTGTAGGCATCAGGATCATCTTGGGAGAAGTGCTCAAGTTTACGAATATCCACTTTACCAACCAAAGAAGAAATATCTTGGTTGTTTTCATCACCTGGCTCAGTTTTCGCGATCGCAACTTGATCGAGGATAGAAGGACGTAACTTGATGACTTTGAATTTGGAAATACCACCGCCAAAATCGTGCAGGCGTTTTGCTGCCCACGGAGACATAATTGAGCGAAGGTAGCGTTTCTCAATGCCGTATTCGTTCTTCAATAAGTCGCCATCTTCGTTTACATCGAACAGGCAGAAAGGATGATCGTTAACTGGGCTTCGTTCACCGTCAGCAGACAATACATAGATTGGCAGTTTTTGCATCAGTGCTTTAAGCTTTTCAGCAAGAGAAGATTTACCACCGCCCACAGGGCCAAGGAGGTAAAGGATTTGTTTACGTTCCTCTAGACCTTGCGCAGCATGTTTTAGGTAAGAAACAATCTGTTCAATCGCATCTTCCATGCCGTAGAAATCTTTAAATTCGCTGTAGCGTGAGATGACTCGGTTCGAGAAAATACGGCTGAGGTGAGGGTCTTGAGCGGTGTCAATGACCTCTGGTTCACCAATGGCCAGTAGTAAGCGCTCAGCAGCATTAGCATAAGCACTCTTATCGTCTTTACACAGCCCCAAGAATTCTTGCAGTGTCAGCTCTTCTTCCTTGGCTGCTTCATAACGTGATTGATAGTGGTCAAAAATACTCATAGTCACATTCCCCTTGTTAACCAGTCAAAACTGACGAGCGATTGAAAAATAGGCTCTCCCTACAATTTAAGGTTAGACCCGCTTCCACAATTTTGCTTAACAATTATGTATTTATTTACAATTTTGCGTGTGGAAAGTGTTGTGAAAGCAATGGGCAACTTGAGGTGAGTAGAATGAAATTATTTTGTATTCGAGGTGGCTAAGCGTTTGTTTTGTGATTTTAAGAAGCTTTCCAATTCCCATACTGTATTTATACCTATTCGACGTATAACTGAGCTCTATTAATTCTATGGGATTGAAAACCATATAAGGCGTGGCGTTATCAAAAATTGTTCAATAAATAGGTAGATGTAGCGAAGAATAATGGATTAGAAACGGTCGTCATCGGCGCCGCAATATTAGTAACGACAAATGTATACGCGAGAGTCTCATAGTGGTCGTTTGGCGTTACAGCTTCTTATTCATCAACGGTCTATAAAAATACACTGTCAAACCGAGTTGTGATCCCTATGTGCAGACGGCGATAGTCAGTACTTTATTGGTTTAGGTGGTTACTTACATTTGACGCCAAATATCCGAATCACTGGTGGCGTTCGTAATATCAATCTTGAAGGAGATATAGAGCATAGCCCAATACTTGAAAGTGGTATCAACATGGCCGTGAACGTCGGTGTTGCTTACGTCTTCTCGTTGCTTTGGTTTTTCTTTCTAAATGCTGACATTAAAAAAGGGTTACTCATGATGATTAACCCTTTTCTTGAAACTTTTTAAAAGTTATCGCTGATCTATTAACGTATTAAGCGCTAAAGATCTGAGATAGTTCTGTCGAACATAGGTGGTACTGACGAGGACAGTTGCGCCATGTTGTTAACATGCGGCGGTATTTCTCTAACATTGGCATTTGGCTGTTGAAATGGTGATCAGCTTTGTCGAATTGAGGGTAAAGACCTTCAGAATCTACAAGGAAACGCACGTAATGCACGATTTGAGCTTCAGATGCTATATCAAAACCTAGGAACTGAAGACGACGCTGGTCAACTTCAGCACGCTCTTGCTCTGCAAGCATTTTGTTCGACTCTTGCATAGCATGGTACATTTCCATGATGTCGATAATTTCACGACATTCAGCTTCAGTCAAACAACCGAATTCTTTGTTAAGTTCACGCATTTGGAGCTCGTAACCACGTTCTACAATCGTTTGTAGACGCTGGTATTTCGCCGAGTTCTCAGGGTTCATTTGAGACATTAGGTAGTATTGATTTGATAGAATTAGACGCTGAGCATTGGTCATTTCCATGGGATGAGCCTCACTAAAAAACTAAATGTTATATTCTTTTGTTGCAGTAAGAGTAACAGCATTCCTACGCGTGGAAACATGATCTCAACACAGATTTAATATGATTTTTTTAATTGATAAACAAAAGTTGTAAAGAAAAGTGAAAGGATAGTTAGCGCTAGAAAAGAAAACGCCCCAATCGAAATTGAGGCGTTTAAAATAGAGGTTGAGCATCGTCTGCAGTATTAGTATTTTACGTTTGAATGATACTGGCTAAGTACTGCAACAATCTCGTCCATTTTCTCTTTACTTGGCGGATTTGTACCTTCAAGAGGGTAGTCAAAGCCAAGCGCTTCCCATTTATGAGCACCAAGCTTGTGGTACGGAAGAAGCTCGACTTTCTCGATGTTATCCATGTCTTTAATGAATTCACCTAGAAGATGAGCATCTTCTGGTGTGTCGGTGTAGCCCGGAACAATCACATAACGAATCCAAGTTTTCTTGCCAATCTTGTGTAGGTAGCGTGCAAAATCCAGTGTACGTCTATTGGATACACCAATGAAATCGTGGTGAATCTCATCTCGCATGTGCTTTAGATCTAACATTACGAGATCAGAAGCTTCTAGAACTTCGTCAACCACTTCTGTGTGCTTACGAATGTAGCCGTTAGTGTCGAGACAAGTATGAATGCCTTCAGCTTGAGCTGCACGGAAAAAATCACGAACAAACTCTGGTTGTAGCATGGCTTCACCGCCAGAACATGTGATACCACCACCGGAAGCTTTCATAAAGTGACGGTATGATTTTGCTTCGTTGATGATCTCTTCAACTGTTACTTCTTTTCCATCATGAAGATCCCATGTATCGCGGTTATGGCAGTACATACAACGCATTAAGCAGCCTTGAAGAAACACAATAAAGCGGATACCAGGGCCATCGACAGTACCACAAGATTCGAATGAGTGAATGCGACCAGTTGTAGACATGAGCTATTCTCGTAGAGGAATTTATACCGTTTATTTTATTACAAAAACGGTACATAAAATAGGGTCAAATGGTAACGAGGCCCTTAAAAATAAAGGCAATCACCGGTCAAGGTGATTGCCTTTAATAAACTTGGAAAGTAAAGGATGAAAGCCCTTACTAGTGGCTAGAAAAAAGCAAACATGGTGATACCACCAGTGGTGTACACTGACTCTTTTGCTTCTTTGTAATCTGGTGTTTTTGCTGTTAGTGCGAAAGATGCACCAACGTATTGATTATACCAAGCAACACCCAATACAGCCGTTGCTTGAATGTTCTCTAAAGTAACATCGTAAATAGCTGGGTCTTGGTTATTTTTATTAGCGTACTCGTCAACACCTGAACGATCACCTTCGATAGTCAGGTCATTGAATCGGTAACGACCCTCAAGGCCTGCGTAAGTAAACCAACCATTGTTTGATGCACCAATCATACCCGGTCGGAATGGGTTTTCAGTAGTGATATTGGCCGCGCCAAAGTTGCCGCCTAAATCGGTACCCCAACGGAACATAAAGCCTGTTTGGATATCACTTCTAAAGTTACCTACATTGATTTCTGAGATGTTTGATATTTCAAAGTCTGTGTTCGCAATAGATTGGTTACGCATAAGATTGAAATGGCTTAAGTAACCGACGCTGCCAGCGTACTCGTCATCTATTTGATATTCCCAGCCCATAGGCTCGTCCGATTTCGTGATCGAGTGAACCAGTTTTTGAGCGTCTTCGGAAAGTGCACGCTCACCCGTTGTACCAAAGGTGATGTTAAAGCGTTGGGCTTGCTGTGGATGCAGGCTGATGTAATTGAACTCGGTATGCAGGTAACCTGCATATGGACGATCATTGGCTGAAGGTGTTTCTAGTTCAATATCCGAAGGCGTATACATTTTGTGGCCAATGGTGATTTCCCACTTATCTAAAGAACTTGCGCCCCAATAGGAAAGACTTAGTGGTTTGGCCCAATTGTAAGGAGTAATACTTGATGATGTGTAAGCCAGAAATAAACCGTTGGTATAGTCTTGGTCGACGCCAAAGATGCCATCGTTGTCTAACGCAAAAGTTAACGTAGAACGTTCAGATGCCAATGATGAAAAAGAGAGAAGGATCAGTGGTAAACAACGAAGGTATTTCATGTAGCAGTTACTCTAAAATTATGAACCGAGATAGTATCGTAGTTTGCATGAATTTGTGGAAAAAAAGTGAATGGAAGGGGGCTTTTTTGCTCAATCTAACACTTTGAGAGGTTGGTTAAATCAGTACGATTTATGTCAGATATAAAAAAGCCCCGCACATTGGCGAGGCTAATTAATATTACTGAATGGTCAGTTTAAGCGTTTAAGCTTATAGAGACTCAGTAAATGTACGTGCGATTACGTCAG
This sequence comes from Vibrio cyclitrophicus, assembly GCF_024347435.1. NCBI lineage: Bacteria > Pseudomonadati > Pseudomonadota > Gammaproteobacteria > Vibrionales > Vibrionaceae > Vibrio > Vibrio cyclitrophicus. The sequence goes on from NZ_AP025480.1 coordinate 1,114,486, forward strand.
CTTGCTGCTCTGAAGTCAGAGAGTTGAAGCGTACAGCGTAACCAGAAACACGAATCGTTAGCTGAGGGTACTTCTCAGGGTGCTTAACTGCGTCTTCAAGAGTTTCGCGGTTAAGAACGTTAACGTTAAGGTGTTGACCACCTTCAATGCCAGCTTCGTGGTGGAAGTAACCATCCATTAGGCCTGCAAGGTTAGCACGTTGGCTGTCTTGTTCTTTACCTAGTGCGTTTGGCACGATAGAGAACGTGTAAGAGATACCATCTTGTGCGTCAGCAAACGGTAGTTTACCTACAGACGTTAGTGAAGCTACAGCGCCTTTCTCATCACGACCGTGCATTGGGTTAGCACCAGGAGCGAAAGGAGCACCAGCACGACGACCGTCTGGAGTGTTACCTGTTTTCTTACCGTATACCACGTTAGACGTGATAGTAAGAACTGACTGTGTAGGGATAGAGTTACGGTAAGTCTTAAGCTTACGGATCTTGTTCATGAACGTAGAAACTAGTTCACAAGCAATGTCATCTACACGAGAGTCGTTGTTACCGTATTTAGGGTAATCGCCTTCGATTTCGAAGTCAGTTGCAATGCCATCTTCGTCGCGGATTGGTTTAACAGTCGCGAATTTGATTGCAGACAGTGAGTCAGCTGCAACAGATAGACCAGCAATACCACAAGCCATAGTACGACGAACGTCACGGTCATGAAGAGCCATTAGAGACGCTTCGTAGCTGTACTTATCGTGCATGTAGTGGATGCTGTTTAGTGCAGTCACGTATTGCTTCGCTAACCAGTCCATGAAGTGATCTAGACGGTCCATTACTTTATCGTAATCAAGAACAGCGTCAGTCATTGGAGCTTCTTTAGGACCAACTTGCATCTTAAGTTTTTCGTCCATACCGCCGTTGATTGCGTAAAGCATTGTTTTCGCAAGGTTAGCACGAGCACCGAAGAACTGCATTTGCTTACCAACGATCATTGGAGATACACAACAAGCGATAGCGTAATCATCAGAATCAAGGTCAGGACGCATTAGGTCATCATTTTCGTACTGGATAGAAGAAGTATCGATAGATACCTTCGCACAGAAACGTTTGAAGCCGTCAGGTAGTTGCTCAGACCAAAGAACAGTGATGTTTGGCTCTGGAGAAGGACCCATTGTGTATAGAGAGTTTAGGAAACGGAAGTTCGAACGCGTTACTAGCGTACGACCGTCGATACCCATACCACCCATAGACTCTGTTGCCCAGATTGGGTCGCCAGAGAATAGCTCATCGTACTCAGGAGTACGTAGGAAACGAACCATACGTAGCTTCATTACGAAGTGGTCGATCATTTCTTGAGCTTGGTCTTCTGTAATCTTACCAGCAGCGATATCGCGCTCGATGTAGATGTCTAGGAAAGTCGAAGTACGACCTAGAGACATTGCAGCACCGTTTTGAGATTTAACAGCAGCTAGGTAGCCGAAGTAAGTCCACTGGATAGCTTCTTGAGCAGTTTGAGCTGGCTCTGAGATATCGAAACCGTACTTCTCAGCCATTTGCTTGATTTGACCTAGAGCACGATGTTGCTCAGAGATCTCTTCACGCAATTGCATTGTTGCAGTAAGATCTTCGCCGTTCTCGAAACGCTCTTGTAGAGAAGCGAATTGAGCAGCTTTGTCTTTCATTAGGAAATCAATACCGTAAAGTGCAACACGACGGTAGTCACCAATGATACGACCACGGCCGTAAGCATCAGGAAGACCAGTCAGAACACCAGACTTACGACATTTTAGGATATCAGGAGTGTAGATATCGAAAACGCCAGCATTGTGTGTTTTGCGGTATTCTGAGTAGATTTTTGAAACCATTGGGTCAAGAGTTTCACCGTATGCTTTACAAGAACCTTCAACCATACGTACACCACCGTTAGGGATGATTGCACGTTTTAGTGGCTTCTCAGTTTGTAGACCAACGATAGTCTCAAGATCTTTCTCAATGTAACCTGCATCGTGAGCAGTAATGGTAGAGATAACAGAAGTATCGAAATCTACAGGTGCTTTAGTTGCGTTTTCCTGTTTGATACCTTCCATTACCGAAGACCAAAGCTTGTTAGTCGCTTCAGTACCCTCAGAAACTAGGAAAGACTCGTCGCCTTCATACGGCGTGTAGTTCTTTTGAATGAAATCACGAACGTTTACTTCGCTTTGCCACTCACCTGCAGCAAAATCTTCCCAAGCTTTAGCAAATTGCTCTGCCATGACATACCTACCTTTTTAGTAGAAAAAATACGTACATTAACACTGTTGAGCCAGCGCCCCTCGTAAGGGTAGTACACTCTTATTAATAACAATATATATGAGCATATAAGCGTCATATGGTTATATATATTGTCACTACCTTTTATATGTTGTCTTTACTCTATGCATTTAAGACTACGCTAAAAAATTCCTGCAAACCTTAAACTAAATCAATAAATGCCAAAAAAAGTTGAAAAAATTTGAGTGACAAGGGTTGCCACCCAAACTTTTTTTTAATCCGAATACTACTTATGTGTAGTAAGGACTATTATAGCCAAGCTTTCAGGCCATATTGACTTTCTAGCATACCAACCGCAAGCATTGCTACCAGACAGATAACCAAAACGCCGACAGGGATAACAATCTTGTCTACAAATGATAGACGCTTCGCACGTTCTTTATCACCAATTAGACCGTTGTTATCAAGAAGCATCGTTAATGCCCATGCTAATACTGGGTTAACAACCGCTGAACCGAAGATACAGATACCCGCTGCTTGAGAATCTTTTGAATCCTTGACCATTTGCATACCCGCTTCAAGTAGAGGTAGTGATACACCTACAAGTAGTGCTACACGCATTACTGGTGGCCATACTGCAACGTCCATTGGGAAACCAAGGATTGCAACAATAATACACAGAGAACCAAGCAAGATAGCGCCGCCAGGGATTGGACGTTTCGCGATTGCTGCTGGGATCATGTAAGTACCCCAAGAAGATGTGATGTTACCACCACCTACTGCAGTACCGACCATTTGACGAACAGAACACATCGTCATTGTGTCATCTACGTCCATCAGAACTTTTTCAGAACGTTTAGGGTAGTTCAGCTCTTGGAAGATACGGTGACCTAGGAAGTCTGGTGACCACATTGCTACTGCAAGAATAGCGAATGGTAGCGAAGCGATGAAGTGCTCAACATTTGGCAAGCCAAGCATCCAACCTTCAGAAGTCGAACCCCACCAGTAAACTGGGTTTAGGTTTGGAATGCCCATTTCAGTTTCGAACACGATATCGAAACCAGCGCCTAATGCTAATGCAATAGCAAGGCCTGTAAACGCACAAACTGGAATAGCTAACCAACGCTTGTTCACTTTTGCTAAGAAAGCGTAGATAGCAATAGTAATAGCAAGAACGATAAGACCCACGTAACCCATGCTACCCGCTTCAACAGTAGAAGATTGAAGACCAACCGCCCATGCTTGAATTGAGTTGATTTGGCTCATGGTACCGGTTAAGCCTAAGAATATGAGCAAGCCACCTGCTGTACCTTCAGAAGTTAGGTTAACAAGTTTAGATCCGCCTTTTAGGAAACTTAGGATGAGACCGAACACACCGATCAGGATGGCCAATGCAAGAGGGTGAGCACCAGCGAGAGCGATGGTACCGATAAGAGGGATCATTGGGCCGTGGTTGCCGGCAAGGTTTGCTTTAGGGTTAAAGAAACCAGAAGCAAGGATACAAAACAGTAGTGCAGGAATAAGCATTTCTACACGAGCGACTTCAATTGCGAAGTCTTTACCTAGGTTTACGTGATCCCAAGCTTGAGTTAGGCCATCAGCCCACGACATCATTACTGCAGAGTACATCGCAATGATACCAATAGTACCAGCAAGTGCAGGAACAAGATCTTCAAGTTCAAAGCGGAAGTCACGACCTGGAAGGTTTAAACCGAAGCGGCGAGGCTTCATGATTTGAAGTTCGTGATCTAGATAATCTGAGCGGCTCTCAAATTCAGAAGCAGGACGGTGTAGCTCTTTATAGCTTTTCTCTTCTACTTCAGAGTTCGCATTATTGACAACGTCTGACATAGATTCCTCATATTTTTATGTTAGTAATTCTAAAATTGAATTCTATAAGTTCGCGTAATTGCGTTATTTCTTAGTTATAACTCATTAACATTATGTTGCACGGTTTTGCTGTGCTTTATGCAGTTAAGTTAAAAGAAATGTTTGGCATTTTTAATGCCTTATTTTGTGTTGAGGAGTCTAACAAGCTTACCCTTTAGGGTGATTGATCTTGATCACTTTATGAGTGTATGTGAAAGAAAGCTACAAAACGCAGCGATTCATTAACGTACCGTTGATAAAAAGTGTAATTTGTTTTCACAAACTGATGTTTTCATCGTCCTGTCACAGTTCTTATCCTTTGTGCATTCCATTTTTAATGATTGGCTTACTTTTTGCTTAATCATTGATAGATATTTAATTTTGGCGAGCTGTTGCCACAAACAGGACGAAAATAGATGAAAAAGACATTAATGTTGCCACTAGCGGCAATGGTTTCAGGGTTACTTGTTGGTTGTGGCGGTGGAAGCAGCGGCGGTGACGGTGGAGGTGGCGGAGGAACTCCCGCAGACAATGTAACGCTAGAGTTCATACAGATGTACACATCTCCGTCAGTACAAAGTAGTTGTACTTTATTCAAAGTTGATGACATTAGTAGCCCTACACAGTACACGTATGCCAAAGTTGCTCAAGACTTAGTGGTATATATCCATGACGCTGAAGGAAGTGTAACAGATACTTTGAGTCCTAATTCATCGGGCAAACTCACCATCAACAAAAACACGATGGATGACGAAGGTTTTATTACAGTTTTAGATTCACCTGGAGAAACTGATTACTTTTACAAGGCACTATCCATTCAAAAAGAAGCTTTGGAAAGTCAGCTGATTAAAGTGGGAAGAAACCAAGGTAACGTACGTTGTTATAAGGATAATCAAGCCAGAAATACGGTTAACGGCGATGTAATCGTGTCTACCATAAATGCGCAGGCAGATAGTTACCAATATCTCTCAACTTTTGGAGATGACTCAATCACTCCGTCAAATTCGGTAACCGTCACGGCTTATGATAATGAGCCAGTTTTAGTTAAAGGTTACTTCTCGGGTGGCTTAAATGGGTACAGTTTTGTCGATTCGATAGGCGCTTCATCATCTATTGCTGAGTTAGAAGGCTTAGATACATCATTTAATTGGTCAAATCAGTTATCGACTCAGTTATCTTCATTAACCATCAACGTAGATCAAGATGGTTATAACTATGAGTGGTTTAAGCCAGACACAGCATCTGTCGAAGCATTCGAAATATCATCTCTTATTTCGCAACGTTCATTCATTGCAACGGGCACGTTGTCTTTGAATTGGGACTTCCACATTTCAGGAAGTTTTTCGGATACTTTGGATGTAAATACATCAGATAGTTTGACTATCTTAAATGTATCGCCAAATGTGTCTCAATCAGGAACAACAGATATCATTGAAATTACAGGTGTGAGCTCAGCAGAGAGACTAGTTGCCAGAGGGAAATATACGCTAAGTTCAACAAGTCCAATAAAGACACTAGAACACATTGTAGTTTCTGAGTTGAACAATGGGCGAATTATAATCCCTGATCTTGGCTTAGCTGATTTAGATCCTCAGTCTCCGGGTTCATTATCAGTAACCGTATTTGAGACAGGGACCCTTGAGGATTCGGTAGTTCAAAGTTTGGTTAGTCAATATGAAGATGTTGATACTGTAGCTTCGGTAATAGCACCAGCAGATAGAACGGAGCATACTTATAATGTAGAAGTTTCGGAGTATATGTCTGTGACAAGGTAATTGACGTCACGCTGTTCACAAAAATAAAACATAAAATGCCCCTTAATTGGCAACACCTATCATTTAAGGTGTTTAGATCGCACAGTGTAGCGAGTCTTACTAAAACGAACGGTCCTACCTTTGGGCCGTTTTTGTTTTTCGGGCAAAATATAACGTTTCACTCGCTCTCTCATAGCTCGCAGCTTTTTGGGAATAGAACCTGGAGAAGCGATAGCACACCACATTAGCTCATCTTGAATATCTCGAAGTGCCATCGTAAAGCTTATCCTAAGTGGTGAGACTTCTGCCTCTTTTGCTATTCGGCTAATCTCCAGACGGATTAAGTTATACGCGATAAGGATACCCCATACCTCTTGCTTTACACCCTCTACAGATTGACTGCGGAGCAGAATTTCATCTTCAAGCATGTCATGCTTAATCTCGCCATAACTCTTCTCGATTTCCCACCTTTCGAAGTACACGTCTAATAATGATTTTAAACTGTATTTTCTATCTGTTAGAGAAGTCAGCAGCCCTTGTATATGATTGGGTTGTTGTTCACCATCATCGGGGTATAGAGCCAGCCTCGCTTTCCACGTTTCCGGGAGGCTCGGGTCTTGCTTTCTAGCTTGTGGAGAGACTTTCATCTCTACAATCAGATCTCGCCCATCATCATCGAGTTGCTCGATGGTTTCATACTTCACATTCGACTTTATGGGCGTCATCCAGTGACTTGTCCCATGCTCTCGTTGCCAGTTAAGCATAAGCTCTGCGCTCAGGTAGCAACGGTCAAAAATGGTCAATGAATTCGGGACAGCTGATGAAATTAAATCTTTTGCATAGCTAATTTCACCTTTAGAACTTTCCCCAAAAGCCACATCATGAATAAGTCGACTCCGTAGGGATGTGAGTGCGCACATTCGAACGATTGGATATTCAGTGTGCCTGTCTTTTCGGTAGTAAACATATTGATAATGCTCAGCTAAGCTTGGGTTATCGTGCGTTCTAAACTGTGTGCCATCAATTGAAAATAGGCTCAAACCATTCCATTTATCACCCGCATCTTCCGACTGTGTCCAGTGCTTTGCTGTGATTGAGAATAATGACTCTAAAGGTTTAGCGGTGAGGCGCTTTCTCGCCTGGGGAATCGCACTAGGTGCAATAGACTCACCCAATGAGTTAGACAATTTGAGGTCGAGTTTATCGAGTACATCGGTAATCGGTCTATCTCGATAGAGACCAATACCAACGACTAACCATACAACAAGTTCGGCAGGTAACTTTCTACGACGCATACTCGCTTTGTTCGTTTCAGATAAAGCTTGGTTTATCCAATCTAGCGGAAGGTCTTTTTGGAACAAAGAAAGAGATTCTGGATTAGCAAAATCGTCAACATCGATTAACCAGTGTGACAGCATAAAAAATACCCTTAAACAGAAGTGCTTAAGGGTATTGTCAACCATCTGCAGGATCGTTCAACTGATCAGGAAAATGCTTAAATGATCAGTGTTACCTTAATTGGGGCTTTTTAATAGATCGCATTCATTAAATTGAGGGGAAAACGCTACCTTTTGCATAATAAGTCAGAGTGAATCGCTATTTATTCCAAATTATTAGGTTAATAATTTGTTGCATGTTAATCCGTGTGGTGCTAGTTTGTATCGCATGAAAAGGTCGGAGTACCTTGCATTTTCACAAACTTGGGAGAGAAAGCGCATGAAAGATGTATCAGCGCTGGACATAAAGGATTTACACAAGACGTTTGGTCAAAATGAAGTTTTAAAGGGAATTTCACTTTCTGCGCATAAAGGCGATGTAGTATCGATTATCGGATCTTCAGGGTCGGGTAAAAGTACTTTCCTTAGATGTATCAATCTTTTAGAGACACCTACTGCTGGCGAGATTTGGGTTAACGGCGAATTAATTCAGATGAAAAACAACCGCCAAGGTGTTTCTGTGCCTGCTAACGAAAAACAAGTACAGCGAATCCGTTCTCGCCTAGCCATGGTTTTTCAGGGTTTTAACCTATGGTCTCACCTGACTGTCCTCGAAAATGTTATTGAAGCACCTGTCCATGTCTTAGGTGTACCTAAAGCTCAAGCGATTGAAAATGCAGAGCTACTGCTTAAAAAAGTAGGTTTGTATGAGCGCAAAGATTACTACCCAGGCCATTTGTCTGGCGGGCAACAACAACGTGCTGCGATTGCAAGAGCGTTAGCCGTTGATCCTGAAGTGATGTTATTCGATGAGCCAACATCGGCGCTTGACCCAGAGCTAGTAGGTGAAGTTCTTGGCGTAATGCGTGACTTAGCAGAAGAAGGAAGAACCATGCTTGTGGTAACACATGAAATGGCTTTTGCTCGTGATGTATCAAACCATGTGATGTTTCTCCATCAAGGTTTAGTGGAAGAACAGGGCGATCCAGCTAAACTGTTTACGGAACCTAAATCTGAACGATTACAACAATTTATCTCTTCGATTTACTAATCAGAATTGAAATGCCGTCGCCAAGGTAAACAGCGGCGGTGTGAACAATGAAACACAACAAGTACAGTAATAACAAACACAATATTAAAAACTAGCAAAACATAAAAACCTAAATCACAGGAGTAGGGATATGAAAAAGTGGTTATTAGTCGCGGCACTTGCTGCAACTGCTGCAACGGGCGTAGCTCAAGCAAAAGAATGGAAAACAGTACGCTTCGGTATTGAAGGTGCTTATCCTCCATTTAGCTGGACAGAAGCTGATGGTTCACTGAAAGGCTTCGATGTTGATATGGCTAACGCGCTTTGTACTGAAATGCAGGTGCAGTGTAAGATCGTTGCACAAGATTGGGATGGTATTATTCCTTCTTTACTTGCTCGTAAATATGATGCGATCATCGCGGCAATGTCTATCACGGAAGAGCGTAAGAAAAAAATCGATTTCACTGGTAAATACGCACTTATCCCAAATAAGTTCATCGCTAAGAAAGGCGCAGGCCTTAACTTTGACGATCTAAGTGGTCAAAAAATTGCGGTTCAACGTGCAACAACCCACGATAAATACCTGACAGATAACTACGGTGACACAGTAGAAATCGTTCGTTACGGTTCATTCGATGAAGCTTACCTTGATCTAGCAAACGGCCGTGTTGCTGCTGTACTAGGTGATGCATCTGCTCTAGAAGAAGGTGTCCTAAACAAAGCTGGTGGTGAAGACTACGAGTTTGTAGGCCCATCACTAACGGATCCTAAGTGGTTCGGTGAAGGTTTTGGTATTGCTCTACGTAAGCAAGACAAAGATCTGACTAAGCAATTAGATGCGGCAATCCTTTCACTTCGTGAAAAAGGCATCTACCAAGATATCGCTGCTAAATACTTCAACTACGACGTATACGGTCAGTAATCTCTAGCGCCAATTCTTAAGGGAGAGGCTCTCCTCTCCCTGTCTTACCAACTTTTCGCAGTTCTGTTGGAATTCATTATGTTTGATTTACAAGGATATGAAGCTTCGATCCTGAAAGGGGCGGTGCTTACAATCGAAGTTGCCTTGCTGTCGCTAATTTTAGCTATGGTTCTTGGTATGCTAGGTGCCTTAGCAAAACTCGCGCCTTATCGTTGGGCTCGCGCTATCGCAACCCTCTATACAACCGTCATTCGAGGCATTCCTGATCTAGTCTTGATGATGCTGATTTTCTTTGGTGGACAAATCCTTCTAAACAACAGTTTGTATTCCATCAATGAATGGCTCAATGAGTGGTTCACATCAAGTGATCCTAACCACGAATGGACCGCTTACTTACCTGATTATATCGATGTCAGCCCATTCATTGCTGGTGTCTTAACCATTGGCTTTATCTTTGGCGCTTACATGGCTGAAACTTTCCGTGGAGCAATCATGGCGGTTGATAGCGGTGAAATGGAAGCAGCAAAAGCTTATGGCATGGGCCCTGTCTTAGCATTCCGCCGTATCCTATTACCGCAAATGATTCGTCACGCATTGCCAGGTTTCGGTAACAACTGGTTGGTTCTACTCAAGACTACCGCGTTGGTTTCCATTATCGGTTTAGAAGATATGGTGCGTGTTAGCGCATTGGCGGCGGGTTCAACCAAAATGCCATTTACCTTCTATATGACAGTGGCACTTATCTTCCTATTCTTCACCAGTGTTTCGACGGGCTTACTTAAGTTGGTTGAACGTAAATTCAGCATCCACGCGAGGTAGTTATGGACTTTTCATTGATAATTGAAAGCCTGCCGATTTACCTTAGTGGTTTATGGACAACGGCTTGGATGGTTTGCGTAGCTTTGATCATTGGCTTATGTGTAGCCATACCATTAGCTATCGCTCGTAACAGCCCAAATATGCTGATTAACGCTCCTGCTTGGTCGTTCATCTATTTCTTCCGTGGTACGCCATTATTGGTGCAGTTGTACCTGATTTACTACGGAATGGATCAGTTCTTCCCTGTAAAAGATACACTATGGGAAAATGCATGGTTTTGTGCTTTGGTGGCATTCATCCTTAACACATCGGCATACACAGCTGAAATCATTCGCGGTGCGATTAACGGCTTACCAAAAGGTGAAGTTGAAGCAGCAAAAGCGTATGGCATGAGCACACCTAAGACATACCGACGTATCATTCTGCCAAGTGCATTACGTCGTGCATTACCGGCTTACAGTAACGAAGTTATCTTTATGCTTCACGGCTCAGCCGTTGCAGGTATTGTGACGATTATGGATCTAACGGGTGCAGCTCGTTTGGTTAACTCTCGCTACTATGCTCCGTTTGAATCTTTCCTAACAGCAGGTCTGTTTTACATGGGGTTGACGTTTATCATCATTGCGATTTTCAAATTCGCAGAGAAACGTTTCTTAGCTTACTTAAGACCACTTAGCTAATTACACATCATAATTAACAAAACGGCGCTTCTATAGCGCCGTTTTTTATGAGCAGATTCTGTTGCTGTTGATTACTTAAACGTCGACCAAATTGGTGCGTGGTCAGACGGCTTTTCGATGCCACGCAGTTCGTAATCGATGCCTGCTTCAGTACACTTATCAGCAAGCTTCTGAGTCGCAAGTACTACATCAATTCGTAGGCCGCGGTTGTCCACGAAACCTTTCGAGCGGTAGTCAAACCACGAGTATTGGTCGTTTACTTCAGGGTGCAGTAAGCGGAAGCTATCCACAAAACCCCAATCCATCAGTGTTTTCAACCATTCTCGCTCTTCTGGTTGGAAAGAGCACTTACCTGTTTTCAACCAACGTTTCGCATTAGGTTCACCGATGCCGATGTCTGCGTCGATAGGGCTGATATTAATGTCGCCCATCACAATGACTTGTTCGTCTTTGTTGTGGTAGTCATTTAGGTAAGTCATCAAGTCTTTGTAGAACTGGCGTTTGTACGGGTATTTGGTCTCGTGCTTGATGTTGTCCCCTTGAGGGAAGTAACCATTTAGCACGGTCACCTTCTCACCATTTTCATCTTCAAACGTCGCCATGATCATACGCTTTTGATGGTCTTCATTGTCAGTAGGAAACCCTTTCTGCACAGAGATAGGCTCTTGCTTACACAACATTGCCACACCGTAGTGGGCTTTTTGACCGTGGAAGTAAACCTTGTAGCCCATTGCTTCAACATCAGCAATTGGGAAGGCTTCATCGTGTACTTTTATCTCTTGCAGGCCAATCACGTCGGGTTGGTGTTTGTCGATAATAGCTTGCAGTTGGTGAAGGCGGGCTCTAAGGCCGTTGATGTTGAAGCTGATTACTTTCATTTGTTTTTATACCTCTCGTAAACCTTTGTCACTGCTTGTCTTTAAAGGTTTTTTGATTTGGTGGATTTCATGGTTCATCGTATTTAACCGTGCTTAATAATTTATGTCGCCACTTTGTAGAGACAAAGTGGCGACATAAAATGATGTGAATACTTACAGTTACGTAGAATCTATTGAGTCTTTAGTAAATCAAAAAAGAAAGCGTATTCAAGTGCGTATTCTTTCAATCGCTTAAATCGACCAGAAGCGCCACCGTGACCGGCTTCCATATCGGTTTTGAATAGCAACACATTGTTGTCTGTTTTCATCTCACGCAACTTCGCGACCCATTTCATTGGCTCAAAGTACTGTACTTGTGAGTCATGGAGGCCTGTCGTTACCAACATGTTCGGGTAGCTTTGCACTTTTATATTGTCGTATGGTGAGTAACCCAACATGTAGTCATAGTAGGTTTTATCGTTTGGGTTGCCCCATTCATCATACTCGTTGGTGGTTAGAGGAATCGATTCATCAAGCATGGTTGTCACAATGTCTACAAACGGAACATGTGCACCAATACCACGGTACAGTTCTGGTGCTTGGTTGATGATTGCTCCCATCAATAGACCGCCAGCAGAACCACCAACAGCGAACACTTTATCTTTTGCGCCGTAGCCTTCTTCAACAAGCCCTTTGGTTACATCAATAAAGTCGTTGAACGTGTTTTGTTTGGTCAGTTTTTTGCCATCTTCATACCAAGGGCGACCAAGCATTTCTGAGCCGCGGATATGTGCGATTGCATAAACAAAACCTCTATCCAGTAGGCTTAGGCGAGTTGAACTGAAGGTCGGTTCCATAGTAGATCCGTAAGATCCGTAACCATATTGGTAGATTGGATTAGTGCCGTCTTTCTTGAACAAGTCTTTGCGATAAACCAAAGAGACAGGTACTTGCTTACCATCGCGAGCCGTAACCATGATTCGCTCTGATTGATAGTTATCTGCTTCGAAATCACCTAATACTGGTGTTTGCTTCTTGATTTCAGACTCACCCGTACTTAGGTCGAAATCATAATAAGTACCTGGTGTGGTTAAGCTGCTGTAATAGATACGAACTTTTGAGTTATCTAATTCATAGTTACTCGTTAGGTAAGCGGCAAATGCGGTGTCGTTGAATTCAAGTGGGAACTCGTTGCCTGTTGAGAGTTGGCGAACTTTCACTGTCGATAAGCCACCCGCACGTTGCTCGTAAACAAGATGGTCATCAAACAACTCGAAATCAACAAGCTGAGTATTATCGTCTGCTGGGATGACATCGACCCATTTTGAGCGGTCATGCACGTCTTTGGTTGTGACTTTCATCAAACGGAAGTTGACAGCTTGGTAGTTGGTGTAGATGTAATACCAATCACCTAGCTTAGCGATGCTGTACTCAATGCCGATCTCTTTTGGGTAGAAAGCCTCAGCTGTAGCCTTTGGGTTGTTGGCATCTATGACTGAAACACCGCTAGTTTCTGTGCTCGAGTGCCAAATGTAGACCTGTTCACCATCTTTGCTTTTACTCAAAGAGGTGTAGTAAGCGCTATTGGTTTCTTCGTAGATTAACTCATCGCTTGCCTGATCTGTGCCTAAAACGTGGCGGTAAACTTGATAACCTAGCAATGTTTGTGGATCTTTCTTGATGTAGTAAAAGGCTTGGTTGTCGTTTTGCCACGCGATAGCACTTGAAGCACCTTTAATTTCGTCTTTTAGGTACTCACTGGTTGTGAGGTCTTTGATCTTGATGGTGTAAATGCGGCGACTCAGTGTATCTTCGCCGTAGGCCAACAAATTTTCGTTTGGACTAACCGTTAAACCGCCAATACTGAAGAATTCATGCTCTTTTGCCAGTTTGTTAACGTCTAAGATGATTTGCTTGTCTGTGCCTACAAAGTCTTTTGCACGTAAGTGAACTGGGTATTCGTTGTCACCTGTGACTTCATTCGAGTAGTAGTAGCTGCCTTTTCGAACCGGTACCGAATTGTCGTCTTTCGCGATTCGGCCTTTGATCTCTTCGAATAATTGTTCTTGTAATATTTCCGTGTGTTTCAACACGGTCTTTGCGTACTGATTCTCTTGCTCTAGGTGCTGTAAGATCTCTGGATCTTGGCGTTCGTCATCACGCATCCAGTAGTAATCATCGATTCGGGTGTCACCATGAATCGTCATTGCATGAGGGACTTTTTTAGCAACGGGTGCTTGAGTTTGCTGAACGATGAGTTGTGATTGAGCGTAATGGTTCATGGTTGGTATTCCTTGATTGCTGCATCCGGCGACAAGTGCGACCGATACGGCTAATGTGGTTAAAGCGAAACGCATCTGTATATCCTTAGTGTGCACCTTACTCGTTTTAATGCCAGCATCCTTTAGTGGTTAGTTTTCTTCCAGTGATGTTAGTTATAATTGGATTCTGGATAGGCACTTTCAGCGCAAGTGTCTGTTATTGTTTTTAAAAAATCAAAGTAATGTTAAATGAAATTGCTGATAATTGAGAGTGGAAGGAATAGATGTGAAACAAAAAAGGACACACTTTTCAGTATATCCCTCTTCGTTGTTTGGGCAGGGTTCGAGTTTTACTTTAGATAGCCAATGGCATTTCGTTTGAATGGTCAGGTTTACGGTTAACCCAATGTAAACCAAGCATGGCGATGAATGACATTGCAATCATCAAGCAACCGAGTGGCAGTTGGTCTTGAGTAGGGAAGAACGATGCCAATAGTGTTGCGATGCCAGCGCCTAGGTTTTGCATACCACCGAGGATCGCGCCCCCTGTACCTGCGTGGAATGGGAATGGCGAAAGCGCTCCCGTTGTTGCAGCTGGAAATAAGATACCAGCGCCTAAGAAGTAAATCGTTGCACCGCCAATCAAAGTTAATGCTGTTGTTTGACCGAATAGACCCGGTATCAACACCACTGTTGAGCCTACCAAGATAGCAACTAGACCAACATTCAGTACGCGGCGCTCAGTACGACGTTGTGCGATGTAACTAGATAGGCCTGCACCGACTAAGTAACCCGGAATGGGTAAGACAAACAACAAGCTTACTGTAGTTGCAGGTAATCCAAGTACGCCGCCAAGCAGCACGCCTGCCGCTGCTTCAAATACGGCTACGCCCGCGAATGTTGCGACTAGCACCAGTAAGAAACCTTGGAAACGTTTGTCAGACAGAACGAATTTGTAGCTGTTGGCAACCGATTCATGCTTGCGTCGTTCTCTTGGCAGTGTTTCCATCATGCTCGTCATCATGGTGATCACAACAGCGATGCCAAACAGCGCAAGGAACAAGTAGCTAGAACGCCAGCCGAAAACTTCTGTTAGGTAACCACCCAATACAGGAGCCATCAATGGTGAGAAAATCACACACATGCTAATTAAGCTGTTTGCACGGTGTAGTTCTGCGCCTTCAAAACAGTCGCGAGTCAATGTTCGAGACATCGCACCGCCACAACCGATGCCCAAACCTTGGATAAAGCTACCCGCTAAGAACCATTCATATTCGTGAGCGAATAATGCCACCAAAGTACCGATGATGTAGATGACCAAACCAATCACGATGATTGGCTTACGGCCTAAGCGATCAGAAAGAGGGCCGTAGACAAATTGTGACAGACCATAAGGGATGAGGTAACACGCCATCACGGCTTGGAGTGAAGACGCAGAAACTAAGAACTCACCCGACATCTGACCGATAGAAGGCACGTACATCGTTTGAGTCATTTGACCTACGGCAGTCAGGATTGCGATTAAAAAGGTAAGTTTCGCTAATGGAAACGAGGCAGACATTTGCGTATCTCTCTAAAAATTAAAGACGTAAAAAGCCTTAGCGCTCCTTTGAGGAGAGCCAAATGAATAAAGTGTTCAGGGAATCTAGGCGCGAGATATTAGATCTTGAATGCCGAGTTAGCAATCAAAAATTGTGAAGTTGATCAAGATAAAAATCTATAGTTTGGATTATTAAAACTAATCCGAAGTTGTTGCGATTTCAAGATGAAAATGCGGCGTTGGATTCCTTGAAATGTTTATGCTCTGGCTATGTTCAAGGTGTTAGATCAATAGCCACATAACCTATGAATATCTGAGTACATTATTTTGAGATCGCAGAAACAAAAGATCAAAAATGCGGCCTATTAACATTTATGTAAACTTTCGTTTTATATGTGTGCAATTTGTGCTGTAATCATCTGCTAAGCTATTCGTCAAACTTATTTACATTGTGCTCGTTAATTCATCTCAATGTGATAGTGACGGTTATGGAAGTCTTTTGGCTTAAATAAGGATATTAAATGCGCTCTCTATCGGTACAGTGGAAAATTACTCTGTTTGCAGGCTGCTGCTTAATCATTACTTCACTGTCTCTTATTGGTTTCTCGATCTATAACGCAACGAGTAATCAACAAGTCATCAAATCTCAAAGTTCAGAGTCGGTTATTAACAAAACCGAGCAGCTTTTGGCGTCGGTTTCTCAACTCAATGCTCAAGAAACACAACGTTATGTCGACGAAGCTATCTATCGCGCTGAGATGTTAGCTGCCAGTGCTCAGTTTTTAAAGAACAATGCTGACGAAAACTTTACGCCAAGTGAAGAGTTACGTACGGCATTAGATGAAATGGTGCGTCGTTCAGTTCTTAATTTTGACTCAATTCAAGGTGCATATTTAGTTTTCCAACCTGATTTACTTGATGGTGAAGATGCTAATTATGTCGATGCTGATTATGTTGGATCTAACGAAAAAGGTCGTTTTGCACCGTACTGGAAGGTAGCTGACAATGGTGAGAATGTTCTTTCGAACGTAATTTCAGAATCTATATTGAGTGATGGTAGCAATAGTGAACGCTTTTATTGCCCATTGTCATCGGGTCAAACATGTATCAGCACCCCAAGAGTGGTAAACAGTGGCGGTACAACGTTACTTACTTCTTCAATCTCAGTGCCTATTTTGGTTGATGAGGTTGCTATTGGTTTCTTAGGAATCGATTTAAGGCTTGATGGTTTGGTTAATGTGGTGACTCAATCTGATCAAAGCTTGTTTGAAGGTGCAGGCGCGGTTTACGTTGTGAGTCTAGATGGTTCCGTTATCGCTTCTGATGATCAAAGCATTGCTGTTGGTTCCAACTTCCAAAGTGAAAACACAAATGGAGACTTGATGACCGACTTTATATTCGGTGGTGAAGTGACGACTCAGTGGAGTGAGAGTGGTGAGTGGTTACTCGCATTCGCGCCTGTTTTCGCAGCCAACCAAACTTGGGGTGTGTTGTTTGAAATCCCGCGTGAGAGTGTGGTCGCTGATGCGAGCAAATTGGATTCAATCATTAGTACTAAAGTAAGCGAAGGTATCCAAACGGAAGTCATTGCTGGCGTCATCTTTATTCTTTTTGGTTTAGCTATTATCGCATTTGCTTCATTGTCTATTGTTAAGCCTATCCGACAGGTAGTCGACAGGCTCAATGATATTGCTTCTGGTGAAGGTGATTTGACTCAGCGTTTAGAAGTGAAATCTCAAGACGAAATTGGTCAGTTATCGCAAGGGTTTAACCTGTTCTTAGACAAGCTTCAGCACACGATTAAAGAAGTGATTCAAACTACTGAGCAAGTCGCGAGTACGACAAGTCAAGCTAAGGCATCAGCATCGAGTACACGTGAAAGCAGTGAATCTCAATTTAAAGAAGTCGATCTAGTGGCAACAGCCGCAGAAGAGATGACTCAGACCGCTGGCTTAGTGGTACAAAATGCAGAAGTTGCAGTTGATGCTGCTTGTGAAGCGAATCGTTCTGCTCGACAAGGGCAACAAGTCATCGAACTCTCAGCTGGAGAAATGAGAAAGCTGGTGGAGCGTATGTCGAGTGCTGTTCCTATTGTTGAAGAGTTAGCTAAAAATAATGGTAACATCACCGAAATCTTAAGTGTTATTGAAGGGATCTCTGAGCAAACTAACTTGCTAGCCTTGAATGCTGCTATTGAGGCGGCTCGTGCTGGCGAACAAGGTCGAGGCTTTGCTGTTGTTGCGGATGAGGTAAGAAACCTCGCAAGTCGCACACAGTCATCGGTTGGTGAGATCAGAGCGGTGATCGACAAGGTTCATGCTGGAACTCAAGATGTTGTCGAAGCGATACAAGAAGGTAATATCTTAGCCAACGATACTGCGTTACATGTTCAAAATGCAGTTGAAGATCTTGGTTCGATTTTCACTTCAATTGAAGAGATCAGCGATATGAATAGCCAGATCGTGAGAGCAGCAGAAGAACAGCAATCTGTTTCAGGTGAAGTGAATCAAAGTGTGGTTAACATACGTGACTTAAGCGCGAAGATCTTGGATCAAGCCGCAGCTTCTGAGCAAGTGGGTAGTGAAATCGAGCAACTATCTCAACAGCAACAGAAATTGGTGAATCAGTTCAAGGTCTAGTAGTTCAAGGCCTAGATGGTCACGGTTTAGCTATTTTAGTTTAGTTAACGGTTGAATCGAAAAAGGGACAAATGAAGATTTCATTTGTCCCTTTTTGTTTGCCCAGCGAAGCTGGCAAACCCGTCAGGTTGAAAGAAACCTGAATCACCCCGACTGAGGGGAAGATAATCCGAATCGCAAGGGCGTTGTTGGCTAACGGCAGGGTCTGAAGGAAGCGATAGGAAGTTAGCAGTACACAACGCAAGTAAACCTGCTTCGGCAGTATAGGTGGGTAAGCGTCCGAAATAGCGCGAAGCCCTATACTCAGTCAGACCTATGCTGTGCTTGAGGGTGGCATTGTTAACAGGGAGCCAGTGCAGTAACTGGGGAAGCCTGACACCACATCCAGACAGTCTGGAAGCACAAACTCGAAGCGAAAGCTAAGAGGTGTGTTGGTGCGAGGTGGCAGATGAATCCGTAGTAGTGAGTAAGGCTAAGCCAGAGAAGCCCAGTAATGGTGTGGAGGAGAAAACTTAGCTGACCAGCAGCATCAAGTCTGATGGAGCACTGAAATGCCAAAAGCACTCAGTGTTGCGAAGGGAGGAAGTACACTTTAAGTCTGTGATGAACAGATGTTTTTTTTTTTTCAGTGATACCCAAACCGAATCGCTATCGGGGTATTCCTAGTTTGGTTGATTGTGGAAGCAAGATACTGCGCTAAGAAACCGTATAGGGGAGTAACTCTGACTCACTTCAGTAAATTGCCACTGAGCTAGAAGGCTGAACAGCAGAGAGAAATAACACCCACGCTGAAGATGAAACACCTGTCCCCACACAGCACACAATCCAAGGAGAGAAAGTGCGAGTTTATTACAGCTTATATGGTCATCTACTCAACAAAGAGAGGCTGTATAAAGGGTTTAAAAAGGTAAAGAAAGCGAAAGGCGCGGCTGGAATAGATGAGCAGAGCCTGAGCAACTACGCCGAAAATCTGAGTGATAACCTCGATCAACTCCTCTCTGAACTTAAAACCAAGCAATACAAACCTCAGCCAGTCAAACGGGTAGAGATACCCAAAGAAGACGGAGGGGTGCGATTGCTCGGGATCCCAACAGTTAGGGATAGAGTTGTCCAACAAGCGCTCAACGATATCCTCACCCCCATCTTCGAAGAGCAATTTCACCCATCAAGTTTTGGGTATAGGCCGAATCGAAGCTGTCACGATGCAATCAACAAATCCACGATGTTCATCCGGCGTTACGGGTTACAACACGTTGTAGATATGGACTTGTCGAAGTGCTTTGACAAACTCGACCACGAGTTGATTATCAAAAGCATCAGAAAACGAGTCACAGATAGCAGTGTATTAGAGCTGATAAAACAGTTTCTAAAAAGTGGGGTGATGATAGACGGTAGTTGGCAGGAGACAGAGCTAGGAAGTCCACAAGGTGGTGTTATCAGTCCTTTGATAGCCAATATCTACCTTGATGCGTTCGATCAGGAAATGCGAAAGCGCGGCCATAGGATCGTTCGTTATGCGGATGACATACTCATCTTCTGTCGTAGCAAGGCAGGGGCAGAGAATGCCCTTGCACAAGCGACGAAGATCTTAGAAGGAGAGCTTAAACTCACAGTGAACCAGACGAAATCACATATAGCGCACAGCAGTGATGGCGTGAAGTTTTTAGGTGTAGAAATCGGGAGTCAATTTACCCGCATTCAAACTAAAAAACTGAAAGTGTTCAAAAGCAAGTTAAAGCGAATGACGAAGCGAGGGTGCGGTAAGCCACTTGAGCAAGTCATAAAAGATCTAAACCCAGTGTTAAGAGGGTTCAGCCAATACTTCAGGATCACCAATAGCAGCAGGGAGTTCTCAAGACTAGCAGGATGGCTACGAAGAAGACTGCGTAGTATCCAGTTGAAACTTTGGAAGAAGCCTCAACGCTTACATCGAAAGTTAAAACAGTTAGGGTATAAGCCGCCGTTCCAGCATATCTCAATGACAAGTTGGGTCAGTGCAGCGAGTCCACTATCAAGCTATGCGATGCCAAATCAATGGTTTAATGACCAAGGATTGGTAAATCTTGGGACAATAAGGACAGGGTATGTGTTCAGCCAATATGCTGAATGGAAGTGTGCATGAGCCGTATACGAGGTCCGTACGTACGGTTCTGTGAGAGGGATGAGGCGGTAACGCCTCACCCTACTCGATGTTTTTCTAAGGTTATTAGGTTCTAGGGGGCGATGATATTCATCGAAACCGATTAACCAAGTTAGTCTTCGATAAACCAGTAACCTTTGTTTACCAATTCAGTCACGACAGTAACACCTGAAGGAGTAAGGTTGGTTGCTGAGTTAATCACCGAGTCATCACACAGTACGTTTAGTAGCGATGAATCAGCCTGATTAACTTTAACGACTTCCCCATTGATGTAAGCCGTGTTGCTTTCATTCTCATGGTAGAGCGCCTTTAAGCCCGATACTCGACAGATCTCCCCTTCTGACTCTAAGTGTTGAGCGATCTCTTCTTCTGTCCATAAAGGCTCAGGAGCGACGATATCAAGCTGGTGGCGTGATTGGCTTAGCAAACATCCCATGAATTCGCTGATGGTTTCAGGTTGCTCTAGTGCAGATTTCAACATGTCAGTTAGATTGTTTAAATCCGATGAACGAACCTTGCCGTAATCATCTTGCGTTTTGAATTCTGGATCGTGAAGATGAACGTCACCCATATCATGAGCAAGTACAAAATCGGCGAAGTTGCTGATCAGCTCTTGTTCTTTAGGGGAGCGATAGCCAATAGAGTAGCTCATCGACGGCTCTAACGTGTTGCCTTCATGTGGGAAGCCCGGTGGGATATAGAGGATATCGCCTGGCTCTAAGGTTTCATCAATGATTGGCTCAAAGCCTTCTATTTGACGAAGTGCAGAAGCTTGGACGGTTTCTTTGTATTGGCCAACATCTTTCTCGCCAACCTTCCACTGACGTTTACCTTGGCCTTGAATGATGAATACGTCGTATTGATCAATATGTGGGCCTACGCCGCCTTCTGGTGCTGAGTAGCAGATCATTAGATCGTCGAATAACCAGTTTGGTAAGGCTTGGAACGCTTCAGTCAGCTGATTTGCACCTTGGTGCCAGTGGTTCGCTGCTTGAACGATCAATTGCCAATGTGTTTCAGTCAGCTCGGCAAATTTCTCTTCTGAGAATGGACCATGTTCTGCAGTCCATTGGTTGTCGAGGTTAGAGACAAAGCGAGAATCAACTTCTTCTTCCATCGATAAACCAGCAAGTTCTTCCGGCGAAATTGGGTCGACGAAGTTTTGGAAGCCACCTTTTAAGATGGTTGGTTTTTTATGCCAGTAGTTTTCAAGAAATTCGGGCATAGAAAAGCTAAGTTGGTACATGTGAATCCTGTATGTTTTTATGCTAGATGCTAGATGCTAGATGCTAGATGCTAGATGCTAGTTTGGCTTGTAAATCTTGTTGGACAATCTTAATTGCTTCTAACGCCACTTTTGGGTCGATTTCGTTGCTTTCGAGCAGATAGATCAGGTCGACAGCTAACTTAACTTCTTCTGGCGCATTATCCAGTGGTGATGATGTGTTATCAGTGTTCATTTCGCTTAGGGTTCTCTAAGTTAATCAGTCTCTCAATATTTTTCATTGAGTCTTCACAGCGTTCTAATCGTTCTTTTGCTAATTGCCAAGCCTCGTCCGCTTTTTTCTTACTATGGCGAGGCGCAGAATCAAACGCTAATTTTCGTACTCGTACTAAATCGACCAGTCGCTTTTGCCAATCTTGATGCTGAGCGAGTTCATTATATAAGTCGTTAAGGTTTTTTCCTGACTTACTTTTTCGATCTAACCTTAAATCATGGTTGGCAAGCTCTCTTTGGATTGCCGCTATCTGATTGGTTAACTTTTCTGTGAGGTAATTCGCTCTTGATGCTGTGAGCTGGTTTGTCGCTTGTTCGCGCAATACGGTGTGATAAGTGGTTTGAGCTTCGAGCGCATAAGGAAGTAAAATAAATGCCCTAGACTTGAATAAAGTCCGGTCGAATAAGGCT
Source organism: Vibrio cyclitrophicus (assembly GCF_024347435.1). Taxonomy (NCBI): domain Bacteria; kingdom Pseudomonadati; phylum Pseudomonadota; class Gammaproteobacteria; order Vibrionales; family Vibrionaceae; genus Vibrio; species Vibrio cyclitrophicus. The sequence continues at coordinate 1,136,579 of NZ_AP025480.1, forward strand.
TGGTGATAAGCACCTCGACTTTTGTCCACCTGAGAGCAATGACCTATTAAGGTATCGATGACGTTCTTAAGCTTTGAAAACTGGCTCATATTACTCCCATTAATTTATGCTATAAGCTAACAAACCAAGCCTCGTAAGCCAGTTTGATCGCAAGGACGCTGACAACCGTGACAAATACAGGTCGTATAAATGTAGCGCCAAACCGAATGGCAGAGTGAGCACCAACAAAGGCACCTGCCATTAAGCAAATCCCCATAGTTAAACCTAATACCCAGTCAATATGACCAAGAATGGCAAATGTCACTAATGAGGTGAAGTTACTAGTGAAATTCATCGCTTTGGATAAACCAGAAGCCAGTAAGATGTTGAGGCGGTACAATGCCATTGAGCTTACTGTCCAAAAGGCTCCCGTTCCTGGGCCTGCGACACCATCATAAAACCCCAGAATAAATCCTTGAAATTTTTGCTTTCTCTTAAGTACCGGGCACGGTTTAGGAGACACATCATGGCTCACGTCTGGAGTCTTGTGGAAAATGGTATAGACCGCCGCCGCTAAAATAATGAGCGGCAAAACTTTCTCCAGCCATTCAGTACTGATTGCATCAACAGTTAACGTGCCAATGGTCGCACCTATCAGCGTTGCTATGAATGCGTTGATCCAGCATTCGGGTTTAAATAACTTCTTACGATAATACGTAAAAGCCGCTGTCGATGAGGCAAACGTTGCGGCTAGCTTATTGGTACCAAGCGCAATATGTGGTGGCAGGCCTAGTGATAGTAAAGCGGGGACGGTTAACATCCCACCGCCACCTGCGACTGCATCAATAAAGCCGGCGGCGAAGGCAACCAAAGCAAGTACAACCAACATGGTTGGTTCAATCATTTCCATAAATAGCTATTGTTCTCGTTATGTGCTGATAGGGCAGCAGCATGAGTAACCGTTGAGTTAGACATGCATAGTTGTTAATACGAAGGTCAGCAATGATAGAGTTAGAGCCATCAACACGATGGCGAAACTAGTATTCTATTGTTCTTTTAAAAGGCGGTAACGAGTCGAGTAATGATTTACCGTATCGTTTCGTTACTATGCGACGATCAAGGATCGTGACTTTACCAGAATCTCTTTCTTTACGCAGTAACCGCCCGACAGATTGAATAAGCTTTTTACTCGCTTCTGGAACCGTAATTTGCATAAATGGGTTACCGCCTCGTGATTCAATATATTCAGAGTGTGCTTGCTCTACAGGAGAGGTAGGCACACCAAAAGGAATCTTTGTAATGACGAGATTTTCAAGAAGCTCTCCAGGCAAATCAAGCCCTTCAGAAAAGCTGCCCGTTCCAAAAAGGACGCTTGTTTTGCCTTGTTCTATTAGCTTTTTATGTTTTTTTAGAATTTCAGTGCGTGAACTGTCACCCTGAACTTGTAAAGCCCATGACTTTTTAACGAAACCTGTTGCTAAAGCTTCCGCAACTTTGTTCATTTGCCAGTAAGAAGAGAATAAAACGAGATTGGCTTTGTTGTCTTCTATTACCTTAGGCAAAATTTCAATAAGATATTCGGTAAACTGAGGTGCTTGAGGTTCGTATTTCATTGCAGGGACGATCAGCTCTGCTTGGTTTTGATAATCAAATGGTGATGCCAAAGCAAGGAATTGAACACCATCTTCAGCTTTTTGACTGATACCTGCTTGGTGACAGAAAAAGTTAAAGGAGTTAAGTGCTCGCATTGTCGCAGAAACTAATACGGCTCCAACACAGCGGCTCCAAATCTGCTGGTCAAGTTGCCAACCAACCTCTAGCGGTGAAACGTTGACAACGAAATCGCCTTCGTTCTCTTTGTTTAACTCAAGCCAACGTGCTAGTGGTGCGCCTTTTTCTCGCTTAGGTTCCGCCATTAGGCGCCAGACTTGAGCTAGATTCTCTGTCCTTTGTATATAGAAGCCTATTTCAGCGAGCGCTGGCTCGGCTAGTTTTGCGGAAAGCTCTCCGTCTTTGACTCGCTCAGCAATGAGGTCAGCGATTTTTGCTACAGACTGGCTTGCCTTTTGAGTTAGCTGTTTGAGATCTTTCGACTCACTTTCTAACCATTCAGGCAAGTCACCATGCTCAAAGCGATACAAGCCGTCTTCAAAGTGGCTTGCGTCAAACTGTTTGCTCATTTGAGTCAGAGTAGGGATCAGTTGTTGTACGGAGTCCTGCAATTCATTTCTAAATCGGTGCACACGCTTTTCGTCCGCTAAACCAGAAAGCTTAGTGATCGATTGATTTAAACGCTCTAACCAAGAAGCCGCACCTTTTAAACTGGCAGCTGCAGAGGAGTGATCTCGAGCGACATGAGGTAAATGGTGTGCCTCGTCGAATATATAGATGCTGTTTTCTGGCTCTGGAAGAATAACTCCGCCACCTAGGTCAGCGTCGGCCATCACCAAACTGTGATTAGCGATAATCACATCTGCTTTATCTAGTTCTGAACGCGCTTTCTGGAAAGGGCAATCTCTGTGAGTTGGCATACTGTTGTTGCAGCTGTGCTTATCACTTACGATCATTTGCCAAATGATATTGTCGATTGGTTTCGGCCATGAATCACGATCGCCATCCCATTTACCTTGAGCCAGACTACGATACATGGTTTGAAGTTGCTCGATATCCTTTTTCTTTGGTTTGGATTCGAACATAGCCATTTGTCCACCATCAACACCGCAAGCCGCTGCCAATTTCTCTGAGCAACAATAGCGTTGCCTGCCTTTCGCTAATATAAAAGAGAACTCTCTGTCGGTGAGTCTTCTATATAGAGGGAGATCTTTATTGACGAGCTGTTCTTGTAGCGCGACGGTTGCGGTCGAAATAATGATTTTCCGATTATTTAAAACCGCAACGGGAATGGTTGCCATTAAATAAGCCAGTGATTTACCGATTCCTGTTCCTGCCTCAGCAACAATCATGCGGCTGCTCTTGTGGTATTGACCGCAAAGTGTCTTCGCTATCTCAGCTACAAGGTAATTTTGTGCACGGCGAGGTACAAAGTTGTCCAACTGATCTTGGAGCTTTTGATAACTGGTGCGAATAGAATTTTGAATTTTAGTAGTTAGCATACTGTGACCTACGTAACGGAGCGAGGATAGTAGCACATATCACTAGCCGGTACATTTACGGCAAAATAGCTTGCTTTTGAATCAAAGGTAGATCTCGTTCACAAAAAAAACTGAACCATCAGGAACTTAACGATTTTATTTATCTTGTGAAATATATATATTAAAAAAGACTGGCCCGCAGGTGTTAAATTCTGTTTTAAGGCTGTTTTAATGGTTATTATTGGGTTTATATTCTGTTTTGTTGTTTTTTATAGTTATTATATTTCCTGATAAAACTAAGGATAAGCTACTCGTAAAATGATGAAAAAAAATGTAAGTGTTTGATTTTAAATTGTTTGTGTTTTTTTTAGGTCTATTTTTAGTTTATTTGACACGCAGGATAATCTTTTGCAATCTAGACCTCGAAATTTAGTGACAGTGATTAGCCAACAAAGAGTGGTAATCACTAGTCATAAAATAATAGGGAACCGGGCAAGGATCTCCCATTCTTAGAAAAGGCAGTGGATTTATTATGAAAAAAACTCTATTAGCATTAGCACTAGCAGGTATCTCAACTTCTACCCTAGCAGCTGGCAACATCTATGATGACGGTACAACGGCTTTAAACCTGAAAGGTGAAATCGATACTTATCTAAGCACAGCTGAAACGAAACAGACAGATGCTGGTACAACAACAACTAACAAAGCAGAACTTGACGTAGACCTGTGGGCAAAAATCCAGATTGATGCAACGCACAAACTAAACGATACTCTAACTGCTTTTGGTTCTTTCGAAATCCAAAACGGTAACGGCTTTGATGGTTGGGAAGGCAAAGTAAACGACGATAACTCAATGCAAACAGATGACCTTTACTTTGGATTAAACATCGGCGAAAACTTTGGTATCGCTGCTGGTGAAATCGGTGACTTCGGTGATTCTCTAGATGCAATAACCATCGATAATACAAACGAAGGCTTCGGTTACATGGATGACTTCGTTAGTTCTCTTGGAAGTGCTGGTCACGGCGTTTCATTGAAGTACACAACTGGTGGTCTTAAGTTAATTGCTGATACCTACCTATCTTCATCTGAAGACGAAGATGCTGCATATGGTGTATCTGCTGAATATGCTATAAACGAAATGTTTACTCTTGGAGCAACTTATCAAGACCAAGGCAACCGCGGAAATGGTGATGAACACAGCATCCTAGGTGCTGCAGCACGCTTAAGCCTAGGTGACTTCGGTGCAGCAGTAAACTACGTTACTGAAGACATCAAGGGCGCTACTGACCTAGAGACAATTTCTGCCGCTCTAGATTACCAAATCGAGAAAGCACGTATTTACACTTCATTTGGTTTCACTGAAGGTGATAACGATGAAGAGATCACTTACTACACTGTTGGTGCTGACTATGCAGTTTCTGGTAACATCTCAACATTTGTTGAATACTCTGACCTTGAGGAAAAAACAGATAACGCTAACAAAACTGAAGCTGATGGTTTTGTAGCTGGTGTTTACTACACATTCTAATGGCTTGATATCAAGTTAAGTGTAGTTAAAAGGTCGCATTTTTGCGGCCTTTTTAATTATTATAAGTAAGCTTTAAGTGTTATACCCAATTGATCTAAAATGTCGGGCCAGTAAGCTATATTTTAGTGCATAGTATTAGAAGCTAAGAGGTTATTTGGATATAAAACTTGATGATAAAAAGGGTTAAACCATGAAACGTACAATTTGGACTTCGATTTTAATGACGCTTTCCGTGTTGAGCATCCCATATGCACAAGCATTGACTAAACTGGAGACAGCTTCGGGAGTCGAGGTGCTATTTATAAATAGTCAAGATGCAAAACAAATGAATGAACCATTTGCACTTACTATTGGGTCTAATCAAATTGTATTGCGCATGAATACGATGTTGGGGCGAGGTGAACAACGTGGTAACTTTACTTCATCGCCTTATATCCTCACCTTAGATGTACATGGCGAAGAATTGGAAATCGAGGGTCCGCAACTGAGCGATGTACTTCAAGCAAGAAAGGTGTTTGAAGGTGATACGATTGACTGGAATGTTAGCTTAGATGATAGCGGTATAGATTACGGTCAAGTTGAAATGGTAGGAAAAAAGGGTGTGTTCCCATACTCAAACCTTGATGAGCAACTTGCGATTTATAACGCTGCCAATGGTATAAGTTTTGCGGGTAATGTCATTGCACCTGTTACAGAAGCGAGTCTAGCAAACGGTATGCAACAAACCGTTAAGTCGGCAGAACAAGATAGTCTAGCAATGCAAAAAGCGAAAATGTCGTATTTGAAATTGTCGCCAACTGAGCGGAAATCTCTTCGTAAATGGCTAGTTGACCAACAGTAATTACATTTAACTAAAGTTGATAACTTTTTAGAAAGCCAGTAGCATTTGCCGCTGGCTTTGCATTCAAGCAGCTAAATCTCTTTCCACTCACCAGGCTGAAGCTCACCCACGTTCATGTTGCCCATTGAATAGCGAATAAGTCGCAGGGTAGGGTAGCCAATATTCGCTGTCATTCGTCTTACCTGACGGTTACGCCCTTCAATGATAGTAATAGCTAGCCATGTTGTAGGAATCGCGGCTCTGAAGCGCACAGGTGGAGTTCTCTCCCAGACTACAGGCTCTTGCATGATTTCCACCTTGGCAGGCAATGTCATGCCGTCTTTTAGTTCAACACCTTTTCTCAATTTATCTAAATCTTCCTCAGAAGGTGCGCCTTCAACCTGTACCCAGTAAGTTTTTGGTGATTTTGAGTTGGGCTGAGTCAATTTGGCTTGAAATATTCCATCATTGGTCAAGACCATTAACCCTTCACTGTCACGGTCAAGTCGTCCGGCTGCATAAACATCTTTAACAGGAATAAAATCCGCCAATGTTTTTCTACCTTCACCATCAGTAAACTGACTTAGCGTATCAAATGGCTTGTTGAACAGAATAACCTTGCGATCTTCGATCGCTATCTTAGGTTTTGTGTTCGTAGGTTTACCCTTGTAACGGTGTTTACTTGAGTGAGGTTTCTTGTGCGAATTACCAGTGCTATTTTTATCACTGCCTCGGTTCTGCCTATTACCGCTTTGTTTTAATATTGCTTCAGAACGAGCTGGTTTGTCTGAGCGAGATGCGCTGCGTGAGCGAGTAGACATGTTAACTACCTTGCAAAAATGTAAACGAAGTGTGCTGAAAAGTTTTCACTGAAACGGAATTGAGCTATCATTTGCGCGCCTAAAAGACACAAAATAGAACAAGTTGATGGACTCTTAAGCCTGATTTGTTTAATTATACCTTCGTGTTTTATTATAACAACGCACTCACGGATTTGGTTCATGCTCTCATCAAGATTGCATGAAAAATAAGATAGAGTACGACTATCGAGTAAGCAGTTTTCACTCTTCGAGTCGCTTACTGGTCAATTTATAACATTCTCACCATTTTAGGTGAGCTTGTAAGAACTATAGGGAAATTTCATGCCTACTGAAAAACCAACTATCATCTATACCATTACAGACGAAGCTCCGGCGCTAGCAACTTACTCTTTGCTGCCAATCATTCAATCTTTTACAGCTTCTTCTGGTATTGACGTTGATACTCGCGACATTTCACTTGCAGGGCGTATTATTGCCAACTTCCCTGAGCATTTGAATGAAGAGCAACGTATTGGTGATGCACTAGCAGAACTAGGTGAATTGGCTAAAACACCAGAAGCAAACATCATTAAGCTTCCAAACGTATCAGCATCTGTACCTCAGCTCCAAGCTACGATCAAAGAACTTCAGTCAAAAGGTTATGCACTTCCTAATTACCCGGAAGAAGCAAAGACTGATGAAGAGAGAGCAATAAAAGCGACTTACGACAAGATCAAAGGTAGTGCGGTAAACCCGGTTCTACGTGAAGGTAATTCAGATCGTCGTGCGCCACTTTCAGTTAAAAACTACGCTAAGAAAAACCCACATTCAATGGGCGCTTGGTCATCAGATTCTAAGTCTCATGTTTCTAGTATGGAAGACAAAGACTTCTTCGGTAGTGAAAAATCAGTAACGATTGAAGGCGCGACTGAAGTTAGCATCGAATTTGTAGGTAAAGATGGCACTAAGAAAACATTGAAGCCAGCTTTTGCTCTGCAAGATAAAGAGATCATCGACGCTTCAGTGATGAATAAAGCAGCTTTGGTTGCCTTCTTCGAGAAAGAAATCGCATCAGCTAAAGAGCAAGGTGTTCTACTTTCTCTTCACATGAAAGCAACGATGATGAAAGTTTCTGACCCAGTGATTTTTGGCCACGCGGTTAAGGTTTACTACAAAGACGTGTTCGCTAAACACGGCCAATTGTTCGATGAACTCGGTGTTGATGTAAATAATGGCATCGGTGATGTATACGCGAAGATTGCAGCCCTTCCTCAAGAGCAGAAAGAAGCAATTGAAGCTGATCTACAAGCGGTCTACGAGACTCAGCCTCCACTAGCAATGGTTGATTCGGATCGTGGTATCACCAACCTACACGTACCAAGTGACATCATTGTTGATGCATCTATGCCTGCAATGCTGCGTTCTTCAGGTCAGATGTGGGATCCAGAAGGTAAGCAAAAAGACACCAAAGCAATGATCCCAGATCGTAGCTACGCGAGTATTTACCAAGCGGTTATTGATTTCTGTAAAGAAAATGGTGCTTTTGATCCGACGACAATGGGTAGCGTGCCAAACGTTGGCCTAATGGCTCAAAAAGCGGAAGAATACGGCTCTCACGATAAGACTTTTATTCTAGAAGCTGCTGGTCAGGTTCAAGTGGTTGACGCTTCTGGTTCTGTCCTTCTTGAGCAAGACGTAGAGGAAGGCGATATCTTCCGTATGTGCCAAGTAAAAGATGCTCCGATCCAAGATTGGGTTAAGCTAGCTGTTACTCGCGCACGTGCTTCAGGTGTTCCCGCTGTATTCTGGCTAGATGCGTCTAGAGCTCACGATGCGCAGCTTATCAAGAAAGTAGAAGCTTACCTTCCTGAGTACGATACAGAAGGCTTAGAAATTAAGATTTTGGCACCGCTAGAGGCAACTCAATACTCACTAGTTCGTATTAAAGAAGGCCTAGACACAATCTCTGTTACAGGTAACGTATTACGTGACTACCTCACTGATTTGTTCCCAATTCTAGAACTTGGTACGTCAGCTAAAATGCTATCGATTGTTCCATTAATGAACGGTGGTGGCTTATTTGAAACTGGCGCTGGTGGTTCAGCTCCTAAGCACGTTCAACAAGTAGAGAAAGAAAACCACCTGCGTTGGGATTCTCTAGGCGAATTCTTGGCATTGGCTGCATCTCTAGAGCACCTAAGCGTTGTTACAGGTAACGCTAAAGCACAAGTACTGGCGGATGCTCTTGATAAAGCGACGGGCGAATTCCTTGATAATAACAAGTCTCCTTCACGAAAAGTGGGTGAGCTTGATAACCGTGGTAGCCACTACTACCTAGCTGCATATTGGGCGAAAGCACTTGCAGAACAAACGGTTGATGCAGATTTAGCGGCAGAGTTTGCTACTGTTGCAAGCCAATTAGCTGAAAGCGAAGAGGCTATCGTTGCTGAGTTGAATAATGCACAAGGTGTCGCAGGTGATTTAGGCGGCTATTACCTGCTTGATGACGCACTCGTATCCAAGCTAATGCGCCCAAGTGCTACGTTAAATGCACTGATTGATGCATAACTATAGCACTGAGTGGTAAACACTGTTGTGGCTAGCTAGTTATTTGACTTAGCTAAGCGATACATTTATAGCTTTGTTAAAACAAAGATTGAAGACGCTTTAACGATAACGTTAGAGCGTCTTTTTTACGGAAATAACATTGAGTTTATGGAGCGAAGATCGAAAAACCGCTCATTTAAAACTGAATAACAGTCAGTAAATGAGCGGTTTTAATGTTCTTGTTTACCGAGCGGCCCTAAACCGGACGAGTGGAGGTAAATATGATATCGGCAATCGCCTATTTAGCGACACTGCCTTCTACAGGAACAACAGAGCTAGCGTGCGAGCCTTTAGGTCCACTTTCTACTTCATAGTCGACCTGTTGACCTGCCTTCAAGGTTCGATAACCTTCCATCTGTATTGTGGAGTAGTGCGCGAAAATGTCGCCGTCTTCACCTTCTGGACAAATAAAACCAAACCCTTTGGCATTGTTAAACCATTTCACTGTACCTGTAGCCATGCTATACATCCCTCATGCATTTTGTTACTAACGTTGTTATATCAATTGTTGTAAGTCAGATTGATATCATTCCTACCAACTAAAGAATTTCAATTGATAGCTTGAGTCTCATACATTGCTTACGGAAATTAACGCTACCTTGCGTAATTATTCCTTATTGTTAAATTTTAAATGGTGTTACCAAGTTGTATTGGAAATACCTTTTAGCACCAATGTAGCTAATGATTGGGCACAGTCAATAGGAAATTGGTATAAAATTGATCAATTTTAATAACAAATCACATTCGAGATTAACTGCAAACTATTAACTAAATAGTAACTTAACGGCGATCTTATCGTTAATATCAATAGTTATGGTGTCTTTTTAATCAATCACATATGTTAATCCTGTTAATCGAGATCTTTTATTTGCAGCGATGGAAATGGTGGATTAGGCTCAGTATAGAGGAATATTTTTTGGTACTGTTTCTTGGTGCAGTTTCTTAGTACACCGTAATGCGTGAATGTGATAAATTTGAGTTAACTCAACATTCACGACTTCCGAAAAATAACCCTTAGCAAAGCTAATATGAGCAGAAACTTTGAATGGGCATCTCCAGGCTCAGATCTACTGGAGAAAGAAAAAACTAAAGTAAAGCCACCGGCAATGTATAACGTTATATTGAATAACGATGACTACACGCCCATGGACTTTGTAATCGAGATCCTAGAGCGGTTTTTCTCACTAGATATCGAAAAAGCAACGGAAGTGATGCTCAAGGTTCATTATGAAGGTAAAGCTATATGCGGCACATACAGTGCTGAAATAGCCGAAACAAAGGTAGCGCAGGTAACGATGTACTCAAAGGAAAATGAGCATCCGCTACTATGTACAATGGAGCAAGTATAAATTGCTCGAACAACACTGTTGTTCCCTTAGGAGGTACTTATGCTAAATAAAGAATTAGAGACGAGTTTAAATGGCGCATTTGCTCGCGCGCGAGACAAGCGACATGAATTCATGACTGTCGAACACCTCCTACTAGCATTATTAGAAAATGATGCGGCCAAGGAAGCGCTCCAAGCTTGTCAGGCTGATCTCGATGCTCTTCGCAATGAGCTCGATATTTTTATCGATCAAACAACCCCACTTATCCCAGAAAGCGACGAAACTCGTGAAACACAGCCTACGCTGAGCTTCCAACGAGTGCTTCAGCGCGCTGTTTTCCATGTTCAATCTTCAGGTCGCAGTGAAGTGACAGGTGCAAATGTACTTGTGGCTATTTTCAGCGAGCAAGAATCTCACGCGGCATATCTACTTAAGAAGAACGACATTAGCCGTTTAGATATCGTTAACTTCATTTCTCATGGTATTACCAAGGCCAGTAACGAAGGCGATAGTTCATCACCATCGGATTCATTTGGTGGTGCAGAGAGTGCTGAAGAAGCCAACTCTGAAGATCGCCTAGAAAATTTTGCGACTAATCTGAATGAAGTTGCGAAACAGGGCAACATTGATCCGCTTATCGGGCGAGATAAAGAGCTAGAACGTACTGTTCAAGTTCTGTGCCGTCGTCGTAAAAATAACCCCCTGTTAGTGGGAGAGGCTGGTGTGGGTAAGACCGCAATTGCTGAAGGCCTTGCATGGCGTATTGTTGAAGGACAAGTACCTGAAATAATCCAGAGTAGTGTGATCTATTCTTTAGATATAGGTTCGCTGCTAGCGGGTACTAAATATCGAGGTGACTTTGAGAAACGTTTCAAAGCGATTCTTAAGCAACTAGAGAAAGAAGAAGACGCGATTCTGTTCATCGATGAGATCCATACTATTATTGGTGCGGGTGCAGCATCGGGCGGTCAGGTTGATGCTGCAAACCTAATCAAGCCACTATTAAGTAGCGGTAAGTTACGTTGCATCGGTTCGACGACATACCAAGAGTACAGCAGTATTTTTGAGAAGGAGCGTGCTCTATCTCGTCGTTTCCAGAAAATTGATATTGTTGAACCATCACTAGATGACACAACTAAGATTCTGATTGGCTTGAAGCCAAAATATGAAGCTCACCACGAAGTACGTTATACCAATAAAGCGTTGCGTGCTGCTGTGGAATTGTCGGCCAAGTACATTAACGAACGTCACCTTCCAGATAAGGCGATTGACGTGATTGATGAAGCGGGCGCTCGTAGTCGTTTAGCTCCAGCCAGTCGTCGTAAGAAGACGGTAAGCGTTGCTGATATTGAGTCGATGGTAGCGAAAATGGCACGTATCCCTGAAAAATCAGTTTCATCTTCAGACAAAGATACGTTGCAGAAACTGGACGACCGCATGAAAATGTTGGTATTCGGACAAGATCCAGCTATCGATGTATTGAGTGAAGCGATTAAGCTAACTCGTGCTGGGCTTGGTGCAGACAATAAGCCGGTTGGTTCATTCTTGTTTGCTGGTCCTACTGGTGTGGGTAAAACCGAGGTCACGGTTCAGCTTTCTAAACTAATGGGTATTGAGCTGCTACGTTTTGATATGTCTGAATACGGTGAACGTCACTCAGTCAGCCGTTTGATCGGTGCTCCTCCAGGTTATGTAGGATACGACCAAGGTGGTTTACTCACTGATGCAGTAATTAAGAATCCACACTCTGTTGTGTTACTGGATGAGATCGAAAAAGCTCACCCAGATATCTTTAACTTGTTATTGCAAGTGATGGATAACGGTACGTTAACCGACAACAACGGTCGTAAGGCCGATTTCCGTAACGTGATCTTAGTGATGACGACCAACGCTGGTGTTGCTGAAACTGAGAAGAAATCGATAGGCCTGATCCAACAAGATCACGCACCTGATGCGATGGGCGAAATTAAGAAGGTGTTTACACCTGAGTTCCGTAACCGTCTTGATAATATTATTTGGTTCAACAGTCTAGATCCAAGTGTGATTAGCCAAGTTGTCGATAAGTTCATTGTTGAGCTTCAGGTTCAACTAGACGCTCGTGGCGTATCGTTAGAGGTTTCTGAGGACGCTCGCCATTGGTTAGCTGACAAAGGCTATGACAAGACCATGGGTGCTCGTCCCATGGGGCGCGTTATTCAAGACAAACTTAAGAAGCCATTAGCAAACGAATTATTGTTTGGTAGCTTAGTTGATGGCGGTACTGTGAAGGTATCTTTGAAGAAAGACGACCTAGACTTTGTTTATGTGGGTGCGAAAGAAGAGGTTATGCACTAACGAAGTGACGGATAACTCAAGGACTTAAATATATAGCGCATGACTTCGGTTGTGCGTTTTTTTATGCTTGCGAGATGCGAGATGCGAGATGCGAGATGCGAGATGCGAGATGCGAGATGCGAGATTGACGTTGCTGAATAATAAGAATGTCTAGGCGATAAAAAACGGAGCATTAAGCTCCGCTTCTTATCGTATTCGATAATTAAAAATTAACGAGCACGGAAGACGATGCGGCCTTTAGAAAGGTCGTATGGAGTCATCTCAACAGTTACTTTATCACCAGTAAGAATACGGATGTAGTTTTTACGCATTTTACCAGAGATGTGTGCTGTCACTACGTGACCGTTTTCAAGCTCAACACGGAACATTGTGTTTGGTAGAGTATCAAGGACAGTGCCTTGCATCTCGATTACGTCTTCTTTAGCCATCTAATCCTCTTTCGAAATTTGGCGGTTTTCAACGGCTTGATTGTGCCGTTAAAATCAAAATATGTAAAGTTGTCGCGTATTCTACCCTTGCCATCGCTGATTTACTAGCCTTTGATGACGTTGAAATCGTACTTTATAGTTCATCGCAGGGCATTCATCGATCTGATAACCCAAATATAACCACTGTTTTTGTTCTTTCTGGGCATGCTGAATCTGAAACAGAACACCAAGTGTTCCCATAGAGATGTCGATATCAGGATCGAAGAAGGTATAAAATGCGCTGGTGCAGTTTGACATAACATCAGTGACGGCGATGCCGACCAATTGGCTGTCATCATAGATGTGCATGAACTTTGTAGCAAGCCATTCATTTTTTGAGAATTGTAGAAATTCATCTTTTTTGGGTGGGTACATGGTTCCCGAACGATGACGAGCAGTGATGTAACGGCTATATAAATCAAACCAGTTGTCGTCCATCGCATCTTTTAATTCCCAGCGAAAGGTTTTAGCCTTGTTGATGATTCGACGCTGGCTTTTGGAAAACTTAACCTCGGGGATCGAAAGGCGAATCGCTTGGCACGCAGAGCAACTGTCGCAATGCGGCTTATAAATGGTAGCTCCACTGCGACGAAACCCGTTTGCTAACAGAACTTCATAATTGTCGGAAGTATGCATGTGTTCGTCAAGAGTGACGGCCACTCTTTCTTCAAGGTGTGGTAAATAGCTGCAAGCGTGATTATCTGTTAATCCAATTCTGATTTGTTGTAAATCTGGATTCATTAAGGCGTTTCCTCTAGCCATTGTGTTTTAAAGCAAGCATCGTCAACCTGGTTTGTTTTTAACGATTGTAGAGAACTCAGAAAAGCCTCTCTGTCGACTTCAATAGCGCCCAGAGATTCCAGGTGAGGGTTCATGACTTGGCAATCGATAAGCTTACCTCCGAATCGGGTAAAGTGTTCGCAGAAGTACCACAGGGCGATTTTAGAGGCGTTGGTTTTTAAGCTAAACATGGATTCACCACAAAAGACTTGGCCTCTTTGTAGGCCGTAAAGCCCGCCAATCAATTCATCATTTTGCCAAACCTCTACTGAGTGGCAGAAACCTAGCGAAGCGAGTTCACAGTATGCTGACCGCATGTCGCTGTTTAGCCAAGTTTCTTCTTCGGGCCTCAACGATGAGCAGTATCCAATCACTTTGTTGGTTGCTTTGTTGATACTGATGCGATAGTTGTGTTTTCTTTGAAATTTTTTAAGACTTTTTGATGGTTCGAATGTCTTAGGATTAAATACCGCTCTCGGTGCCGGGCTCCACCAAAGTATAGGTTCACCTGGGCCATACCATGGAAATATACCTTGGCTGTAAGCGTTTAAAATTCGCATTGGTTGCAAATCACCACCAAAGGCGAGTAGGCCGTTTGGCTCATCAAGCGCGTCGAAGGGCGAAGGAAACTCTATACTAGTAGTATCAAGTTCGGTTAGGTATATAGTCATAAGTACCGCGTTACAGATTAATCACTGACCAAGAGGTCTTTAGGAGTTTTACCATGAAGAAGTTGCTTTGGATTTTACTTGTTTTGCCTATGTTGGCAAATGCCGCTTACAACCGCAACCAAGCACGACCTGTTAATGAGGTCGTTTATGGTGAGATTGATACGGTTAGATACATAACGCAACAAGAAATTGTGGAGTCAAAAGCGAATGGTTGGGAAACTTTATTAGGTGCGGCAATCGGTGGTTTAATTGGTAATCAATTTGGCGGAGGGACCGGTAAAGAAGTGGCTACCGCTGTTGGAGCCGTAGCGGGTGCTGGAATCGCACGTAATCGAGGAAATACGCAGTATCGAGTGGAATATAAGTTAGTTGAACTGCTAGTCAAAACGAAAGACAACAAGTTAGTGAACATCATCCAAGACGTAGACAACTCCATGTTGTTTAACCGAGGTGATGATGTACGAATTCTGTATTTTTCTGATGGTGTTCGAGTTGATCTCGCGTACTAGTATATAAATACACTTACTTGGCTTATTAATCACCTTTTTCATGGGTATTAGCTCTGGAGTTCGTTGGAAAAGTTCGTTAGTCTGCAAGTACGAAGAATTATTCATCACCCGAAAATAAATACGCTCCAGTGACTTCGGGTGGTACAAGGACTATAAGATTTAATGGAAAGCCTTACGTTACAACCAATTCAAAAAGTGAGTGGGGAAGTTAACTTACCTGGCTCAAAAAGTGTTTCTAACCGTGCCCTTCTTTTGGCAGCACTTTCAACTGGAACCACTCGTTTAACAAATTTACTCGACAGTGACGACATTCGTCATATGCTGAACGCACTGACTCAGTTAGGCGTTAATTATCAGTTGTCCGCAGATAAGACAGTTTGTGAAGTAACTGGTGTTGGTGGTGCGTTTTCAAGCGATAAAGCCCTAGAACTTTTCTTAGGTAACGCCGGTACGGCTATGCGTCCGCTTGCTGCTGCACTTTGTTTAGGCCGCGGTGAGTATGTATTGACTGGCGAACCCCGCATGAAGGAGCGCCCAATTGGGCACTTGGTGACAGCGTTGCGAGAAGCTGGCGCAGACGTTGAATACTTAGAAAACGAAAACTATCCACCGTTGAAGATCACAGGGACTGGCCTTAAGAGTGGTACAGTTTCAATCGATGGTTCTATTTCTAGTCAATTTTTGACGGCATTTTTGATGGCTGCACCTTTGGCTGAAGGCGAAGTGACAATTAAAATTGATGGCGATTTAGTATCTAAACCTTACATCGACATTACGCTACACATTATGAAACAATTTGGTGTGGATGTGATTAATAACGATTACCAAGAGTTCGTGATTCCTACAGGGCAATCGTACTCAGCGCCAGGTGACTTTTTGGTCGAGGGCGACGCATCATCTGCATCTTACTTCCTTGCTGCTGCTGCAATTAGAGGCGGCGAGATTAAAGTGACGGGTATTGGTAAAAACAGTATCCAAGGTGATATCCAATTCGCTGATGCGCTTGAAAAAATGGGTGCCGAGATCGAATGGGGTGATGACTATGTTATCTCGCGCTGTGGTGAACTTAAAGGCATTGATATGGATTACAATCATATCCCTGACGCAGCAATGACTATCGCGACAACCGCGTTGTTTGCTAAAGGAACAACCGCTATCCGTAATGTCTACAACTGGCGTGTAAAAGAGACTGATCGCCTTGCTGCTATGGCAACAGAACTGCGCAAAGTTGGCGCTGAGGTTGAAGAGGGTGAAGACTATATCATTGTTAACCCTGTTGCTGAACTAACACACGCGGCGATTGATACTTATGATGACCATCGCATGGCGATGTGCTTCTCGCTGGTAGCTTTGAGTGATACCCCGGTAACTATCAATGACCCAGGTTGTACATCAAAGACTTTCCCTGATTACTTTGACAAGCTGAAAATGCTGAGTCAATAGAGTTCAGAAAGTAAAAAGCTTGCCTAAATGGCAAGCTTTTTCGTTATAGCTCAAGCGTAAATTCTTTTGAAAGATGGTGCGCTAAGTATTTAAACATGTTAAATACAGCGGTTGTGTTCTCTGTTGGTAATCCATTGCTGTCTAAGAAGTATTCACCTTTGAAGACGAGTACATCATCTTTTTCTACTACGCTGTTTGCGCGCATGCCTTCAATGTAGTCATCATGTGATTGGATAATTTGGTTTGCGATAAGCAGTAAATCAAATTCTGCTATTACTTTCTTTGTCATGAGTCGATCTCTGATAACTGAATATAACGTTGAGTTTATGGTGTCACACTAGAAATTCAATGATTTCACAACCGATTAAGAGTGTCTTTTCGAATATCTACCGTTTATTTTGTGATTTATGACAAAAATAATTGAATGGGGCTCG
The DNA here is from genome assembly GCF_024347435.1 of Vibrio cyclitrophicus. Taxonomy (NCBI): domain Bacteria; kingdom Pseudomonadati; phylum Pseudomonadota; class Gammaproteobacteria; order Vibrionales; family Vibrionaceae; genus Vibrio; species Vibrio cyclitrophicus. The sequence goes on from NZ_AP025480.1 coordinate 1,153,374, forward strand.
CGTTAGATTCGTGGACAAGCTTAGTATGACCGCGTTTATACGTAATGCCTGATGAATAGGCTCTTGCAAGTATTTTTAATGAGTACTTTATAGCTTCTTTATATTGTGACCCTTTTCTCTTCTGAGCCGCTGAATTGTCGAGCAATCAGATCCAATTTTGAAAAAAGCGGTTGATCTTCTAGTAATCTCGCACAATAGTAAAAAAAGAAGCAATGAATTTAGAATATCATGCGTAAAAGCCCACAAGCTAAATTGTTGGTGCTGAAGCATCGTGATTAAGGACGTTAGAGTCAATATGGGTAAATCGCTCGTTATAGTGGAGTCGCCAGCCAAGGCTAAAACTATCAATAAATATCTTGGCAAAGACTTTGTCGTTAAGTCGAGTGTAGGTCACGTACGTGATTTACCAACGGCGGGTCAAAGTACTGGTCAAAAGGCTGCTGCAGTTTCAACCAAGGGTATGAGCCCAGAAGATAAAGCTCGTATCAAGAAAGAAAAAGATCGCAAAGCTCTTATCAAAAAGATGGGTATCAACCCATATAAAGAGTGGGAAGCGAATTATCAAATTCTACCGGGTAAAGAAAAAGTTGTTGCTGAATTGCAAAAACTGGCTGAAAACGCAGACCATGTTTATCTCGCAACCGATTTGGACCGCGAAGGAGAAGCTATCGCATGGCACCTTCGTGAGATCATCGGCGGCGATGAAACGCGATACAAGCGAGTGGTTTTTAACGAAATCACTAAGAATGCTATTCAACAAGCCTTCGAAACTCCGGGTGAGCTAAACATTGACGGCGTAAACGCACAACAAGCACGACGTTTTATGGACCGTGTTGTTGGCTTTATGGTGTCACCTTTGCTTTGGAAAAAAGTAGCACGAGGCCTATCCGCTGGCCGTGTTCAATCAGTCGCTGTAAAACTACTGGTTGAGCGCGAGCGCGAGATCAACGCTTTTATCCCTGAAGAGTTTTGGGATGTGCATGCTGATACCAAAACAGCAGAGAAAACAGATTTCAGACTGCAAGTCGCTCAGAAAGACGGCGTTGCGTTTAAACCTGATAATGAAGCGCAAACACAAGCTGCAGTTAGCGTTTTAGAAAAAGCGCAATACGAAGTCTGTAAACGTGAAGACCGCCCAACTAAGAGTAAGCCGTCTGCACCTTACATCACGTCTACGCTGCAACAAGCGGCGAGCACGCGTCTTGGTTATGGCGTGAAGAAAACCATGATGCTGGCTCAGCGCCTGTATGAAGCGGGTTACATCACTTATATGCGTACTGACTCAACGAACTTGAGTTCAGAAGCTGTAGAAGCCGCTCGTGAATACATTGGTTCTGAGTACGGCGCGCAATATCTTCCGCCTAAAGCACTGGTATACGGTAGCAAAGAGGGCGCTCAAGAGGCCCACGAAGCGATTCGTCCTTCAAGTGTAGATGTTAAGTCGGAAGACCTAAACGGCGTAGATGCAGACGCACACAAGCTGTATTCATTGATTTGGAATCAATTCGTTGCGTGTCAAATGACTCCCGCTCAATACGATTCAACGACGGTAAGTGTTAAAGCTGACGAGTACACGTTAAAAGCGAAAGGTCGTATTCTTAAATTTGATGGTTGGACTCGTGTTCAGCGTCCAATGGGTAAGAACGAAGATACAATTCTTCCTGCAGTTCAGATTGGCGATAAGCTTGATCTCATTGCGTTAGACCCGAAACAGCACTTCACTAAGCCACCAGCTCGTTTCACTGAAGCGGCACTAGTTAAAGAGCTTGAGAAGCGTGGTATTGGTCGTCCTTCAACATACGCATCAATCATCTCGACGATTCAAGACCGTGGTTATGTAAAAGTTGAACAGCGTCGTTTCTACGCTGAGAAGATGGGCGAAATTGTTACTGACCGACTAGATGGCAGCTTCAATGACCTAATGAACTATGACTTCACTGCTCGTATGGAGCAGAAGTTGGATCAAATCGCTGAAGGTGAAGCAAGCTGGAAAGGCGTGTTAGATAACTTCTTTGAAGACTTTACTGGCGATTTGGAAAAAGCAGATTTAGACGAAGACGCGGGTGGCATGAAGCCAAACCATATCGTGGAAACCGATATTGAGTGTCCGACTTGTGGCCGTAAAATGGGTATTCGAACTGCCTCGACAGGCGTATTCCTAGGTTGTTCTGGTTACGCACTCCCACCAAAAGAGCGTTGTAAGACAACAATCAACCTTGGTGATGAAGAAGGCATTATCAACGTGCTTGAAGAAGACGTTGAAACCGCAGCTCTTCGAGCTAAAAAGCGCTGTCCTATTTGTGAAACGGCAATGGATGCTTATCTAATCGATGATAAGCGTAAGATGCACGTATGTGGTAATAACCCGAACTGTGAAGGTTATGTGGTTGAGCACGGCGAATTTAAAGTGAAAGGCTACGATGGTCCACTTGTTGAGTGTGACAAATGTGGTTCTGACATGGTTCTAAAGAACGGTCGTTTTGGTAAATACATGGACTGTACGAGTGAAGACTGTAAGAACACTCGTAAGATCCTGAAAAATGGCGAAGTAGCGCCACCGAAAGAAGACCCTGTACATTTCCCTGAACTTCCGTGTGAAAATTCAGACGCGTACTTTGTTCTTCGTGATGGTGCCTCTGGCCTATTTATGGCTGCGAGCAACTTCCCTAAATCACGTGAAACGCGTGCACCATTGGTGGAAGAGTTGGTTCGTTTTAAAGATCGTATCTCACCTAAGTTCCAGTACCTAACGTCAGCGCCGGTTGCTGACCCTGATGGTAAGCCGACAGTGATTCGTTTTAGTCGTAAGACAAAAGAGAACTACGTTCGTACCGAAGTAGACGGAAAACCTTCTGGTTGGACTGCTTTGTATATCGACGGAAAGTGGGAAGTTACAGATAAACGTAAAAAGCCGAAAGAGAAGTAACAGAACACATTGATTGAGAAGCAGCCATTGGGCTGCTTTTTTTTGTCCAAAACATGACTAAGTATGCAACTAATTGATTTTCTATTTCAATTGAAATAATTTATTAAATTCACGATGGAAAATAAATGAGAGCAATTAATTACATCTTATTATGGAAGCTTAACTAGACTGTAACTTAACTAAAATATTGTAACTGAAAGAACAGTGTTTAGTTGTATACCTGATGTGTGACGGGTGTTAATGTAATGTTTCGTTCGGATGGTGTTATGTGAGCTGCTTTAAGTCTTAAGAAAGCAATCGGTTGCCATGACGCAGAATGGCGTATTAAAAATTGAAATCGGCACAAAAGTCGATAACGTATATCAAACCAAGTGCAAAGAATAGTGCACACATAACAACGTTTGGCTTAGGATACTGTCACTGTATGTGAATGGATATTCGTTAAGTTCCGAAATGAATGTTAGTGCTCATCCCCCTGAGGAAGATACCTCTACGAGCACTGACATCGACAAGCTATAAATATATGGAGAATAAAATGGCTGGTGTATTGGGAATGATTCTTGCTGGTGGTGAAGGTTCTCGCTTGAGACCTTTAACTGAGTCTCGCAGCAAACCCTCGGTTCCTTTCGGTGGTAGCTACCGCTTAATTGATTTCGCTTTGAACAACTTTGTTAATGCTGATCTGATGAAGATCTATGTTTTAACACAATTTAAGTCACAATCACTGTTCCATCATATGAAAAAAGGTTGGAATATCAGTGGTATAACAGACCGATTTATTGACCCTATTCCGGCACAAATGCGCAAAGGAAAGCGTTGGTATGAAGGCACAGCAGATGCAATCTACCAAAACATGGGTTTTATGGAATTGGAAGAACCTGATCAAGTCTGTATTTTCGGTTCTGATCATATCTACAAAATGGATATCAAACAGATGCTTGATTTCCACAAAGAAAAGAACGCGGCTTTAACGGTTTCAGCGTTACGTATGCCACTTTCCGAAGCTTCTGAGTTTGGTGTTATTGAAGTTGATGCTGAAGGTCGTATGATTGGTTTTGAAGAGAAACCTGCAAATCCCAAGTCGATCCCGGGAGATCCTGAATCAGCGCTTGTTTCAATGGGCAACTACGTGTTCGAAGCGAAAGAGCTTTTTGCTGAACTAACGGAAGATGCTGATAGAGAAGGGTCGACACACGACTTCGGCAAAGACATTATTCCCAACATGTTCCCACGTGGTGACGTGTTTGTTTATGATTTCAGCACCAACCGTATTACCGGTGAGAAAGAAGAAGTTTACTGGCGCGATGTAGGTACGATTGACGCGTACTGGCAAGCGCACATGGATCTTCTTAAGAAAGATGCGCCATTCTCGCTATACAACCGCAAATGGCCTTTACACACTTATTACCCGCCACTACCACCAGCTACGTTTACTGATTCGGCAAATGGTCGAATTCAGATCATTGATAGCCTTGTGTGTAGCGGTAGTTATGTACGTGGTTCGCGTATTGAAAAGAGTGTATTGGGCTTCCGCAGCAATATCGCATCAGCATGTGATATTAGCGAGAGTATCTTACTCGGTGATGTAAAAGTGGGTGAGGGTTGTATCCTGCGTCGCGTTATCATCGATAAAGATGCAGACATCGCACCGGGTACACAGATTGGTGTAAACTTGAAAGAAGATAAAAAGCATTACCACGTCTCTGACGATGGTGTAGTAGTGATTTCTAAAGGAGCACGAGTTGGTTACTAAGACTCTCTCGGTACTTTTTGTAGCGTCTGAAGTTGAAGGCTTGATTAAAAGTGGTGGCTTGGCTGATGTAGCTAAGGCACTGCCTAAAGCGTTACAAACACTCGAACAGGATGTTCGAGTGACCATCCCCGCTTATCGAAATATACCTAATATTGACTCCGCAGAAGTTATTTTAGCCACTGAACTCGATCATTGGCCTCATACCGCTTATCAGGTTAAGAAGTTGAGCGTTGAAGGCGTTCAAGTGTTTGGTATTGAATGTGCTAAATATTTCGACCGCCCTGAAATGTATGCCGAGAACAATCAAGCTTATGCTGATAATGGAGAACGTTTCTCCTTCTTTAGTGCCGCTTGTTTAGATATGTTACCAAAGCTTGGTTTCCAGCCTGATATCGTTCATGCGAATGATTGGCATACTGGTTTTGTTCCTTTCTTGCTCAAGTCTCGTTACCAACAACACGATTTCTTTGAAAATACACGCAGTGTCATTTCAATTCACAATGCGGTTTTCAAAGGGGTGTTCTCATATGATGAGCTGCAGTGTCTACCTGAAATGCACAGCTACAATGTACCAGAAGCAGCGGTGAGTGATACTCACGTTACTATGCTAAAAGCAGGCGTGTTGTGTGCAGATAAAGTCAACGCGGTAAGCCCAACTTATGCAGAAGAGCTGAAAACGGAATTAGGAAGCCACGGTATGTCGGCTGAGTTTCAACATCGTTCGGCAGACTTGTTTGGTATTCTTAACGGCTGTGATTACGGTGCTTGGAATCCGGAAACAGATGTGTTCCTGCCTCGTAAGTATAAAGCGACGAAACACAGCATGGTTCGTGGCAAATCAGCTTGTAAGCAAAAACTGCAACAAGATGTTGGCCTGCCCCTGAATGATTGCGCTGTTTATGGCATGGTTTGCCGTTTGACGAATCAAAAAGGTGTCCATTACTTACTGCCGATCATCGAACAGTTCTTGAAAAACGACCTTCAGATTGTGATTGTCGGTACTGGTGATCCGGTTTTGGCGAGTCAACTTAAAGAGTTATCAGCACTTCATTCAGACAAGTTCTCTTTTGTCGAAGCGTACAATAACGAATTGGCACACTTGGTTGAAGCGGGTTCTGATTTCTTTTTGATGCCTTCGGAATTTGAACCGTGTGGTTTAAACCAAATCTACAGCATGGCTTACGGTACTTTGCCGATTGTTCGTTCTGTGGGAGGTTTAAAAGACAGCGTGAATGATTACGATGAGGATTCTGAGGTCGCGACTGGGTTTGCTTTTGAAGAGCCAACCCCACAAGCACTATTGGCAGTGTTACATCGATCGTTGTTACTTTATGCGCAAACGCCGTCTGAAATTAAACGGGTTCAGCTTTATGCTATGCAGCAAGATTTTAGTTGGGAAGACGCTGCTAAAGAGTATCTAGCAATGTACCATACTGCATTTTAACGTTAATTTAATCTCTTGATGTAGCTGATGTACACCATTAGCACTAAACAACGGAAGGCGCTCTTTTCACAGAGTGCCTTTTTATTTGTTGGTCTGTCTACATCACGTTTGAGAAGACAGAGCTTGCAAACTCATGTCAGTCAGGTAGAAAAGAGGGAGTAGGTATTCACATGACTAATGGTAGGTTTGACACTATTATCACTTAAAGTTCTTAATTGCGTGATATCCTTAGTCATTGCCTTGTGATGAGGCACAGCTCCATTTTAATAATTAAAGCGATAGGTATGTCTGAGAGTTTATTATTCCATAAAACATTTACTCACCCTACGAGCGACGAGTGGGTTGTGTTTGTGCATGGCGCAGGAGGAAGTTCCTCTATCTGGTTCAAACAGATCAAAGCGTATAAACAGCATTTCAACTTACTTCTCATCGATCTGAGAGGGCACGGTAAATCAGACAATATACTTAAAGGGCTGATTTCGAATCGTTACACCTTCAAATCGGTAACGCTCGATATTCTCAAAGTTTTAGATCACCTAAAAATTCGTTCTGCCCATTTTGTTGGCATGTCTTTAGGTACTATCATAGTACGTAACGTCGCTGAGTTAGCAGCAGGGCGTGTGCGTTCAATGGTATTAGGCGGCGCTGTTACTAAGCTAAACACTCGCTCTCAAGTTTTAATCAAATTAGGTAACTTAAGTAAACACATTATTCCTTACATGTGGTTATACAGTCTTTTTGCGTATGTAGTAATGCCGCAGAAAAGCCAAAAAGAGTCTCGTCACCTTTTTATCCGTGAAGCTAAAAAACTGTGCCAAAAAGAGTTTAAGCGCTGGTTTATCTTAACGGCAGATGTAAACCCTTTGATGAAGTATTTTAAAGATAGGGAATTACCAATACCGACTCTTTATTTGATGGGCGAACGTGATTACATGTTTATTAAGCCTGTAAAAGAAATGGTGGAAGCACATGAGTCGAGCGAGCTAGTAGAAATTCCGAATTGTGGACACGTATGTAATGTGGAAAATCCTGAAGAGTTTAATCAACGTTCGATTGCGTTTATTCAAAAGCAAATTCAGTGATTATCTCGATTCTTTATCAGAACAGACGCTCGAATAGAATTGAAACAAAAACGGGAAGCTAATTTTAGCTTCCCGTTTTTGTTTGGAGGAGGTATCTGACCGAGTTGTTATATAAGGCCGTTGGAGCCACTTTACCTTTCAAAACCTGCTATTCAGGAGAAGCAGCACCGCACTGCCAACAAGAGCCAAATTGGGCTTCATTGACTTCATGACACTGTCTGCAACGCCACTCTTCATAGATTATAGAATCTTGCTGTTTTTGGTATTCATTGACAATAACACGTGCCTTATTGGCTTGTTCTGGTTCATACAGCCAAACATACGGGTCAGTATCTTCTGTAAAAGGGATTTCCCCTTTCAAACCAAACAAACCCTCACCACGGACCTCACACGCAATATTCTCACTTTCTAGCAATCCACATATGATGTGAGCTTCAGTAGGGTTCGATGCGCTAAAGATTTTCATTGAAATAGAACCTTATTTGGCTATGTGTGTTATCTAATCTATATCCATTATTCAGCTACAGGTGTTGAGCGAAACTTACCCATCAACCATTTAGCAATAATTGGGAATATACCTAGTAATGCAAATGACAGCAGCACTGAAGGAGACACGATACCCGAAAGTGAATCTATTTCTGCGAGTTGAGTACCAGCATTTAAGAAAACAGCTGTACCTGGCAACATCCCAATTTGACTCGTAATGTAGTAACGACTTACCGACATCGGCGTTAGACCCATCAACAGGTTGATAAGGAAAAATGGGAATACAGGGATCAGGCGTAGAGAAAATAAGTAAAATGCCCCGTCTTTTTCGACACCTTTATTCATGGTCGCCAATTTGTCGCCGAATTTGGTTTGAATCCAGTCACGTAACAAATAGCGGCTACTCAAAAAGGCGATAGTTGCACCGATTGCACTGGCGAATGACACCAATAACAAACTATTCCAAAAACCAAAGAGCGCAGCACCCAATAGGGTCACAACAGCAGCTCCTGGAATCGAGAAAGCGGTAATCATGACGTAAGCTGCGAAATAAATAGCAGCCGCGGCGATAAAATTACTGTCAATGTATTCATTCAAAACGGCTTGCTGAGCCTTGGCATTCTCAAGTGTGAGGTATTGGCCAAAGTTGACGCCTAGTAAGACAATCGTTATGACCAACACAATACCCAATATCATTTTCTTACTCATTGATACTTCCTCTAAATTTTCAATGCATACCGATAGTATAGATAGACAGGTAAAGCTTAGATTAACTTTCAACAGATATAAAAAAAAGCCGCATAAATGCGGCTTAGTTATGTGTAGTTTTAACTGACAATGTTAATTTACGCGACTGATAAGCTCTTCGCGACGCTGCTGCGGTATAACAGACCAATGTGTACCATTAATCGCACCTTCTAGCGCCCAAAGTAACTCGATACTGACAGAGGACGCGTGAGATTCCTTGATGGCGTTAAACGCGTTTACAGAGCCAGATTCATATAAACGTTCTACGGAATCTATCCCAGCCTTTTTCAACATGCGCTCGGTAGCAAGTCGAAGGTTAGGAAGGTCTTTTAATCGAGTTGGTTCAGCAGAAGACTGTTCAGCTTTTTCATCTTTAGCAAAACCCAAAGACGTAGTCGCAAGCTGCAAGATTTTTTCTTGATCCTGCCACAGGCCTTCAGGCAAAGCGAAATATTTAGTAACAACAGGGAAGCCACGTTTTTTGTAAACGTAAGGTTGAAACCCTTGTTGTTCAAATTGCTTTGTTGTGCATTTGTCCGCTCGTATATGCAACTGGTCATTTACAACCAGAGCAAACATCGTGTCATCGGCAAAAAGACCGAAGCCACCAAACATTGAACGTGATTTTATTTTTCCTAGGGACTCAAATAACTTCATTGAGTCCTTTAGTATCGGTTTATCCATGTTATTTATCTCGGTGTATTTGAACTACGCCACCAAATAAGCAGGTCCGAGAGATTAGCAAAATGTTGCAACTAAATTGTCAATAAGCCGTAAATTACTAAATTATTAGTAACCACTGCATTTTGCCATCGGTAACCCCGCTACCATACCAACGAGTGGTTTAGGCCGGAAGCTTTGCGTCTCACTCTTTCGAGTGGTTTGCCCTGTGCGTGACTGATTAAATAGAATAAAGTTTTTGTTGAATGAAGCTCACACTTGTTATTTCAAAATGTGATATTGCTTCAATTAATGATCTTGCTGTTATGATACCAGGTTCATTAATGTTGTTGATAAAAAAAGCGCACCTAAAGGTGCGCTTGATTAGAATAAACTGAATTTATCAATTAATTTAACGTTTTAACTGTACTTCGCTCAACAATTTCAGGGTGCATTTCGAAAACGCGTTTTTCATGATCTTTATCTTTGATGCGTTCTAACAAAATTTCGAATGCATTTTTACCAACACGACGCTTCGGTTGGTGAACCGTGGTCAATGGTGGGGAGAAATATTCAGCGAGTTCGATGTTATCGTAACCAATAACTGATATATCTTCAGGAATGCGAATTCCTTTTTCTTGTAATCGACTCATCAAACCTAGTGCCATGGTGTCGTTGAAACAGAACACTGCCGTTGGGCGATCTTTCATCTCAACAATCTTATCTGCTGCTATAACAGCAGTATCACATTCAAAGTTACCTTCAATGATCAAGCGTTCGTCAGTGGCAATATTAGCTTCGTCAAATGCACGTTTGTATCCTGCGATACGTTCAACACAGGCTGCTTTATCTAAGTGGCCACTTAAACAAGCAATCTTAGAGTGACCGCGTTCAATAAGGTACTTGGTCGCTAGGTAGCCACCTTCTTCAGAGTTATCAATGATCTTGTCGGCTTGAGAGCTCTCAGGACCCCAGTCCATCACTACTTTAGGAATGTCAGCGTGACGGTCTAACATTTCTCTTAGTTCTTCAGTTAGGTCTGAACACATAACCAAGATGCCATCTACACGCTTCTCTGCAAGCATTCGAATGTAATCACGTTGCTTCTCATAAATACCGCCTGTGTTACACAAAATCAAAGTGTAGCCTTGACGGTAGCAGTAGCTCTCTACGCCATCGATAACCTCAGAGAAGAATAGGTTGGTTGACTGAGTTACTAGCATGCCGATAGTGCGTGTTGTATTACATTTCAAACTACGAGCAACAGCACTCGGTGCATAGTTTAGTTCGTCTACGGCTTTGTTTACTTTTTCTTGAGTCGCTTCTGCGACAAAACGTGTTTTGTTGATTACGTGAGAAACGGTTGTTGTTGATACGCCTGCTAAGCGAGCGACATCTTTTATAGTGGCCATGGTTTTATCCTATTAGAAGCTACTTTCCCAAAGTACGGAATAAAGTAGCCGTTAAGCTACTTAACTAAGAGCTTAAATTTGTAGGGCTCTTTGGGTACTAAAGTGCTAAAAAACAAAAAACCGCTATTGAGCGGCTTGTCTTAACACCGAAATGCTTTGAACTTAAATAAGCTTAGCATTTCGTGAATGTTTCATATTTTATCGTTTGCGGTCACAATTTTAGACTGACTAGAAATTACTCGCAATATAATTCACCCAGAAATCCGGGTGAATTGTCACATTCTACTGAATTTATTTACCTAGTCGTTGGGCGAACTTATTCACCAGCTAAATATTGAGTGTCTAAATTGCAAAATGCGAGTAGCAAAGACGAGACCGAAGCGTAGAAACCAAACTGGTCAACGTCATGACATTTCACATTAAACTTTGGCAACCAAGTAAGTAGTTGCTGATCGATAAACTGCTGTTGAATGACGAACGATTTCTCTAATTCTTCTTCAAGCTCAGTTTCATTTGAACGGATGATTAGATTGCCAAGGAAGTCGAGTTCGATAGCAATGTGATCTGCAGGTTCTTTTAAGTCTTGGTTCACGATTAAGTTGTGCTTAGCCATGATGTCTTCCATGTCTTTAGCTGGCTTATCGTTTAATAGACCTGTTTCGCCGATGTACATTGAAGCGTAAGGTAAAGCACCATGTTTGTCTGTCTTCAAGAAAAGGTCGCAGAAGTCAGCAGACAGTTCCAGTTGGGCATCTTCACGTGTTTGTAGACGGTTCAATGCGTCTACAAGCTTATCAATCGAAGGCTTTAGAGCTTCATTCGAACCTAAACCAGAAAGGAAAGAACGAATTTCAACAGAGTGGTAGTGATCGAGTTCTTCTTGAGTGAGCTCTTTGGCGAATAAGCTTGATAACCACCAGTAAATTTCTGCTCTTTGCTCGTTGAATGCTTTCGTATCTTTCATTTCATAGATCCTGATTTAGTCTTGTGATGTTTATATACCCAGCGCCGTTAAGTCATTTGGGTACAAGCACACCAAGGCTGAATAACAAGGTTATTTGCTAAGCGCAAAGTGACTCGTTCGTAGTAATGCCTATATTGAATTGCGATGGACGATAAATAGCAAGGTTTAAGATTGTCTTGTATCAAAAAAAATCCATGTTTCTGGCTTTTATCTTCAGTACCACTAGAATTGTTACTAGTTATGAATAGAATAGTCATTGAAACTATTAAATAAGAAAAGTGGTGTAGATGAGCTATCACGTATTGGTCGTAGAAGATGATGTGGTAACCCGCAGTAAACTGGTTGGATATTTCCAGAACGAAGGTTACACAGTGAGTGAAGCTGAGAGCGGCGCTCAGATGAGAAACGTGTTGGAAGAAAACAACGTTGATCTCATTATGCTGGACATCAACTTACCAGGCGAAGATGGATTGATGCTAACTCGCGAATTACGCAGTCAATCAGACATTGGAATTATTTTAGTTACTGGACGCACGGATAGCATCGACAAAATCGTAGGCCTTGAAATGGGCGCAGACGATTATGTTACTAAACCCTTCGAACTTCGCGAATTATTGGTTCGAGTTAAAAACTTACTTTGGCGTATTGCTGCTGCTCGTAGAACAGCGACGGGAGTGGTGGAACAAGCAGAAGATGAGTCTGTTGTTCGTTTTGGTGAGTGGACGTTTGATATTCCTCGCCGAGCGCTAAGCAAAAATGGTGAGCCGGTTAAACTGACTAAGGCTGAGTATGAGTTGCTAGTCGCACTCTCTTCTTACCCTAACCAAGTATTAAGTCGCGAACGTATTTTGAACATGATTAGCCACCGAGTGGATGCGCCTAATGATCGCACTATCGATGTGTTAATTCGTCGTATGCGCGCAAAAATGGAGTTTGATCCCAAGAACCCACAGATTTTTGTGACGGTTCACGGTGAAGGTTACATGTTCGCTGGTGACTAAACCCTTCGGGCGTTTTAATCAGTAAAAAAAGACAACTAGCGTAAAAAAGCCGAGACATCATTGATGTTTCGGCTTTTTATTTCTTGCCATACTATTGGTTATTGCTAACCATCCGAAAATTAATAGATATCGATTTGAGACTAGGCCGCAGAAACGACGCCATTATCTTCTTCTAAAATAGAAGGCTCAGGGACAACGATAGGCTCTTCAACATTATCATTACTCGTGTCTAGCCAATCGCGCAGGCTTTGCCAAACTAACCCCATGGTTTCGTGCCAATAACGTTCGGTCTGCTCAAGGTATAGCGCTTTAGGCATGTACTTATCCCAAGGCTCTACAATGCCTTCTTGTGCAAGGTAGTTGGTTGGTGCCGCTAATGGTTTCATACCCGCAGCATGGAATTCATTCAAGGCGCGAGTCATATGGCTAGCCGATGTAACTAATACCATCTTTTTATTTTTAACAAACGCGGCGGCTTGGCGGGCTTCTTCCCACGTGTCTTTTGCTGTTTCAAGCAAAATGATGTCAGGTTTTGAAACCCCAAGCGCTAAAGCCACTTTAGCCATCATTCTTGCATTACTCACTTCAGTCCCCGCACCATAGCCAGACAAAATGAGTTTGGCACCAGGATAAAGGCGTAAAATACGAATGCCTTCACTTAAACGCATTAATCCTGTGCGACTAAGCTCAGATGTAGGTGGGATTTGGTCGTCTACGACGTGACCACTGCCGAGAACCATAACGTAATCGATGGTGTCATCGACGGGTAAAAAAGCGGTGTGTTGCCTTTCCATTGGCATTAAAAGTTGACTAGAAACTGGCTGGAAAGCGATGAGGAAAATACCACAGAGGGCTGAAAGGGTAATTAGGCAACCAGTCTTCCTTTTGGTAGTAAACATCACTAGGGCTAAACCCAGAAAAGCGAGAATTAACATTGCTGGCAGTGGCATCAATAATGAAGACACTACTTTTTTCAGCTCAAACATATCCGAATAGTCCGAAAAAACATCACTTGGTAGTAAAAAGAGACATCGCCTCTTTATTCCTGAAATTCCTGTGACAGAATAGCAGGCACGATAGGACATAATAACTCAAGTAGCCGTGACTGAAGACCGTAATTTCGACGATATTGCCCACAAATTTGCAAAAAATATTTACGGCTCTGACAAAGGAGAGATCCGTCAGATCATCGTATGGGAAGATTTAGAACAAGCTTTGAGCAAATTTGATGGTTCCATATCTCCGTTGCATATACTCGATGCTGGCGGTGGGCTTGCACAAATGTCGCAAAAAATTGCGTCGCTTGGGCATAATGTTTCTCTGTGTGACCTCTCTTCTGAAATGCTGAAACTAGCAGAAGAAAGTATCAGCGAAGCAGGTTTGCTAGAGCGGTATCGTTTTATCCACTCTCCCATTCAGAATGTGGCAGAACATCTCGATGGGAAAGTCGATGTTGTGATGTTTCATGCTGTGATGGAGTGGTTAGCGAATCCGAGAGAGGCGCTTGATTTATTACTTGAACAAGTAAAGCCGGGTGGTGTTGCTTCGATAATGTTTTACAACCACCACGGATTAGTCCTGAAAAATGTGATTTGTGGCAACATTCCTCATGTATTGAATGGGATGCCACATCGAAAACGGTTTAAGCTGCAACCACAGAAAGGCTTAAAGCCTGAAGAGGTTTATCAATGGATAGAAGACGCTGGTCTAGACATCTGTGGTAAATCAGGCATTCGTTCTTTCAGTGACTACATAGGTAATATGGAATACATGGGCGATTACCAATTTGAAGATGTATTGGAACTAGAAAAACAGCTATGTCGCCAAGAGCCATATCTGTCGCTAGGCCGTTATATTCACGTTTGGGCTCAAAAACCTGCGCAATAACAGCGGTGAATGTGGTAAAAGAAGCCACAACATGCGCTATGCAATCGTAACAAGCCCGCGTCATAAAGAAATAGGCGTCATATCTAACACGTTCGATATGACGAAGAACAGTAACAGGAACCACAATGAGTGAAATGACTCAAACTGCCGAAGAGCAGCCAATTGATGAGTTGGTGGGCTGGGTCAAGCAGCATGATTTTTCATTAAACTTGCCACCAGAGCGCTTAGCATTTTTGATTGCTATCGCAGTACTAAGCAATGAAAGGTTCGATGAAGAGTTGGGCGAGGGTGAATTGCACGATGCATTTACTATCGTCACTCGACTGTTTGAAGATACTGGCGAAGCGTCTGCGTTTCGTGCCAACAACGCCATCAATGAGTTGGTTAAACAGAAGTTGATTAGCCGGTTTACTAGTGAGATCACCGACGGTGCAAGTATTTATCGTCTTTCTCCACTTGCGATCGGAATTTCAGATTATTACTTACGTCACCGTCAATTCTCTAAGTTAAAACTGTCGATTCAACTTTCGATGGTTGCAGATGAGATGGCAAAAGCCATTGAAGCCGCTCAGAAAGGTGGAACTCCGGGACATTGGAGAAAGAACGTTTACGGCGTGCTCAAATATTCTGTTGGCGAAATTTTTGATCAGATCGATCTTAACCAACGTGTTATGGATGAGCAGCAACAAACCGTCAAACAGCAAATTGCGGATCTTTTAAATAAAGATTGGCGAGAAGCAATTAATAACTGTGAGTCTTTGCTATCGGAAACCTCAGCCACGCTAAAAGAGTTGCAAGACACCTTGCAAGCGGCGGGTGATGAACTGCAAACACAGATCCTCGATATTCAAGAAATTGTTTACGGTGATGATGAACTCGAGTTCGTTGGCGAAACTCTGTTTGGCTTGCAGATGAAGCTCGACCGAATCACAAGTTGGGGCCAACAAGCGATCGACTTATGGATCGGCTACGACCGCCACGTTCACAAGTTTATCCGTACCGCGATTGATATGGATAAAAACCGTGCCTTTAGCCAACGCTTGCGCCAGTCGGTTACCGACTACTTTGATGCGCCATGGTTATTGACCTACGCCGATGCTGATAAACTGACTGATCTTCGTGATGAAGCGCTTGTGCTTCGTGATGACGAAGTGATGGGACAAGCGCCGATCGACGTAGAGTACGAAGAATTTGAGCAAGTGAATGATCTGCTTTCAGAACGAATTGCAGAGATGTTAAAAGCTCACAAACAGCAAGGCGCGCCAATTGACCTTGGCCTTGTGTTACGCGATTACCTCGCAGCACACCCTCGCACACACCATTTTGATTTAGCCAGAATTGTTGTCGACCAAGCCGTGCGCTTAGGTTACTCAGAGTCTGACTATCAGGCTATTCAGCCAGATTGGCAGGCAATCAACGATTTCGGTGCAAAGGTACAAGCAAATGTCATTAACAAGTACTGATGATTACATGCCAGAGAAACTGGTAAAAGCGATAGCGAACCCACTGTTTCCTGCGCTAGACAGCATGCTGCGTTCAGGTAAGCATGTTTCAACAGAAGACCTAGATAACCACGCGTTGCTGTCTGATTTTGAAGTTGAGCTTCAGCATTTCTACCAACGCTACAATACGGAATTGGTGAAAGCGCCAGAAGGTTTCTTCTACCTGCGTCCGCGCTCTACGTCTCTGATTGGTCGTAGTGTATTGTCTGAACTAGACATGTTGGTTGGTAAAGTGTTGTGTTTCTTATACCTAAGCCCTGAACGTCTTGCTCATGAAGGTATCTTCACCAATCAAGAACTGTTTGATGAATTGATGTCGTTAGCAGATGAGAAAAAACTCATGAAGCTCGCAACAAACCGCGCGTCTGGTTCTGACCTAGACAAAGAAAAGCTGTTTGAAAAAGTGCGCACTTCTTTACGTCGTTTGCGCCGTATCGGGATGCTGATTGCGATAGGCGAGACGGGCAAGTTTCGTATTAGCGAAGCGGTGTTCCGCTTTGGTGCTGATGTTCGTGTTGGCGACGACATGAAAGAAGCGCAATTACGTCTTATCCGTGATGGTGAAGCTGTAGTTCATACCCAAGAGCCAAACCAAGGCAGCTTGCTAAATGAAGAACAAGCGGAAACTGTATCAGAAGTAGATTCAGACGTAGACGAAAACGGTCAACAAGACATTTTTAACGATCAAGCCGGCTTTGACCTTGAGTCAAATGATGGCGAACAAACAAAAGTAGAAGGTGAAGCATGATTGAAAGAGGTAAGTATCAATCATTAACCATGGTCAACTGGAACGGTTTCTTCGCACGTACTTTTGATATTGATGGATTGGTTACAACGCTTTCTGGCGGTAACGGTGCAGGTAAGTCGACCACAATGGCGGCATTCATCACAGCACTGATCCCAGACCAAAGCCTTCTGCATTTCCGTAATACAACGGAAGCGGGCAGTTCGCAGTCATCTCGTGATAAAGGCCTTTACGGTAAGCTTCAACCTGGCGCATGTTATGCGGCGCTAGATGTTGTGAACTCTCGTAATCAACGCCTGTTGTTTGCAGTAAAACTGCAGCAAGTTGCGGGTCGTGACAAGAAAGTAGACATCAAGCCGTTCGTTATCCAAGGCCTTCCTAGCCATGTGAAACCAACGGATGTACTGATTCAGAACGTTTCAGACAGCCACGCTCGTGTATGTCAATTGAACGATGTGAAAGCAGCAGTTGCACAATACGAAGGCGCTCACTTTAAAGCATTCTCTTCTATTGTTGATTATCACTCACAGATGTTTGAGTACGGTGTAGTACCGAAGAAACTGCGTAACAGCAGCGACCGTTCTAAGTTCTACCGTCTAATTGAAGCATCACTTTACGGTGGTATCTCAAGTGCGATTACACGTTCTCTGCGTGATTACCTTCTACCGCAAAATGGTGGTGTGAAGAAAGCATTCCAAGATATGGAATCGGCACTGCGCGAGAACCGCATGACGCTAGAAGCGATCAAGACAACTCAGTCAGATCGTGACTTGTTCAAGCACTTGATCACGGAATCGACCAATTACGTGGCAGCAGATTACATGCGCCATGCCAACGATCGTCGCAACAAGCTTGATCAAACCATGAAGTTCCGTGGTGAACTGTTTGGTTCTCGTGAAACCTTGCTTGATCAAAACAACTTGTTGAACCGCGTTCAAGAAGAACTAGAGTTACTTGTCGACCAAGAATCGGCACTAGAGCAAGATTACCAAGCGGCTTCGGATCATCTTCAGTTGGTTCAAACTGCACTTCGCCAGCAAGAGAAAATTGCTCGTTATAGCGAAGATCTAGAAGAGCTTAATGAGCGTCTAGAAGAGCAGATGATGGTGGTTGAAGAAGCTCAAGAGCGAGTACTTCTTGCTGAAGAGCAGGCAACCATTACTGAAGAAGAAGTGGATAGCCTGAAAACTCAGCTTGCTGATTACCAACAAGCGTTGGATGTTCAGCAGACTCGTGCACTTCAATACCAGCAAGCGGTTCAAGCATTAGAGAAAACTAAGCAGCTGCTTGGTGATGAATCTATCACTGCAGAAAGCGCATCAACCTTGGTTTCAGAGCTAAAAGCACAGGAAGAATCAAGTACTCAAACTCTACTGGCGACGAAACATAAGCTCGACATGTCTTCTGCTGCCTCTGCACAGTTCGACAAAGCGCTGTCTCTTGTTAAGAGCATTGTTGGCGATGTTGAGCGTAAAGATGCGTCTCACAGTGCTAAACAAGCCCTAGAAAAAGGCCGCAATGCCAAACACGTTGTTGAAAATGAACAACAGTGGCGTGCTCAGCACCGCGATATAGCTCGTGATGTAGCACAGCAGCGTCAAGCAAAAGAGCTTGCGATCGAATATCAAAAACAACATAACGTTTCGCTGACTGACGAAGCGGTTTTCGATGAAGAACGCGAACGTCATACCATGCAGATCGAGTCTCTAGAGTACGCTCAAGAAGAACTGCGTGAAGCGAAGAGTGAGCAACGTCGTGTACAACTAAACTACGACCAAGAGATTCAGAAGCTTGAATCAATTGCTCCGGCGTGGATTACAGCTAACGATGCACTTGAAGCGCTAAGAGACCAAACAGAAGCTGAGCTAGAAGACAGCCAAGCAGTGATGACTCAAATGCAGCAAGTGCTTGAAGACGAAAAGTCTCAAGCAGTAGCAAAAGATCAGCTAGCCACTCGCCGCGCTGAACTTGAGCAAGAAATTGAGCGTTTAGCATCTCCAGGTGGTTCAAACGATCCTCGCTTGAAGGGCCTAGCAGATACCCTTGGTGGTGTGCTGCTTTCTGAGATCTACGATGATATCACCATTGGCGATGCACCCTACTTCAGTGCGATGTACGGTCCAGCTCGTCATGCGATTGTGGTCTCTGATTTGGATGGCATTAAAGAGAAACTGGTCGATCTTGATGACTGTCCAGAAGACCTTTATATCCTAGAAGGCGATGTAGACGCGTTTGATGATAGTTCATTCAATGCCGATGAGCTTGAAGGTGCGGTGTGTGTTCAACTGAACGATCGCCAAATGCGTTACTCTCGCTTCCCTGAGATCCCGCTATTTGGCCGTGCGGCTCGTGAACAACGCCTAGAAAAATTGCGTGAAGAGCGTAATGTGGTCGTTGAAAACCACGCTAAAGCCGCGTTTGACTCTCAAAAATTGAATCGACTATACCAAGCATTTAATAGCTTTGTTGCGAAGCATCTGCACGTTGCGTTTAACGCAGACCCAGAACAAGCACTAGTTGCGATTCGTGATAAGCGTAATCAAATTGTTCGTTCTCTGGCTGAGCTTAACTCTAAAGAGCAGCAGCAACGCAGTCAGCTTCTACAAAGCAAGCAGGCACTTGGTGCATTAGATAAATTAGCGCCAATGGTTCGTATTTTAGAAGACGAAACATTGGCTGATCGCTTAGCTGAATTGGAAGCGCAACTAGAGCGTTTAAGTGAAGCCAAGTCTTACTTGAATACTCACGGTAAAGCGCTTACTTCTCTAGAGCAAATCGTATCTGCACTAGACGTTGACCCGGAGCAGTTCGAAGCTTTGGAAGCCGAATATCGTCAAGCAGACAACGCGCTACAAACGCTAAAAGGTAAAGTGTTCGCGCTGTCTGATTTGATTGAGCGTTGTCACTACTTTGCTTACGCGGACTCTGTTGATTTGCTTAATAAAAGCAGTGAACTGAGCGAGCAATTAAAAGCGAAATTGGTTCAAGCTGAACAAGCAAGAACTAAAGGCCGCGATGGCTTGAAGCAAGCTCGCGAACAGATGAACCAATACAACCAAGTATTGGCGGCACTGAAGAGCTCACATCAAGCGAAACAAGAAACGGTTCAAGAGTTCAAACAAGAGCTACAAGAGTTTGGCGTAAACGCTGATGAAGGCGCTGAAGAGCGTGCTGTACGTCGTCGTGACGAGCTTCAAGAACGTTTGCACACGTCTCGCAGCCGTAAGAGCGAATACGAGCGTACGATTACGTCAACAGAGCTTGAGATGAAAGCACTGGCTAAGCGTCTTAAGAAAGTACAGAAAGAGTACACAGAGCTTCGTGCCTTTGTAGTTGCAGCCAAAGCTGGCTGGTGTTCAGTACTTCGCTTAGCTCGTGAAAATGATGTTGAACGTCGCCTACACAAGCGTGAACTGGCATACCTAACGGCGGGCGAGCTTCGCTCTATGTCGGATAAATCACTGGGTGCGCTACGTCTGGCTGTCGCTGACAATGACGATTTACGTGATTCACTGCGTTTATCTGAAGACAACGCACATCCAGAGCGTAAGGTTCTGTTCTACATTGCGGTTTACCAGCACCTCCGTGAGCGTATTCGCCAAGACATCATTCATACGGATGATCCGGTCGAAGCAATCGAAGAGATGGAAGTAGAGCTAGCTCGACTAACAGAAGAACTGACGCAGCGTGAAAACCGCCTGGCGATTAGCTCTGAGTCAGTAGCTAGTATCATCAAGAAAACGATTCAGCGCGAGCAGAACCGTATTCGAATGCTGAACCAAGGTCTGTCTAACATTTACTTTGGTCAGGTTAAGGGCGTACGTCTGAACGTTAAGATCCGTGAAAGCCACGAGATCTTGCTATCAGGGTTAGCGACTCAACAAGAACAACATAAAGACTTGTTCGAATCAACGCGCTTTACTTTCTCAGAAGCGATGGCGAAGTTGTTCCAACGTGTGAACCCACATATCGACACGGGTCAACGTTCTCCGCAAGTTCTGGGTGAAGAGTTACTCGATTACCGTAACTACCTAGAGCTGAGTGTTGAAGTTAACCGTGGTTCAGATGGTTGGTTACAAGCAGAATCTGGTGCATTGTCTACAGGTGAAGCGATCGGCACTGGTCAATCAATCCTATTGATGGTTATTCAGAGCTGGGAAGAAGAGTCTCGTCGACTTCGTAGTAAAGACATCGTTCCATGTCGTTTGTTGTTCCTTGATGAAGCCGCACGTCTGGATTCTAAGTCGATCTCTACGCTGTTTGAACTGTGTGACCGTTTAGGTATGCAACTTCTGATTGCTGCGCCAGAGAACATTAGCCCAGAGAAAGGCACAACCTACAAACTGGTTCGGAAGGTCTTCAAAGACCACGAACATGTACACGTTGTTGGACTAAGAGGCTTTGCCCAAAATAAACCGGCATCTCCGGTGCAAGAGCTTCTCGAAGAAGCTGAGCAATAACCTTGATAGCCGAGTTATGACCTTGATAGCTAAGCTATAAGCTCGATAGCGCCTCGATGATATTTATTCAAAGCCCCTAATCAATAGGGGCTTTTTTGTTTGCCCAGCGAAGCTGGCAAACCCGTCAGGTTGAAAGAAACCTGAATCACCCCGACTGAGGGGAAGATAATCCGAATCGCAAGGGCGTTGTTGGCTAACGGCAGGGTCTGAAGGAAGCGATAGGAAGTTAGCAGTACACAACGCAAGTAAACCTGCTTCGGCAGTATAGGTGGGTAAGCGTCCGAAATAGCGCGAAGCCCTATACTCAGTCAGACCTATGCTGTGCTTGAGGGTGGCATTGTTAACAGGGAGCCAGTGCAGTAACTGGGGAAGCCTGACACCACATCCAGACAGTCTGGAAGCACAAACTCGAAGCGAAAGCTAAGAGGTGTGTTGGTGCGAGGTGGCAGATGAATCCGTAGTAGTGAGTAAGGCTAAGCCAGAGAAGCCCAGTAATGGTGTGGAGGAGAAAACTTAGCTGACCAGCAGCATCAAGTCTGATGGAGCACTGAAATGCCAAAAGCACTCAGTGTTGCGAAGGGAGGAAGTACACTTTAAGTCTGTGATGAACAGATGTTTTTTTTTTTTCAGTGATACCCAAACCGAATCGCTATCGGGGTATTCCTAGTTTGGTTGATTGTGGAAGCAAGATACTGCGCTAAGAAACCGTATAGGGGAGTAACTCTGACTCACTTCAGTAAATTGCCACTGAGCTAGAAGGCTGAACAGCAGAGAGAAATAACACCCACGCTGAAGATGAAACACCTGTCCCCACACAGCACACAATCCAAGGAGAGAAAGTGCGAGTTTATTACAGCTTATATGGTCATCTACTCAACAAAGAGAGGCTGTATAAAGGGTTTAAAAAGGTAAAGAAAGCGAAAGGCGCGGCTGGAATAGATGAGCAGAGCCTGAGCAACTACGCCGAAAATCTGAGTGATAACCTCGATCAACTCCTCTCTGAACTTAAAACCAAGCAATACAAACCTCAGCCAGTCAAACGGGTAGAGATACCCAAAGAAGACGGAGGGGTGCGATTGCTCGGGATCCCAACAGTTAGGGATAGAGTTGTCCAACAAGCGCTCAACGATATCCTCACCCCCATCTTCGAAGAGCAATTTCACCCATCAAGTTTTGGGTATAGGCCGAATCGAAGCTGTCACGATGCAATCAACAAATCCACGATGTTCATCCGGCGTTACGGGTTACAACACGTTGTAGATATGGACTTGTCGAAGTGCTTTGACAAACTCGACCACGAGTTGATTATCAAAAGCATCAGAAAACGAGTCACAGATAGCAGTGTATTAGAGCTGATAAAACAGTTTCTAAAAAGTGGGGTGATGATAGACGGTAGTTGGCAGGAGACAGAGCTAGGAAGTCCACAAGGTGGTGTTATCAGTCCTTTGATAGCCAATATCTACCTTGATGCGTTCGATCAGGAAATGCGAAAGCGCGGCCATAGGATCGTTCGTTATGCGGATGACATACTCATCTTCTGTCGTAGCAAGGCAGGGGCAGAGAATGCCCTTGCACAAGCGACGAAGATCTTAGAAGGAGAGCTTAAACTCACAGTGAACCAGACGAAATCACATATAGCGCACAGCAGTGATGGCGTGAAGTTTTTAGGTGTAGAAATCGGGAGTCAATTTACCCGCATTCAAACTAAAAAACTGAAAGTGTTCAAAAGCAAGTTAAAGCGAATGACGAAGCGAGGGTGCGGTAAGCCACTTGAGCAAGTCATAAAAGATCTAAACCCAGTGTTAAGAGGGTTCAGCCAATACTTCAGGATCACCAATAGCAGCAGGGAGTTCTCAAGACTAGCAGGATGGCTACGAAGAAGACTGCGTAGTATCCAGTTGAAACTTTGGAAGAAGCCTCAACGCTTACATCGAAAGTTAAAACAGTTAGGGTATAAGCCGCCGTTCCAGCATATCTCAATGACAAGTTGGGTCAGTGCAGCGAGTCCACTATCAAGCTATGCGATGCCAAATCAATGGTTTAATGACCAAGGATTGGTAAATCTTGGGACAATAAGGACAGGGTATGTGTTCAGCCAATATGCTGAATGGAAGTGTGCATGAGCCGTATACGAGGTCCGTACGTACGGTTCTGTGAGAGGGATGAGGCGGTAACGCCTCACCCTACTCGATGTACCTCAAATCTTACTCCTTACAAGTTATCCAGCCCTCTATCATTCATACGTTTTCCTATATTCATGCAACTGTTGTTTCAGTCTTTCTCATGCACGGATAAGACCACTTATACATTGTGGGTATTATCAATGGAACTTGTTTGAGGTCACACGCACAAAACCACAAATAATGTATGGTAATGACATAGATTTAATAATATTAATAATATTGTATTACTTATTTTTCAATTATTGATAACTCGCAAATTTGCGAAAGGTAAAGGCAGGGCATAGTTATGATTCAAATCGTCATTGATGGGAAATTTCGAATCGTCGAACAAGGACAAACCGTTCTTGAAGCGGCAAAAACATGTGGTTTGGAGATTCCATCTTTATGTGGTTTGAACAAAACAGCGGATAAAGTACCGTGTGATTTGTGTGTTGTTGAGGTAGATGGCGTTGGTGTGACTCGCTCTTGTGAGCTTGAAGTGTCTAATGGGTTGGAGATTACGACTCAGTCAAAGCAACTGACTGTTCATCGACAAGAAGCACTAAATCGTATAATGACAGATCATTACGCTGACTGTGAGGCGCCATGCCAAACGGCTTGTCCTGCTGGGGTCGATATCCAATCTTACCTGCACCATATTGCTCAAAATGATCACATTAAAGCGATTGAAGTGATTAAAAAGACATTACCAATGCCACTTTCAATTGGTCGTGTGTGTCCTGCTTTTTGTGAAACTGAATGTCGTCGTAATTTGGTCGATGAATCGATCGCGATTCGCCAACTCAAGCGACACGCTGCCGATGCTGACTTAGCGGCTCAAGAGAGCTATATGCCAGCTAAGAAACCAAATAAGGGTAAGAGCATCGCAATTGTCGGCAGTGGCCCTGGCGGTCTTACTGCAGGTTATTATCTATCTAACGAAGGCTATGACGTCAGTGTCTATGAATCGATGCCCAAAGCAGGTGGTTGGCTGCGTTATGGTATCCCTGAATATCGTTTACCTAAGTCGATTTTAGATAAAGAAATCGAACTCATGTGTCGTAATGGAATGGTGGTTGAGTGTGACAAAAAACTGGGCGTCGATTTTACACTGTCTGATTTAAGCAACGGTTTCGATGCCGTTTGTTTAGCGGTTGGTGCATCGCAAGCGGTTGAAATGAACTATCTGGGTAGCGAGCTCGGTGGTTGCTATTTGGGTGTCGATTACCTTAAAGATTACGTGACCGATCAGCAGTATGTCACAGGAAAAAAGGTAGCAGTGATCGGTGGCGGTAACACTGCAATTGACTGTGCTCGAACAGCGGTACGTGATGGCGCTGATACCACGCTAATTTACCGTCGCACTCGAGATGAAATGCCAGCAGAAGATTACGAAATAGAAGAAGCTGAACATGAAGGTGTGAAGTTCCACTTTTTGACTAACCCGGTAGAAAACATAGCCGATGAAAATGGCCATGTAACAGAGATAAGATTGGAGCGTATGGCTTTAGGTCCTGCTGATGCTTCAGGTCGTCGTAGCCCTAAACCAACCGGCGAATTCTTTGCTGAAGCATTTGATACCGTTATTGCTGCAGTATCGCAAAAGCCTGATCTAAGCTTTATGGATAACGAAGAGATTGATATTCCACTGACACGTTGGAATACCGCGGACGCTGATCCGCAGACGATGTATACGGGCACTGGTAATATATTTAGTATTGGTGACTTTCGACGTGGTCCTGCGACGGCAGTAGAAGCGGTAGGAGATGGGCGTATTGCTGCGCAAGCGATTGACCGATTCTTCAACGGTGATATGGAAAATATTCCCGCTAAACCGTTCAACTCAAGAAAGCACAAGCAGCTAAAAGCAGTCGATCCTGAGCAATACAAATCTATACAGCGCATGGCGCGTAAAATCATGCCAGAGCTCACCCCAGAACAACGCGAGCAAAGCTTCGATGAAGTCGAAACAGGCTTTGATAATGCAGATGCAATAGCGGAAGCAGCGAGATGCCTAGAATGTGGCTGCCAAGCAAATACAGATTGTGATCTGAGAGATTATTCGACTGAATACAAGGCCACGCAAACACATCCAGAGTACAAAATCGATGTGGCTTCGAATGAGAACTGGCAGGTGATTCGTGCAGAGGAATCCAAAGTTGGTTCGACACGGCAGAAGTTTGCTGTCGATGACAGTTCTGAATTCATCATCTTTGACGCCAACCGCTGCATCAGTTGTGGTCAGTGTATCCAAGCTTGTCGCGAACAGAATGTTCATGGTGTTCTAAGCTTCATGAATCAGTCAAATGGCAAGCCAGCATCAAGGCCTGAGTGTCGCCCTAATTTTGGAGCAGACAAGACACTAATGGGTGATTCTAACTGTGTTCAATGTGGCTCTTGTATTCAGGCTTGTCCTACCGGTGCGATGGTGGATGCGCGTGATAGAAAGCAAGGTGACACCGATACTCTTAAGAAAGTCGATACTATCTGCACCTACTGTGGTGTGGGTTGTAAGCTAACCATGCACGTTGATGAAAAGCAAAATAAGATTCGCTACATCGAAGGCGCAAACTCTCCGGTTAATGAAGGCATGTTGTGTGTTAAAGGCCGATTTGGTTTTGATTTTGTTGGTAGTGATGCACGCTTAACTACGCCGCTAATACGCAAAGATGGTTGGTTACAACCTGCTAGTTGGGATGAAGCGATTGCGCTCATTGCAGATAAGTTTACCGCGATTAAACAAGGTTTTGGTAGCAATGCCTTGGCGGGCTTCTCGTCAGCTAAAACGACTAACGAAGATAACTATGCATTCCAAAAATTCATACGTCGAGAACTTGGAACTAACAACGTCGACCACTGTGCTCGTCTTTGTCATGCTTCGACTGTTACAGGTTTAGAGGCTTCGCTGGGCAGCGGTGCAATGACCAATGATATTCCAAGTATCAAGCACTCAGATGTGATTTTTATCATAGGTTCAGACACGACTTCAGCACACCCAATTATAGGCTCACATATCAAGCAAGCGGTGAGACATGGTGGAGCGCGATTGATCGTCGCTGATCCAAAACGAATCGATATTGCGGACCATGCGGAACTCTACTTAGCGCATCGCCCGGGTACTGATGTGATGCTGATTAATGGTGTGATGCAGCAGATCATCAAACACGGTTGGTATGACCAAGATTATATCGAAGATCGTGTGGATGGCTTTGATACCTTGCTCCAAGAGGTCATGTCACCAAGCTACTCTCTCGATAAAGTGGAATTGGTGACTGGCGTTAAAGCGGAAGACATCTTCGCAATGGCACGTTTGATTGGTACTGCAGAGCGCACAGCGGTGTATTACTCGATGGGGATTACACAACACACCACAGGCCACGACAATGTACGCTCAATCGCTAACCTGCAACTTTTGTGTGGCAACATTGGTATTGAAGGTGGTGGTATTAACCCTTTACGCGGACAATCTAACGTGCAAGGTGCTTGTGATATGGGGGCTTTGCCAAACAACTTGCCGGGTTATCAAAAGGTTTATAACCCGATGGTGCGCCAGAAGTTTGCGATGGAGTGGGGTGTTTCCGAACTTCCTGCTGAAACGGGCTTAACGCTTACTGAAATTATTGATGGCGCCTGCCATCGGAATGTTCGCGGTTTGTACGTAATGGGTGAAAACCCTGTGCTCAGTGACCCAAATCAAGCGCATGTAATTGAAGGGCTTGAAGCTTTAGATTTCCTTGTGGTCCAAGACATTTTCTTAACCGAAACGGCGCAGTATGCTGATGTTGTTTTACCATCTTGCTCGTTTGCTGAAAAATCTGGCCACTTCACCAATACAGAGCGTCGTGTTCAGCGTATTAATGCTGCGGTTAATCCACCCGGTAATGCGAAAGAAGATTGGGTGATTATCCAAATGCTGGCCAATGCAATGGGCGGTGGTTGGGACTATAAAACCGTTGCCGATATCACCAATGAGATAGCACGTGTAACACCACAGTATGGTGGTTTACGTTGGGAGAATATTACGGTCAATGGCGTGCAATGGCCGAGTAATAAGAATAACCCTGATGGCACTCGTATCATGCACCAGACCCAATTTACCCGTGGGCGTGGTCAAATGGAGGCGATTCCGTTTAGATACGCTGCGGAGTTACCGGATGAAGAGTATCCGTTAGTTCTAACGACAGGGCGTATCCTAGAGCAATTCCATACAGGTACTATGACGCGTAAAACCAAAGGCCTGGATAACTTAGCGGGGCCACGTGCCATGGTGAGTATTCATGATGCTGAAGCGTTAGGCATTTCGAATGGTCAGATGCTCAAGGTATCAACGCGTCGTGGGGAAATAGAAATCGCGGCTTTTGTAACTAAGCGAATGCAAAAGGGCGTGGTATTTATTCCATTCCATTTTGTCGAATCACCGGTTAACCGTTTAACGACGACAGCGACGGATCCACACGCGAAGATCCCTGAGTTTAAGGTGGCGGCTGTGCGAATTGATCCCATTCGTGAGCCTGAGAGTGAAGTAGCAGAGGCTTCGCTCGGTTCGTTAAGTTAAATTATAGGTATTAAAAAACCGCGTAACTCTCAGAGCTATGCGGTTTTTTATTGAGCTAGATTCAGTATAAATTACTTGCTCAGTCGTTTGGCTTTTTATTAGATGAGCTTAGCTCGGAACTATTTCGTTTCCGTGAACACCAAACTGCTTAGCAGCGTAGGCAACACGCTCTGCAGGTTTAGGATATTCAGCGGGTGTGCCTAGGTTTTCAATATGATGCAAGCGAGGTAATAAACCAGCACCGTTTGCAATTTGTATTGCCAATCCAGGACGAGCATTGAGCTCCAGTACCATTGGGCCTTCTTCTTGGTCTAAAACCATGTCCGTCCCCATGTAGCCTAACCCCGTCATTTCCCAAGCACTTGATGCAAGGGTCAGCAGTTTCTCCCAATGCGGCACCTGAAGTAGCGCCAACTCTTTACCCGTATCTGGGTGGTGTGTCACTGGATGGTCAAACTGAACCGCACGAACGGCCTTGCCGGTTGCGATACAAATACCGACACCCACAGCACCTTGGTGCAAGTTCGCCTTACCATCAGATGCGGAAGTGGATAGACGCATCATTGCCATTACAGGGTAGCCCTTGAATACAATGATTCGAACATCTGGCACACCCTCGTAACTGAAGCCGTCAAAACACTCATCGAACTTAATCAGGTTTTCAACTACAGCGACATCATTCTTACCACCGAGTGAGAAAAGGCCAGCTAGCGCGTTACTGATGTGGCGCTCTACATCTTCTTCATTAATGGTTGAACCGGATGGTTTAGTATAAACGCCGTCCTTATGAGAGGTAACAACAAGAATGCCTTTACCGCCACTACCTTGAGCTGGCTTGATTACAAAACCTGGCCACTCTTTAACCATCTTGTGGATTGTTTTTACTTCAGCTTGATGACCAATCACGCCAATCAACTTTGGTACGGTTGCACCTGCTTGTTCAGCAATGATCTTAGTCTTAAGCTTGTCATCAACCAGTGGATACTTGGAACGATCATTGTAGCGACCAATATAACTATGGTTACGCTTGTTCATCCCCATTATGCCTTTGTCTTTCAACTTAAACGGTGAAGTAAATTGATCAAACATAACTTAGTCCTCCGCTAGCGGTTTAAAGCGACGAAGCTCGGTTAGGCGGTAGCCTGTGTAGTTACCTAGTAGCAAGATGGTCGCTAGAATAACCAGCTGCAAACCAATAAAGTTGAACGTTAAATGTTGAATGAACGGGTTAGTCATACCTAAGTAAACAAGTACCGCGGTAAATAGTGAGCCGCCACCTTGTAGTACAACTTCTTTCGCGCCTTCTTCTTCCCAAAGGATAGACATACGTTCGATAGTCCAAGACAAGATAATCATTGGGAAGAACGTAATGGATAGCCCTTCAGTTAACCCTACTTTAAACGCGACCACAGTAAACACGGAGATAATCATGATCACCGTAATGATTACGGCGGATATCCTTGCAACCAATAAGAGGTTGAGTTTGGACAAGTAACTGCGTATGACAAGACCTGTACCGACAATTAATAGGAAGCCGACAATACCGGTTACAAGTTGAGTTTGAACAAACGCTACCGCAATCAGTACCGGCATGAACGTACCAGACGTTTTCAAACCGATGATGACGCGTAAGAACACAACAATTAGGGCACCGATAGGGATCAGCATGATGGTTTTAAACATCGCTTGTTCTTCTAACGGTAGGCTGTGGATTGATAAGTTCAATAGCTGATCAGCTGATACTTTGCTGTTGGTTGCTTCAGTTGGCGAAACCTCTTGAGCAATCATAGAGAAGTGAACTTTACTGTTCTGGCCACCTACAACGTCCAATAGAGATACGTTCGACTCATCCCAGATGAGTAGGTTTTGTTGCACTTGTTGTTGGCTTGATTCAGGAGAGAATAAAATCCATTGGTCATTATCCCAAATTTGAATCATGTTCTGGATGGATTGACGACGGCGTCCATCTTCCAGTTCGATAACACCAACTACTTTGTTGTGTATTTTTGCTGCTGAAAGTAGCTTGTGTGTCGCTTCTACTTTCGTCATGTTGTTCAGAATCAGCGCTGAGTTTTGGCTGTCAGGATCGTTAAGCGTTTTGATTAGCTCACGAGTGAACGTTAGATTGTCAGCTGAACGTTTAGTCGCTCTATCGATCAATGCAAGAGATGCCGCTTCCTCTGGACCGTCGAAACTTGGCTGTGTAACTTCCCCCTCTGGTGGGGTATCGTTCACTTTTGCTTGGTTGTCGACTAAGAATTGTGTTTTGTAGTAGATGGTTTGCGGTCCATCTGCATAGCGAATAGACCACTCTGCACGGCGACCTGATTCAGTATTCAAATAAGAAATACCGTAACCTGGTGATGAAGCCGATTCGCCGATAAGCGTATAGTTAGACTGAGTATGAGGAGCGGCTAGTGAAACTTTTGCTTCTTTACCTACTGCGTTGAACTCGATGCGAGCTTCAACATCCCAAACTTGCCTGGTTTCCCCTGGAGTCCAAGGTACGCCGTAGGTGGTATGTCTGAACATACTCAACGTTATACCTGCTACGATTAGCAGGAAAATAGAGATATAAAATGGAATTCTAGACGTCATAGCTTACCCTACTATTGTTATTTAACTTCCGTTTGTACGTACTTTTTACTTACATCTACTAGCGCTATGTCTTTGATAAATTCGCGCCCTAGTAATACAGGGTGACTCATTTGAGAGCGATCCGCCAATGTAAATTGCGCTTTTTCATGGATTTTTCCAACTTTCACCCATAATTCGATCACAGCTCGACGTTCTGCTTGATCATTGGTTGATTGACGGATTTTTACATAACGTACAACAGGTGCTTCAATCCATTTCTGGTCTTCTACGGCTTGTGCTTTATCGTCTAGATGGAACTTAACCCAATTCTTACCATCACGTTCGAATTCTTTGACGTCGACAGCGTTCAAAGAAGAAGTCGTTGCGCCAGTATCAACACGAGCATCAAAGCTCTGCTTGATAGAGTCAATAGATACTTTTTCGATTCCTCCAAGAATGGTTGGCTGCAATGTTGGGGCAATAGGTGCCGCAGCAACCGCAACCGGTTCCTCTTCCGTTAACTCTTCAATAACGCGGTGTTCCATGTTTGTTAGATGAACATCTAATTGATTAGATAGGGTAGTGATTTCATCTTCTAAGCTTTCAATGTAATCACTTTGATTGCTTAGTTGCAGTTCAAGATTTTGAACCTTATTTGCGATGTTTGTCTCTGAGCGGGAAATAGCGTCGAGAGTTTCTTGGTGGTAGGCCGCACCGTTTGTCAGGGTACAGCCAGAGAGCAAACCAACCGCCACAATTGGCGATAATCGCTTAAACATAAAAAAACCTTTGAAAATTAGAGAATAGTTCAGACTATTTAAGAGTTTAGCCCACAAAAAAGGATGCGTGAAGCATCCTATTGTAAGAGTCTGGTCATATTGAATCGCAATGTGAGCGCTGCGCCAATTATTGCTATTTGAAATAGCTCACTTATTAAACATAAGTCAACTTTTGTTCAATTTACGCTCTTTTAAGTAGAGCTCTCAGCGCAGAAAATTATGATTTCTTTGCCACAAGAAATGTTGATTTTGTGGCCTGAAATTTAAAGTTTTGTTGCTGTCGAGTTCGTATTCTTATTGCTATTAAGTTTATGGCTTTGTCGCCACTAGAATCGCACGTCGTGGTGCAGGGTGACCTTCTACTGTTTTACTTGGATCGTTCGGGTCTAAGTAATCAGGTAGAGAGTTGTGCGTCATCCATTCTGTTGTGCGTTGTTCACCAATCGTTGTGACATTTTCGTCAACAATACGTACGCCTTCAAAGCCAACCTGTTCAAGCCAACGTTTTAGAGCGCGAGCTGATGGGAAAAAGTAGACATTTCTCATTTGCGCGTAGCGGTCAACAGGAACAAGAACAGCGTTTTCGTCACCTTCAATCACTAACGTTTCAAGCACCAATTCGCCACCAGATACCAATTGGTCTTTTAATTGGATCAAATGATCAAGCGGTGAACGGCGGTGGTAAAGCACACCCATGCTGAATACCGTGTCATAGGCTTCTAGCTTTGGCAGCTGCTCAATACCTAGAGGCAACAGGTGAGCGCGTTGATCATCGCCCATCAACTTACGAATCGCTTCAAACTGAACCAAAAATAGGTGAGAGGGATCGATACCCACCGTTAAGCGAGCACCTTCGCCAAGCATACGCCACATGTGGTAGCCATTACCGCAACCTACATCGAGTACAGAGCGGTTTTTAAGTGGTGAGATATGCGGAAGTACACGGTCCCATTTCCAGTCGCTGCGCCATTCTGTATCGATATGAATGTCATGAACGGTATAAGGACCTTTACGCCAAGGGTGGAACGTCTTTAATAAGCTCTCTAGCTTTTTAAGCTCACCCGTTTGAAATGGTGTGCTGCTGCCGATAGTTACAGAGTTCTTTAAATCAACTTGATCAGGCACGCCTTGCGGGATCTTGTTCAGTGCACGTAACCAACGGTCAAAGTCACCGTGCTCTGCATTTTGCCAATCCGTCAGCTGTTGAGGAAGAATATTGAGCCACGGCTGTAGGCGAGTGTCTTGGGCAATGAGTTGATAAAAGTTAGCAAAATTAAACATGAATAATATTAACCGTTGTGGAATTCATAATGTGTACAGCCTTATAGCCATAACACAGGGAAATTAAGGGCTAAAGTATGAGAGCTTCAGATTTTAGCCAATTGTGGTTCAGCGCTATTTAATCGCGAACATCGAACCGAAGTTGAAGCATTGGAACCACACTTCGCTACTTGAGAAGCCAATCTTTTCAAAACGCTGCTTATGAACTGGAATTGAATCTGGACGCATCACATTTTCGATAGCGCTGCGTTTCTGGCTGACTTCCAGCTCGCTGTATCCGTTAGCACGTTTAAAGTCGTGGTGCAGGTCGATAAGCAATTCATTTGAACTTTCGTCTTCGAATACGTATTTTTCTGACAGGATTAAGATCCCACCAGGACGCAGGCCCGCATGAATTTTCTCAAGTAATGCGTATCGGTCGTCCGGAGACAGAAATTGCAGCGTGAAGTTCAGCACCACAACAGAGGCGTCTTTAATTTCGATTTCACGAATATCCGCTTCAATCACTTCGACAGGTGTATCGCTGCGGTAAGCATTAACGTGCAATTTACAGCGCTCAACCATCGCTTCTGAATTATCAACAGCGAAAATCGTGCAACCTTCTTGTTGAATGTGTCTGCGCATTGAAAGCGTAGCCGCGCCAAGAGAGCAACCTAGGTCATATATATTTGAATGTGGCTTTACAAAGCGCTCAGCTAACATGCCGATCGCAGAGATGATATTGCTGTAGCCGGGCACCGAGCGTTGAATCATATCCGGAAATACTTCAGCAACCCTTGCATCAAAGGTGAAGTCTCCAATTTTATCAATAGGAGCGGAAAAGATATTGTCTGTGTTGCTCATGGCATTCTCTCTCGACAGTCAGCGTAATTGGCACAGATTTCGTACCAAATAAAAGGGGACGTATTTTACGTAAAAAAAACACTGCTGTCACGAAAACTGAGATTACTCCTAGTGTTTGGCTGTATATAAGGGTGAGGGATTAAAACATCGAGATTTGATGATTGCCTTTCTGTGCCGGAAACTGAGCGAGATCGGGTAATAACAATGACGTATTTTCAGACACTTGCTTTTGTAAGCGCTTATAAATAGCTATCGAAAGCTCAGGTGCGTGATTATTGTCTGGGGTGTGGATCATTAAATAGGGTTGTTTGCCCTCATTAAGCCAGTTTGGAATTTTGGCAAACCAAGGCTTAAAAAACTCAATATTAGGTTCTTGGTCTGGGTGGCCAATAAATCGAATCATCGGGTTATTGGCCGTCGCAATCGCATGAACGGGAACACGCGGCTTTTTCTGATGCGCATCGATCACCGCTTCCGTGGTTGGTGGCGCTGAGAACACAGGGCGACTGTCCATAATGATGCGATTGATGCCTTCCTCAACTAGCCACTGATTGAAGCGCTTCTCTGCATCACCCTTATCAAAGAAACCCAAGTGTCGAACTTCAACGCCAAGCTGCATGTCTTTTGGAAATAACGTACAAAACTTTTGTAGGGCAGGCAGCATGCTGGGCTCAAAACTGTGTGGCAGTTGAATTGTCCATTGACCAATGCGATCGTGGAGTGGCGACATAGTCATCAAGAACTCTTTGAGCTCTGCTTGGCAGTGTCTGAGTTGTTGCTGGTGGGTAATAAATTTGGGCAACTTAAAGGTGAACCTGAAATCATCGTGACTGGCGGCTTTCCAATTATGAACTGTCGACATACTTGGCGTAGCGTAAAAGGTCGTGTTGCCCTCAACGGTATGAAAAACTTGCGTGTACTTTTCTAGGCGTTCGGCTGGCTTGGTGCCTCTGCCATAGAACTGACTTTGCCATTCAGAGTGAGACCACATGGTTAATCCAAGTCTTAAAGGTAAAGTTTCTGCTGTTATTTCACGATCATTCATCTATTACACCGTTATCCATCACGCCCTAAAATCTACTGTACGAGAGTTTTGCTGATTAAGGTACTTTCGAGATATAATTATCGCAATTTTCCTGGTTTTGGTGAATCTTTGCGCACTTGGTGGGCTAAAAAGCAGCAAAGCCAGATAAAACACAATAAATTCGAATGTGGAAGGTCGATTTTAGGCGAGTTTCCGCGTATAAATGTTCCTTTGCTCTGTTGTGTGGAATGACCACTGACAGCTTGGAAATTAGTAAATAATTAAGAGATTGGGAAATTCATTATGCGTACCCATTACTGTGGTAACCTGAACAAGTCCCTGGCGGGACAAACTGTAGAATTGTGCGGCTGGGTAAACCGTCGCCGTGATTTAGGCGGTCTTATCTTTATTGATATGCGTGATCGTGAAGGCATCGTTCAGGTTGTTGTCGATCCAGATATGAAAGATATCTTCCCGATCGCTAACCAACTGCGTAATGAATTCTGTATCAAATTTACTGGTGAAGTACGTGTTCGTCCTGACAGCCAAGTAAATAAAGACATGGCTACTGGTGAAGTAGAGCTTTACGCGACAGGCCTAGAGATCATCAACCGTTCAGAAGCGCTTCCACTAGACTTCAACCAAACGAACTCTGAAGAGCAACGTCTTAAGTACCGTTACATCGATCTTCGTCGCCCAGAAATGAGCGACCGTATCAAGCTTCGTGCACGTGCTTCTAGCTTCGTTCGTCGTTTCCTCGATGAGAACCTATTCCTAGATATCGAAACGCCAGTACTAACGAAAGCGACTCCAGAAGGTGCTCGTGACTACCTAGTACCAAGCCGTGTTCACAAAGGTAGCTTCTACGCACTTCCTCAATCTCCTCAGCTATTCAAGCAACTGCTGATGATGTCTGGTTTTGATCGTTACTACCAAATCGTTAAATGTTTCCGTGATGAAGATTTACGTGCTGACCGTCAGCCTGAATTTACTCAGATCGATATCGAAACATCGTTCATGACTTCTCAAGAAGTACGTAACGTGACTGAGAAGCTTGTTCACGATATGTGGAAAGAACTTCTAGATGTTGAACTAGGCCAATTCCCAGCAATGCCTTTCTCTGAAGCGATTCGTCGTTTCGGTTCTGATAAGCCAGATCTACGTAACCCACTAGAGCTAGTTGACGTTGCTGACTTGGTTAAAGACGTTGAGTTCAAAGTATTCTCTGGCCCAGCTAACGACGAAAAAGGTCGCGTAGCGGTTATCCGTGTTCCGGGCGGTGCTAAGCTAACTCGTAAGCAAATCGACGGTTACGCTGAACACGTAAACATCTACGGCGCGAAAGGCTTAGCTTGGATGAAGGTTAACGATCGTGCTGCAGGCATGGAAGGTATCCAATCTCCAGTTGCTAAGTTCCTAAACGA
This sequence comes from Vibrio cyclitrophicus, assembly GCF_024347435.1. Classification (NCBI taxonomy): domain Bacteria; kingdom Pseudomonadati; phylum Pseudomonadota; class Gammaproteobacteria; order Vibrionales; family Vibrionaceae; genus Vibrio; species Vibrio cyclitrophicus. Next base: position 1,189,088 of record NZ_AP025480.1, read on the forward strand.
AGATGTGATCAACGGCATTCTTGAGCGTACAGAAGCTGAGTCTGGCGACATCATTCTATTCGGCGCAGACAAAGCAAGCATTGTTGCAGAAGCAATGGGCGCACTTCGTATTAAACTAGGCGATGATCTAGAGCTAACTGACAAGAAAGCGTGGGCTCCTCTTTGGGTTATCGATTTCCCAATGTTCGAAGAAGATGGCGAAGGCAACCTGCACGCAATGCACCACCCATTCACATCACCACTTAGTGTGAACGCGGAAGAGCTAAAAGCGAACCCAGCAGCAGCTAATTCTGATGCATACGATATGGTAATCAACGGCTACGAAGTGGGCGGCGGTTCGGTACGTATCCACAACGCAGAAATGCAAGCGGCTGTATTCGGTATCCTAGGTATCGAAGCACAAGAGCAACAAGAGAAGTTCGGCTTTCTGCTTGAAGCTCTTAAGTACGGTACGCCACCACATGCTGGTCTAGCATTCGGCCTTGACCGTTTAGCAATGCTTCTTTGTGGTACAGAGAACATCCGTGACGTTATCGCATTCCCGAAAACAACAGCAGCAGCATGTCTATTAACAGACGCGCCAAGCCTAGCAAACCCAGCATCATTGGAAGAGCTAGCAATCGCTGTTAACTTAGCTAAGAAAGAAGACAAATCAAACGATTAAGCTCAGCTTTCTAATCAAGCAGTGAGTTTTCGATAGAGCTTAAGTCTTAGATAGCACTTTAGCTTTCAACAAAACTTAGTTTTTGATAGAACTTTTTCTTTCGCAGAACAACGAAATGCCCGTTAATTTGACGGGCATTTTTTTTTGCGTCCGATATACTAAGCTCATAAAGCATGTATAAATAATCAGTATTTGAAGTTATGTCTATTATCTTAGGGATTGACCCTGGCTCTCGCATTACCGGCTATGGCGTGATTCGTCAAAATGGTCGCCATCTATATTACTTAGGTAGCGGTTGTATTCGCACGTCAGAAAAAGAATTGCCGGGTCGCTTAAAGCAGATCTATGCCGGTGTGAGCGAAATCATCACCCAGTTCCAGCCTGACGTATTCGCGATCGAACAAGTGTTCATGGCGAAGAATGCTGATTCAGCACTTAAACTTGGTCAAGCGCGTGGTAGTGCGATAGTGGCTGCGGTGAATGCAGACTTGCCTGTACATGAATATGCGGCTCGTTTGATTAAACAAGCGGTGACGGGTAACGGTGGTGCTGACAAGTCTATGGTTCAGAATATGGTGATGAGCATGCTTAAGTTACCAGCCAAGCCACAGGCTGATGCTGCTGATGCTTTAGGTGTAGCGATCACTCACGCTAACACCAATAAAACTTTGATAGCGCTTGCGGGTAAAGCAACAGGTGCAAGAAAAGGGCGTTACCGATAACCTAGGCTATGGCGTTTCTGAAGCCAGAATCATTCGGTTTCTCAAGCTAAGCAAGCTTAAATAAATCATCCCAATAAACACAAAGAACTGGATAAGCATCCAGTTCTTTTATATTCTGTCCCTCAAATTATATTCCATCAAGAGAGTGAATTGTGATCGGACGTCTACGCGGTACATTAATAGAAAAACAGCCACCAGAATTACTAATCGAAGTGAGTGGTGTTGGTTATGAAGTTCAAATGCCAATGAGCTGTTTTTATGAGTTACCAAACGTTGGCGAAGAGGCAATTATCTACACTCACTTTGTTGTTCGTGAAGATGCGCAACTACTTTATGGTTTCAACACGGTTAAAGAGCGTGCGCTGTTCCGTGAAGTGATTAAAGCAAACGGTGTTGGCCCTAAGCTTGGTCTTGGTATTCTCTCTGGAATGACGGCGAGCCAATTCGTTCAGAGCGTTGAGCGTGAAGACATCTCTACGCTAGTGAAACTGCCGGGTGTGGGTAAGAAAACAGCAGAGCGTCTAGTTGTTGAAATGAAAGACCGCTTGAAAGGGTGGGGTGCAGGTGATCTATTTACTCCTGCAACGGACGCAGCGCCAATGGACTCACTGCCAACGGTTCACGATGCTGAAGAAGAAGCGGTAAGCGCACTACTTGCATTGGGTTATAAACCGACTCAAGCCTCTAAAGTTGTAGCTCAAGTGGCTAAAGATGGCATGACCAGCGAACAATTGATTCGCGAAGCATTGAAGTCGATGGTTTAATCTCCCATATACTTGTTCTATATAATAGACTCATTCACTTTGCCTTTACACAGATTCAAGAAGCGCAAAGTCAGGAAGAGCAGAGTTAGGAATAGCAAAATTTATGATTGAAGCTGATCGCCTGATTGCACCGGATAATCCGGTCTTTAAAGATGAAGATGTTATCGACCGTGCAATACGTCCAAAGGCGTTAGCCGACTATCAAGGTCAGGACCACGTTCGCAACCAGATGGAAATTTTCATTCAAGCAGCACAAATGCGAAATGAAGCTCTGGACCATTTGTTGATATTTGGCCCTCCTGGTTTAGGTAAAACCACATTGGCAAACATTGTCGCGAACGAAATGGATGTTAGCATTCGCACGACTTCAGGCCCGGTATTAGAAAAAGCGGGCGACTTGGCCGCTCTGTTGACTAATCTTGAAGAAAACGACGTGTTATTCATTGATGAGATCCACCGTTTAAGCCCTGTGGTTGAAGAGGTTCTATATCCAGCAATGGAAGACTACCAACTGGATATCATGATTGGTGAAGGCCCTGCGGCGCGTTCTATCAAGATTGATCTTCCTCCCTTCACATTGATTGGTGCTACCACGCGTGCTGGCTCACTGACGTCTCCACTGCGTGATCGTTTTGGTATTACTCAACGACTTGAGTACTACAAAGTCGAAGATCTGCAAAATATCGTTCAGCGCAGTGCTGATTGCCTTGGACTTTCGATGGAGTCGGAAGGAGCATTAGAAGTTGCTCGCCGCGCTCGAGGTACACCGCGTATAGCAAACCGTTTATTACGCCGTGTGCGCGATTATGCGGAAGTGAAAGGCGATGGGCATATTTGCCCAGACGTGGCGGACAAGGCACTCAATATGTTGGACGTCGATGCCAAAGGTTTTGACTATATGGACAGAAAGCTTCTACTCGCGATTATGGAGAAGTTTGGTGGTGGTCCTGTGGGTATTGACAACATGGCAGCAGCCATTGGCGAAGAGAAAGACACCATTGAAGATGTGCTGGAACCATACTTGATTCAACAAGGCTACTTGCAACGAACCCCGCGAGGCCGAATTGCTACCGACAGAGCGTATTTACACTTCGGAATCGACAAACCTTCCAATCGTTAGATTATTCATTTTTAAAGATCCCAGTTGCATAAGCACTGGGATTTTTTGGTTTTTATTGAATAACAACTCTTTGAGCAAGTCGATAAAAAGGCCGAGTATCAGATCTTAAAAATGAAAACTTTGATTCCGAGTTTGATTTAGGTAACAAAAAATGAAATAACTTGTCATATCTTTTGTTAATACTTTATAGGTAGTTGTGATTTGCATGTTGTAGCGATGTCTAGCTTTTGTCACGGATATTAAGCGCTGTTATTAATGGAAGCTAAATTGGTGTGATTTTAATCATAGTTGTTCAAAAATAACTCTAATTTGCTGGACTAATATTGATACAAATCAAAGCAAGCTTCTCCTATAAACCTTTTGAAACATACTGATTTTACAAGTAATATTAGCGCTAGCTATATTAGCTCATGCTTAACAATAATCTAACTATAACGGTACGTTTTTGCTACAAATTTCAATTTGTAATAACAATTACATAAATTGTTTTAACATGGATTTTTGCGGTGATTAATCACACAAGTGTCATTCAGCCGACACAAAGGAGTTACCATGATTGATGTTGTTGATCTGTCGCGATTGCAGTTTGCATTTACAGCGATGTATCACTTCTTATTTGTTCCACTGACTTTAGGTATGGCATTTCTACTTGCCATTATGGAGTCAGTCTATGTAATGACTGGCAAGCAAATTTACAAGGACATGACTAAGTTCTGGGGTAAATTGTTTGGTATTAACTTTGCCCTTGGTGTAGCGACAGGCTTAACCATGGAGTTCCAGTTTGGTACTAACTGGTCTTACTATTCTCACTACGTTGGCGACATCTTTGGTGCTCCGCTAGCTATCGAAGCGCTTGTTGCATTCTTCCTAGAGTCTACTTTTGTTGGTCTTTTCTTCTTCGGTTGGGACAGATTGTCAAAGCGTCAACACTTAGCAGTAACGTGGTTAGTTGCTCTTGGTTCTAACTTCTCAGCGCTTTGGATCTTGGTAGCAAACGGCTGGATGCAAAACCCAGTGGGTGCAGAATTTAACTTTGAAACGATGCGTATGGAAATGGTGAGCTTCGCTGAAGTTGTACTAAATCCAGTAGCACAGGTTAAATTCGTGCATACGGTAGCGTCTGGTTACACAACGGGTGCAATGTTCATCCTTGGTATCAGCTCATACTATATTCTTAAAGGTCGTGACGTTGCCTTTGCTCGTCGCTCTTTTGCGATTGCAGCCTCTTTCGGTATGGCGGCAATTTTGTCAGTTATCGTGCTAGGAGATGAATCTGGTTACGAGCTTGGTGAAGTTCAAAAAGTGAAACTAGCTGCTGTTGAAGCAGAGTGGCACACTGAAGAAGCACCAGCCGCGTTTACTGTTTTTGGTATTCCAAACCAAGAAACAATGAATACTGACTACGCAATTAAAATTCCTTACGTAATGGGTATCATCGCAACACGTTCTCTTGATAAAGAAGTAACGGGCCTGCGTGACCTACGTGATGATCACGTTGATCGTATCCGCACTGGTATGTACGCGTATGAGTTGTTAGAAAAGCTACGTGCAGGCGACAAATCTGAAGAAAACATGGCTGCGTTCGACGAAGTGAAAGGTGACCTAGGTTACGGTCTACTTCTTAAGCGCTACACAGACGACGTTGTTGATGCAACAGAAGACCAAATCCAAATGGCTGCGGATGATTCTATCCCAACAGTTTGGCCTCTATTCTGGTCATTCCGTCTGATGGTTGCTTGTGGCTTCATTATGCTGTTTGTATTCGGTGCTGCGTTTGTTCAAACGTGTCGTCAGAAGATTGAACAGAAACCATGGGTACTTAAAGCGGCGCTGTTCTCAATCCCATTGCCTTGGATTGCGATTGAAGCGGGTTGGTTCGTTGCTGAGTTTGGTCGACAACCATGGGCGGTTGGTGAAATCCTACCGGTTAACGTTGCCGCATCAGCACTAACTATCGGTCAGCTTTGGACTTCTCTATTCGCAATTCTTGCACTTTACACAGTGTTCTTGATTGCTGAAGTTTACCTAATGCTGAAATTCGCACGTAAAGGTCCAAGTAGCTTAAAGACAGGCCGTTACCACTTCGAACAAAACGATAGCTCTGTTGAAGACAAAGTTAGCCGTTCAGTTGAAGTATAAGTGAGGGAATATTATGTTTGATTACGAAAGCTTACGACTTATTTGGTGGGTATTGATCGGTGTTCTACTGGTTGGTTTCGCCGTGACTGATGGCTTCGATATGGGGGTTGCAGCCCTATCACCTGTTATCGGTAAGAGCGACACTGAACGTCGTATTATGCTGAATACTATTGCCCCTCACTGGGACGGCAACCAAGTATGGCTAATTACGGCTGGTGGTGCATTGTTTGCTGCATGGCCATTAGTTTACGCGACGTCTTTCTCTGGTTTCTACTTTGCTATGTACGTGACGCTAGCAGCACTTTGGCTACGTCCACTTGCTCTTGATTACCGTTCAAAGATTGAAGAACCAAAATGGCGTAAGGCTTGGGATTATGCACTTTGCTTCAGTGGTACCGTTCCGCCAATCATTTTTGGTGTGGCGTTTGGTAACCTACTACAAGGTGTACCATTCGACTTGAACGACCTAATGATGTCTAAGTACCATGGTACGTTCTTCGCCCTGCTAAACCCATTTGCATTGCTATGTGGCGTGTTGGCTCTGATGTTGTTCGTGATGCAAGGTGCTACATGGCTTCAAATGAAGACAACAGAAGAACTGCACAGCCGTGCACGTAACGTTGCTCAGATCACTGGCCTAATTGCTATTGCTCTATTCGTTATTGGTGGCTTCTGGGTTCAATCTATCGAAGGCTATGTAATTACGAGCACTATTGATACATTTGCTGATTCAAACCCACTAAACAAAGAAGTCTCACTTCAAGTTGGTGCGTGGATGACAAACTTCGAAACGTACCCTGCAATGTGGGCAGCACCGATTCTTGGTGTAGCAATGCCACTACTTGCTGTGATTGCATCTCGCCTTGAACGCGGTGGCTTCGCATTCTTGTTCTCGAGTCTATCTAATGCTGGTGTTATTTTGACTGCTGGTTTTGCAATGTTCCCATTCGTAATGCCATCAAGCCTGAACCCTAACCATAGTTTGACTATGTGGGATTCTACGGCAAGTGAGCTAACTCTTGGCCTAATGACTGCTGTTGCGGCGGTAATGGTTCCTGTGATTCTTGGCTACACAACTTGGACATATTACAAAATGTTCGGTCGTTTGGATAAGAAACACATCGAAGATAACGACGTTTCAGCTTACTAAGCTAGAAGTGAAATAACTTAGGAGAAATTTTATGTGGTATTTCGCATGGATTTTGGGTGTACTTCTAGCATGTGCATTCGGCATCATCAATGCTCTTTGGCTTGAGCATTCAGAAATGATGGACAAAGACAGTGAGTAATCTCGCAGAGCAAGTCGCTAAACTGCATCAACCAATGGATAAGACTCTGTTAAGAGCCTTATCCCTGATATTGGGCTTCATGCATGTTGGTTTAGTGATGTGGGATCCTGAAGCGTATGCGACAAGCATCGGTGGCTTTAACGCGATCATTGGGCCAATGTTTATTTGGGCAGTTTGCTCAAGTATGGTTTACGGTATCGGGTTTAAGCCAAGAGCTTGGATGTGGCAGTTGCTGTTTAGCCCATACGTTTCACTCACAATTTTGCTCTACCTAACGGCGTTACGCCTTATCTAAATAAGGCTGCGGATTAGGTTTGTTACAAAGTAAACCTAGGTCGTTGTTGGGTTTTTAGTCAAAAAGAGGTCATCTTATACAGATGGCCTTTTTTTTCGTCTCTTAACTCAAAAAATTCACAGCCATATACTATTAATGATAATGAGTTAGGTTATAGTGATATCTTTATCGTTTTTGGGTTGTGGTATTAATTTGCAGGGATTATCTAAGCCGTTTACGTGGCCAGTAACCGTATATTACGAAGATACCGATGCGGGTGGGGTCGTGTACCATTCTAACTATCTCAAGTTTTTTGAACGTGCTCGAACTGAGATGCTGCGCTCGATTGGCGTTTCTCAACAAGTATTGTTAGAACAAAATATCGGTTTCGTAGTCCGACATATGGACATTGATTTTATTCGAGGCGCACGTCTTGATGACTCTTTACAAGTCATTACAAATATTTACGAATTGAAGCGAGCTAGCTTGGTCTTCTGTCAAGAGATCGTAAATCCTGATGGCAAAGCATTGTGTAAAGCAATGGTTAAGGTAGCATGTATCGACAATCAAAAAATGAAACCCAAGGCAATGCCAACATTTATTCTTACGGAGCTAACGAATAGTGACTGCTGAAATCTCAATCTTAGGCCTAATTTTAGAAGCCAGTTTACTGGTTAAAATGGTCATGCTAGTTCTTATGGGCATGTCTGTTGTTTCTTGGGCAATGATCATAAAAAGAAGTAAAGTGTTATCTCAAGCTTCTAAACAAACTGAAGTGTTTGAAGATAAGTTCTGGTCTGGTGTTGATCTTGCTAAATTGTATCAAGAGAGCAATAAACGCAAAGATGAGCTTTCTGGTACAGAAGAGATTTTCTACGCAGGCTTTACTGAGTTCGCTCGCCTACGTAAATCAAATGCGACATCTCCAGACTTCATTATGGAAGGTACTGGTCGTGCAATGCGGGTTGCGGTTGCGCGTGAAGTTGATGAGCTAGAAACCAACTTACCTTTCTTAGCGACCGTCGGTTCTATTAGCCCATACATCGGCCTATTTGGTACGGTTTGGGGCATCATGCACTCATTTATCGCACTCGGTGAAGTAAAACAAGCTACGTTAGCGATGGTTGCACCTGGTATTGCGGAAGCACTTATCGCAACAGCAATGGGCTTGTTCGCTGCAATCCCAGCAGTAATGGCGTATAACCGTTTCAGCAGCCGTGTAGGTAAGCTCGAGCACAATTACGCGACTTTTTCTGAAGAGTTCCACAGTATTCTTCACCGTCAAGCGATGGCTGGCAGGGAATAATAGATGGCTGGATACCAACCTAAAAAACGCAAGATGACAGCAGAGATTAACGTTGTACCTTACATCGACGTTATGCTTGTATTGCTGATCATTTTTATGGTGACGTCACCGTTTGTTACCCAAGGTGTTGATGTTGAATTGCCTCAGGCTTCAACAGCTAAGTCAGCACAAGACCTATTGGGTGATGACAACGCGAGCTTTATTATCGTCGAAGTGAACAAAGACGGTGAATTTGGTTTGAGCGTGAATAACGAAGAAGTACAGCGTGGCTTGTCACTGGAGGAGATTATCGTCCGAGTGAAAGCTGAATTGTCTCTGAAGCCAAGCTCTCCAGTAGCGGTTGGCGGTGATGCCGCAACACCTTACGCTGAAGTGGTTTTGTTACTTGATGAATTAAGCCGTGCAGGTGTGCCAAAGGTTGGCCTTTTAACGGATATAAGGGAATAGCTCCGTAGCATTCATGAAAGCGAATAATAAAAAATCCAATAATTTCAGAACACCGCTTCTTATTTCTCTTGGGCTGCACGTCATTTTATTCGTTGCGCTCATTTGGGGAGCGGATTTCACGATGTCAGAACCTAAGCCGACAGGGCAGATGGTTCAAGCTGTGGTGATTGACCCTCAGTTGGTTCGCCAGCAAGCTCAACAGATTCGTCAACAACGAGAAGCCGCGAGCAAGAAAGAGCAAGAACGTCTAGACAAGCTCAGACGTGAAAGTGAACGACTGGAAAAGAATCGTAAAGCTGAAGAAGAAAACATTCGCAAGCTGAAAGAGCAGCAAGCGAAAGAAGCAAAAGCGACTCGTGAAGCTGAAAAACGTCGAGTTGAGAAAGAGAAACAACGTCAAGCTGAAGAAGCGCGTTTACAGCAAGAGCAAAAGAAAGCCGCTAAAGCAGAAGCAGATCGTAAGTTGAAAGAAGCTGCGTTAGTGAAAGCAGAAAACGAGCGTAAGGCCAAAGAAGCGGCAATCGCAAAAGCGGAACAAGAACGCGTGGCAAAAGAAAAAGCCGCGCAAGAAGCAGCAGACAAAGCTCGTAAAGAGAAAGAAGCTGCTGAACGCGCCGAAAAGCAACGCATAGCGAAAGAAAAAGAAGCGGCAGCCGCAGCAGAAAAAGCCCGTAAGGCAAAAGAAGCTGCAGAAAAAGCAGAAAAAGAGCGTAAACAGCAGGAAGCAGCATTGAACGATATCTTTGCTGGGCTTGAAACTGAGTCGACTCAAAATTCTTCGGCGAAACAACAATTTATAAGTGATGAAGCACAACGCTATGGTGCGATTTATACTCAACTTATTCAGCAAAACTTACTGTTAGAAGACAGTTATAGAGGGCGCTCTTGTCGAGTGAACCTTAAGCTTATTCCAACAGGTTCGAATGCGATTTTGGGAAGCTTGAGTATTCTGGATGGTGATAGCCGATTGTGTGCAGCAACCAAGCGTGCCGTGGCTCAAGTGCAATCTTATCCGTTGCCTAAAGACCCAGACATTGTGAAATCACTGAAAGACATTAACTTAACTGTATCACCAGAGTAAAAGGACGAACTTGTGTTAAAAAAACTATTACTGAGTTTTGTTTTCATAATAGCGACAAGCAGCCAGTTTGCACATGCAGCGCTGGAGCTGGTTATTACAGACGGTATAAACTCTGCAAGACCTATCGCTATTGTACCTTTCCGCTGGGAAGGCGAAGAGCCATTACCACACGATGTATCAGCGGTTATCGCTTCTGACTTACAACGCAGTGGTAAATTCAGCCCTGTTGCAACAAGCAAAATGCCTCAAACACCCTACAGTGAAGCTGAGGTGGATTTTGATGCTTGGACGAATCTAGGTGTTGATTCATTGCTTACCGGTAGCATCACTAAGAATGCCGAAGGGCAGTATGTGGTTAATTACCAATTGATCGACATTGTTCGTGGTCAGTTAACCAAAGGGCAAAGCCGCGCGTTGAGTGATGAAGGCCAACTCGTACTTTCTAAAGACCACGTTCTATTTAACAAGAAAGCGACGGTTCCAGGTAAACGCTTGAGAGAGTATGCGCACCGTATAGCTGACTTAGTTTATGAAGAGCTGACTGGTGAAAAAGGGGCGTTTTTAACCCGTATTTCTTATGTGGTCGTAAACGATAAAGACCAATACCCATACCAACTTCGTGTGGCTGACTATGACGGTTTCAACGAGCGCTTAGTGCTTCGTTCTAAGCAGCCTCTGATGTCACCAGCATGGTCACCAGACGGTAAGAAGCTTGCTTATGTGAGTTTCCAAAATGGCCAAGCTGAAATATTCATTATGAATATTTATACCGGTGAACGTGAGAAGGTGACGTCATACCCTCGTCACAATGGTGCGCCAAGATTCTCACCGGATGGTAAAACATTGGCATTGGTATTATCGAAGACAGGCAGCCTTCAGGTATACACACTTGACCTTGCTAGTCGTAAGCTGACTCAGATTACTCGTGGTCGTTCAAATAATACTGAACCGTTCTGGCACCCAGATGGCAAGTCTCTTATTTTTACCTCGGATCGTGGTGGTAAACCTCAGATTTATAATGTAAATTTGTCAAATAACTCGACGTCTCGTATTACTTGGCAAGGTAGCCAAAACCTAGGTGGTCAAATCACCCCTGATGGACGATTC